>NZ_JAWMQR010000001.1:0-1345584 GCF_033283405.1 Halioxenophilus sp. WMMB6
GAGCATTGCCAAAAGCTGAAAGCTTTTGCGAGCGTCGAAAAACCCAGAAATTCGACGCAATTACGCCGAGTTTTTCGACGCGACGAAGGCAATCATCAGGACGATTATTGCCTTCAGTAGGTAAACAAAGAGGAGAACATCATGGAAAACCTATCGGCGCTCACTCAGGAAGCGCTGGATTTGGTCGCCAAGGCCAATGACCTGGCAAGCCTGGATCACGTGCGCGTTGAGTACTTGGGTAAGAAAGGGCAGATTACTGCGCTGTTGAAGGGGCTGGGCAAGCTGAGCGCCGAGGAGCGCCCTGCGGCCGGAGCTAAAATCAACGAAGCGAAAGAGGCCGTTGCTGAGCAGATCAACAACCGCAAAGACCAATTAGAGCAGGCGGCGATTGCCGAAAAGCTGGCTGCTGAAACCATCGATATCACGTTGCCAGGCCGTTCACAGGCAACCGGTGGCCTACACCCGGTGACCCGCACCCTGGAGCGTATTGAAAGCATCTTCACCAGTATTGGTTACCGCGTTGAGCAGGGGCCAGAGATTGAAGACAACTACCACAACTTCGATGCCCTCAATATTCCGCCGCATCACCCGGCGCGGGCCATGCACGACACCTTCTACATTGATGAAAACCATGTGTTGCGTACCCACACCTCGCCGGTGCAGGTACGAACCATGGAGACCCAAAAGCCGCCTATCTATGCCATCTGCCCCGGGCGGGTTTACCGTTGCGACTCCGATCAGACGCACACACCCATGTTCCATCAGGTGGAAGGACTGGTGATTGACGAGAACATCAGCTTTGCCGACTTGAAAGGGATTATTGTGCAGTTCCTGCGCGCCTTCTTTGAGAAGGATGATCTCGAAGTACGCTTCCGCCCCTCCTTCTTCCCCTTCACCGAGCCCTCCGCCGAAGTGGATATCGCCTGGGAAGCCAGTAAAACCGGTTGGCTGGAGATAGGCGGCTGTGGCGTGGTGCACCCCAACGTATTGACCACCAGTGGCATCGACCCAGAGGCCTACTCCGGTTTCGCCTTTGGCCTGGGTGTGGAGCGCCTGGCGATGCTACGTTATCAGGTAAATGACCTGCGTCTCTTCTTCGAGAACGACCTGCGTTTTCTGCGGCAGTTTAACTAACGCCCAACGCGACCGAGAAGTGACCCGTGCCGCCCCGGTTGGTGGCGGAAAGTAGAGCGAAAGAGACAACAACGGACTCGATATGAAATTTTCAGAATCTTGGCTGCGTGAGTGGGTAAACCCAGCAATCGATACCCAGCAGTTAGTGGACCAAATAACCATGGCCGGCCTGGAAGTGGACGGCGTGGAGCCGGCGGGTGCCGACCTGCCGGGGGTGATTGTGGGTGAAATTATCAGCACCGAGCAGCACCCAGATGCCGACAAACTGCGGGTTTGCCAGGTAGCGGGCCTGGCTGAAGGGCTGCAGCAGGTGGTGTGTGGCGCGCCCAATGCCCGCCCCGGTATTAAAATTCCGTTTGCCACCGTGGGTGCGGCTCTGCCGCCGGGTGAAGATGGCAAGCCCTTCAAGATTAAAAAGGCGAAGCTGCGCGGGGTGGAGTCCCACGGCATGCTCTGTTCGCAAACAGAGCTGCAACTAGGCGAGGATAACAGCGGCCTGTGGGAGCTGCCGGTGGATGCTCCGGCGGGGGTCAGCCTGAACGAGTACCTGGCACTGAACGACCAGTGCATAGAGGTGGATCTTACCCCCAACCGCAGCGACTGCCTGAGTATTGCCGGTATCGCCCGCGAAGTGGGTGTGCTGAACAAGGCACCGGTAAAAGGGCCGGAAATTACCCCGGTTGCGGCCAGTATCAGCGATGCACCCAGTGTGCAGCTCAACGCCGGCGCTTCCTGTTCCCGCTACGCCGGGCGGATTATTCGCAATGTGGATGTCACCAAGCCCAGCCCCAAATGGCTGCAGGAGAAGCTGCGTCGCAGTGGCTTGCGCAGCATCGACGCCATCGTCGATGTCACCAACTACATCCTGCTTGAACTTGGCCAGCCCATGCACGCCTTCGACCTGGAGAAGATCAATGGCGGTATCAATGTGCGTATGGCTGAAGCGGGAGAGAAGCTGGCGCTGCTGAACGGCCAGGAGATCACCCTGGAGCCCGATTTAATGGTGATCGCCGATGCTGAGTCGCCCCTGGCTTTGGCCGGTATCATGGGCGGCGACCCCAGCGCGGTGAGCGAAGGCACCCAGCACATATTGCTGGAGTCGGCCTACTTTGATCCTATCGCCATCTCCGGCAAGGCGCGCCGTTTTGGCCTGCACACCGACTCCTCCCACCGCTTTGAGCGCGGAGTTGACTACCAACTGCAGGCGCACGCTATTGAGCGCGCTACCCAGCTCATCCTAGAGATTGTCGGTGGCGAGGCTGGACCTGTGGTACTGGCCGAGAATGACTTGGTGCCCACCCCGGCCACCGTGCAGCTGCGCCGCCGCCGTATTCTGGCCGGCCTGGGCTTCAGCCTGGCGGATGACGAGGTGATCGATATCCTCACCCGCTTGGGGCTCGAGCTCAGCGCAACCGACGACGATGGCTGGACCTTCACTGTGCCCAGTTACCGCTTTGATATCAGCATCGAGGCCGATCTGCTCGAAGAGCTGGCCCGGGTCTATGGCTACAACAACCTGCCCACCACCACCATGACCGTGCCCATGGCCATGGAGAGCCACTCGGAAGACAAGCTCAGCCTGACCAGCCTGAAAAAGGGGCTGACTAATCGCGGCTATCAAGAGGCTGTCTGCTACAGTTTCGTCGATGCCAAGCTGGAGGCGTTGGTCAACCCGGAAGGGTGCCCGATTCCCCTGCAGAACCCCATCAGCGCCGATATGTCGGTGATGCGCACCACGCTTTGGCCGGGCCTGCTCTCAGCCGTGCAGTACAACGCCAATCGCCAGCAACCGCGGGTGCGGTTGTTCGAAGCCGGGCTTAAATTCGTCTCGCCCGACGGCAGCCTGGAGAAACTGGTACAGACTCCCGTGCTGGCGGCGGTGGTCTATGGCCCGCGCGCGGACGAGTCCTGGTTTGGTAAATCTGAAGCGGTCGATTTCTACGATCTAAAAGGGGACCTGGAGGCGTTATTGGCTCTGGCTGGCCTCTCGCAGTTTGAATTCGCGCCGGGCAGCCACCCGGCACTGCACCCAGGCCAGACGGCCGAGCTGCGTCGCAATGGCTCGGTGGTGGGTGTGATTGGCGCCCTGCACCCACAGTTACAGCGGCAGTTGGGGCTGGAGAAGCCGGTCTACCTGTTTGAGGTGGTGCAGGCCGCTCTGATCGAGACTTCAACACCTGTTTTTGCCCCTCTGTCTAAATTTCCTGAAGTGCGCCGTGATATCGCCGTTATCGTTGATCGGGATGTGACCGCCGCGCAGCTGCAGCAATGTACTCGCGAGGCGGCCGGGAAGTACCTCACAGAGTTAAAGATTTTTGACGTATATGAGGGCAAAGGCATTGATACACAAAGAAAAAGTGTTGCTTTGGGCTTGACCTTCCAGCATCCTTCGAGCACTCTTACAGACGAACAGATCGGCGCCTCCGTCGACGCGGTTGTCAAATATCTGGAGGAGAAGCTAAACGCGGCACAAAGGTAATAAATCCAGCGGCCGCCAAGCAACAGGGCTACACTGTTATGTCTGGAGCGTTAACAAAAGCGGATTTGGCAGAACTACTGTACGAAGATCTTGGCTTCAATAAGCGTGAAGCGAAAGAGCTGGTGGAAGTCTTCTTCGAAGAGATACGCACCGCACTGGAGTGCAATGAGCAGGTCAAGTTGTCCGGCTTCGGCAACTTTGACCTAAGAGATAAAAGCCAAAGGCCCGGTCGCAACCCCAAAACCGGAGAGGAGATCCCAATCTCCGCCAGACGGGTTGTCACTTTTAAGCCGGGCCAGAAACTAAAGGCAAGGGTAGAAGCCTATGCTGGAACCAAGCCACAATGACGAATTGCCGGTTATCCCGGCAAAACGCTATTTCACAATCGGTGAAGTCAGCGAGTTGTGTGCTGTTAAACCTCACGTTTTGCGCTACTGGGAGCAGGAATTTCCTCAGTTAAAGCCGGTAAAACGTCGCGGTAACCGCCGTTACTATCAACGGCAGGATGTCATCACCATTCGTCAAATCCGTGCTCTGCTCTACGATCAGGGCTTTACCATCAATGGTGCCCGCCAGCGCATGACCGGCGAGCAGGCCGCTGACGACTCGTCACAATTTAAGCAAATCGTTCAACAGATGATCGTTGAGCTGGAAGAGGTCCTCGCGGTACTAAAAAATTGAGATTCCGGTTGCAAAACCGGCTCAAAATAGTATGATTCCGCGCTCTGCTAAACCCCTTGCAAAACAAGCAGTTAAGCAGATCACCGGCAAAGCAGAAATGGCCGGTAAACAGCACGGAGTGTAGCGCAGCCTGGTAGCGCACCACACTGGGGGTGTGGTGGTCGTCGGTTCAAATCCGGCCACTCCGACCAATTAAAAGAAAAGGGCTCATCCGTAAGGATGGGCCCTTTTCTTTTATACGGCCAAAGAGGCCGAATTTGAGGCTTAGACCCGGTTCAGCAATTCGTCTGGAACGAATTGCCACTGCCGAAGGCAGCCCGAAGGGTGGCCTACAGGGATGTAGGCCATCAATCCGGCCACAGTGCCCCATCCCAGATATAGAACTCCGTAAGGATGGGCCCTTTTCTTTTATATGGCCAAAGAGGCCGAATTTGAGGCTTAGACCCGGTTCAGCAATTCGTCTGGAACGAATTGCCACTGCCGAAGGCAGCCCGAAGGGTGGCCTACAGGGATGTAGGCCATCAATCCGGCCACAATGCCCCATAACAGGTTTAGAGCTCCGCAAGGATGGGCCCTTTTCTTTTATATGGCCAAAGAGGCCGAATTTGAGGCTTAGACCCGGTTCAGCAATTCGTCTGGAACGAATTGCCACTGCCAAAGGCAGCCCGAAGGGTGGCCTACAGGGATGTAGGCCATCAATCCGGCCACAATGCTCCATAACAGGTTTAGAGCTCCGCAAGGATGGGCCCTTTTCTTTTATACGGCCAAAGAGGCCGAATTTGAGGCTTAGACCCGGTTCAGCAATTCGTCTGGAACGAATTGCCACTGCCGAAGGCAGCCCGAAGGGTGGCCTACAGGGATGTAGGCCATCAATCCGGCCACAGTACCCCATCCCAGGTATAGAACTCCGTAAGGATGGGCCCTTTTCTTTTATACGGCCAAAGAGGCCGAATTTGAGGCTTAGACCCGGTTCAGCAATTCGCCTGGAACGAATTGCCACTGCCGGAGGCAGCCCGAAGGGTGGCCTACAGGGATGTAGGCCATCAATCCGGCCACAGTACCCCATCCCAGGTATAGAACTCCGTAAGGATGGGCCCTTTTCTTTTATACGGCCAAAGAGGCCGAATTTGAGGCTTAGACCCGGTTCAGCAATTCGTCTGGAACGAATTGCCACTGCCGAAGGCAGCCCGAAGGATGGCCTACAGGGATGTAGGCCATCAATCCGGCCACAGTACCCCATCCCAGGTTTAGAGCTCCGTAAGGATGGGGCCTTTTCTCTTAACCGCCAGGTAAGCGCCCAACCAACTACACCCTAGCCACGTGACACGTTCCATGGACGTAAAGCTTCAATATCCTCAACGCTTTGCGCGCTGGGCAGCTCTTTAAAAATGTATCTCAGGTACTCATACACATTTAGGTCATTAGCTTTTGCCGTTTCGATTAGGCTGTATAGATTGGCACTGGCCTTAGCGCATGCCTGGCTTTTACTAAAAACCAGTTTTTCCGGCCAATGGTGAACGGGCGTATCGCCCTTTCAGCCGGGTTGTTGTCTATCGGCTAATTGCCGTCATCTAGATAGCCGACCAAGCGTTCCATTGGTTATTTAAATAGGTTAACGCTTTACCCAGGGCTGTGGTCGGCAATACGGTGTTGAGGCTTTTCTCTTTCCAAGCCTTGAATTTCTCAATAATTGGAGCCGCCTCTTGCTGGCGGGTTCGATAGCGTTCGTCGGGCGGCAGGTCTTTTATGCGTTTTTCTATCGCGTAGAGATTTTGGATAAATGCCAATGCTTGATCGGCTTTACCGGTCTTTTTCTGCAGTTTTTGTGCCTCAACGAACTTACGGCGGGCATGCGCCCAGCAACCTAAGCGTTGGATGTGGTAGGTATCGCAGACTTTTTGATAACCCTCGTAACCATCGGCCATGATGGCACGGGTTTGATTGGTCAGACCGGTTGTCTCGGTAGTGGTAAACCATCGCTGACTGCACGCCGAAGATGGCCATTAGCCATAAGTAGCTTTTGCTTTCTGCCGGTTTACCGGGCTCATCCAGCACTTGCAGTGTGGTCTCATCCATGTGAATCAGCGGCTGTTGCTGGAAGTGTTCCGTGAGTAGGTTGATCTGTGGTTGCACTAACTCACCGCACTTTACCATGACCGCCATGGATGGCGGAAATGCAGGTTTTGCAGGAGCAACAAACCTGTACAGTTGGCGAGATTGGTTCGATCTAACGCAATGCCAATGCGCTTAAACATTTCGCTTTGGCGATACAGCGGTAAGGCATCGGCGTATTTTTGCACGGCGATATAGGCAAGTAACCCCGGGTTGGCGATGCTTTTCTCGATGGGCTGCTTGGGCTTAGCCGCTGTTACAATATGTTGCTCACAGCAAGGACAAGCGTATTTTAAACGGCGATGCACAAGTACTTTGATTTGTGCTGGAATAATATCGAGCTGTTCGTGATCTTCACTGCCGATAACTTCCAGAGCGGTACCGTCTTTGGGACAGAGTTTTTCAGACTCAGGTAGGTCGTGAATGATCTCTTCACGGGGTAATTCAGTGGGAATACTGATGCGCGGGCGAGATTGTTGTTCGTGGCTTTTTACTGTGGTGGCTTCGGTTTGCTCGAGCACCTCTTCAATGGCCAACTCTTCGGCTTCATTAAAAAGGCCTAATTGGTCGGCTGATACCTTTTCTGAGGAGCGGCCAAAGCGCTGTAATAAGAGCCGTTGAATTTCTTCTTTTAATGCGGCCAACTGTGAGTCGCGCCGAGAGATCTCGTTATCTTTTTCAGATAACTGTTCGCGTAGAGTTTCGATCTCTTTTTGTAAAGCAGCCGAATCATTCATGGCCGCTATTTTACTCGAGCTTAGACAATGTCTCGATAGTAAATCGGTAAATAGGGATTAATTTTGCTAATATCAAAGCCTCTGAGTAACCAATACCACTGCTCATGGTTGAGTGTGATAATTTCATTGCCTCCCAGACGAGGCCATTTAAATTTGTCTCGCTCCAGCCGTTTTTGCCAAAGCGCGAAGCCTGTCTGATCCCAGTAAAGCACTTTGAACTGTCGCCGAGATTTATTACAGAAGACGAACAAGTTGGCTCTTGTTATCGGCAGCGCTATCGAATCGGCTACTATGACAGATAAGCCATTGATCGACTTTCGGAAGTCAACGGGTGCCTTATGAAGATAGATTGGAATATCATTGCGCCATTCGATCATACCAAGGCTCGTATCACATCAGCGAGATACGCTACCGGAGTGGAGTTCGATATTTTTATGGTAACCTTTCCAAACTCCAATTCGATAGCAAAGTAGCTAACTCTGGGTTGCTCCAATTTGACCTCAGTGAATGCCGGAACGTCGGTGACATCCTTTACAATCAGTTTACTGCGTTTGAGGCTGAAGTATTTTGGGTTGAGATTGCGCTGTTTGCAAAATTCGGTTTGTGTTTGTCCGCTGACTTCGAATTCCGCGATGAGTGATTGCCATTGCTGGCGTGACTGTCTGGCCATGATGCCCTCCGAGTTTGATTTACTCGGAGGTTAATTGAAGGACGTTGTTACCACAGGGTGTGGTTGCTTCGGCGCTTACGATTGTTTGGGCATCTAGTCGCCGTAGTTCACGCCACACAGTAACGCTGGCGCCGCCAATTTTCTGAAATTGGCGAATAGCCCAAGTAGAAGCCCAGGCTTCAATTCTGGTGACATCGTCTTTTGCGTCGAAGCCGTAGCTATCGGAGTCAATGCCGTGGCCGTCGATGTTCTCGGAGCGGCGTGGGCTCAATCGGGCTTCGACATGATCTGGCCAAATTCAAATTACGGCTGAGGGCTTTGGAAGATAAGGTCGCCGAAGAAGACGTGATCCTGGCCGAATCCCAGCTGCAGGCGCTGGAGCGCAAGAAGCTGGATGACGAGGCCTGCGGCTAGATTAATACCGCACATCCCGGTTATCTGGGCTCACAAGACACCTTCTACGTCGGCACCTTCAAAGGAGTGAGCCGGGTGTATCAGCAACCCTATCTCGATACCTATGCCAGGGTCGCTCACTGTAAGCTCTACACAACCAGAATACCCTTCACAGCAGCCGATCTAATCAATGACCGTGTACTGCCGTTCTGCGTCACGGAGGAGCTTTCTTATCCCAACAGATCGGGGAGCAGGGTTCTGTGGCAAGGCAGAAAGCGATGATTACCAACGGTGTCTATCTATTAACGATATTGAGCATACTCGAACTAAAGTTCGTCACCGACAGACAAACGGGATCCGTGAACGCTTCCATAGAACTTTCTTTCAGTAATTCTATCTGTTTGCATTGACACCAAAAATCTTTAGCACTCTGGAAGAGCCACAAGCCTATCCGGACATCTGTCTGGATTACTACAAAAATTAGCGTACGTCTCAGGTCAAGAAGTGCTGTGGCAGAACGCAGATGGCCACCTTGCGTGATAGCAAACAGACCTGGAAGGAAAAGTTCTTGAACTGAATTTGTCCTGACAGACACATTCTGAAAAATCGGCAACTGTCAAATCAGGCCTGAATTACTGCATCTGGGGAACTACATTCCTACCCCAAATTTACCCGAGAGAGTAGTTCTGTTCCTTTTACAGAGACCTTATAATCTTTCTAGTCATATACCTAATAAGGAGAAAATAGTGCGATTACACAATAAAGTTGCACTGATTACAGGTGGCTGCGGTGGTATTGGCTTGGCGACGGCAAAGTTGTTCCTAGCCCAGGGCGCCAAAGTCATGCTGGCCGATATCGATGGCGAACAGCTGGAAAAAGTTTGTGCTGAAATTGATTCCAACAGCGTAAGCTCTGTCGTTTGTGATGTCACTAAAGAAGTGCACGTAAAAAACATGGTCGGTCAGACTGTTTCTAAATTTGGAACCATTGATGTATTTGTCGCCAATGCCGGCATCGAAGGTAAAGTGGGCAATATTGTTGATACCGAAGTGGAAAATTTCCGGACTGTTATTGAAATCAATGTAGTTGGCGTCTGGCTTGGACTACGCCATGTTGTGCCGGTCATGCAGGGCAACGGGGGCGGTAGCATTATGATCACCTCTTCAATTGCCGGTGTTAACGGTACAGCGGGTCATTCGCCCTACAATACCAGTAAACATGCGGTTATCGGCATGATGCGTTGTGCGGCATTGGAATACGCCGCTGACAATATCCGTATCAATACGGTCAATCCCGGTTGTATCGAAACCCGCATGATGCGCTCAATTGAAGAGGGATTTGTCCCCGGTGACGGACAGAAGTTTAAAGAAATTGTTCATGAAATGATCCCTATGGGGCGTTACGGATTGCCGGAAGAAGTGGCCAATATGATGCTGTTTCTGGCCTCAGACGAAAGCTGTTACTGCACCGGCAGTGTCTATATGGTAGACGGTGGTTTCTCTACTTGATTCCAACCGCGAGAGCCTGTCGAAAAGGCCGTCTTTTGACGGGCCTTTTTATTTTGTCGGAAAGGATTCCTGTAAAGTAACTGACAACCATCCACCCTGCATGTTAGCCCATGTTGTGAGCTACGAAAGCATTCCCTTGTCATATGTAAATCGAATCGACCATTTTGTACGAATCGAGCGTTATTGAGGACGAAGGTGATGGATGAACTTTCAGCTAACGAAGTAAACCCCTCATTTTGGTGACATGCTGTTAATTTCCCAATGAAATCTGATCGCTGTGCAGGGAATAGATTGTCTAGTAAATCCAGTTATCGGAAGCTGGAGATAACTTCAAAAAAGCCTTGTAGGAAAGATTGTCGACCATACGAGGAAATTTCTTTTCACTGTTTTTTCATGTTTATGTCCTTGGCTAATATCGCTTTCATAATTGACATTATTTGAAAATACAATAAAATCCATTATAAATCGAACGAGCGCTCGTTATTATAATGCGCGTTAGGAGTTCTGCTGTGCACGCCATATTGAATGAACGAGAGCTGGATTTTCGGTTTTACGAATTACTCGAGATGGAAATGGTTTTATCGCACGCTTTCCGTCATAGCTGTATTTATATTCGTAAGGGTATTGAAAAGTCCGAAGATTTCAGGGGAAAGCGTATTGGTATTTCCGTATACCAACTGGCGGCCAAAGAGTTATTTTGGCCGCTACGCTCGAATCGTACAGTATCTAATAATTTAGGTTAATTTACGTTAAGGTCTCAGGTATGCGAATAGTAAGCTATTCCCGAGTTGATGACGTGGCTGTCATCACCATTAATAATCCACCAGTTAATGCTATCAACTCTAATCTTATTGCCGACCTGAAACTTTCCTTAGATGAGTTTAATGCTGATGCCGATGCTATCGGTGCTGTTTTTGAGTGCCAGGGACGAACATTCATTGCTGGCGGTGATTTAGCCGCCTTTAATGAACCGGATTTTTCGACAGACCCTTTTAATAGCCTTTTGATGTCAATTCTGCACAGCGAGCGTCCGATTGTCGCAGCATTATTTGGTACAGTTCTTGGTGGCGGCCTGGAGTTGGCCATGGCCTGCCAAGGCCGTGTCGCCAGACGCGGTACCAAATTTGGTATGCCAGAAATTTCATTAGGTTTGATTCCAGGTTCATTTGGCACGCAAAATCTTCCGCGTTTAGTTGGGCTGCGTAAGGCCACCGATATGATCATATCCGGAAAACCCATTGACTGCGAAGCAGCGTTGGCAAGTGGTCTTATTGATGCGACCGTTGGTGCTGATGAGACCGAAGTTGCTAAACAGCAGGTTCGAGATTTAGTCGTTAACAAAGGGCCGTATCGCCACACTGATAAATTGAGTATTGCTGATCTCGGCGAGGCGAGAAGTATTTTGGCTCCGCTAGAGATCAGTGCCAAATCTCAAAGCTGGCTGCCTGCTATAGCTGCAATAAGTGAAACACTAACAGCAGCGGTTCATGAAGAGTTTCAGGACGCTATCGACATTGAGAAAAAGTGGTTTCTCGAGCTACTGAAGTCGAGCCCTTCCAAGGCGCTCCGCTATGGTTTTATCGCAGAGCGAGAGGCCCGCAAGATTCCTAGTTTGTCTGCCGATAGCGCCGCGATAAAAGTGAAGAAAATTGGTGTGATCGGTGCCGGTACCATGGGTGCCGGTATTGCTACGGCATTTCTAAACGCAGGTTTTCCTGTGACTATTGTCGATGCAAGCGAAGCGGGTATTCAGCGCGGAAAAGATATCATCGAGGGTAATCACCAGTCCGCGATACGACGTGGACGAATGACGGAAGAGTCGGCTGCAGATATTCGATCCCGCACTGAGTTTTCACGAGATATTAACTCGGTTAACGATTGCGAGTTGATCATCGAGGCAGTGTTTGAAAATATGGACCTCAAACTGGATATTGCCACGCAGCTGGGGAAAATATGCAAACCAGGAGCGATAATAGCAACCAATACATCAACCTTGGACGTCGATAAGATCGCTGCCGCCACAGGGCGAGCCGGCGATTTTATAGGTACGCATTTCTTTAGCCCCGCGCACATTATGCGTCTATTGGAAGTGGTGCGAGGAGCTCAAACCCAATCAGACACGCTCCAGACAGTCATGAGTCTCGCAAGCAAGATTGGCAAGGTGCCTGTTGTATGTGGCGTTTGCTATGGGTTTATCGGCAACCGAATGGCCGAAGTCTATATGAGAGAAAATGAGATGATGCAGCTCGAGGGTGTCACTGCGGAGCGTATAGATTATGTCATTCAATCTCCGCAGTATTTAGGTATGGCTATGGGACCAAATCGGATGTTGGATATGGCCGGCGTCGATGTAGGCGCGCTCACTGTCATCGAATGGTTAAAGAGTGGTACTGGTCCTGCTGATCCAGCGTATAGGGTGTTGTGTAGAACACTGAATGAGATGGGTGATCATGGGCAAAAAACCGGACAAGGCTATTATCGTTATGAAAATCGTCAGCCTGTTGCGTCTGAAAAGACAGCGCAATTGGCAAGTGATTTGGCGGCGAAGTATGGTGTTGCTCAGCGGGAGGTAAGTGATCAGGAAGTTTTTGAGCGCTTGCTGTACCCAATGATCAACGAGGCTGCTGCTATTATGGCCGAGCGAATTACCTATCGGGCGAGTGATATTGATGTGATCTGGACTTCTGGTTACGGCTTCCCCGCATGGCGGGGAGGCCCTTTATTTATGGCTGACGAGATCGGTTTGAGCAATATTGTCGAGCGACTCGATTATTACGCTGATTTCTATGGTAACGACCATGGTTATTGGACGGTATCTCCCCTGCTGAGAGAGTTGGCGGTAAATGGTGGAAAATTAACTGATTGGTGCGTTGAGTAGTAGCACGAGAGGAGAAAGCAAATGAGAGATGCTGTAATTGTAAGTACTGCCAGAACCGCTATCGGAAAAGCTTACCGAGGTGGTTTAAATGCGACCAAATCACCATCAATGACCGGTCATGTTCTTAATCATGCCATTCAGCGCGCTGGTATTGAAGCTGCAGAGATCGAAGACTTTGTTCTCGGTACTGTTCTCTCAGGAGGCACAGCCGGAATGAACGTGGCACGCAATTCATTGTTTGCGGCAGGCGTCCCGCTGTCAGTGTCCGCCCAGACTATGGATCGTCAATGTTCGTCAGGGTTAATGGCAATTGCCACTGCTGCAAAGCAAATAATTGTCGATGGCATGGATGTGGTTGCGGCTGGAGGACAAGAAAATATCTCGGCTGTTCAAGAGCATTATATGAATTGGGTGGCTGAGGAACAGGATCCCAATGTTATTGCCAATGTGGCCACTGCTTACATGCCGATGCTGCAAACCGCTGAATTTGTCGCAAAAAAATATGGGATTAGCCGAGAGGCTCAAGACCAATATGCATTGCAGTCGCAGCAGCGTACTGCCAATGCGCAAGATACAGGCCTTTTAGATGACGAAATTGTACCTTTTTCTACCACGATGTTGGTTAAGGATAAGCAGACCGGTGAGGTTAGTGAACAACAGATTACCCTGGACAAAGACGAAGGGAATAGACCGGGATCTACCATAGAGTTACTGCGTTCGCTTAACCCGGTAATTGACGGCGGTGTGGTTACGGCTGGCAACGCCAGTCAGCTGTCGGATGGCGCATCTGCATGCATTTTGATGGATGGCAAATTGGCCTCCCAAAGAGGGATAACCCCGCTGGGGATGTACCGTGGAATGGCGGTAGCTGGATGCGCACCGGAAGAGATGGGTATAGGCCCTGTATACGCCATCCCTAAACTGCTGAAACAGCATAACCTGAATGTTGATGATATTGGTTTGTGGGAGCTCAATGAGGCGTTCGCTGTGCAAGCGTTGTATTGTCGTGATTATTTAAATATTGATCCTGAAAAATATAATGTTAATGGCGGCGGTATCTCAATCGGCCACCCTTATGGTATGACCGGCTCCAGATTAGTTGGTCATGCTCTTATAGAGGGCAGACGAAGAGGTGTTAAGTACGTTGTGGTAACCATGTGTATCGGCGGTGGTATGGGTGCCGCGGGACTATTTGAGGTCGCATATTAGGCGCTGAAGTATGGCAATTCAATTTGAGACAAAAGATCATATTGCACTGATTACCCTTGATAAGGCAGAGCGTCGCAATGCCGTTGACGGGAAAATGACCCGAGAGCTGCGATCAGCATTGAATCGCTTTGAGTCGGATCCGAAATTGCGAGTTGCCATTTTGTCAGGAAATGGACCACTGTTTTGCGCCGGTATGGACCTGGCGGCTTTCGCCTCTGGGGAGGCTCAAGATATCTTGAGGGGCGAAGGGCGGTTTGCCGGGTTTGTTGCGGCGAAACGAGTAAAACCGGTCATCGCTGCTGTACATGGTGCCGCGTTGGCTGGTGGTTTGGAACTCATGTTAGCCTGCGACCTGGTAATTGCCGCGGAGGGAACTATTTTTGGGCTTCCTGAAGTTAGGCGGGGAATTATTGCAGGTGCAGGAGGCGCGTTTAGACTGACAAAACGATTGCCCGCCGTCATTGCAAACCAAATGCTATTGACGGGTGAGCCGATAGGGAGTGATATTGCACTTGCCCATGGCTTGGTTAATAGCGTTGTCCCTAAAGAACAGCTAATGACTACAGCTCTGGATATGGCTGCGAAAATTGCTGGTAATGCCCCGATTTCTGTAAAGGTTTCTCGCGCTATTGCAAAATATTCGTGCGACGGTGATGAAAATGACTGTTGGATGATGAACGATAAATTTTGGCCGGAAATCGAAAATTCCGAAGACGCTAAAGAAGGCGCTATGGCCTTTGTCGAAAAACGAACGCCGATATGGAAGGGTAAGTAGAACCAAATACTATGGAAATAGAAGGCCGTATCGTGCAGGAGTTAGCGCTTTGATTCTCGCCTCCTCCGAATATGCTAAAGCAAATGGCCTTAAACCGCGTGCTAAAGCCTGGACCATCGCCAAAATGGGGCATTAGCCAGAATATATTCTGAACGCGCCGGTGGCTGCAGCCAAAAAATGTCCTGGGCAAAGCCGGTATGCCCATTAGTGATATCGACCTGTTTGAGGTTTACGAAGCCTTTGCCGTAGTCCGACAGAAGTTTTTGCGGAATCTCAATGTTCCCCATGACAAGCTCAACGTCAATCGCGGTTCTATTGCCCTGGGCCACCGCATTGGCGAAACCGGCTGCATGGTTGGCACCCTGCTGGATGAGCTGGAGCGGCTGGATGAGACTTCTGGCCTGGTAACGATGTGTGCGGCCGGTGCAATGACGCAGCCATCGTTATTGAGCGGATCTAGTTGCGACCATAGCCAATGACCTATGGTGTCACGGTTGTAGTTCTTGGAACCCCAAGAGCCTTGACCTGTATGAAAAACTGCCGCTGACACCCGGATACATTTCTTACCCCACACTCTCCAGCGTGTCGTTTTGGTGGCCATCAAGCTACGGGTACACCTGTCACCGTAGCTTGATGGTCATCCTTTTTATTAGCATACGAACCAGCAATGTGCAGTCGATTCGCACCGGAATTACCTGTCCCATCTCCAGCGGTCTGTTAATAGGTGACTGCAACTAATTTGAAAGGAGCCATACTATTGGGTGCCTGGTTTTCTAGCATCGAAACCATCTGTTGATGAATCGGCTCCCAACGAATCGGAAAATTTAATGCAGTACTTTATGCGGGACAAAAATATATACCCTGCGTAAGTAACTGATCTTTCAATTAGATTCGCGGAACATAATTCAATCGTGAATACTATAGACACAAAAATGTAGACACAAAAATGGCCGAAAACCGCGAGGCTTACGGCTTTATGAAACATCATCATTTACTTCTTCTTTGTAGCGATAGAACGTATTTCGAGGCACGCCCATCATCTTGCAGGCTTTGAATATATTGCCGAACATATCAGCTAAATTGAGCACGCCGACATTGTGTTTAACGATCTTGTCGGTAGTATGGAGAATGAGGGTTGCCTCTTGGTTACGATTGGTTTAAAGGTTTCGTCACCTTCAATCAAAATCGGTAACCCTCGCTTTTTCAGGGGGAATTGTCAGATTGGGTCTGAACTAATACACCTTAAATCATACGAAGCTCGTGAGCCTTACGGACCACGTCTGTCCTGTTTTTGACGCCCAGCTTTTGAAAGATCTGTTTCATATGCCATTTGATAGTGTCTACAGAGATATTGGCTGATGAGGCAATCTGTTTGTTGGTTTCCCCCTTGGCGATGGCGACAATAATCTGTTGCTGCCGCTCGCTCAGTCCATAGCGAACAAACAGGTTAGCTTCCTGTTCATCATCGTTCATTACAACAGTGGTCAGTTGAAATTCATCGATTTCAAAGGCTTCCAGCAGACGATTAATGTAAGCGTGGTCGATAGAAGTCTCGCCAGTTTCTGATTCTGTGCCCCAGTATGTTTGCAAATACTGAACAAATAGCTGGCGGAAAGACTTTCCAAGGTCAATAAAGCTGCGAATAAGGTTGTGAGGTGAGGTATCAGCCAGCAGTTCGTGCAGCATTTTGCAGGCCTCGTCGACTTCGCCACTGAGGAACACCAGCATAGCAAGAAAACCTCTAAGCTTGAGCACGTCGTAGAGCTTGTTTTCCTGTTTCGCGGTGCCAATCAACTCCAGAATAATCTCTTTCGCCTCACCGAAGTCCCCTTGTGCCAACAGAACCCGCGCACGACTTTTGGCAAAGTGTTTCTGCACCTGATGGGATGTAAAGGAATCTTCTCCGGCCTCTTTCTTAAAGCGCATTTCCATCTGTGCGAGTTGGTCCTGTGCCTCTTTCAGATAGCTTTTGTTGAGCAACAGGCACAATCTTTCAAAAAGTAGTGCAGCTTCAAGGCGCAGACCATAGGGTTGTGAGTAGGCCAGTTCAAGGGCGTGCTGAATCAACTTGGTTGCTTCTCCGTAATTCTGCTGCTGTTCACGAACGCGCACCAGAAAAGAGTAGACTGAAATCAATACATCGTTGAGGCTGGTTTCATCGATAACATCCATTCGCGGCTCAACAAAGTTACTGCAAGCCGCCAGATCGTTCCACTCGTAGAAAATTTCTGCCAGATTGGCAGATGCAAGAGAAGTTGAGACCGAGTTCTCTGCACTCTCATTTTCCGCCAGGATCATCGCGTCCTCGAAAAGGGCCGCAGCCTCGTGTAATTGGCCTCTTGCTTTCAGACACATACCCATCAGTACTTTACTGTAGATAATAGGGTAGGGTGCATTGGAATGAAGCAATACCTTCTGGTAAGCCTTGGTTGCTTCGACTATATCACCATCCACCGTACAGCAGTAACTGATGATATTGTGTACGGCGGCTATGTCCCAGGGGTCCTGAACCAGCCCCGTTGCATAGATTTCCTTCATGCGTTTTTTGGCGTCACTCTGATTCTCAGACCAGGCCATAGCACCATAGCGGGCAATTTCCGAGTGGATTTTCAGGTTCTGATCCCGGTCGGCATTCTTTTCGTCAATACCATCGAGAAGTGCCTTCGCTTCATCAGGCTTCCTTACCAAAACCATCGCCCAGGCCACATACAATTGTAAGGTAAGATCGCATTCACTGATCGGTTTTGGAAGCTGGCTGAGCCAGCTGAGCATGGTTGTGGTCATGCCCCGGCGCAGCAGTTCCAGCGCATAGCGGGTGATAAAGTCTTCTGCCAGTTCATACTCCTCGGCTTGCAGAGCGAGAACCACAGCCTCATGAAAGCGTTTGTGACTTTCTAGCCAGTTACAGGATTTGGCGACAATATCGCTGAGGATATCCTTACAGTGCGACTTGGCAAAATCCTGTAAAAAGGCTGAAAAAATATGGTGGTAGCGGTACCAGTTGCCGTCCAGAGGTACGACAAAAAGGCCTTTACTGGAAGCTTCAGCAAGCATTTCGTTAGCATTGTCGACGCCGGCCACTTCATTACATATCTCGGCGTTGAGTCGCGGCAGGAAAGCAGTACTCAGCAAAAATGACTTCATTTCCGGGGATTGTTTGTTCAGTACCTGTTCAATCAGGAAGTCCTGCAGGGCGAGAGACCCCTGTCCCATATTAAGATTGACCCTTTCCCCGGGCTGTTTTTGCCTGATTGCAAGCGAAGCCATATGCAAACCCGCCGCCCAACCTTCGGTTTGGGAGAGGATATCTGCCCGTTCTTCATCACTCAACGAGATTCCCTGAACATCTTGAAGATAATTATTGATCTCCTCCTCATTGAGACGCAGGGCTCTGCCATTCAGCTCCAATGCGTGGCCATATACGACTAGATTGGATATAGAGAATTGGGGCAGGGCCCGGCTGGCGATAATCAGGTGAAAATTCGGTGGGGCATAACTCACTAGGTCATAGACACTCTGAATCACCCGTGAATCTGTAACGAGATGGAAGTCGTCAATTATCAGGACAATTTCTCGTTCAAGTGCTCCTAACTCATTGACAATACTGGTAATAAAAGAGGGCGGTGAGCGGATATCATCAGCCTGAACCCGGCCAAGATCACTTGAACTCCCGGTATCTCCAAGTGCCAATTCAAGGCTGGCGACAAGATACTCTTTGAACGTTACCGAGTCATTGTCGCCCTCGTCTAGCATATACCAGGCCACACAGGAGTCATTTTCCTGAAGGATATCGCGCCACTGGTAAAGAAGCGTGGTCTTACCGAACCCGGCCGGTGCGTGGACAAAGGTCAGCTTATGCAAATTTTCCGGTGCAACCAGCTTTTGTAATCGTGGCCGGGAAAGTATTTTTCCGCAATATCTCGGGGGTAACAGTTTACTCTTGACTATTTGCATACTGGTAAAAGAGAGCTCGGAATCTGCTTGTGCGCTTTAAAAAGCGGTCGGCATAGTTATTTGGTGTCAATAATAAGGGCAACGCGCTAGTGTGGCAACGGGCGTAACAGAGGGTTTCAGGAAAAAAACCGCACCAGTCCAAAGGCTGGCACGGCTACAGGGGAGGGGGAAATTAGTTGATATCTGTGTATCCCATTTCATTAAACTTATCAAGCAGCACCTTGTGCCCGAAGGCTTGCGGTGCAGACTGGAAGCCGGGGTTATTCAGTTGCCCATTGATCAGCAGCTCGGCTGCTTGGGCTGAGATCTGTCCGGTAAACTGATAGGGCGCGGCCAGACTGAGAACCAATTGCTTGGAAATCTGTCGACCACTGCCGTAACAGGCGATATAGCTGCGCTGGACGTCCATATCGTCTTTGTCAGGCTCGCCGCTGGAGATGTCGTCACCCATGTCATTCGTCATGCGCTCTTTCTCTTCCGCACTGAGATTGGCTGATTCATTGTGGATCTGTTTGATCAACGCCACAACATCCATCATCATCTGGTCACCAAAACCAGTCAGCACTTTACAGGTGCGCACACGGTGATCATCTTTGAACCAGATCGGCTCAAAACCACCACTCCAGGGCAGGGTCAAGATGGGGGCGGGCTTGTTGGGCACTACGCGGGTGAAAACTTCATCTTTCGGCCAAGCCACAAGTTCATTCTGCTCCAGATAGTATTGGGGTTCAGTAACCATTCGCAGGAAGGAGCGGGATGAACCGACGGAGGGCAGTGCATTGTGAATGTCGTAAATGATCTCCAGAGTATCAATGCCGTCAGTCTCCAGCATAGCTTCAGATACCAGCGCTCCGGCACACCACATAAAGGAGTTGGCCGGGGAGATCAAAAGGCCTTTATCAGCAAAAGCCTGGCCCCATTTTTCCTGACAGAGAAGCCCCCAGTCCTGCTCACCGGTGGTATCCAGATAATGACAGCCGCCCTCCAGACAGGCTTCGACAACCGGACCGCCCAACTGCATGAAAGGGCCTACGGTGTTGATTACCACTTCGGCCTTCTCGAAAATCGGCAGAAGGGCTTCTTTGGTGTTTTCTGCTACAGCGATCTGGCCGCCGGAGTTGCGGCCAAGACGCTCTTCGATCAGTTTCATCGACGCTTCCAGTTTTTCCGGATTGCGACCGAGAAAGATAAAGGGGATATTGCGCCGAGCTACATATTCTGCAGCCAGTTTGCCGGTATAACCACAGCCGTGAACAATAACTTTTGGGTCTGACATATTATTTTCCTCTGTTTATACAGTTTGTTTATTTTATTTAGAACAGATCAGAATTCATCAGCTGGCGGCCACCGGCAATCGCCAGAAACTCATTACAGCCATCGGCAATCAAGCCGGCACGTGCATCGCGGAGTAGTTTTTCCAGCGGATACTCTTTGGTCATTCCATTTCCGCCAAAAATCTGCAACGCTTCGTTAGCCACCTCAAAACCGAACTGGGTTGCGGTTATTTTAGAAGAGCAGGCACCGATCAATGACGGCGTCTCCGCAGAGGCATTGTAAGCCAGGGTGCGGTGCAGCAGGGCACGAGCGGCCTCCAGTTTGCGGAACATATGGAATAGACGGTACTGCACATTCTGATGCTTGATCAGTGGTACTCCACCAGCTTTGCGATCGTGGGCGTAGGCCAATGCCAGTTCATAGGCGGCACGACCGGCCCCGACAAACACCAGCCCGGTGTAGGGGTTAGCGTTTGACAGAGTATGGTGGAGGAAATCCTTGTACTGGTCTGGTCCTACCAATAAGTGAGAAATTGGTACTTCGACGTTGTCGAAGAACAGCTCGCCTTGGTTCAGACAACGGGCACCCATTTTCTCAAGGGGTTTACCTCGGGATACTCCGGGTGCGTCCAGTGGCACTATTACCGCGATGCCTTGCTGGGGGCGGCCATCAATAATGGTATGGCAGTACAAGGCGCAGATCTCGGCAGTCATGGCTCCGGAGACCCAGGCGGATTTCTGCCCGTTAATAATTATCTTGTCGCCCTGAATCTGGGCTACACAGTTGGGACGACTGATCTCACCCTTGGGATGGGCTGAGGTATTGCCCGGATCCAGATTGTCTGAGCCGTGGTCGGGTTCGGTAATTGCCCAACAGCCTCTCTTGCCATCACAGTAGTCGAGCATCTCTTGATTATTAGCTATCAGGGCATAGAGTGCCGGCATATTCTGCACAAGAACAGCGGCGGCGAGGCCTACATCACCCCAGGACATTTCCTCAGTGGCAATGGCAAACAGACGGGCACGCTGCACAGGCTCAATCTCAGCCATGGCTTTGACGCTGAGCCCCAGATCTTTGGCGCCTTCCATTACATCCCAGAACTTGGATCCTGGAGCAATCATCTCTTCGGCGCTCAGCTTATCCAGTTTGATACCGGCAGGGCGCATAACCTCCCTGGCAAATTTGTTACAGGCATCACGTACAGCAGCTTCTTCTTCCGTCATCGGTGGCTCAATGGTGCTGTTAGGAAAGTTCACTAAAAAATCACTCATGCTGAAACCTCATTTGTATTCTATTATTAGCTCCACATTCGTTTACACAGATCTGTGCAATGTGTGGGTGCTAGTTACCGGAAGTATGTGCTATCCGACCCTGAGGCCGGATAGCGCAGTTTGTTGCAGATACCGCTTCTTAGAATTTGTAAGAAACAGTCAAACCGTAGGTGCGCGGCAAGCCAGTCAGTTGGTAGCTAACCTCGTTGTAAAGTACGGAGTTGGTTACATAAAACTCGTCTGTGAGGTTTTTGGCCCAGGCTGAAACACTCACGCCGTTCTGGCCGCGGTAACCGATACGGGCATCAACCAGGCTGTAGCTTTCGATCACATAAGGGTGGTCGGTAGTGGTACGCAGCAGCCCGTTGTCGGCATCATAAATATTGACACGGCTACCACCTATATAGGTGTCCTGCTCATCCTGCCAGTTGTAGGTGGCTCCGGCGAAGAACTCGCCATTTCCTAAGGGTACGGTGTAATCCACGTCCAGAATGAAAGTCAGTTCCGGAGCATAGGGCAGCTTGTCGCCGGAATGATCGTCATTTTTAGTGCCAACAAGATTGGTATTGGTGTATTCCTTAACCTCTGTATCCAGATAGCTGATAGAAGTAGAAATAGTCAAAGCGTCAGTTGCAGCCCAAACTATATCCATCTCCGCACCGGCAATGGTTGACTTGGGAATATTGATCAACTGCTGCAGAGTACCAAATAATGCAGTCTCAAGTGCGCCCTGAATCTGCTTGTCTTTGTAATCCTGATAGAAAACAGCTGCATTCAACTGCATGGCACCATCGAGGAGAGTGGCTTTGGTACCCAATTCATAAGAGAGTACAGACTCCTGGGTTGCCGGGTTGAGTTCCTGGAAAGTGGCTGCAGTTACAGCAGGGAAGCTGCCTGACTTATAGCCTTTGGAAATGTTGGCATAGAACAGGGTCTCTTCGTTGATACGGTAATCGGCACCCACTTTCCATGCAGTGTTATTTTCGGAAAGCTTGTTGACATAGGGGTCGCCGGGAGCGAGGTTCTCGTTTAGGGTGTAACAGTCAGTCTGGCTGAGGTTCGACTCTATACCGGTAAACCAAAAGCCCAGCAGGCTGAACTCGTTTGCTACGTGGCCATCGCCGGGGCTATAGCTACATATGGTGGTGTCAAAATCTGAATCTGTATACCGAGCACCGGCGCGCAGAGTCAACTTCTCGCTCATATCGTATTCGACATTACCGAAAACCGCCCAGGATTTAGTGTCTGCCTTGAAGTCGATACCTGAAGCGTTAATTCGATAATCTTCAACGTATTCTCCAGTGACAAAAGCGTTAGCCGGACTCAGTGAGTTGTCGGCATAGGTAATGATCTGGTCTTCAGCAACATCGCCGGAGTCATAGTTGGCGCCAGCGGTCCAACGCAGTTTGGCACCGGCATCGTTTGCATTTGAGATACGGATTTCCTGGTTATAAAAATCCATATGACCTTCATCTTTGGGCAGGTCGGTGTACTGCAGGTAGGAACCATCCAGATCGACAACAGGGTCCTGCTCGAGATGGTTATAGGTGCTCAGAAAAACCAGTTGCACTTCATCAGAGATGTCGTAGTTAAAACGTACAGAAAACTGTGACAGGTCGCGATCGCCTTTGGGACGGCCGTTGCTTACAGACCAGTGATCCAGAGCTTTGTCGCCCCAGTCAGTGGCACGGGCATCATTGGTAGGAGACAGAGCTACAGTTGCTGCGTCAGGGTTGATAAATCCTTCAAGTCCGGGATAGGCAGGGTTGTGTACTATCAACTGTTTGCCCTGGGGATCGCTCTTGTCACTTGCGCCATTGATATTCATGCTCATGGTCAGTTTTTCGCTCAGATCAGCTTCAACGATCAGGCGGGCAGCGAAAAAGTCCTGCTTACCCAGCTCATCACCGGTTCTGAAATTGCGCTGCCACTCGTCTCTTTGCTGCCCGTTAACGGCCAGTCGGGCACGAACGGAATCAGACAGGGGACCACTGACATAACCACTTAAGGTTGTTTCGTCCCAGCGACCGTAGCTGGCTGTGATGCCTGCTTCGAACTCATCGGTTGGCTTGGCGGCAATATAGTTGATTGCACCACCGGTGGAGTTTTGACCAAACATAATACCCTGAGGACCTTTCAGTACTTCCACACGCTCCAGATCAAAAACGGAGTTGGCGCCAAAGATAGGGAACTGCATAGGCGCTTCATCCATGTAGATGCTTACTGCCGGGAAGGCTGCCAGTACATCGGCGTTGTAACCTACACCACGCAAGGTATATACAGGGGTGCCGTGGCTAGAGGGGGCGAGCGACAGACCGGGAATATTCTGAGCCAGACTTACAGGGTCATTGATCAAGCGCTGCTCTATCACCTCTCCGGACATTGCCGATACGGTGATGCCAACATCGTTGATGCTCTCTTCGCGTTTGTTTGCGGTAACTATTACCTCTTCGATTGTCGCTGCAGAGACTGCAGTTGACCCGACAGCCATAGCGGCACAGGTAGTCGTCAGTAATAATTTATTTTTATTTAATCGGTGAGTCATAAGGCCTCTCTTAACTGGTATTTATTGTAATTATTTAGCTACCGAGTATAGGTGCAGCCAGCCCCTGGCTAAACTACCCACAAGGGTGAAAATAGAGTAGTTCCTGCCGAGGCAATCATTGCAGGGTGGTAAAAAGAACCACTCTCATGGGTAGTTTTAATATTCTCGAAAATAAATAGACTCTCAACTTTCACAACAGTGAAATTTCCAATTACCAGTTGCTTATTCCAAGGAGTAGAACGATGTCTAATGATAGTAACAAGGAGCTCGTGGTCAGCTCGTGGATGGCCATTGCTGATGGCGAAATAGGAAAATTTCTCAGTAATGTCCATGACGATATTCAGTGGGAAATTTTGGGGGAACATCCGTTTAGCGGCGTCATGCGAGGTCCTGATGATGTTCTCAACAAGCTGTTGCTTCCCCTTGGCGATCTCCTTGATGGTGGGCTGGCAATGAATGTTTCCACAGCTACAGCCGAGGGAGGCCGGGTTGTAATGGAGGTGCAGGGCACATCCAGAACTGCAAACGGAAAAGACTACAACAACAACTACTGTATCGTAGTTGAGCTGAAAGATGGTAAAATTCACAGGGTTCGGGAATATACCGATACCTATCTGATTGTGCGCACTTTCTCCTGATATTTCGCACAACTGTAAAAACGCCCCGTCAGTTGATGCTGGGCGTTTTTATTTGTCTGTCCAGCAGATTAAAACCAGTCCGGATGCATCGCCAGAGTCGTATTATCAAATCGATTGAGCAGATCGAGCTGGGCTTGCAGTTGCGGCAACTCCCATTGAACATAATACTGCGCTGCCTGCAATTTACCCCGATAGTAATGCTCATCATCTATAGATTTGGCACCACTACTCAAAGCTTGTTCAGACACTACTGCCTGCTTCAGCCAGATCCATGCGGCAAATACGCGTCCAAAAGCATCCAGATAAATCGTCGCGTTGGACAGGGTCTTGTCGGAGTTCTTGCTGAGTTCACCCCGCAGCGTTACAGTGGTCTCCGAAAGAGCTGCGCAGGCAGATTTCAGCGGGGCAGCCAAAGCAGCACAGCGATCCATTGACGTTGCAGCATTTATGGTCTCATCCATCTCGGACATCAGCAATTCAAAGTCAGCGCCGCCATTGACAACAACTTTCCTGCCCAGAATATCCAGACCGTGAATGCCCTCGGCACCTTCATGAATGGGGTTGAGGCGGTTGTCGCGTAAATACTGTTCGATAGGGTGCTCTCGGGTATAACCCGCACCGCCTAGAATCTGAATGGCATGATCGTTAGCCACAATCCCGTATCTGGAAGGCCAGGATTTGACAATCGGAGTGATTAGATCGAGCAGGCGGAATGCTTTCTCGCGTTGCTCAGCAGTTTCTCCAGTGTGCGAGTCTTCCAGCAGTGAACTGGCGTACAGGCACATGGCGAGGGATGCTTCAGAATAGGCCTTTTGCGCCAACAGCATACGCCGTATGTCGGCGTGCTCTATGAGGGTAACCTGAGCAGATAGTGGATCCTTGCTGGAGGGTAGGCGTCCCTGACGGCGTTCTCTGGCGTAATCGAGAGAGGCGAGATAACCCTGGTAACCCAGTGAGGCGGCACCCAGGCCAACGCCGATACGGGCTTCGTTCATCATCTGGAACATATAGCTTAGCCCTTTGTGGGGCTCGCCGACCAGATAACCTACTGCACCGTCTTTCTCTCCAAAATTAAGCACTGTGGAAGTGGTATTTCGATAACCCATTTTGTGCAGAAGACCGGCCAGTGCCACGTCGTTGCGCTCTCCGGGTGAGCCGTCAGCATTGACCAGAAATTTTGGGCAGAGAAACAGGGAAATCCCTTTTACTCCAGCAGGAGCCCCTTCAATTTTTGCGAGGACCAGATGCAAAATATTCTCGGTGAGACACTGGTCGCCACCTGAGATAAACATTTTGTTGCCGAAAATTCGGTAACTGCCATCATCGGCGGGTTTGGCGATAGTGCGGATATCGCCCAGCGCAGAACCCTGGTTGGGTTCGGTCATGGCCATCGTTCCCGCGCAACTGCCATTTTGCAGCAGTGGCAGATAGAGTGCTTTCTGTTCATCGCTGGCAAAGGTATTGATCAGATTGGCGGCCCCGAGAGTTAACAACTGATATGCCGCGGTAGCGATATTTGCTGCAAAAAAGTATCCCATGGCTGCACGCAAAACCGTCTCGGGCAACTGCATGCCGCCCTGGTCGTAATCGTAATGGGCAACAAGGAAACCGGCTTCGCTGAAGTTATCCCATGCCTCTTTGGTTTCGGGAATGATGGAGACCTTTTTTCCATCGAAGGTGGGTTCGCACTGATCGCCCTTTGCATAGTGGTTGGCAAAATACTTTTCTGCGACAGTTCTCGCAGTCGCCAGCGTGGCATCAAAAACTTCTCTGGAATGCTCTGTGTAACGGGGGCGGCTCAGTACCTTTTCCGTATCGAGTAATTCGTAAAGCAGAAAATCCAGTTCTCGTTCATTCAAGATGGCGGGCATAGCAGAACTCCTGATGCATTTATCGATCGAGCGTTCGATTTATTTGTATTGAATTTTATTGTGTTTTCAAATAATGTCAATCCTGAAAGCGATATGGATAATGAGATGAACTTGAAAAACACGACGAAAAGAAATTCCCCCGCATGGCCTGAAAGTCTTTCCTATGAAGCTTTTTTGAGGTTCTCTCCAGCTTCCGATGATTGGATTTGCCAGACAGTCTATTCCCTGCGCGGCGATCAGATTTCTGTGAGAAATCAGCGTATAGGTCTGGAAAAACTGGGGCGCATACTAAAGGCTACTTTCAAACTCAGCTCCAAAACCGGCTTTCACTCCATGAGTCTGCGTGAACTGAGCAGGGAGAGCGATATCAGTATGGGGGGGCTCTACGCCTATATCGGCAGCAAGGAGGAGCTGGCCAATCTTATCGAACACGTGCTTGGTGTTATCTCCAGCGAATTGACAGATCTTGCCACTGCCGGGATCGAAGATACCAGAGCCAAGCTGATTGCATTGATCTACGCGCATATTTATCTCTCGGAGCAGTTACAGCCCTGGTTTTATTTTGTCTATATGGAATCAAAAAGTCTTTCCGAGCAACAAAAAGAGAAGGCAAAACGGACTGAGTTGGACTTTGAAGCACGTTTTGTCAGGTTGGTAGGCGACGGAATAAAAGAAGGCATTTTTAATTCACTTGATATAAATCTCTGCGCTTCTGCAATAATTTCCCTGTTACAGGATTGGCATCTGAAGAGTTGGAAGCACCGGGGGAGAAAAATTTCTCCACAACGCTATGCGGAATTTATCACCGAACTGGTGATGGCTCGCCTCGATATTTAATAAGCGGCTTTCAAAAATTTCACCATGTAAAACTTGCGTTATTGTGAGAAATATACGCGAAAAAATATAAGAATCGAACAATGAGTTCAGAACTTAAAGTATTGGTTTACGGCGCAAGTGGGTACACCGGAAAAGTTGTTTAACAGTATTTGGCCAAGCAGCGGATTCCCTTCTGTGTGGCTGGCCCTAACCCCGAAAAACTGGCGTTAACCTAGCCCTTTGATTACTGCTCTCTTATTGAGAGTTTCCACAAGGATGGCTTTATTTTAATGCCTCCAGCGAAAGGAAGCATATAAACAAGTACGAGTCGAATCTGCCAAACGCCATGAGCGGCGTTTCTGGATGGAAACTAGATTGAAACCAACGGAGACCACAATATGAAGATGAACGCCTACGTAGCCGGAGTCGGGATGACGCGCTTTGGCAAACACCTTGATCGCACCCTCAAGTCCCTCGCGGGTGAAGCTATTGCCGAGGCCATTGTTGATGCGGGTATCGCCAAGGAAGAAATTCAGGCCGCGTGGATGGGCAACGGAGCCGGTGGTGTTGTTCAGGGCCAGGAGATGATCAGCGGTCAGGCCGCGTTGCGCGAGATGGGAATAGGAAAGATTCCTGTTGTCAA
Source organism: Halioxenophilus sp. WMMB6 (assembly GCF_033283405.1). NCBI lineage: Bacteria > Pseudomonadati > Pseudomonadota > Gammaproteobacteria > Alteromonadales > Alteromonadaceae > Halioxenophilus > Halioxenophilus sp. WMMB6. The sequence goes on from NZ_JAWMQR010000001.1 coordinate 27,590, forward strand.
TGTTGAAAACGCCTGCGCGACGTCGTCTACAGCCTTTAACCAGGCTTGCGCCATGGTGACGGCCGGCTTTTATGATGTGGTTCTTGCCTGCGGTTTTGAAAAACTCTTCCACGAAGACAAGCGCCGTACCTTTGCCGCCTTTGATGGTGCAGTCGATACTGAACAGGAAAAAGGCCTGATAGGGGCTCTTGAGGCGCTGGCTGAGAAGTCGGGTGAACCCATCGATATCGAAAATGCTGGTGTCACACGTTCGGTATTCATGGATATCTACTCCCACATGTCCATCGCTCACATGAAAAAGTACGGGACTACACAAGTGCATTTCGCAGGTGTTACGGTGAAGAACTCCTACCACGGCAGCCTCAATCCCAAGGCCCAGTTCCAGACTGAAATGACGGTCGAGGAAGTCTTGGCCTGTCGTGAAATTATCTACCCTCTGACACTTCCCATGTGTTCGCCGGTAGGCGACGGCGCCGCTGCGGTGATTATCGTCAGCGAGCGGAAGGCGAAAGAGATGGGTATGGACAAAAAAGTCAAAGTCTTGTCTTCGGCTTTGGTATCCGGTTGGGAAATGACAGACCAGGTTGCAAACTACGCAGCCAACATGGCTTATAAAGAGGCGGGAGTCGGTCCTAACGACTTGAGTATTGTCGAACTGCACGACGCCTCGGCGCCCTCTGAAATCCTCACCTACGAGTATCTTGAACTGTGTCCGAAAGGCGAGGGCGCGCGTCTGCTGGATTCTGGAGATACCCGCCTCGGTGGACGAATTCCTGTCAACGTTTCCGGCGGGCTGTTGCGGAAGGGGCACCCCATTGGTGCCTCCGGTGCGGCACAGATCGTTGAATTAACCGAGCAACTTCGCGGTCACTGTGGTAATCGTCAGGTAGAGGGCGCACGTATTGGCTTGGCACACAATGGCGGCGGCCTGATCGGTATCGATTCAGCCGCTACGGTGGTATCCATCCTTGCTAGGGAGGACTGATATGAATTCGGAAGACGCCATTCTCGCCAATCAAATTCGAGTTTGGCTTAAGAAGAAGCCGGATCTCGACGTTCTAACCTTTGTTGACATCGATGCGGATGGCAATTTTGTCGACGAGCGTCGTACCTATCAACAACTGTGGGATAACGGTCAGAAACTGGCTGCTTGGTTGAAAGCGAAAGGTATTCAAAAGGGCGATACCTTTGGCATGGTGATGATGAATCACGCTGAATTTGCAGACCTGATGGTCGCCAGTTCTATCGTCGGTTCCATCTTTGTTCCCATAGACCCCCGTATCAAGGGCGATAAGCTGAAATTCATGCTCAATTTCGCCGACTGTAAGGGGGCGGTTGTCGCTAACTATGCCCTCGATTTTGTCGGCGAGGTATGGGCGAAAAGCGAGAGCTGGGTACTGCCCCTGGAGGGTGATGGTGAAAGCGTTGCCAGCATTCTTGCGGGACCGACACCGAATCCCGAAGTGGCGATTGAAAGCACAGATTCGATGGATCCGGCGCAATTGCTCTATACCTCGGGTACGACCGGAGATCCGAAAGCGATTATGGCGGCCCACGCGCGCTTTGGAACAGCTCCGATTATCCAACAGGTGATGAATCTTCGAGAGGATGACCGCCCCTATACTGGACTTTCCCTGACTCACGCCAATGCCCAGTTGATCACTCTCGGCTGTTCCATCTACCTTGGTTTACGCGGTGTGATCAGTCGCAAGTTCACCAAATCCCGCCTCTGGGATGTGGCGCGTGCCTACGGTTGCACCTGGTTCAACCTGCTCGGCGGCATGACTACGGCCATTTATGCCGAACCGCGTAAGGACAGCGACGCAGACAACCCGGTTCGGATGATTCTAAGTGCCGGTATGCCCGCCGCCATTTGGGAAGATTTCGAGCGACGTTTCGACCTGAAACTGACCGAGTTTTACGGTGCTGCAGAAGGAGGCTTGACCTTCAATCCCTCCGGAGCTGGTCCCATCGGAAGTTGCGGTCAGGCTCCTGCCATGTTGGAACTGAAGATATTCGATGATGACGGTAACGAATGTGCTCCCGGTGAGCCCGGTGAGATCTGCTTCAAGAACAGCGACGGTACCTCACCTGTGGTGAAGTACTTTAAAAATCCTGAGGCCTCCGAGAGGAAGACCGTGGGGGGCTGGTTGCGTATGGGGGATGTCGGCCACGTCGATGAGAATGGCTGGCTTTACTTCCACTACAGAAAGGGCGGTGGAATCCGTCGCAACGGTGATTTTGTCAATCCGGCTTTTGTAGAAAAGGCCCTATCCCAGAACGACATGGTTGATGACGTATTTGTCTACGGTGTCGCTATGCCGGGTATGGCGCCGGGTGAAAAGGAAGTGGTCGCAGCCATCGTTCCAAGTTCGATGGATGATTTTGACGCAGGAGCCGTATTTGACGCCTGTAGGAAGAATCTGGCGGCGAGCTTTATGCCGACTTTCTTGCAAGTGGTTGAGCAGATTCCGAAAACGGCGTCTGAGAAGCCCCAAGAGCGTTTTCTGCTGGATGCCTTTGACGCCGAAGCGCCGAATATTTATCGAATTTAAATTAATGAGGGGCGGGACTCACTGGTGTGAGTCTCTTCGCCGACGCGCTGCAGATCTTTGGCGGCAACGGCGTGACCAGGGAGTACCCGATGGAAAAACTGCTCCGCGATGCCCGTTCCGTCTTGATCGCCGACGGTTGTGACGAGACCCTTGCCCTCAAGGGCGTGGTTTGTCTCGTCAATCCTGAATTACTTAAATTCCACCCAGCACGATAAGGTAGACAACATGAAGAGATTAAAAGGCAAAGTTGCGATGGTCACCAGTGGACTCGGCGCCGCCGCTGCAACGAGAATGGCGGAGGAGGGCGCTACCGTCGTCGTCACCGACATCAATTTCGAGGCAGTCAAGTCTCACGCTGCGACAATTCCGGGTGCCATTGCTCTGGAACAGGGCGTGACAGACGAGGCTCGCTGGAAAGAAATCGTCGATCAAATCCTTGCTAATTGTGGTCAACTGAACGTACTGGTCAATAATGCCGGTATGGCCGCCCCGGCCACCGTCGAGGCAGAAACCCTCGAGGGTTGACGCAAAATGCAGGCCGTCAACTCCGACGTAGTGTTCATGGGTACCCGCGAGGCAATCCGGGTGATGAAGAAATGTGGCTGTTCCATTATCAATATTTCCTCAATCTAGGGCATTATCGGTGAGCCCGTCGCTCCCGCCTACAACGACAGTAAGGGCGCTGTGCGGATTTTCACCAAGTCTTGTGCTCTGCTGTGTGCCCAGCAAGGCTATCATATTAGGGTCAATTCTGTTCACCCAGGCTATGTGATGACCCCTCTGGTCAAGAACGCTATCGCAAGCTCGATTCTATACTGCTCGATAATTCCCAGGACAACACCTTGCGACTGTGCCAGTCCATAATAGCTACCAGGCCTCAAAGTCACCCCGCAGGCGAAGATAGGTGATGTCAGTCGTTCAGACCTGAGTCGGGTGCACTCCAAATTCCTGGGCAATCTCATTAGTCGTCTGTTGCCCTTTCAAGGTTACTATGGCAACTTTTGCCTTGAACTCCGATATGCAGGATTTACGTTTCATTACTGCCCCTCGTTTTGGAGGCTATATCTTAGCCTACTGTCTCAGATCTAGGGTCAACAATAGACCGATGCTCCATACGGCACAACGTTGAGCCACTGGCCATCGTGTCAACCCAGGAAGTAGCCGTTTGAAGCACCAGGTTATCGCGCAGCTGATCATGGTCGTTGAGAACTTCGTTCCCGAGGGCGAGCTCATGGATTTGCTGTTTGATCAGTTCTTCCAGCGAAAATTCGCAGCTGGCCTGGCCCGATCATCACCCATCGCTCGCGCCACACGGCGGCACAGATTCAACCGGCGATAAATCTGATGAAGGAGCATGGCATCGCCATGAATACTGATATCACCGCTGGAGAAATCGGTATCAACTTTACGGTGTTCGACAGATGGAAAATCGATGGAAATTTGGTTGCATTCTGTCACGAAGGATTCTTCTGTTAATCAATGGCCGCACACTGATTTTTAAGCAGTTTACGCCGCTTTTTCTATCCTCCCTCTCTCATGAAACATTCGAGCTTAAACTACCCAGGATTTACCCCTAAGAGTAGTTTACAGCTATCCAAAGATGTTACTAAGATTACGCTGTAAAGACATGACGAACCAAAGGTTTCAACTTCAAACACAATAATAATTCTAACTAACGAGGATGAAGTATGTTTATCCACAATTGCTCAAAAGACTCTTGATATCTCCCTTTAGCTGGTCTGTGGACACGGTAGTGCCATTGATGCAGAAATAGTCTCTTAATATATAAGTCCAATAAAATTATTAAAATAGAGGTTAGCAATGTTTTCTAGAAAAAATCCTTTAAGAATAAAATTCATATCAGCGGTGATCTCAGGTTTCGCTGTTGGGCTAGTGCCAACTTATATTGTTGCTGCAGAGCTAGAGGAGGTAGTAGTTACTGCACAAAAGCGTTCGGAAAGCCTTCAAAATGTAGCAATCGCTGTCTCTGCATTTTCAGGAGAAGAATTGTCAAATTTTGGGGTTTCAGGTACTCAGGGGTTGCAATTAGTTACACCCGGCCTGGTATTCAGCAACACGGGTGCTACAGGATCTCCATATTTACGAGGCGTTGGGACAAGGCTCGCTTTAAATGGGCTAGAGCCGAGCATAGCCACCTACGTTGATGATCGTTATGTTTCTCGCGCTACAACTTCAATGATGGATTTTGCCGATGTTGAGCGGATTGAGGTGCTAAAGGGGCCGCAAGGTACTTTGTATGGTAGAAACGCGACCGGCGGTGCGATTCGGATTATTACCAAGGATGTCGCTGATGAGTTGGAAGGAAGTGTAAAAGTGGGTTTAGGAAACTTCCGACAACAAACCCTATCGGGTACGGTAAGCGTGCCGATTAGTGAAAGCTTTGGTGTTCGGTTAACTGCGTTGTCTAAGAAACGGGACGGCTATGTAGACAACCTTTCCCCAATCGGGGTTTCGGAATTGGACGACCAGGATTACCAAGCCTATCGAGCTAAATTGCGCTGGGACCTGACCAACAGGGCAACCGCCAGATTGACATTGGGATATTGGGAAAAGGATGATCTCAATGGTAACGATCAGGTCGATGTAAGCCCAGCTGGTCTTAGTACTGGTCTCGCTCTGGGTGGAATAACTGGAACACAGGCAGATGAGGCGGCAACTGAGATAACGGCGAAGGACACCGGGAAAGAATTTTCCTCTCAGTTGCGCTTCGATATTGCGTTTGATAAAGCTGATTTTGCATCAATAACAACCTTCACCGATATGGATCAGGTAATCACCATTGATGCTGACGGAACCAGTGCCAAGACTTTGGATCTGCCGAAAATTCCTGATGAAACAAATTCCTATTCACAGGAATTTCAACTTGTTTCCAACAATGATGGTAATTGGAGCTGGGTTATTGGTACTAATTTCCTGGTTGGTGAAACAGACTTTGAATTTAACTTAGATGTGGGGGCGGGATTTCTCCTGTCGCAAGGTGTTCAATCCGTGGATACGAATGCGTGGGCGGTCTATGGCGAATCCACATGGGAATTGAGTGAACGATGGTCGCTGACGATAGGGGGGCGTTGGAGTGAGGAGGAAAAGGAGGTTGAGGTTAATGCTTCATCTAATGCGCCTGTCACTATTGTTTCGGTTCCCTTTCAAGATAAAGAGGATTGGAGTCAATTTACTCCCAAGGCTACCCTCGAATATAACCTAGAGGATGTCATGTATTACATGACTTTGTCGCGTGGCTTCAAAAGCGGAGGATTCGATTACCCGGCCTCAGGTAAGGAACCACTGGATCCCGAGATTTTAGATATGGTGGAAATCGGATTTAAAGGCGACTTCCTGAATCGAACTCTGAGAGCTAATGGCTCGATTTTCTATTATGATTATTCGGATATGCAGGTTACCCGGTCGGCAGCCGGAAGTTATGGAATATCTTCGACAGAAAACGCAGCAAGCGCGGAAATTTTTGGTTTTGATCTGGACATTACTTGGTTGATAGATGATCGTCTAAAGTTGACTGCTGGTTTAAGCATCCTGGATGCTAAGTACAAAAATTACGAAGCAAATGCAAAAATATTTGTTGCTGATGCTACAGGAGATCCTACAGCAACTGGAATGACTGATTTTGGGGTCGATGTGAGTGGAGAGCCCTTAGTTCGTACTCCAGACTGGTCGGGCTTTGTTTCGGCAGAATATGAGTTTACTTTGGGCAAGGCAAGCGTTCCGATGACAGTGACCTATTCTTACAAGGATGAATTTAATTTTGACTTTATCGTAACCGACAACACAAAGGCTCTTCGTCAAGACGCCTACGGATTGTTGAGTGCAAGAGCCAGTTATATTTCGCAGGAAGAGAATTGGATCGTCTCGTTATGGGGAAATAATCTCACTGACGAAGAATATTTTGATGATGTTGTCGGAGCCGGTCGAGGGCTTCGTGCTTCCTATGCGCCACCGAGAACGTATGGTGTAGATGTTACCTACAATTTCTAATGGATTTTTAGGGTTCTAGCTTGTGCTTTCAGTCTCGTCAAAATTCCTAGCTTTGTGTTTCTGATGACGGGGATGTTGAGAAGGTGAACTTTACCTAAATGGTGAGCCTGCAATTACAGTATGCAGTAATGTTTATGGGTATGAAGTTCAAGCTGGATTCTAAAGTAGAAAAAGTACCTGGTTGTGCAAGGTGAATCGGAGGGGCGAGACTCAGGGCTCTGGCAAGTGCGGGCGCCAAGCTTGCGCTGGGTTTATCTGGCCGCCCTTGTCGATTTGTATGCACCACAGGTTGTGGGATTGGCCATATCGGATGAGCCAGGATGGTAGAATTGATGAGCCTCTTATAGGTAAATAATACTGATTTCCCCGCCCATTGGTGAATCTGTTACCAATGCAGTGAATCCGCCTATATCCAATTAAACAATTTATATTGTTTAAATGACAAACATAAGAGTTGAATAATGAAGATAATTTACCTGGTTTGCACATTTCTACTTATGAGTATTTCTGGCTCGTTAACGGCAGAAGAAAATCCTTACTATGTTGAAAGAACATGGCCAGATTACTTTCTCGAACATCGAAAACTTTTTTCTGAAAAGCAAGGTGTTTATAAGGCTGGCCCTAATCCTGTATGGACCTTTCATACATTAGGGGGTTTTATTGGGAATACAACCGTTATTGAGGGAGATGACGGTTTGATTGTTTACGATACCGGAGTATCGATTGAGCATGGACGATTAATCGCGAAGGAGATTAAGAAAATTTCGGACAAGCCTATAAAGGCAATTTTCTATTCGCATCATCATACAGATCACTATAACGGAACTGCATCCCTGGTTTCAGAGGGCGACGTTAGTAGCGGAAGAGTTAAAATATTTTCGTGGAAGAATTTTGAAGCGGAAAAGGACAATGAGTTTGGAGATTTACTTCCTCGACAAGCAATAGGAGTGGCATACTACTCCGGTTCGTTATTACCTCCTGAGGATAAACATTATCATGGTTGCTGTTCGCTAAATGTCGTAGGAGGAAATTCCGGCTATATTCCTCCGACAGATTTAATTGATAAAGACACGGAGATGGAAATTGCGGGTGTCAAGTTTAATGTTTTCCATACCGGCGGTGAGGCCATATCGGAATTTGGCATTCACATTCCAGAATACGATATGGTTATTATTGGCGATGAGTTTTTCTACTCATTGGCCAATATACATTCCATTCGTGGTTCCAAGCCGAGGTTACCTGAGAATTATATCACTGCGCTGGACAGAGTAAGGAAATTGCAGCCCGAGTGGTTGCTCGGATCACACATAATACCGATTCAGGGTAAAGATCGTATTGAGAAATATATTACAACCAGTCGGGATGCCATCCAGTATCTTTGGGATCAAAGCATTCGATATATTAATAAAGGCTACACACCTCTGGAGTTGCAATACAAATTTAAGGCACTGCCAAGCTATCTTGATTTAGTTCCTTTCACTAGACCTACGTACGGAACACCCTGGCTTATTACCCCGGAGTTCTATACTGGCTGGGTAAGTTGGTTTAGCGGAGACTCTGTGGACATGTTACATTCTGAACCACAACATCAGGCCAAGAAGTACGTTGAAATGATGGGGGGGAGAGAAAAGGTACTGTCCGAGGCGAGGCAAACGTTCGATGATGGCGATCCTCAACTGGCTGCGGAGTTGGTTTCGATGCTTATTAAACTAGATAGAGAGGATATGGATGCTAGATATCTGAAAGCTGCATGTCTTCGAAAGATTGGTTATCAGCAGGTCAATTCTATTGCAAGGTCATGGTATTTAACTGGAGCTTTGGAGCTAGAGGGGAAGCTCGATACGAGAGAGATTTTGAAGTCGACTATGAAAATGTTTCAAGGAGAATTACACCCAGCCAGAGATGTTATTGACTCTTGGCGCTATCTTGTCGATGCTGAATCAGCAAAAGATCGGCATATATCATTGGTGTTTGAATTATCAGATACGAAAGAAAGTATTGGCGTTGAGCTTCGCCACAGCATTATCGAAGTTCAATCTTTCTCTACCGATCCAAAAATAAGCGATGCCGTTGTGATATTGAGTACGAAAACACTAAATAAGATTAATCGTAATGAGATTACAGTAGAGGATGGAATCAAATCTGGTGAAATCAGCGTCAAGGGCGACAAATTAGCGGCAATAGAATTTGTCGGTTATCTTGATCGGGAGATAACTGAGATCAATATGCATCTGAGATAACGTAATAGAAATATAGCTTTAACTGCTGAAAAGAAAGATGAGGTGGTTGTCAGTGGGGCTATATCTCTTTAGGTGTCATTCTATAAAATTATTTTTTGAGGTGGAAATTATGTCTAGCGATATGAGCTTCAGGTTAACAAATAAAGTGGTTTTGCCGCATTGAAAGTCGCCCTAGGATGTTAAATTTACGGTGGCAGTAAAGGGTTTGTGAAAACATTCACTAAGAAATTGGCTGTAGAATGTGGCAAGCCTTCACGCAATATAAGGGTAAATTGTGTTCATGCGTGAGTTATTGAAATCGAAATTGACGATAAAATACTAGATGACTTTGTTAGGGCGGGTTTTGATGGGTTGATTGAGAGTTCGCAAGCAGCATGAGAGAGTATGACCTCTCTGGATAGGCTTGGTCGGGTCGAGGATATAGTTGCAGCTATACTATACGTTTGCATTGACCAGGCCAGACCACACCAGACCAGACCAGTTAGGTTCCTGGGGTGTCCCTGGTCGTAGACGATGGATTGTTCGCTTGATGAAATTTGTTACTGTCTCTCGAATTTCATAATAGGGTCATAAAGTTGTGAAAGGGAGGGTAACAATAAAAGCTGTGGTGGCTGAAAAGCTATGGCGGAAAGCCCTCACAACTCGATATCCAGGGTGAAGCTAAGATTTTTCTTGGCTGCTTCACTCTAAAAAGTGTGACAATTTATAGCGGAATAAAAATAGAGAAAATGCCAATGAACAGACGATTGATTAATGTGGTTACCACCTGGGCTTTCACTATTGGGATCTCTTGGAGTCTGATTTTTCCTCCAAATGTTAGTGCTTATGAGGATGCGCTGGTGAGGGAAACAGTCTCGTTGGGTCCCAGCCGTGAACCAGTTCTCGACCATCCGAAGCAAGCCGCCGAGGCACAGAAAAAATTGAATGCATTGTCCTCAAAAAAGGGCCGACGCCCCAATATCGTCGTCGTGTTGATGGACGATATAGGTTGGGGGGACATTGGTGTCTATGGTGGCGGCATCGCGGTGGGCGCGCCTACTCCAAATATTGACAGGCTTGCGAGGAGCGGTCTTCGCCTGACGTCAACCTATTCACAGCCGTCATGTTCTCCAACGCGCGCCACACTGCTCACTGGACGACTGCCTAGGCGCCATGGTCTGCTACGCCCGCCTATGGCTGGTGAGAAGGGAGGACTAGAGGGCGAGATTACCATGGCTGAGTTGCTGAGAGAATCGAATTATGTGACCCAGGCAGTGGGAAAGTGGCATCTGGGAGAGAACGAAGCGTCCCAGCCGCAGAACGTCGGATTTGATGATTTCTACGGTTTTCTGGGTGTAGCAAACATGTATACAGAGTGGCGCGATCCGGCGTTTCAGCCAGACATCGTCAATAAGCCCGAGCGTCAAGAGTGGATGCGTAATGTGGCATTCAATCGCTTCTTGGTTCACGGCGAGCGGGGTAAGAAACTTAAGCAGGTACGTGAAATAGACCTGGAGGTTTTCAAACAATTAGATGAGGAATGGGCAGAGTATTCATCCAAGTTTATTCATCGTATGAAGAATAGCGACGAACCGTTCTTCCTCTATCATGCGACCACTGGGGCGCATTTCGACAACTACCCGCCGGATAAATTCAAGGGTATGTCGCCGGCAGGTTATCCTTATAAAGATGTGGTTGTGCAGCTAGACGATATCGTAGGTCGGTTGGTTAAGGCCCTGGAAGAGACAGGTCAGCTGGAAAATACTCTGATTTTTGTAACCTCGGACAATGGTCCGGAAATGGAGACTTGGTGGGATTCCGGATATACCCCGTTCAGGGGAGCCAAGGGCTCCACTTATGAAGGCGGGGTGCGTGTGCCGGGCATTGCCTACTGGAAGGGAATGATTGCTCCAGGGCGTGAGTCGGATGGATTATTCGATATGGCGGATATTTTTGCTACTTCGTTATCCTTAGCAGGGGTGCCGGAAAAGGTACCCAGCGATCGATTCATCGATAGTATCGACCAGACATCATTCCTTTTATCCGATAGTGGCGAATCGAACCGAAAATTTCTTTATTATTGGCTCGCTGATACATTTTCCGCAGTGCGTGTGGGTGAATATAAATTCATGACGGCTGGGATCGATAACGGAGTTCCGAATGATAGTTGGAACGCGGGTGGCTTTACTGGTGTTGAGCAAAAGTATAAATACGGGAAAGTCTTTAATCTTTACCTCGACCCGAAAGAGACCCACAACTTCCTGTTACGCAAGTTGCCTTACATATCTATCTGGCAGAACGCCATTTTCGCTCATATGGAAACATTTAAACGTTACCCACCGAAGGTCGTGGTAAGGCCACCCGGTGCGACCGATGACTAGATGATAAGGAAACTGCGTAAATCAAGGCTCTCTTAAACATAGAGGGCCAAGCCTATTGTGGCCCCTAGATCTGAGGCAGTGGGTTAAGATATAGCCTCCAACACAAGAGGCAGTAATGAAATTTAAATCCTGTATATTGGAGTTCAAGGAAATAGCGGATGTGTTGTGAGTCTTGTGACCTCCTCCCATAAAACCGAAGCAGTCTAAACTAGAGTTTTCGGGCAGTATCACGCAACCTCAGGAGCTGATCGGCCATGAAAACGTCCAAGTATACGGAGCAACAGATTACGCTTGCGCTGAGGCAGGCGGAAAGCGGCACACGCGTGGCTGAGATCTGTCGAAAGATGGGCATGTCGGAAGCCACGTTTTATATCTGGGAGAAGAAATACGGTGGGCTCGGCGTATCGGAGCTGCGGCGTTTGAAATAGCTGGAAGAGGAAAAACAGCGGTTAAAACGGTAAGCGCCCAACCAACTACACCCTAGCCATGTGACACGCTCCATGGAGGTAAAGCTTCAATATCCTCAACGCTTTGCGCGTTGGGCAGCTCTTTAAAATGTATCTCAGGTACTCATACACATTTAGGTAATTAGTTTTTGCCGCTTCGATTAGGCTGTATAGATTGGCACTGGCCTTAGCGCCTGCCTAGCTTTTACTAAACAACCAGTTTTTCCGGCCAATGGTGAACGGGCGTATCGCCCTTTCAGCCGGGTTGTTGTCTATCGGCTAATTGCCGTCATCTAGATAGCCGACCAAGCGATCCCATTGGTTATTGAAATAGGTTAACGCTTTACCCAGGGCTGTCGACGGCAATACGGTGTTGAGGCTTTTCTCTTTCCAAGCCTTGAGTTTCTCGATTATGGGAACCGCTTCTTGTTGTCGGATTCGATAACGTTCATCAGGCGGTTGATTTTTGATGTTTTTTTCTATTGCGTAGAGTTTTTGGATAAACGCGAGTGCCTAGTTGGCTTTACCGGTCTTTTTCTGCAGTTTTTGTGCCTCAACGAACTTACGGCGGGCATGCGCCCAGCAACCTAATCGTTGGATGTGGTAGGTATCACACGCTTTTTGATACCACTCGTAACCATCGACCATAATGGCGCTGGTTTGATTTGTGAGTAGTTCCAACGGAACGGCTTGTGGACGGTTATCGCGATAGTGATAAACCATTGCGGAGTGAATTCCAAAGGTGGCCATTAACCACAAGTAGCTTTTACTTTCTGCCGGTTTACCGGGCTCATCCAGCACTTGCAGTGTGGTCTCATCCATGTGAATCAGCGGCGGTTGCTGGATGTGTTCCGTGAGTAGGTTGATCAGTGGTTGCACTAACTCACCACACTTTACCATGACCGCCATGGATGGCGGAAATGCAGGTTTTGCAGGAGCAACAAACCTGTACAGTTGGCGAGATTGGTTCGATCTAACGCAATGCCAATGCGCTTAAACATTTCGCTTTGGCGATACAGCGGTAAGGCATCGGCGTATTTTTGCACAGCGATATAGGCAAGTAACCCCGGGCTGGCGATGCTTTTCTCGATGGGCTGCGTGGGCTTAGCCGCTGTTACAATATGTTGCTCACTGCAAGGACAAGCGTATTTTAAACGGCGATGCACAAGTACTTTGATTTGTGCCGGTATAATATCCAGCTGCTCGTGATTGTCACTGCCGATGACTTCCAGAGCGGTGCCGTCTTTGGGGCAGACCTTTTCTGAGTCTGTTAGGTCGTGAATGATCTCTTCACGAGGTATTTCAGCGGGGATGCCGACGCGAGGGCGAGATTTTCGTTCGTGGCTTTTTACGGTGGTGGTTTCAGTGGCTGCTTCGGGTTCGACTTTGTTATCCAGTTCTTCGGCTTCATTAAATAAGCCTAATTGGTCGACGGATACCTTTTCTGAGGAGCGTCCAAAGCGCTGTAATAAGAGCCGTTGAATTTCTTCTTTTAATGCGGCCAACTGTGAGTCGCGCCGAGAGATCTCGTTATCTTTTTCAGATAACTGCTCTCGCAGCATTCGATTTTCATTTTCAAGATCAGCCATATTAATCATGGCCGATATTTTACTCGAGCTTAAACCTCATCTCGATAGAAAATAGGCGAATGAGGGCTAATTTTAGTGATGTCGAAGCCGCGCAGTAGCCAGCACCACTGTTCATGATTTAAGGTAACAACGTTAAAGCGCTCATCGCTGGGCCATTTAAACCTGTCGCGCTCTAAGCGCTTTTGCCAGAGCGCAAAGCCTGTCGAGTCCCAGTACAGCACCTTAAGCTGTCGACGAGATTTATTGCAAAACACGAACAGACCGGGCTCAGTGACCGACAGATGCATTGACTCAGCAACAATGACCGATAAGCCATTGATCGATTTGCGGAAGTCCACCTGGGCTTTGTGCAGATAAATCGGAATGTCACTGTGCCAATCGATCATGCCTGGGCTCTAATCAAATCAACCAGGTAAGCCGAAGGTACAGATGCCGAGAGTTTGAGTTTAACGGCACCAACTTGCAATTCGATGTCGCTACCGGGTTGATGGGGTGCCACCCGCGCAACCTGGACAAAGGGCGAAGCCGAACTCTCAAGAGGCAGCAACTTACCCCGCTTTAGGCTGAAGTTTTTGGGGTTGAGGTTGTGCTGTTTGCAACAGTCAGTTTGAGTAAGGCCACTGGTTTCGTAGGCCTTGATCAGGGATTGCCATTGTTCGCGAGTGAGTCGAGTCATGATACTTCTTCGAATATGATTTGCTCGGAGGGTAGATCAAGATTAGCGAGATCGGTAGGGCGCGGTTAGTTTGGAGGTTACACCGCCAGAGCCGTTCGGGACTCTCATTCAGGTAATAACTCCCGCCGCTTTCAGTGTTTCAATGCGGTCCCACTCCAGACCCAATTCCAGTAGATAGAGCTCGGTGTGCTCCGCCGCCAGCGGCGCCCGGGTGGTGGTTACTGGCGTGTGATCAAACTGCACCGGTGGCCGAACCAGGCGCAGGGGTTCGTCGCCTTCGGCGGCTTCGACCTCAACCACCATGTCATTGGCCAGCGCTTGTGGGTCGCGGGCGAGCTCTTCCAGGCTCTGGAAGGGGACCCATTGGCCGCGCATGGTTTTCAGGTGTGTGCGCCAGTAGTCGAAGGGCTGTTTAGCGATGGCCTGTACCATCAGGGCACTGGCATCGGCCCAGTTCTCCATCAGTGCTTCGGCGGTGGCGAACCGCGGGTCGTCGGCCGCTTCGGGTAAGCCAAGATGTTCAAAGGTATCGCGGATGTAGGGGCCGGGTGTCAGGATACAGAAGTTCAGTGTGCCGCCATCGGCGGTGGTGAAGTTACCCATAAACGGGTTGCCCGGGGAGCCGCCGCCACGTGGCATGCGCGCCCGTGGCACCACACCCAGCTCCATGGTCTGGGCCATCCCTGATCCCGCTGCCCACCAGGCACTGCTCATCAGCGATACGTCCAGTTCGACGGCGTGACCGGTTTTCTCCCGGTGATAGAGGGCACCGAGAATACCGCCGGCGATGTTCATGCCGCCGATACAGTCACCGAAAGCCGGTATGCCCTGGGAGAGGGGGCCGTCCAGCTCTGCTGGCGACATGGAGTTGCCGATACCACTGCGCGTCCAGAAGGCGGTGCCATCAAAGCCGCCGGCCTCGCGCTCCGGGCCCTTGTCGCCAAAGGCACTGCCGCGGGCGTAGATGATTTTGGGATTGGCCGCGCGAATGTGTTCGATATCCAGCTTCAGCTTTTGCCGTTGCGCCGGCAGGTAATTAGTGAGGAAAACATCAGCCGTTTTGGCGATCTCGTAGATCAGCTGCTGGCCTTCGGCGGTGGAGATATCGATGCCGACACTGCGCTTGCCGCGGTTGGCGTGCTCCACCAGAGTGTGGCGGTTGGGGTTGTGCTTGGCGTCGCCGGTGCTGCGGAAACCGCGCATGGTATCGCCGCGCAGGGGGTGTTCGATCTTGATAACGTCGGCGCCCCAATCGGCCAGGACAGCGCCGGCGGAGGGGACAAAGGTGTGTTGTGCCACTTCGAGGACGATTACGCCTTTGGCAATTTGGGTCATGGTTATCTGCTCCTCAGACTCGTGCAATGACAGCGGCGGGCGAGTGCCCGGCAGGGGCCGGAGCCAGCGCCGGTGATAACGGTGATTTTGCCTGGCACCAGGGTACCCCCAGTGAATACCTGCTTAGTTGCTAGTAACGGCTGTTCGACGCGGATCAGCCAGCCGCTCATTCTGGCAGTGACTGCCACAGCCCCTCAACACGTGCCGGCATCGCTGGCGGGCCTTGGCGTCGCTGGCAGGCCCTGGCGGATTTGACAGTGGCCGGTGTCTGGGGGAATATCGAACGGCTTCAGCGATCGGCTACGCCACCATAACCATAATGAATAGCTTGAATCCTAATCCCATCACCGTTATCCAGGAGCTTCTGCTTCCGCAGGCTACCGTGCAGTTGGTGAATTACCCCGCCAAGGGGCCGGTTCAGGAGACCATGCATGAGTGTGATGAGTATTGGCTCGATCTGACCCTTACCCCGCGTCCCATCAACGCCCAGGCGAACTACCTGAATCACTGGCATCCCGGCCGCTTTGAGAGCCTCGGCCGAATATTCCTGGTGCCGCGTGGAGAGATGCTGTGCGTCCGTGGTGAAGGCAGCAAGCAGCAGACGTCGCTGGTTTGCAAGCTATCGGCAAGTGCGTTGCATGAATGGTTGGATTGCGAACAACTGAGCACTGACGCAAGGCTGGCTGCCTGTCTGAACATAAGCGATGGCCGTATTCATCAACTGCTCAATCGCATGGCTGCCGAGGTGCGCGACCCGGGACTCGGCAGTGAGGCATTAACCGAACTGATCAGTGCGCAGCTGGCCATAGAGTTGGGCCGCTTTTGCAATGGTATCTCGCCTCGGCTTAATAACTCCACACAGGGGCTGAACGAGCGTCAATTGCGATTAATTACTGAGCGGTGCAGGAAATTAAACCGCCGCCTAGCCTGACTGAATTGGCGCAATTGTGTCAGCTGTCGGTAAGGCATCTGACCAGAAGCTACCGCATCAGTACCGGCCACGCCATCGGTGACCAGATTGCGCAAGTCCGTCAGCAGCATGCGCTGACGTTGTTGCACAGTGATATGAGCATCAAGGCCATCGCCTACACTCTGGGGTTCAAATCCTCAGCCAGTTTTTGCCACGCCTTCCGCAAGGCCACCGGCGAAACCCCCGGTCACTACCGCAAATCCCGCTACGGCTTCTGAAACCCGGGCTCGAGGCTGAGTTATCAGGGCGGAACAGTGGTGTTTACCGGTGTGCGTGGGTATTGGTGTTGCTCGTAGAGTGAACTAACGAATCCAGAGTACGCCCGCTTCTGAATCCCATTCAATTGTCTGTTTCCAATTAGGTCTTACCGGCTATGCAAGTCCTGCGGAGCGCCTGGTTTTTTTGAGCCGGGTCACTCCGGTGTTTGGGTTGTTCACCCTGATAGCATTGGTCGATGGTCCGGTATACAGCAATCTACATCGTTGGGGTGGCGGCTGGAAAAGTTCTTTCGTGTATCTCTACGCCAAGAAAAGTCGCGATCCTACTGATCATTACTGCTGAGGTGTTGTACCTGGTGTCGCCGGTAAGCGTTCGTCCTTTCTGGATCAACCTGCTGTTTGTACTGGCCGTTGCCTTCTTGGGTAACGTGACCGTGGGTACGTTAACAGACCCCTTAATAGGAATCTGAGCGGAAGGTTTGGGACACTGGTTTGACAGTAGCCTGTGGTTGTATAAATACCTCCTTCCACTCCCTGAGCATGTCTGTCATCAATCCACACTGAAGTGAATCCCCTGATCTTCTTTCACCTGCTCGATCACCATGTAGGTGTGTGTCTGCGCCACCCCGGGGAGATCGACGAGTTTGCCGAGTACTTCACGATAGCTTTCAGACTGGGGAAAGCGGAGCTTAACCAGATAATCGAATCCTCCGGCGAGCATGTGGCACTCGGCAACCTGGTGCAGTTCACGAATCGCATCTCTGAAATCATCAAATACCTGGCTGCTGCTGCGGTTCAGCGTGACTTCAACAAATGCCACGGTGTGCTGCCCCAGATAATCCGCATTGAGTTTCGCGTAATAGCCCGTGATAAACCCTTCGGATTCAAGGCGTTTTACGCGCTCAAGGCAGGAGCTTGCAGAGAGATTAATGCGCTTGGACAACTCGATGTTTGAGGTGCGGCCATCACTCTGTAGGACTTTTAGGATGCGACGGTCGGTACGATCAAGATTGCGGAGAGGCTTTTTGTGGTTTGACGTTGGCATATTAATGTTCTGAAAATGTTTATAAAGTCAGAATATAGTACGGTAATAAGCCAAAAATGACAAAATAATTCTGGTATTTAATTGGTATTCTACGAACAGTATATTTTTTGATGGAGGGCGCTTGTGAGTGCCCGCTCAGTCGTTTATCTGTCCTGTGAGGTATCTCTTGAACGCTCCCTTTCTCTCTCAATCCGATGTTCTGATCCGACGTCTACACGATTATTATTCTGCTCCTGAAGATGACGTTGCGCGGGAATTACTGGCTGCAGCCAAGCCCTTGCAGGCAGCGCTCGTACCTGCCTCGGTAATCGCTGAGGAGCTGATTGCAAAGGTTCGTGAAAGGACTCTTGGTAAAGGCGGAGTGGATGCACTGTTGAATGAGTATTCCCTGTCGTCAGAGGAGGGCATTGCACTGATGTGTCTGGCCGAGGCTCTGCTCCGGGTTCCGGATGCCGACACAGCGAAAAAGCTCATTCGCGACAAGCTACAGGGCGGAAACTGGATTTCCCATGCGGGCAAGAATAGCTCGGTGTTCGTGAACGCGGCGACCTGGGGGCTGGTTGTTACCGGACGGTTTCTCCGTTACAGCGATACTCAAGCGTCGGCGCACAAAGCGGCGGGCAAGTTGATCTCGCGGCTCGGTGAGGCGGGGATTCACCTCGCCGTGCGGCGGGCGATGGGCATCATGGGAAATATCTTTGTTATGGGGCAGGAGATTGGTTCGGCGCTGACGCGCGCCCGAGGGCTTGAGGCGAAAGGGTTTCGCTATTCCTACGACATGCTTGGTGAGGGGGCGCGTACCCGAGCTGCAGCCGCTGACTATTTTGAAAGCTATCGCCGCGCTATTAATGCCATTGGCCAATCGACAGCGGATATGGACTGCGTCGACAGCGCCGGTATCTCCGTCAAGCTTTCCGCACTGCATCCGCGTTACGAATGGGCTAATCGGGATAAAGTTCTCGAAGAGCTGACACCACTGTTGCTGGAGCTGGCTCTGCAGGCCAAGTCGTTCAATATCGGGCTGACCGTTGACGCCGAAGAAGCAGACCGGCTTGAACTTTCACTGGAAGTGATCGCTGCGGTCGCCCGCAATCCGCAACTTGAAAAGTGGGACGGATTTGGATTTGCCGTGCAGGCGTATCAGAAGCGGGCCAGGATTGTAATCCAGACGGCGGCCAATATTGCCAGATCTACCGGCCGGCGCCTTATGATTCGGTTGGTCAAGGGCGCTTACTGGGATTCAGAAATCAAACAGGCACAGATGGAGGGATTGTCCGACTATCCGGTATTCACCCGGAAATTAACCACGGATTTGAGTTATCTTGTTTGTGCTGCCGAGTTGCTGGCGCACAGGGACTGTCTGTTTCCTCAATTTGCGACGCACAATGCCAATACCGTTGCTGCGATTCTGTCGCTCAGTCAGGAACGTAGCGGATATGAGTTCCAGCGGCTGCACGGCATGGGCGAAGAGCTGTATGACGAGATTATGAAACGGGAGAAGATAGCCTGTCGAATTTATGCGCCGGTGGGCAATCACACCGATCTGCTTGCCTATCTGGTCAGGCGGCTGCTAGAAAACGGTGCGAACGGCTCGTTTGTCAACAATATCATCGATGAATCCCTGTCTACCAGTCAGCTGGTTGCCAATCCCTATGAGCGGATGGTCGGAGAGAAAGTCTTCAGAAATTCCGCGATTCCTCTCGCACCACACCTCTATGGGGAAGGCCGACCCAATTCGCGTGGTGTGAATCTGAGCCATCCGGTGTCTGTGGCAGGGCTGAATGCGGGTATTGATGCGGCTGCCGCCCGATTCACTATGCAATCAGAATGCGGGGTTAGAATTCGTAATCCGGCTGACCTACAGGAAACCGTTGGCTTTCTGGAGATGGCGCCGGCAGAGGCTGTCGAATCCTCGCTTGTGGCAGTGAGTCGTGGAGCGAGTGATTGGGCCGAGAAGACGGTAGAGGAGCGTTGCCATCTCATCAGCCATTTTGCTGAGTTGTTAGAGGAGCAGCGGGAGCAGTTACTAATGCTCTGTATCCGCGAGGCTGGCAAAACGATACCGGATAGCCTGGCTGAGCTGCGCGAGGCTGTTGATTTCTGCCACTACTATGTTCAACAGGCGCGTGCTGGTTATATCGGGGGGGCGGGCTATAAGCCCCATGGTGTGGTTCTCTGCATCAGCCCTTGGAATTTCCCTCTGGCCATCTTTACAGGGCAGATTGTCGCTGCGCTGGTGGCCGGGAACGCCGTTGTTGCCAAGCCGGCAGAGCAGACGGGATTGATTGCAGAGGTGACGGTACAGCTGATGTATCAGGCCGGGATCCCTCGGGCCGCGGTGCAGCTCTTATGCCTGACCGGTACAGACACCGGCGGATGGGTGGTTCCCGATCCCCGCATCAATGCTGTTATGTTTACCGGGTCAACGGCTACAGCGCGCCGGATCCATGCGACACTGTCGAAGCGCACTGACGCTCCTGTACCAATGATTGCCGAAACTGGTGGGCAGAATGCCATGATTGTGGATTCCTCAGCGCTCCCAGAGCAGGTTGTGGATGATGTTATCCGCTCGGGGTTTCAGAGTGCAGGACAGCGCTGCTCAGCGCTACGGGTGCTGTTTCTGCAGGAAGATATTGCGGATGCAGTGATCGCCATGATCCGCGGTGCGATGGAGTCGTTGGTAATCGGTAATCCCGCACTATTGACCACGGATATCGGTCCGGTGATTGATCGCGTGGCAGCTGAGCGGCTGCAGGCGCACTTGGATAGAATGTGTGGCATTGCTCATAACATATTTCAGACTCGCTTACCGGAAACTTTACTCGAGGGGCACTACGTCGCGCCGGCCTTGTTGGAAATTCCTTCCGTCTCCGTTCTGGAGGGCGAGGTGTTCGGGCCCATGGTGCATGTGGTCAGATTCCGGGCTGGTGAGATCGACAGCGTTGTAGATGAAATTAACAGTAGTGGCTTTGGATTGACGCTGGGAGTTCACAGCAGGATTCAGGCAACGGTTGACCAGATCTGCTCGCGAGCGGAAGTGGGTAACATCTACGTTAACCGGGACATGATCGGAGCTGTCGTTGGCGTCCAGCCGTTCGGAGGTCGCGGTCTTTCCGGGACAGGACCCAAAGCCGGTGGTCCGCTATATCTGACCCGTCTTGTTAAGGGGGGCCGAGATTCTTTTGGTTCGGAGCTGAAAAAAGTCGCCGATCCTCTGTGCCAATTCAGTCAGCTGATTCAAGAGATAATAGGCGCGAATCCAGTCGACCCCGATGTTATATCCGCTCGGCTGCAGGCCCGTGGTGCTCAGCTCGATACTCTACTGCACGATATCTTCGAGCCCATCAGCCTGCCGGGGCCGACCGGAGAATCCAATCAGCTGTTGCTGGAGCCGAGAGGTCGGATTCTCATGCATTACGACGGTTCTGATTCCCAGCATCATGCCTGGCTGACTCTGGCGGCCGCAAGTCTGCTTGGCAATAGCGTGGAGCTGTGTGTTCCCGGTCACTGGCGGGATTCGTTGGCTTGTCTGAGTTCTGCTCTGCGGATGTGCGGCAGAAGTTCCGAGGTGATTTTTCTTTCTAACGAGAGCCCTGAGCTAACCTCTGCCAAGTATGGCATGGTTGTGATGTGCCCGGGAAGCTCACTGATTTCCCTGACAGCAGAACGGTTGGCTTCAGCTTCGGGATCCATTATCTCGATTCTTGCCGAGATACCAGGAGTGTTTTACGGGCATCGATTCGTTGAAGAGAAAACCATCACCGTCAACACGACCGCGTCTGGCGGCAATACCTCTTTAATGATGTTAAGCGACGTCTGAGTTGCTGTTTGTCTTCGGTGTCTCTGCGGCGGTACACACTGCCCGCGCAGAGGCTGCTCTGTTTGCAAGTCGGCTCGCTTATGGTGCGCTGAGTTTCCCATCGCTTCAAATTACGGCATAAAAGATCTGATCAGACTGATTATCCTTAATGTCAACTATAAATTTTACTTATCAGCTACCCTGATTTCATATTTTTACAGAAATATCTCCCGTTTTTGAACCAGCAAAGTGCGAGTTAATAATAGTTTTAAATTATCTATTATGCGGTTTATTTAATAATAATCCGTATAAAGTGCTGTATTTCGCCTTTTTCTACTGGGGCGCGTCATCGGACAATTTCTCGGTTGACATAAAAATCTGCAGCGGTATATTTATAAACAGTCTGAACAGACTGTTACTGAACTTTGTAAATTATGTGGTGATTTGGGGGTAGGTATGCTGAGTAGTAAGGGAACAGGTCTGGGCTATCAGGTGTCGCTGGTGGTACTCGCGTCGCAACTGGCGTTGGCAATATCAACGGCTGCGGAGGCAGAAACGAGCCAGAAACGCTCGTCTATGGTAGAGGAAGTTGTGGTTACTGCGCAGAAGCGGGAGCAGAGCACCGTGGATGTACCAATGAGTATTACGGCTATGGGTGCCGGAGAACTGGAATCAAAGGGGATTCAGGATGTTATGGATCTCTCTTTTGCCGTGCCGGGCCTTATGATTCGTGAAGAAGGGCCGGGGCGTCAGTCCATGTACATGCGTGGAATCGGGAACAATAACGGCTCCGGAATTCTGACCAGTGTGTATCTTGACGAGGCGCCGATAAATACCGGTTCCGGCGCACTCGGCGCATCAAATATGCTCAATATCAGTACTGCTGACCTGGAGCGCGTCGAAGTGCTACGGGGGCCGCAGGGAACGTTATACGGTGCCGGAGCTGTTAGTGGAACCGTTCGCTACATTGCAAAGGATCCGCAGCTGGATCGCTTCACAGCATCGGGAGATGTGGCCCTCGAATATACGCACGAAGGTGCGCCCTCACAGGCGCTGACGATGATCCTGAATACTCCGGTCGTTGAGGAGACGCTTGGATTCCGTATTGTCGGTTCCTTTGATAAGCAGGGTGGCTGGATCGATATGCCGGATTCTCCCTCCAGCAGTGAGGATGTGAACAACCAGGATATTTCCGACATCCGAGCTAAAATGCTCTGGTTGCCCACCGATGCGCTGAGCATAAAAGCGACAGCGATGGTCCGCCGTAATCACAGTGACGTGGGAACCAGTATTTCTGATGAAGATTACAACTGGTATCCCGGTTTTGATACCTCTAAAGGTGTTCCATATGACGAGGCGTCCGAACTCTTCAATGCGACGATCACCTATGACTTTTCCAGTATTCAGTTTCTGACCTCGACTACCTATCTGAATCAGGACTCTGAAAGCCAGTATATGTTTAAGGACATTGGTGGTGGCGCAACGCTGTTCGATGGTTACGAGTTCCTATCCGAACGTGAAAACAATGTTGAAAATATTACTCAGGAATTCCGTCTGGTAGATACCGCTGATAACTACACTTGGACGCTGGGAACTTACTACTCAGATTCCAAACAGGGGCGCAGTTCTGTTGGTGACGTACTCTGGAGTGGCTTCACCTACATCGAAGTGACACACAACGAGCAATCTTCCAAATCCTGGGCAGTTTTCGCAGATGGCTCCTATCGGTTTACGGATGGTCTGGAACTGGGTGTTGGTGTTCGACAATTCTCTGATGATCGCTATCAGGAGAATGTTCTAAGCGGTGTGAACGACAGTGATACGTTTACCAAAACCACCTGGCGGGTTTACGGTACCTATGGCGTTACTGACAACGTTAATATGTATTCGAGTATCGGTACCGGTTTCCGCAGTGGTGGCTTCAACCTCGAAATTGCCGGAGCTGCACCGTATGGACCAGAAAGCCTTCTCTCTTATGAGCTGGGAACCAAAGGGACGCTGTTTGCTGGTCGAGTGAAATACGACATCGCACTCTTTTACAGCGAATATCAGGACATGTTGCAACGCTCGCTACAGGTTATCGACAACGTTTTTCGCGGCGTAACCAGTAATATCGGTGATGCTGAAGTAGAGGGAGTGGATTTCAGTTTTGACTGGCTGGCGACCGAAAACCTGACGCTGAGCGCCAGTGGATCTTTCAGTAACGGAGAGATCACCAGCGCGGATCTCTCTAACCCGACTGGTAGTATTCCCGGCGACCCACTGGATTACGTACCCGATTACAGCTACACCCTGGGTGCTGAATACCAATTCGATTACTATGGCCGTCCCTCCTACGTGAGAGCGGATTACAATGCCCGCAGTGAGATTACGGTAATCGACCGGACCACTATGCCGGGTATCGGCAAGTCCGATTCAGTGGAACTTCTGAATCTGCGTCTGGGTACAACGATCGACAAGTGGCGTCTGGCGCTGTATGTGGAAAATGCCCTGAATGAAAATGGCTCTCTTGATCCTTGGGGCAACTGGGGCATCACCATGCGACCGCGTCCACGCACAATCGGCTTTTCTGTCGGTGTAGACTTCGAGTAACTCTGCCGGCGACAACATTCCTCACCGCCCGTCTGTTTCTGTCAACGCGTATGGGGGGAATGTTGTTGGTTACTTCATCCAAATTGTCACTTACCGTAGCCTTTACTATGCGCTTTCTACCCTGGTTATTGCTTCCCTTCACTGCTGTTGCTTCTGCTCAGGAACAGCCGGATTACGCCCGCTCCATGCAGTTCACACCAGATGCGCTCAAGGAGCGGATTTACTCCACCCGCATTGATCCACACTGGGAAGAGGGTGGTCAGCGGTTCTGGTACGGTTATGAAACGTCAGAGTCAACCTCATACTGGCTGGTACAACCCATTCAGACACCTGCCAAGGTTATTCTGGTCAACACAGGTGATGTCATCAGGAGATTGCAGGCCTCTGCAACGGCTCGCGAATTTGGTCATATCGGTCGGCTCAACGTAACCGGGTATGACTTTCAGCATCAGATTGTTACCCTGGAAACGGAGTGTTCTGAGCCTGCTGAGCCATCTTCAGAGAACTCCGCCGCCGGTTGTATGAAGGTTGAGGTTGACTATGACCGCGCACGCCAAAAAATATTATCCGTTGAAAATAGCGGAGCTGAAGCCCCTTTACCGGACTGGGCCAGTCTGTCGCCGGACGGTTCTACGGTCGTTTATATCAAAGAAGCAAACCTGTTTATGATGTCTGTTGCCGAACTCCGTTCGTTACAGTCCGGCGAAACAGATCATCCGAAAGAAGTCCGGCTGACCGATGATGGTGAAGTGGATTACTCATTCAGTGGTGCTTACCACCCGCCGGAATTCAGTTATTCCGCCACAGTCCCCGCCGAACGTTCCAAAGCACTGGTGCAGTGGTCTCCGGATTCAAGATATGTTTCCATCGTTCGCTACGATAATCGCGAGGTCGAAAAATTATGGGTAATTGATTCTCTGAGTCAGTCCAGGCCTCAACTGGTCTCTTACCCCTATGCCATGCCGGGGGAAGATCATGTTCCTCAGGCCGAACTCTGGCTGTTTGACCTGAATAAAAGGCGCTCCAGAAAGATTCGGACAGAGAAATTTGTCGATCAATATCTCATTCCCATGGTTACTGATCCGGATGCAGAGGGTGTGGTTCGGTGGCGTACTGACAGTCACAATCATCTGTTTTTTTATCGGGTAAGCCGGGATATGAAACAGGCGGAAATTGTTCAGTTGTCTCCGAAGAGCGGTAAAATCAAGGTCCTTCATAAGGAATCCACCAACCGCTATCTGACCTACCATCCGTACTACCGGATGATCCTGGATCTGCCATTTTATGCATTTAATGATGGTAGCTCACAACTGATCTGGTCTACGCAAAGCGGTTGGGGACAACTCTTTCTGGTTAACGATGGGGACGCTGTAACTCCTGTAACACAGGGCCGCTATCAGGTCATGGCTATTGAAGCCGTAGATGAAGCGGCCGGCGTGGTCTTCTTCCGAGCACGTGGGGTCGACCCCAAGCGCAATCCTCATTATGAGTACCTGTACCGGATCAATCTTGATGGTACCGGTCTCACTGAACTGAACGCTGCTGATGGCACGACCACAGTGGAACTTTCACCTGACCACTCTGTGTTTGTCAGCAATGTGTCTGATATCTCTTCCACACCTTATTCCAGTTTGATCAGTAGCACTGGTCAGCAATTACTGCAGCTTGAACAGGCGGATGTTTCCCGACTGAAAGCGATCGACTTTACCTGGCCGGAACGGGTGTCTTTAGTTGCTGCGGATGGACAAACCCGTCTTTATGGCGCGATGTACCTGCCTTCCAATTTTGACAGCACCCGGCAATACCCGCTGTTGGTGAATGTCTATCCCGGCCCCCAGAGTGATCCGGTTCCCAAAACGTTTGAAGACAGAAGCTTCGGTGCGGATTTTCGCTTCCTGGCAGAGCAGGGTTATGTTGTCGTCACAGTTGAAAACCGCGGTGGAAGTCCCGACCGAGGCGTTAATTTCCGTTCCATCAGCAGTGGCAACTTCCGAGATTACGGTCTCCAAGATATTGCTGTCGCCGTGCAACAGCTGGGGCAGCAGTACAGCTTTATCGACCCGGCAAAGATTGGTATTTACGGGGGATCCGGCGGAGGCTTTATGTCTACCGCAGCACTGCTGCAGTATCCGGATGTTTTCAAGGTCGCCGTATCCGAATTTGGTAATCATACCAACGATATTTACAACAACTGGTGGGGCGAAATTCATAATGGGCTTACCGCCTCAGAGAGTACCGAGGGCAATGTCGAATGGATAATCGATATTCAGAAAAATACCGATATTGCTGACCAGTTGCAGGGGCGCCTGTTACTTGCCACCGGTGATGTGGATACCAATGTTCATCCTGCCAACACTTATCGTCTGATACATGAACTGATCCGGCAGAATAAACGTTTTGATTTTTTCCTGTTTCCCGGGCAAAGCCATGGATTTAGAGGCCACGATGCCGATTATTTTCGGGTACTACGTGCGGACTACTTTAATCGCTATCTGAAAGGCAGGACTCAGCCGCTGTCGGTTGCTATTCCGGAGCTGCCTGAAGCAGCGGGCCAGCCTTAATTAATATTTTAAAATTATCCAGGAATTTCAGTTTAATGTTTCGTTCTCTCTTTAAAAATTGCAGTATTTTCGATGGCTTCAGTGACGTTCTGCTGCAACATCAGTATGTGGTTATAGAAGACAGTCTTATACAGGATGTAACTCCCGATAGACCGTCCGGTGATTTTGATTCAGAGACCGATGTACGTGGTATGACGCTGATGCCCGGACTGATCGATGCCCACGTGCATGTCAATGTGCATAAGACCAGTATTGCCGCTTCAGATGAACTCGACACTACCACCAGGGCACTGCATTCAAATGTATTTATGGAAGCAGCTCTGCAGCGGGGGTTCACCTCCCTGCGAGATGCTGGAGGCGCTGAGCGCGCGCTGTACAATGGCGTTGAGAATGGCCTGATCAGAGGACCACGTCTGTTTTTTTCTGGCAAAGCGATCAGTCAGACCGGTGGCCATGGCGACTTCAGACGCCCCCACCAGTTTGAAAGCTGCGCCTGTAGTTACTCCGGCTCCATCAGTCGCCTGGCCGATGGCGTCGATGAAATGCGCAAGGCTGTCCGGGAAGAGTTACGCTACGGTGCCCATCAAATCAAGATTATGGCGAGCGGTGGTGTGGCATCACCGTCAGACCCTATCTGGATGTGCCAGTATACGGAAGATGAGATCCGCGCGGCGGTGGAAGAAGCTGCCCGCCATCAGACCTATGTCATGGCCCACGCCTATACCCCCGAGGCTATCTCCCGTTGCATCCGGTTGGGTATCAGATCCATTGAGCACGGTAATCTGATCGACGAGGCGACAGCGAATTTGGTCCGCGAACATGACGCTTTTGTGGTTCCAACTCTCTCAACTTATCATGCACTGGCGGCCCATGGAGGGCGCTGGGGCTTTCCTGAAGAGAGCCTGGCGAAAGTGAGTGAAGTTAAGGATTCCGGTCTACGGGCATTGGAGATTCTCATGCAAAATAACGTGAAAATCGGTTTCGGTAGCGATCTGCTAGGTGATCTCCATGTCTATCAGTGCGATGAATTTCTGATCCGCAGTGAAGTACAGCGGCCTTTCGATATTCTGCGATCTGCGACTTCTATTAATGCTGAATTACTGAATATGGCAGACCGGCTGGGGTGTGTTAAGCCGGGAGCGATTGCGGACCTGATTGTTGTCGATGGTAATCCGCTTGAGGATCTCAGTTGTTTTACCGCTGATGGAGCGCATGTCTGTCTGATTATGAAAGACGGGAAAGTTTATAAAGATACCTTGAGTGCAGTCCGATGACATCTGTTGAAACATCATCCGCGTCTTCTGTTTCCACACGACTGGAAGCCTTACCCTACGGGCGTTTTCACAAGCGTCTGCTGCTGATGGGAGGCACAGGCTACGCATTTGACGCGATGGATGGTGCAATTATTGCTTTTGTTCTACCCATTCTGATATCGCTCTGGTCTCTCAGTAATGTTGAGGCGGGGCTGATTGTCAGTGCCACTTATATCGGTTATTTCTTCGGAGCCATTGTCGCTGGTACCTTTGGCGACGTGTTGGGGCGGCGCCTGATTATGATGTCAGCGCTTGCGATTTTCAGCGTGGCGTCTCTGATTAGCGCCTTCTCGCCGAACTGGAATGTATTTTTTGTACTCAGGATTATTGCCGGTTTCGGTATTGGAGCCGAGAGTGCAATCGTGGCTCCTTTTCTTTCTGAGTTCGTTGCATCTCGCTACCGAGGGCGCTTTATTGGCTCCTTGGCGGGCTTCTTTTCGTTCGGCTTTCTGGGTGCGGCAGTGCTTGGTTATCTGCTGGTACCCCGATTCGAATCCGGCTGGATGCTCGCCATTATTGTGACGTCTCTGCCAATTTTTCTGCTGCTATGGTGGCGGCGCGAGCTACCTGAATCTCCACGCTGGCTGGTGTCTCAGGGGCGTCAGGCGGAAGCGGAGGCGATTGTCGGTCGTATTGAAGAGCAATGCGGAGTTCGTTCGACAGAGCCAGGACCTGAAGAAGGTCTGGAAAAGACTGCTGAATGTGCGGCCAAGACCACGGGTTTTTTTCGCAATGTACCATTGTTGTGGTCAGCCGGACTGCGTAGGATCACGCTGATGTCGTGGATACTCTGGATTTCAATCACTTTTTCTTACTACAGCTTTTTTACCTGGATTCCGACACTGCTGGTACAGAACGGGATGTCGGTGACCAAAAGCTTCACCTATTCCATTGCCATTTATGCTGCGCAGGTACCTGGGTATTTTTCCGCTGCATTCATGAATGAGATCCTCGGTCGTAAATTCACTATTGTGAGTTATCTGCTGCTGGGAAGTTTGTCCGGTATTGGTCTGGCGACGTCAGGCTCTGACCTGACAGCCATTCTGGCCAGTATCTGCCTCTCATTTTTCATGAACGGAACCTATGCCGGCGTGTATGCGTATACGGCTGAGATATATCCGACGCGGGTGCGAGCTACCGGTGTCGGGCTCTCTTCTGCAATGGGACGGGTGAGTGCAATTGTTGCCCCAGTGCTGGTGGGGGTGATCTATCCGTTGTGGGGATTTTTCGGTATTTTTGGAATCACCACCATTGTCCTTGTGAGTGGCGCACTGGCTGTCATGCTGCTCGGCATCAACACCCGGGGAATTTCGCTGGAAGAGCTGGAACAACGTCAGCTGGGTTGAGCCGATAAGGGTGAGCTGTTGGGCTCACCTGTTGGTCCGGCAGCGGTCTATTTCAGGTAATCCTCGACAATGCTGATCCACTCCCGCAGCAATTCCTGAAAATAATCCGGACGATTCCAGAGTACCGACTGGAAACCCATCCCCCGCAGCAATGACAGCGTTAGATTGAGAATCATAACCACCTTCTTGTCGTCAATATTCCTGCCACGTAGTAATAGATACCAACAGTCATCGATGTTCTGATGAAATTTTTCGGTGATGGGATTTAGGATGCTTTGCAGTTCAGGTGTGGTCTTCGCGTGTACCACGAGTTCCATGGTGACGGAGAACAGCTGGCCCGAAAAATAGACTTCCCAAAGGTAATGAAACAGTTCGTTAGGTTGCCCTGCATTGCTCCTTATTGCATCCACCCGTTCGCGCAGATCGCTGACGAAGGCATCCAGCATTAATTCAAAAGCTTCCGAAATCAGTCCGAGTTTGGTCGGAAAATGATGGACCTGAGCTCCCCGCGAGACTCCTGCACGGGCGACAATAGCATCCATTGTCGCACCTTTGTAACCAAGCTCGGAAACACAATCGAGAGCAGCATTAATGAGCTTTTCTCGGGTCAGAACACTGCGCTGCTGCATATTGCCAGGATGCTTTATTTTTAAATCCATTTTTGGTTACAGCCCTTGGTAGATCTCGGTCTCATTTTCATCCGCACACTTGCCCCCTGAAAGCGGTCTGTTCAGATTGGATTTTGTATTCTAGCGAAGTCACCCGAATTATACGACAGAGAATTATCACGGAGTTGCCGGTTCTCGCATCCGGATGCAGTGCCGATCATCAGTGGGGGTATCAGTCAGTGAACGGCGATTCTGGAATCGTGGTCGAGAGAAGCGTTTTACCGGCCTACCACTCCACCATCGACGACCTGAAGCAATCTCTGGATACTCGCTGCTAAACAGACATGAAAATAGGCGTTCAGGCGTTCAGGCGTTAAGGCGTTAAGGCGTCGATTCCAGCAGGTAGATCACTAGTTTTATAGGTTCCGAAGTTTGCACAGTACTCACACCGGTGGTGACAATAGTCAGGTGGGAAGGCGTAGTGGAAATCTGTGCTATCTGCAGCCAATGCTAAAAGTTCGCCATTTAGCCGCTCACTCCGTAACGGGAGTAGCTTATGGGGAGGGTTGTAGGTTGGTGTCCTTGCTGTCATTGGCACAGGAGCTACCGCAGGGCTATAAGCACTGTTACTGGGGCTGGGCTTTTAGCGGCTGTCTCACTGCTCTCATTTTTAAATCTCGTCTTTCATATATCGCCAACTTCAATCATAATGATTGCAATTGATTGTTTATGATTGATAAAGACTGAATAAGGCGCAAAATTGGGTCCTAACTGATACCCAAATAACGGCTTAATGTTGGTTTACTCTTGGGAAGAGGGCGCTAGCGCTGCACAAGATGGTCAATTCAATCTTGTAGACAGTGGCTCCTCCAGCAATGGATTGGGGAGGGTAGATTGTCATCAAAAACAACCTTGCAATCACAATAAATAAAGAGCATCGAAAATCAGAATCTCAAGCCCAAAGACAATAAATCTATAACACAAGGTTGAACTACTCATGTTGAGAGAGCGATTACATCTTTCATTGCCACCTTTACGCCGCTGGGCGCGCTGGACGTTACTCTCCTCCGTCTGCCTCTACACCACCGCCTGCAGCGGCCCGGAACAAGCGTCCACATCGGAATTGGAAGCTGGCTTCGAATCGCCTCCCAAGGCTAGCAAACCGCTGGTGTGGTGGCACTGGATGAATGGCAATGTCACCAAGGAGGGGATCGAGAAAGACTTGCAGTGGATGCACAGTGTCGGCATAGGTGGCGTGCAGAATTTCGACGCCAACTTGAATACGCCGCAAGTGGTGGATGAGCGTATCACCTACATGACGCCGGCCTGGCAGGAGCTGTTTAATTTTGCTTTGGATAAAGCCGCCCAATACGAGTTTGAGTTTGGTATTGCAACTTCCCCCGGCTGGAGTGAAACCGGGGGACCCTGGGTTGCCCCCAAGGATGGTATGAAGAAGCTGGTGTGGAGCGAGACAACGGTCAATGCCAATAACCCAACACCCGTTCGCTTGCCTGCGCCCCCCAGCACCACCGGTCCATTTCTGGATATGCCGCTGCAACCCGAAGCCTTCGGTGGTGCTGCCAAAGCCCAAGATCAGTACCCGAGCTATTACGGCGACATCGCCGTTTTGGCTTATCCACTTGCTACCCCGGACTCGATTCCGGTGGCCCGTGTTACCGATGCCGCCGGCAAAACCATCGACGCCTCCGTTCTGATGGATGGCAGTTATGCCAAGCCTTTGACCTTACCCTACGAAGGCGATGAACCCTACTGGCTAGAGTTTGAGTTTCCACAAGCAGAGTCTGTTCGCGCCGCTGCGGTATCGATGCCGCCGGTTTCCATGTTTATGCCTTCGCAACTGCACCCGGAATTACAGGCCAGTGCGGATGGTATCACTTTCACCCCGGTGGCTGATTTTGAGCTGAATTCCAGCCCTCGTTACACTGTGGCTTTCCCCGCAGTTAAGGCCAAAGCATTTCGTCTAGTGTTTAACACCGCCAAATCGACCGGATTCAATTTGCCCTCTTCGTCTGCCCCTGGGGCGGTTGATCCACTGGCAGGGCTGGCGGCCATGTTTGGCGGGCAGGGTAAAAAGGTTGATATCACCGAAGTCGCTTTCTTCCAGCAGGCGCGGGTACATAGAGCGGAAGAGAAGGCTGGCTTTGCCTTAAACGAAGACTACTACACGCTCAATCAAAGCCGTCTGGTGGCGGGCATTGATAAGAGCCAGGTGTTGGATATTACTCAATACCTGGCAGACGATGGCCAGCTCAATTGGCAACCGAAAGCGGGCCAATGGAAAATTATTCGCTTGGGCTATTCGTTGACCGGCAAAGAGAACCATCCGGCCAACCCGGAGGCCACGGGCCTGGAAGTAGACAAGTACGATGCAGAAGCGGTACGCAGTTACATCAACACCTACCTGGATAAATACCTGGCGGCCGTTGGTGATACCAAAATGGGAACCGAAGGTATCCAGGCCGCGTTGAATGACAGTATTGAAGTTGGCCCCTCCAACTGGACGCCCTCCATGGCGGCTGAGTTCAAACGGCGACGGGGTTATGAGCTGGCCTCTTGGCTGCCCGCGCTGACTGGCGTGGTGATCAATAATGCCACCGACACAGATGCGTTTCTCTACGACTACCGTA
Organism: Halioxenophilus sp. WMMB6; assembly: GCF_033283405.1. Classification (NCBI taxonomy): domain Bacteria; kingdom Pseudomonadati; phylum Pseudomonadota; class Gammaproteobacteria; order Alteromonadales; family Alteromonadaceae; genus Halioxenophilus; species Halioxenophilus sp. WMMB6. The sequence goes on from NZ_JAWMQR010000001.1 coordinate 59,899, forward strand.
AAACACTGGCCGAATTGCTGGCGGAAAATCACTATGGCGTGATTACCGAAGCGCTCCACCAACGCGGTTTGAAACACTATTCCGAAGCCCTGGAAAACGGTCGCCCGACGTTAGGCGATGGTATAGCCATGCGCAAAAGCGCCGATATTCCGATGGCCGCCATGTGGTCGTTCGATACCGAAAACAACGTCGGGCCCAAGCCTCAATATTGGTCGGATATTCGTGAAGCCGCGTCTGTAGCCCATATCTACGGGCAAAACCTGGTTGCCGCTGAATCCCTGACCAGCGCGATGTCTCCTTGGGCCTTTGCCCCGCGTGACCTGCAACCCATGATCGACATGGAATTTGCCCTTGGTGTAAACCGCCCCATTATTCACACGTCGGTGCATCAACCGCTAACGGAGAAAGCGCCTGGATTGAGCCTGTTTATCTTCGGCCAGTATTTTAATCGGTTGGAAACCTGGGCCGACTACGCGCAACCCTGGGTGAGTTACATCACCCGCAACTCTTACCTGCTGCGCCAGGGTCACTTTGCTGCGGATGTGGCCTATTTCTATGGTGAAGAGGCGCCGCTGACGGCATTGTATAACGATCAGCCGCCAGACGATGTGCCACTCAACAACGGCTTCGACTATGTCAACGCCGATGTGATTATCCATGAGCTGCAACTGGACGGCTCTGAACTGATCACCAATGGCGGTGCGCGTTATAAAACGCTTTTTCTGGGTGGCAGCTCGCAAACCATGACTTTGCCCGTGCTGGAAAAACTGGCGGCGCTGGTTCGCGGCGGTGGCCAGGTCATTGGCCGGCAACCTATGGGTTCACCCTCTCTGGAAGATGACCCGGAGGCTTTCCAAAAACTGGCCGATGCCCTTTGGTCTGGCGACACCGGTAAGGGACGAATCATTGACAGCAACGATGTCGAAGCGGGGCTTGTGCAACTGGGTATTGCGCCGGACTTTGCCAACACGCGCCCCCACGCGGATACCACCGTAATGTATGTGCATCGAACCTTACCGGACGGTGAAATCTATTTTTACACCAATCGCAAAAATCGGGTCGAGGATTTGGAGCTGAGCTTCCGGGTAACGGGTAAGCAACCCATGCATTGGGACGCAGACAGCGGCAGGATTACCCCGGTCACTTATCGCATAGTAGAAGGCAGTACAATAATTCCTCGTAAATTGGAGCCCTATGAGTCCGGTTATATCGTGTTTACGGAGAAGACTAAACTGACCCAACTGGCTGTGCCAGCCGCGACAGAAAAAACATTAGCCACACTTCCCAAGGCGTGGCAGGTGAGCTTTCAATCCGGCCGTGGGGCGCCTAAGGAGCTACAAACGCTTCCGCTCGGTGACTGGAGCAGGAGTGCTCAGGAGGGTATTAAATACTTCTCCGGCACCGCCATTTATCAGTCGAATTTGCAGGTCGAAAAAGATTGGCTGCAAGGTTCCGACACCCTGGTGTTGGATCTGGGGGATGTAGGAGATATTGCTGAAGTTCTGATTAACGGCCAGTCTGCCGGCATAGCCTGGAAACCACCCTACAGAGTCGATGTGCGCGAGCAGTTGCAGCCCGGTAACAATGACATCACCATCAAAGTCGCTAACCTATGGGTGAACCGATTGATTGGCGATCAACAACCCGATGTAGAAGAGAAAATCACCTTCACCACCATCGACACCTATCACCCCGATGCGCCCTTGCGCCCCTCCGGCTTGATGGGCCCGGTAACCCTTCAGGTGATTCAACCTTAAAACGATCCGCGTTAAACGATACAGCATCCGATATTTGGGCAGTGCAGTGGCTGCCCAGGTATCGCCACACGCGCTGTTGGCTTTCAGAAGTATATTTCTTTCCTATAGATATCTTAAATAATATTATTTTACTTGGGGCTAGCCTTGCTCTAGTTTGGCCATTGAGAGTGGCTGAACAACCAATAATTAATAAGGCTAGAGATGAACACTAAGAATCCACTACTGTTTTTAATCCTATCCCTCTGTATCACGAGCGCTCTGGCAAGCTCACAGCGCCCAAATGTTTTGTTGGTCGTGGCGGATGACCTGGGTTACACCGACTTGGGCAGCTTTGGTGGGGAGATCCAAACCCCCAATCTGGATGCGCTGGCTCAATCCGGTATGCGCCTGACTCAATTTTACACTGCCGCTACCTGCTCACCGACCCGGGCCATGTTAATGACCGGTACCGACCATCACCGAGTGGGCTTGGGTACCATGGCCGAAGCACTGGCACCCAATCAGCGTGGTAAACCGGGTTATGAGGGTTTCCTGAATGATCGCGCCGCCTTTCTGCCCAAGGCCTTCGCCGATGCCGGGTATCGCACTTTGATGAGCGGTAAGTGGCACTTGGGGCTCGATGAGCAACACAGTCCGGCTGCCAAAGGGTTTCAGCAATCATTCGCCTTGCTGGATGGCGGTGCGGGCCATTTTTCCGATCTCGGCATCGACAAGATGCACGCCTCATTTCGCGAGAACGGTAAGCCCGCGCAGTTGCCCAAAGACTTTTACTCTTCGCGCTTTTACACCGACAAGATGATTGACTATATCGATTCCGGGAAAAACAGTGGCCAACCCTTTTTTGGCTACTTGGCCTACACGGCTCCTCATTGGCCATTGCAGGCGCCTGATGACTCCATTAAAAAATACCAGGGTCACTACGCCATGGGCTACGACCAACTGCATCAGGAGCGAGTTGAAAACGCCAAATCTTTGGGCCTAGCTCCACAAAACGCCACCACTGCCCCTCGTCAACCCGGGCAAAAGGCCTGGCGGGAACTGTCATCGGAAGAGCAAAAAATCGAGCAACGTAAAATGGAAATTTACGCCGCCATGGTTGACGATATGGATCGCAACTTTGGTCGGCTGCTGATCTATTTGCAAGAGACGGGGCAATTCGACAACACCATTATTTTCTTTATGTCCGATAATGGTGCCGAGGGCGCCACCCTTGAGGACGGTGTTTTTAAAAAATTTGTCCCTCATGTTCAGCAATGCTGTGATAACAGCTACGAAAACCTGGGTAAACCGGACTCCTATCTGTTTTATGGTCCTAATTGGGCGCGGGCGTCCGTTGGTCCGGCTCGGGACTTTAAAGGTGATATCACCGAAGGTGGCATTCACTCGCCGGCATTTATCGTCTACCCAGGTATGAAAGAGCGCGGCTCAATCTCGCAACAATTTGTGTCGGTTAAGGATGTATTGCCAACCCTACTTAACCTCGCAAATATCCCGCTACCGGTCGATCAGGAAGTGGCTGTGGAAGGTCATTCCTTGTTCACCGAAGCTGGGAACACTGCCGCGATGGGGTGGGAGTTGTTTGGGGGCAAAGCCTATCGATATGGGGAGTGGAAGCTGGTCAGGAAGTCACCGCGTATGGGTGAGACACAATGGCAACTCTTTAATTTGGTCGACGATCCTATGGAGCAACAGGATCTATCTGCTCAACAGCCGGCTAAATTTCAACAATTAATGCAACGTTGGGCTGATTACGAACAAGGTAACGGTATTATTTATCCTCAACGACCAAGCCATTAATCATTTCTAGTCATTAATTACCGATAGCAATTAATCACCGATAGCTATTAATAGCGGATAACAAGACGCCCTCTGTTGGGCGTTTTCAATTTTCATAAGCGATATCCAGAGGTCTTCATGCCTGGTATTACCCTGTATGCGTACCCCGGTAGCTGCTCCAAAGTGTCGATGATCCTGTTGGAAGAGACCGGCGTCGAGTATGCTATCCAGCCAGTCAATTTAATGCGTGGTGAACATAAGCAGCCGGCTTATCTGGCTATCAACCCCAAAGCCAAAGTCCCCGCTTTAAAGCTGGACGAAGAATTTCTGACAGAAAATCCGGTCTTGATACAAGCACTGGCTTATCGATTTCCTGACGCAAAACTAATGCCTCCGGCAGTCGATACCATGGCAAGCCTACAGCAGTGGTCCGACCTCTGTTTTTGTGCTGCCAATTTACACCCGCTTGTTACCCGGCTTTGCAAGCCGGAATTTTTTGCGGGTGAAGAGGCTATCGACAATGTTAAAGAAAAAGCCACGCTGGCTATGCATGCAGGGCTGGCTTTGGTGGAAGAGCGCCTGGCCAACACTCATTGGTGGTATGGCGACGCCTGGAGTGCAGTGGATGCCTACGTTTATTGGGTCTATGCCCGCATTGCACTCTGTGGGTTTGACTTCTCAGAATTCCCTCACCTCGAAGGTCACGCTAAACGCATGGGAGAGCGCCCGGCCGTTCAAAAAGCTACTGAGAAGGAGAGGGCGATCTTAGCGGGTTATAACTGAGTGACTTGAGGTAATCAGCCCCATCAATGTGGGGCTGGTGCTGGATTATTCGGACAAGACGGCCAGCAAACCAACAGGAGCCATACAGACCGCCACAACACTCCCATAGATAACTTTAAATAGATAGACCGTGTTCAGAGAGAGAGGTGTCGGCATTAGGCTCAAAATCAAAACGCCACAACCACTACCAACGACCGTTGCCATAAAGGCTAACACTAAGGCCCGTAGAAACAAGCGGGTAGGCAACCATCGCAAAGCCGGCGCGGAAAGCGCAGCAACAACACCAAGGCGACGTTTTTTCCGGGCTATCAATGACGGTACCAATACACACATGAAGGTGATCATAAACGTTTGCGGTAGAAAATCGAGCGCTAGGCCTTCCTCTCCCCAAAGTGCAACAGCGTTTCTATCACCGAAAATCAGCCAGACAAAAAAGGCGCTAAGCAAAGCCGAAATCACGATACCAATAATCGTCTCCTGGAGGATATAACGCTTTTGATCGTGATTAAGAGTAGGGTGGAGTAAAGCATTTATCATTATTATCGCTACCAATTTAAAAGGTTTAGCTGCAGGTTTCGGTTACGAAACTGATCACCTCATCGGCCAGGCGACGATCCGAAGAGCCTAGATGCATTGCCATGGAGTAGTGATTATGGCCACTCAGGATAGCAGCGCGGGGTATGACGCTATGTATCGACAGACGCGCTTGCATAAGCCCGATAAACTCATTTTGAAATCGGGCAGGGTCGAATTCAGCGCAACAGACCAATAGTGGCAGGGCCGTGTTGCTGATCGCCGCCAGCGGTCGCCGCTCTTTGTAAAGCTCCTGAGCTCCATAATAGTAGGTGTCGCGCTCATCCAAGGGGGTGAAGCCGTACAGGCCGGATAAGAGTACCAGGCCGCGGATATCGCTTGTTTCCGGGTGCAATTGCAGATAGGTGCACAGGTGTACCGCGCCCGCCGAGGTTCCCATCACGATCAACCGATTGGGGTCGCCACTATATTCGCCTATGTGATTTTTAATCCAGCCAATGGCGGCTGCCACGTCTTCACCACCGGCGGGCCAGCTGTTCGCTGGCGCTAGACGATAATTGATCACCACACCGACAAACCCGGCCTGAGCACAGAGGCGGCCGACATTGGTGTTGTGCCAGTGTTGCACTGAACCTTTGTCGCCTTTTAAAAAGCCTCCCCCATGCACAAAGAGAACGACCGGCAATGAGTTCCCTTTGGCGTTATTGGGACAGTAGATGTCGAGTTTATGCCGCTCATGATGACCATAGGCAATATCGATGGCTGTGGCTGGTTGTTGTTCAACCAGAGTGCGTTGCTCTGCATCATAGACTTTGGCAACAGCATCAATCACATCGGGTCCTAGTCTGGTACCCAGAGAGAGGATAGCTCGGCGGGCTTCAGGGCTTTGCATACTTTTCCCTCAGTTTGGAAATGACAGCAAAAAAGCAATGACAAAACGGTGAGAGAAACGTCATAGCTGTTTTACAGCCAAGCCAAAACGTTTGATAAACCGGCAAGGTGTAATTAGACGGGTTCGTCTTCAATAACATTACGTAAACTACCCACCGGGCCGATATCCACTTCAATAACATCACCGGGTTTCATCCATACCGGTGGCGTGCGTTTGGCGCCCACGCCACCGGGGGTGCCAGTGGCAATTACATCCCCAGGTTGCAGTGGGGTAAAGGTCGAGATGTAGGCAATCACCTGCGCAATGGGGAAAATCATATCCTTGATGGGTTGCTGCTGCATAATCTCGCCGTTTAAGAGGGTGGTAACGTTCACCTCGCTCAGATCGCCGGCTTCGTCGGTTGTAATCATATAGGGGCCAAACGGACCGGTAGTGGGGAAGTTCTTACCCGGTGTAAACTGGCGCGTATGCCACTGCCAGTCGCGTACCGAGGCGTCGTTAAAACAGGCATAGCCGGCAATATAATTCATGGCGTCGGCTTCGCTGATGGCGCGTCCACTTTTGCCAATGATAACGGCCAGTTCACCCTCGTAATCGAGATCGGTTGACACTTTGGGGCGCAGAATGGGTTGCTCGTGGGCGCTGAGTGTGTCGGCAAAGCGGGTGAAAATAGACGGGTTGTCGACCTTATCGCGACCGGTTTCCTGGCGATGGCTTTCGTAATTGTGGCCCACGCAAAAGATCTTAGTGGGGTTAGGGATAACCGGTAGCAAGGTAACACTTTCCAGGCTGTAGGCTTCACCATCCGTCAGGGATGACAAGCTGCCTTGTGCAATCGCGGTTTTCAGATCAACAGCACGTTGGGTTAAATCGTAGACGGTTTCGCCATCCAATCGGCCAAACGCTGTTGTGCCATCGGCACGGGTAAAGCTGACGTATTTCATAGTCAAATTCCTCTATAAACCAGAAAGACACCTACCTCATACGAGAGGTGCAGGTTGCCAATCCCGGTGAAATTTAAAGTGCTCTTCGGCTTTGCGCAGGCCATCGAAATCTTTATCCGACATTCCCCACTGGTCGATGCGGTTGGGGGGCCAGGTCCAATCTTCCGGCGCGCCCACCGGGTAATCTTCCGGTACTTTGTTCACGGCCGTGGAGAACTCCACTACGGCATTAAACGGGGCAATAAAGTAGGCGAACACATTAGCACCGGGGCCGTGCCGGCCGGGTCCCCAGGCTGGCACCATATTGTGATCCCTCAAGCGGCCCACACCGCGCATGACTGCGTCTATGTCGGCCATCTCAAAGGCGATATGGTTGAGCGAACAAAAGCCGGCCCGCGCAAAGGCGGTGCTGTGGTGTGATTCATTGCAGCGCACAAACACCATCCCCTTGGTGCGATCGGAAACCCGAAAGTTTAAAGCTGCTTCCACCAAGTCACCGGTTTTTTCGGCGTCTTCCGAGTTAAAGACAACGTGAGTCAGTTTGACTGGCAGCTCCGCGCCTGCCAGCGGCTCCACTTCGTGGGTATTGATCAGAAAACGTAGAATCTGCCCCTCACTAAGTTGCACCAGAATACCTTCCCCGCCACCCAAGTCTTTGGACTCGGTAGGGCATGCCATAAGACCACGCTGACTAATCCGCTGTTTGAGCTCGTCAAGCTCCTGTGCGGAGCAGACAAAGGTCACGCTGCGCACAAAGGAGGAGTCGCCCTCTTCGAGCGCTACCAGGTAGGGAAAAGTACCGGAACCACGGATATAGTGAGTGTTCTCTTTGGACCCAGCTGAAGCGGCCCCCCAGATATCAGTGAGGAATTGGTGGGCCTTATCCGCTTCTGGTAAAACCATCTCTATGCTGCGCAATTTCATGAATTAACTCCGTGGCTCAACTGTGCGGCTTCGATACCCGCCAGGGCCACCGCCTCATCGTTGTCGGGAGTGTCACCGCTGACACCCACTGAGCCGATGATCTCTCCCTCGGTAGTGCGTATCAGAACACCACCGGCCGACAACGCCAGGTTGACGCCATCGACCTGGGATAAACTGCCAAAAAAGATCGGATTTTTTTGAGCCTTGTCCGCAATGGTTCGGGTGTCCATCCCCATGCCGATGGCGCCGTGCGCTTTAGCCTTGGCGATATCGGTACGGTAAAAACTAGCGCCGTCTTCGCGGCGCATGGCCACCGGGTGACCGCCGGCATCCAGTACCATCACGGCTACCGGTTGGGTGTCGAGCTGGCGCGCTCTACTCAGTGCGGCATTTAAAATCTGTTCGGCCTGATTCAGGCTTAAGCTGCTCATAACATGTTGGTTCCCTGCAGTTGCTTGCTCAGCGTGTCGGCCAGTGGCAATACATCGCCCTGGACGGTGCCATAAACATAAAAGTCTGGGCGGGTCAGTACCGCATTGACATGGCCTTCGTTCAACCAGGCCATCACATTACCGCCATCATTCAGATTGGCGACATTGGTAATGGTTAAATCCAGGTCGGGCAGCCGCTGGTTGAACTCGGTTTGGGCGGTTGCTGCCAGTTCATCACTATCAACGAATAATCGCCAGGCCCCCTTGACCGAATCATCCAGTAGCTGCAAACCCTGCGAGGTCTCAACCCTGGGTTGAATAAATCTCTGACCAGCACGATAGCTCTCTTTCAGCACAAACCCCGTACTGATGGGCGGAATCAGATCGGCCGCCGATTGTGGCATGGTTTGCTGGCGTGCTTTTGCGCGGATCTCCTCGTCGCGGGCGGCAGCTTTCTCTTGGTCGAGAATGCAGATATAACGGCCGGTCTCCACGGCGGTGGAAATCACCGAGCGCACATGGGGGTCCCGTTCCGGCTGATAGGTATTGAGGATATCCGGGGAGGCTTGCTGGCGGTGCACCATTGTCATCTTCCAGGCCAGGTTGGCGACATCGCGCAGACCATGACACATCCCCTGGCCGAAAAATGGCGGCGTTTGGTGGGCCGCATCGCCGGCGAGAAAGACATTGCCCTGTTGCCATTGCTCGGCAATCAGGCCATGGAAGCGATAGGTGGCCGCGCGAATGATTTTGTGTGGTACACCAGCTACCCAAGGGCTTAATAATTCAGCCACCTTATCCGGTTGCATCATCTCGTTGTCGTCTTCGCCGGGGAGCAGCATTAACTCCCAGCGTCGGTGATTGCCGCGCCCAGGAACAATGGTGGCAGGGCGCTCCGGGCTGCACATCATGACAGACAACTGCTGCAGGTCGGTGTTTTCCGGTACACCCGTAAGATTGGGAAAGTTTACCGGTCCATCCATTTCCACATCGACAACCAGCCAGGGCTCTTCAAATTGCAGGTCTTCAAGCTGAATACCGAGTGACTTGCGTACTACGCTGCGGGAGCCGTCGCAAGCGATTACCCAGCGCGCCGTTGTTTGCTGTTTGCCAGCTGCGGTGCAGAGATTCAGCGTTACCTGATTGCCCTCTTGCTGCAGAGAATGAAACTCGGTACCCAGGCGTAAATCCACGTTACTGTATTTAGCCAGGGCCTGGCGAAGGTGCTCTTCCAGCTCGGGCTGGTAAAAAAAGTAGTCGTTGGACCAGCCAAATGGGCGGGGCTTTCCGCGTGTGCCCATATAGCGGATTACTCCGTTATCGGCACCGATATGCAGATGCCCTTCGGTATCGCGCATATCGTCGCGCAGCTGATCAATGAGATCGGCCGACTGAAACAAGCGCATCATTTCGTGGTCCAGGTGCACGGCTCGGGGTAGGGGGTAGGGGGTTGCCTCTTTCTCGACAACCAAGGTTTTCAACCCGTTTTTGCCGAACAGGTTGGCCGCGAAGGCACCGACAGGACCGCAGCCGATAATTGCTACATCGTACATGGTGTTTACCTTTGAACAGTTTGGAAGTGGTAATGGCGTTACGCAGTGGCCACCAAACCGTCAGGGGCTTTGTAAAATTGTCCATTCTGAATAATGGCTTTGAGGTTGTGTTTGTCCTGCAGGATTCGTACATCCTCGGTGGGGTCGCCAGCCACCAGCAGTAAGTCCGCCAGGTAGCCGGCTTTGATCAGGCCCAGCTCATCGCCCATGCCCATCAATTGGCCGCCGAGAGCGGTGGCAGCGTGTAGAACTTCCGCTGGTGTATAACCAAAGTGCTCGACCCACAACTCCAGATCCCAAGCGTTGCGGCCATTTGGGTTAAATGGAAAGCCGTAATCGCCGCCGGGAAGTAATCGCACACCGCGTTCACGCAACTTGGGCACTAAGCGTTTCTGGTATTCCAGCACCTGGGCGGCGTCTTCCTTCATGTAGCTCATGTCAAAGTGCGGCGGCGGGGTGGCATCGAGGGTGGCTTGCACAATACCGACGGTCGGCGCGACAAAAATGTCATCCTTGTGGGAGGCCAACAGTTCGATCGCCTCGTCGTCAGCGTAGGTGCAGTGGTAGAGCATACGGAAACCGCTGCGTACGCCGAGTTTCACCGCCAGGGCGGCGTGGGCGTGGCCAGTTAGCCAGACATCGGAGGCGCGCGCCTGCTCGCCGGCGGCCATCAACTCGGCTTCGCTGTACAACAGTTCGTGAGAGGCGCCGGGTTTGAGAGCGCTTTCACCGGAGATCAGAAACTTGATCGCTTTCGCGCCCATATCGGCGCACTCTTTGACAAATGCCTTAACGCCCTCCGGCCCACGCTGGTGTTCCTCCACCTGCCCGGGGTCCAGTTCGCTGTCGTTGGGTGGCTCGCGTTCAACCGACGAGGGAATCAAGCGGGGTCCCGGCATGCCACCGCTGTCGAGTTGCTCTTTCAGGTAGATTTCGAGTTTTTTGCTCAAAGCGCCGGCGGAGTAGGCGCTGGTAAAGCCGTAATCCAGCAGAATACGGGCATTGCGGGCTGCGGTCAGGGCCAGCTCTTCGGCTGGCAGGTGCATGCCGGGTACAAACTTCTCCACAGACGAGGGCCAGGTAAGATGAGCGTGTGCTTCACACATGCCCGGCATCAAGGTCATACCCTGCGCATCAACGACCCGGTCGCCGGCAGCAGGGGTAATCGGCTGCTCAGTAACCTCGGTGATACGATCATCAACAATCGCCACCGAGCCTTTGAAACAGGCCTGGCCGCTGCCATCAAAAATATTGGCGTTATTTATTATTGTTCGCATGGCTAATCTCGTCCTCTCACTACAGTCAACGTATATAGGTCTTATTTACGATGAGTCTATTTTGGCGGTCGTATGCATTAGATCAAATATTTATTTTTATGTTATCCATAGGAGTATCCTATACATTGGATTGGCGGGCTTGCTCGATAAAGGCCTTGATTCGCTCACTCAATGCGCGCTCTTTAAGCCAGATAAACCCCACCTGCCGTTGGAAGCTGATCTCCCGGATTTTCACTTCGCGCAAAGTGCCTGCCTCCAGCTCTGGCCTAACGACCTCGTGCGGCAGGATGGTGATGTAATCTGTCTGCCTGACGATGGATTTGGTGGTTAACAGGGAGTCTGAGCGAATGACATTGTGGGGGATGGGGGCCTCGGCACTGATAAATAGGGCCTCCACCTGGCGCCGGAAGCCGCCGATTGCGTCTGGTAGCACCCAGCGGGCGTGCTCTACGTCGACCAGGGAAATCTCATTGGGCATATGGCTATTCTGACGACCGACAATGATCGAAAAAGAGTCACTTAACACCGTTAACTCTTTCATATCTCGGGGGCACTCTTTCATGCCGGTGGTCACCACCGCCAGGTCAATCTCGTAATCACGCAGGAGCTTATGCAGTTCGGGCTCGGGGCGCTCCAGTATGCGAATCTCGGACTTCGGCGTGGAGGCCATAAAGCCACTCAGAGCCGTGGGTACCAACGTCGCCAGTGCACCAGGTGTGCCGCCCAGCACCAGTGGCCCGGAGATATCCTGGCCGAGCAGTTGAATCTCGCGGAGGGCGGCGTCCATCAGGTTGTCGATGGCTGTGGCTCTGAGCTTCAGTGCCTCGCCGGCCAGGGTCAGGCGAATTCCCTGGCGCTGGCGATCAAATAACTTAGCACCCAGCGCTCGCTCCAATTGGTTGATCGCCACCGATACCGACGGCTGTGACAGATGCTCCGCGCGGGCAGCTCCACTGATTGTGCCCTCGCGGCAAACTGCCAGAAACAACCGCAACCCTCTCGGATCAATGCGCATGAGAACTCCTCTGTTAGCTAATCTCTGACTGCCGCCCTGAAAGAGTGGCAGTTCTCAAAGCATAGCCCAGGCCTATGCTATACAAAAAATATATTATTTTAATTTTGGCGTAGAGATTGATAGCGTAACGCTCATAAAGCGCTATCGATAAAACAGCGTGCCGGCGATAACGCCGTACAATAATAACGATAAGAGGAGTTCACGATGCCCATCATTCATCGAAGCCTATCGAATCTCTTGTGATTCATAACCACAATCCATTCCACACACCCACATTTAAAATACAACCATAAATAGAGCGCTCTACAATCGCCCGAGAGAAGAGCCTGAGGTGATTCTATGAAAACAAAACAACTCGCCGTCGCCATTGCCGGATTGACCTGTGCCCAGGTGGTGCCACAAGCCTATGCCGAGCAGAGTAAACAGTACGAAATGTCTTTGGAGGAGATAGTGGTCACCGCCACCCGCCGTGCCGAACGACTGCAGGAGGTGCCTTTGGCGGTGAATGCCGTTTCAGGGGAGCAACTGAAAAAAACCGCTTTCAAAGACATCACCGACATTGCCTACACTTTTAGTGGCGTGCAATACGGTGAAACGCCCAACGACGATGGCTTCCGGGTGCGTGGCATTGGCACCATGGGTGGCTTCAGCAGCGCATCCGAAGCGCCGGTAGGCTTGGTGGTGGATAATGTTGTGGTGGGGTTTGGCAATCCCATGGGCAGCCTGGGTGATATTGAGCGGGTTGAAGTATTGAAGGGGCCGCAGGGGACGCAATTTGGTAAAAATGCCTCTTCGGGGGTTATCAATGTTACGACCAGGCGCCCGGATACCGAAGCGTTCAGCGGTAGTATCTACACCTCCTATGCCACACTGAACGAACACGATATTAATGGCCTGATTAATCTGCCCTTATCCGACACCATGGCCATGAGTGTTTATGCGTTTAGCCGAGAGCATGATGGTTATGTGGATAATGTGGTGCGCAATGAAGAGTGGGGCGGACGCAAAAATTACGGCACTCGTGTGAAGTTTAGTGCGGATCCCTCCGACACCCTCAGTTTGTATCTGATCGCCGATTATTCCAAAGAAAAACTGACCGGCCCTGGACAGGTCTGGACATTAAACAAATTGTCAGACAGTGCCGCCAGTCCGGGTGGAGCCTTTGGTTTACCGTTTGTGGATCTCAATGGGCTGGGTGTTACCGTAGGTTCTGAAAATGATGAGTCCATCGAAGATGGCGAGGGCTATATCGATACTGAAAATTATGGTGTTTCCCTTCAGGCCGATTTGGATATTGGTGAATACACACTATCGTCTATTACCGCCTGGCGTGAATACAATGAGGGGGAGTTCCGTTATGCCATTGATGCCGCCCCCTATAGCAAATTTAAAGCGCGGGAAACCGGACAAATTAAACGGCTCTACTCGCAAGAGTTGCGTATCACATCGCCTGCGCATGACTCGTTTGAATATGTGGCTGGACTGTACCTTTCTCGCCAGGAAACTGGCCTGGGCAATGATGCCTCGGCCACGCTGGCGCCGGCACAGCCCTACCTTGACCAACCGGTAATCTCCATCACTAATGGAGACAGTACCACACAAACCACCAGCGACAGCGCCGCAATTTTTATTGACGGAAAATTTCATATCAACAATCAATTCAGCTTGTTGGGAGGCCTGCGTTTAACCCGTGATAAAGTTGAAGCAGAGACCTATTCACAGGTTGATAATGATTTTGCAACGGATGTGACCATACCCTATGGTCCACGCCCATACCAAAAAGCCGATGCTTCCGAGACCGATGTCTCCGGGCGATTTGGTGTTGAATATCAAGCGGCGGAAGACCTGCTGCTATATGGAACTTACGCGAAAGGTTATTTAGGCCCAACCATTACATTTTCCGGCCTAACCGGCACACAATCGTCTGTCGCCCCGCAAAAGGTGGATGACGTGACTATCGGTTTCAAAAGTCAATTTATGGATCGCCGCCTGACATTGAATGGCAATATTTTTTACGATGATTTCACCGACCTGCAAACCTCGGTGTTTGATGGCTTTGAATTTCTCACCCAAAATGCCGGGGGTGCCGAAACCAAGGGGTTGGAGCTGGAGGTCACCTATCTGATGACACCCAACCTGACGGTGAATGCCTCCTATACCTATTCAGACGCTGAGTTTACGGACTACATAACCGATTGCCCGAAATCCATCGTGGCGGCGGGTAATGAGTTGACTTTATGTGCCGAGCCTGGATCCAATAGTACGACTCATCTCTATCAGGCGGATGGTCAACCTCTGCCCGGTGCGCCTAAAAACTCTGCGGTATTAGGCTTTGTCTATGACAACCAGTTAACCGACAAACTGTTGTTTGATATTGCCGCAAACGCCTCTTACCGCAGTGCAACGCAAAACAGTGTTGGCGATAAAAATACCATTCAGGAGGGTTACACCATTGTTAACCTGTCGGCGGGTCTTAACAGCGCTGAGGATACCTGGCGGGTAGGTCTGTTTGTCCGCAACCTGTTTGACAAGGACTATAACTCCGCCATTCTCTCTCTGCCCTTTGCCGATGCCGGCAGCTACGTTAACTGGCGTGTTCGGAACGCTGAACGCACGGTCGGTGCTGAAGTCAGCTACAGTTTTTAATGTTGTGCTTTCATATGGCCCGCTTTGGCGGGCCTTTTTTGTGTGAGTGTTTTTCTTTTCAGATATGGCGCTGACAAAGGGCGCTGATCTGTTATCTCGTCGTTATGTCCGCCTGGCCGGATATTTCACAATAGTGCGAGCCACAACCTGAAAATAATAGTTAATAATCGGAGCAAAAGATGAAGCTGAAACGACGTAGTTTATTGGTGGGCAGTGCTGCCGTGGCAGGGCTCGGCGCCATGCGCTCTATAGGTATGAGCGCTGAGGCCACTAAGGAATTTCCTGCCAATTTTCTATGGGCGGCGGCCACCTCAGGGCATCAGACCGAAGGCAATAATACAAACAGTGATATCTGGTTTCTTGAGCATCTTCAGCCAACCGTATTTGCCGAGCCTTCCGGTGATGCCTGTAACAGTTTGTTGATGTGGGAAACCGACCTGAAATTAGCAAAAGAGATGGGACTTAACAGCTATCGATTCTCTATTGAGTGGGCGCGTATCGAGCCAGAACCCGGCGAGTTTTCAATCGCTATGCTGGCCTACTATAGGCAGCGTATTGAGCGCTGTAAAACCATGGGTATAGTGCCGATGGTTACCTTTAACCATTTTGTCACCCCTCGTTGGTTCGCTGCAGACGGGGGCTGGACCAATCCGAAAGCGCCGGAGCGATTTGCCAACTACTGTCACACGGCCGCCCAACACCTGGCCGAACATATTGGCTATGCGATTACCCTCAACGAGCCCAACCTGATGGCCTTGTTGACCTACAAAGGTGGCTTGCCTGACTTTATCCTGAAAAAGCAGGCAGCCATGTTACAGGCGGCCGCCGATGAATTGGGCGTGGAAAAATTCTCCAGTGCCAACGCCTTGAACATGGACGATTACCCCACGGTGAAAAAACATATGCTTAAGGGGCATCGGTTGGCGTTTGCTGCAATTAAATCCGTACGTCCCGATTTGCCTGTTGGGGTGAGCCTGGCGATTAACGATGATCAGGCCATTGCCGGCGGCGAAGCCTTGCGGGATAAAAAACGCAAAGCGCTCTACGTTGATTGGCTGGAATCGGCCCGGCAGGATGACTTTATCGGAGTGCAGAACTACGAACGTTCACTATTTGGCCCCGAAGGTGATCTGCCGCCGCCCAAAGACGCGGTAATGGGGCTAATGGGCAAGGAGGTATATCCCGCGTCCCTGGCGAATGCGGTGGAGTACGCGTATCAACAAACCAATCGGCCAGTACTGGTGACTGAACACGGTGTAGCAACGGACGAGGACGATATCCGCTGCTGGTTGATCCCCGAGGCGTTAAAAGCTCTGCATGAAAAGTTGGCCATGGGGGTGCCCGTACTCGGCTATACCCACTGGAGTTTGATCGATAATTTTGAGTGGGTGTTTGGCTATGCGCCCAAGTTTGGATTGCACAGTGTGGATCGAACCACCTTTAAACGCACACCAAAAGAGAGTGCCCATATCTTTGGCAGTATTGCCAAACGCAATGCCGTATAGTTGGGCTGATTTATAGGTTTTGACGGTGTCATCTTCAGCCGCCTTGTGGTGGGAATCTCTGGTTCTCGTTTGACTGCGCCTTCGAGGCCATTAGCAATTCCCTTCAGAGGTAGAGGTGCGGTGACCGGGCACCTGGCCCTAATGATGTATTAAGATGTGTATTAGCTTGATGTGATGGTTTTACAGGAGGAGGGCAGCCAAAGGAAGGGCACCCTTGGATCTCATTCATTAGAGCGGAAGATTAGCTTTTAGTCTGCTCGGTAGTAGTTTTGACTGCATAAGCTTATTTAGTCTTTGTGGTTATGAAATGTAAGACTATATCTACGAATGGCTATTACATCCGTTAATTGATGCTGGCACTGGTTCGAACTCGATAATCTCTTGGAGAAAAACCGGTAAACGAACGGAATGCTCGCGAAAATTGACTTTGACTGGAAAACCCCAATTGATCAGCAATAGTGTTGATTGGCAGTGTTGTTTGGCTTAGAAGGTATTGGGCGCGAGTCACTTTGGCTTTTAGAATAAACTGATGCGGTGCCAGCCCAGTTCCCTGCTTAAAGATTCGACTAAAGTGGGCCATAGTTACGCCTACCTGGTCGGCAAGGTCCTTTACTGAGAACATTCTGTCTGGATGGGAAGAGATTGTATCGATAACCTGATGTATGCGATTAGCGGAGAAGGTATTGATAGGAATACTCGGAATTTTTGATCCGCGCATGATGTGTGCGACCAGGGCATTGATTAAAGACCGGATATACTCATCGTCCTCTTCATCTCGCGTTTCGTAGAGTTCCGAAACCACCTGGTTGGTTAGCGCTGCGCTCAGGCGATCAGAGAAGGCGAATCTCATTCGCTTGAATTGTTCTTCTGCCGGAACCCCTTTTAGTTGATCTTCCGATAACGACAGGGTGACAACGTCAAGTTCACCATTAACCAACCAGCCGGTTTTATGGCCAGCGGGCACGATGGTTGAGCAACCAGGAATCGAATATTCGTCGCTCCAGCGCTTTTCTATCCAGGTTTTGACCGATGGCTTGCCTGCAAGGTGCACGGTATACACAGGTGCCGTGAGTGCTGGCAGTGTATAGTCTCCAACAAACTGCCGCCACCGGCTCAACTCCCAGTTTCCCGTTGCACTTTTGATACTAATATCGGGACCTCGGCCAATGGCATCCGCGATTATCTCTGTGTTACTGACTATTCTTCTGGTCATGGCGGTGCGTTTATTATTATTCAGGCCGACAAGTATAGTCGATGGTTTTTACATCAACAATGATAAGATTCCACAAAACTATTCTTACGTTTAACTTTTATATACCGAAAACTTAAACGGTATAAAGTATTTCAAAATACTGAATCTGATTGCTCATTAAATAATGCACGCAGAGTGGGGCTGATTTCCAAGTTCAGCCTGAGCTTCTGACAATGAAAGACCGATTGTCGATGAGTTTTTTGGGCTAGCCCATGTTTTGGATTTTTACATAAAAAAAGAGCCGATCAAAAGATCAGCTCCGAAAGGCAGCTACTAAGCTGCAGAGCATAAGGGATTAATTTGTCAGTATGACAGCTTTTACACACTCTCCCTTCTTATGGGAGTCAATGGCAGCGTTAAACGCTTCAAAAGCGAACGTTTTTATCAGGCGGTCAAATGGAAAGTCGCCGGAGATATAAAGATCGATTAGTCGGGGAATAAAGGTGTCAGGCTGACTATCTCCGATGATGATGCCTTTGATTTGAATACCATAGGTAATGAGATGCGCGATGTTAAAACTGGATAGGCTTTCAATATTGGGTGGTACGCCTACCAGACCAAGCACGCCATAAGAGCCGAGCGAGGTAATGGCGTTGTTAATAACCGTTGGATTGCCGCTGGTATCCAATGCGTAATCTGCCCCCCTGGGACATAGCGCCAGAATTTTATCGGCTAAATTATCATCAGCTGAATCAAACACGTGTGTCGCACCGAGTTCCAGTGCAAGGTCACGGCGGGCTGTGACCGGGTCGACAGCAATGATAGTTTTACACTGCCGAATTTTAGCTGCCATCACAGCGCTTAGGCCAACAGCCCCAGCGCCAAATATAATCAGGGATGATCCCTTCTTACAGCGCAGGGAATTGATGACACTCCCTGCGCCGGTCTGTATACCACAGCCCAATGGCCCTAGAATTTCCAGCGGTACGCCTTTTGTAACCTGATCCGTGACTTTTACCACGTTGCGCTCACTGGCAATGGCGTAAGTGGCAAATGATGATTGGCCAAAAAAGGAACCAGAGACGGGGGCCCCCTCCTTACTCAATGGCGTGGAACCATCCGCGCGGCAGCCACCGTAGTTGAGTGTCGGGAAGTCCTGGCAGTAGGTACTTAGGCCCTCTTCGCAGCGGGGGCAGTGACCGCAGGAGAGAAAGGAGAGTATGACCGCGTCACCAGGGTGTACTTTGGTCACTTCATCGCCCACCGCGACCACCTCACCAGCGCCTTCATGACCGAGGACCGCGGGCAGGGGAATGGGTATAAACTGGTCGCGTGCAATCAGGTCGGTATGGCAGATTCCTACGCCCTTGATTTTCACCAGCACTTCATTCGCACGTGGTTTTTCAATATCCAGAGTTTCAAGAGAGAAATTGCTGTGGGGCGCTTTGGCCACGGCTGCTTTAATTTTCATTCAATGCCCACTCAATCTATTTAGCTTAGTGAAATTACGGCTGATTTGGTTTCGAGGTAGGCGTCAAATACGGCCTCACCATTCTCACGACCTATACCAGAGGCCTTCATCCCGCCAAAAGGAAGCGTAGGGTCTGCCATGAGCATGCAGTTCACAAATACTGATCCGACCTGTAGCCGGTTTATATATTCATGCGCTTCTGACAGGCGTTCACTCCACACATGGGCAGCCAATCCGTAAGGGCTTTCGTTGGCCAGTTCAATTGCCTCATCTATTTCGTCAAATGGGGTTACCACCAGAACCGGGCCGAAAATTTCCTCTCGGGCAATCTGTGACGTGGGATGAACGTCTGTGTAAATGCGAGGGGCATAAAAGAAGCCGCCGCCAGTTACCGCCTGAGGTTGGTTTACAAGAGTCGCACCTTCCTGTTCAGCACCTAAGACCATGCCCGTTACCTTTTGTAGGTGCACTTCACTGATAAGCGGGCCGAGCTGACTATTTCGATCCCAGCCGGGGCCCAGTTTTAATGTGTCGGCAAGGGTGGCGAGTCCTTCCAGGACCTGGCTGTAACGACTGCTGTGTACGTAGAGGCGTGTCCCTGCGTAGCAAACCTGTCCCGAATTGAAAAAGCAGGCCATGGCTGCTTCTGGTATCGCCTTATCCAGATTTGCCGATGCTGTAATAATGGACGGAGATTTACCCCCGAGCTCCAGTGTCACCCGTTTAAAATCCGGAATGGATGATGCGAGTATTTTTTGTCCTGTTCGACTAGAACCGGTAAAGGCTATTTTGCTTATTTTCGGGTGTGACGTGAGTGCAGCACCGACCTCAGGGCCACCCGTTACTACCGAAAACGCTCCCGCAGGAAAACCAGCCTGTTTAGCCAGTTCCCATAGGCGCAGAGCTGAGAGAGGGGTTTCTGGAGCCGGTTTCAGTACCACTGTGCAGCCGGATGCGAGTGCCGGAGCCAGCTTCCACATAGCCAGTACCATGGGGAAATTCCAGGGCGTGATAGCCGCCACTACGCCAACCGGTTCCCTTTGAGTAAAGCTGTGGAACTGGTCAATGGATTGTCCAGCCATGTGGGTGCTTTGCCCTGTGAGCTTGGTAGGCCAGCCGGCGTAGGTGCGCAACCAGGATAGGGTGGTTTGAACATCAACGGTTTCAGCAAGTGTTACTGGTTTGCCTGTATCCAGCGATTCCAGTGCAGCAAGATTGGCAAGGTCATCTTCAATCAGGTCTGCCCACCTTGTCAGTAACTGCTCTCTTTGCAGCGGCGCCATATAACGCCATGCCGGGTCAAATGCTGTGCTATAAGCGGAATCGATAATTGCATCCACCGCACTTTCATTGGCCTCGGGTATCTCGAGGAAAACTTCACCATTGGACGGATTGACATTGTTATAACACCCCTGTAGTGATAGGGCATCGTATCCGGCATGTAGCTTCATCTCCGGGAGTTGCAATGAAGGGTAGTACTCTTGTGGTCTCATTTTGGATGATGGCCTATGTGGAATTATTATTTCAGTGAAAATCTATCGATCTTAAGGTAAGTCCTTTTAAACAGGGATTTAAGCAATCAGCCGGAGTTTTAACGTTTTAATCCCATTAATAAAATTGGAGCGAATTCTTTCTGGTGCTTCCAGTAGCTCGATATCTGAATAGCGGCTGGTAAGCAGCTTCATTGCTACACGAATCTGAAGCTCACCCAGACGCGAACCCAGGCACATATGTGTCCCTGTCCCAAACGCCAGATGATTGGGGCCTTTGCGTTCGATATTAAAGGTATGCGGCGAATCAAAAATATCCTCGTCACGATTTCCGGATGCATACCACATCACTACCTTGTCACCTTTACGTATTCTCTGTCCGCGTATTTCAGTATCTTCCGTTGCTGTCCGGCGCATATGCATTACTGGCGTTGAATAGCGCATCATTTCCCGAACTGCCACAGGCATCAAATCCGGATTGCTCCTGAGTTTTTGCCACTGTTCAGGGTTTTGAGCGAACGCGATAAGCGAGTTGCTAAGAGAATTCCGGGTCGTTTCGTTGCCGCCGACCAGCAACAAAACCATATTCCCGAGAAAATCGGAATAGCTAATCGGGTTGCCGTCAAATTCAGCGTTGGCAAAAACGGATGCCAGGCTGTCATCGGGAGCTAAGCGATATTTTTCAAAAGTGTTTTGGCAGAAGTTGAGAAATTCGCCCATGGTCGCTGCAAATTCCTCAGGGGTGGGTCTGAAATCCGGGTCGTCTTCACCCACCAGACAATTAGTCCAGTCATAGAGCTTGGTCCACATAGTGCTGGGGACATCCATTAGTTCGCACAGGGTGAGCAGTGGCAGAGGGGCACAAAACTGGGAGACCATCTCAACACTCAAAGGGGTATCAATCTGATCGAGAAGGGATTCGGCACGCTGGACAATCCTCTCCTCAATACCATCGATACGAGCGGGTGCCAGTCCCTTCATGGCCATGACTCTATATTTTGTATGGTTGGGTGGATCCATCGAAATTAACGGGGTGCCAATGCCCGATTCGCCGGAATTGGCCACAGAGACCTCATTTTCGTTAAAAATACGATGGCCTCCGTGCTTATGAGCCGAGGAGAAGAGTTGGGGGTTTTTAGATATTGCCGAAATATCTTCGTATTTAGTGATTGCCCAAAATCCAGCTCCATCCGCTTCTTCATTCCAATAGACCGGACACTCAGCTCGTAATCGCGCGAATGTGTCATGAGGTACCGAGCTGTGATAAAGGAGTGCATCTTTTAGGTCTGGTTTAAAATTTGTTTCATTCATCTGGCTGCCCTCCATTTTAAAAATAGTCATAACGAACTGAGAGGCCGAAAGTTCTGGGTGAACCCGGGATCATGAAGTCGTAACCGAATGTGTCACGGAGATCCAACCCATAGCCGTAATATTCTTTATCCGTTACGTTGTTACACCAGGCGCTAATTGTGACACGGTCATTTTGCCAACTGACGGTTGTATTGATTTTGCTGTATCCACCTTGACGAAGGTTGCTATTACCATTTTTATCGTTATAGGGTGAAAACCATTGCTCAGATGCATAGTTGATGTTTGGGGTAAGAATGAGGTCTCCGTCGGCTAATGAAGCGATGCGCCAATCGAGACCGAGTTGTGCAGTCATATCTGAAGAGAAGGGCAAGTCGTTACCGGATAGATCATTACCACTGAGTTCCAGTTTCTCATACTTGGCATCGAGAAGCCCCATAGAGCCATTGATTTTCAGATTTTCGGTGACGACTGCGGTGAACTCCAGATCAAGGCCCCGAATGGTTGATTCACCCGCATTACGCAGGAAGGCAACCGGGCCAACAACCTCCTGCACCTGCTGGTCGCTGTAGTCGTACTGGAAGATTGCGCCCGCCAGGGAGAGGTCATCATTCAGGAAATAACCTTTGGCTCCAATTTCGTAAGCATCGACTTTCTCCGGCTCAACATATTGAATTTGGGACGCATCAATATATCCGCCGCCATTAAAAGTTCCGGATCGATAACCATGGCTAAAGCTGGCGTAGACCATACGGCCGGTGTCAAAGGTATAGCTGAGTGCCAAGCGCCCGGTAATTGCCGAGTCGTCCTCTTCCTGGGTAGGTAGGACTTCGGTTGTGTATGGGCCAGGCACGGGGATCAGCGTGATCGCTGGGTTGCCATCATAGTCAGTGGTATAACTGCGGCCATCGGAGTATTCGGCGTCGTCCTGGGTGTAACGAATCCCTGCCGTCAGCTTGAAATGGTCAGAGAGGTTGTAATCGCCTTGGGCAAAGATAGCTTTGGAATCACGACGCTGTTCATACTCCTGGACTATTCTGAAGCCACCTGTTGTCAGGCCGATCGGATCAGCCGGAACACCCAGATCCTCCAGGAAGTGGAAGAAGTAAAATTCGTTGCGGGTTTCTGTGGTATCCCAGCCGTAATAGACTCCGACGATACCGGAAAGATTTTCGCCGGTGTAGTCGAGGTGGAGCTCTTGATTAAATTGGGAAAACTCTGAATGCCAGTTGATAAACAGGAGGTCGAATGGAGAGCCATCGGAATCCTGGTCGATCACCTGTTCGCCACTGTCAGACGATGTCAATGAGGTGATTGACCATGAATTCGACAGTTGGTAGTCGACCCTCAGCAGGAGACCATTGGAATTGGTTTCACTAATTCCTATTTTATCCTGTTCGACCGTATAAAAATCCAGGCCTTCCCGGCTGTAACCGATTAAAGGATTTATTCCGTTGGCTGTGCCTATGCCATGAACCGCAGCTTGAGTAGGTTTATCCTCGCCACCATAGATTTTGAATTTTATGTCCAGGTCATCGGTTGGCTGGTAACGAACGGATAGACGGCCGCTGACACTGTCATTGGAGTTGCCATCTTTACCGCCAGGATGCTTATTTTCGATATAGCCGTCAGTTTTGTCGTAATTGACTGCCGCACGAATGCCAAGCGTGTCAGCGATGAGGGTTTTTTCAAAGGCACCCTGTGCTCTTTTGTGGTCGAAGTTACCATAACCGACGTCGATATAAGCCTCGCTATCGTTTGATAGCGTGGGATATTTGGTTATAAAGTTAATTGCACCGCCGGTGGTGTTGCGACCATAAAGGGTACCTTGCGGACCACGTAACACTTCTACTCGGTCCAGGTCGTAGAGCTGCATACCGTGTAGCGATCTTGAAGCCATATAGGCTTCATCAATGTATACCCCGATGGGGGATACCTGATTGGCGTTATATTCGTTAGCAACGCTAACCCCCCGTAGGGAAAAGTTCGGTTGCGTGTTGCCAAATGAGCTGTTGACTGAAAGATTTGGGACAACGGTTGAGAGCTGGGTGCTGTTGGTTATTCCGGCATTCTTCAATGTTTCGCTGCTGAGTGCGGAGATGGCGAGGGGCACATCCTGTATGGATTCTTCCCGGCGCTGTGCCGTGACAACGACTTCCTCAATGGTGAAACGGCTAGAGTCATTGGCTGATACCGAAGGGATTGTCTGTACCCCGATTACAGCCGCAAGGATTGTCTTTGTATAGCGGGGAATGGTGATTTTAGATGAGGGCATCTCGAGCTCCTGACGTTATTTTTATTGATACCGATTATAGCGACCCTATTTTTTGGGTTTATACAATTCATGTAGCCGTTTTGTGCTAATTCGTGCTTTATCTTTCCGCTAAATGTGCGGGGTCGAGGCCGGAGCTTTCTCCGCTCATTTTCAGCGGCTTTTATGATTTTTAAGTGTGGCTATTGAGTACTGTGGCTAACGAGTACTGTGGCTAACGAGTACTTGAAAAGGTCGCCGCGGATCTCTCGGTGGGGGTAAAGTCATATTTCATTATGACTGATGGGCTGATTTCTACTGCGATGCTAGTAATTCAATAGAGATATAGATGATTAACGCAGTGTGATTACAGAATATATTGTCCTCTGTGTGGTTCGCTATCTACTGTCACTGTTGTGTGTTTGCAATCGAACCTAGTCAGTTATGGCCATGCATGGGCCAAAGAGTGAGACCATCTCTTGACCTTTCCCGAGAAGGGCCTCTGTTAATGCGGCGAGATTGTATTCTATGGCGGTAGGTTGTGCTGTTCTTTTGTGGGCATGAGCAGGCTTTGAATGGAAACGCAGCAGTAATTGTCAAGTGGATCCCACTTGCATTGGTATACTTCATCTGTATCGGAGTATGAAACAGTCATTGCTGTAATATTGATTTTATTGAGTTGCCAATTACCTGGTCATACGCAATGGCTCTAGTGCGCACTCTCAGCCGTTCGATTCTTCCGATATTAACTCTCCAGTTCCTACGCTTTTAAAGCGGTAATTAGGTAGCAAATTATCGACGAACAGTGTGCTGGAATCAGGTATAAATAAGCGGGGTTCAAAGATGAGTCAGATAAATGATATAAGAGGCCATTGCTTGTGCGGGGAAATTAGTTACAAGGTAGTTGGAGATCCGCAATTTACCGCTGTTTGTCATTGCAAAAATTGTCAACGACAGAGTGGTTCCGCTTATTCCGTTATTATCGGAGTAGTCGCCGATCAGTACCAGCAGATTGGTGTAACGAGAATATATCAGGATGTCGGCGATAGTGGTCAGCCAGTAGAGCGACATTTTTGCAGTCAATGCGGTTCGCCGATTCTCTCAAAAATTACGGCGTTACCCGAGATGGTCTTTATCAAGGCGGGCACTCTGAATCATACAGACACTCTCAGTCCTGAGATCGAAGTCTATTGCAGTAGCGCAATGGACTTTGTCCCGCATTTACCTAACACCCAGCGATTCGACAAATCAAACATTTAACAATAATGGGAGTGAATATGTTCGATCTTTCTGGAAAAGTAGCCCTGGTTACAGGGGCAGCATCAGGTATTGGTCTGGAGACCAGCCGTACTCTTACGGGATTGGGGGCGACAGTTATTATCACTGACCGGAATGTCGAAGCATTGGTCGAAGTTAGTGAGAATCTCCTTCCTGGGGCAATTGCTTTAGCATTGGATGTCACCGCACAGGGAGATTGGGATCGTGTTTACCAATCAGTCGCCGATAAGTTTGGCTGTTTGGACATTCTGGTCAACAACGCAGGTATTATGAAAGCTGAGCCGTTTGAAAAGTGCGATATCGATACCTTTCGGCTGCAGCAGCGCATCAATGTTGAGGGCGTCTATATGGGGATGCAGGGAGCGATTCCTTTAATGCGTAAAGCCCTTGCCGAAGGTAAGGGCTCGGCCTCTATTGTCAACATCTCTTCGATTTACGCAACCAATGCCGGGGCAGAGTTTGCAGCCTACACCGCAACCAAGGCTGCGGTTCTTGGTTTATCTAAGGCGGTAGCGTTTGAGCTGGCGGGGACGGGAATTCGTGTGAACTGTGTATTACCCGGCCCGATAGCAACCAACCTCTCTGCAGATTGGGAGCCACTGCGGGATAGTGAAGGTAATGTCTTGAGCTTGGAGGAGCAGCTTGCGCCGTGGGTCGATAAAATTCCAATGGGGCGTATTGGTATGGCAGACGATGTTGCGCCGGTGATAGCGTTTCTGGCCAGTGATGCTGCTAAATTCGTGACTGGTTCAGAATATGTGGTGGATGGCGGTTATACGGCTCCCTAGTTGCTAAAGTAGATTCATCCAATAGGGTGGAAAATCACAGATCTAATCACTCAGTACACTCCAAAGAAAAAGGCCTCTCCGAAAGGTCTGGACTTTTTTAATTGGCCCCCGGCGGCTTTCAACTATTTATTAAAGTACCTGTTGTTGCGCTAAAGCTATTCTAAGATGGGGTTTGGAGACTCAGGATGCTTGCGTTAATCTGAGATATATCGGGTCTCTCTTTCTAGAATTGATGAGAGCTTGGGGTTGGGTTACTAGGCCCTCTTGCCCGTAGCTGCTTTTTGCTCTAGCTGCTTTTTCCTATTCCTGGAGCATTTTTATCTAGTCTATACTTCGCAGAGAAGCTGACGGTGCCTAACGATTTTGCTAAAAAGGCACCGTCAATGTGTTCCCTTTGCGCAGGTTTTGGGAAAGTCCTTAAGGTTATTCCTCCAGATAAGGCGTCATATATTTTTCGGTAAAACCGGGGTTTGCCTTGGCGTATTTCAGTTCCTGCCGGGCGACATTGCGCAGGTGCACTTCGTCCGGTCCATCCAGAAAGCGCATTGCTCGGCCCCAGGTAAACAGGAAGGCGAGCGGGGTATCGGGTGTTAAGCCGGCGCCGCCGTAGACCTGCATGGCCCGGTCGGCTACATTTTGCAGCATTATGGCCGTGACATATTTAATGGCTGAAACATCCACCGTTGCCGCCCGGTTGCCTTCGTTGTCGATCTTGCTGGCACACTGCAGGGTCAGCAACCTGGCTTGATCAATTTCCATGCGCGAA
The DNA here is from genome assembly GCF_033283405.1 of Halioxenophilus sp. WMMB6. NCBI lineage: Bacteria > Pseudomonadati > Pseudomonadota > Gammaproteobacteria > Alteromonadales > Alteromonadaceae > Halioxenophilus > Halioxenophilus sp. WMMB6. The sequence goes on from NZ_JAWMQR010000001.1 coordinate 86,480, forward strand.
CGGGCGATTAGATCCTGATTATTGGCGAAATCTGCAAGCTTTTTACCAAAGGCGGTACGCTGTACCACGCGGTCGCACATCAGCTCCAGCGCCAGCTCAGCCATGCCAATTGCCCGCATGCAGTGGTGCACGCGCCCCGGTCCCAGGCGAGCTTGAGCCAGTGCAAATCCGGCTCCCTCTTCACCCAGCAGATTACTGGCTGGGACACGCACCTGATCAAAGACCACTTCACAAATACCATCCGTCATGCGGTGATTAAGAATCGTATAGTCGCGAACAATGCGAACCCCTGGAGTATTCAAGGGCACGATAACCATCGATTGACGGCGATGGACGGGAGTCTCTTCGCTGCTGTCGGTTACCCCCATCACGATGGTGAATTTTGCCAGCGGGTGTGAAGCCGCACTGGAGTACCACTTGCGCCCGCTGATGACATACTCGTCACCTTCGCGAGTTATCGTGGTGCAGATATTGGTTGCATCGCTGGAGGCCACGTCGGGCTCGGTCATTGAAAACACCGAACGAATATCACCGTTCAGCAGGGGATAAAACCACTGTTGCTTCTGTTCTTCAGTACCAAACAGGTGTAGCAGCTCCATATTACCGGTGTCGGGCGGGTTGCAATTGAACACCTCTGAACACCAATAAAAGCGACCCATAATTTCCGCCAGGGGGGCGTAGTCGCTATTGGATAGCCGGGTTCCCGGTTGATCTTCGGGCAGTGACGGCAGGAACAGATTCCAGAGACCCGCTGCTTTGGCTTTTGCTTTTAAACCCTGAATAAGTTCCAGAGGGAATTCGCCTCGGTCATGTACGCGAAGATATTCCCGGTTGGCAGGGATGATATGTTCCGCCATAAAAGCATTGAGCTTTTCTGCCATCGCCAGGCTTTTTTCAGAATATGTAAAATCCATAGGTCACCTTCAATTCTAATCTGTTTGTTGTGGGCTTAGTCGTCAGCGCGCATTACATCCAGCGCTCGATCTAAATAGACCCGGCCCAATTTGCCCACCTCTTTGGCGGTGGCAGAGGCCGCAGTACCTTCCTCGTCCCGCTTTTTAATACCCTGGAAAATACCGGCGTAGCGAAAAAGAGCCAAAACCTTGTAGAAGGTAGGCAGTGACTGAGCTATGGGGTTGTAGTCGAAATAGCTACTGAGAAACTGCTCGCCGTTGGGAATCTGATGTGCCTGGCAATCGATACCTAATAAGCCACCGTATTCATTTGGCTTTGTTCCCCAGAAAGAGGCCCAGGTATGGGCGAGATCGGTAAGCGGGTCGCCGATAGTCGCTAATTCCCAGTCTATGATCGCCGCTACTGCCGGTTGATCATTTTCAATTAAAAGATTTGAAAACTTGTAGTCGCCATGAATTAGGGCGTTATTGTAAGTTTCGGGTTTATTCTGCTGCAGGAAGTTTCGGATAAGTTCGGCATCGACGCTCTCGTCTGTCGCGTCAAAGGCTCGATACCAGCGGCCGATCTGACGCTCTAGAAAATCACCTTCACGGTAATACTTTTTGAGCGCTGAATTTTGCCAATCGAACTGGTGCAGCTTAGCGAGATTCATCGCCAGGTTGGAATAGAGAGACATTCTCTCAGTTGCATTGTTCATCTCGGGTAGCGTGGCATTAAAGTATTGAGATGAATTGACTCGCTCCATGATGTAGAAATCGGTGCCCACCACATTAAGGTCATCGGAGTAGAAGAATACTTTAGGCACCGGTATGCCGGATTCGTGCAGGGCTTGCATGATGGTGAATTCCCGCAACACGTCATGTGCGGCACCGGAGGTAAGCCCAGCTGGCCGTTTACGCAATACCAGAGAGTGTTTGTCGGTATCGAGAAAATAGGTGGGGTTGGATTGTCCTCCACCAATTCGCTCTACTTTCACATTTTTCTCAAAGTCGGGAATATGCTTGCGAATAAGTTCAAACAGGGGCGTGAAGTTATCGATATCATCGTTATTAGGTTTTGGTGCCTGCATAGCGTAGACCTTTAACTATCTGTAAATTTATTTTTTTAAAGGCAAGAGTCGACCAGCTCGCCCATGCGCTGGGCAAGAAAACAGCAAATATAAATGTTGGTTGGCCCAGCAGTTAAGCTGGAGCTAGTAGTCTTACCAGATTCTTTCTGTAGTCGGAGATTGAGTTGCGGATATCCACAGACTCTTCATTGACAACCCATTGATAGATGAATCCAAAAAAGAATGAACATATCTGTTGTGCCATAAAAACCGGGTTTACATCCGCTCTTATAGTTTGCTCTTCGATACCTTCGGCGATCCACTGGCTTATATCATCGCGATAATGGGCATGAATCTGAGATAATCTGTCGCGCACGGAAGAGTCATGACCAACCGACTCAAACCAGAGGATATAGAGTGCTCTTGTTTCGTCAGCCAGATTCAACAGTTGCATCTCGAAGGCTTCCAGTGCCCCCATAACCGCATTCAGGCCATCTTTTTGGGTGACGTATTGCGTTAAGTTGTTGCGCCAGTGGTGATTACTGGTGCTTATCAACTCAACTAACAGGTTCTCTTTTGAGCCAAAACGGTAGTGGGCCATGCCGCGACTGAAGCCGGCCCGCTCGCCAACCTCCTTTAGCGTTGTATTGTTGACGCCCTGTTCAATGATGAGAGCAATTGCCGCCTCGAACATTTTTTCGTCTGACAACGCTACACGTTCAGATTGCGTTAACTTCTTCTTAACCGGTTTTGACATCTTATTTATTCACAATTTTTAGTTTTTTTATGGCGTTTTATGGCCGATAAAGGCCAATTGGGGCCCAGTGGCCTAAGTATCAGTCAATGTGGTTTAGCGTCTTTAGATTGCCAAACTGAAGCCTGTTAAGCCGGGTAAATCCATTTCTACGGAAGGAATTACAGCACAGCCTACTTGATTCGGTCAAGTATTTACTTGATTGGATCAAGTTTATACTTGATTGGGTCAAGTAACATGGTATAAGCTTTTTTCAGTGCCGCGAGATCTACTCCTAAATTCTCAAACGCTCTATAGATAATCATAATAAGCATAAGGTTATATCCCATGAAAAAGACACGAAATAATCCAGCTTTTGTACTTGCGCCTTTGGCTGCATGTCTTGTTATTAATACTGCCCTGGCTCAAGAATCTAATCGTCGAGCGACTTTGGAAGAGGTGGTCGTCACCGCACAAAAGCGGGAGCAAAGCCTTCAGGATGTTCCTATCTCAATGAATGCCATGATGGGTAGCAAGATGGAAGCTTCCGGGGTGACTGACATGGGCGACCTATCCGCCTATGTTCCCAGTTTCCAGGTTGCTGAATCCGCTCTGGCCAACTTTATCTATGTACGAGGTATTGGCAGTACTGCGAACTCCGGTTTCGAGCAGTCTGTGGCTACTTTCTTCGATGGCGTTTATTACGGACGCTCCTACCAGTCCCGAGCTCCGTTTATGGATCTGGAACGTATCGAAATCCTGCGTGGTCCCCAATCTATTCTGTTCGGTAAAAATGCGATTGCCGGTGCAGTGAATGTTGTCTCGCGCGAGCCAACCGATACCTTTGAAAGTAAGATCAATCTGTTATATGGCACAGATAGCGAGCAAGAGGTAAGTGGTTATATTTCCGGTCCACTTACCGAGAAGGTGTCGGGTCGCTTGGCTTTCAGGGACTATGAAGTTGATGGCTTCCTGAAAAACCTGGCAACGGGTGAGGATGATCCTGGTAAAGATGATCAAACCTTGCGCGGTTCTTTAAAAATAGCGGCTACCGATACCACCGATCTTCTGCTGAAGTACGAGGTGTCAGAATTTGAAACCTCGGCGCGAACTTTCCAGGTGACCAAAGGTATCCCCGGAGAAAAATTCGACGAAACCCGAAACTACTACAATACTGGCAACCCAGCCATCAATAAGCCCGAATCCCAGGATGTAGAGATGCACACAGCGTCCATGACCATCAATCAGGGTATTGGCGATTTTGAATTGACCTTAGTCACTGGCTACACCGACTATGACGTGCAAGAGGCCTTTGATGCGGATTTCTCCATGAATCCATTTATTCAGGCCGATCAGCAGGAGTCATTTTCTCAAGTAAGCCAGGAGATTCGCTTAACGTCACCATTGAACGATGTATTTGAATACGTTACCGGACTTTATTGGCAAAAGGCCAATACTGAGTACGATGAACAAACCGACTTCAATATTGGTACAGCCTTGGTAGGCACCAAACATACCGATTTTGAATTTGATTCGGAAACCATCTCCGCCTTTTGGCAGGGCACCTGGCACCTTAGCTCCAGTACCCGTTTGAATACGGGGGTTCGCTATACCAGCGAAGATAAAGACGCAACACACCGTATTTTCATTACCGAACTCGGCAACTATGGCACTCCGGCCAGCAGCGCGATGATTGGTGTGTTCAATGCGGCTCTCGGCACCTACGAACATCAGTTTTCCGGTGACCGATCGGAAGAAGACGTCAGTTGGTCGATCAATCTTCAGCATGATTTGACTTCAGATATTATGGCTTATGCCACTGTCTCTACCGGCTACAAAGGGGGCGGCTTCGACGCCCGAATTGTTGCCGCCGACGATTCTGACTGGCAGTTTGAACAAGAGAACGCCATCAATTATGAAATAGGTGGTAAATCCACTCTGTTTAGTGGAACCGTCAATTTGAACGCGGCCCTGTTCAGAACTCAGTATAAAGATCTGCAGGTCAGCCAGTTTGATGGGCAGACCGCCTTTGTGGTGGGCAATGCAGCTGAAGCAACTGTGCAAGGTCTTGAACTCGATGGTCGCTGGCAGATGACAGACTATTTATCTATGTCTGGCAGCCTTGCTTATCTCGATTTTGAATACGATAGCTTCGAAGGTGCCAACTGTACCAATGATCAGACTGCTGCGTGGACAGGCCCGGGTGGCTGTACACAGGATCTTTCCGGTGAGACCACGGTATATGCTCCGGAACTTTCAGGCACAATTGGTTTTGAATTTGTAAAAGGTATTATCAGTGGTATTGATTTCGTGGCTACCTTGGACGTGAACTACTCCGATGACTACTACCTTGCCCCTGACCTGGATGAAAATCTGATTCAGGACGCCTTTACAAAATACAATGCCAGTGTTGGCGTAGAGTCCCAAGATGGTAAGTGGGCAGTTTCACTGATTGGTAAGAACCTGAGTAACGAACTGACCTCAGTCTATGGTAACGATGTACCCTTGAATGGCGGTGCCTACTATAGAACGACGGACCGAACCCGTTCCGTTGCTCTGAAAGCGTCTTACAAGTTCTAATTCTGTCGCACGGACTAGGCCTGTTAATGGCAGAGGTGATGATTTAACGGTGCTACACAATTGGGTGCAGATCCAGCTGTTGACTTGGCCTGTTAAACCCTTACTTTCTGCCATTACGGTCGCGACCATACTAATGTTGAGGTCAGCATCAATGTTGCTGACCTCAAATAGAAAAATAGCCTGTACGCTTTAGAAAATCAGAAACATTAACAACGAATAATTTTAGACCGGCGACTGATCTGTTAAGTCGTCGCCCCGATCCGGGGGCAATTTTCGGTGACCGATATGCATCCACGTAATCACGCAGTAACACACCCCAATAAACCAGCACTGGTTATGACAGAGACCGGGGAAACTGTAACCTATAAAGAACTTGACGATCGATCCAATCAGATAGCTCATCTCTTCAGGAGTATGGAGCTTAAGCGCGGTGATGTTATTGCTCTGATGATGGAGAATCGCCCACAAATTCTCGAGGTCGCCTGGGCTGCGCAGCGTTCCGGGCTCTACCTGGCTTGCATCTCCACCAAGCTCAGCACTGAAGATCTAAGCTATATTCTGCGCGATAGCGGTGCTAAATTGGTTATTACCTCAAGACCACTGATTGAGAAATGTAGGAATAGCTTCGCAGAACTGCAGGCTGTGCCTACGCTTTCGGTCGGTGGTGCTACAGAGTTCTCCAAAGATTGGGAAGCGTGCTGCGAGGTTTTTCCAGCCTCGCCCATAGCCGACGAGAGCCACGGCAGCGATCTGCTTTACTCCTCGGGAACCACTGGCCGGCCGAAGGGGATTAAGCCTTTTCCAATTGCAGGGCCAATTGATCAAACCAACGGTCTGGTTGAGCTGGGTAAAGCGCTCTACAACATGGACTTCAATACCCGCTTCTATTCGCCTGCGCCGCTCTATCATGCAGCGCCTTTGCGCTGGTGCATGGCGATCAATAAGTTCGGCGGCACTATTTATGTTTCCGATAAATTTGATCCGGAAGCCGCGCTGGCCATTATTGAAAAGTACCAGATCACCCACGCGCAATGGGTGCCTACCCACTTTTATCGCTTGTTGCAATTGCCCGAAAGTGTGCGCAATAAATACGATCACTCATCGCTGGTAACGGTATTTCATGCCGCAGCACCATGCCCTCCCAAAATAAAGAGAGCCATGATCGAATGGTGGGGCCCGATTGTTCACGAATTTTATTCAGGTACCGAGTGCCCTGGAATTACCACTATCTCGACAGAGGAGTGGTTGGAAAAAGAGGGCTCGGTAGGTCGCGCAATTCTGGGTAAGGTCCGTATCTGCGACGAAGATGGTAATGAGTTGCCGGCGGGTGAGATTGGATCGGTGTACTTCTCGGACGGCCCTCAGTTTGAATATCTCAATGACCCGGAAAAAACCCGGAAGTGTCACAATCGACATGGTTGGGCAACACTCGGTGATATGGGTTATTTAGATGAGGATGGCTTTTTATTCCTGGCTGACCGCAAAGATTTTATGGTGATCTCGGGTGGGGTCAATATCTACCCGCAGGAGATCGAAAACTGCCTTTTGACAAATCCTGCAGTGGCTGATGCCGCCGTGTTCGGTATTCCCGACGAAGAGATGGGCGAGCGTGTGGTCGCCATTATCGTCGGCTCAGATCAGGCGCCTGACAACAGCACCGATGTCGCGCTTGGTCAGGAGTTGGAGAAGTATTGCCTGGCCAAGATAGGCAGAATAAAAACCCCCAGGCAATTCATCTTTCGCAATTCGGTCCCGCGAATGGAAACCGGAAAAATTCAAAAGAAATTACTGCGTGAGATGTTGATAAACGGCACCCTGTGAGAAAAGTCCGTCAGTAATGCCCGATTAAGGTCTTGGGTTAGGCGACCATACCTGTCTTCCCAGTAATGGATAATGACAACAACGATTCGAGCTTTGGGTATTCATAATACTCAATGTCAGGATTCCTATTCCCTGCATGGCGGCAATTTTAATTATGAATTCGAAATCCACGATAAATTCTGATCAGAGCAATCCGAAAGCGCTACACCCGCTATTGGAAAATGGCTCTGCTGACACCCCCTATAGCCGCCCTAAGTATCGCACCTATGTGTTGTGTATGCTGACACTGGTTTACGCGTTTAACTTTATTGATCGACAGCTTATCAGCATCTTGCAAGAGTCAATTAAGCACGATCTTTCCCTGTCAGATACTCAACTTGGCCTGCTTACCGGTTTTGCCTTCGCGCTGTTTTATGTAACGGCGGGAATCCCCATAGCGCGTTGGTCCGATCGCTCCAATCGCCGCAACATTATTGCTCTGGCTGTGGGTATCTGGAGCTTTATGACGGCGCTCAGTGGCTTCTGCTTTAACTATCTCCAGTTATTGATGGCCCGTATCGGCGTGGGTGTCGGCGAAGCTGGCGGCAGTCCCCCGGCACACTCCATGATCTCCGATATCTACCCCTCAGATAAACGCGGTACAGCCATGTCCATTTACAGTGTCGGTATCAATATTGGTGTCATGCTGGGTTTCTTTTTGGGGGGCGTTTTGAATCAATACATTGGCTGGCGCTGGTCTTTTGTTCTGATCGGTGTTCCCGGTGTGATCATGGCGATCTGGTTGCGCACTATGGTGGCAGAACCCATTCGAGGCTGGTCGGAGCAGGGCACTGTTAATTTGGAGCATGTGACGTTTGTCGACGTCGTTAAGAAGTTGGCTGTTAACCCAACACTGCGCCACCTTTTTTTGGGGTCGGCTCTGTTTGCCATGGTTGGCTACTCAACCTTCAACTGGATCGCACCGTTTTTTATCAGAAGTCACGAAATGGGTACGGCAAGCCTTGGCCTCTGGTTGGCACTGGCCATCGGACTGTTTGGTGGTATCGGTACTTTCTTTGCCGGGTATCTGGGCGATCGTCTTGGTAAGCGCAATAAGAGTTGGTATCTGTGGATTCCCGCAATTTCCGGCCTCATTCTGATACCGCTTTACCTGGTTATTTTTCTGACGAGTAACCTCTATCTGGCGCTGGTTATCAACTTCTTTCCCAGTATGTTATTGGCCACTTATATCGGCACTTCACTTGCGGTTCTGCACGGTAATGTTGATCCGCGAATGCGGGCTACGGCCTCTGCACTTTTCTACCTGGTGATCAATATTATCGGCCTCGGGTTGGGCCCCACCATTATTGGGGTAATTAGTGATGCGCTTACCCCTGCTTTTGGTAACGAGTCCCTGCGCTGGGCAATGCTGTGCGTACTGCCCGCCGCCGCAATATGGTCATCGGTACACTACTTTATTGCTGCACATCACATCAGTAAGTCTGCACAGACGCCGGAGGGCGCCGGCTAAAACTTCAAAAGGGCACGGTTAACGAACACCGATAGAAACCAAATACAAGCAATGCTGGTGGTCTGGATTTGACCCCCGCACCAAAAAACGGGTCTCTTTATGTTGGACGAAATCAAACAGAATTTAACTCTCCCTGTAATCGTTGCACCTATGTTTCTGGTCTCGCAGCCAGCACTGGTTATCGAATGTTGTAAAGCGGGCATTGTCGGTAGCTTTCCGGCTCTGAATCAGCGCACCAGCGCTGGCTATCGAGAATGGCTTGAACAGATTCAGGCGGAACTGGGGGAGGGCGACGCCCCCTTTGCCGTCAATCTTATTGTTCACAAAACCAACCCGCGCCTGGCCGCCGACCTTGAGCTGACGGTTGAGCACAAGGTGCCTATTGTTATCACCTCTCTGGGAGCCGCCACAGAGGTAGTCGATGCGGTGCACAGCTACGGTGGCTTGGTGTTACACGATGTTATTACCACTAACCACGCACAAAAGGCACTGGCTGCGGGTGTTGATGGTCTGATCGCAGTGTGCGCCGGTGCCGGTGGTCACGCCGGAAGTTACAACCCCTTTGCGTTCATTTCTGAGCTTAGAGCGATTACCGACAAACCTATTCTCGCCTCCGGTTGCATCAGCAATGGTGCGTCGATACTGGCGGCACAAGCGGCCGGGGCTGACCTCGCTTACATGGGAACCCGGTTCATTGCCGCCCAGGAGAGCATGGCTAGCGATGCCTACCGCTCAATGATGATTAATTCCGAGGCCAAGGACATCATCTACACACCGAAAGTCTCCGGTGTTAATGCCAATTTTATGATGCCCAGCATTGAGGCAGCCGGCCTCGATCTGGACAGTACACCGACGCCAACCATGAATGCTGAGAAAGAGCTCAATAGCGAAGCCAAGGCATGGAAAGATGTTTGGTCGGCCGGGCAGGGTGTTGGAGCGATCTCTGCGGTGGAGCCGGTTGCCGATATTGTGCAGAACCTCAAGCGGGAGTATCGCGCTGCCCTCGATGCCCTGAACACCAGTGCATCTGCCTATCTATAAGCAGACGGAGAGATTATTGATGTTGGCTAAAGTTTCTATCGACGAGCAATCCCGTATCGCTACCGTCTGGCTAAATCGTCCTGAAGCACTCAATACGCTGGATGTTGCCACCGCCAATGCGGTCAACCTGGCGGTTATGCCCCTGGCGGATCGCGACGATCTACATTGCATTGTTCTGCGCGGGGTTGGCCGGGCTTTTATGGCAGGTGGCGACCTGACGGCCTTTGCCAAAGATTTCGACACCACCGATCAGGTTATCAATCAGTTGCTGGATGCGCTGATTCCCGTCATCGAGTTTCTCTACAGCAGCCCGGTCCCGGTCATCGCTTGTGTACATGGTGCAGTGGCAGGTGCCGGGCTCAGTTTGCTGGGAGCGTGCGATCTGGTGGTAGCCGCAGAAGGGACCAACTTTTTGTTGGCCTACGACAAGATAGGCGCGCCGCCGGATTGTGGTGGCACCTTCTTCCTGCCGCGCTTGTTGGGAGAACGGCGAGCGGCGTCGCTAATGTTGCTAGGCGAAAGCTGGAGTGCGCAGCAGGCGCTCGAGTATGGGCTTATCAATAAGGTGGTTGCGGCGGAGAGTTTCGACAGCGAATGCGACAAGGTTGTCGAGCGGGTGGCCAACGGCCCAACCCTCGCTTACAGCGCATACAAGCGCCTGGTGCACAAGGATCAAAGCGTCTTGAAGGGCCAGCTTGAAGCGGAACGAGAGGAATTTTGCCGGGCAACCAAAAGCGGGGATTTTCGTCGCGGTGTGCTGGCGTTTTTAAATAAAGAGCGCGCGCAATACCAGGGCGATTAACGGTAGGGCACAACTCGCTGTTCGGGCAATTTTATAACATCAGGTGTAGCGCATGGCTGAAAAATATAATGGTTTCATCTTCGACAAGGATGAACAGGGGATAGTCACCATAACCATGGATATGGATGGTCCGGTGAACTCCATGAATGCTCAGTTTCGAGCAGCGCTTAAGGAGACAGCTGATCGCCTGGAAGAGGAACCGGGACTGACCGGGGTCGTTTTTGCTTCAGCTAAAAGTACTTTTTTTGCCGGTGGAGATCTGATTGAACTCTCCAATGTGCCAGAGGGCATGGAAGAGCAGCAGTACCGCATGATTGAAGATGATGTTAAGGCGCACTTTCGAAGAATTGAAAAACTACCGGTGCCTGTGGTCGCCGCCATTAATGGCGCAGCATTGGGTGGCGGACTGGAGATCTGTCTGATCTGCAATTACCGGATTGCTCTCAACCGCCCCGAGGTGCAACTTGGCTTGCCGGAAGTCACTCTGGGTCTGTTGCCGGGTGGTGGCGGTATGGTGCGTACCATCCACATGCTGGGCTTGGAAAAAGCCCTGCCTCTGGCCCTGCAAGGCACGAGAATGGCGGCGGCCAAAGCCTGTGACTTGGGTTTGGTGGATGCCTTAGTTGACGAGCCGGTAGAGCTGATCGCTGCCGCAAAAGCCTATATCCAAGCTAACCCCCAAAGCTGGGCCCAACCGTGGGACCGTATAGATCATCATATTCCCGGTGGTGATATTGCAAACCCTGAAATTCAACAGCTGCTAATGGCTGCGTCAACCAGAGTTCTGCAGGAGACCCGCGGCCTGCTGCCGGCTCCGCAACGTATTATCAGTGTTGCGACAGAAATAGTAACGGTCGATTTTGAAACCGCGCAACATATCGAAACGCGTGGTCTGACCAATTTGATTATGACACCGCACGCCAAAAATATTATCACCGCCATGTTCTTCCAGATGAATGCGATCAAATCCGGAAAGTATCGGCCTCGGGATATTACCAAGAGCAAAGTTGCGCGCGTTGGTGTAGTGGGCGCCGGTAGACTTGGGCAAGCCATTGCCTACATATCGGCCGTCAATGGTGTCGAGGTGGTATTACAAGCCAGCTCTCTAGCTGAGGCTGAAAGTGCCCGACTGGCGAGTGTAGCCAACATCGATCCTGCCCTTGCCAAAGGGTTAAAAACCGAGGCGGATAAAACCAAGCTGGTCGAGCTCATTCTGCCCTTGTCTGAAGGGCAACCTTTCATCGACTGTGACCTGGTTATTGATACCAACGCTGAAGCGATCACGCTCAAAACTAAAGCAGCTGCAGTACTGGCTTCTCCCTCAGACAGCACTGCTATCAACGTTGTAAACAGCTCGACGCTACCCCTCGCGCAGCTAGCTGAGGCCCGCGGTCTGTCGGAAGAGGTTATTGGTATTAACTTTTTACCATTGCTTGGTAACACGCCGGTTGTCGAAATTATATGCGGCCAAAATACGCCCGAGAAAACCATCGCCAAGGTGTATGACTTTGTTAAACAGATCCGCAAAACGCCAATAGTGGTAAACGACTCACCAGGCTTTTTTATCGACAGAGTTTTGAGTAGTTACCTGGATGAGGGGGCGCGATTGCTAACTGAGGGTACCCAGCCAATTCTGATCGAAGAAATGGCTAAAGCGTTCGGAATGACCGATGGTCCACTGGCTTATCAGGATGAAGTGGGCCAGGAATTCACTCGCAACCTTGCCGCAGCAGAGCAGGCCTTGGGACTCTCGGCTTGGGTAAGCGACAACAGCATCAGTAAGGCTGTGAGTGAACGAATGGTTACTGACTACTCCCGCGGTGGGCGCCATCTAGGCGGCGGTTTTTACGATTACCCGGAGCAAGGCGAGAAGCAGTTGTGGCCACAATTAGGCGAACTCTTCTTTACACCGCAGCTCTCTATGGCCGAGCAGGATATTAAAGACCGGCTATTGTTTCGCCTGGTGATCGAGGCTTTGAAGTGTTTACAGGAGGGTGTTTTGCGCTCTGTTGGTGAGGGCAATATTGCTTCTCTGCTGGCTATCGGCGCCCCCCATTGGACCGGTGGTTTTTTGCAATTTGTGAATACCTACGGCCTGGAAAAATTTATCCTGCGTTGTGATCAACTTGCAACGCTGTTCGGTGACCGCTTTAAAACGCCGGAAATTGTTTTAGAGAAGTTGAAGGCTGGAGCCTCTTTTATTGATTAGCTTTCGTGCCTTTGCTTCGGACCCTATTGGCTGCTATTCCATCACTAGAAAATTAAGAGCATAGATTATGTTTAAGCGAGACTTTACAGCGGAGCAGGAGGCGTTTCGTGAGGCCTATCGACGCTTTCTGCAGGTTGAAGTTACTCCTCATATGGAATCCTGGCGGGAGCAGGGGATTGTTGCACGGGATCTTTTCAAGAAAGCCGGCGACAATGGCTTTCTGCTGACCTGGGCGGACGAAGAGTATGGTGGCTTGGGTGACCCCGATTTTCGCTTCGAGCAGATCATGATCGAAGAGAATCAGTACGCACTCACCTCCGACTGGTATACGACGCTGCACAGCCGATTGGTGGGGCCCTATATCCAACGGTTTGGCAATAGCGACCAGAAGCAGAAATACCTGCCCAAGTGTGTATCGGGCGAATCTATTTTAGCGATCGCAATGACTGAGCCAGATGCCGGTAGCGACCTGGCCGGTATGCGTACAACCGCCCTGGAGCAGGAAGACCATTATCTGCTTAACGGCAGTAAAACCTATATCTCTAACGGTATTAATGCCGATCTCGTTGTCGTTGCTGCCAAAATAGACCCAGTTAATAAACCGCGGGAAATAAGCCTGTTTTTGGTCGAACGGGGCATGGCAGGCTTTGAGCGGGGCGCCAATTTAAAGAAGATGGGCAAAAAAGCTCAGGATACCGCCGAACTATTTTTTTCTAACGTGAAAATCCCCAAAGAGAATTTGCTCGGAACTAAAGGCAAAGGGCTATCGCACCTGATGGAGGCGCTGGCAGAGGAGAGGCTTATTGCTGCGGTAGAGGCGCTCTCTGCGGCCCAGAAAGCCTTTGATCTGGCGGACCAATTCTGCCGTGAAAGAAAGCTGTTTGGGCAACGGCTGGCTGATTTTCAAAATACACAATTCAAACTGGCAGAGCTAAGAGCCGAATTGGATATACAACAGGTTTATGTCGACCAATGTGTTAAGGCGTTAAACCTGGATCAACTCACCCCAGAGGATGCCGCCAAAGCCAAGCTGGCAACCACCGAGACCCTTGGTCGAATGGTGGATGAAGCGGTACAGCTGCATGGTGGGGCGGGCTATATGGACGAATACCCGATTTCACGTATGTACACCGATGCCCGTGTCACACGAATTTATGCTGGCTCATCGGAAGTGATGAAACTGATTATCAGCAGGGATATCTTCCGCAAGGAGTTTGTTCCCTATATCGACAAACCGTAATAAGTCTTGCCGACTAATTACACTCGAAGTCATTCAACGCTTAGCCATACTGTTGTTTTAAGTAAATTTAAATAGAGCAAACAACGAGTCGACTTATTAATTATCGACTGACCGTCTAGCTAACAGAGGAACAATATCATGAATGAAGTTTGGATTATTGATGCCGCGCGAACTCCCCGAGGCGTTGGCAAAGTTGGTAAAGGCGCTCTCTGGGAAGTCCATCCTCAGCAATTGTTATCCACTGTGTTAAAGGCGTTGGCCGAGCGCAATTCATTAGATACCGCAGATATCGACGACGTTATCATTGGCTGTTGTACACAGGTGCAAAAGCAGAGTTCTGACATCGCACGTATGGCTGCTCTGGATGCCGGTTACAGTGTTAAAGCTGGGGGTATTACCGTCGACCGTTTCTGTGGCTCCAGTATCAGCTCGGTGAACATGGGCGCGGCCAGTATTATGGCCGGCATGGAGGATCTCATTGTCGCCGGTGGTGTGGAGATGATGTCGATGACTGTGCCCATCACCGCCTCTATGCCTACCGACGCCTGGAATGAACGCCTGCGTCGCCTCTACCCAATGACCAACGTTGGCCTGGCTGCCGACATTATTGCCAATGAAGAGGGTATCACTCGACAGGAGTTGGATCAGTTCGCACTGGAGTCCCAACGTCGTGCTGGCGTCTCGCTGGCTGAAGGCCGTTTTAATAAAAGCCTGGTGCCCGTCTACCATGAGGATGGCTCACTGGCGCTTGATCACGAAGAATACCCCCGCCCGCAAACCACACTGGAAACACTTTCGCAACTGGAGCCTGTCTTTGGCCGCTTGATGGATAGCGAATTTTTTGGCACGGGCCAGACCTATCGCGAGCTGGTGGAAGGGCGCTGGCCGGGGATGGTGATAGACCACCGCCACCACGCGGGTAACTCCTCCGGTGTCGTCGATGGCGCCAGTGCCTTGATTTTGGCTTCGCCAGAGTATGCCAAGGCCAACGGTTTTAAACCCCGCGCCAAGATTCGGGCCATGGCCAATATGGGCCATCAACCGGAATACATTCTCAATGCGCCGGTGGATGCGGCAAAAAAAGTTCTGAATAAAGCCGGCATGACTATTGGTGATATCGACCTGTTTGAAGTGAATGAGGCCTTCGCGGTGGTGCCGATGAAGTTTATGCGTGACCTGGATGTGCCCCACGACAAACTTAATGTTAATGGTGGCTCTATTGCCTTGGGCCACCCGATTGGTGCCACCGGTTGTATGCTGATTGGCACACTGCTGGATGAGCTTGAGCGCCGTGATCAGGGACTCGGCTTGGTGACCATGTGTGCTGCTGGGGCAATGGCTCCGGCAATTATTGTCGAAAGAGTTTAACCGTTGTAACTTTTTTTTGGCATGGGCTGTCCCGTTATGAACCTGTGGGGCAGCCCTTTTTTTATTGATGAAAATAGTTAGCGGCCTAGCGTGCTTGTGATGGCTGGCTATTACAACTGCTGCGAAATTATTAAAAGGCTCGAGTAGCCACTTTCTAAAAATAAAAGCGATCAAGCTTTTTACCGATGTTAACAGGAGAAGACCATGGATATTCAAGACAAAGTTGCCGTCATTACCGGCGGTGCTTCGGGCCTTGGTAAAGCGACCGTTGAACTGTTCGTAGAGAAGGGGGCAAAGGTTGCTATTTTTGATATGAACGAAGCGGCCGGTGAAGCTCTGGCTAAAGAGCTTGGCGATAGCGTTATCTATTTCAATGTCAACGTTGTCGACCCGGAGTCGGTGCAAAGTGCATTGGATAAAACTGTGGAAGCCTTTGGTGCCGTTCATATCTGCTGTAACTATGCCGGCATCGGTAGCGCGGAGAAAACGCTCAGTAAGAAAGGCCCTCACAATCTGGATAATTACATTAAGGTTGTGCAGGTTAACCAGATAGGTACTTTTAACGTGGCACGCTTGGCCGCTGAAAAAATGGCTCAGAACGAGCCTGTCACTGCTGACGGCGGCCGCGGTGTTATTATCAACACCGCTTCGGTAGCAGCCTATGAAGGGCAGGTTGGTCAGGTGGCTTATAGTGCAACCAAAGGTGCCATTGTTGGTATGACACTGCCTATGGCTCGTGAATTGGCAGAATTTGGTATTCGCGTAAATACCATCGCGCCCGGTTTGATTCATACGCCGCTATTCGAGACGATTGAGGAGTCTTACTACAAGTCACTCGAGCTTTCCGTGGTTTACCCCCAGCGTCTTGGTCGCCCGGAAGAGATCGCCAAGCTGGCGGCGCACCTTGTCGATAACGATTACATGAATGGTGAGTGTGTGCGAATGGATGGTGCAATTCGTATGCAGCCTCGTTAAGGAGTCGCCGTCCGATGGGGCCTTTAAACGGTTTTACGGTTATCGAACTCGCTGGAATTGGTCCGGCGCCGATGGCCGGCATGATGCTGGCCGATATGGGGGCCTCGGTTATCCGCATTGAACGCAGCCTGGAACAGGACCCCCATCAGGCCAGAGATGCCAGCCATCGTGGCAAGCAGTCGGTGGTGCTTAACCTGAAGTCTGATCAGGGCCGATTGGCACTCCTGCGCATGGTGGAAAAGGCCGATGTACTGATTGAGGGTTATCGGCCGGGTATCACGGAGAAGATGGGCATTGGCCCCGAGGATTGCTGGCAGCATAACCCGCGCTTGGTGTATGGCCGCATGACCGGTTGGGGGCAGGTGGGGCCACTCTCTCATGCCGCCGGTCACGATATCAACTACATCGCCTTAACCGGCGCACTCTACGCCTGTGGTCGTCAGGGCGAGGCACCGACACCGCCACTCAATCTGGTGGGCGATATGGGCGGTGGTGGCATGTTATTGGTGTCTGGTGTATTGGCGGCCTTGCTGGAAGCACAGAAATCCGGCCAAGGACAGGTGGTCGATGCCGCGATGTTGGATGGTGCCGCGCAACTGATGTGGATGTTTCACGGTTTTCATGCGCAGGGTATGTGGAATGCCGCCGAGCGCGGCGTCAATATTCTGGACGGCGGTGCGCATTTCTATAGCTGCTATGAGACCGCCGACGGCAAGTACATCGCCTTAGGTGCCATCGAGCCACAATTCTACGCACTGCTGATGGAAAAGGCGGAGCTGGACCCGGAACTCTTTGCCAAGCGGATGGCCGGTAATCAGTGGCCAAACTTGAAAACTGAGCTGGCCAAGGTATTTAAAAGCAAAACCCAGCAGGAGTGGAATGCCCTACTGGAGGGTACCGATGCCTGCTACGCGCCCGTGCTCTCCATGACGGAAGCGCCCCAGCATCCGCACAATATTGCACGCAACACCTATATGGAACTGGATGGCTTTATTCAGCCCGCACCGGCCCCGCGTTTCAGTCGCACCCCTTCAGAAGTCCAGCATGGCAAACATCAGCCAGGTGAAGATGGTGCCACTGTGCTGGCAGCAATGGGTTTTAGCACAGACGAAATAGCGAAATTGCTGGATGCCGATGTTCTGCAACAACCCTAAGCAATTGCTATGGAGCATTGTCAATCTGAATGATGATAAGCGTGCTATCGGAAGCGGCCGAGCGGCTCACCAGCTCAGCCGCGTCGACTACTTTTCCGTATTTCTGCATTGCTCTTTAAGTGAGGGATTGCCGGTGGTTCGAATTTGAATGCCAATCGGGAAGAGGGTGGCTTAGTTTTAAATTAACCGGCCTCTCAGTGGTTAGGTTCTTCCACAAACTCAATCAAATTGCCGGCACAGTCACGAATAAAGCAGCCTTTGCCAAAGGCCTCCCGCACCACAAAGGCGACATCGGCACCTTTGGCTTCGGCTTCCACGAGGAAGGCCTCGAGATCATCGACTTGAAAGGCCACATGCTTATTGCCATGGGTCTTTAGGTCGGTGATTGGCATGCGCCGCTCCTCTGGCAGTGGATTGGCGTGCTTGGTTTCGAAGATTTCAAATCGTAAAGGCCCCTTGCGTACCATGGCAACGCGGGCATTGGCCGGCGGAATTTCAAACTGTTTTTCAACTTCAAAGCCCAATACATCGTGGTACCACTGCAGTGCTTGCTCCAGATCCGGTACGTTGACGGCGCCGTGGTGAAAGTGAAATTCCATCAATCCATTTCCTTGAAGGTTTGCGCACACCAGTCGGCAATATAGTCGCGCATGCCGGTGCCGTTGTCGGCACCACAGTGTTCAATTTCAAAATCGGCTTTGGTGAAAATTCGTTTATGGCGTTTGACACTGTTAACGGCCTGCTCATAGGAGCGATCGGCATTACTGACCGGTATTTGTCGGTCGCCTGCACCGTGGGTCACCAGGAACGGCATTTTCAGCTTCTCGATTTGGCCATCGAGGGTGACATTGGGCATGTACGCCATAAACTCTTCCAGGCTCTGCTTACCCCACACCCACATCACATGATCCCAGTAGTGTGGCACCGGATTTTCACCCTCGTTTTTCATGCGCTCTTCCTGCCGTTGGCCCCAAAGGTGGTTGGCCCCCATCACGGCACACAGGGCAAAACGCGGCTCATTGGCGGCGGCGCGGGGGGCGTAGTAGCCACCTAAAGACAAGCCGAACATACCGATCTTGTTTGCATCCACGTCGGCACGTGAGGCCAGGTATTCATAGGCGGGCGTGGCCCAGCGCTCGGTATCGTAGATGGCTGGTAAGCCACGTTTACGCAGGGCTTCACCGGTACCGGGCTGGTCGACAAACAGGGTGTAGATGCCCCGTTCCAAATTTGATTGACCATGGCCGGCCATATTCACCTGCTCTTTCATGGAATCCAGGCCGTTACAGGAGACCAGCGCCGGGCGTTTAATGCCACTGCCATCGTGAACAAAAATGGCCGGATAGCTGCTGCCTTCGTAGGGAATATCGACAAAATCCACATGCAAACCTCTCAGTTGCACGTGCTTGCGGTAGAGCTCGAGACCTTTGTCATAGGCTTCCCAACGGGGTGCATAGTCGCGCGACTGCATCCGTTCCGCCGATAGGTAATAGCCAGAGGCGCGGCCGTATTTAGTGCCGGCCGAGAGCAGGTAGCCCGCTTCCTCATCGGCTCGGGCATTGGCTTCGACCTGTTTGGCAACGGCAATCCAGCTGTCAAACAGCAGCGCGGTACCCGCGTCTTCACCTTTGGCAGCGGCTTCAATCAGGGGGCGGCAGGCCTCATCGATTTCACCGTGGTTGCCGCCGCACACTAAGGCAAGGTTGACCTGTAGGTTCCAAACGTAATTGCCTGGGAAGGGTTCGTACATGTTGTTCTCCTAAAAGGGTATCAGTCCGCAGTCCAGCCGCCATCGATGACCATGCTGGCGCCGGTCATTAAGGCGGAGGCATCGGAGGCGAGAAAGACGATGGCGCCCATCAGGTCTTCTACCTGGCCGAGACGGCCTAATTTAATCTTGTTCAGTACGCTGTCGAGAAACGCTTTATTCTCAAAAAAGGGTTTGGTCAGCGGTGTTTCGATGAAGGTGGGGGCGATGGTGTTACTGCGAATACCGACTCCAGCCAGATCCAGTGCGACTGCCTTATTAAGGCCTTCCAGCCCCCATTTAGAGGCGCAGTAGAGCGACCGCTCTGGGCCACCGACGTGCCCCATTTGCGAACCGATATGAATCAGCGAGCCACTGATCTGTTCGCTGAGCATCCGCTTGACCGCCGCCTGTGCAACAAAAAAGGCGCTCTTCAGATTCAGCCCCATGACCGCATCGAAGTCCGCTTCGGTGACCTCCTGCATGGCCATTGGCCGATTGGTACCGGCGTTGTTGACCAAAATATGAAAAGCCGGTCGCCCGGCAAAGAACTGCTGGACGGCGGCCAGATCTGAAACGTCGAGCGTAGTGGCTTGAGCTTTGCCACCGGCACTGCAGATGGCTTCAGCGGCGCTTTCGATTTCCTGACCGCTGCGGGCCACCAGGGTGACCTCGGCGCCCGCTTGCGCCAGAGCTGCGGCCGCGGCTAAACCAATACCGCGGCCGGCGCCGGTGACCAGGGCGCGCTTACCGTCGAGACGGAAGCTCGGTGTTTGGGGCAGTGGTTCAGCCATTGGCTCGGGTCCTGTCTGTAGGTTCGGCTGTGCCTGCGTAAGGAACATCGCGACCGCCGTAGCGACGCACACGGATATTGGCCTGTTCGCCATGCCCGGCAAAGCCCTCCAAACCACACAGGCGGGAGCAATACTCACCCACCAGGGCCGAGGCTTCATCGGTTAACACTTTTTGATAAGTACAGGTCTTGATGAACTTACCGACCCACAAGCCACCGGTGTAGCGGGCGGCCTTTTTGGTGGGGAGTGTGTGGTTGGTGCCGATCACCTTATCGCCATAAGCGACGTTGGTGCGGGGGCCCAGGAACAGGGCGCCGTAGTTGGTCATGTTGTCGAGGAAGTACTCGGGGTCCTCGGTCATCACCTGTACGTGTTCCGAGGCGATCTCATCAGCAATCTGGACCATCTCTTCATAGCTCTCTGCCACAATCACTTCGCCAAAGGTATCCCAAGCTTTGCGTGCGTGCTCGGCAGTGGGGAGTATCTCCAGCAGGCGCTCGATTTCCGCCATGGTTTCACGGGCCAGCTTTTCGGAGTTGGTCAATAGGATTCCCGGGCTGTCTGGGCCGTGCTCGACCTGCCCCAAAATATCAGTGGCGCAGAGTTCGGCATCGACGCTTTCATCGGCAATGACCAGGGTCTCAGTCGGGCCGGCAAACAGGTCGATACCGACGCGGCCGTACAGTTGACGTTTGGCCTCGGCGACAAAGGCGTTGCCGGGGCCGACCAGGATATCCACCGGTTTAATGCTTTCGGTACCCAGCGCCATCGCGCCGACTGCCTGAATACCGCCCAGTGCGTAGATGGCATCGGCACCAGCAAGCGCCTGAGCTGCGACAATGGCTGGCGCCGGCTTCCCCTGGAAGGGTGGGGCACAGGTAATAATACGTGGTACACCGGCGACCTTGGCCGTGATCACCGACATGTGCGCCGAGGCCAGCAGTGGGTACTTGCCGCCAGGTACGTAGCAGCCGGCGGAATTGAGCGGCAAATTGGTATGCCCCAGAATAACCCCGGGCAGGGTTTCAACTTCCACATCTTTGATCGAATCCCGCTGAATCTGGGCAAAGTTGCGCACCTGGGTTTGGGCGAACTCGATGTCTTTCAGCGCTTGGGGGGAGAGGCTATCAATGCACGCTTGGATTTCAGTGGGTGTGAGTTGGTAATCTTCGCGATCCCAGTTATCGAACTTGATCGACAGGTCGCGTACGGCAGCATCACCACGCTGTTCGATATCGGCCAGAGTCGACTCAACAATGTCTCGTACTTTGCGATCGGCATCGGCTTTGACTTCTACCGCAGCGCCTTTTTTTAACCAAGTGGCCATCAGTGATTAACCTCAATTTAATTATTAACGTCAAATTTTTTATCTTGTTGCGGGGTTTAAACATTCGATGTTTATTTAATAAATCTTTCAGAAGGCGTCGAGGATACTCTCGTAATGCTCAACCCTGGGCGGGGAGCTAAAAAAAGGGCTGGCCAGCTGTCGCCATACCTGAAAGCCCTCGGAATTTCGAAAGGATTCCATATGATCCTCAACCGAATTCCAGCCAACTACCAGATGATAGCGGCTGCGATTCTCAATGCAGCGCTCCAGTTTCAAACTTTGGCAACCTTTGGCATTACGAAACTGTTTGCTGGCCTCTTTGACCGCTAATTCGAATTGATTTTCTGAGCCGGGAGTTATATCGATTTCAGCGATTTCGTAAATCATTGGGAAGATTCCAATTGGTTTTAAATAATCGGTTTTAATTAGGTTTTTGAAACAGTGTTGCAGGCACACTGAGTTTTTATTGGTCTGTTTTTCAG
Source organism: Halioxenophilus sp. WMMB6 (assembly GCF_033283405.1). Taxonomy (NCBI): domain Bacteria; kingdom Pseudomonadati; phylum Pseudomonadota; class Gammaproteobacteria; order Alteromonadales; family Alteromonadaceae; genus Halioxenophilus; species Halioxenophilus sp. WMMB6. Next base: position 108,226 of record NZ_JAWMQR010000001.1, read on the forward strand.
CGGTTATAACTTCGCATAGATCAAGAAAAAGGGTCAAGGCGATCCCTATCCGTTGTTTGGAAGGTCACTATCCATAATTGCGATAGCAAATGGCGGCCTCTTTCTGGATGCGTCAACTGGGCTCGATTAGTATGGTCCATTCAGGGTCGCGCTGGACTATTCAGCAATTCATTTGACCGAAGTGATAAACAAATACGCAGTTAGCTAGGGGAGTTCTGGCGATGAATGTAGTGGTTACCGGAGCCGGCGGTTTCGTCGGTCGTGCACTCACCCAGCGATTGCTGGCGGACGAGTCGCTGAATGTGGTGTTGGTTGATGCTCAGCTGTCGATGTTTGAGGCCAGTTTAAAGGGTAGTGATCGCCTGCGCTTGGTGCAGGGGCAGTTGCAGGAGCCAGAGGTCCGGCAGGAGGCGCTGCGGGATGGTGTCGACGTCCTGTTCCATTTGGCGGCGCTTCCCGGTGGTGCGGCAGAGTCGAATCCGGCGCTCTCTAAACAGGTGAACTTGGATGCGACACTGGCGTTATTTGAAGAGGCCGCCGCAGCAGGATCGCAACCGCGGGTGGTGTTCACCAGCACTATCGCGGTACTGGGGGCGCCCTTGCCGAATGTTGTTACCGATGATTGCCGGATTCAACCCGCCATGATTTACGGTACTCACAAAGCGATGGTTGAGCTGGCGTTGGCCGATATGTCCCGCCGGGCAGTGCTGGATTCGGTGGCGGTTCGTCTGCCGGGAATCGTGGCCCGGCCACTGGCCCCCAGCGGGCTTAAATCGGCATTTATGAGTAACTTGTTTCACTCGCTTAGAGCAGGAGAGGCGTTTGTCAGTCCGGTTTCGGCACAGGCGACTCTGTGGTTAATGTCTGTCAATCAATGCGTGAGCAACCTGATCCACGCGGCCCAACTGGATAGCACATTGATGCCGGCTTCACGGGTGGTGACGCTACCGGCCTTGCGCTGCACCATGGGTGAGTTGTTACAGGCGGTTGCCGCTGAGTTGAAGGTGTCGCTGGAGTTGGTTAGCTACAATCCAGATGCCGATCTCGAGGCGCATTTCGGCTCTCATCCCCCCTTACAGACTCCTGCGGCCGAGCGTGCCGGTTTTGCCCACGACGGTTCTGTGCAGCAGCTGGTGCGCGAGGCCGTGGCCGCGCTTGATTAGTGGGCGTTGGCCCGCTCGCCTGCTCCGTATTAAGCGGCAGTGCTGCCACTTAATGCGCCTGCCATGGCGGGATAAAACCTGAATTCGTGCGAGCTATAGTTCTTATCGGCAAAGGCGATTTGTCCTCTCTGCATTGGCCCAGTAGTCTGGCATCAAGTCAATAAAAAGGGCGACTGAAGTGCGCCTGACCATTCATAAAAACAATAGGCAAGAGAGTGTTGTGATGAGCAAATTGCCCCCCGTTAGACGTGTTGTTACTGGCCACGACCCTCAGGGCAAGGCCGTATTCTTAAACGATTCCGCTTTTGAAACCCAATTGATTCCCAGTGGCGACGCCGAGTTCACCTTGCTTTGGACGGCTCCGGATCTACCTGTCGACAATAATGACCCGATCGATGGTCGTGAGCGCGAGGCCGGGCTCACGCTCAATGGCGGTTCTGTTATACGGGTGGTGGATATGCTGCCTGGTCAGTCCTCTCCCATGCATCGTTCCAATAGTCTCGATTATGGCATTGTGCTGAGCGGTGAATTGGAACTGGAGTTGGATGACGGCGTTAAGACCTTGCTGCACCCTGGCGACATTGTTGTGCAACGAGGCACCATCCACCTGTGGCGTAATCCCAGTGCCAGCGAGCGATGCCGTATTGTCTTTATTCTGACCGAGGCAACAGCGGTTGAATTCGAAGGCAAGCCTCTACCTGAGGTTCATCCTTAACAGACCAAGATTTTTTATTTAAATCAGGAAAATTATAACTATGTCTGATTACGATATTATCGTCATGGGAGCCGGCCACAACGGCCTGACAACCGCAGGTTATCTGGCCAAAGCCGGGAAAAAAGTGTTGTTGCTTGAACGCCACGCTTATGCCGGTGGCGGTGTTGCCACTCAACAAATTTTAACACCGGGCTACCACCACGATCTGCACTCCAGTGTGCATATTATGATTCAGGCCAACCCGCTGATCACTAACGACGAGTTAGACCTGTTCAGTAAGCACGGCATGAAGTACAAATATTCTGACGTGCCCCACGCTACTATTTTCAACGATCAATCAGTACTGATTACCTACAAAGATCTGGATAAAACCTGTGAATGCATCGCCCGTTATTCGCAGCGGGATGCTGAATCCTACCGCCGTTTTGTGCAGTTAGGGCAAACCATGCTGCCCATGGTAATGCCAGGCATGTATAAACCACAGCCGCCGCTGGGCCAATTGGTCGCCATGCTCGATAGCAGTGATGAGGGGCGGGTGATGTTGGATCTGATGCAGCGCAGCAGTCTCGATATTATTCGTCAGTGGTTTGAAAACGATAAAGTACAGATGCACATCGCCCGTGCCGTCTCTGAAAATCTGCAGCTGCCCGACGAGTTGGGTACCGGTATGGGTACCGTCATGTTTACCGCTTTGATGCACACCTACGGTGTTTCGCAGCCCTACGGCGGCAGTGGCAAATTGTCGGAGTCCATGGTGCGCAGTATTGAAGCCAATGGCGGTGAGCTGCGTTACAACTCTGAAATTAAACGAATCCTTATTAGCGGCGGCAAGGCCGCGGGTGTTGAGCTGAGTGATGGTGAAAAGATCATGGCCAAAGATGCCGTGGTTGGTTCCATGCATCCACATCGATTACGTCAGTTTGTCGATGGTGTGGCGGAGCCGGTTCTGCAACGGGCGGAGAGAGCTTCACTGGCGGCGTTCAGTCTGTTTGTCTCCCATTACGACCTGCGTGAACCCATCCAGTTTTGTACCAGCGAGAAGGATGTTGAACAGGCCATTATGTTGACCCTCTGTCAGCACGAGAGTATGGCCGAGCTGCAATCCGACTTCGATGCTTTGAAGCGCGGCGAACTCACCAAACGCATGATGTTTGCTGGTAACGATGAGTCGAAGTCCGACCCAAGTCGTGTTCCCGCTGGTGCCGGTATGTGGCACAGCACCGGCTTCGCCCCCTATGACCTGATCGAAGGTGGCCACTCCCGTTGGGATGAGTTCCGTGAGGAGTATGGGGCCATGCGGCAGGCGCAGCAGTCGCACTTTGTTAGCAACCTCAATAGCGACAATATCATCGCTCACAAGTTTTACACGCCGCTCGACCTGGAACGCAACTCACCCAACTCCATGGTGAAAGGCGATGTTCACGGGGTCGCGCCCTATTTTTATCAGAGTGTCGGCAACCGGCCAACGGCGGATCTGGGGCAGTTCCGGGTGCCGGGTATCGAAGGCTTGTATCTGGTTGGGCCGTCCATGCCTCCGGCCGGTGGCGTGGTCGGAGCCGGGCGCGCGGCGGCCATGGTTATGTTTGACGATCTGGGTATGGATTTTAATCGCACCTTTGATGTGGTCGACGACGCTATGAAAAAGACGTCCGCCCGCTCGATGGCCCCGAAAGATGGTGCCATGCGACTGTTCGATGAACAGGACCAAGAGTTGATGGCGGTGGACCGTATTGAGGTGACCGAAGATGAATTGGTTATCAAGGGCAAGACATTCGGCACCATGCCGCTGGTGGCCCGTTTAGGACCGGGTGATTTGCGGCGTGCGATTAAGTTAAGTTTGAGTCCGAAAAAACTCTGGGTGTTGTTAACGATGCTATTCCGCAAGGATTAAACCGCACCGGCTTTTCTGCTGCCGCTACCGTTAAGACGCTAATAAGGATAAAACCATGTCTTCAGAGATATACGGTTCATCAAACAGATCGCCCTCCAGGGCACGAGCACCTGGCAACCTGCAGGGGGTGGTACTGATTCTGCCGATTACACTGACGGTGATGGGGGCGGTTCTGTTAGCCCCCATTGTTCCGCAGTTGATGCAGGCGTTTGGCGATATGCCCAACGCCAATTATCTGGTGCCGGTACTCTTGTCTCTGCCGGCATTGTGTATCGCGCTAGGAGCGCCATTTGCCGGCTGGTTGGCCGACAGGGTAGGGCGACGCAAGCTGCTGATCGGATCCATGCTGGTGTATGGCTTTTGCGGCATATTACCCATCTTCCTCGACTCTTACTGGGCCATTTTTGCCTCGCGAGTGGGGGTTGGTTTGTGTGAAGCGATTGTCATCACCTGTTCCACCACCCTGATTGGCGACTATTTCAGTGGTGACCAGCGCGATAAATGGCTGGGCAGCCAAGCCGCTTTGGCGTCACTGACGGCCATGTGCCTGTTTCCCCTGGCGGGTTACTTGGGCAGTGTGTACGGCTGGCGAGGACCCTTTGCCATCTATGGTCTCAGCCTGGTTATGTTGGCGGGGGTGCTGTTCTTTACCTGGGATGTCTCTCCGGAAGCGGCCAGCGAACACGATCACAATGCCCATATTGCAGAGAGGCAGGGTTTACCCTGGCTGCATATGCTCAAAGTGTGCGCCTACACGCTGATTGGTGGCATATTCTTCTACATTCTGCAGTTTCAAATGAGCACAGCGCTGGAGAGTTACGCTATCTCCAACTCGGCGGTCAGTGGTTGGTTGTTGGCGCTGGCCAGCATCGGCGTTCCTGCCGGTGCGATCTTCTATCGCTACGCGCACCACCATTTCAGTATTCGCAATCTGATCGCCATTGAATTTGGTCTGTTGGCGTTAGGCTTTGTTTGCCTCAGTCACGCCCCCAATTATCAGTGGTTCGTGGTCGCCGGGCTGCTCAATCAGTTTGGTGCCGGCATGTTATTGCCCACCTTGCTAACCTGGGCGGTGGCGCCGCTGGATTTCTCGGTACGGGGGCGTGGTACCGGTATGTGGCAGTCTACTTTTGCTGTAGGGCAGTTCGCCACAACCCTGGTTTTTGCCTGGGTTGTCTCTCTGGTTGGCAGCGATAACTATTTGGCGTCATTCCAGGTGTTTGGTGTAGTAGCGCTGCTGGTGTGTGTGATTTCGGTGATCTTCTTACCAAATATCCGAGCCGGTAACGGACACGGCATTACGCCACATGCTCATTAACACCTAAGTGGCGACCAGATGGCGCTTGGGGGGCGTGAAATCAGCGGCATTGAGAGTATTATAGCGGGCCACTTGTAGCGGACTTGGCGGTTTATCGCCAGATGATATAGGCACTGTTCTACCGAAACCGGTGCCAGCCGCTACTATCACCTGTTAAATATAGCTTGGAACTGTTTTGTCACACGCCCCCGCAAGAGAATCGAATTGGCACTTTTTCTGCCGCTATGTACTCCGTCATAAGTGGTCCTATGGTACAGGTGTCGTACTGCTGCTAGCCACCAACTGGTTTGCGGTTAATATCCCGCGTTACATTGGTGCCTCGATTGACCTCCTCAATGAACCTTTACCCCTGCACCAGGGGGAGCTCAATACCCTGGTGCTGTTGATTGCCGGCCTCGCGCTGCTGATGATGGTGACGCGCACGCTGTCGAGGATGCTCTTTTTCAACCCGGGCCGGGCTATTGAGCGGGATTTAAAAAACGAAGCCTTCGCTCAATTGACGCACCTGCAGCGGGATTTCTATGAGCGACACCCCACCGGCACGCTGATCTCTATTGTTAATAACGACATCAATGGTATACGGGCACTGGCCGGTGTGGTGTTGTTGCAGGTATTCAATATCAGTTTTGCCCTCTCGCTTACCCCCTACAAAATGTGGCAATTATCGCCCGAACTCACGCTCTTCTGTTTAGTGCCGGTGATAGCGACTTTTCTGGTGTCACACCGGGCCATTGGCCGTATGCGCCGGATGATGAAGGTGCGCATGGAGGAGTTACAGGCACTGTCGACGGATTCGGTTGAGCTCTTGTCGGGTATCGAGGTGATCAAACCCAACCGTATTCAGGCGTGGGCAGGACGCGAATTCGCCCGTGGCAATGACATCCTCTTACAACGCTCGCTGCAGCTGGCCCGGATACGCACACTGATCTTGCCGATTCTGGGCTATACCGATCGCATCATGAAGGTGTTGATTCTGGCTGTTGGTGGTGTGGCGGTGATTAGATCCGGTATGTCGCTGGGGGATGTGGTCGCATTTTTGACCTATGCCAGCTTGCTGGCCATGCCGTTCTTTTCCATGGCGATGATATTTTCCTCCTTCCAAAATGGCATTCTGAGTATCGAGAGCCTGCGCCGAATACTCGACCGGGAAACCCCGCCTCAGGATCATCAGCACCTTGCCGACGAGCAGCGCCACCAGCTGTTCAGTTCGGGGGTCAGCATTCGCCACCTCAGCTACACCTATCCGGGGCAGACACAGGCGGCACTAATGGACGTGAGTTTTGATATTCGGCCCGGCCAGACGATCGGTATTCTGGGGCAGGTTGGGGCGGGTAAGTCGACCTTGGTTAATTGCATCAACCGCCACCTGGAGGTTGAGCCCGGCACTATTTTTATTGATGACTATGATATTACTCAGTTGTCGCGGCGGGATTTGCGCAGTGCCGTGCGTACCATTACTCAGGAGCCGTTTCTCTTTTCCGACTCGGTGGTTAACAACATTCGCTTTAGTGCCGGTAACGAAGCATCACAGCCGATCGATGATGTGCTCTATCAGAGCAATTTACTGAATGAGGTGGAGCAGTTCCCAGCCGGCGCACAGACGCTGGTTGGCGAAAAGGGCATTCTGTTGTCCGGTGGCCAAAAGCAGCGATTAAGTTTGGCTCGTGCTCTGTATACGCCCTCTAAACTGATGATTCTGGATAATGTTTTATCGGCCGTTGATAACGATACCGAGCGCTTCCTGCTCGGCCAGATTTTCGACAATATGCAGAGCCAAAGCATACTTATTGTCTCGCATCGGGCCAGTGTGCTGGAGCGGGTGGATTTTATTCTGGTGATGGATGATGGGCGTATTATTGCCCGGGGTACGCATCAGGAGTTGTTGGCAACCTCGCCTCTCTATCGCCAGACCTGGGAGCTACAGGCGGCAGAGGGGCAGCAATCTGCAATACAGTCGCAAGAGGGGGCGTTTACTGACGAAGAACGGGTTGCCGATAGGGAAGCTGCCACCGAAGAGGAGCCAAAATCATGAGCGATACCGTGTCTCCAAATTCGACCCAAGCAGACTCCCGCGCGGTTGGCGCTCAGCCAAAACACTCTGGCCAACCGGGCCCCTCAAGGGAGGCAAACGGTCTTGCCATAGACTGGCTGCTGATTCGCCGTTTTCTCAACTACCTGAAACCCTATCGCAGCCAGGTGATACTGGGCACGGCAGCAGTGCCATTGACTATATTGCTGAGTGTGGCCTTTCCGTGGCTGATTATGCATATCATCGATAGCCAGGTGGTGACCGGCGATATCGCCGGTCTCTACTGGTGGTCTGGGCTACTGGTGCTGGTGCTGATTGGCAACTACCTCGCCGATGCGCTGTTTAACTATTTTCTGCAAAAAACGGCGTTGCATGCGCTAAGGGATATGCGTGCCGATATGTTCGCCAGGGTATTGGCTTTTCCCCGGCGCTATTTTGATAAAACCCCGATTGGCGTCACCCTGACCCGCTTAACCAGTGACCTGGAAGCGGTCAATGAGTCCTTTGCTCAGGGGCTGTTGAGCATGGTGCGGGATGTGTTGACCACATTGGCGCTGTTGATTTTCCTATTTGTGATTAATTGGAAGTTGGCGTTGATGGTGCTGTTAGTCGGCCCACCCACTTATCTGCTAACCGAACATCTGCGCCGACGGCTGCGTGACTCTTACTCTTCCGGACGAGTGGTTCTCTCACAGGGTACCGGCTACTTACAGGAGTGTTTGAACGGTATCAAAACAGTACAACTCTACTCGGCAGAAGAGGAGGTGCAGGGCCGATATGGTAGTTATACCCAGGGCTTTTTCCGTGCCCAGTCGCGTTCCAATTTTTACGATGCGGCCTTGTTTGCGATCATCGAAGGTATTACCACGATTGCCATGGCGTTGATCATCTGGTTCGGTGCCCGGGAGTTGTTGGCCGCCACCATTACCTATGGCGTGTTGATCGGCTTTACCCAAACGCTGGATCGGATCTTTGTGCCCATTCGGGATTTCACCTCGCAAGTGGCTGCCATTCAACGGGCATTGGCGGCTTTTGGCCATATTGAAGAGATATTTGAACAGCCGTTGCAAGAGCAGGTGCAAGAGCAGGTGCAAGAACAGATGCTTAAGAGTCCGCTGGCTAAAACGCCTCTGGCCAGTAATCGCTCCGATAACGCGCGGGCTGATTCGGCCATAGCGTCGGCTATCGGGGGGCGCGCGCACAGTTTTCAGTCGCTGGTCTTTGACGACGTTAGCTTCCGCTACGGTGACGATGGCCCGTGGGTTCTGGATGGTGTCTCTTTTCAGCTGCACAAAGGGGAGAAGATAGCCCTGGTTGGCAGCACCGGCTCTGGTAAATCCACCATTCTGCGCCTGTTGACCAAAACCTATGACAATTACCAAGGTTCCATTCTGCTCAATGGCCAGGAGTTAAAAGATATTCCCCTGGCAGAGGTGAGCCAGCTCTGTTCCATGATGCAGCAGGAGGTATTCCTGTTTAACCAGTCTATTGCTTTCAACATTGGCCTGGAGCGAGAGGGTATCAGCTATGCGGATATCGTCGCTGCGGCCCGCTATGTTTATGCCGATGGCTTTATTGAGCGTCTGCCGGAACAATACGATTTCCAACTGCAGGGCAATGGCAGCAACCTCTCTGCCGGCCAGTGTCAATTGGTGGCCTTCGCTCGCGCTATTGCCTCTGGCAGTGAGTTGGTGTTACTCGATGAGGCAACGGCTTCGGTGGACTCAGTCACTGAGCAGTTAATCCAGAAGGCGATTGATCACGTGTTTATGGATAAAACCGTAATCGCCATTGCCCACCGACTCAGCACCATTGAGCATTCGGACCAGATTTTGGTATTGGACCGGGGGCGAATTATTGAACGCGGTTCACACGCTGAACTGGTACAACTGCAGGGCTTTTACGCCAATCTGCTGAAAGAGTTGCCCGACAACTGAGTTTCTCCCCGTCACCAAGCTAGGGTCCGGCGCGTTACGCCGGGCCGTTGCGCACATTTTTGCCTTAACACTGTTTTAGCGATGCCAAATCTGACTATCTATCCATTGTGGCTATAGGGGCTATCGGTCGTTACGATTTGTCTCTGTGCGATTCGGGTCATAGCATAGTTGGTCACAGTGGGAGTATTACATTTCACTGAGCGACGTCCGATCTGAGCGTGAATTACGGAGTTTTATAATGAGAATAATAAACTTTAAACGGCTGGCTTTAGCTATTCTGGCGGTGCCAACCCTAATGGCCTCGGTACTGTCTATGGCGGGTTCAGAGCAGCCCGCGAGCAAACCCAATATCCTGTTTATTATGGTTGACGATATGGGCTATGCCGACCTCGGTGTAACCGGTTCCAGAAGCAAAAATACGGTCTATCTGGACCAGTTAGCCAATGACGGTGTATTGCTAACCAACGGCTATGCCAATTCGGCTATCTGCTCCCCTTCGCGTACGGCACTCTTGTCTGGCAAATATCAATATCGATTTCCGGTAGGATTGGAAGAGCCCCTTGGACCAGGAGCCCCGGCGGACATTGGTTTGCCGTACGAGACGCCGACCTTGGCGTCCGAGTTTAAAAAGCGCGGTTACGAGACCATTTTGATCGGTAAATGGCACCTGGGTGACCCACCCATACATGGGCCGCTGCAGCACGGTTATGATCACTTTCTGGGGATTCCCAAAGGCGCATCGGATTATTTCCGCCACCGCGTTGATCTGTCGGGCAGGGCGCCTATCGATGGTCTCTATAAAGACAACAAATCGGTACAGAAAAAAGGTTATCTCACGGATATTTTTGCGGACGAAGCTGTTGAATTTATTGAGAACACCTCGAGCAAAAAGCCATTTATGATGAGCCTCCACTTTAATGCGCCGCACTGGCCCTGGGAGGGCCCTTTCGATGAGGCCGTGTCGAAATCATTAACAGACATTTTTCATCGCGATGGCGGCTCTATTGCAACCTATCAGGAGATGATGGCACGCATGGACAGTGGTGTGGGCAGGATTTTGGCAGCACTGAAGGAGAAAGGTCTGGAAGATAACACTATTGTTGTTTTCACCAGTGACAATGGTGCCGAGCGTTACTCGGATACCTGGCCGTATACAGGCAACAAGGGTGAGTTGCTGGAGGGCGGGATTCGCACGCCGATTATTATCCGTTGGCCTGGGCATATTGAAGCCAACACCGTATCGACACAGGTGATGATCTCCATGGACTTTCTGCCGACACTGGTTGCGGCTACGGGCACACCTGTGGATGAGAAGGAGTACGATGGTGTCAATCTGCTTGGCGTGCTGACCGGGCAGGCGCACAATCTGGAGAGAACGCTCTTTTGGCGTTTTAACGCGGGTGACCAGGCGGCACTGCGTCAGGGGGATTGGAAATTCTTTCGGGCAGACGGCAAAGAGTGGCTATTTAACCTCCGCGAGAATCCCCGCGAGCGGGCACAGTTAAAAGATAAATATCCCGACAAATTCCAGCAGCTGAAAGATGCTTGGGAAGCGTGGAATAGCGAGATGTTAGCCTACCCAGAAAATGGCTACTCCGATCGATTAAAAGATACCTTGCCGTAACCGATAACATTAGAACGGCAAAAACTCTTAATTGAGCCTTCCGGCTCAGGCTCTAGGCACAGCGTGATCCAAGCGTTACTTGATAGCGATCTACGCAGTGCCTTTGAGCTTTTAATCTCCTCTCTCAACTCTTCTGTATTACACCCATCTTTATTTATGGTTCTCCCGGTTTTTCAGCTTTATCAGCAACGACCATAGAACTCAATTAATATTACCGTCGAGGCTTGGATTTTATAACTTGGCACTAAGCCATTTATCGATCAAGCCATCCAGGATGCCGGCATTTGCGTGGGCAAGAAGCGCGACCAGCGGTGTAGTATCTACTCGCGTATTATTTAGTCTCGTCATAAATCCACTGGCAGTTTTTTTCATTTGGCCGCCTGAGTAAGGCATTGGCTGTTATCGAATAAATTACGTTGCTTGCACTGGATACCGCAAAATCAGGTGAACAATTCATACGCTCTGCAACGGAGCTAAACTGGTGTGAACAGGCCCCAGTGGCTGTGGACGCTAGAGCGCGCCGGCCAATTATGGCTTTACGCTTCTGTTATCAATTTAGCGTGGGGGTAGAGTGAGGTGTTGATGGGTATAGGTCATCACTTGATAGTAACTACAAGTGATTAGCGTACTCCCAGTGAATAGCTGACCGGGCAAGGCGCCTCGTTGGCCAGAGGATGATTGCAGCTAATGGTAAGAGTGGTGTGACTGGGATGGTGTGACTGGGATGGGGCGACTGGGATGGGACGACTGGGATGGGGCGATAGAAAGAGTGGTTATCGTTCTGGTTGTTGCTGATAAAAAAATGCCCCGACATCACTGACGGGGCTAAAGTCGGTTTCACAAAAAGTTGTGAAGCCTGGGGTGTATTCCGTTAGAAGTTGTAGCCGAACCGTAGGCCGTAGGTCAGTGGTGCGCCATAGATGGTCATCGCTAGGCCAATAGGCGAAGCCTGGGTCGATTGAATGCGACGTTCATCTTCCAGGTTGCGCGCGTAGGCACTCACATACCAGTCACCACTTTGGGGTTCAAAGGTCAGATCCAGATCGGTGGTGGTGTAGGAGTCAATTTTTTCATGTTCGAGATTCCAGAAACCGCTCACCTGATCATCAACCCAGCGGGAGTTAAGAGAGACGATAAAATTATAGTCGCTCACAGGTATGGTTTGGTTGATGCCCAACATTACGCTCCACTTTGGAGAGAAGACCGACTCATTGCCGGAGCAGTCAAAATCCAATAACGGTGCGTTGGCTGCGGTGGTGCCGATGATGGTGCTGGGGCAATTAATATTGTCCCGGGGTGGCGCTGACTGGAAGTGCAAGTCGTCGTAGCTGGCTTTCAGATATTGGGTTTTGGCAGTAATCACTGTGTTATCGGTGGCAGCCCATTTAAGATCGATATCGACCCCTTTACTGGTTGCCGCACCGACGTTGTCCGTTAAGTTTTCCAGGGCGCCATCGGAAACCGTAAAGTAGCTGATCTGCTGATCTTGATAATCCCAGTAGAACGCCTCTATGTTGAGTTGCAGTGCCCCATTAAGAAAACGGTTTTTTGCTCCCAAGGTTGTGGCATTGAGGTACTCTGGTTTATAGGTTGGTGCCGCCGCTAACTGGAAGCCTCCACTACGATAGCCAGTCTCATAGCTCAAGTAGACCATTGAGTCCTCAAGTAGATCCCATTCCAGAGCAACTCGATAGGTGCTTTTGCTCTGTTGGTAGTCGTCATCGGTAATATTGTTCAGGTGTAGAATAGTGCCGACACCGGTCGTTAGCGGGATGACCGTGGCGCCACCACCGACATCAATAAAGGCTGCAGCCCAGCCGTTGTCTGTAAGAAACGCATCCGCTTGGGCAACGGTGTCCAGTGTTGGGTAGGTTGGCAGGTTGCCTGGGGTTGCGCAGCCGGCGGCAAATGAGTCCGGCGGTGTGATCAAGTCAGCACCAGGGCCGCCGCAGAAGGTGATGTAGTTGTCGATACGACCGTTCATGGTTTTTTGGTCGTCGGTGTAACGTACACCAGTGACCAGCCGAGCGTGATCTGTTAGGTTGAACGTGACCTGACCAAAGGTAGCCCAGGATTCTGCATCCTGCTTGAACTCCTGCATAGGCAATACAAATTCCTGATTAAAGGTATTATTGCCTTCGATGGTTTCTTCAATATAGTAGGCGCCGACAATGTAATCCATAAAGCCTGTGGAATTACTGGCAAAGCGAACTTCCAGTGATTTCTGTTCATCCTTTTCCTGGAACCAGCCACTGTTGAAGCCGGCCACATTAAATTTTGAGTCTTGGTCCACCTTGCGCCAGGCTGGAAGTATGGTTAGATCACCTGCTTCTGTGGAGTAGGTGATTTCCGCATTAATGCCCTGGTATTGATTGTCAACGTACAATTTGTCCTGCAGATCAGTCAGAAATCCAAACCCTGGTGCTCCGAGAATGGTATTTCGATAGGCGTTGCTATTGTCGGTATTTAAACCTTCATTAATGTCGAGACCAGAGGGGGCCAAGGAATAATTACCAAGGCTATTTTGTCGATATACGCCGGTATATGTAGCGCCATTACCTACACCACTAACATCGGTGTAATCTGCACCGACACGGATTTGCCAGTTGTCATTAATTTCGGAGAGCCACTGCGCTCTTAAGCCGTAAACGTCTGCATCTGAGGTGCCATCGTCGTTATAGCCGTCTCTCTTTTTCCTGTTGGCTGAGAGACGAATAGCGTTGTTGTCGCCTATAGGAATATTAACGGCTCCCTGCAGCTGAATGCTGTCGAAGTTACCGGTTGATCCGTCCACATAGCCACTGGTTTCACCCAGCACAGGTTTTGCCGGAATGATGTTAACGGCACCACCCGTGGCATTGCGGCCGTACAATGTTCCCTGAGGGCCTTTAAGAACCTCAACCCGTTCCAGGTCATAAAACGCAGAGCCTGAAGCGCCAGAGGCACGGCCCAGAAAGACACCGTCGTAACTCATGGCAATCGCCGGATCAATGTAGGCACTGCTGGTGCGGTTGCCAACGCCTCGCATATAGAGCGCTGAGGCTCCGCCGCCGCCATTGGTAATTTGTAGTGCTGGAACAGCCTTGCTTAGGTCGTACGCATCGGTAATGCCACTTTCGATCAAACCTTTACCGGTAACGGCCTCAATGGCAATTGCGGCGTCTTGGAGGGATTCAGCGCGTCTTTGTGCGGTTACGACTATCTCTTCAAGTTCGACAGCGTGCAGATCAACTGAAACTTGAGTGGTAATGAGGGCGGCAATAGCTGCTGCAAGGGCCTTTTTGTTCATCGGTGAACCTCTTCAATTAATTTTATTATGTAAAGCCGTCGAGGATTTGGCTGTTTAAAGAGACTACCAAGAGCTTAGCGAAGCCGATAATCGTTAGTGCAAATATCGTGAATTTGATTGACCGATAGTTATTTGTACTGCGCTGAATAGCCAGTGGTTTTTGGCTCGCATGGGGTTGGCCCGTTATCTGTTTGTGCTATTTGAGCACGGTAGATTCGCGGCTCATCGAAAGTCTATCGCCAGCGCTGATAGCGCCTATCGATACAACCAATTTGTTTGGCCAGATGCTCCCTCCTAGGATAATCCTATTGCGAAAAGGCCGGTGTAAACCATAAACAGGCCTTATCTCAGATTTACATAAAAATAAGGTGGTAATTAACCATGAATATTATCGGTCCGGACTCTTTAATCTTCGGTGTGGATGATGTGGCGAACTGTTGCCAATATCTTATCGATTACGGCTTGATCCCGAAGGGTGTCTCCACGACTGGGGGGCGTTTTGAGGCGCTTGACGGCACTCATATTGAGATTCGGCATAAGGATGATTCCTCCCTGCCCGCGCCACTGGCAAGCGGTTCGACACTGCGTAAAACCGTGTACGGGGTGGCAAACAGCGATGTGCTGGCACAGATCGCTGCCGAGCTGGAGAAGGATCGAGAGGTGATCCGGCACGCCGATGGCTCTATTGAAGCGTTGGATGATATGGGTTTCGCACTGGGTTTTCAGGTGACCATTCGCCGCTCCCTGAGTCTGCCGGATGAAGTTGTCAATTCACCAGGGGCAAAGGCGAATCGTGGTATTAATGTTATTGGTGCTGATGAGAATGCTGAGATCATCCCAAGAACCCTGTCCCACGTGGTCTATTTTGTTCCAGACCAGAAAAAGGCAGAAGCTTTTTATGTAGAGCGCCTGGGTTTCCGTGTTGCTGACCGCTTTACCAATCTCGGACCTTTTCTTCGGCCTCAAGGCACACTCGATCACCACACCTTATTTTTAGTGCACACGCCGCCCGAAATGCAGGGTGTGGAGCATTTCACTTTCCATCTTGGCAACCCCAGTGAGCTTATGCAGGCGGGCAAGCGCTTTGCCGACAAGGGCTACGAGAGCTTTTGGGGGCCAGGTCGTCATATTTACGGTTCAAATTGGTTCTGGTATTTCAACAGCCCTATGGGTGTGCACGTCGAATACGATGCGGATATGGATCTGCACGATGATAGTTGGCAGCCCAGGGCGGTTGAGTCGTCAGCAGACGCTTCGCAAATATTTAATTTTACCCTGGCGAAAAAATGGATGCCCGGTGGTGACCCCCATTAAATCTGTGCCCAGCGGCGCTGCCAGCAGATCATTGAGTCAAAATAGCTGCTGGTCGGAACCGTAATGGAAAAGATCTGGTTGTGTGCGCTGGCAGATATAGAAGACGGTAATTCCCGCGGCTTTGATCCTTTTGACCGGGGGCGGGATAGCCTGTTTCTGGTGCGTAAGGGCTTGCAGATTTTTGCCTGGCGTAACGCTTGCCCTCACCGCGGCTACGAAGGCTCGACCATGGCCTGGCGAAAGAACGCTTATCTCAATAGCCACCGTAACCGAATTATCTGCTCTTCGCACGGAGCGCAGTTTCATATTGAAACTGGCGAGTGCCTTGCCGGCCCCTGTCTCGGGCAGAGGCTGGAGCCTGTCTCAGTGCAAATAGATAAATCCAACCAGATCTACTGGTTAATCAATAATATGCAGGAGAACTAATATGTCCTTGCCGGCACAAAAAATATTAATCATCGGCGGCGGCTTCTCAGGAATGTCTGCGGCTATCCTATTGCGCAAGCTGGGTGCCGATGTGGATGTGGTGGAAATCGACGAAAACTGGCGTACCGATGGTGCGGGTATCACGGTCAGTGGCCCTTCGTTACGTGCTATTGAGGCGATTGGACTTCTGCCCGAGTTTATAGAGCAGGGCGCCATGATGGATGGCATCGAGCAGTATGCCTCTGACGGTACACTGCTTGCCCAAATCAAAACACCAAAAGTCCCCGGCACGGAGATTACCGGTGGTGGCGGCATCATGCGCCCGGTTTTGGCAAAAATTCTGGCGAAGGCCACGCGCGAGTCCGGCGCTAATGTAAGACTCGGCGTTACCTTTAAATCGATCGAAGAACGCGGTAACGAAGTGCAGGTCGAATTTACCGACGGGAGCAGCCAAGCGTATGACTTGGTCGTGGGCGCCGATGGCGTGTTCTCTTCGGTGCGCAAGGCAGTTTTTCCCGATGCGCCAACTCCGCAATACTCCGGTCAGGGGGTTTGGCGGGCCGTGATACCCCGTTTCGGTGCCGAGCGATCAATGATGTATTTTGGCAAGCAGGGCAAGGTGGGCTTCACCCCAGTTTCTGCCGATGAGATGTATCTCTACTACACCGAAAAACGTCCGGACAAAAAACGAATTCCAGACGATCAATTACTACCCCATCTGAAGGGTCTGCTCGAGGAGTACACCGCTCCAATTCTGGTAAGAATTAGAGAGCATCTGAACGAAAACAGCGCGATCTTATATCGGCCGCTGGAAGGCATGATGATGCCCAGGCCCTGGTATAAAGGCCGCATTTTACTGATTGGTGATTGTGTCCATGCGACTACGCCACACCTCGCCTCGGGCGCGGGTATGGGGCACGAGGACGCGGTGGTTCTCGCCGAGGAGTTTGCCAAAGGCGGCGATTTGCACGCTATGTTGGAGCGCTACCAAAATCGTCGATGGGAGCGCTGCCGGATGATTGTGGCCAATTCCAGCCGGTTGGGCGAAATTGAGATGACCGGCGGCTCGAAAGAGGAGCACTCACAGATTATGGCGCTGTCACTGGCGGCACTGTTAGCGCCTATTTGAGATTAATTTGGAGAGGGTTATGGAACAGCCTGGGCAACCGTCGGTAAGCGATTTGTTCGATCTATCTGGACAGGTGGCGGTGGTGACGGGCGCTGCTGGCGGGCTTGGCCGGGAGATTGCTCAAACCCTGGCACAATTCGGTGCCGAGCTGGTGCTTTCTGATATCAGCACCGCAGAGCTGCAACAAACGGCCGAAAGTCTGCGCACAGCGGGTTATAGCGTGTTGCCGGTGATAGCGGACCTCGCGGATGCCAGTTCGATAGAGTCTCTGGCCCAGCAGGCCCTTAACTGGCGAGGTCGGGTCGATACCCTAATCTGTTGCGGCGGAATGGAGGGGTTCGTCGGATCACTGCTGGAGGCACCAGACGATGCCTGGCAGACGCTGATGGCGGTTAACCTGCACTCGGCGCAGCGGTTAAGCGCAGCGCTGGTGCCAAGTATGCGTCAGCAGGGTGGCGGTAGTATTGTTTATGTGGCCAGTATTGCCGGGTTGCGGGGTAACCGGGCAATAGGCCTTTACGGCATCGCCAAGGCCGGCTTGGCGCAATTGGCCAGGAACCTGGCGGTGGAATTGGGGCCAGACGGCATTCGTGTTAATGCGGTGGCTCCGGGCTTGATTGATACACCCTTGTCCCAGCACCTGCAGCGAGACGAAGCTTTTATGCAGCGGCGAATGGCGATGACGCCACTGCGACGAGTGGGTAAGCCCTCGGAGGTGGCCGGTGTGGTGACCATGCTGGCGGGGCGGGCTGGCGGCTTTATGACCGGACAAACTTTGGTTGTGGATGGCGGCACTTTGATAACAGACGGGTCTTGAATCCTAACCTTGGGCGCGACAAAGAGCCAATCTTTGAATATATTAGTGCGTTAATAAAAATAATTATTCAAACAATAAAAATGCCACACCTCGTTGTGAGCAGGCTCATTCAGGAACTAGTGCCATGCGTCTTAATCGACTTGATTTAAATTTATTAGTGACCTTGGACGCGTTATTAACCGAACGCAGTATTACCCGTGCCGCAGAGCGTATCCATCTCAGCCAGCCAGCAACCAGTGGTGCCTTGGCTCGCTTACGGGAGTTTTTTGAGGATGATTTGCTGGTGCGGGTGGGTACGCAGATGATGCCAACTCCGTTAGGTGAGAGCCTGGCGGCACCGGTGCACAATATTCTTCTCCAGATTCAAACCACCGTAGAGCGTCGACTGGAGTTTAACGCAGAGGAGTCGGATCGCCGTTTTCGATTTTTACTGAGTGACTATACCGCCACGACGTTTATGTCAAAAGTGGTTCATCGGTTGGATGTTCTGGCGCCAAACATGCAATTGGAGTTCTTTGCACCCACCAATAACCCATGGGAACAACTGGAACAGGGCGATGTGGATTTTCTCATCATGCCCGAGCATGTGTTATCGAAAGATAACCCCTATCGAAAACTCTTTGATGACTATTTTGTCTGCATTGGCTGTCGCGATAACCCAGTTTTGGATAAGCCTCTTACGCTTAAAACCTTTCTCGAATTGGGGCATGTCTCTGTCCGTTTTGGCTCGAATCGTACCCGCGGCCAGGATCAAATCCTGTTGCAGGATAAACAAGGCATTGAGCCACGGGTGGAGATAATTGCCTCGACCTTCAGTGCAATTCCACAGTACATTGCCGGCACCCGGCGAATTGCCACTGTTTACCGCCACCTGGCTGAAGATTGGGTCAATTATCTGCCACTTAAAATTGTGCCCGTGCCAGTAGAACTGCCGACCATTCCCTGGGGGCTGCAGTGGCACAAATACCGGGATCTGGACCCAGGTGTGCTTTGGCTGCGGGAACAGATTATCGCCGTTGCCCAAGAGCATATGTGCGGCAAATAGATGGACGGCAAATACCCCATTAACACGGTTGAGTCCGCCTGTGACTAACAGTTATATCGCCCATATACCGGAACAGGGTGTGGTTGTGCTGAAGCCGGATTCCGTGGCGAAACCTGGGCCTGGTCAGTTATTGGTGCAGGCGCAATTCAGTAGCTTGAGCCCCGGTACCGAACATTCGCTGATGGCTGGCCATATATTGCCATTACCACAAAACCTGGGTTACAGCCTGGTGGCCAAGGTTGTCGAAATTGGCGAGGGTGTCGAGCAGATTCAGGTCGGCGACTCGGTGGTCGCCACGGCAGCTCATGCCAACTACCAAATCATTGATGCCAACGCAGTCACTCCAGTACCAATGGGGACAGACCTCGAACAGGCTGCCTTTTTTAATTTGGCGCACACGGCCATGTACGCTATCAGGCGCAGTGGGCTGCAACTGGGTGAAAGCTGTGTGGTATTAGGGCAGGGGCTGGTGGGTGCCATTACCGCACAGCTGGCACGTGTGGCGGGTGCTGTGCCGGTGATTGTGACCGATATCGATGACACCCGGCTGCAGGCAAGCCGGGCGATGGGGGTACACCACGCTATCAACCCGCAGACTAATTCTCAGAGTATTAAAGCGGTTCTGGATGATGAGGGGCTGGCTGGCGTTTCGGTTGTGTTCGAGGCAACGGGCGCGCGGGAGCCGTTGGAGCAGGCGCTGGATTTGGTCGCCGAGCGTGGGCGTGTGGTAATTATGTCGCAGAGTGCGGATGGTCAGTTGCCCAATTTTGCCGATAAATTGATGTTTAAAGGGGTCTCTTTGATTGGTGGCTACATCAATTCAAAGCCCTTCGCCCTATACCGCTCCGACCTCGAAATTACCCGGCATTGGCCGCCAACGTTGCGGGCTGGGTTGCAGCGTTACGGCAATAGCGATTGCTGGACCAGCGATGAAGATATTCGTGTATTTCTGAGGCTGGTAAAAAGCGGTGGCCTCGATTTACGGCCGTTGATCTCCCACCGTTTTCACTGGCAGCAGCTGCCGCAGGCTTATCAACAGGTATGGAATCGGGATTCCACCCTCTTGGGTGGGTTGGTCTGTTGGCAGGACTAAATTCTCACCCAGAGCAGCTTTGCTTTGGGCATCCTTGTTAAATTCACAAACTAATCAAAGTTACAACCAAATCAAAGTCACACCTATTCCCTTACTCAAAAACAGTCAGCTATATTTCTGCTCCATTTTTTGCGCCTTTCTGCAGCCGCCCTGCCTATTTTCGCAATAAAACGACCCACTATCGTCAGCACTTCTTAACCGACCGGTTAAGGAGTTGGACACTATTCGTAGGATCAATAAACGCAATCCATGAAAACAAGTTCAGCCGGTTTAGGTGACTGGATAGACTGCTATCAGCACTATAATTCATCAATAGGCGGGGAATAAAAATGTTAAAAAGCCATGCCGGACGAGTAGCGGTAGTCACCGGAGCTGCTGGGGCTTTGGGACGAGAGTTTGCCTTGGCGCTTGCCGCCCACGGGTGTGATGTTGCCATTGCGGATATCGCTGAAGCCCATCACGTTGTTGCAGAAATTGAAGCACTGGGGCAGCGGGGTTACAGCGAAGTGTGTGACTTGTCTGATCCTATACAGATCGAAAGTTTTGTCACCGCTACCCTGCAGAAATTTGGTCGCTGCGATATTCTGGTAAACAATGCCGCTTATATGCCGGTGATTCCTTTTGCCGAGCTGGACCTCAATCAATTGCGCCGTTTTCAGGCGATCAATGTCGACGCCGCCTTCCTGCTTGCTAAGTTGTTGACCCCGGGTATGGTTGATAGAGGCTATGGCCGTATCGTGCAGATTGCTTCGAGTACCACAGGCACACCTATGCCGGGTTTCCTGGCCTACATCACCACGAAAATGGCCGGTATCGGTCTAACCCGGTCCCTAGCGGCTGAATTTGGTGACCGCGGAATTCTCTGTAATGCGCTCTCACCCGGGTTGACGCTGACACCTGAATCCAAAAAAAATCTTCCGCCGGAATTGTTCGAGTCAGTCTGCGAGCGTCAGTTGATCAAACGTAATGAACTCCCTTCAGATCTGGTGGGAGCTCTTCTCTTTTTAACCTCTGAAGGTTGTGGCTTTGTTTCGGGACAGACCATCAACTGCGACGGCGGCGTGCAATTTTAGGAGTAAAGCATATGAAGTTGGCAACTTTAAAAAACGGTACTCGCGATGGTCGCCTGTTGGTGGTTTCCAGGGATCTGAGCAAGGCAGTCTATGCCAGTACCATTGTCGATACGATGATCGAAGCGCTTGAAAATTGGGCGACAGTTGAGGAGCCTCTGCAGCGTCGCTACGAACACCTAAACGAAGGTATGCTGAAGGAAGCTTTTGCCTTTGATCCGAGCAAAGTAATGGCTCCTTTACCGCGCTGCTACCAATTTGTTGACGCCTCTGCTTTTCTTAATCACGGCAATATCATGGAAGAGGCATATGATCTGGATGTGAAAAAAGACAAAGGGATTCCGATTCTTGTTCAGCGTCAGAGCGACGACTTTCTCGGCCCTTGCGAAGATTATCCATTTATCACTGAAGAGGACAATGGAGATTTTGAGGGTGAATTTGCCGTGGTGGTGGATGATATGCCGATGGGGCTTTCTGCCAAGCAGGCGGAAAAGCACATCAAATTGGTGATGATTTTAAACGATATGAGCATGCGCACCCATCTGTTCCGTGAGCTGGGTATGGGTTTTGGTTTTATTAACGCTAAACCCGCCACTGTGTTTGGCCCGGTTGCGGTGACTCCCGACGAGTTGGGTGATGCCTGGCGGGATGGGCGTGTTCATCTGGACATGCAGGTGAAGCGTAACGGTGAGTGGTTTGGTAACCCCAATGGCGGCGGTATGGACTTCAGTTTTGGTCAAGTGCTTAGCCATTTGACCTACAATCGTAACCTCAAGGCCGGTGCTATTATTGGGTCGGGAACAGTATCCAGTAAAGAGTGGAAGACCGTTGGTTCTGCCTGTCTGGCTGAGCGTCGAGCTCTGGACAAAATTGAATTTGGTGAATTTCGCACTGACTTTTTACACTTCGGCGAGCGCTTAAGCTTCGAGGTGTTTGGCAAGGATGGCCAGTCCGTTTTTGGAGCCATCGATCATAAAATGGTTAAAGCGAGCTGATTTTTAAAGGACTCAGACAGCCTTTAACCTGAAGGTGGTGTCGTTACATCGATCTACTCTCTCGCGCATGACCTGACGGCCTCTGATTGCAGTGGGGGCGCGTCAGGTCTAATGTCATTTCCCTTTATAACTTCTCCTATATGGCCCATGGGTCAATAGACCCGTCTCTCTTTGCTTTAGACACTACCATTGCTGCAGTAGGGGAGAGCAACCAGTGTTGGTGGCACTGAACTAGATTGCCGTTGCCGAGCTACTCTGTTGGCGGAAAAGTTTGGGCGAGAGGCCGGTAACCCGTTTAAAAAAGCGGGTGAAATAGGCAGGCTCACTAAAGCCTAAGCTGTCGGAGATTTGGCTGATATTCATTGAGGTGTAAATCAAATTACGCTTTGCCTCCAGAATCAGGCGATCGTGAATCATCTGTTGCGCAGAGTGTTTGCTAAATTTTCGGCATAGGGTATTCAGGTGCGCCGAAGTAATACCCAGTTCCGCCGCGTAAACTTCGATTGAGGCATGGCTGCGGTAATGGAGCTCCACCAGTTCAGTAAATCTTGCGTAGTGTTGACTGCCCTTATCGGGTGTTATGGTTGCCTTTTCTCCCCTGGCGATTGACTGTCGACTCAATAAAACCATCACACCATTAATCATCGCCTCTATAAGATTTTCCCGCCCAGGAGCATTGCCTCGATACTCCCTATCCAGGGTTGAAAAGAGTGAATCGAAGAGTGTTTTTTCCGCTTTGCAATCGAAGCAGGCGCTGCTGTTTAACAGCGTTTGCTGTTCGGGTAGGCTCGACCGTACCTGGCTCACGAGTGGTGGTGCCAGGGTGAGGATAAAGCCTTGTATATCCTGGCTGAATTCAAAGCCATGCACACACATGGGAGCCACCAGCAGAACGCAGGGCAAGGGCAGGTTGGTGGGCTCGCCATCGAGAACCGCAGTGGCTTGGCCCGATTGGCAATAGAGCAGGTGCACAAGGTCGGAATGGCGATGTGGCTTAATCACCCAGTTATGCAGCCTGCTGCGGTCGGCGATGGTTTCACTGTGAATTGGGTCGGGTGTGTGCCAGCCGTCGTTCTGGCTGCCGTCTTCGCCGTAGAGTTTAAAGAGCGGAATGGCGGTTTGCGGGCGGGACATATAAGTAACCGGAATTTACCTGGGGATAATCTTGTAAAAGTCCAACTTTAGCACCTGATAGTGCCTTCTAATAGCACCATTTACTTCTGAAAATACACTCTTTTAATAATAAAGACACAAAGGTGCTATTGCCATGAAGACACAGGTAGCCATTATCGGCGCAGGGCCATCGGGCCTGTTATTGGGACAGCTGCTGACCAACCAAGGTATTGATAACGTTATTCTCGAGCGTCAATCCGGTGATTATGTGCTGAGCCGCATCCGTGCCGGTGTCTTGGAACAGGGCTTTGTTGATCTGATGCATGAGGCCGGTGTGGCTGAGCGTATGGATGCAGAAGGGCAGGTGCATGACGGCTTTGAGATCGTGGTGGACGGCCGTCGGGAGCGGATCGACCTCAAGGAGCTGACCGGCGGTGATGCCGTGGTGGTGTATGGCCAAACAGAAGTCACCCGCGACCTGATGCAGGCGCGAGAAAAAGGTGGTGGCACCACCATCTATGAAGCGAGCGATGTCGTTTTACACAATTTAAAAAGTGAAAGTCCCTTTGTCACATTTGAAAAAAATGGCGAACTGTGCAAGCTTGCGTGTGACTATATTGCCGGCTGTGACGGTTTCCACGGCGTCTCGCGCAAAAGTATCCCAGCCGATATTCTAAAAGAGTACGAGCGCATCTACCCATTTGGCTGGTTGGGGGTATTGGCCGACACGCCACCGGTCTCTGAAGAACTGATCTACGCGAAACATGAACGTGGCTTCGCCCTGTGCAGTTTGCGTTCATCCTCGCGCAGCCGCTACTACGTACAGGTACCACTTACCGATAAAGTTGAGGAGTGGTCGGATGAGCGCTTCTGGAGCGAGCTGAAGGCACGGTTACCCAGTGATGTTGCCGAGAAGCTGGTGACTGGCCCCTCCATTGAAAAAAGCATCGCACCGCTGCGCAGCTTTGTGGCAGAACCCATGCAATATGGCCGAATGTTTTTAGCGGGGGATGCGGCCCATATCGTACCGCCCACAGGCGCTAAAGGCTTGAATTTGGCGGCCAGCGATATCCACACCCTCTATTCGCTGTTAACCAAAGTCTACAAAGAAGGGCGTACCGATCTTATCGAGAAATACTCAGAGACCTGTCTGAAAAGAATCTGGAAGGCCGAGCGTTTCTCCTGGTGGATGACCACCATGTTGCACAAGCTGGACAAGGATGCCATTGAGACCAAACTGATTGAGGCCGAGCTGGATTACACCCTGGGCAGCCACGCCGGCCGGCAAACCATAGCGGAAAATTACGTCGGCCTGCCTTACGATTCCCTGATGTAAGGCTCTACCTTTTTCTCTTGGGCGTTGCTAAGTGGAGTTTTTGGCCCCACTTAGCAACCTACAGGAGAAACATTCACTTTAAAAATTCTCTCTTCCGAAAATTTTCTAGCGGAGCACTGCAGTTGGTTCTCTAACAAAGAACGCTAGATAAATTATTTGCACTGTCTAGACCACTGAAGACTTGCCTCTTTTGCATAACTAGAGGTCCGTCCAAAGCCCCAAGCCTTTCTCTGACAGCAGCCTGAAATCAGCAGCTAGTCTCAATCGCATTTAAAAACGATCGAAAGCAATACTCTCCGGCCGTTGCCGGTACCAATTCACACCCTGGCTGTCCGTTTCGCACTGAGCTAAACGGGCGGCGACCAGGTAGTTCAGATGAGCCAAGGCTTCGCCAGTGGCAAAGCCAATGGTTTCCGGGCCTATCGGTTTTTTAAACAGTGGCGGAAAACAGTCGACGGCACGGCGTGGCTGGTCGAGGTGTTGGTAGAGGGCCAATAGGTCGCGGCGGTGGGATTCAATCAGTTGGGTAAGACGAATGTGCAGGCCGTAAAAAGGTGTTTCGTGGGCCGGCAGAACCAGCAGGTCGTCGGGTAGTTTCGACTGTAAACGGTTGCAGGAGGTTAACCATTCGTTGAGTGGGTTGCCGTGTGGCTCGGTTGGAAACACGCTCACATTGGAGGTGATTTTGGGCAGCACCTGGTCGCCGGAGATTAATAACTTAAGGGCTGGACAATAGAGGCAGGCGTGTTCCGGTGAGTGACCTGTTCCCACAATGACCTGCCAGTAGTTGCCGCCAATTTGAAAAGTCTCCTGGTCGACCAGTCGGCGATAACTATCGGGCATTGGAAAGACCAGTTTGCCAAAATTGCCAAATTTATCTTTGTAGTCGGCAATCTGCTCTTCGGTGTAACCGGCGGTACGGTAAAACTTGAGTGCCAACTCGGGCGCTGGCCGACCGGTATCCATCACCATCACTTTGCACATTAAAAATTCAGAGCGGGTCATCCATAGCTCGGCGTTGAATTGTTCACTAAGCCAGCCGGCCAGGCCTATGTGGTCTGGGTGCATGTGCGTACATATCACACGTTTAATCGGCTTGCTGGCCATGGGCTTCTGAAAAAGTTGCTGCCACACTGCACGGCTTTCGGGCACATCCAAACCGGTATCGACAATGGTCCAGCCGTCGTGATCCTCCAGCAGCCAAACGTTGATATGGTTTAGATCCATAGGCAGAGGTAGCCGGGCCCAATAGACGCCTTCCGCTACCTTTTCGATTAGGCCCCCTTTGACGGCGGGCGTTCGACCCCACGGGTAATTTAAACCATGAAATATCTCTGGGTTTTTTGTGCTCATAATCACTGGCCGTCGATTAGCGTTGAACTGATCAGCTTGACTTTTAGGGGTGCTCTGGATTTTTAGTGTGCCGGATTTTCCACTTGCCGAGGCTTGCAATAATGTCAACTCTATTGCGTTTATAAAACCAGGACAAACACAAAGGTAAATAAAAGGAGCCGTAAGAAGTAAAGCTAATAAAAGTGTTGGTTAATAGAGAGCGTTTGTCATCATGATACAAGCATGCTTGATAAGCAAGGGCGATAATTCAACTTTTGTTGAATTGCGATTGTTTCCAATTTTCCCTCTGGCGGCTTTAGTCGGTGATCGGTTTATTAAACGTGGGCGGGCTATTTAAAAATAAGTTGTTGTTTACGCTTAAATAATTATTACCGTGAGGTCGCTTGTGGCGGTAACCGTTGGCTATGAAAAGTAGGGTGTTCTTTGGGTGCGGCTGTAGCTTGTTATTATTGTTGGCTATGGTTGACAGTTACTGTTGATCGTAAATTATTTTGCTCGCCGGGAAAAAATAATTGCTGTCAGAGTGTGAGCCAATTTGGTGGCGATACCAGCAATTGTTGGTTAAGTTGCTGATACTCAGCTGCATTGTTGATGAGGCCTGTTGCCCCAGCTGATTGGGCTTTGGTTGAATCAGTTTTTGGCTGGTTCTTACTGATTGGTAAGCGGCATAGTGCTGTTTTGGCCTGTTTACCTATCGGCATTGTCCGTATGCTTTTTGGCGAATGCAATCTGGGGGATAGTGTGTGACCTTGGCAGGCGCTACCCGAGGGCAGCGCTGGGTATCTGGGCTGCCCGCGCTATCGGTCACCGGGGCTAGGCCGGGTTAATCGTTTGCGGCCTGATGTTTGGGCTTCACGAGTGGGGTGTTAGAACCTGGTGATTAAAACCCGGATGGGCACATGCCCACTGTGGGTGGCGGTGTGATCTCCAGCAGCTGCCGGATATCGCTGACAGCCGCTTCGGTATCGAAATCGAGAAACCCGTGTCCCCACTGGGGGCGGGCGTGGACTTCGCCCCGTTGCAGAACATCGGTAATCCGTAGGGTTGCCTGGTATAGATCATCGTCGGGATTAATAACATCAATGCGCTGCGGCAGTGATTTCACCATCGCCGGAAATTGCGGGGCATAGGCAAACGCCGCGCGGTGGCCCCACTCGTAGTTTTCGCCACCGCGCAGGTTTTCCGCGAAGGATTCCGCTTTCTGCTCCAGGGTGCCGCCCTTGCTGGCGTGCTTCAGCACACTCTGCCACATGTTGATAAAGCGGGTTCCAGCCTCGTCCAGTGGCACCGGTTCAAAGTGTGTCTTAACGGCTTCTAATTCAGCTGGCAGAAAAACAGGAGCACCGATCATCACTATCCGGCCAATCTGGTCGGGCCGTTGCCGGGCCATCTCTGCGGCGACCAGTGAACCCGTGTGGTAACCAAGCAGGTCGATGGCGCTGCAGCTCAACGCATCCGCCACTTGCCAAACGCTGCGGGCGTAGTCGGCGATGGTGACGGCGGGGGTGGCTGGTGGCGAGTCCGATTCTCCATAGCCTGGGTAGTCGGGGGCCACCACCTGGCGGTCTGTGGCGAAGGCCTCCATAAATCGTGCAAAAATACGCCCAGACTTGGGGCTCATATGCAGGCAGAAGAGGGGCCGATTGTGACTTTTGAAGGTGCCGCTTTCGGGGGTGGCCAGGCGCAGGTGAATCTGCCCGTATTCGCCATCTACAAACAGACGTTTTGTACGCATAGGTTTTCCTGAGTTGGGTTGGGTCGCACGAGGGGGTGGTATTTAGTGTTAAAGATATAATAATATATCAAAATTGTCATGCGCCAATGTATACGGGATGACGCCAATATCAGACAGATTCAGGACCAGTACTATGGCTAGAAACGGTTATCGCACCATCCGCGGCAAACTGCGTTACACCAGCAAGAAACCAGAACGGATGGGTGAGGAGCGCGGGCGTGAGTATTTCACCCTCACCCAGCAACCGGACGGTGTTGATGTGCTGCTGGCCCACTGTGAGATCGACGACGCCCCGGCGGTTATTCGCGATGTCAGTCAGGCGCTGGATCACAAAACCTCGGCGCCGCTCGATTGCTCGGTGCGCCTCTCGGTCGGCGACCGTTTTGAAGGCACCGGCTGGTTCCGTTTCGGTAAAAAAGTGGTGGAGTGTGAGACCTTCAACCATCGCGACGGCCGCATCAGCCAGAAGATCGAGATTGAAGAGCCGATTCGTTGGATGCAGTGCCACCCCATTATTGGCGACGGCCTGTTGATGAAACTCTTTGATCTGAGCCAGGGCCCGGGCAAACAGTATTTCAACAATATCATGCTGTCCTCGCCCGACCACCGCGGTGCCACCGGCCCGATGCTGTTCCCCATGGCGTTTTCTCTGGTCTTTGTGGGTGAGGAGGAGATTACCGTCGAGGCGGGCACCTTCAAGGCACGCCAGTTCCAGGTGACCGATACCGCCGAGGGGCTGCCGGAAGAGCACCCACCCTACAATGTTTGGGTTACCGCCGATGACGACTACATTCTGTTGCGTGCCGGGGTGGAGGGTTATATGCAAACCCATTACGAATTGGTTGAATTGTCCATCGAGTAGCAAATAGGTTTAGTCGGATAGGAGAAGGGCAGCACCATGGCCAGAGAGCAGGTCGAGTTTGTTCAGGCGCAAGACCTTGAATGGCAGCCAGACCCCCAGTTTGAGGGGGCCGAATGCAAGTTGCTGAGCCTGGATACTGACACCGGTGCGCGCACCCAGTTGCAGCGTTATCGCCCCGGCCATACAGCGGAGGGCGATAACCCCCTCTGCTGTGGTGAGGAGTTTTATCTGTTGGCCGGGAGCTTCTACCTCAATAATTTTGAGTACTCCGCCGGCTGCTACGGCTATCTGCCGGCGGGGCACGCGCGCCAGCGCCTGTTTGTGCCGGATGGTGCGGTGTTGCTGCGCTTTTTTGATCATCTGCCGGCGCCCTTGTCTACCGATCCCGACGGCGCTACGGCGCGGGCCGAAGGACGGGAGGCGATCGCCTGTCTGGATAGCTACCGCATGTCGTGGGACTACAGTGTGCACGACATCAAGCTGGCGCACCTGGGCTTTGCCCGTAAAAACCTGCGTATTGACCCGGTCACCGGCCAGCGCACCTTCCTGTTTATGACCTCACCACAGGCGCACCCCACCAATTACCAAGGGCCGCAGGAGTCGCACCCAACACCGGAAGAGGCCTACCAACTGCACGGTGATCTGACCGGCCATGTGGGTACCATGTACGCCGGAGCCTACTTCTGGCGGCCACCCCATATTCCGCATGGTCCTTTTGGCACCCGGGGCGGTAGCCTGTCGCTGATCCGCTTTGTGGATGGGGCGCATGTCAATATCTGGAGTAAAGAGGCTCACGCCTTCAGCTACCAGCAGCCCTATCAGCCGGTATTGCCCGAGTGGATGCCAGTGACCAGCCAATCGACCCCGGGCGAAAACTATTAGCGGGGAGACCCCATGAAGCTCTTACACCGCGATCTGTCGCCACTCTCTGCCCAGGTGCGGGCGCAAATCTATGCCAAGCAGTTGCCACTGCCACTGGAAGCCATTGCCCAAGCCGAAAGCCTCGATGGCCTGGGGGAAAACAGTGTGCCCCGGCTGGTATTGGACGATGGCGGCCAGCTGACCGAAGCCTGGGCCATTATGGAGTATCTGGAAGCGCTCTACCCGCTGCCAAGGCTGATGCCCGAAACCGTCCTGGCTCAGGCGCGGGTACGGGTGAAGGCGAGTATCGCCAACCGTTACCTGTTGCCGCTGTTGTTGCCGATGTTTCTGAAGATAAAGTATTCGCAATACGCGGATGTGGATATTGTGCAGAGCTGTAAGCGGCTGCGGGCGATCTATCGCCATTTTGAGACGCTGTTGCCTGTAGCCGAGGGCGAAAGCTTCGCAAGCGAGTCTGGCCTCGATCTGGCCGACTGCGTTTTGGCGCCGATGATCTTCTTCGCCCAGTCGCTACCGCGCCTCTATGGCCAGCCAGACTCACTGGGCGAATTTCCCACAGTGGCAGCCTGGTGGGCGGCGTTGCAAAGCCACCCGGCCATTGAGCGGGTAACCTACGAACTGCAGCGCGGTTTTCAAACCTATCTGGCGACCTGAGCGGCGCTGGCAACCCAACAACGCAGGAACAGTAAGTGGATATCAACCGTTTACAACAGGCTGCCACCGTCAGGGCCGGCCAGGAGGGCTTTACCATCGGTGCCCGGCAGGAGGGTTTTGGCAGCCTGATAGGCCCATTCCTGGAGCGTGGCAACGAGTATGGGCTCTACATTGATGAGCGCCATCTAAACCCCGAGGGCTTTGTCCATGGCGGTGTGTTGGCGTCGATGCTCGACTATGTGCTCTACCGGGTTGTTGGACGCGAGCTGGCCCCGGGCCTGGCGGTACCGACCGTCGATATGCAGCTGCAATACCTGGGCGCGGTGCGGACGGGGGATCTGGTCTGTGGCCGGGGCAGGGTGCTGCGGGAGACCCGCAGCCTGGTGTTTGTACACGGTGAGTTGAGCGTAGCCGGTGAAACGGTGCTGGCCGGCAGTGGCGTTTACAAAAAGGTGAAGGTTGGCGCTGGCGCCTAGCCGCTATCGCCCTTCCTTAATCGCCCTAGATTAACCGAATGGCGCCGGCTATCCCCAGGTGAAGCTGGGTGGGCGTTTGGCCATAAATGCAGCCACTCCCTCCTGGCAATCCTCGCCGCCAAAGGCCTCATCAAACAGTATTTGGGCACCAGATTCTTCCAGTGCGCCAACCCCTTCCAGTCCGGCGATCACCTGTTTCATGGTGCGTAAGGAGTACTGCGAACTACTGGCCAACTGCTCGGCCAGTTGCTTGGCACTGCTCTCCAGCTCCTCAACCCTCGCCTGCTGGTTTATCAACCCTTTAGCCAGAGCCAGGTGGCTAGTGACTTTGGCGCCGGTGTAGAGCATCTCTTTGGCGAAGGCCGGCCCCACCAGGGCTAACAGGCGCCGGGTATCCCGCCAACTGTAGATGAGCCCTAATTTGGCCGGGGTGATGGCAAACTGCGCCCGTTCACTGGCAATGCGCAGGTCACAGGCCAGGGCCAGGCCGCAGCCACCGCCGACACAGGGGCCGTCAATCACCGCCAGGGTAGGGCGGGGCAGCTCTTCCAGTTTCTGCTGTGCCTGTTGAATCAGATGGTTGCTGTGGCGTAGCTGCTCCGGGTCGCTAGCAATGGCCTGGAATTCACTGATATCGGCGCCGGCGCTGAAGCAGCCACCTTCACCCTTAACCATCAGTACGCGAATAGTGGCGTCGGCGGCAACGGTATCGAGTAGGTGGATGATGGCTGTCCACATGGCTTGGCTTAAGGCATTGCGCTTCTCTGGCCGGTTGATCACCAGGGTTGCCAGGGCACCATCGCGTTGCAGTTCGATATGGCTATCGGTCATAGTCTTTCCAGAGTTGGATTGGTTTGGTGGCCGACCGGCCGCTTCTCAATTAAGTAATAATTATATAACATTAATTCAATTGAGTGTATTTGCCTGCGGAGAGTGTAGCAATGAGTGAGTCTGGCCACGATAGCAACCAGCAACAGCCCCCCACTAAGCGAAATATAGGGCCG
Source organism: Halioxenophilus sp. WMMB6 (assembly GCF_033283405.1). Taxonomy (NCBI): domain Bacteria; kingdom Pseudomonadati; phylum Pseudomonadota; class Gammaproteobacteria; order Alteromonadales; family Alteromonadaceae; genus Halioxenophilus; species Halioxenophilus sp. WMMB6. The sequence continues at coordinate 139,496 of NZ_JAWMQR010000001.1, forward strand.
GTATTGTGCGGCACTTTGGTTACTGGTGATCTGGAGCTGATTATTAACGCCTACCAGGGCTGGCTAGATATGGCGGTAAGCGAGCAGGGGGTGCTGCCAGAAGCTCTGGCTTCAGGCTGGGCGATGCCGAGTCTCGCGGGCCAGCGCTATGCGCTGCTGACCAGTCGTTCCGGCGCCAGTTGGCTGCGGGTGATTGAACAGCCTGGCTGTGCCCCGGCCGAGCCGGTGGCGAGCCTGGGTTGGCTGTCGCTGGAGGTGCTGGTGGAGGATGTGTTCAAGCTCGCTGAACGGTTGCGCGAGAGCCCCTTCCGTTTTATTGGTGAGCCCGCCAAGTTGGATGTGAGTGACAGTATTACCGCCTGTCAGGTGGTGGGCCCAGCCGGAGAGGTGCTCTACCTAACCGCCGTAGCCAGCCCGGTACCGCCCTTTGAACTGCCGGTGGCCACGGCCTTTGTCGACCGTTTGTTTATTCCGGTTATGGCTGTTCCGGAGCGCGCTAGCGCCATGCACTACTATGAAACCGCTGATAACTTTAAAGCGCTGGCGTTTGATACCAAGGTCACCGTGATCAACCGCTCACTGGGCAAGCCCATAGAGCGCCGCATACCGGTCTGTACGCTGCAGCTCGACCACGAAAGCCTGATTGAAATTGATGAGGTGAGCGAGTTTCCAGCGCGGGCCGTGTTGCCTTCTGGTCTGGTGGCAGGTATTGCCGTGGTAAGTTTTCTGGTGGATAGCTTCGAGCAGATTCCCGGGCAGCCGTTGGCGCCGGTGTTTACCCTCGATGATGGCTTCTATCAGGGGCGTAGAGCCGCTCTCTATCGCGGGCCGGCGGGAGAGTTGGTGGAGTTTATTGAACGTTAGAAGTAAGGGCCGTGGCATACTGGCCAGGTTGGGCGGTATGCCACGGCAGCAGTAAAGACTCCGCTTAGCTCTGCGACGTTGCCATCTCAAAGCCTTTGGGTAGGCCGGCATCCGGCGTGAAGCCATAGAGCTCCACGCTTTCCGGCAGGCTCTCACGCAGGATTTGGCGAGCGGCCAGCAGGCTCTCGAAGTTGACGCCGGTTTTCAACCCCATCCCCTCCAGCAAAAAGACCAGATCCTCGGTGATGATATTGCCGGAGGCACCCGGTGCAAACGGGCAGCCGCCAATACCGGCCATGGAGGCATCGATGGTGGTCAGCCCCATCTCCAGCGCCGCCATCACATTGGCCAAACCCTGGCCGCGGGTATTGTGCAGGTGCACGCCATTCAGTGCCTCGCGGCCTACCGCATCCCAAATACCCTGGGTGAGCTGTTTAACCTGGGTGGGGGTACCAAAACCGGTGGTATCGGAAAGGCCAACTTCGCTGCAGCCGGCTTTGATCAAAGCCTCGGCCATCTCAATCACTTTGCTGGCCGGCACCTTGCCCTCCAGGGTGCAACCAAAGGCGGTGGAGAGACCACCTTCAAACACGGGCCGCTGGTCGGCGGGCTGATCGGCGATCAATTCGGCAATAGCGCGCACCTCATCCAGCATCTGCGCGTGGGTGCGACGCACATTCTTCAGGCTGTGGGTCTCTGAAACGGAAAGGGGGATAGTAATTTTGTGGGCGCCAGCGGCCACGGCCGCCTGGGCACCGCGCAAGTTGGGGACCAGTACCGCCACCTGCAGGCCGGGAATGGTGCGCGCGTGGGCGACAATCTCTGCGGTATCGGCCAGCTGCGGCAGCACCTTGGCGGGCACGAAGGAGCCCACCTCAATCTCTGGCAGGCCAGCGGCGGCCAGTGCGCTGATCCAGCGTTTTTTGTCCTCGGTGCTCATGATGGGGCTGATGCTTTGTAAGCCGTCACGGGGCCCAACTTCGCTGATCTCAATATCGATATCCTGCCTGGTTGCCACTTGTTGCGCTCCTCAATACTAAACTTTATAAGACATAATGATATGTTGATGGTGTTTTAATTGCACGTTGCTGACACAGGCCCAACTGGCTTAAGCCGGGTACAGTGTAGCGCGCGGTACCGCCGATAGGTTGCTTTCCCCTCTCTGCCGTAGCTGTCTAGCAGGTAAAAAAAAGCCCTGTAAACAGGGCTAAACATTGGAGACAAACTGGTTTCGTCTCCGACAGAGAGTCGTCGAACACGTAAAAAATCTGACTGGCTAGGCCGCGACTGCGGTGGTTGGCTCCAGGCCGTGGGGAATGGGCACTCCCTCTTCACTCATGGCGACAAACACCATGCGGTCTATTTCAATAATCGATTCCAGGGTGACCTTGTTGCGCACCACACACTTGACGGTCAGCGAGGTGGTGCCCACGCTCACCACCGCCAGGCCAAACTCCAGCACATCGCCGGTTCTGGCTGGGCTGGTAAAGTTGATTTCGGAAATTAGCTTGGTCACCAGGTATTTGGTTTTCATCTGGCAGGCGGCGAAAATAGCGGCCTCTTCATCGATCCAGCTCAATAGGCGGCCCCCGAACAGCACATTGGTTGCGTTTAAATCGGTGGGTTTAACGAACCGCCGGGAATAGAACTTCATGGCACTCCTTTTTGCTTACACTGAAAATCGATTAACCAATAAACTGCCAGCGGACTTGCTGGTTGCGATATAAATACTAATGTAATAACAATATAACATATGTTTTGGGTTGGCAAGCGCCGATGGACGCTTGCGGCCCAATATCTATAAAAAGTTTGGCGGCGTGATAATTGTCATTGCCGTGAGCTGATTAGTGGTGTGAGATGGAGAATAGCCAGCGCAACGCAGGTGGGGTGTCAGTCACCGCTGGCCAAAGCGGGTGGCCGAAAAATTGCCTGCGGTGGCCGGGATGTCGGCGCTTAAAGCTGTGCTGCTCTATGGAGTATTGAGATTAGCCAGACTATTGGTTACCGGCTATTGCTAGTGGCACTGTGGTGTTAACACTGGTTTTGGCTGGGATGTCTGGTGTTGTTGCCAATCGGCACGCAAACTAACCTGCCTTGCCTGCACCGCTGTTGGTGTCGGCAGGTCGAAAGTAATGAAAGAGGTTTTGAACGATGAGTAAGGCTGCTACAGGCTACAGCGAATTCGCCAGGGGGTGGCCAATTATCCTGGCTGCTGGGCTCGGAATCGGTTTGGGATTGTCGCCTATGCCGTTCTATACCATCGGTATGTTCGCGCCGCAGTTAGCGCGCGAGTTCCAGTGGGGCTTCGGCGATATTATGGTTGGCATTATGGTGATGACCATCATGTCGTTAATTGCGAGCCCTATCGTTGGCCATCTGGCCGACCGATACGGGGTGCGTAAAATCGCACTGACCTCCGTTGTTCTCTTTTCGTTATCCTTTGCCGGTTTTGCTTTGAGCACTGGTTCTTTGGTGTTGTTTTACATCAACTGGGGACTGATGGCTTTACTGGGGGCGGGCACGCTGCCAATTACCTGGACTCGGGCGGTAAACACCTGGTTTGAGAAGAAAAAAGGGTTGGCGTTGGGCTTTTCCCTGATTGGTACCGGCCTGTTCGGCGCTCTGATAAAGCCGCTTACGGTCTGGTTGATTGCCGAGCTGGGTTGGCGCGGCGCCTATGTGGCGATAGCGGCAATGCCATTGCTGATCGCTTTCCCGGTGGCCTGGTTACTGTTTCGTGACGTGCCACCGAGCGAGGGCAGCACCACTGGTGCGGCCAAAGCCAGAACGGTAAAGACTGGCATGAGTGTAGGTGAAGTGCTGAAAGACTACCGCTTCTGGATTTTAATGGTTGCCGTTGTCCCCATCTCGTTCGCCCTGGGTGGCCCCATCCCCAATATGGAAAATCTGTTGGCGACCAAGGGCTTCAATGCGTTGGAGGTGGCCTCCATCGTGCCGGTAATCGGTATTTCGGTGTTGGTTGGTCGGACCGTGGGTGGCTTTTTGATCGATCACCTCTGGGCGCCGGGCGTGGCCTTTGTATTGCTGTCGTTGCCGGCTCTGGCCTGCTGGATTCTGGCACACTACGACGTCACCATGGGGGTGGCGATCTTCTCCGTTTTCCTGATTGGCTTCGCATCCGGTGTTGAGTACGACCTGCTCGCTTATCTGGTGGCCCGCTACTTTGGTATGAAAAGTTACTCCACCATTTACGGATTTCTCTATGGCTCTTTTGCCTTGGGTGCCGGTTCAGCTCCTACCGTGTTTGGCAAAATTTACGATCAGACGCAAAGCTACACATCGATTCTGGTGGTGTCGATGGTGATTCTACTGATTGGTGCAGTAATGTTATTGGCCATGGGGCGTTACCGTTTTATTGAGTCGGAAGAGGAGATGGTGGCGGCCACGGAAGAGGCGATGGAGAGGGTGGTGGTCGAACCCTAATGGGCTAACCGCTATTAATGGTGCAGGCCGATTGCGGCCTGCGTCTGCTTTGTTGAGCGCACTGTTTATTCTCCTCCACTCGCTTTTATCCTTCACACTCTCTTTTATCTCTCACCATTCTCTGGCCGTTAGGCTCTAGTTTTTAGAGCTCAGCCTTTAAAGCGCTGCCCTTAAACCCCAGCTCCTTTAATGGCCAATGGTGCCCATGATTATTTAATGCCCAGTTGCTGAACGATGCTCTCTATCTACCCTTTTCTGGTTGATTTTGTGCAAACTTTTTTGGCGATGGGCGATAGCCTTATTGCGGTTCTCCCTGTTTTTATAAAGGTTTTTCTGCCTGTGGCAGAGCGTGCCAACTATTTTTCATTTTTGATTAATGTTAATGCGCGGCTAACAAACGGGCGATAATTTATCGCCATACAGGGCTGCTCTTACAGACTGATGACAGCGCCTAAAGAAGCTAATTTATTCCAGTGAGTTTGTCCGCTACTTCTGGTACGAGTGGTATCTGCCTAGGGCACCACTCTTTTTTATTTTCGCCGTCTGTGCGCACGAGGTTACCGCATAGGCACAGGCCGCTAACACCATTTGGCTTTATCGTCTCTGATCACCTACTCGATGGATTGCCAGCTATGCAGAATTTAACCAACATCGCCAAACCGGAATTAATCACTGGGGTTAATGAAAAGGAACTTTGGTTGTCGACTGCAGGCATTCCCATAATTATCTGTCTGTTACTGGCGACCTTCTCGCTCACCCACGGAAACGGTGACGACGAAGCCGACCCTGATCGCCAATTAACATTTCTTGCGCACGCGCGTGACAAAACCGTACAGCGGGCTGCCCAAGCGCCGAGCGCAGATGCTGTTAAGGTCGCGCCAATGGCTGGTGCTTGGCTACAGACACATGCGTTGCAACTGGTTGATCTGCTTGCTCTGCGTGCAGCCAGAGAAGAGCAGGCGTCGGAACTCAACACCTACCTATTAGGGGCCGTCGATGGCCTGCTTGAGGTGAACGAATTAAACCGCCGGGTGGAAGCCGCCGAAACAAAGGGAGAGCCGGCAGCCTCGGCCAGTGGCAGTGGTGTGAATTTGGCGCGGCTCGCCCAAAGCAATTAACCCATTCCCCTACGTCCTACCAAAACTTCCCTCGGCGAAACAATGCATTACGCGTAGAGCGCTGGTCACTCGATATCCATGCAAATAGAGCAACTCTGTTGTGGTTTGCTGCTTGCCCAGCTGGATCTATTTCGCCCGCTAGCCGTGCATTAAATAGCCATTTCCAGTCTTCTCTGCTGATCAAAGGAAAAAAACGCGAGCTGGTCTTGGCTCATTATTTGAGATTTGAACCACTCGCTTACTATCCAAAATCTGATGGTGCTTTATTTAAAATGTTATGCCGTAGTTTGAGTTTGTTGTTGGTTGGCTGGGTCAGCCTGGTTGGTTGTACGCAGCAGCAGTCGTCTGCAGCGGCACAGGTGCATGCGCAATCCTTTGCTATCGCTGATACACAGGAAGGGCCGGTGCAAGCGGTGCCCGCTGATGGGCTGCTGATCTACAAAGGCATTCCCTACGCGGCGCCGCCTGTGGGTGAGCTACGCTGGCGGGCACCGCAGGCTGCGCTTAAACGCGAGCAGCTTTTGTTAGCTGACTCTTTCGGCAAGCGCTGTATGCAGCGCCCTCCGAACCCCCAGTTGAAAAAGAGACCAGAAGCTTACACACAGCCCGAAAGTGAAGACTGCCTCTATCTGAATATCTATCGACCTGACAGCAGCGAAGGGAACTTGCCGGTTATGGTCTGGATTCCGGGTGGCGGGCTAGTGACCGGGTCGGGATCGCGGCCGGTAAATCATGGCGGTAATTTGGCCCGTGAAGGTGTGGTTGTTGTCAGTATCAACTATCGCTTAGGTCGCTTTGGCTTTTTTGCACACCCGGAACTGTCGGACCTGAATCCCGATAATGGTGCTCTCTACAATTTCGGGCTTATGGACCAGATTGCTGCTTTGCAATGGGTACAGGCCAATATCTCAGGTTTTGGTGGTGACCCGGCTAGAGTCACCATTATGGGCGAGTCGGCCGGCGCTGCATCGGTGGATGCGTTGCTAACCTCCCCCCCGGCACGCGGCCTCTTTTCGGCGGCCATAGCACAATCTGGATACGGCCGGGGACCGCAGCCGCGTGTTGCGGCACTGGCGCATGCCGACGATGTGCCGGTTGAACAGATTGGTTTGGATATCGCCAAACGATTGGGTACTCCCGAAGCGAGCTTGGCAGAGCTTCGCGCCGTTTCCGCAGAGAAGATTGTCGAAGCCACCGATTTCAGCGGCTTTATTTCTTTCGCAATCGACGGCGTCAACTTGACGGACGATTTGAGCAATGAGTTTGCCGAAGGTCGGCAGGCGCCGGTGCCGCTCTTAATTGGCTCTACCGACTTTGAGTTCGGCATGGTGCCACCCGCCATGCAGCGCCAAATTATGTTGGGAATTCTGCCGGAGGCCGAACACATCGGCCTGGCTCAAGATTACGGCGGCGCCGAGCTGCGCGACCATCTGCTCTATAACGATTATGTGTTTACAGCCCAAGCCAGAGCGCTGGCACTGTCACAGGCGAGGCTGGGGCAGCCCGTCTACCTTTATCGCTTTGCTGTGCCCTCGGCCGGTATGCAACTGCCTCTGGTGGGGGCGGCAGGTGTTAAAGGTGCCGGCCATGCAAGCGATCTTCCCTATATGTTTGGCAACTTTACCGGTGATCATGGCGAGCCGTTGGCGCCTGACAATGAACAGCGTTGGGTCTCGAGGCAGATGATCCGTTACTGGGCTAATTTCGCCAAAGCGGGTAACCCCAATGGTGCCGATCTACCGGCATGGTCCCTTTTCGAGGGGCAGAGCCTGATGGACTTCACTCTGGATGGCTCACAAACCGTTATAGATCCATGGCGGGATCGCCTGGAGAGGGTGAATCGGTTGTTAGGGGATTTTCAGTAGCAACAAGCTGTTGCCTGGGGGCAGCGCTCTGGCCTGCACCGGGGTATTTCCGGGAGAGGAGTGCTCTCTCGGGAGTGCCGGTGGTTTGTCGGGCTGTGTATCTGGGCGGGTATCTGGTTGTTCGTCTCTACCGGTCACTATTTCAGCGGGTAACCCAGCGCCGCCAGCGGCTTGGCCCAGTGGCTGCTTTGTTCGCTGAGTCGCGCTACCGGGTATTGCAGGCGGCCCATCTGTGCAGCGGTGGAGCGGGGGTCGCCATCGACTGCGAACAGTTTGAACTTTGCCGGCGGTGGTGATTGGCTGATCAGATCAAATTCGGCTTCGGCCGTGACCGCACCCTGCCAGCAGGGGCCGGCGCGCAGCAGCTCCACCGCCCGGCGATGGACATCGGCCGGTTGCAGGTCGCTGGAGAGCTCCACCAGATAGCTGCGATTGCGCTTAAACCAGGGGTAGAAGAGCCGCTCCCAGCGGGCAATGCGGAAGGCTCGCACCAACTGCGCACCATCGAATTCGGGCTCCAGGCTGGGGGCGTAGTTGCTGGCCCAGTCGTCCCGTTCAGCGGCGTCCACGGCACTGAGGCCGAGGCTGGCTCCGGTCACCGCATGGCCCTCATTCACCAGCCAAGCCGCCACCTGGCCACCCAGATGCAGGCCGGCCACATCGTACTCGGTTAAACCCAGGCGTTGACAGGCCAGGGCTATCTCCCGGCCAATGGCGGCCACCGAGCTGGGGGCATCATCCTGGCGCCGGTCGGAGTCGCCGTGGCCGGGTAGCTCCACGGCGATTGCCGGTCGCTGCTTGGTGAGTTCTGCCAGGCAGTCGCTAAAGCTGCGTTGGGAGCCGCCGGCGCCGTGCAGCAGCACCAGAGGCCGCTGAACGCTGGCGGTGGTGAGGTTGCCCACCCAGGCCAGTGCCCGGCGGTCTTCGCCCACCCAGCCGCGGCTCAGGCCGAACGCATCGGCCCGGGGATATATGGGGGCGGGAGCCGGGTCACCTGGCTGTTCGTTGAACAGGCTGATAAAGGCAAGATGCATCGCCTCCGGCGTGCTGAAGGCGCGGGTGGCTACGCCATTAAAACCGGGTCGCTGCAGGTGGGCGGCCAGCGGGTCGAGCTCCATGGCGGCAAACAGGTGGGGGGTGGTCAGCGCCGACAGCCAATCGCCGGCTTTAAAGGTAAAGGCGGCGTGATAGGGCATGCGGTAGTTATCGCCGGATTCAAGAAAGTCCAGGGCATTGCCGTGCAGGTGTGGCATGGGGCTGACATCGTAATGCATACGGTATTCCGGCTTGGCCATATGCCAGGGGAAGAAGACCGTCTGCTCTTCCACCCGCGCCCACAACCAACAGAGATGAGAGCCATCCCAGTTGGGCTCAAAGCGGGGCAGGTAGCCTTCCAGCAGCAGCTGGCGTTCGGCGTCACTCCAATCGGGCAGACCATCACAGGCCAGGGCGCTCACCCGCTCCGGATGGCGCGCGGCGAGGGCACAGGCAATGGTGGCGCCGGTGTGGAAGCCGTAGACACCAAAGCGCCCTAGCTGCAGCTCATCGGCAAGCTCAAGCAGGGCTTCGGCAAAGTCAGCGGTGGTGGCGTCAGTTACCGTCAGCGGTGACGAGAGGCCGTTACCTGGGGTATCCGGGGCGATCACGCAGAAGCCGGCGGTGGCCAAGCGGCGGCCGATGGCCTCCATACAGCGCGATGACTGGGGCGAGCCGTGCAGCGCCAGAATTGCTGGGCCGCTACCCCAGCGACGGTAGTGCACGCGGCGGCCGTTGACCAGGGCGTAGGCGCGGTGAGTGGAGATCTCTCTGTGGGGGGCCATGGCGATACCTCTCTGTTTAGCTTGTGGCGACGCTGGCGCAAGTTGCTTTGCCAAGTGTTGTTTGGCGAAGAGTTACTTGGCGAAGGCTACCCAGGCGGGGCTCGCCTGGGTGACGCTTGTTTAGGCCGACTCGTAGAGCCAGGGAAACTGTTGCCGGTAGCGGTTCTCGAAGGCGCCGATCTGCTCATCCAATTGCAGGGTCAGGCCAATGGCATCCAGCCCCTTGAGCAGCATCTCCCGGTGTCCGGGGGCTATCTCAAACGGGTAGCGCTGGCCGCCGCCATCAATCACCAACTGCTGGTTGAGGTCGATGGTTAATGGCGTGCCCTGGGGATCCTGCTCCAGGCTGTTGGCCAATACGGCAATCGCGGCATCACTCAACACCACGGGCAGAATGCCGTTGCGGATACAGTTCTGGTAGAAGATGGAGCCGAAGCCGGGCGCAATTACCGCACGAATGCCGTACTCGGCCAGGGCCCACACCGCGTGTTCCCGGGAGGAGCCACAACCAAAGTTGTCGCCACCCAGCAGAATGGTGGTGTTGCGGTAGGCGGGGCGGTTGAGCACGAAGTCCGGGTTGATGGTGCGCTCGTCCGGATTGGTATAGCGCCACACGGCGAACAGGCCGTCACCCAACCCTTTTTTGGAGACCCCTTTCATCTCCCGGCTGGGAATGATGGCATCGGTATCGATGTTAATGCGCAGCATGGGTGCTGCGACACCGGTATGAACAGTAAAGGGTTCCATCAGTGCTTCTCCATCAGTGGTCGAGGGTCGCTGATACAGCCGGCGATGGCGCTGGCAGCCACGGTGGCGGGGCTGGCCAGATGGGTGCGGGTACCCGGCCCCTGGCGCGATTCAAAGTTGCGGTTGCTGGTGGAGATCACCCGCTCGCCGGCACCAAAGTGTTCGCCGCCGGCAAAAAAGCACATGGAGCAGCCGCTCTCGCGCCACTCAAAACCGGCATTCAGAAATATCTCGTGCAGTCCTTCAGCCTCGGCCTGGGCCTTCACCTGTTGTGAACCGGGCACACAGATCGCCTTAATGCCTGTCGCCACCTTGCGCCCCTTCAGAATCGAGGCAGCTATGCGCAGATCCTCAATACGGGAGTTGGTACAGGAGCCGATAAAGGCGTTATCAATCTTTAAGCCCGCCATGGGGGTGCCGGGTTCCAGCCCCTGGTAGTGGAGGGCGCGCTCGGCGGCGGTCTGGCTGTCGGCATCGGCCATGGCGGCCGGCGCCGGCACGCTGTCGGTGATGGCACAGGCGTGTTGCGGGCTGGTACCCCAGGTAACCGAGGGGGCGATCTCAGCGGCGTTGATGACAATCTCCTGGTCGAAAACCGCATCGTCGTCACTGCACAGCGTCTGCCAATAGGCTACGGCTTGGCGCCAGGCGTCGCCCTGCGGGGCGTGGGGGCGGCCTTGCAGGTAGGCGAAGGTGGTTTCGTCCGGCGCCACCAACCCGGTGAAGGCAGCGAACTCGACGGCCATGTTACAGAGCGTCATGCGCGCCTCCATCGACAGTGCCGCAACCGCGCTGCCGGCGAATTCGATAATGTAGCCAGCGCCGCCCTTGGCGCCGTAGCGGCCAATCAGGTACAGAATCATATCCTTGGCGGTGACGCCAAAGCCGAGTTCACCCTCATAGCGCACGCGCATGGTGGCCGGCCGGTTGACGCGCAGGGTCTGCGTGGCCATGGCGTGTTCCGCCTCTGAGGAGCCAATGCCCCAGGCGAGCGCGCCCATGGCGCCCTGGGTGCAGGTGTGGCTGTCGGGGCAGACCAGGGTCAGGCCGGGCAGCACAATGCCCTGCTCGGGGCTGATCACATGGGCAATACCCTGGCGTGGGTCGCCGATATCAAACAGGGTGATGCCGGCGGCGTTGGCCTCCCGGCGGGTGGACTGAATAAACGCGGTGCCGGAGGGCATGACGGTAGTGTCGCCGCGCCCCGGAAAAGTGTCGACGATGTGGTCCATAGTGCAGTAGACCTGCTCTGGGTGGCGCAGTGTGCGCTGGGCCTCGGCCAGGCTTTGCAGGGCAATGGAGCCGGTGCGTTCGTGTAGAAAAACCCGGTCGATGTAGATCAGTGAGACACCATCATCCAGGTCTGAGACGCGGTGGGCGTCCCAAATCTTCTCAAATACGGTTTTAGACATTGTGAACTCGTAAGCAGTCAGAGCCCGGCAGGCCAGGCCTGCCGGGAGTAGTCGTTAATGCGGTTGCTGCGCCAGCCAGCTGTCACAGATGGCGCTGGCTGAGGCACTCCACACACCACTCTTATTGCTGATGTAGTCGAGAATCCGTTCCAGAGAGGCAATGCGGTGTGGCTGGCCCAGGAGCCAGGGGTGAATGTTCAGTGCCAGCAGGCGGCCACCCTCGTTTTCGGCTTCGGCCAGCAGCAGATCACAGGCGTCTTCAATCTGGTCGGCGTAGCTCTCTTCGCTGTGCAGGTTGTTGCCGAGGATAAAAAAGTCATCCAACTCATTAGAGAGAGGCAGGGCGGTGATCACCTTTGCCTGGGTGTTGAAACGGTAGGGCAGCTCATCGTTGACCCAGTCACACAGGTAGTCGATGCCGTTGGCGGCTAAAAGCTCCGGGGTGTTGGGGCTTTCGAGTCGGCCGGGGCTCAGCCAGCCGCGCACAGGCTGGTCGAAACGCTGGCGCAAGCTATCGAGGGTGCGGCTTACCCACTCGGCTTCTTCGGCCTGGTCAACTTCACCGTGGTGTAGCATATCCATCTGCCAGCCGTGGCCGATCACCTCGTTACCGCGCTCACGCACCATATCCATCAGGTAGGGGGCGCGCTCCACCAGGACGCCATTGATGGCGATGGTGGGCTCGATGTTAAAGCGGTCGAGGGCTTTGAACAGGCGATAGATACCGACCCGGTTGCCGTAGTCGCGCAGCGTGAAGTGACGCAGATCCGGGTAGGGCATCACCATGCCGCCGGGTACCGCAACCGGGTTTTTACGCTGGTTCAGCGGGAAAAACTGCAGGTTTACATTCACCCAAACCGCAAGCTTCGCCCCTTGTGGCCACTGCACGGGGGGGCGCTCGGCCAGCAGCGACCACTCATAGCGGTCGTGATCCATGCCGTAGTGGCGTTTGGGGTATTGCAGGTAGCTGTCATCAAGAGCCATTAGCGTGCCCCTCCCGATTTCGCGGCGATGTCTGCCGTTGCCTGGTCGTAGTAGTTGTTGAGGAAGTAGCTGGCTATCTCGCGGCCGGTGGTGACCCAGACATCCGGGTGGCCGGTGATGTACTCCAGCGCCTCTTCAAAGGCCTTGGCCCGGTGCGGGCAGCTGACCTGATAGTTGTGGGTGGGAATGCACATGATGGTGCCGTTGTCGGCGCCTTCAGCGTAGAGACGATCAAAGTTGGCTTTGATCATCTTGCCGTACTGGCGCGGTTCCACCTTGTTGGTGACGTAGGCGATGGTGTCGTTCATCTCCAGGGAGTAGGGGATGGAGACAAAGCGCTTACCGGAGCGGGTGTGGATCGGCGTCGGTTGATCATCGTGGAACAGATCGCAGGTGTAGAAACCACCTTCATCACCAAACAGCTCGGTGCCTACCTCGGCAAACAGGTCGACGGTCTCGTCGCTGTGTGATAGGGCCGGCGCCAGGTAGCCGGCACACTTCTGGCCGGTGTGGCGATGGATGGTCTCCATGGAGTCCCTGATCATCGCCTTCTCTTGCTCGCTGCTCATACCGTAGGTGTAGCGGGTGTTGTAGATGCCGTGGCTGAAAAACTCCCAGTCACGCTCTTTACACAGCTCGATAATCTCCGGGTGGTGTTCACACAGCGCGGTGGAGAGCGAAATTGAGCCGCGAATACCGTATTTATCCAGCAGTTTCATTTGGCGGATATGGCCCACGCGGTTGCCGTAGTCGCGAATGCCGTAGCCGGCAATGGCCGGGTAGGGCTGCGGCCAGGCCTTACGGAAAGGGTTGGCGGGTGGGTCCAGCTCGTAGAACTCGATATTGGGGGCCACCCAAAAGGCGATGCGGGCACCGTTGGGCCACTCGATCTTAGGGCGGTTGTGGTAGGGCCAGTAGTCATACAGGCCGGGATCAGTGCGCATGGTCGTTACCTCAAGCGTGTTGTGCGGCCAGCCAGCTGAGTACTTCGGCTACCGGCAGAACGTCGGCGTACTTCAGTGACAGATCGGTGAGGTTGGCGAAGTGGTAGCTCTCGTGTTTATCGGCGACACACTCCTCCGGCACGATGGTGCGGTAGCCACGCGACAGGCTGTCGACCGCTGCGGCGCGAATACAGCCCGAGGTGGAGCCACCGGTCAGAATCACTGTGTCAGCCTGGTGCCATACGCACAGGCTCTGCAGTTGGGTCTCAAAGAAGGGTGATGGCATCTTTTTGCAGTAGATCACATCGCGTTCGTGATCGATCTCCAGACGCTCGTCAAATTCCGAGCGCTCGCTGCCAAATTTGATGTTCTGCAGGCTGTCGGGGGTGTCGGTGCGGGTGCCCCAGACGCCGGCATCCTCGCCAGAGTTCATATAGGCGACGTAGGTCCACACTACCGGCCAGTTGAGCTGGCGGAACTGAGTCGCCAGCTGATTGACGTACTTCAGCTGTTTGGGGTCGGTCTCGTAGGCGGTTTTAAAGAGGTCGGTACGGGTATAGGCCTTTTGCAGGTCGATATTGACGAGAATGGCTTTTTTCCCGAATCCGAAGCGCTTACGAGCCGGGTTGGCGCGCACTTCTTCATAAATCTGACGTGCTGTTTTATCGGATAACTCCATAACTCCTCCTGTGGCAGGTTCGGTAATAAGGCCCATATTGCATGGCTGGCCGGTTCTGGGGACGGCTGCGATTTATACACTAATGCCATAACTATATGACAATAACTGGCCGCTTGGCAATTGATATATTGACATAACATTTAGTCAAGATATAAGCTTGCTGGATTGAGTTTCAAGCCGGCCAAAGCTGGATCACAACTAACTAAAAGTGCGCGCTCAACCTTGCTAGGAGGATCTATGACCAAAATCATCGTTTTGTTCAATTTGAAAGACGGTGTTAAAGCCGAAGACTACGAGCTTTGGGCGCAGACGACCGACCTGCCCACAGTGAACGCCCTGGCCTCCGTTGACAAGTTCGAGGTGTTCCGCACCAACGGTCTGCTGGGTGGTGGTGACGCTCCCTACCAATATGTAGAGACCATCGATGTGCCGGATATGGACGCGCTGGGGCCGGATATCTCCAGTGAAACCATGCAGAAAGTGGCCGCGGAGTTTCAACAGTTTGCCGACAACCCGCTGTTTATGATCAGCCACTCCATCGCTACCCCCTAAAGCGTTACCCCTTAAATCATTACCCCCCAAGAGGTTGTTATGGCGAATTATCCCGAATTGAAAGGCCGCGTGGTGGTTATCACCGGTGCCGGCCGCCGCCAGGGGCTGGGTGAGGCCATTGCCCGCCGCCTGGGTAGCGAAGGTTGTAAGGTGGTGTTGTCGGATATCGGCAAGCCCGCCGGTGAATACCTGCCCGAAGGTGCCATTGGCACCAGTGACGAGATGGAAGCCATCGCCGCCGAGTTGCGCGCGGACGGTATCGACGTGGCTACCTGCGTTTGCAACATGCTGCACGAAGAGCAGGTGGAAGCATTGGCCGCCTTTGCCGTCGACACCTTTGGCAGCCTCGATATTTGGGTGAACAACGCCGGCGTTGGCTATTTGATGAAAGCGCTGGTCGACACCGATGCCGCCGAGTGGGATACGGTGTTGGGCGTTAATCTGCGCGGGGTGTTCCTGGGCATCAAACACGCCGGGCGCAACATGATCAAGCAGGGCGGTGGCCGTATTATCAATATCGGCTCACAGGCTTCGAAGAGCGCCTTTGCGGAAGCCGGTGCCTACACCACCTCCAAACACGGTGTGGTGGGGCTGACCCGCGTTGCCGCCAAAGAGCTGGGCACTCACGGCATCAACGTGAATGCCATCTGCCCCAACCACGTGACCACCGGCCTCGGTGCCTGGCAGAACAACCGTTTTGCCAATGGCGACCTCGACAGCTACATGAGCGAGATGCGCGCGCGTATTCCGCTGGGCCGGCCCGGCCTGCAGAGCGACACCGCCAATGCCTGTGCTTTCCTCTGTTCCGATCAGTCGGTTTACATCACCGGCGAATCGATGAATGTCTCCGGTGGTGAAGAGTACCACTGAGTTTGCTGGCCGTTAGCGCGAAACCTGGCGCGGACGCCAAACAATAGTTGATAGAAAAATCGCCGCTATAACGGTGCGGCGACTGGTAGGAGAAACCTTATGGCACGCACAACCGAGTGGCCAAATCAGGCGCGTTTGGCGCTATCCATTGTGGTCAATGTTGAGGAGGGTTCCGAGAGCAACATCCTTGATGGTGACCGTGGCCCGGAACAGGTTGATGAACTCGGCCTGGCCATTAAAAAGCCGATGCGCGTACATATGAACGAATCCAACTACGAGTACGGCATCAATGAAGGTTGGCCACGCATTCACCGCCTGCTAAAGAAATACGACATTACTGCCACCTTTACCGCGGCGGCTGTCTCCCTGGAGCGCGCGCCACAAATTGCCGATGTAATTCGCCATGAGGGGCACGAGGTCTGTTCACACGGCCATCGTTGGATGCATCAATTTATGCTCAACGAGGAGCAGGAGCGCGAGTTTATTCGCAAAGCGGCAGACAGCATGGAAAAAACCACCGGCCAGCGGCCAAAGGGTTGGTTGTCGCGCTACCTGCACACCGAGCATACCCGTCGCCTGTTGCAGGAAGAGGGTTTCTATTACCACATGGATGACCTCTCCACCGACGAGCCCTTCTGGGGCCGGGTTGATGGCAGTGAAGAGCCGATGGTGATCGTCCCCTACGCCATCGATAGCAACGACATGAAATTCTGGACCGACCCGGCCTTTACTCCGGAGCAGTGGCTCAAGTACGCCAAAGACACCTTTGATGTGCTGTACGAAGAGGGCGCAGAACAGACGCGCATGATGAGCCTGGGTTTGCATCTGCGCATTATCGGCCGCCCCGGTCGTATCTGGGCGCTGGAAGAGTTCCTGCGTTATGTGCGCGAAAAATCGGATGTCTGGGTGGCCACCCGCCTGCAAATTGCCGAGCTGTTTGCCGCGCACAATGGTGATCGCCCGGTGCACAAATCCATTCGCGACTAGAGCGCAAAAAAACTCGCTGTTAAGCAGACTTATCGGCGATAGCGAATATTAAAAAAGCAACACGCTAGCAAGCGACAACAGGATTACTCAATGAAGTTACGACGCTCACTGCTGTTTGTGCCAGGGGCACGACCAGAGCGGTTTGATAAAGCCGTAGCCACCGGCGTGGATATGGTCTGTATCGATTTGGAAGATGCCTGCCTGCCGGCTGAAAAAGAGCAGGCCCGCATTGCCGCACTCGACTACGCAAGCGCCTATCAAGCTGCGCCGGAGTTGGTGATTCGAATTAATTCACCACGCACGCTGTTTGGCTTAAAAGACCTGGCGGCACTGATTGAGTGTGACGACCTGCCACCGCTGACCTTAATGCTGCCCAAAGTGGGCGCCGCTGCGGATGTGGAGATCGTCGATGGCCTGCTGGCCAATGTCGATATGAATTTAATCGCGTTAATGGAGACGGCCCAGGGAATTGAGGCGGCAAGTGCTATCGCTGCCGCCAGCCCGCGCGTCAGTGGCTTAATGCTCGGCGGTGCCGATCTTTCGGCTGAGTTACGTTCCGACATGGGCTGGGATGCCATGTTGATGGCGCGCAGTAAATTGGCCATGGCGGCGGCCAGCCGCCAGTTGGACCTGATTGATGTGCCCTACCTGGATGTAAAAAATCCAGAGGGGCTCACGGCCGAGAGCACGCGCGTGCGCAATTTGGGTTTTACCTGCAAGGCGGCCATTCATCCGGCCCAGGTGGAGCCGATCAGCAGCGCGTTTACCCCTTCGGCCAATGAGGTGAGCTGGGCCAGAAAAGTACTGGCCGCCTCGGCGGAGTTTGCTGGGGGTGCACTCTTGGTGGATGGCAAGCTGGTTGATCGACCGGTGTTATTGGCCGCCACCCGCATAGTTGCGGTAGCGGATCAACTCGGTATTTAAGGATTATTAAAGTGATGCAAGGAGGCATCACCTTTGGCTGTCAGCCAAAACGTGGCCGGAAAAATAAGGCGTTGTGCTCAACTCGCCAATTTTTCCGGGCGCCAAATAGAGTATTCAGGATGAACTTATTGAATAGCTGGATTAAAAACAAACGTAAGGTTGAAGGCTCTGGCCGTTCAACAGTGAAAATGAATTTGGTGGAGGAATTAAAATGTCTCAAGGCGTAAAAAAAGTAGGTGAAAACCGTTACCGCGAAACCTTTGGTCGTTTTCTGGAAGATTTTCATGTGGGTGATATTTACGAACACCGCCCCGGCCGCACTATCACCGAAACCGACAACACCTGGTTCACCCTGTTGACCATGAACACGCACCCAATGCACTTTGACAAAGAGTACGCCAAGGGCTCTGAGTTCGGCAAAGTGATTGTAGCCAGCCCATTTACGGTGGCTTTGATGGTTGGTATGAGCGTGACCGATGTTTCCCAAAAGGCGATTGCCAATCTGGGCTGGGACGATATCAAAATGACCCACCCGCTGTTTGTTGGTGACACCCTCTACTGTGAATCGGAAGTACTGGAAAAACGTGAATCAAAATCCCGTCCAACCCAGGGTATCGTCACTGTGCGTACCACGGGTTTCAACCAGGATGGTGTGCAGGTAAGTTCGTTCATCCGCAAAGTATTGGTTATGCGTAAAGGCAACGACGCTGAAGATCTGGTGAATTACTAATTTAACGGGACTGGGAATAGGCGCTGCAGGCGTTATTCATAGGTTTGTTGGTTCACCGCTATTAAGCAGACTTTACGAGAGAATTTTTGGAGAAAGTGATGGTTTGGAGTCCTGAAGACGAAGCCGCAATCCTCGACACTATCGATAAGTGGGTTGACAACGATGTGCGCCCGGTCGCCGATCAATTTGATCAGGCGGACGAGTATCCTCACGCATTGGTCGAGCAGATGAAAGAGCTGGGCCTGTTTGGTGCCACCATTGGTGAAGCCTACGGCGGTTTGGGGTTGTCTGCCTCGCTCTATGCCAAGATTGTGGTCAAGGTGGCCTCTGCCTGGATGGCGCCCTCTGGCATATTCAACTCTCACCTGATTCTGGCTTCCGCGATTGAGCGTGCCGCCAGCGAAGAGATGAAACAGGAGTGGCTGCCCAAGTTGGCTAGCGGTGAGTTGCGCGGTGGTATTGCGCTGACGGAACCTAACGCCGGTACCGACCTGCAGGCGATTCGCACCCGCGCGGTACGCGATGGTGACGAGTACGTCATCAACGGTGCCAAAACCTGGATCACCAACTCCCTGAACGGTAACTGCCTGTTGCTGCTGGCCAAGACCGATCCCGATGCCAAGCCCCGTTACAAGGGCATGAGCATGTTCGCCATCCGCACCAAGGATGACAACGGCAACCCGCTGCCCGGTCTGACCGTCAATAAGATGAAAAAGCTGGGCTACAAGTCGATCGACACCTGCGAACTCAATTTTGAAGATTTCCGCATTCCGGCGTCCTGCCTGATTAAAGGCGAAGGTGAAGGCTTCTTTATCACCGTTGGTGGCTTGGAGCTGGGTCGCATTAACGTCGCCGCCCGTGGTGCCGGTATTGCTCAAGGTTCGCTGGAGTTGGCCGTACGTTACTCGCAAGAGCGCGAGAGTATGGGCCAGCAGATCTGTAAGCATCAGGCCATTCAGCTGAAGCTGGGTGAAATGGCCGCCCGTCTTGAAGCCTCCAAACTGCTGATTGAGCAGGCGGCGCGTAAATACGATGCCGAGGAGCGCTGCGATATGGAAGCCGGTATGGCGAAGTATTTCGCCACGGAAACCGGTGTCTTTTGTGCCAATGAAGCGATGCGTATTTTCGGTGGCTACTCCTACTCCATGGAGTACCCCATTCAGCGCTACTACCGCGACGCCATGCTGATGTGTATTGGTGAAGGCACCAACGAGATGCAGCGCATTATTATCGCCAAGCAACTGATAGAGCGTAACCCGATATGAGCACCGCACAGCCGCTGGCCGGCATTCGCATTATTGCCGTAGAGCAGTACGGAGCCGGCCCGTTTGGCTCCATGTACCTGGCGGATCTCGGGGCGGAAGTGATTAAAATTGAGAACCCCGCTATTGGCGGGGACATCTCCCGCCAAACCGGCCCGTTCTTTTTGGGTGAAGGCGACAGTCAGTTTTTCCAGACGTTTAACCGCAACAAAAAGAGTCTGACGCTCAATTTAAAAGAGCAGGCCGGGCGCGAAGTTTTCCACAAGCTGGTCGCCACCGCCGATGCCGTGATGAATAACCTGCGCGGCGATCAACCGGCCAAATTGGGTTTGGATTACGTGTCGTTGCAGGCGGTAAACCCGAAAATTGTCTGTGCACACCTCTCTGCCTATGGCCGCGATAATGACCGCGCCAACTGGCCAGGCTACGACTATTTAATGCAGGCGGAAGCGGGCTTTATGGCGCTGACCGGTGCCCCCGAAGAACCGCCGGCACGCTTTGGCCTCTCCATGGTCGACTTTATGACCGGTGTCACCACCGCCGCAGGTTTGATGGCGGCGCTGATTGGTGCACTGCGTTCCGGTAAAGGTACTGATGTTGATGTCAGCCTGTTTGATGTGGCGCTGCACCAACTGACTTACCCTGCCACCTGGTACCTGAATGGTGGCCATGTAACCGAGCGTATTGAACGCTCCGCGCATCCATCGACGGTTCCCTGTCAAACCTACACCAGCGCCGATGGCTGGGTGTTTGTGATGGGTATGACTGAGAAGTTCTGGCAGCTGATTGTGGAAGGTATCAACCGACCAGAGCTGGCAGACGACCCGCGCTTTAACAGCGTCGCTTGTAGACGCGAAAACCGGCAGGCGCTGCAGACCATTCTCGATGCCGCCTTTGCCGAGCGCTCCACCGACGACTGGGTAAACCATTTCGCCGGCAAGATTCCCATTGCGCCGGTGTACGGCCTGGACCAGGCGTTGGAAAATCCCTACCTGGGTGAGATTGGTATGTTGCAATCGCTGCCCCACACGCAAAATGCCAATTTCCGCGTGCTCGCCAACCCCATCAAAATTGGTGGTGAACGTCTGCCGGGTAAAGGCTGTTCTTCCCTGGGTGCCGATTCTGAATCACTGCTGGCGGAGTTGGGTTACAGCAGTGACGCGATTGCCAATCTGAAACAGAGCGGCGCCATCTAAATTAAAGCCGATTAACGGCCGCTGCTGTTAATCGGTGCTGCATTCACCGGGCTGCCCGGCGGATTACATTCTGGTAGCGCGGTTAAAAAAATAGTGGTGTCCGCTATTGGCCGGCCAACACCAAATATGATTTAGGATTGTGTGATGAAATTAACCGGCTTGAAAGTTGTGGATCTCTCTCAATTTTTACCTGGGCCACACCTGTCGATGATGATGGCGGATCACGGTGCTGAAGTGATTATGGTGGAGTCGCCCAGTGGTGAACCCACCCGTGCCATCGGCTTGCAGCAGCAGGGCGAGGCGATCTGGTTTCGCAATATTGCCCGCGGTAAAAAAAGTCTCTGTCTGAATTTAAAAGAGGCCGAGGCGAAAGAGGCGTTGTTGAAACTGCTCGACAGCGCCGACGTGGTGATTGAAGCCTTTCGCCCGGGTGTGGTTGATCGGCTGGGCATCGGTTACGAGGTGGTCAGTGCGCGCAACCCGGGTATTGTCTACTGCTCTATCTCGGCCTATGGCCAAACCGGGCCCAAGCGGTTAAAGCCGGCCCACGATCTCTCTATTCAGGCCGACTCCGGCCTGGTGGCGGTTAACGAAGGGGCCGATGGCCAGCCGGCCAGCCCCGGTGTGCCCTGTGCCGACATGGCGGCCAGCCTGATGGCGCTGTCGGGTATTTTAATGGCGCTGGTCAGTCGCGATAGAACCGGTAAGGGCGATTACCTGGATATCTCCATGCAAGATACCTTGGTCGCCTGGACACCCAATGTGATGGGGCCGGTGTTTGCTGAAAACCGCCCACCGGTGGTGAAGGATGAACGCTCCTGGGGCGGTGCCGCCATGTACCAGATCTATCGCACCCGTGACGGTCGCCACCTCTCTCTGGGTGGCAGCGAGTTGAAGTTTGCCAAAAATCTGTTGGAGGCTCTGGGCCGCCCGGATCTTTTTGAACTGTGTAAACTGCCACCCGGCAGTGGCCAGGATCCAGTGAAAGCCTTTTTGCGGGAGACCTTCGCCACGCGCACCTTGGCCGAGTGGGACCAGTGGTTTGAAAGTGTGGATGTCTGCTACGCACCCGTGCGCAATTTGCACGAGGCTATGCAGGAGGAGCATCTTATCGAGCGGCAGATGGTGGTCACCGATGACGAGGGTTTAACTCACCTGGGTGTGCCCATCAAATTTCAAAACGAACCGGGCCAACCCCGGTTTAAACGGCCCGCGCAAGGGCAGGATAATCGCGGCTTGTTGTTGTCGCTGGGTTACCGCGAATCTGAAATTGAACAGATGCTTGCCGCTGGAGCCTTGGTTGAAAAACCATGAGTGACAAATAGTGGTTGGCCGGAGCAGTGATCGCCGCCACACTCAAGCAATGTGTAACCATAAAAAACCCGCAGGGCTGTCGCCGATGCGGGTTTTTTATTGGCTGACTTTTCGCTATGAGGGACAGGTTATTTAGCCAGCAGCTCCGTTACGGCTTTGGCAATGGCGACCAGCCGGGCGTCGCTGCCATGCGGGCCAATTAATTGCAGAGATAGGGGATAGCCCTGGTCATCGCTGGCCACCACAAAGCTGAGCGCTGGCAGCCCTGCCATATTGGCCGGAGCGGTCAGGTCGGCAATGCCGGCCGGTACCGGGTCGTCACAGGCGGGGATAGCCGAAGGGATAGTCGGCAGTAGCAGAGCATCGGCCGAACCCAGCAGCGAGCGCAACCAGGCGCCGGTGGTATCTATCTGGTGGTGTGCCTGGGCGAGAGTGGTGCCGGGTTGCTTATCGAACCAGTTGAGCATTTTAGTGAGACCGGCTGAGAGTGCGTGCGGAGCGTCCTGGCGCAGTGCCTGCAGTTCGACGGCGAGATCGCCTTCTACCGCGATCAAACCCGCCCGGCGGTTTTTACCAAAATCGACCTGGCCGATGGTGCTGGCTTGCAGTCGGGTACAGGCGTTTGCCAGCTGCGCTGTCACCGTTTGGTAAAGGGCATTGATGGCAGGAGAGAGGGCGATGGACTCGTTCAAGTCCGCTACTGTGGCCAGGGTCAACGCCTGCAGCGAAACGGTGGCCGGTTCTGCCGTGGGCTGCGGGCAGCTTAGGCTGAAGTCGTCACTCTGGCGCTGGCTTAGAATGGGTAGCCACAGCTCCAGGTCGCGCAGGGAACGGGCGAGGGGGCCAATGCTGTCCATGCGCCGGGCGCAGGGCACAGAACCGGCGTTAGAGACCAGCTGTGCCGAGGGCTTTAAGCCCACCACACCGCAGCAGGCGGCCGGCACGCGTACGCTACCCATGGTGTCGGAACCGAGCGCCATGCTGCACAAGCCGGCGGCCACAGCGGCACCGGAGCCACCGCTGGAGCCGCCGGGGACCAGGCCCGGGTAGCGCGGGTTGTGGCAGCGGCCGTGGTGAGGGTTGTTGGTGTCGGTGCCGACGGCGGCCTCATCCATGTTGAGCTTGCCGAGGATAATCGCGCCGGCGGCGCGCAGGCTGGCGATTACCGGTGCGTCCTGTTCGGCCCGGTGCAGCACCTTGCCGAGGCCGGCGGTGGTCGGTTGCCCGGCGACATCGATGTTGTCTTTCACCGCGACAATCAAGCCGTCGACCGGGCTCAGCAGTTGCTCCTGAGCGCGGCGCTGATCACTGGCCCGAGCCGCCGCCATGGCGGTCACCCGGTCAATGTAGAGAAAGCAGTTGAGCGCTGGATTGCGCGCTTCAATGGTCTCCAGGGTAAGCCCCAACAGCTGCTCGCTGGTGAGTGTGCCTGCCGCCAGCGTGGCGGCTTGGGCAACGGCATCGAGCTGCAGTATCTCCGCAGACGGACTGTTCATTAAGCCGACCTTACTTCTTAAAGCGGTTGTCGATCAGGCGAATCGGTTTTTGCCGGTGTTCAATACCGGTAACCGCCGCCAGGCTGCCAGGGGCGTTGAGTTCAACGTTCATTTCAATACCCAGGCGCTGCTTGAGCAGGGTGGCAAAGGCCTTGGCGGTGGCCGCTTCGCTATTGTGGCTCTCCAGGCGCACGGTCATCTCATCGCGGCCGTTGGCATCGCGCTCGACGGTACAGATGTAGTCGCCGGCAAAGGCGCTGTTCTCTTCCAGGATGGGGCCGATACCCTGCGGGTAGATGTTAATGCCGCGCAGTTTCACCATGTTGTCGGAACGGCCCATAAAGCCACGGGTGCGGCGGAAGGGGAGGTCGAGGCTGTTGGCGAAGGGCATGATCTCGGTGACATCGTTGGAGTTGTAGCGAATGATCGGGTAGATGTCATTCTTAAACAGGCAGGTTACCACCTGGTTGCCAAATACCCCTTCGCCATAGAGTGCTTCGTTGGTCTCTGGATGCAGAATTTCAACATAGTGGGCATCTTCCCAAATGTAGAGTCCGTCGTGGTCTGGTCCTTCGGCGGAGATACAACCGGTATCGCCGATGCCGTACCAGTCAAACAGCTCCGGGCCGCCCCAGGCGTCGGCCAACACTTCGCGGCTCTCCATACCGAAGTGGCCGGAGATCATGTCGATCTTGATATCTTCGCCGGGAATAATACCGCTCTCGCGGGCGACATCGGCCAGGCGCTTGATGTAGTCGGCAAAGCCCACCAGCACGTTGGTTTTGAAGTCCCGCATCAGGCTCACCTGCTGCGCCGAACGGGTTTCGATGCCGGTACCGGCGGACAAGAACATGGCGTTGGTGAAGTGGATAACGGATTCGCGCACATAGTGGCCGCCATTGATCATGCCGTGGCCGTAGCAGGACTGCACGGTGGAGCCGGGTTTCATGCCCTGGAAGCGGTAGGTACGGCCGAGCAGCAGGTTCTGCACCTCGCGCGAGTAGGCGCCAAACACCAGCGGTTGTGGGGTGCCGGTGGTGCCGGAGGTGGTGTGGAAGATAATTGGTGGCCGGGTTTCGGCGGTGTAGCTCTCCAGGCCGCTGAAATCGCCAATCGGCGGGTATTCCGCCAGGCTCTTCATCAGGTCGGATTTGGAGTAGGTGGGCAGTTTGGTGATGTCATCCAGGCTCTGGATATCGCCCGGCTCAACACCGGCCGCACCCCAGTGGCGCTGGTAGAAAGGCACCTGCCAGCCGCGTGCCATCACATTCAGGAAGCGCTCGTTCTGGATGCTGCGCAGCTCATCGCGGCTCATGCCCTTGAAGCGTGACCACAGCGGGTCGCCAATGGGGTAGTCCTCGAGCATCTGTTTGGCATCGAAGGCTTCAAAATAGGTGGGGTAGGTCATGCTAAACAGCTCCTGTGGAAATTTGGCTGGGCGTTGTTAACCCAATCAGCACGGCAATATCGGATAGGTTTTCCAGCGATTCGGTGGTGGTGATCAACCGCTCGATGGCGCTCTTTGCCAAGGGTTGAATGGCATCGGCGCAACAGCGGCGGAATTTGTTGAGGTGTTGCTCGCGGCTGAGCGGACGTTCGGGGCTGCCCAGGGTCGCCGGCGAGAAGAGTTCAAATTCACGCTGGTCGGTAAGTCGCAATTTCAGTGTCTGTGGCGTCATGGCGTTGGGGTCCGGGTTGCCGTCGTCGACCACCACAAAGCGCTGCGCCAGGGCCAGCCTGGCCGGGTCGTTCAACTGCTGTGGGTCGTAACAGCTGACGCTGACATCCCCCTCCTGCATTAAGGTGGCGGCGGTGTAGGCAAAGCAGAGCCGGGCATAGCTGGTCGACATCGCCGCGGTGGCTGGGCGGCCAATCAAGCGCAGAATCAAAGGGGGTGCGAGCAGCTCGCAACTGGCGATGTCGTCGGCGCTGAAACCGTGCTGCTGTTGCAGGGTGCGCAGGGCATCCAGGCCGCTGTGACAGGCCCGGCCGGTGGGGAAGGGCTTGTGAGAGACGCGGTTGATCTGTGGGCTGGCGTTAAGCCCGGCCACTATGGCGGCCAAGTCGGCCTCGGCCTCAATCAGTTTGAAGAAACCAAACGGACCCTCCAGCACATCGTGTGGCGCGGTCAGCCCGGCTCTGGCCATGTCGATGGCCTGGATAGCGTTGCGGGCGTTCACCGCTACCTGCATGGCCAGCATGGCAGTGCCTTCAACGTGGGCTTGCATGGTGCCGCTCAGTTGGCTGTAGGTGATGCCAAAGGCGTTGCGGGTCGCCTCCGGGCTCATGTCGGCCAGTTTGGCCATGGCCAGAGTGGCGCCCAGGGCACCACAGACGGCCGGCCGGAAAAAGCGCAAGGGGGCGCGTGAGGCGGCGCCGAGCAGGGTGGCGACATCAACTGCGGCACTGATGGCGGTCATAAAACTTTTGCCATCAACATTGCCCTGGCGTTGGGCAAAGGCGAGTAACGCCGCCAGAATCACCGCCATGGGGTGGACCACCGCCGGCTCGTGTACGCAGTCGAACTCCTGGTTGTGGATCTGCCAGGCATTCACCATGGCGGCGGCGGGGGCGGGCAGCCACTCGCCGGTGGCCAACACCTGGGCCTCTTCGCCCTGGCCCCACTGCTGGTTGAGGGCAATCAGCTCGGCGCTGAAGGGCACCCGCGAGCCGCAGATGCCAACGCCGAGGGAGTCGAGAATAAAGGTCTTCAGCGAGCTGACGGTGTGCGGGTCGAGGTCGCTGAACTGTAGTCGTTGCACGTGGTTGTGCAGCAGTTCAACCAGATTGAATCGTTCGCTCATAGAGGGCTTCCAGGGCCGGCGGCGGTTGGTGGTTCGGCAAGGGTGGCCGCCCAGGGCAGCCACTCGCCTCCCTGGGCGAGGGTATCGATACCGCTCAACAGGGTGGTGATCTGTTCCTGGCGGTAGCCGGCCGCCTGCAGTAATTGGGTCGCTTTGGCGATGATGGCGTCGCTGCTCATGGGTTTGCCGGGGTCGCCCAGCACATTGTCGATGGCGATGGTTTGCTGGCTGCCGTCGTGCAATTTAATGGTCAGTGTCGCCCGGTAGGCGTTGGGGAAGGCAGCCGTCAGCGACTCATCTTCGGTCACGGTTATACGACTGCGCAGCTCTGCAACCGTGGTATCTGCACGGGCGGCGGCATCGAAATCGGTGAGGCCGGGTGCGCCGCGCAGCAGGGTAATTGCCACGCAGTGTTGCAGGCTGAATTTGGCCTGTAGTTCGCTCTCGGGCGCGGGTTTGTCGCAAAAAAGCATGGCATCGCGGTAGGTGGCCACGGTCAACTCGCTGATGGCATCGACGGAACCGGAGAAGGCCAGCGCCGCATCAATGGACGGGTGGGTGTGGCGGCAGGCGGGCCAGGGTTTAAAACTGCACTGCCACAGCAACCATTCACCCTGCGGCTGCTCAATAATCGCATCGGGCCGGCCACCGGCCGCCGTGGCGGTGAGTAGCCCCTGCGGCCCTTCCAACATTGCCGCCGGGCCCTGCAAGCCAACCGCTGCGGCCAGTGCTGCCTGGCGGCCAGTCAGCGCGGCCCAGCCATTGTGCAGCTGTTTGCTTTGGCACTCTTCGTTGCGCATCTGCCAGAGGCCGCCGGTGCGGGTGCCGGCATTGGCCAGGGCATCGAGCCACTCGCGCTCGCTGGCCTGGCGTAGAGAGCAGACCGCCGCCGCCGCGCCAAAGGCACCGGCGGTGGAGGTGTTGTGCCAGTACTGGTAGTGCACCGGGCCAAGTCCCCGACCGATGCGGATCACCGCTTCGTAGCCGCAGATAATGGCGTTTAACAGCTCTTCGGCAGTGTGGTCATTGGCCTCGGCGTAGGCCAGGGCGGTGGGAATCACCACCGGCCCCGGGTGCAAAATAGAGGTACGATGGACGTCATCCATCTCCAGAATGTTGCCAAGGGTGGCGTTGAAGAAGAGGCTTGTTTGCGGGTCGGCTTGGCCCTGGCCAAGTGCGCTGCACGAGCCCGGGCCGGCGTCCAGGCGCCAGAGCTCGGCCAGTTTCTGGCCGATGGCCGTTTGCGCGCCCAGTGCCGCACTGCCCAGCCAATCAAGCAGGTGCAGCGAGGCCCTCTGTCGGTCGTCGGCAGTGGGCTGCCGGCGCAAAATAGGTACGAGTTGTTCAAGTATGGTCACTGCGAATAATCCGTATCGGGCGAGGCTGTTGGCGGTAATAAAAATATATTGTAATATCAATAGTACAAATGATCAACGTGTGTACAGCCTCAGTCAGCAGTTGCACCAGCCCTTTTTGATGGTCGGTTGGCCGTTATAAAGGTGGAGTAAAAGCAGGGTTATCGATAGCCGCTGTATGGCGATGGCTGGCGTGGGGCGTTGGGTGTTATTGGCAAGCTCAAACCGGGTTTGAGCTAACGGATTTGGGCCGAATGGCTCTATCTATAGCCGTAGCTGCCCGCAATTGAATAATGTCAATGCGCAAGTGGGTGGTTTTGATGGATATTAGTCTCAATCTTGCTGGTATTTAAGATATATCAATAATACATTGTAGTTGTCGCCTGTATGATGATCGCGAACGATCACCAATCAATCTAGGAGTTACCTATGAGTGGAAACCGGAGTCTGCCGCCAGTTTGGAATAAAGTTGGCCGCCACGATGTCTTTCCTGAAGCCCGTCACGATGAGATCGCCCGTTTCAACTTTCTCACCAACATGAATATGCACCTCTCTAGTGTGGTTATTCCCGGTGTGCGGGAAGCCTATGAGCAGCGGGCAGAGCCGGAATTTCGCAAGCAGAAGGGGCGCAGCCCGGAGAGCCGCCAGGAAGTCCGCGAGCTCATGAGCCGCGACAGCTACTACCAGTGGTGGAGCGCCCTGCGCCGCAGCACCATGGAGATGCGCCAACAGGCGGGCCGTTCCATGGTATTACGCCAGATCGATAGCATTAATGAGAAGGCCGCCAAGTTGAACGATAGCGCCGAGACCTTGAAGCTGGACTCCAGCGTTAAGGTGCCGACCTACGCCTCGGCGGTGGATATTCATTGCATGCCGGGTTGTTACCACACCGCGTTGAGCGATGGTGATGTCAGTGCTGGCGCCAACTACGACTGTGGTCTGTTTGTTACCACCGCCGGCCTGTTGGGCACCTACACCGATGGTGGCGGTAAAGCCATTGCTGAATGGCTGCAGAAAGATCAGCCCAATTTTAAACCGCGTCGCATCCTCGATATCGGTTGCACCGTTGGCCACAATGTTCTGCCCATTGCGCAAGCGTTTCCGGATGCTGAGGTTATCGCCATCGATACCGGCGAGCCGGTACTGCGTTACGGCCATGCCCGGGCAAAATCCCTGGGCGTTAACAATGTGACCTTTATGCAGGCCAACGCTGAAAATCTGGCCCAGTTTGAAGATGGCTCTTTCGACCTGATCACCACCAGCATGTTTTTACACGAGACATCATTTAAGTCCATGCCGCGTATTTTGGCCGAGATCAGCCGGTTGCTGAGCCCCGGTGGCCTCTCCCTGCATTTGGAGCAGCCGCAATACACAGGCCGCCCGGTGTTCGAGCAGTTTATGCGCGACTGGGATACCTTCAACAACAACGAGCCGTTCTGGGGCACCATGCACGACCAGGATCTCACTGCGATGATTGATGCCACTGGCTTGCCAGCAGCGGAACAGTTTCAGGCCGGCATTGCCGCCAGTGTTGACGAAACCATTTTCCCGAAAGTGGATACGCAATCCAAAACAGAAGATTTCGGCCGGGCGCCGGTTTGGAATGTATTCGGAGCGTGGAAACCTGTTAAAGAGGAGTGTGTAGCATGAGTGTTGATTACATCGCAGAAGCTGGCCGTAAAGCCAAAGGCAAACGCCCCTACTTTTTTGACGACCGCCAAACCGAGCAGCTGCTGAATATCACCATGGCCATTGCCGGTGAGCTGGCGGTAACTCGCGAACGGCTCGACACCATTGAGCGCTTGCTGGAAAAATCGGGTACTTTAACGCGTGAGAGTATTGAGAATTACGTACCCGATTCGAAAGCGGCGGAAGATGAACGCCAACTGTGGCAGCAGGAGTTTATTGCCCGCATTTTGCGAATCGTGCAGCAGGAGCGTGAAGCGATTACCGAAAACCAAGCCGGTCAGCCGAGCATGGATGAAGTAGTGGATTCACTCTCTTCCTAATTATTAGCAATACCATGCAATGAAAGTGCTCCCATTGGGGAGCACTTTTTCTATTAAGCGTTCTATCGATCCTTTCGATTAACCTTTCAATTCATTCAACCAACTGGCAGTGGACGCTAAAGCTTTTTGAGGCGGTAACGATTCGTTGGCCTACCGGTCGCTGAAAGCTGCGCTCGAACTTTTTGCCAATGCTTAAACCTGAGGGGAGAGACTTCCTGTGACTGATAATACCCAAGTGCTTTTGGCGTCGACGCCGGAGGGCATGCCATCCCCCGATAACTTTAAGCTGCACCAGCAGGCCATGCCGGTGGCGCAACCGGGGCAGGTGCTGTGTGAAACACTCTATCTCTCGCTGGACCCTTACATGCGCAGCCAGATTGCCGGTCGCCACATCTCCGGTGCAATTCAACCCGGTGAATTAATGTTGGGCGAAACCGTCAGCCGTGTGCTGAGCAGTGATGTTGAGGAATTTAAAGCCGGTGATCTGGTGCGTTGCTTTGCCGGCTGGCAGAGCCACTCACTGCAGGACCCGGCTGCATTAACCAAGTTGCCGGCCAGCAACGATCCCTCGTTGTTTCTCTCAACGTTGGGCATGCCAGGGCTGACGGCCTACGCCGGTTTGATCTGGCAGGCGCAACCCAAAGCCGGCGATGTGGTGGTCATTCCCGCCGCTACCGGCGGTGTGGGATCGGTGGCCGGGCAGCTGGCAAAAATTTATGGCTGCCGGGTGATTGGTATTGCCGGTGGTGAAGAGAAGTGCAAAAAGGCGGTGGCTGAACTCGGTTATGACGCCTGCATCGATCGCAAACAGGGTAACCTGGCCGAGCAGTTGGATCAGCTCTGCCCAAACGGAATCGATATCTACTTTGATCTGGTGGGCGGCGAACTGCTCAACACCGTTTCCGAAAGATTAGCCGTAGGTGCGCGGGTAATTTTGTGCGGAATTATGTCGGAGCTGAATGCCAGTGGCCGCGCCTGTGGCCCACACCCAGCGCTCTGGATTAAAGCCCGCGCCACCGTGTACGGCTTGGTGGTTTATGACTTTGAAGCGCGCCGCAACGAATTTATTGATGCCTGCCTGCCCTTTATTGAGGCCGGCACGTTGAAACCATCGGTGGATATGTACGATGGCTTGGCTCACGCGCCGGATGCCTTCTGCCGTTTAATGCGCGGTGAAAACAACGGCAAGGTTATCGTTAAAATTTAAGTTAATGACTGTAGCGAGTCGCCTGGCGGCCCGCTTTTTTTATTTCAGGAATACGATCAATGAAAGGCGCATATATCGATCTGCCCGAAGGGCAAATTCACTATCTGACCGAGGGTGAGGGTGAGCCCTTGCTGCTGTTCCATCAGGCTCCCATGAGCTCCCAGGAGTGGGTGGAGATTATTCCGCAATTAAGTGGTAAGTACCGGGTTATCGCCCCGGATATGGCCGGCCATGGCAACTCCTTTGCGCTCGATAGGGAATACAGCTTAGAGGATTACTCGGCGATTACTGTGAAATTTATGGATGCTTTAGGACTCGATTCCGTGATGCTTGGCGGTTGGCATTCGGGTGCTGCGCTGGCGACCTCTGTTGCGGTGAATCATCCGCAGCGTGTAAAAAAATTGCTGGTCTCCTGTGAGATGTTAATCGGCAAAGAACAGATCGATCAGTTTCTGGAGGGACTGAAGAGCAAGCCGCTGTCACGCGACCTGCCGATGGATAAGGCGGGAGAGTTTCTTAAGGATGCCTGGAACCGCTACGAGGCCCTGGCACCGACCGCACCTCTGGAAAGGCGCTTCCGTCCGTTTGTACTGGGGCAGTTGGCGCGCATGAGTCCTTACGACGCCCATGTGCCGGTGCTGGAGTGGATGGCCAAGGCTGAGTGGATTACCCAGGTGAAATGCCCGTTGATGGTCTTTACCGCTGAACACGATCTTTTTTACAACGAAGCGCTGATTGAAAAGGCCGAGAAAACCCTAAGTAATTGCCAGACGGTGGTTATGAAAGATTGCGGCGCGCTGAGCACCTTTGAAAAGCCTGACGCTGTCGCTGCGGTTATGAAGGAATTCTTTGCCGGTTAAGCCTGGTAAGTGCGCCCGCAGAAGTAGATCCGCCGGCGTCGTCTTTGATTAACTCAATTAATGGATAAATTGGAGGTCTGTGTGGCGGGCATAAACCGGCAGCTGCGTTTAAAGCGCAATATTAAACAGGGTGAAGAGATCAGTCTCGATTTATTTGATGTGGTCGAAAGTGAAATCCCTGAACCCGCAGAGGGCCAGTTCGTTGTAAAAACTGCTGCCTTGGGTTTTTCGCCGGCGCAAAGAGCCTATCTGATGGGGGCGGAGAGCCGCTTCCACGAACCGATTGCTATTGGCGAGGTGATGCGCGGTCGCGGTGTGGGTGAGGTTATTGCTTCGCGTCATCCGGATTTCAAGGTGGGTGAAGTGGTTGCCTGTTCCACTGGCTGGCAGGAGTACTCTTTGCAAAGCGGTGATACCAGCGGCCTGCTGGTGAAAACTCTGCAAAAGGTGAACAACCCGCAACAGCCGCTGCATCTGCACCTGGGTATCCTGGGCTCTTCAGCTTTTTCGGCCTACTTTGGTTTCCTGAAAATCGGCCAACCAAAAGCAGGCGAGACCGTGGTTATCTCCTCGGCTGCTGGTGGCGTTGGCTCCATAGTGGCACAGATCGCTAAAATCAAAGGCTGCCGGGTAGTGGGAATCGCTGGTGGTGTCGAGAAGTGTCTGTGGCTTAAAGAGTTTGTCGGTTGCGATGCGGTGATTGATTACAAGGCCGATTCACTGGATGAAAAATTCAAAGAGTACTGCCCCAATGGTATCGATATCTATTTCGATAACGTCGGTGGCGATACACTTGATTACGCCTTAAAAAATCTCGCGCTTAAAGGCCGGGTGGTGGTGTGCGGTATGATCTCCACCGAGTACCACGAGCCACCGCTGCCGGGGCCAAGATATTACTACAACCTGATCTACAAGCGTGCCCGTATGGAGGGCTTCTTTGTTTGGGATTACCACGAAGAGTTTCCCGCCGCCGAGCAGGAGTTGATTGAGTGGTATCAATCCGGCCAATTAAAGAGCACCGAAGTGGTGTTTAATGGTTTGTTATCGGCGCCTGAGGCTCTGCAAAGTATGTTTGCCGGTAGCGCCTGTGGTATTCGGGTTGTCGATTTATAAATTGCTATTACTGACATTCGTCCGCTGATTACCAGCGGGCAGGGTGCCGAGCCTCGTGGTTTGGCGCCGCTAGTCCCCTCTCTTTTGCTGTTGCCTTCCTTTTAATTTTTTCTCTTTTCTCTGATGTTCATTTCAGAAAATCAATCGTCGCGTCGCGCCTCTACTTCCATCTTTTTTTACTGCTGATGGCATAGAGGGCTGCGGCAGCGGGTAAACACTTTTGTGAGTTGGCGTTGTGTGAAAGAGGGGGGATAGAAAGAAGGGCTAAATAAAATAGCAGAGAAAAAGGCGGAGAGCAGGGCGCCTGCCAATGGGCAGGCGCTGCTTAAGTATTAGGCTGAGGTTTTGTCCAAACCCAGGCAGCCGGGATTGATTTTGCCGGTGGGGTCGACATGTTGCTTGAGCGCTTCCACCAAGGCCCAAGCTTCCGGACGCAGGCTTTGCTGATAGTGGTAAGCCTTGCCAATTTGTAGGTGCGCCAGCCCCATATCGGCGAATAGAGCGACCAGTTCGCGGCGGATGGTAATGACCGCAGCACGGGCTTCTGGGTCGGCCGGAAAACCTTTCAGCCGTTTCAGATGCGCCTCTTCTACGGCGTGGTGGTGCAGCTCGTTCAGCTCGTCCGGCCAGAAAAATACCGGCTCAATGGCCAGGGCGTTGTTGCCAATGGAGGAGAAGAGATAACCGCAACCGATATCGTATTTCTCAATGGCCGCCTGGTGTTTGGCGAAGGTAGCTTCAATGGCTTGGAAGGTCTCCGCTGCTTTGGAGTGGGGTACCAGGGCGTGCACCGGCGCCCAGCGCTGGCCCTCGGGGCCAATCATATTGTTCACCGGGCCAAAGGGGTTGGCGCGCAGAATTTTTGGAATGCTGTTTTCAATTTCACGCAGGCCATGTTTCTCGGCCAGCTGACGCAGCTCTTTCTCTTTGATGGCAATAACAGCGTCGTAGCGCTCTTCAATCAATGTGTGGATGGAGAACTTCACATCCTTCATGTAGCCGCGGCCGGCCAATGCCACCTTGGCGCCGGCTTTCAGTGCCTTGCCAATTCCTCCGGCGGATTTCATGACGCCAGCCAGGGCTTTAACATCCTTGCCCAAGCTCTCACGCTTCATACGCTGGGCTTGCAGGTAGGGGTCAAAGCCACAGACCTCGCTGGCCAGTTGCTGGCGGGCAACATCGCTGGCAAAGGCGAGCATCGCTTCACCGGTGTCGGAGGCAAAAGAGAGCCCGCTGCGGGCGGGATATTCGGGTACCAGCTTCAGTGTTACTGTGGCTTTAAAGCCGAGGGCACCGCAGTCACAGAGGAAGATACCGGTAAGATCGGGGCCGAAGTGACGGAACCAGGGGGCGCCTTTGCTGTGCGCGGCGCTGCCCGTGTTAACGACACTGCCATCGGCCAACACTACCGACAGCGAAACCACGGAGTCGGCAGCCGAGCCGTAGGTACCGGCTCCCCAAAAGATAGCGTTTTGTGATACACCACCGCCAACGGTGGCGTATAGTCCCGACAGCGTGCCCCAGAAGGGGGTGCGCCAACCGGTCTCTTTCAGCGCTTCATAGAGTGCCGCCCAGGTGCAGCCGGCCTCGACGGTGACATACATGTCCTCGGTGTTGATCTCCAAAATGCGGGTCATGCGGCCCATGTCGATGACGATGGAACCACTGTTTTTGGGTACATAGCCAGAGGTGTAAGACATGCCGCCACCGCGGGGTACCACATCCACGCCGGCGGCGACGGCCGCCTTGACGGTGGCGGCGAGTTGTTCGGTATTGGCCGGACGGGCCACGGCCAGGGCCGGCTCGGCTTTGGTCAGTACATCCTGGGCGTATAAAACACAACTTTCTGCGTCGGTCAGAAGGCCCTCGCTGCCGAGCAGGGAGGAAAGTGTCTGTATCAGTTCCGGCATTATCTGACTCCTGATCTGGTGCTGGTTTTAGCGGATTTTTGCATCGCGCCACTATAACATAAGTACTAATGATGTAACATTAAATCAATGACGGTTTGTCGTCCAGGTCTGGATAAGATTACAGTGCTGGAGTAAGACAGTGCGGTTTTTCCACCATTCCCTGGTTGGGAGTGGTTTGTGCCGGATTGGCATTTACGG
The DNA here is from genome assembly GCF_033283405.1 of Halioxenophilus sp. WMMB6. NCBI lineage: Bacteria > Pseudomonadati > Pseudomonadota > Gammaproteobacteria > Alteromonadales > Alteromonadaceae > Halioxenophilus > Halioxenophilus sp. WMMB6. Next base: position 174,160 of record NZ_JAWMQR010000001.1, read on the forward strand.
GTGATTGCTATTGAACGACAGATAAAAAAGTATAATGATCTGGCATTCATACATTATGATAGGCCAAATTCCGGCTTTCAGTTCACTGTAGGGTAGGACAATGAACACGGTAACAGGAGAAAGAGTGTGGCAAGGGCATCAGTAATCGCGCTACTTAAAAAACGCAGTAAACAGCAGGGGGTGATCACGGAAGGTCCGACGCCACTGTACTATCAGCTCTACAGTTTAATGAAAGAGCAAATTGTCGACGGCACCATCAGCTACGGTGCGCAATTGCCAACCGAGCAGGAGCTGGGTGACGCCTTTGGCCTCTCCCGTATTACCGTGAAACGGGCTATGGATGAGCTGGCCTCTGAGAAGCTGGTAGAGCGTCGCCGCGGCCGGGGCACTTCAGTTACCTACAAGTACAAGCCAAAGCCCGTGAAGGCGCCGCTGGTGGGTATGTTGGAGAGTATTGAGACCATGGGTCGGCATACAGTCTCCAATATTCTGGATATCGCCGAGCTGCCACCCCCGGCGGAAATTCGCGAAGAGCTGGGCCTGGCCAATGAAGAGACTGCCTGCCGCATGTTGCGGGTGCGTTTAACGGAAGACGAAAAAGTCCCCTTTGCCTACTACATCAGCTGGACGCTGGCTCCGAAAAAGCTCTTCTCCGAGGCGGCATTAAAGCAGCACACCCGGGTTGAGTTATTGCGTAAAAGCGGTGTGTACCTCTCCAAAATTGATCAGCTGTTAAGCGCCGAGCCTGCCAAAGCCGAAGTGGCGCGCGAGTTGAACATGCGTGAAGGCGACCCGTTGTTGGTGCTGGTGCGTCGCTCTTACGACACCGCGGGTAAATTGATCGATATTCTGCACGGCAGCTACAACCCGGCTATTTTCCAATACCAGATGACCATGAGTCTCGACGAAGAGAAGCCGGAGGCGGCCGAAGAGTAGCGGCCGGCGATTTTCACGCTGCAGCAAGATTACCCTCGCATAGAAAAACCGGGCCACAGACCATTGCCCAAAGACGAAATAATAGAGGGTAACCACTAAAGAAAATTGAGCAGAACGAACGAGCAAAAAAGTGGGGGCATAAGCCCCCCAATTTATTGCCGAGCGAGATAAATCGTTGCCCTGGTGATTGCAGATATAACCCCAGGGTTTTGCCTAGCGGCGGCTCAAGCCGTGGGCAAGGTAAAGGTTGGTCTAGTCCGCTTTCACAATGCGATCGTTGATCAGTTGATTGATCGCCGTTTCATCCAGACCGGCTGCCTGCAATACGGCTTTGGTGTCTTCACCCTCTTTGGGCAGGTCGTGATAGAGACCGGTACGTTGCCCGTCAAATTCCAAGGGCAACACTGGCAGTTTGGTCTTCTCTTCATTGGCCAGAGTAACTTCCAGCAAGCCGCCTTCATTCAGGTGTGGGTCGTCGAATAGATCCGCCGGTTTGTTCACCGGTGCGAAGGGGACGCCGGCTCGATCCAGGCGCGCCATCAGCGTCTGTTTATCCATGGCGGCAAACAGCTCCTGCACCACCGGGATAATTTCATCACGCCGTTTTACCCGTTCGTTGTTAGCATCCAGCGTGCGGTCTTCAGCAAACTGGGTCAGGCCAAACTCTTCGCAGAATTTTTTCCACAAGGTATCGCTTACCACACCAACAAAGACTTTCTCGTCGCCTTTGGCGAGGAAGATATCGTAGATCGACCAGGCGCTGTTGCGCACCGACATGGGCGGTGGCTCAACCCCGGAAACTGCCTGTTGCGCCATGTGCTGGCCAACCATAAAGGCGGTGGTTTCGTAGAGGGAGGCGGTCACCTGCTTGCCAACACCGGTGTGGTGGCGTTCGTGCACGGCGGTCAAAATACCAATCACACCAAACATGGCGCCGGTGATATCGATTACCGATGAGCCGGAACGCATGGGGCGGTCGGGCAGGCCGGTCATGTAGGCCAGACCACCCATCATTTGGGTCACTTCATCGAGAGCGGTGCGGTGTGAGTAGGGGCCTGAAAGAAAGCCTTTCAATGAGCAGTAGATCAGACGCGGGTTGATCTCTTTTAATGTCTCGTAACCAAAGCCGAGTTTATCCATGGCGCCCGGACGGAAGTTCTCAATCAGAACGTCGGCCTCGGCGATCAGTTTCAAAACCACCGCTTTGCCTTCATCGGATTTCAGGTCAACACAGAGGCTCTTCTTATTGCGGTTGTACATGGGAAAGTAACCGGCACCAGAGCCTTTCAGGCGGCGGGTGTTGTCTCCGGTCAATGGCTCGATCTTGGTAACGTCGGCACCCATATCGCCCAGAATTACGCCGGTGGCTGGCCCCATGACCATGTGCGTAAATTCGACCACCTTTAGATCTTGTAAGGGTTTTGGGCCATTGTTTGTCATTGACATCAATCCTATGTTCACTGCTTGAAGAGCGTTGCTTACTTAAGTTAGAAAGATATAACAATATATCATATATTTCAAGCGCCGAGCGCAACTAATTTATACTGGTGGTGGCGTAAGGTATTGCAAGGATGCCGCCAACGTCGGCGCTCAAGCAATGGCGCGGGTCTACAGCAAGCGCCTGGGCGGCTGGCTAAATGAGGCTAAAGCGGAAGTGCACAACCTGTTGTGGCTGAATTTCTGTGGCGGTTGCCGGTGTGACGTGGGATTGCCAGGTGCGGTTTTAGGGTGGGTGTGCGGGCGAGTTACAGGGGGGTATCAGTGCGAAAGCATGCAGGCTACCAGATGATAACCTGCACATGGGAGTACCAATTACTTTTCCGCGATCTCTTCAATGGTTTTGTTAAAGCTGCTGTCGGTTTGGTTGGTTGCCGCTTCGTTGGCCTCTTTGCGGGCCAGGTAGAACAGGCGCTCCAGGAAGTCCTGGCGAACCGCTTCGCGTGCCTGCAGGGCCTCTTCGTCCAGCTCCAGCTGCTCAATGGCACTGGCCATGTCCAAACCATTGTGCTTGGCTACCCGCTCATGGGCATCCAGACGGTCGCGCAGTACGCTGATTTCGCCGGCCATCACCATCACCATCGACAGCAGCTCATCAACTCCCTCGGTGCGGTAAAAGCCCGGGCGTTTTCCTTTCGCATCCCGGATAACGTGTGGGCGGTTCTCTTCAGTGAAATTGGTCATCAGGCTACCTCGGATGCTGTCAGGGGTTTTTCGGCGATGAGGACTTCCCAGCCACCACCGGGGGCAAATTCACCGGCGGTAAAGTCACGCTCGGCGACGGCGCCGGTGGAGGCTTCGTCGTAACCGGCAGACTGGGCGCTGAACTCCATGACCGCCATAGGGGCCGTATCGAAGCGCACCTGGGTGCGGGGGAAACCGGCTTTTTCGGCCAGTTCGATTTGGTCCATGTCGCGCATGGCACCCCAGAAGGGCTCGTTGTTGTACCAGGTTTCGTTGTCGAGAATGAACTGGGTGAACGGGTCCATCAGGTCGAATGGCGGCAGGTCGGCGTGAATCATCATGCCGCCCGGCGCCAGCAGGCGTTGGCACTCGTTAAAGATTTTTGGCATCGCCTTGCCGCTGGTTTCGTGCAGCAGAATATGGCTGACCACCAGGTCAAAATAGCCATCTTCAAAGGTGGTCTCTTCGGCGTTCATCTGCGCGAAGTTGACCTCCCGGCCCATGGCCTGAGCGCGGGCGTGAGCGTAGCGTACCACCGGCGCACCGACGTCAATGCCCCAGATTTCCGCGTCGGGGAAATACTCTTTATAGGGCAGGGTGGAGTGGCCCACGGTGCAGCCCATATCCAGAATGCGGCGCGGTTTGAAATCGGGTTTGTTGCGCTTCAGGTAGTTACACACCGAGCGGCCCATGTCGTCGTTGTTGGGGCCGGTGTAGCCCATGGTGTAGAGGTAAACACCGCGGTCGTAGAGCACGCCGACAGAGACGTCATCTTCGGTCACTTCTGAACAGTAGCCGCCAGGCATACAGTGAATATCGATGGCGCTGACGTAACGCGGTGGTACAAAGCCTTCGGGGATAACCAGTTGCGCATTCGACTCAGACGACAACTGTTTCGCCTTTTCGATCAGCTCCGGCAGCTGGCGGTCGACGGAAACATTGGTCGACTCCCACAGCAGCTCCTGAGCAATACGGTTGGTGGAGGCGTACATCTGAAAGTAGGCGTCCTCAACCATGCATTTGCGGATATCCTGTCGATTTTCCGGCTGGCGACCATGCGCTTTTTCAAAGGCGGGCGCGACACGTTGTTGATAGATGGGCTCCAGGCCAGGCAGTAATTTCTGCTGAATAAAGCCCTTCAGGCTTTTAGCAAACTCCTGACGGGATGCCTCATCGTGTGTTGTTTCCGGCAGCATGGCGTGCTTCGCCTGCTGAAAGCAATTAAGCATGGTGCACCTCTTGTTGGTTTTGGTAACACCCTGTGTGTGCTGGGGCAGGGTGTTGAGTTGAATCTTGCGAAGTAATTCTTGAGGGCAACCTTAGAGGATCGATCGCGGCCGCGGCATTGATATTTGTCATGCATTTTCCCCGCTCCGCCGCCGACCAATTTATCGCTGCCGCGCAATTGATCGGTATCAATCGAAACCCGATGCCGCTCGGCCTACCACTGCTTTATTTTTTTAAATCCGCCAATAAATCCCTCTCGCTGGCCGCCATTTTCCCATGTTGACTTTTGTCATAGCTCAAATCGGGGGGGCTGGCTAGGCTAGCCGCAAATCTGTTGTTTAAGGCAACAGTGCAGAGCAATGCATCTGCCAAGCATTTCTGGAATTCCTAAATTGAGGGGAGTTAACTATGAGTTATCGTTTAGGCGTTGACGTGGGCGGTACCTTTACCGACCTGCTGTTAATTGATGAACAGACAGGCAAGACCTTTACCGCCAAAGTACCGTCAACCCCTCACGACTCATCGGTGGGTGTGCTGAATGGCGTGGCCCGAATTTGTGAAGAGTCCGGGGTCGATCCCAAACAGATTCACCGTGTTATGCACGGTACCACCGTCGCCACCAATGCCGTGTTGACCGGCAAGGGTGCCAAGGTCGGCCTGGTGACCACTAAGGGCTATGAGCAGACTCTGCAAGTGGCCCGCTCCTTCTGCCCCGGCGGCCTGGGTGGTTGGGTCAGCTACGTTAAGAATCCGCTGTTGGCGCCACTGGAGCTGACCATCGGTGCCGCCGAGCGTATCGATGCCAAGGGTGAGATTGTCTCCGCCCTTGATGAAGAGGCCCTGCGTGCCGACATGGATAAGCTGGCCGCCAAAGGCGAGGTTGAAGCCTTGACCATCTGTTTTATCAACTCCTACCTCAACGCCAGCCACGAACTGCGCGCCAAGGCGATCGCCGAAGAGGTGTTTGGCGAGATTCCGATCTCTATCTCCAGCGAAGTTGTACCGGAAATGCAGGAGTACGAGCGCACCGAAACCACCGTGGTTAACTCCTACGTGCGTCCGGAAGTGGCCAAGTACGTTAGAAACCTGCAGAACTCTCTGGAAGAGCGCATGGGCGAAGAGGTTCAGCTCTCTATTTTACGTTCCGATGGCGGCCTCGCCTCCGGCCGTGCCTCGGCCGAATCGCCGGTTAACCTGTTGATGTCCGGCCCTGCCGGTGGTGTGTCGGGTGCGATCTACTTCTGCAGCCGCGCCGGTTTCGACAATATCCTCACCTTCGATATGGGTGGTACCTCCACCGACGTGGCGCTGATTCAAAACTCCAAAGCCAAGGTTCGCCGCGAAACTGTAGTCGGTGACGTGCGCGTGCGCGCCCCCTCCGTGGATGTGCGTACCGTGGGTGCCGGTGGCGGTTCCATCGCCTTTGTGCCCGAGCTGACCAAAGCGCTGCGCGTCGGCCCGGAATCTGCCGGTGCGGTGCCTGGCCCTGCGGCCTACATGAAAGGCGGCACCGAACCCACTGTGTGTGATGCCAACGTGGTGTTGGGTTACCTGCCTTCCGACGCCCAATTGGGTGGTGCCATGGCCATTGATCGCGATGCTGCCGTCACGGCGGTACAGAAAGTTGCCGATGCCATGGGTATCGATCTGATGGAAGCGGCCGAGGGTATTATCAAAATTGTTAACGAAGCGATGTTTGGTGCGCTGCGTTTAGTCTCGGTAGAGCAGGGCTACGACCCGCGCGACTTCTCTCTGGTCGGCTTTGGTGGTGCCGGCCCGCTGCACGCCAACGCCCTGGGTATTCTGACCGAAGCTTGGCCGGTCATTGTGCCGCCTGGCCCGGGTGTGCTGTGCGCCTACGGCGACGCCACCACCCAGGTGCAGGATGAAGCCACCCGTACCTATCTCTCTCTGGCGGAAGATACCAACGTCGACTCACTGCTGGCCGACCTGGGTGAGCTGCGCGCCCGCGCGGCGGAATCCCTGATTGCCGATGGTATTAACGAAGCCGACCTGGAAGTGGTCTTCCAGGCTGACCTGCGCTATGCCGGCCAGGCCTTTGAAATCAGCGTTGAATTCACTGAGCAGGAGCTGAAAACCGGCGGCTTGAAGGTGCTCACCGATCACTTTGATCAGGAGCACGAAAAGCTGTTCACCTTCAAGCTGGGTGATGGCCACGAAATTCTGATGATTCGCGCCCTGGTGAAAGCGGTTTCCGGCTCTATTGCCGAGCGTCCGCTGGGCGAAGAGATTCTCTCTCTGGACGACTGCAAAATTCAGCCAACCCGTTTCTTCTACGAAGGGCAGTGGCATGAAGGCGCGCTCTTCGACCGCGCCAAACTGCACCAGAAACTGGTGGTTGCCGGGCCGGCGATTATCAGCGAAATGGACTCCACCACCGTGGTATTGCCGGGCTACCAGGCCAATATCGACGCGGTTGGCAACCTGTTAATCAATCCTGTGAAGTAAGTGGGGGATGCAAGCATGAGTGCAACGATTTTAGAAACCAACAACACCCCATTACAACGCGTGGACGTGGATGGGGTCACCGTCGATATTATTGAAAACGCCCTGCGCAACGCCCGTGAAGAGATGGATGCCGTACTCTTTCGTACCGCCATGTCGCCGGGTATTCGCGAACAGGGTGACTGTTTCCCGCTGATTGCCAACCGCGAAGGCAAGATGGTGGTGGGCCAGATGGGTTCGTTTATCAAGGGCTTCACCGACGCCTACAACGGTACCTTGGAAGAGGGTGACATCATCCTCACCAACGACCCCTACATGTGTAACGCTGCCATCTCCCACCTGAACGACTGGCTGGTGCTGGTACCGGTGTTTAAAGATGGCCGCCACATCGCCTGGGCGGCGATGTTTGGCCATATGTCCGACAACGGCGGTATGGTGCCTGGCTCCATGCCGATTGAAGCGACCACCATCTTCCAGGAAGGTGTGCGTATTCCACCGGTGAAGCTCTACAAAAAGGGCGAGCTGCAGGAAGAGGTGCTGGAGCTGATTCTGCACAATGTGCGCACGCCCCAGTGGAACCGCTTTGACCTGAACGCCCTGGTCGCCGCCTGTAAAACCGCGGCTAAGCGCTGTAACGAGCTGGCCGAGCGTTTTGGTGACGACGTGTTCGACTCCACCATGGAGATCATGCTGGAGCGCAACAAGATGGCCATGGGCCAGATCATCAAGATGTTCATCCCGGAAGAGCCGCGCGAATTCTGCGACTACCTGTGTGATGACGGTAAAGGCATGGGCCCTTACAAGATCAACTGCAAAATGTGGCGTGAAGGCGAGAAGGTGATTTTCGACTTTGACGGCACCGACCCGCAGGCGCAGAGCTCAGTGAACTTCTACCTCAACGAAGAGATGTTCAAGATGTTCTTCGGCTCCTTCACCATCAACGTGGTCGACCCGCAAATCATCTTCAACGATGGCTTCTACGACCTGGTCGATGTGCGTATTCCCGAGGGCACTCTGCTCAAGCCGAAATACCCGGCAGCGCTCTCCGGCCGTACCCACGCCCTGGGCCGCATCTTCGATATTTTGGGTGCTCTGCTGGGCATGGGCGCACCGGAGCAGCTGCTCAACGCCGCTGGCTTCAGTGACTCGCCACACCTGTTCTATTCTGGCTACGACGACAAAGGCGAGTGGTTCCAGCTGTTCCAGATCGGCTTCGGCGGTATTCCCGGTCGGCCAGTGGGCGATGGCCCCGATGGCCACTCCCTGTGGCCGGGCTTCACCAACGTGCCCAACGAGTTTATTGAGTCCTACTTCCCGATGCGTATCGAAACCTACGAAACCATCGTCGACTCCGGTGGTGCCGGTCTGCACCGCGGTGGTAACGGCTTGAGTGTGGCTTACCGCTTCCTGTGCGATGGCGAGATCGGTATTCACGATGACCGCTGGTTGGTCTACCCCTGGGGTGTGAACGGCGGTGAGCCGGGTATGCGCTCCACCAAACTGCTGGTCCGTGCCGATGGCAGTGAAGAGTGGCTGCCGGCCAAGCGCGAGAACATCACCGTGAAAGCCGGTGACCTGCTCTACTTCAACACCTGGGGTGGCGGCGGCTGGGGTGACCCCTACCTGCGTGAGCCGGCGCTGGTGTTGAGCGATGTTCAACGCGGACTGGTCTCAGTTGAGGGCGCCAAGCGCTACGGCGTGGTGATTACCAAGGGGGCGGTCGATGTTGACGCCACTAGAGCCCTGCGCGCCGAGCTGGTGGCCGAGCGTGGCGAAGTTGCCCTGTTTAACCGCGGTGGCACCATCGAAGAGATCAAAGCCCGTTGCCTGGAGGAGACCCATCTGGAGCCCCCGGTAACGCCAACATTCCAAAAAGCGAAGGCTTAGTCGGACACAGTCCGGCCGGTGGCTAACGCTAACGGCCGGGCAGATTAACCCTCACCGCAACAACATTTTCCACTCCTGGCCGCTCGGCCAGGGGCACGCTCTGGCAATTCGATCCACACCTGGTTTGTCGACCAATTTTGTCGTGTTGCCGGTTATTTCCCGAGGTTGGAACTGATTATGGGTGCGCTGCAAAAACCGCAAACACTGTACGACAAATTATGGCAACGTCGCCTGGTGATGGATTACGCCGATGGTATGTCGCTGATCTACATCGACCGCCACATTATTCACGAGGTCTCCTCGCCCCAGGCCTTTGAAGGTCTGCGCGAGAGCGGCCGTAAAGCCTGGCGGCCGAGCGCGGCCATCGCCACGCCGGACCACAATGTGCCCACCAGCAACCGCCAGTTGGGTGTCGATGGTATTACCGATCCGGTCTCCAAAATTCAGGTGTTGGCGTTGGATGAAAACTGTCGCGAGTTTGGCCTGCCGGAGTTTGGCCTCACCGATGAGCGCCAGGGTATCGTACACGTGATCGCCCCTGAGCAGGGGTTGACCCTGCCCGGTATGACCGTGGTCTGTGGTGACTCCCACACTGCCACCCACGGCGCCTTGGCTGCCTTAGGGGTGGGGATTGGTACCACCGAAGTGGAGCATGTGCTGGCCACCCAGTGCCTGTTGCAGCGCAAAGCGCTGAACATGCTGATTGAGGTCACTGGCACCTTGCCTGCGGGCGTTACCGCCAAGGATATCGTGCTCTACATCATCGGCCAGATAGGTACCGCCGCCGGTACCGGTCACACCATCGAATTTGCCGGCTCCGCCATCCGTGGGCTCAGTATGGAGGGCCGCATGACCCTCTGTAACATGGCCATTGAGGCCGGTGCCCGCGCCGGCCTGGTGGCCTTCGATGAGATCACCGAAGCCTACGTCAAAGAGCGGCCACGGGCGCCCAGTGGCGAGCAGTGGCCGGTGGCGGTCGCCCAGTGGCGCGACCTGCACTCCGATGCCGGTGCCGAATTCGATAAGGTCTATCGCTTTAATGCGGAAGCTATCAAACCCCAGGTGACCTGGGGTACCTCGCCGGAGATGGTGGTGGCGGTCAACGCCCGGGTGCCGAGCCCCGAGCAGCAGTGTGACCCCTCCAAGGCGTCGCAATACCGGGAGGCGCTGGCCTACATGGGTCTCAGTGCCGGGCAGGCAATCACCGATATCCAACTGGACCGCGTCTTTATCGGCTCCTGCACCAACTCCCGCATTGAAGATATTCGCGCGGTGGCCCAGGTTGTCGTCGGCAAGCAGGTAGCTGCCACGGTAAAACAGGCGCTGGTGGTGCCGGGTTCCGGTTTGGTTAAGCGTCAGGCCGAGGCGGAGGGGCTGGATAAAATTATTCTGGCGGCCGGCTTTGAGTGGCGCGAGCCGGGGTGCTCCATGTGCCTGGCGATGAATGAAGATCGCCTCTACCCGGGTGAGCACTGCGCCTCCACCTCCAACCGCAACTTCGAGGGGCGCCAGGGCAGTGGTGGCCGCACCCACCTGGTCAGTCCGGCTATGGCCGCGGCCGCCGCTTTGGCCGGCCATTTTGTCGATATCAGCGAGGAGGCATAACCATGCAGCCGTTTACCCAACATACAGGCAAGGTGCTGCCCATCGATCGTACCAATGTCGATACCGACGCGATCCTGCCCAAGCAGTATCTCAAGTTTATTGGCAAGTTTGGCTTTGGCGGCTGGTTGTTTGACGACCTTCGCTACCTGGACCCGGGCGATGTCGAAACCGATCTTAAAACCCGCCGGCTTAACCCCGACTTTGTGCTCAACCAGCCAAGACTCCAGGGGGCAACTATTTTGCTGGGGCGCAAGAACTTTGGCTGTGGCTCCAGCCGGGAGAGTGCCGTGTGGGCTCTGCGCGATTACGGCATTCGCGTAGTGATTGCACCGAGCTTTGCCGATATCTTCTACAACAACTGTTTTAAAAATGGCATCCTGCCGATCACCCTGCCCGAGAGCAGCGTGGATCAGCTGTTTTTGACCACCTTTATGGCCGAGCCGCCACTGCAGTTGTGTGTCGATCTGGAAGCCTGTGTGGTGCGCCAGGACAACGATTTCGAATGGCCATTTACTGTGGATGAGGCGCGTCGCCAGAAACTGCTGCTGGGCCGGGACGATATCGCTGAAACCCTGCTGCAGGCGGAAAAGATCAAAAAGTTTGAGCAGCGGCTCAAGGTGGCGGAACCCTGGCTTTTCTAGAAAGATGCGGAGCCCTGGCTTTTCTAGAATTCGCTTTGCTAAAAAGCAGCGCAGTCCTGGCCGTTTTAGAAGGGATTTAACGCGGTTTGCAAAGGCTGGTCACTGGGGGCATCGCGCCCCCAGGTTAATAGTCATTAGTGGATATCAGCCAGCTCCTGCACGGCTTCCAGGTCGACAATACGCACGGCATTCGGTGTCGGTAAGGTAATCAGCCCCTCTTTCTTCAGCTTGCTCATAGAGCGGCTGACTGTCTCTACCGTCAGGCCCAGGTAATCGGCGATATCCGCCCGGGTCATGGGCAGTTCCAAATGCATTTGGGTGGCGCCGGGCAGGCGCTGCAGCAGGTGCAACAGCAGAAAACAGACGCGCTCGTGGGCTTTCTTCTGGCCCAACAGGTAGACCTGATCAAAGGTTAACGACAGCACCAGGGCACGGATGTTTTTGATATTGGCTTTCAGGGTTGGCAATTTTTCGGAGAGGTCAAACAGGTTTTGCCGTTTGAATTCGTAGGCGGTGGTGCCGGTCAGGCACTTAATGCCGTATTCGAAACGGTCGGAGTTGGAGAGGCCGACAAAATCGCCTGGGAAGACAAACGCCAATATCTGGCGGCGGCCATCGTTGGAGATACGTTCCACCACTGCTGAACCGGAGGCGATATTAAACACCCGGTCGGAGGGGGAGTGCTGCATACAGAGGTACTGCTGTTTATCGAGAACCTTCAGTTTGGCCTGGTCGGCCAACAGTGGCAGTTCGGCTTCGGACAGGTCCCGAAAGAGCGGGTAGTCGTTCTGGAAAAAATTCGGCGGAGCAGTTCTGGCTAATTGGATCATGGCGAAGTAGATCTCCCAGCAGCTTAGAGTGGCGGTAAAGTAACCAACTGATAGTTATTGGTATGGCAGTTTGTTACCCCTGCGCACAGCAGGCAATTCGCATGCCATTATAATGATATAAGGATATGATATTAGTTCTAAGTGATGGAGGCTGCAAATGGGTCTGGTCAGCGGACCGATTGGGGCGGGTTGGGGGCGTTAGACTTGAGCGGATATCTGGGCAAAAGCGGTGCCAGCGTCGGCCAGGCGGGCGTGGGGCCCGAAGGCCCCGAATAGCACTAGATTACCGCGCAGATGGTTTTCCATTCCAGGTAGTTATCCAGGGCCTGTTTGCCGCTGTCACGGCCGTAGCCCGACTGTTTCATACCGCCAATGGTCATGGAGGGGTCGAACATCGAGTGGGTGTTGATCCACACGGTGCCGGCTTCCAGCTGGCGGGAAAGACGTTGGGCGCTGGAGAGATTCTGCGTCCAGATGCTTCCTGCTAGACCATAATCGCTGTCGTTGGCCCATTTCAGTGCATCGTTGATGTCGTCAAAGGGCTCTGCCACCAGTACTGGACCAAACACCTCTTCACAGTGAACCGGCATCTTGTTGTTGGTGCCGGTGATGATGGTGGGCTGGATAAACGTTCCGAAACTTCCCAAGCGTTCACCACCGGTAACAATGGTGGCACCCGACTGTTTAGCCGATTGAATGTAGCTTTCAATCTTCTCGGCCTGCAGTTGCGATACCACCGGGCCCAGTTGGGTCTCCTGGTTTAGGCCGTGGCCCAGCTTCAATCCGGCGGCATAACCGGCGATGCCTTCGATCACCTTGTCGAAAATGGAGCGGTGGATATAGGCGCGGGAGTTAGCCACGCACACCTGGCCGCCGTTGAAGAAGATGCCGTTGGCAACACCGGGGATGGTGATATCCAGTTCGGCGTCGTCCAACACCAGGGCTGGTGATTTGCCGCCGAGCTCCAGGCTGACGCGCTTGAGGTTGCTCTTGCTGGCATCGACAATGGCGCGGCCAGTGGCGGTGGAGCCGGTAAAGGCAATCTTGTCGACCCCGGTGTGGGCGGCGAGCATGGCGCCGGTCTGGCGGCCTTCGCCGGTGACCACGTTCAATACACCCGCCGGTAGGCCGGCTTCGGTCATCAGCTCAGCCAGACGCAGGGCAGTCAGCGAGGTCAACTCAGCCGGCTTGTGCACCACGGTACAGCCGGCAGCCAGGGCCGGAGCCAGCTTCATGGCGGTCAGAATCAACGGTGAATTCCAGGGGGTGATGGCCGCCACCACACCCACCGGCTCGCGGACGGTCCAGGCCTGAACCTGTTTGCCGGGCGGCTGGTAGTTTACCGATGGGGTCAGTGTCTGCCCCTCCAGTGCCATCGCCTGGCCGGCGAAGAAGCGGAACTGGTTGGCGGCGGCGGGAATCTCGGCCCAGCGGGCGACAAACCAGGGTTTGCCCTGGTCGAGGATCTCGAGCTCGCACAGCTCATCCATGTTCTGGTCAATCAGATCCGCCACTTTCAGCAAAATCATGCTGCGCTCCAGCGGCGTCATCTGTGCCCAGGGGCCTGTCAGTGCCGTTCTGGCGGCCAACACGGCGGCATCGATATCCGCCTGGCCGGCGTTGGCGATATGGGCGATGGTCTTGCCGGTGGCGGGGTCGAGAGTCTCGAGCACTGCACCGCTGGCTGCGGCTTGGTAACCACCATTAATGAACAACTCTTTGGTGGGTGTGCTGGCCAGCAGCTCGCGCACAGCGGCGCTTTGCGGTTGTGGGCAGGTATCGTCAAGTTGAATGGAATCGGTCATGCGGTGCTCCTAAATCTGGCTCATCTCGAGCGCTGGGCGCGAGCGGGTTAAATGGTTCTCTGTCATGGTGGCGCTGCTCTGGGGAATACCAGGCGCCGCGCCACCGGTGTCAGCTCAAACCTGGTTTGGGATATGGCCTTCGTGATTCTCCAGGTACCAATCGGCGATCTCTTCGCGGGTGGTCCACCAGACGCCGGGCAGTGACTTGGCGTACTCGATAAACTCACGCAGCGCGCGGATGCGATAGGCGCGGCCGGAGACGTGCGGGTGCAGGCCAACGTTCATGATGCGCGCCTGAGTGGCTCCCTCTTCGTGCAGAACATTCAGCTCTTCGATCAAAATATCCCGGAACTCGTCGGTGGTATGACCGCGACGGGTGATGATGGTGAAGTCGTTCAGTTCATTGGAGTAGGGCACAGAGACGATCGGGCCGTTGTCGGTGCGAATCATGTAGGGCTGGTCGTCGTTCATGATGTCGCAGTAGAACTTGAAGCCCTCTTTGGCCAGGATCGCTGGAGTATTGAGGGTGCCGCGCAGGGAGGAGGAGAGCCAGCCCTTGGGTTTGTGGCCAACGTGCTGCTCGTACATGGCGATGGTGCGGTTGAGCACCTCGGTCTCGGCGGCGGGATCGTGGGCGAAGTTGGTAAGCAGTTCGCCCTGCTCGTAGTTGTGTGCCAACAGCTCCCAGCCACGATCCAAACAGGCTTTGGTCATGGCGTTGCGGCGCTCGAAGGTGACCGCGTTGGTGGTGCAGCTGGCCTTCACACCCAGCTGATCAAACAGCTCGTACAAACGCCAGATACCCACCCGCTGGCCATACTCACGCCAGCTGAAGTTGGGGTAGTCGGGGGTGTTGCCCGGCAGGGTGTCGGGCAGAATGGCGGGACCACCGGCGTAGTAGGGGGCGTCGGTGTCCTTAACCAGATCCCAGGTCTCCAGGTTGAAGGTCAGAATCAACGCAACGCGCTTACCGTCCGGCCATTTCAGCTGGCCGCGTTCGGGCAGAGGAACGTAGTCATACTGCATATCAAAGCTCCTCTAACAGTCGGCCAAAGCCGCTGACCTGATCTTTAATGCCATTGGTACGCAGGGCGTGCCAGTAGGTGGCGGTGTTGATGGCCACCACTGGCTTGGCCAGGGTCTTCTCCAGGTCTGCTGCCAGGCGCGCCATGGAGAGGTTGGTGCCCACCTGCAAAATAGCGTCGACATCATCGCCATCGAGCTCGGCAACCACTTCGCGAATGGTTTTTGGCGTCACCTGGGCAATGTGCAGCCAGGTGGCACAGCGCAGGGGTTTGTCGCGCACGGTTTCGTAACCGTGGTCGCTCAGGAAGTTGGAGACCTCTTGGTTGGCGACGGGGTAGTAGGGCGACAGGAAGGCCACCTTGCGAATACCACCGATGGCTTTAAAGGCCTCAACCACAGACTCAGCTCCGATAGACGATTTCACACCGGCAAACTCTTCGATGTCGCGCTTCCACTTGGCCGAACCCTCAGCACCACCGTAAAAAGTAACGGCGGACATACCCATAACCAGGTAGTCGGGGGCACAGGTCATAACACCGCGCACGGCGTCGCGGGTGCAGCGGTCAATTTCCAGGGTGCCGGCCATAAAGGTCTCGTCGGAGATAGCACTGGGGTTGTCGACAATAATGCGGCTGTAGTGGTTGGTAACGCCGGCCGGACGCATGGCGTTCATCTCCGGCTCAACAATGGTGTTAGTGGACGGACCCAGTACGCCAAATTTGGCTCGGTAACCTAATACATCGTTAGACATTTTTAATTCTCCTAGTTAACTGCGTTGGCTTCGGCCAGGCAGGTGAACATCGCTTGTTTACGCAGATAGGCGAGACGGGTTTCGCGGTCGGCGTGAATGTCTTTCATCTCCTGCAGGCGCTGGGCGTGGTTCTCTTCCGGGCTGTGCTCCAGCATTTTTTTGTTCTGCATGGTTTGCGCTTGAATAAAGCTGTGGGTGACCGGGCGACGGCGACGGTCGTAGAGATCGAAGCGGGCGTCATCGTGGCCCTGTTTGAGGTTCTGCTCGATCTGGCTGCACAGCTCCCAGGCGTCGTGGATACCACTGTTCATGCCGAAGCCGCCCAGCGGGTTGTTGAGGTGAGCGGCATCGCCGACCAGGCAGACGCGGCCGTGGTTGAATTGCTTGGCGACCCGCTGATGCACGCGGTAGATGGTGCGGTGGCTGGTTGCAACGTCGCTGCGGCCAATCAGGTGCTCAAATACCTGATTCTTTTTCTCTTCCGATTTCAGCCAGTCGTCGGGTTGATCTTCTTTCGCGGGCACCAGAATGCGCCAGGCGCTGGGTACCCGTAGCAGTACCATCCACTCTTTGGGATCGGAGATGTAGTTGACGTAGCAGAGGTTGGGGATGTAATCGGCCAGGTCTACTTCAGTGGAGAGGGTGAGGAAACGTTCAGGGTAGGTGAAACCATCGAACTCAACGCCCAGCCATTTGCGAATAATGGAGTTACCGCCGTCGGCGGCGACCAGGTATTTGGCTTGGATCTTTTCAATGGCGAAGGGGCCTTCCAGTGCCACTTCAACGCCATCTTCCGTTTGGTTGAAGGCCACAACACGGTGGTTAAATTTCACCTGGGCGCGCGGGTGCTCTTCCAGTTTTTTGGCCAGCAGGTTGGCCAGCTTGTACTGTTCGCACTGGAGGCGGAATGGGTATTTAACTTCACCTTCGAGTTCAGACAGATCGAAGGAGACCACTTCACCGGTGTCGCGTTCACGGAAGTGGTACTCAGGAGCTTTCAAGCCCTGGGCGATCAGCTCTTCGGCAATGCCCAGCTCATCCAGCATCTCCAGCGTGGGCGAGTGAATGGTAGAGGCGCGCATGTCGATAGCGCAGTTAGGTCCTGCTTCACACAGCACCACATCAAAGCCCATGCATGCTAACCGATAGGCGGCAACCGTACCGACCGGGCCGGCACCTGCGACAATCACTTGTGTAGTTTCCATAGTGCTTACTCTCGTTAAAAACAGTTCTCTCGTTAAAATTACGGACTTGCGTCTCTAGGCGAAGGTCTTGCGAATTTCTTTGGCCAAAAAAGTCCCGACGCGGGCTTTTTCAAGCCGCGCTCAAACTAAAAAATGCTAAGGGTGGCGGTGCGTCCGCCGGGCTCAGTTGGCGACTGGTCTATTCAAATCTATAACTGGGCGGTGACCGCTTTGGTTTCCAGGTAGGCATTCAAACCCTCCTCGCCAAATTCCCGACCCCAGCCAGACTGGCCATAGCCGCCGAAGGGAATATTGGTGCCCACGGCACCATGGCAGTTGATCGAAACATGGCCGGCACGAATACGGCTGACCAATGCATGGGCGGTGGACAGGTTTTGCGTCCAGACACTGCCAGACAGACCGTACACCGTGTTGTTTGCCAGAGCGGCAATCTCTTCCAGGTTGGTGGTACTGAACTTCTGCACCGTCATTACCGGGCCGAAAATCTCTTCGCGAACAATTGCCATATCCGGCGTGCAGTTGGCAAAGATGGTTGGCTCCACAAAATAGCCCGGGCGCTCAAGTCGCTTGCCGCCGGTTACCAGTTGGGCACCATCGCTCAAGCCACTCTCGATATAGGCCAAGACCTTGTTGCACTGCGCCAAAGAGATAAGTGGTCCCAGTTGTGTGGTGGGATTGATACCGTGGCCCAGTACCAAGCTTTGGGCAAAGGCCGCCATGCCTTCCACCATCTGGTCGTGGATGCTCTCGTGGATAAAAATGCGGGTGCCGGCCATACAGTTTTGGCCCTGCAAAAAGAAGGTGGCCATGGCCACGCCGGGTATAGCGGCGGCGAGGTCGGCATCGGGCATAACCACCACCGGTGATTTACCACCCAGCTCCAGGGAGACCTTTTTCAGGTTGCCAATAGCGGCCTGAATAATGCGCCGACCGGTGGCGGTGGAGCCGGTAAAGGAGATTTTGTCGACCTCGGGATGCTCCGCCAGGCGGGCGCCGGCATCGGCCCCCAGGCCGTTAACAATATTGACTACCCCGGGTGGAAAACCGGCGTCCATGGCCAGCTGGCCAAGTACCAGCGCCGACAGCGGCGTCTCTTCCGAGGGTTTCATTACCACGGTGCAGCCAGCCGCAAGTGCCGGTGCCAGTTTCAGCACGGCGGTGGAGGCGGGTACATTCCAGGGCACAATCAAACCCGCCACACCCACTGGCTCACGCAGGGTGTAGGTGAGGGCTTCGCTGTGTTCGGTAATATGGCGCGGCGGGCTGGTGGTGCGCCCCTCAATACGTTGGGCGGCACCGGCATAGTAGTCGAACATCTCGGCGATGTTCTGAATGGTGAGACGGGCAATGAACGACGGCATACCGTTATCGAGCACTTCGATTTCGGTGAGCAGGTCGGTGTTGTCTTCAATCAGGCGGGCCAGGCGCGACAGTAATTTGGCCCGTTCGAAATGGGTCAGCCGCGACCACGGCCCTTGCAGTGCCTGCCGGGCGGCCTTAACAGCGGCGTCGATATCCTCCGCGCCGCCTATGGCCACCTGGGTCAATGGTTCTTCCGTGGCGGGATCATAGGTGGTCAGTTGTTTCCCTTCTGCACCATCCTGCCAGCGGCCGTTAATCAGCAACTGGTGTGGCTCACTTAAAAAGTCGCGGGTGGCCGGGGATACCGTGACGGTTTTGAAATCCGTGCGGGCTTGCATCTGTCTACTCCATCGAGCGTATTACCCACCACACCGGGTGTGGTGGGTTTTTGGTCTGTTAGTACTCGTAGGAGACGCCCAGTTTCCAGGTCATCGGGTCGGCCATAAAGCGGGGTTGTACCACGCTGAAGCCAAAACCGGTGAACCAGTATTTCTCGTCGGTTAAGTTTTTGCCGGCAAGATTTACTTTCCAGTTACCCACCTTGTAGGAGAGGTAAGCGTCTACCAAAGTCACAGGTTTGAGATGACCAATTTCGACGTTGTCGGCGGTGGAATAGAGATCATCACGTTTATTGACGTTGGCACCCAAGCCCAAGGTGCCCGGGCCAATGTCATAGCTGTAATCAAAACCTAACGCGAACTGGTAATCAAAGACATTTGTCAATTGGTTACCCAACAAAGAGCCGGAAGATTGCCCGCCGGAGGCACTGGTGTCGGTATATTCGCTATCCTGGTAGACACCGTTGGCCCAAAGGTAGAGGCCTTCGGTAGCCTGGAAGGAGAGCTCCACTTCCACACCCTTGTGCTCGGCGTCGTAGTTTTCGGTGATGAACACCCCTTCGTTGGTTACCGATTGCTGCTGCAGGTTGGTGTATTCATTAAAGAAAGCGGCCAGGTTGAAGCGCAGGCGGCTGGCCATCCAGTCGGATTTGTAGCCGACTTCATAGGCGCTTAACTCCTGCATATCAAAGGCGGTGCCGAGTGCCTCGGCCGAGCTTGCCAGGCTGTTGTAACCGCCGGCTTTAAAGCCTTCGGTATAGCTGGCAAACAGCAGCGTGGTGTCGTTGGGTTGATACTCCAGGGCAACTTTCGGGGTAAATTTATTGAAGCTATCGTCGGCACTAACCGTCGTGCCGCTGACATTCGCGTCCATCTCTTTTTTGTCTTCGGTGTAACGGCCACCAACGATCAAACTCAGCTCGTTGGTCAGGTAAAAATTCATTTGACCAAAGGCGGCGTAGCTCTTCGTGGTGATATCGAAGTCGGTATAGGACGGGCCGAAGAAAATAACGCTATCGACATTCTGCGTGCCGCTCTCGCGGAAGAAGTAGAGGCCGGCCACATAGCTCATGAACTCATCAAAGGCACTGCCCTGGAATTGGAACTCTTGGGTGAAGCTGTCCTGGTCACTCACCGACTCACGTTCAAACAGTTCAAGGTAATCACTGCTGGGAATGCCGAGGGCGGAAGAGGCAACGCCACCGGAGAAACCAACCGCCCAATCATCCTGCAAGGTGGTAAAGGAGGTGATGGAGGTGAGTGTCAGGGTGTCGGAAATGTCGGTGGAGATTTCCAAGCTGCCGCCGTATTGGGTATCGGTGGTGTAAGAGGCGTAGGGCGAGAGCAGCTTGTCGATGTCGCCAGAGGCATAGGGGAAATCTTCGTAGCTGCCGGTCATGGCGAATGGGTCCAGCGCCGAGGCGTACAGACCATCGCTGTCGTAATCGGTGTAGAACAGTTTTAAACGTGCGGTGTGGTTGCCGCCGTCATAGTAGAGGTCGCCCTGCAGGCCTTGAAACTCCTCGGCACCTACCTTCTGATTGCGGGTAACGTTATCTTGTCGGCCGCCATCACGATCGCGATACATGCCGGAAAGTCCACCGCGCAGGCTACCATCTTCGCTCAGTGGGCCGCTGACGGTGAACTTGTCGTAGACTTCGTTCCAGATACCCACGCCAAATTCATTTTTAACGCGCAGCTCTTCGCCGGGCAGACGTGAGATAAACTTCAATGCCCCCGCAGAGCTGTTACGGCCGTAGAGTGTGCCCTGTGGACCACGCAACACTTCAATGCGTTCGATATCCAAAGACTCGATAAACGAAGCGGCCGAGCGGGGCTGGTAGACGCCATCGATGTAGATACCCACTTCGGCTTCGGAGGTGATGTTGGCGCCATCGGAAACACCACCACCACGAATAAACGGCGTGATACCGCCGCTGCCACCGGAGACCGGTTTAATCAGTACGTTAGGGGCAACCTGGCTCAGATCTTTGGCGTTGTCGATCTGAAATTTCTCGACATCGTCAGCACTGAAGGCGGTAATTGAAACGGGTGTACTTTGAATATTCTCTTCTGTCCGCTGTGCGGTAACCACAATGTTTTCCAGCGCCGGAGCAGACGATTGCTCGGCAATGGCGTTAGCCAAGGGGAGTACCGAAAGCAGAGTGGAGTTTACAAACAGGGCAGATCTCGATCGTTTCATATGCTGTACACCGTCGCATTTGTATTTAAAAAATTAGTCACCCACCACCAGAGCCCTGCCACTTGGGCCTAACCCCGTCGATTGGGTGGAAATTCGTTGCAGATTTCACTCGATCAGTAGCACTCATACTAAGAGTCAACTAGCTGCTAAGTTGGGGTTGTGCCACCGGTTTGGATCGCAACCGGGAACTGAGACTAGCTCGCTCAAGTTTCTCTCTCTATGACAAATGTCAATGGTTTTGCCTGCCCGGCCAAGCCAGAATAGCGCCACTGAATAGCCGTCTTGCGGACGATGGATCAGCATTATTGGAGGAGGTGAATTTGGTGTTCACAGATAAAACCGTATTGGTTACCGGCGCCGGTGGCGGCTTGGGGCAGGCCATTGTGCGCGCTTTTCATGAGGCTGGCGCCAACGTGGTGATCGCCGATATTGCCCTCGATTCCGCTCAGGCACTGGCCGAAGAGTTGACCGGCCGGGCGCTGGCGGTTGCCCTGGATGTAAGTTCGGAAAACGACTGGCAGCGCGCTCTGGAGCAGGCGGAACAAGCTTTTGGTTT
This sequence comes from Halioxenophilus sp. WMMB6, assembly GCF_033283405.1. NCBI lineage: Bacteria > Pseudomonadati > Pseudomonadota > Gammaproteobacteria > Alteromonadales > Alteromonadaceae > Halioxenophilus > Halioxenophilus sp. WMMB6. The sequence continues at coordinate 195,179 of NZ_JAWMQR010000001.1, forward strand.
GGTCTCCGTGGTGGTCAATAACGCCGGCTTTTTTCAACCCAATATCGCTTTTGAAGCCATGCCGTTGGCGTTGTGGCGCAGGCATTTCTCGGTAAATGCCGATGGTGTTTTTCTCGGCTGTAAGCACGCAATTAACCACATGAAAGGGCGCGTGCAGGGAGCTGTTGTCAATATCGGCTCGGGCATGTCGATTAAAGCGGTCGCCACTGCCAGTGCCTACTGCGCCTCCAAGGCGGCGGTATTAATGACCACCCGCACGGCTGCAGCCAGTGCCGGCCCCTATGGCATCCGCGTCAACGCGGTTCTGCCCGGTGCCGTGCCCACCAACATGCTGATGGGCAATCTGGTGGCCGGCCAGGAAGAGGAGGCGCTGCTCGATAATTTGCGGGGTTACAGTGCGTTGGGCCGTTTGGCACAACCGGATGATATTGCCCGGGCAGTGCTGTTTTTGGCCGACCCACGCAATAGTGCCATTACTGGTATCTACCTGCCGGTGGATGGCGGCAATATGCCCGGTGCCTAGCCAAATTGGGGCGGCGATTCAGCCGTTAAAAAATATTTTTATTCGACTAATGTCGGGGGGAGTTAATTAGTGAATCAACCCGTTTCCGCGTTAATCCGGGCAACAATTTTTGTGCGTGACCTGGCGCGGTCGATCAATTTTTATCGTGAGCTCGGTTTCAATCAAACCTATTTTCGCGGTGAATTGGAACACCCCTCGGCCACCGCCGTTTTGGGTTTGCAGCACCATCACCCCTATGAGATTGCCATTGTCAAAGTGGCCGGCCCCAACTTCGGCATGTTGGGCCTGTTTCAATTGGCTGCCGAGCAGCAGGCGCATTCACTTCCACTCTACAACGGCCCGGCGCGCACCGGTGAGGTGGCGCTGATTTTTTATGTGGCCGCTTTGGATGAGGTGTTACCAAAACTAAAAGCGGCCGGTGCGCTTTGGTTGCCAGAGCCGCAGCTGTTTGAACTGGGGCCGATTCGGCAGCGGGAGGTGTGCCTGCGCGATTGTGACGGCACCTTGATAAATTTGGTGGAACGGGATCCTGCCCTGCAGAATATTTCCGGCCCGGAACTGGAATTTTAAGAGCTGATATACCGTTATGGCTAACACCCAAAGCGCACTCAATAAAATGATCTCCGGTGAGATCGCCTACCGCACCCTGGATAACGAACTGGCCGGTAGAGAGGTATTTGATCTGCTCTTTTATGAGCAGGGTTGCACGCTGCGCGCCCAGTGTGAGATGAACAATATTGGCCTGCTGCGCGATGTTTCGCTGGCACTGGATCACGAGTGGTTGCCGAAAGATGCCTTCTGCCGATTGATCAATCGCGATGGGGTTTCCGGCAGCTGCTGGTATTTTTTTAATGAAACGTCCGTGCTGGTGGAAGGGGAGAACGGCGGTGTTCGTTTTTCCCAACAATTGAGCAATCAGCCGGGCTATCACTACCTGGGCTTGCACCCGCTGCAAGGTGATGCCCTGATTGCCCAGCAGGTGGATAACAGTCGGCCGGGCGAGTTTGTGCCGGTCAACAGCCTGACCAACTCCATCTCTGAAAATGGCGATGGTGGTTTGATGGCGACCGGTTTGGTGATAGAGGTCGCCTTTTTAGGCATGGAGACTGTCACGGTGACGGCGGGCAGCTTTAACGCCCGCAAGCTGGCCCTGCGCTGGCATCGTGACTGGCCACCGGCCACCTTGTGGGTGAGAGAGGGCGATGCCCTGTTTCTGAAAATGACCTGGAGTCAGGTCGACTACTGGTACGAACTGGTCAGCCTGGTGGAGCGGGGTTAGCCACCGCAGTGGCGGTGGTTAATCGAGTAGGTCGAGCAGGGCCATACCCCAACGATAGCGCTCCTCGGGCAGTGTAATCACACCCGGCAGTTGAGCGTGCGCCGGGTTGCAGACTGTCGCCGCAAAATAGGACTCTTGGTCAGTGTCGTGCAGCTGGGCAAAGTGGTTCTGCCACTCACGTTGAGCGCTGGCCACACTGGCTGCCAAACCTTGGCGCGCCTGCAGCAGGGCGATCAATTCCACCTGCAGGGTATCGGCGGACGGAGGCTGTGCCGCTATTTTTAAACTCGATGGCTCGTGTAAATGCCAGGGGTAGAAGAGGGCGCGGTCGCGCAGATAAAACCAGGCACGCTGTAGATGGGAGCCGGCAATATCCGGCGTGAGATCGGGTGGTGCAGATTCGGCTGCTGGACAGGTGCTACCTGGGTTACTGGGCTCGGGGTTGACGACGATGATTTTTCCCAGACGCTCGGGGTTCTTTTGCCTTAGCGCCAGCAGATAACTGGCCGACAATCCGACAGCGATAATATCCACCTGCTCACAGCTTAAGGCATCCAGCAGTTGCAGCAGTGCGGTTGCGGTTTGTTGGCTGCTCTCATAGCAAATGGTGGTGCCGCCGTGGCCGGGTAGATCCGGCAGTATTGCCCGGCGCTTATTGGCCAGTGTGGCCAGCATGGGTGCCAGCACATCACTGGAGGAACCCACATCGTGCAGAATTAACAGTGGTTTAAGCGTGCTCTTCGCTGCTTGCCACTGTAGCCGAAACTGACCCCACGGCACCGTCACAAATGTTTTATGCAGACCGTAGCCATCTGTATTCGGAATTAATTTTTCCGGTGCGGATTGCAACGGCGTATGGCTTTGGAAAAATTGCCTAACCGCAGGTGGAATATCCCCGAAGTCGTCAACCAGGTTGGTGGTAACGTTGGCCGGCAGTGGTGGCAGGTATTCCAGGTAGCGGCTCAGAGCATCACTCTTCGCGACCACTATCTGGGTCGGCACGGTCAGGCGCGGTAGGTCATCGGCAAGGGCGTAATCGAGTACTGCGCGATAAGCGCCGCGGTAGTCTTCACCCGCCTGCAATAACTCCATAACACTTGCGTCCATCTCAAGCACGGTGGCGGGCCAGTGCATGCGCGTTTGCGTGCTGCGCGAATACCAGGGGTAGAAGCAGTGTTGATCGCGAATGCGCGACCAGAGCCTGGCCAGGTGGCTGCCATCCCATTGCGCGGGGAAATGGTCGAAATAGTTTTCGCAAAAACTATTACGTTCCTCGGCGCTGTTAATCAGCACCCCATTGGCCACCAGTGAGGTGATTTTGTCGGGGTAGCGGGCTGCCAGACGCACACCGAGGATGGCGCCCGAGTGGGTGCCGAATATGCCCGGCCTGGGCAGTTGCAACGCATCGATAAAACGAACCAGGGCGTCGACGTAAAGATCGATGCCCGGGTAGCGGTCTGGAGATAACAGTGGATCGGACAAGCCATAGCCCGGAGTGTCGGGGGCATAGACGGTAAACTCGGTGGCCAGCAGCTGCATTAATGGCACCAGTTCCCGGGAGTCTTTGGGCGACTGGTGAATTAATATCAGCGCCGGCCCCCGGCCCGCCCGGCGGTAGTGCACCACGCGCTCACCAACGCTGAGGTAGTGCTGGCTGACCTCTGCCTGCGCAGTTAAATCGCTATTGCCATCGCCTGTTATCAAGTTGAGCGTTCCCCTTGTTCCTACTTGCTGTCGACGTTAAAGCTCCAGAGCTCCAGGTGCAATGCGGCCTGTCGGGTCGACACTGTTTTTGATACTGGTGATCAATTTTAACGCCTCGGGCGAAATGCGTGAGCCGTAAGGGTAGGCGCGGCCCAGCTGGAAATTGATTGCGCCGTGCTCGACAAACAGTGCGATCAGATCTTTTTTCAACTGCTCGACGTAGTTGCGCGCCTCTTCGTTGGCTTCATACTTAGGCAGTTTGTCGAGGTAATCTTTGGGAATCACCTGTTGGTGATAGACGGTGATCTCGTCCGGCCAGTAGAGAGCAATTTCATACAAAAAGCCAGAGGATCCAACCGCGCCAAACATTCCGCCCTGCCAAACACCCAGGCGCTCCATATCGCTGGCCCGAACTTTATAAAATTCGGTTAAGGCATCGTGAAAAGCGTTCACCTTGGAGTGGGGCAGAATACCGTGCAGGGGTACCCAGCGCTCACCGGCCGGCCCCAGGGTGTTAAAGAAGGGCGCAAACGGCATGCCGCGAACGGTGGCCGGTACGGTGGCGGGTATCTCGCGGCCGAGATCCTGGTTCAATTCGCGCAGGCGGTGCAGGCGGCTTTTGGCCTCGGCATCGTGGACACCCTCTACAATGTAGTGCGTCATGTAGGCGGAACTGGAGAGCGCCTTACGGGCAGAGAGCGCCGATTTGATCAACTGCTTAAAGCCATCGAACAGGCTTGGTGAGTTGGCCAAAATGGAGAAGGCGATTTTAAAGATCTGGCCGGCGTTCTCCTGGCGTGCAATCTGGCCCTGCGAAAGTGCGCCATCCAGGGCGAAGTGGGTATCTTCCAAACGCTCCTGGGCAATGCGGCGCATGGACTCATGCATGCTGGTGAAATCGGGAAAGGCAAACGAAATCGTGCGGTGGCTTGGCCGGATACGGATCAGTGCCAAGGTTATTCTGGCCTTAATGGCCAGGGCGCCACAGTCGCCGGTAAAAAGGCCGGTGAGGTCTGGCCCATAGTGGCGGGCAAAGGGGGTGCTGCCGGCTGCGGCGGAGCCGGTCTGTAACAGCGAGCCATCGGCTAAAACCACGTCCATGGCCAGCGCCGACTGGGCGGAAATTCCGTAGGCACCAGAACCGTGGCTGATTGAGTTTTGCGACATGGAGCCACCCACGGTCGCTTTCAGGCCGGAGAAGGGGCCCCAGAAAGGTGTGCGGTAGCCGCGCTGGGCCAGGGTCTCTTTCAGGGTGGCCCAGGTAACGCCGGCTTCAACCGTGACATAACCATCCTGCTCATTGATCTCGACAATTTTATCCAGGCCGCTCAGGTCGATTAACAGCAACCCCTTCTGATTGGGAATATAGCCGTCGGTGTATGAGGCGCCGCCGCCGCGTACCGTTAAGGCAACGCCTTCGTCGGCGGTGAGTTTGGCCAGCTGCTGCAGCTGCTCCACAGATGTGGGGCGTACCACGGCCAGCGGTTGTTCCAGGCTGCGATAGACATCGGTATAGAAGTAGGCGCCGTCGCTGCCAGTCAGGCAGTTTTCACCGCCAACAATTTCAGTCACCTTAACAAGTAGTTCCTGGGTGGGAGCATTCTGCTCTGACCAATCCAGTCCGGTAGTGGTATTGCCCATCAATTTTTCCATCGCAAGCTGTTACTAATCTTGTGCGCTGTAGAGCCGCTCGCAATTGGCGGCTCTTAGTTAACCACCGCAGGCGTGCGGTGCGATCAGCGCGTATAGCATCAACTTACTATTTTGGCCGGCCAGAGGTCGTTGATAATTGTCATGGCTCTGGGGTGGGGGAAGACGACATTATGGTCTCATGATAAGCCGCCGTGGCTTTCGGCTGATTGACTGGCGATTGGGTAGAAGTCGTTATCTCCCAATAGCGGCGAGGCCCGCGGTGTGTGGGGCAGATCATAGAGAGCTGCCCGGGTTTAGATGGGATACAGGATTATGGTTGCTTCTAATATCGCTATCGTCGGTGCCGGCGTCGCCGGCTTAACTGCAGCCCTGGCACTGGCCAAACAAGGGCATAGCGTCAGTCTGTTTGAGTCTGCCTCCGCCTGGGCGGATGTGGGCGCGGGTATTACACTGGCCCCTAACGCCATGCGCGGTTTGGATTATGTGGGTGTGGGCGCAGCGGTTGCCGACGCCGGTATTGAACCCACCTCGCAGGAGGTAAGCCACTGGCGCACCGGTGAGCGTATTATGGCGGTCGACCGCTCCAAAACCCGCGAGCAGTACGATGCCGCTTATGTCTATATTCACCGGGCCGATCTGCACCAGATTCTGGTCGCTGCCTGTGAAGCCGCCGGCGTTAAGATTTTCCTCGGCAAGCGGGCCGAAACAGTAACCACTGAAGGCGATACCTGCACCATCGCTTTTGTTGATGGCAGCGAAGCAGTGGTGGACCTGGTGATCGGTGCCGATGGTTTGAAGTCGGCCATCCGTCAGTTGTTCGACCCCAAGCCGCCCCATTTTACCGGCCATGTTGCCTACCGCGCATTAGCGCCCGCCACCCCTGAAATTCAACACTTAATTGATAACCCCGGCATGCACATAGGCCCGGGCAAAATGATTGTTCGCTACCCATTGCGCAAAGGCAATTTGTTGAACCTGGTTTTCTTCGCCCGCGAAGAGGGTTGGGAAGAGGATGGCTGGTCGATACCCGCCGACATTAACGAGCTGCAGGAGCGCTACTCCGACTGGTGCCCGGAAGTGCAAACGCTGCTGAGTGTTATCAAACCCGGTACGGTATTTAAGTGGGCGATCAATGCTCACAGTCCTCTGCCCGGCTGGACCAAATCCGGGCGTATTACCGTGATTGGCGATGCCGCCCACGCGATGACACCTTTTCTTGGTCAGGGAGCAGCGACCGGTATTGAAGACGCAGTGATGCTGGCGCGGGCTCTGGCCGATGCCAAAGATACCGAAGAGGCATTAGCGCGCTATCAGGCGGCCCGTTTTGAACGCACCACCTTTATTCAAGCGGAATCCAATGCCAATGCCGATCGCCTGCAGGGCGACGAAGCGGAAAATTATGGCTTGGGTAATTTACGTAACGAGGAGACTCTGGGTCTCTTTGCCTACGACTGCACGACTGAGCCGGTTTAACTTGGCGGGAAATGGGCCGAGCCCTTTTACATTTAATGGCGCTATCAATTCGGGCGTAAGAGGACAGCAATGACAGAATCCACCGCAGCAGTAAGTAACCCGCTGGCGACTGAGCCCGATAGCGCGCGTGTCTCCCAAAAAGTGATGATTCTTTACGGTTTGGGACAGACCGGCGCGCAGCTGTTCCGTGATGCCCCGGCCGTTTTATTGCCACTGTTTATGACCACCATGCTGGGTATTTCACCTTGGCTGGCGGGCATTGTGGTTTTGATCCCTAAAATGTGGGTAATTTTTTGCGACCCGATTATGGGCTCCTATTCCGATCACTTGAAACCGAAGGTCGCCCGTCGCCCGTTTCTGGCCGGTGGCGCGATACTGACCAGCCTTACCTTTATTGCCCTGTTTGCCTTCTCCGGATTTCCATCGCCAACCATAGCCGCGCTGGTGGTGGGTATTGTCTTTTTTATTGCCAGCACTGCGTTTAGTGCCTTCTCTGTGCCCTACCTGGCCGTGGCTTCCGAGTTGTCATCGGATCCGCACGAACGCACGAAGATTTTATCGGTACGCATCGTATTTGCTGTGGTCGGGGTAATCATGGGCGTCGGCCTGGCTCAGCCACTGGTCTTTATGCTGGGCGGAGATGCCGCCGCCTGGCGCACCATGGCAATTATTTTTGGCACCGTCTGTTTGGGTGCGATGTTGGCCACCGCCTATGGCGTGCCGAAAGATTTTGGTGCGGCCCATCACTCGGCGGCAAAGAGTGTTCGTGAACGATTTGCCGTGGTTCGCGAAAACAAACCCTTTATCGTGATGACCCTTACCTATCTGGTCCAGTCTATTGGCCAGGCCAGCAGCTATGCGGTGGTGGGTTTTATCTTTCTCTACGCCGTGGGCGATATCAATCTGTTGTTGCCTTTCGTGTTGGTGATGTCTTCCGGATCCATCAGCAGCCAGCCGGTGTGGCTGAAAATATCCCGCAAAATCGGTAAGGAAGGGGCGTTCTGGTTGGCGTGTGGCGGTTGGATTTTAGTCACTATTACCTGGTTCTGGTTGGAGCCCGGTACCGATAAATTGGCGACTCTGCCTGTGCTGGGTGAAGTCTCCACTCAGGATCTATTGGTGCTGGTGCGGGCGTTTATTATTGGTTGCACCAACGCCGGCTTCTCGGTTTTAAGTTTCTCTCTGTTGACAGACACCATCAGTCGCCAAAAAGCGCTGGGCAAGAGCGTTGATGAGGGTCTCTTCTCCGGTATCTTCTCGGCGGTGGAAAAACTTGGTTTTGCCTTGGGACCGATGCTCGCTGGCCTGGTATTGAGTATTGCCGGGTTTGAATCCTCTGTCGGTGGTGCCGTTGACCAGGACGCTGGTGCCGTCAAAGGGATGATTCTCTGTTATTCATTGATTCCCGCAACGATTCTGGGGCTCAGTCTGCTGGTATTCACCCAGTATAAAAAAGCTATGCACCAAGCGTAGCCTCTCGCTTTTATTCATCAGCATTAGCCAGGTTCGCCTGGCGCTTTCGCATCCGTAAAAAATGAACTGCAAAGGTGGTTTCATTGAACAGCTTTGAATTTGTTACCGCAAAAAAAATCATCTGGGAAATCGGTACCGTAAAAAATATTGCCGAACACTGTGCGGCATTAACTATTAAGCGGCCGATGCTGGTCACAGACTCCGGCGTTATCGCCGCTGGTATTGTTGATCAGGTGCTGTTGCCGCTGCAGGCGGCGGGTATTGAGCCGCTGTTGTTTGGCGATATTCAACCAGACCCACCAGAAGCGGTGGTGTTGGCGGCTGTAAAATTGGCCAAAGAGCATAACATTGATGGTGTTATTGGCCTGGGTGGCGGCAGCAGTATGGATGTTGCCAAGTTGATTGCGGTTTTGGCCGGCTCCGAACAACCACTGCAGGCCATTTATGGGGTAGATAACATTCGCGGTGGGCGTCTGCCACTGGTGTTAATTCCGACCACCGCCGGTACCGGCTCGGAGGTGACCACTGTCTCTATTGTTACCACCGGTGCCGCCACCAAGTCGGGTGTGGTTTCGGCAACCTTGTTGCCAGATTTAGCCTTGCTGGATGCTGAATTGACGCAAGGGCTGCCGGCGGCGGTGACAGCGGCTACCGGTATCGATGCCATGGTGCATGCCATTGAAGCCTTCACCAGCCGCCATAAAAAAAATATCTACTCCGATATGTTGGCGATCAAGGCGCTCAATTTATTAAGCCAAAATATTGAATCCGCCGTGCACCATGGTAGCAATCTCGAAGCCCGCGCCAATATGTTGTTGGGGGCCATGATGGCCGGCCAGGCATTTGCCAATGCGCCGGTGGCTGCGGTGCATGCACTGGCCTACCCACTGGGTGGTAATTACCACATCCCGCACGGGTTGAGTAACTCCTTGGTTCTACCCCATGTGCTGCGTTTCAATGCGCCGGCGGCAGCCGGGCTTTACGCAGAACTATTGCCTTGCGTTGGCAATAGTGAACAGGCGACAAGTGTCGAACAGGGCGCAGCGCGGTTTATTCAGGTTATGGACGAATTAATTACCAAGGTAGAACTGCCCAAAAGTCTGCGTGCGATGAATATTCCCGAGCAGGAACTGCCCAAGCTCGCCGACGAGGCGATGGCGCAGCAGCGGTTATTGGTGAATAACCCAAAAGAGGTAACTCGAGACGATGCGTTGGCAATTTACAAAGCGGCCTATTGAGGCCTGCCGGTGTTGTGCTGCGCGCGAGTTTAGTTTTGTTAGATCAATAGACAAGTGATGGAATTTTAAAATGGCTAATCCGATACTTCGCGAAAAAATTCGTAATGGTGAGTTTATTTTTGCTCCCGGTATCCACGACATGATTACCGCGGTAGTCGCTAATAAGATCGAATTTGATGTGGTTTATGGCACAGGCTACTGGCTGACCGCTTCCGCTTATGGTCTGCCCGATGCCGGTATCGTCAGTTACACCCAGATGGTCGACCGCATGCGCACTCTGGTGCAAACCAGCAATGCCGCGGTTATGGCCGATGCCGACACCGGTTTTGGTGGCCTGCTGAATGTGCATCACACGGTGCGTGGTTACGAAGAGGCGGGTGTCTCCGCGATCCAGATTGAGGACCAGCAGTTTCCCAAAAAGTGTGGCCACACCCCTAACCGCATTGTGATTCCGGCCGAGGAGATGGTTGATAAAATCCGCGTTGCGGTAGAGGCGCGCCGAGATCCCAACATGCTGATTATTGCCCGTACCGACTCACTGCAATCTGAAGGTTTGTCTGCCGCTATCGCCCGGGCCCAAGCCTATAAAGAGGCCGGTGCCGACATCCTGTTTGTGGAGGCACTGGAAAGCAAAGAAGAGATGAAGACCGCCTGCGCGGAAGTGGATGCGCCGATGATGGCCAACATGGCCAACGGTGGCCTAACGCCAATGCTGACCGCCGCAGAGATGCAAGAGGTGGGCTTCTCGGTTGCCATCGCGCCCTCGTTGACCAGCCTGGCGGCTGCCCACGCCATTGAAAAGGCACTGCTTGCCATGAAGGCACAAGGCAGTGCCGAACCCGAAGGTGTGCCGATCAATAACTTTAAAGAGTTCTGCTCGCTGATCGGTTTCGAAGAGGTTTGGGCTTTCGATAAAAAGTGGGCGAAGTAACGCATTAATGGTTAACGCGGTCACCCCGGCCATGCCTTGTTGTACAAGGGCCTGTGGTGGGCTGTGGTGCTTACCCTCAGTGGTGACCGCTAGATGAGTAAACAGTTATGACCGATAACCTGGATGATAATTATGCGAATGTCTATGGCAATCGCATCGGCTATGGCAAAAAGCCGGCCCTGTTATTAATTGATTTTGTAGAAGCTTACTTCGATAAGAGCTGCGATCTCTACGCCGACGTGGAAGATGCACTGGCCAGTGCTACCCGGGTGTTAGAGGCCGCTCGCAAGGCGGGTATTCTGGTGGTTTATACCAACGTGGTTTACCACCCCAGTGGCATTAATGGTGGCCGCTTCTTTGAAAAAGCCAAACCGTTACGCTACCTGGTGGAAGGGCACCCTATGGGCGCCTGGGCTGGCAGTTTGGCTCCAGCCGCCAACGAACTGGTGGTTTCCAAGCAGTACCCCAGCGCCTTTTTTGGCACCTCGCTGGCATCGACGCTGACGGCGGCGGGTATCGACAGCGTGATTCTCACCGGCTTAACCACCAGTGGCTGTGTGCGTGCCAGTTGTGTGGACGCCAGCTCCCACGGTTTTATCCCCATTGTGGTGGCAGAGGCGTGTGGCGACCGCCACGAAGCGCCGCACAAGGCCAACCTGTTTGATATGAATGCCAAGTATGCCGATGTGGTGAGTGAGCAGGAGGTATTGCAATACCTTGAGGGTTTACAGGCCAGTTAACACTGGCAACCTCTGTTGTGGTGCCCGGTGCTGTGGTTACAGTCGGGCATCGCAGACTCCCATGGGTGAGTAGCTGGCCGGGCAAATTGGCTAAGGGCTCCCAGAACCAGTCCACCCACGACTCCCTGTGTGGCTGTTGAATAGAACAATAATATAGATATCGCGTACCTACCTATTCAGTAATCCCAACTCCTATTCTTAGCTGGCACCGGTATGGTGCAATTTTCGTTCTGCCGCCCCTTAAAAGATCTATTGATATGGAAATATATCAAAAAGATTCGCCCGCGAGAGTTAGAAAAGAGGAGTTTCGCTCTATTTCAGCCCTGGTAGGGATATTGCTACGTGGTGAAACCTGTAAGCGAGGCGAGAACGCCTTGCGTTCGTTGAACCAGAGAACTACATTGCATGAACACCCAATTTATTCCACGAAAAGCGTACCGAGTACCAGCTACGATGCTCTTCGACGATTGCACTCTGTTCCACGACATGACGCCAGATGAACTAGAGCGCCTCAGCAGCTTCGCTGAGATCAAAAAGTTCAAAGCGGGCGACTTTCTCTTCTTCCAGAATGCCCCGGCAGGCGAGGTCTATAACGTCATTTCGGGCTCCATTGAAGTGGAGCGCATCTCCTGCAATGGCCGCCGCCAAATTCTCAGCTTTCTCTTCCCGGGCGATTTTGTTGGGCTGACCAGCTCCGACCGCTACGACTACGGCGTAAAGTGTTTAACCGATGCCGAGCTGTTCCAATTCAACCGCAAGCGCCTGTACGCCTTGGCCGAAGAGGTGCCCAACTTAAAGTCCAACATCAACCAGGTGAGCTCTAAGGTTTTCTCACGGATATTGGATCAGCTCTATATTCTTGGCCAGAAAAAAGCCCACGAAAGACTCTGCTTCCTGTTTATGCTGCTGTTGGAGCGGCAGCCGGGTGCGACACCCGAGCGGATCACCTTGAGCATGTCCCGGCAGGATATGGCCGACTATTTAGGGCTCACCATTGAGACGGTCAGCCGCTCTCTGGCCAAGCTGAAAAGCGATGGCTTAATCACCACACCCACCTTAAACAGCGTGCAAATTCTAGACTTGGATGCCATCGAAGAGCTCGCCCATACCTGATTGGTCAATACAAGTAATCCCTCATATAACCCCGCGGTAGAGCGTTAGCGCGCCGCGGGTTTCATTCATGATCTGTTTATCTCCCCTGCGCTAGACTGCACTGACTACCCCGCGCAACGGCCAATTTTTGCTTTTGATATTTATCATTGTTGGGGGGTGGGGTCACTCCTAGTATGGTGACCACGATAGATGAATTAAAACCCTGTTCCCAGGCGATGTGTTTATGGAAAAGAAGCTAATTAACCGGCGGCAGCTGATCAAAGGCGGCGCTCTTATGGCAGGGGCCAGTATGCTGCCTCCAGTTGTTTGGGGCAGTAGTAAGAGCGATGTGATTATTATCGGTGCCGGTCTTTCTGGGCTTTATGCCGCCACTATGCTGGAGCAGGCGGGCCTTACGGTGACTGTGCTTGAGGGTAATAACCGCATTGGTGGCCGTTTGTTCACCATGGACGATGTGCCTGGCAAACCCGAGGCCGGTGGCCAGACCATCGGCCCAACCTATGGTCGCATGATCTTTACCGCCATGCGCCTGGGTGTGGAGTTGGGGCAGGTCAATTTCGGCCTGGGTAGTGAGCCGGTCCGACAGGTACTTTACGCCGGTGGTGATCGGGTCTTGCCGAGCGAGTGGGCCACCTCACCCCATAACCCCTTCCCGGAGCAGTATAAGGCGGTTCTGCCGGATCAGTTGCTGATGCGATTGATGGGTAAACCACCGTTTGATTCGGTTAGTGAATGGCTGACTCCGGAAAAATTTTCCCTCGATTACCCGGTTGCGGAGTTCCTTAAGCAGCAGGGTATGGATCAGAAAGCCATTGACTATATGGCGATTAGTAACAATTACGGGCGCACATTGGAGGAGTCTTCACTGCTGTTCCTGCACCGTAATAATCAGATGATTTACGACTCTATCGGCACTCCGGGTGGCATCAAGACCGTGATTGGTGGCAATCAACGCGCGCCCGAGGCGATGGCCGCGGCCTTGCGAACCGATGTGCAGATGGGCAAGAAGGTCAGCTCAATTGTCGAGCGCGGCAATACTGTAGAGGTGCAGTGTACTGATGGCTCCAGCTACTCGGCTAGCTATGTTGTCTCGGCCATACCATTGACCACCTTACGGGATATCGCGATTGAACCAGGGTTGCCGGCACTGCAGAGCGAGGCGGCGGCCAAGGTGGCCTACGGTCAGGTGTATCAGGCTCACTTTGTTGTTGAGCAGCCGTTTTGGGAGGGCAAGGGCTTCCTGCCGAATGTCTGGTCGGACTCCCCCATTGAGCGGGTCTTTGCCAGCGACCCCGGCTACACCGGTAACATCACCAATTTGACGGTATGGATCAACGGCATAGCCACCGAGATGGTCGACGCCATGCCGGAAAAAGAGGCGCGACTTTTTATCGAGAAAGAGTTTGCCAAAGCGCTACCAGAGTCTAATGGAGCGGTGCGGCTGGCCAAGTTACATTCCTGGCAGAAACAGGAGTTTGTGCGGGGCTCGTTTGCGGTGTGGACGCCAGGACAGATCAGCCGCTACGGCCAGATCATCGCGCAACCCTCGGGCCGCTTGCACTTTGCCGGTGAACACACCGCGCAGTGGACCTCCGGTATGGAAGGCGCCCTGGAATCTGGTGAAAGGGCGGCGATGGAGATCTTGGAGCGGGTGGGCGCTTAATCCCGCTCGCCCTGTAGTTACCAGGCAGAAAATCAGTTCGCCGTGTTCGTTTAAAAATGAGCCGGCTGTTTAGGTAGGTGAAGAAGATGATAAAGAAAATTGTAATTGCGTGCATGGCCGTTGCCTCTATGGCGGCATTAGCCGATGAGAGTATCGATAAGGGCAAGCAGCGGGCTGCGGTCTGTGCCAGCTGTCACGGTGCGGTGGGTATTAGTAATGGCCCGGTGTGGCCCAACCTGGCGGGTCAAAAGGCCGGTTACCTCATGAAGCAGTTGAAGGATTTTCGCTCTGGTACGCGTAAGGATCCGATGATGAGCGCTATGGCAGCGCCTTTAACCGACGAAGATATTAAAAATCTTGCCGCTTATTACTCCAGTCTGAAATAGGCCAGGAGTCTCTCCTCGAAAATTCGCGGCAGCCTCCAGATCCTCGGTGGTTGCCGGTGATATTCCTAATTTGAATTTACCCGCCAGGTTAATCGCTACACTTGGTCGTTCTAATTGGGTTATTCCTCGCCTGGGTCTTCAAATAGGGTCGCCCCCTACGTCTCTACTGCAATCTTGGCTCCGGTCACAGCGTTTGGTTCTTGTCTAAGTTGCTTGATGGTTTTGATTATTGTTAATGCCCGGCAATTTTCCAGCCGCTATTGTTGGTCTCTGAAACTGCACAACAACTCTTATAGAGGATGAAAGATGTTTATTACAGAGCTAGCAGTGCTGCGTTGGATACATATTATCGCCGTAGTCTATTGGCTGGGCGGTGAGTGGGGTGTTTTTCAAACCTCTTTCAATATCGTCAACAGAAAATTGCCGATGGAAGAGCGTCGTCGCCATATGGAAACCGCTTATCGAATCGATATTCTTGCCCGCACTGGTATTCTGCTTCTGCTTCCTCTGGGCCTGCACATGGGCACTTTTTGGGGGGTTCAGCCCTACGGTGGCTGGGCATTGGTAGCGGTCTGGTTGTTCTTTGGTGCCTGGTTGCTACTGTGCTGGTCTGCCTTCTTCTTCCGTGAGACCGATCGCGGCATTATGCTCACCAAAATCGATGAGGCGATTCGATTTTTTGTTATTCCTGCTCTGTTTATTGCCGCCGTCGCTTCGTTGCTGGGCTATGGGCCCTTTAATGCGGAAGTGGGGCAGAAATGGTTCTCTGCCAAGGCCCTTATCTTCTCTCTGCTGTTGATCATTGGTCTGAAATTGCGCTTTGTTATGCGTGAGTGGACCACCATTTTCAGACAGCTTGCCGTCAAAGAAGATGCCGAATTGGAAGAGAAGTTGCTGAAGTCTATTCGCTTCTCGCGCAAGTTGGCTTACCTCTACTGGGTGGGGATTGCCACGGTCGCTTTCCTCGGCTCCACCAAACCATTCTAAGTAACGCTAAACGAACGCTAGATGGGAGTTTGTGGCTGATGCAAACCAAGATTAAAACTCGGCTAATTAACTGGTCGGCGATTCTCTGGTCGATGATGGTGCTGTTGCCGTTGTCTGTGGCTCACGCCGACAAACTCTCTGAAACTCCATTCTGGACATTAAACAGCGGCTTGTGGTTGAGTCAAAATACCTATCTGGGCAGTGATCTCGAATACAAGATTAAATCCTACAGCAGCATTGTGGATATCGCTGTTAGTGCCAACGGTGTGGTTATTGTTGAGCGTAAATTTTACCCGCCCGGCGCCTTTCACGGTAAAGCATTGGGCTTGGATATTGCCGACGACGTTGGTGTTGAGCTGTTGCAAACCACGCGTTGGTTGGCAGAAGGGGATGATGGCCGTGTGGTGGCAGAGGGTGATGTTCCGGGCCCCTATCAATTTAGCATCACCCCTTATACGGGCGATACTGCTGTTCTAGCGGTTACCAATCGTACCACCAAGAGGGACAGCTACCGCATGATGATCTCCCTGCCTTCGCCGAATTATCGCTATGTTGTCAACATGGGCATTGATGATGGTTCAAAAGATGGATCAATCGGCGCTTTACGCGGTCTATCGTTTTTTAACGGCCAAAAAATTACCCAAGAATCTTTAACCGACCACGTGAATAAACTTCGACAACTGCACCAGATCAAAGCGCAGGTGTTGGCCAATCCGGATGGCAGTTTTGAGCTTGCCAAGCGGCAATAAATATTTATGGGCTCAAAATTTGGTTTTTGAGCAGCATTCAAAAAAGTGAGTTTGAATGCAGAGAAAATTTCGCAATTTCAAGATGTGTAACGTTTATTGCTAACTTGTATTAATAAAGAGACAGAGGTTGAAATGAGTTCAGATAAAACGGACAACAAAAGTTTAAACCGTCGGGATTTCTTAACGAATTCCGGTAAGATTATTCTGGGTACTGGTATTGCGGCCGCCGCCGTAACCCAAACTTACGCCATGGCAGATGCCGGCAAAGAGGGCCCTGCCGGTGCCGTTGATAACGGTAACTTAAAATACAGTGATCCCTACTGGAACCGTGATGCCATGGCCCGACTACAGGCCGATTTGGATTTCGGGAAACAAAAATTTGGTTGGTTTAGCGGGGTTGTTAACGGTGTGCGTGCCAACGAGAAGGTAAAACCATTGGTTGGTTTTGAAGGTTTCTCCTTCGCTCGTCTGATTGACGGTGGCGACGGCACCTACAAGAAAGTCCTGCGTGAAATTGGTTTCTACACCGACCTGAAAACCGGTGAAGTCCTGGAAGAGTGGGAAAACCCCTATACCAACGAAAAGGTTCGTGTAGTGCCCATCGCCAACGACCCGTTCAACTATAAAATCAGTGCTACTCTTCCTGCTGGCCCTGAGTACGGCGGCCTGAACAAGGTAGAGAAAAAAGAGATTCCGTTCATTTTGCCTTGGCGTGAAACCGGTGACGGTAAAGTATTGATGCGCAGCTACATTCACCTGTTCTACCCATCTGCACTACAGCCTGAAAAATGGCCACGTGAGTCTGCCGGTAAAATGAACCGGGTGTCGGAGATGTTCTCTTACGTTATCGACAAAGATCGGCTTGCTAACCCAGAAGAGACCAACCTGCAGTACTCCGGAGCCTGGGGGCGAATTACACCCTGGTTGCCCTGGATGTTAATGGGCCAGGCTGAAGGTCACTGCTACTACGATTGTATGATGGGCGGCTACCATAATATGGACGTACTTTCGCCGAAGGTTCGCGCTTACGCCGAGAAGCACTATCCCAAGTACTTCGAAGCGCCGAAAGAGTGGACAGAGCCAAGTTTGTCGAGCCTGGAACTCTACGCGCGTGAGCAGAAGCCTGCTCCTGTGAAGAAGTAATTCGACTGCTCGAGTAAACCAAACCAGAAGAGGCAGCCCTAGTGCTGCTTCTTTGGTTCTTGGCGATTGCTAAATTTTGACCGCTATGACTGCTGTAGCAGAAGTAGCCGGGGGGGCAGCAATTTATAGTTTGTCTCTCCACAAATTTTCTATTAAATGGTAGACCACGATATTCGGTCATAAGGATCTGATTCATGCTACAAACAAAGCCTTTGTTGTCGCTCTTCTTGGGTTGTCTGATCGGACTGGTGGGCCCTATCTCTGCGATGGCTGGCGAAGAGAAGGCCGATGCCTCAACCACCACGCGTACCGCAACACTGGCTGAAGTTCGCGAGAAATACGACGCTGATCCATCTCACTTTGCGGATATTGGTGGTATCAATGTTCACTACCTGGACGAAGGGCAGGGGCCCGTATTACTGTTGGTACATGGCACCTTGGGTGATTTGCATGATTGGGATACCTGGGCCGAGATGCTTAAATCCGATTTCCGGGTAATCCGTTTGGATCTGCCTGGTTTCGGCCTCACCAGTGAGGTTCCCAACGGAAACTTTTCGGTAGAGCGCAGCCACACCATGATTGATGCCTTCATGGATCACCTGGGCATAGAAAAATTTGGCGTGGTCGGTATCTCTTATGGCGGCATGGTGATGTTCCGCTACGCGGCCACCCGTGTCGAGCGGATAACGGCCATGGTGTTAATTAACTCCGCCGGTATTCAAACCGGCAAAGGCCCGCGGCCGGAGAAAAAGAGCCCAGGTGAAGCGACTAAGCCGGTTAAGAATATGTTTGTCGACCCGGTCGTTACCTTCGATGATGTTGCCTTCTTTTATAAGAATTACATCAACGATGAGTCCAAACGAACGCCAGAGTTTATTCAACGTAAACTCGATTTTCTGAATATTCAGGGCCGTGATGAGCTGGCCAAAACGACTTTGCGCTTTTATGAAAAGGGCGACCCGATCGCCACACTGGCGCACGTGCGCGCTCCCAGCTTGATTATGTGGGGCACTGCCAATAAAGCACTGGATACAGAAACCGCACAGAAGTTTATGGATGCGCTAACCAACGCCTGCACTAAAAAGCTGGTTACCTTCGATAAAGGCGGCCACTATATTAATGTCGAGCGTCCGGAAGCGACGGCGAAGGTGGCGAAAGAGTTTTTAATGGGCTTGAAAGACAACTTTGCAGGTCGCTGTGCCAACAGCTGTCAATAGTGATTAGTGCTAATCTGCCGCACAAATTAAACCCTTATATGTGTGGCAGTGGCGCTATTGGTTAACGTTAATTCAAATCACTCTCTTCGGGTGTTCATTTTTGGGATACCTGCTGCGGGGCTTTGGTGGTCGAGCCCCGAATAACCAACTCACTCGCTTCAACAGTCGTTCCCTTCCCTTCGCGCTTGCCCGACAACTCGGCAATTAACAGCTTCGCCGCCAGAACCGACATGCTCTGTACCGGTTGCCGTACCGTGGTTAACGGCGGCCAAATCTGTTCAGCGATGGGGGAGTCGTCAAAGCCGGTAACGGAGAGCTGCTCTGGAATACGCAGTCCTCGTTCATTGGCATAACGGATCACGCCGGCAGCCATCTCGTCATTGCTGGCAATAATCGCGGTCGGAGGCTCTGGCAGCGCCAGCAGTGTGGCCGCGGCCTCCATCCCCGATTGAAAGGTGTTGTAGCCCTGGACGCGCATGGCGCTCTGTGCCAAGGCCGGTGCTGCCTCACGTAAAGCGTCTTCGAAGCCCTGCTCCCGTTGCACCATGGCCAGGTGATCCGGGTGGCCGCGAACAAAACCAAACCGAGTATGGCCGAGTGCCAATAGATGTTGCGTAACCTTTTGTGCGGCAAAGCGGTTATCGGTCTCTACGCTTAACCCGCTGCGCAACTCGCGCCCTGGAGTGAGACAGACATAGGGTTTGTTGTGCTGCTGAAAACAGTTGGTGACAGTTAATAGATCGGCAATGGGCGGTGTCATGATGGCACCATCGATATGGGATTGGCTGATGTGGCGGGTAATGGTCTCTTTCAGGTTTTCGCTTTCGTAGTTAACGGGGTGAATCAACAGCTCATAGCCTGCCTTTCTGCACTCCTCCAGTAAGCCCAGTTGCACGCGCATTATGTAGGCCGATTGCGCCAGAAAGGTGTCGTAGAGCAGCGAAATGAGGTAAGAGCGCCTACCTGCCAGGCTACGCGCTGAGCGGTTGGGCTGATAATTTAACTCGGCAATTGCCGCTTGCACAGCCGCCTTGGTGGAGACGCGTACATTGGGTTCGCTGTTGACCACTCTGGAGACGGTTTTAATCGAGACGCCGGCCAGTTTGGCAACATCTTCAATGGTGGCGCTAGCCCTTTGGCTTGGCGGATTGCTCATGGCGGGGGCATTTTTCCTTGGCCTTTAACCGATAACTCCTCGTAAAGTGGGGATTAGAGCGAATGTTGACAGCGCTGTCAATTGGGCTAAGATGGCCAATCGCTGTTGTAGTGTGGCCTCTGTCTGCCATCGCCACACTGCCAAATAATCATAAAAGCTAATGCAGGTTCGCTTCATGATCGGTAGTTCTGATTCCTCGGCCGGGCTGGTAGCAGCCGAGGCTTCGACCAGTTTTCGCTTCCCCCTGGCCGCCCTCACCACGTTGTTTTTTATGTGGGGTTTTCTCACCGCCCTGAACGACATTCTCATTCCCCACCTGAAGAATGTGTTTGAGCTGAGTTACACCCAGGCCATGCTCATCCAGTTCTGCTTTTTTGGGGCCTATTTCGCGGTATCCATACCCGCCGGAGGGCTGGTGGCGAAACTTGGCTACCAGCGGGGGTTGGTGCTGGGGCTGCTGGTGGCGGGTGTTGGCTGTTTCCTGTTTTATCCGGCGGCCAGCCTGCGCATGTACAGTCTGTTTCTGGGGGCGTTGTTTATTTTGGCCACTGGCATCACCTTACTGCAGGTTTCCGCCAACCCTTACGTCACTATTTTGGGCCCGGCCGCCACGGCCTCCAGCCGCCTGAATATGACGCAGGCGTTCAACTCATTGGGCACCACGCTCGCCCCCTTCTTTGGTGCGTTTCTGATTCTGGCGGTCACCCCGGATCTGATCGATAGCAGCGCTGTGGCAGCCAGTGACGCAGTGGTTGCTGCTCGCTCCGAGGCGGACACGGTGAAACTACCTTACCTGTTGTTGGGTTCCACGCTGCTGGTCATGGCGGTAACCATGGCGCTACTGCGTTTACCCGTCATTGCTCAAAAGCTCCAAGCAGGGCAGCAAAACGCCCCTTCAGCAGGTTCGATTTTAGGTTACCGGCACCTGTTGCTGGGAGCCTTGGCCATATTTATCTACGTTGGCGCAGAGGTGGCGATTGGCAGTCTGTTAGTCAGTTTTATTGTCGAGCACGGCGTTGTCGGTATTAACGAACAACAGGCGGCGCACTATGTGGCCTACTATTGGGGTGGAGCGCTGGTCGGGCGATTTATCGGCGCCTGGCTGATGACCCGCATAGCGCCGGGTAAATTATTGGCTTTTAACAGCAGCCTGGCCTCGCTTCTGGTTCTGCTGGCGGTGGTGTCGGGAGGCAAATTGGCGATGATTGCGCTGCTGAGTGTAGGCTTGTGTAATTCGATTATGTTTCCCACAATTTTCAGCCTGGCGATTAAAGATCTGGGGCCACAAACCAGTAAAGGAGCCGGCCTCGTCTGTGCGGCTATTGTCGGCGGCGCCTTGATTCCACTGCTGCAGGGAACGTTGGCCGATACTCTGGGATTGCAGCTCTCATTTCTGCTTCCGGCTTGCTGTTATCTCTATATCATCTATTACGGCCTAGCGGGCTCGCGGGTGATCTCGCCAACCCCGCCGTAGCTGGGGCAGATACTTTCCCGCTATTACAAAAACGATAAACATTAGAAGCAACTTTGGTGAGACAAGTGCAAAAAAATAGAAAAATAGAGCAACTACTATTCACAACGAGCTTATTCAATCCCCGTTGGCTGTTAACAAAAAAAAGGTCAGCCAGCCCCTGTGTCAGCAGAGTTTCAGCTGCTGGATCAAACCAGGGTTTTTCGCTGGCTTGGGTAAAACGGCTGGCGCTGCTGTTCAGCACCCTTGGTTTGCTCGCCTGCAACCCGGGTACGCCCGACAATAGCCGCGATAAAAACGCCGGTACTGGCGATAGTAGCCAGGAAAAAAGTGAAGTGATTGGTGGCCAACTGCAGGCTGGAGGTGTGGCGATGAGTGACCCGCTTTTTCAAGAGGCCTATATCGATATTGATGAGCTGCGATTGCAGCCTTCGCGCCATCGTTACATTCACGGCGGGTTTAAAAACAGTGACGCCCGCTTCAGTTTCTACTTTCCGCCTGCCGAGCAGTACCAAGGGCGCTTCTACCAATATGTTACGCCGGTGCCGGACAGCGAAAATCTGTCCCAAGGGCAGAGCGGCGAGAGCGATAAAATCGGCTTTGCCTTTGCCAGTGGCGCCTATTTTGTGGAGACCAACAGTGGTGGCGCGGTTGATGTAACCGCTGGCCAGAGAGTCGACCCAACAATCGGCGCCTTTCGGGCTAATGCCGCGGCTGCCGAGTACTCCCGTCACCTGGCCAAGCAAATTTATAGCAGCACACGCCCCTACGGCTATATTTTCGGCGGCAGTGGCGGGGCATTTCGCACCATAGCGGGCTTTGAAAATGCTGAAGGTGTGTGGGATGGCGCGGTACCGTTTGTAGTCGGTTCGCCTATGTCGCTGCCCAATGTGTTTACTGTACGTACCTACGTTATGCGCGTATTGGGCGATAAGTTGCCCGCCGTGGCCGATGCCCTGGATGTGGGTTCCAATGTGGAACTGTCGAGCATTCTGAATGCCGAGGAGCTGGCCGCTTTCAACGAGGCGACCCGTCTCGGCTTTCCGCCGGCCGGTTGGCAGCTGCATGAGCATCTTGGTCTGCACGCCTTTGCGGTTATCTACCCCATAGTGGCGATGATCGACCCCGGCTACTTCACCGATTTCTGGAGCAAACCCGGCTACGAGGGCTTTGATGGTTCTGACTCCCTGAGTCGGTCGATACTGCAGGCGGAATTTAGCGTGGCGCAGGTGATCCTGCCGGAAGACGCCAAAGCCATGGGCCTGGAGGTGGGAGCATTAGCGGGCCAGCCGAAAGGGCGCGCAGATGACGCCTGGCAAGCTTTGCAGGCGCAGAAGAATGCTCAGCTGCCGGTTGCGATACGCCTGGATCAGGAGCCTGCACAGAGTGTGTTAGGGGCGGATTTGATCGTGACCAGTGGCGCGGCCAAGGATCAACAATTAATTATCACCCGACCGCAGCAGGCACTGATTCTGCTCGATAGCCAACAGGCCCAGGCGCTGGCGGATATCGCCGTGGGTGACAAATTAATGATTGATAATCACCGGTTTCTGGCGGTACAGACCTATCATCGTCATCAGGTGCCGGAGAACGATTTTGCGGTGTGGGATCAGTTTCGCTCTGCCGACGGCCAGCCGCTCTACCCGCAGCGGCCGATTTTAGGCCCTATGCTGGCTCGCGGTGCTACCGGTACGGCACAAACTGGAGTTTTCAAAGGCAAAATGATTTTGCTGGAAAACCTGCACGACACCGAAGCCTTTCCCTGGCAGGGGGATTGGTATCGCCAGCAGGTGCAGAAAAACCTGGGGTCAGAAAACGATAACCACTTTCGCATCTGGATGACCGACCACGCCAACCACGGCGACTTCACCGAACAGAAAGAGCCGACGCAAACGGTCAGTTACCTGGGGGTTCTGCAGCAGGCGCTGCGTGACTTGAGCCACTGGGTAGAGGCCGGTGAGGTACCACCGGCGAGCAGTCAGTACCAGGTAGATGATGGGCAAATTGTGGTGCCGGGCAGTGCCCAAGAGCGGCTTGGTATACAACCGGTGATTACTCTGACAGCCAATGGTGGCCAGAGAGCGGAAGTGGCACCGGGTGCAGCGATTAGCTTGGTGGCGGACGTCGAACTGCCGCCCAATGCCGGTTCACTGGTGACGGCCGAGTGGGATCTGGATGGCAGCGGTGAATTTGCCACTGCGGTTGATCTGGAGGAAATGCCAACGGACTCGGGCACAACACGGGTGACACTTACCACCCACTACCCAACCCCAGGGACCTACTTTCCGGTATTGCGCGTTGCCAGCGAGCGCGATGGCGATAGTGAAACACCCTTCGCGCGGGTACAGAATCTGGCGCGGGTTCGTGTGGTGGTGGAGTAGCGGTCGCACCGCCTAATTAGTGGGGTTGTTTTATGGGTAGCTGCAGATCAGGCTGCCGTCGCCGCGAAACAGGTGGCCCCACTGGGCATGTTGCGTAGTGCAGTTATCCAGCAGCGCCTGGCGGGCGGTGGCTTCGTCGGCAAAACCGATCACCGTGGTCACTGTCCCCTTGGCGTAGATGACAATAACGTACTCAATGTATTCACTGCTTGTTGACATGAGACTATCCGAAATTAAAAGAGGGTGGTGATTGCTTGGAACTGTGCCCGGTCTGTATGACAGTTAAGTGATTTGGGCTGGGGACAGTGTTGCCGTGCAGTGTACCGGCTGGCCGGGGATACTGTTAGTGGTTTTCTAGCGACTGGTTTATCAGGTACCGTTGATCAGCCTATGGCCACGGCCTCGATATTGGCTGGCGAGTCGTTGGCCGGATTGTTAACACGGTTGGAGACGGGGTAACCCCAAAATTGGCCGGCAGGGGCCGGGCGCAACCACTGGCTGGGGTTCTCGTCTAATAGCCAGCTTCTGGCATCTTCCGGAGTAATCATGACCGGCATGCGATCATGGATGGCGACCAGCTCATCGTTGGCCGCGATGGTGATGATCGCTGCGGTATCGTCCCCCCGCCAGTTATCCCAAATCCCCGCCATCAGAAAGGGCTCACCCGAGCGTTGTACGATATTAAACGGCTGCTTGCCGGCCGGGGTGGCCTGCCACTCATAGTAGCCACTGGCGATAAACAGGCAGCGGCGGTGTTTGAAGGCGTCGCGGAAAAAGGGTTTGCTGGCAATGGTTTCGGCGCGGGCGTTGATTGGCCGGCTTTTGGGTTTTTCCTCCTTCATCCATTTGGGCACAAAGCCCCACAGGGTTTTATCCACCACCAGAGCATCACCACCGGCGGCCGCGCGAATAATCGCTACCCAGGTGCCCGGAGCAATGTTGTAGCGGCCCTGCCAGTCGGCGGCGTCGAGCAGGTCGCGGGCAATGGCCAGTGAGTCGAGCCAGGCTTTGGCGTCGGGCTCCAGATTGTATCGACCGCACATAGTCCTCTCCTGTTCTGCTAATTACCCGGTGCGCCGTTAGTCTGGCGCTCTCACCATCACCCTCAATAGTGCCACCGGCCCGTAGGCAATAACACACTCGAACCGCTTGCCAATGCCTATTCGGCCATCGGCAGAGGCGGTTACTCCAGATTTGCCATGGCTGGTGTAGCCTGTTGTCCGCTTCTGGTTTGGTAACTCTTAATCCCTGGCTACAGGGAGGGCCGCACACCCTTAATATGCCGAAAGTTTGATCTTACTAACGTTGGTTTGACATTGGCGCTGCCCAATTCCGGTTGGATTGGGTAAAGTGTCGGGAATCTTTCTATTGCGAACGCGTCTCACTTATTGTTTGCGCCGGTTGGATTCATTCGGTCAGTTGGAAAGAGTAGCTTGAAAGGGTAGTAGGAGAGGGTATGTCTAGCAGTAGCGAGGGGCTATTGAATATTAATCGTCGCCAATTTATAGCTGGGCTGGTCGCCTTGGGGCTGGCCCCCGTCGCTGCAGCCCGGAGTCACACCGGCAGCTCGGCTGGCAGTGAGATCTGGTTGTCTGCACAGGGGGCTGATGGCGACCATTATGGTATGAGTTGGTATCGAGCTGCCGATGCCGATATCCACTTAACCTTAAGCCATTTCCGTGGCCACGGCAGTGCGGTTAATCCAATTCACCCGGAGCGGGCGATTATGATCGGCCGACAACCCGGGTTTAAAGGTATTGCAGTGGATCTGCAGCAGGCGCGGATCACCCACCAGTTCGACTGCCAGGAAGGTCACCAGTTTTTTGGGCACGCCTGTTTCAGCGCCGATGGCAAAACTCTGTATACCACCGAGGGTAATATCGCCACCGGCGAGGGGCTGGTGGTGGCCAGGGATGCGAACACCTTTCAGATTCTTGGCCAATTTTCCAGCCACGGCATAGGCCCGCACGAATTGCGCTTAATGCCGGATGGCAAATCTCTGGTGGTGGCCAATGGCGGGCTGCTCACTCGGCCCCAGAGCGGAAATCAGGTGCTCAACCCCGGTGATATGGATTCGAGCCTGGTTTATCTCGCCAGCACCAATGGTGAGCTACTGGAGCAGGTTCGTGTTCCCGAGCCTAAAGCCAGCATTCGCCATCTGGATCTCTCCGCAAACGGGGAGGTGGCCATGGCCATGCAGATGCAGCGCTTCGCTGCCAGCCACGCGGAGATTGTGCCCTTGGGCGCGGTGCACAGCCCGGGGCAGGCGGTGCGCCTGCTTGCCCACCCCGAGGCGGTTATCGGCCGCCTACAGGACTACATGGGCAGTGTCGCCATCAGCAATGCCAGTCGCACCGTCGGCTTTACCAGCCCCAAGGGCAATCTGGCAGTATTTTGGAATTTGGATAGCGGCGAGTACGTCGGCCACCATAAATTGCTGGATGTTTGCGGCTTGGCGGTGACTGCCGATCAACAACATTTCATCCTCTCCAGCTCTATTGGCCAACTGCGGTTGTTGAACGCGCACACGCTAAAGGAGGAGAAGGAGCGGAGGGTGATGACTGAGGGTATTCAGTGGGACAACCATCTGCTGGTGACCACGGTATAGCCTTGCCGCCCGTTGTGATAACCACTCTTTGAATTATTCGCCTGCGGCACAGACTACTTTAGGGCACTGGGCCGGTGCCGCTGAATTGCGCTCCGCACCGGCCGAAAGCTCCGCTAGTGTATCGGCAAAATTACTATCCTCTGGTACCAGTTGATGGGCGCACTGTGCTGCCTGCCGTGCCGCCGCGTTACAGCCCATGGTTTGCAGCAGATAGGCATAGTTATTCCAGCCGGCGGCAAAGCCAGGGTTGCCTGTTAACAGCTGCTGATAGATTGCCTGGCTCTGCGTAAACGCTTTTTGCTGCTGCAACAGGTTGGCCAAACCAAACAGCGCCAACGGCTCCGTTGGCCACTGGCCAATAGCGGTTTGATAACCCACTCTTGCTTCGCTCACCAATCCCACCTGTTCCAGATTATTCACCGCTTTAATAAAAGCGAGCGGTTCTGCCGTTGCGGGCAGTTGCGTGGCCTGGGTAATGACAATGGCCCACTGCTTCGAGCGCCGCCAGGTTCTGGCGAACAAAGGCAAATTGATGGTGTAGCTCTCAATGGTGCCAGAGTTGAGGGTGATGGTATTGGCGGCCAGGTCGTAGCCGGTAACCACGGCATAGTGCCACTGCGGCCACCAGCCAAAACGGAGGTTCTGCAGTACGAGCACCGGGTTATTATTGGCAACTTCCATTAACAGTTGATCAAGCGCCGGAGCGAGCGGGTAGACGATATAACCCTCCCGGCGGGCACGGGCCACCATCTCCAGTTGCAGGCTGCCCTCGCGTTCAGGAATGTAAATCGCGCTTTTTAACTGCTCGGGTGTTACCTGGCTACCGCGATAATTTAATACACCGGCGAGGCTGGCCGGGCCGCATTGGTAGAGCTCCTGGGCGAAAAAGGGGAGATTGGTTATCTGGTGAGCCTGGGGGAGGGTAGTAAGCGAATTCAGTTGGCTCTGCTCGGCGGGCGGCAAGCTGGAACAGCCAGCAAGCAGCAGAGCCAGAAAAGCAAACAGCCAGCAGAAGCGGGAGCTTATGCTGGCTGCATTCAGCGGCTTAGGCATTAAACGGCCTAGGCCTGCTATTTGTTAACACATTTTACAAAGCTGAAAATATCAGTAGCACAGGCCATATCGGTGATGACAAACAGTACAAAAATTACCAACAGGGCGCCGATAACGGCATTACCGCCAGCAGGGGCGTCGGCCAGTTGTTGATTCAGTGCGCTAAGCTCTTCGGCAGTCAAAGCGTTGATACGTTGCTCTGCATCTTCGGAGCTAATGCCCATGCTTTGTAACTGCTGTTTAACATCGTCACTTTGAACCAGAGACAACAGTTGTTGCTTGTCCATGTTCATTTGGCTTTGAGCGATAACGGTTTCGGTCTCTATCATGCCGGCAGAGGCAGCGGAGCTGAGAAAGGTTGACAGCAGGATGACGGGAACCATGACTTTCGCAACTGTTTTGGTGATGTAGCTAAATTCCATGAAATCTACCTCGATCGTTGGTTGGTGCCATTTTTTCGCTGGCAGTATATAGGAGGAAATCTTTTCCGGGTAAAAAATCCGGTCAAAATGCGTGGCCGATCAATATTCAGATAATCACTATGGTGTTGTCGCTTTGGGTGCTGGCTGTTTTTTGGTTAGCTTGTAATCAATTTCTTACGCGGCAGCGCACTTTTCCGGTTATTCCTCTGCGGTAATTTGGTAGTGGCGCTCCACATTTTTGCTTGCCGCTCCCCAGTTTGACTGTTGACTCCGAGACTGGTGTGCATCAAAGGCGGCCCGGTCGATAAATTCCTCATAAACTTGAAACACGGTTGCGCGGCTAGCGTTTTGCTCAACATTAAATTGCAGGCAGCCGGGCTCCTGGCGGGTAAGGTGGATGTGGTTTGGTAGTTCGGCCAAAACCTTCGCCAGATCTTCTTCGGGGACGACAATATGCCCGCGTAAAATCACCTTGGCGGGCTCTGCCAATAAATTTTCCAGCCAAGCAGGCGCCGGGTGTTGCCGGTGAGTAACCGCCCCGTTGATTATTTTTGCCGTTAGCTTAAATGGCTCGAGCGCCGAGGCGTTATCCAATACCCATACCTGATCAAACAGCGGCAGTGCCTGTTTGATATTGGCCAGAGTGCGCGGTAGACGGTTCTCGACTTTATCGTCGGGCACAAAGTGGCCGCCTTCCAATACCCGCTGGGCAACCCTGGCCCTATTGAGCATTGCCTGACCTAGATGCACAAATACCAGGATAGTTTCAAAACCCATCGCTTTGGCTCGGGCGACGAAATCTATTTTGGAGGGGTGGGAGAAGACGGTTTCGTAGCAGAAACTGCGGCCATCCAAAAGCAGCTGGTGGCGAATCTCCTCGGCCATTTGTGCCGCCTGGTAACTGTGCGCCTCGGGCGCCTCCGGAAAGAACTCGCGGGCGATTAGATCGGCATTAACAAATGGCAGCCCACGGGGTTGGAGTTGCGTGCGGTAGAAGGTGCTTTTGCCGGCGCCGTTGCCGCCAGCCAGTAACCACAGTTGTTTCATGCCAGTTGAGGCCTTACCTGTTTAGTGCAGGCTTATTATTGATTAAGAAATTTAGCGGGGCCGACCAGTCGTTGGATATTTACCGGCTTGTGACTGATTGCGGTCGCTGCCCAGGTATAGTGCTGTCGACCCGCAGCGGATAAGCAAGCGAATGGTGTGGCACTCTCTACGGGGGCTTTCTCTATTTAAGTTAAAGGTTATGCCGCATTCACTGGTTGAAATTCGCCATTGTGGAACTGGCCAATGGTGATCTGCCCATCGGGAGCCACCCGCTCCAACAGACCAGGGTGTTGATGGCTGGCCTGGTAACGAAACTGGTTGCTACTGATAGCCTGGCTCAACTCACCACTGGCCCGTTGCTGGTCGAGGCTGGCAAACAGTGCCTCGCTATCCACCGGCTGGCCAACAATGGGTTCAACCTTTACCTGGGCGAGCCCGGAGCGCAGGGCGAGCAGGGCTTGGGGGGTAAGCAGGTTGCCGACGGTGCGACCAATACTGGCCCAATACTCCACCTGCTCGGCGGCGCTGCGGTGTGCCAGTTTGCCACTGCGACTGGCAGCTTCCATTAATTCGGCTTGTAAGCGAACCGGGGATGACGCTTTGGCCATGGTTGATCTCCCACAGGAAAACAGTGAAGTGGCCAGCTTAACATGTGTTGTAGCAAAATGCTACGGCGTTACTGCTTGAGGCGGATGTCGAACTCATCGGCATCCATCCAGGCGGGGAAGGATTCTCTGAACGCCGCTAACGACTGGTAGTCGAGGGTGTAGGTTTGGATAAACTCCTGCTCCTCTGGCTCATCCACCAGAATCTGGCCCTGGTAGTCGACCAACAGGGAGTCGCCGCTGTAGTGCCAGCCCTTGCCGTCGGTACCAACCCGGTTGACTCCAACCACGTAGCTCAGGTTTTCAATGGCTCTGGCTACCAGCAGTGAGCGCCAGGGGTGGCGGCGGGAGCTGGGCCAACTGGCGACGCACAGCAGCAGGTCGTAGTCGTTGCGGCTGCGGCAGAAGACTGGGAACCTGAGGTCGTAGCAGACGGTGAGCAGCAGTTTCCAACCTTGGTATTCAACACACACCCGGTGCTGACCAGGGCGGTAACGCTCATGCTCGCCGGCCATTCGAAACAGGTGCACCTTGTCGTAATAGGCTACCTGGCCGTCGGGGGTAACAAACCAGAGGCGGTTGGTATTGCCGGCCGGGGTTTTAAAGACTGTACTGCCGGTGACGGCGGCGCCGAGCTGCTCGGCCTGTTGCTGCATCCAATTGAGGGTGGGGGTCCCTGCCGACGAAAGAGCTCCCTCTTCGATGGTGGCATCGGGTTCGGTGGTAAAGCCCGAGGTGAACATTTCGGGCAGCACGACCAGGTCCGTGGTGCCGGCGAGCTCCGCCATTTTAGCCGCCAACGCTGCTCTGTTTTGTTCCGGTTGGTGCCAGACCAAATCGGTTTGCACCAAACTGACTCTTAACGGCTCTGGCATAACGCATTCACTCCGAGCTTAAGCGGAAGGTTTCAAACAGGGTTTTGTACTCTTCCAGCAATGGCTTTTTACCTCCTTGGGCGCTATCGGTATTGACCATTCTGGCCACTCCGGTGGCGGCAATCCGCTGCTGGGCTTTGCTGAAAATAGCGTACTGGTGAATCACCTGGCTGCTACCAATATGTTCAATGCCCAAGCCTAGAATCAGGTTGTCCGGGTAGGTAATTGACGATAAAAACCGGCAACTGGACTCCGCCACCACCGGGCTGAAATCGGGTGTCTGAATAGCGCCAATCAATTGGTAAAAAAAGACGGTACGCAGATGTTCGAAATAGCGGTAGTACTGCACGTTGTTAACGTGGTTGAGGGCATCCATGTCGCCCCAAAGCGTAGCGTGTTCGACCGTAAACGGGTAGTGCTCAATAAATGCAATTTCGGCTTGGCTGTTGGACATAGTTACTACTTCTTATGACTGCTCCGTTGCCTGCTTAAGTGGCAGCCGACGGGACGCCGGCTAACGGTTTAGCGGTTGAGCGAATTAAGGCGTGGCTTTGCTGATGCCGTAGCGGGCGACTAACTCGCTCACAAACGGTTTGTGCTGTTTGATCTCCTCGTCGGTGAGGCCATCGAGTTCGTAGGGCAGTACCAACCAGTCGTCGGTGGTGTGCAGGTAGTAGTCGGGCTGGCGCTCTACCCGCAGGCGATTGGGCTTAAACCAGAGGCTGGCAATACGCACGTCCTCCGGCATGTTGCGCCGGGTTTTGTTTTGCAGGCGGCGGATAACCGCATCGAGGTTGAGGCCGGTACTGTAGACGTCATCGACGATTAACAGTTTGTGGAAGGACTCTAACCGGTCTAACAGGTATTGGGTGCCATGCACGCGGATATTTTCGTGTTGGTCGACCATCGACTGATAGCTGCTCAGACCTCGGTAGGAGGTGCGAATGGAGATGTGGTCGGTGGCCACGCCCAAATACTCCAGGCAATCCTGCACGGCTATACCCACCGGGCTGCCACCGCGCCAGAGGCCGACGATAAAATCGGGGCGAAAACCGCTCTGGTAGATTTGTGCCGCCAGGCGATAGGAGTCGAGGGTTACCTCTTCGGCGGTAATGAAGCGTTTTATCATGATCTCAGCAAATCCATTCGATATCCTGCGATGGGGCAGTATACAATATTTGACCAATGCGCCAATCTTTGGCAATTTCTACGCACGATTATCGATTGGGGATTCAATGAGCGTTCCAACCTCTTCCGAAAAACTCTACATCTCCGCCCAGCAATTGCTGCAGGACTCCTTCGAATTGGGGGCTAAGGTGCTGGCCAGTGGTTTCCGGCCAAAAGTGGTGATTGCGCTCTGGCGGGGTGGCGCGCCCATTGGTGTGGCCGTGCAGGAGTTTATTGATTACTACGGGGGTTGCCAGTCGGACCACATTGCCATTCGCACCTCTTCTTATTCGGGTATCGGTCAACGCAGTGACCATATCCGTATTCACGACCTTACCTATCTGTTAAAAAATATTAATTACGATGACCCGCTACTGATCGTCGACGATGTCTTCGACACCGGCCGAACCATCGATGCCCTAATTCGGGAATTAAAAACCAAAGCGCGCAAAAACTGCCCGGAAGATATCCGAGTGGCAGTTCCCTACTACAAGCCAAAATCCAATCTGACGCATCGCGAGCCGGACTACTACATTCATACCACCGAACAGTGGTTGAAATTCCCCTACTCACTGGAGGGGCTCAAGGAGCAGGAGATCGCCGAAAACCGGCCGGAAATTTATTCGGTGATCAAATCCTTCTTATGAGTTGAGTCGTAGCTGACCTGAACATCGGCACAGTTATTGCGGTCTTTCTGAGCTAGATACTGACATTGAGCGTTGGGGGGAATATGACTGCCAAGCAGCACTCAAAAATGGATGGTGAGTTAACTGTGCCGAACGCCGGCGCCGCCAATGAAGATCCACTGCGCGAGAATATTCGCCTGCTCGGCCGCGTATTGGGGCAAACGATCAACAGCGCTCATGGCAATGAAGTTCTCGAGCAGGTGGAGTCGATTCGCAAAATCGCCCTTGCTTCCCGTAAAGATCCTTCCGCGTCACGCACGGAGCTCACCAACCTGCTCACCGAGCTCTCCGATGAGCAGATGTTGATCGTCGCCCGGGCGTTTAACCAGTTTTTGAACCTGGCCAACATTGCCGAGCAGTATCAGAGCATCGCCCCGGGCGAGCAGTCGGCGCACAGTGGCGAGCAGGCGCTCAGCACCTTTCTGGCCAAAAGCCAGGTGTCCGTCAGCCCCGCCGATCTGCAAAATGCCCTGCGCAATCTCTCCATCGAACTGGTCTTTACCGCCCACCCGACAGAAGTCTCCCGCCGCACCCTCATTCAAAAACATCAGCTGCTGAATGACTGCTTGAGTGAGCTGGATAAAACCCACGAGAGCGAAGCCCGCGACGATATTGTCAGCCGCATCGATGAACTGATCACCCAGGCCTGGCACACCGATGAGATTCGTGAACGGCGGCCGACGCCGGTGGACGAGGCCAAGTGGGGTTTCGCTGTGTTTGAGCAGTCGCTCTGGTACGCCGTGCCCAAGTTTATGCGGCGCCTGCACTCGACGATTACCACAGAAACCAAACTGACTATGCCGCTCGACTGGATGCCGCTGTCGTTTGTCTCCTGGATGGGCGGTGATCGCGATGGCAACCCGTTTGTCACCTCACAGGTCTCCCAAGAGGTGCTGCACTCCAGCCGTTGGATGGCGATGGACCTCTACCTGGTTGATGTCGAGCGCCTCTGTGCCGAGCTCTCACTGGCCCACTGCAGTGAGGAGCTGCGCGAACGGGTTGGCCCCTGTGCTGAGCCCTACCGGGTGCTGCTACGCCAGTTGCGCGATGATATTCACGAGACCCGGGACTATCTGAGCGACGTGCTCACCGGGGAGACACCGGCGAAGGCGCGGGATCGGATTACCCACACCCAGCAGCTGCTGGAGCCGCTTGAACTCTGCTACCGTTCACTTAGCGAGACCGGCCTGGCCAACATCGCCAATGGCCTGTTGCGCGATACTCTCTGGCGGGTCTACGCCTTTGGTGCACCGCTGGTGAAACTCGATATCCGCCAGGATAGCGAACGCCACAAAGAGGCACTCTCCGAACTGACCCGCTACCTGGGTATTGGCGACTACGGCCAGTGGTCGGAGAGTGACAAACAGAGTTTTCTGCTCACCGAACTCAACTCCCGCAGGCCCCTGATCCCCACCGATTGGCAACCGTCGGAACCGGTGGCTGAGGTGTTGGCCACCTGCCGCTTGATCGCCGCCACCGACCCGGAAGCGCTTGGTATCTACATTATCTCCATGGCCCAGTACGCCTCGGATGTATTGGCCGTGATGCTGTTGTTGCGCGAGTGTGGTTGCCACTATCGGATGCCGGTGGCACCACTGTTTGAAACCCTGGACGACCTCAATCGCGCCGAGTCGGTCATCACCGAGCTGCTTAAGAACGACTGGTACCGCGGCTATCTGCAGGGGCGGCAGTACATCATGATCGGCTACTCCGACTCCGCCAAGGATGCCGGCTTCTTTGCCGCCGGTTGGGCCCAATACCGGGCACAGGAGGCGCTGGTATCGATCGCCGAGCAGCACGGCTTGCAATTGGTACTGTTCCATGGCCGCGGCGGTACCGTCGGTCGCGGTGGTGCGCCGGCGCACAGTGCGCTGCTGTCGCAACCGCCCGGCAGTCTGGCTGGTGGCCTGCGCGTCACCGAGCAGGGGGAGATGATCCGCTTTAAGTACGGTTTAACCGATCTGGCGGTGCAGTCGATTGCCCGCTTTGCCGCCGCCATATTGGAGGGCAATCTGCAGCCCCCGCCCAAGCCGAAAAAGAGCTGGCGCCAGGTGATGGATGATCTCAGCACCAGCTCCTGTGCGGTTTATCGTGGCATCGTGCGCGAAGATCCGAGCTTCGTTCCCTATTTTCGGGCGGCCACCCCGGAGCAGGAGCTGGGCAAGCTGCCCCTGGGCTCCCGGCCCACCAAACGCAAACCGGGGGGAGGGGTGGAGACCCTGCGCGCCATTCCCTGGATCTTCGCCTGGTCGCAAAGCCGTATGATGCTGCCGGCCTGGCTGGGTACCGGAGAAGCCCTGGCCCAGGCCAGAGCCACCAGCCACGAGGTGCTGCTCGAGATGTTCGAGCAGTGGCCCTTTTTCCGTACCCGCCTCTCCATGCTGGAGATGGTCTTCTCCAAGACCGACCCTTGGTTATCGAGTATCTACGACGAAAAACTGGTACCGGCCGAGCTGCGCCACTGGGGCGATGATCTGCGCGAGCGGCTCGATAACTCCATCAAGCAGCTGGTCGACCTGGTGCCATCGCACAAGCTGATGGAGAGCGACCCGCAACTGCAGGCCTCCATCAAAATCCGCAGCCCCTATATCGATCCGCTCAATATTCTGCAGGTGGAGTTGCTGCGCCGCTCCCGCGAGTGTGGTGAGGTGTGTGGTGGTACGGTGCTGGAGAAAGCGTTGATGGTTACCATCGCCGGTGTTGCGGCAGGGCTGCGTAACACCGGTTAATGGCTGATTGCTGGAGTGAAGCCCGTCCAGGGGGTGGCCCCTGG
This sequence comes from Halioxenophilus sp. WMMB6, assembly GCF_033283405.1. Taxonomy (NCBI): domain Bacteria; kingdom Pseudomonadati; phylum Pseudomonadota; class Gammaproteobacteria; order Alteromonadales; family Alteromonadaceae; genus Halioxenophilus; species Halioxenophilus sp. WMMB6. The sequence continues at coordinate 229,695 of NZ_JAWMQR010000001.1, forward strand.
ACGGGTGGACGACCGTGGCTGATAAAGCCGTGCAGAAGAGCTGTGCTAAAAAAGGCGCTTAGAGATCGCCCAGGATGGGCCGCATCAGCAGGTCTTCCACCACCGTGCGCTCACTCAGGTTGAAGGTGCAGAGCATCATTTGCGCTACATCTTCCGGTGGCATAAAGCGCTCTTCGGGTAGGTCTGTGCCGGCCCAGCTGTTGGTGAGGGTGGCACCGGGCAGTACCGAAGTGACCCGGATGTTAAACGGCTTCATCTCCTCTCTTAACACCTTGGAGAAACCATACAGGGCGTACTTGCTGATGCAGTAAGAGCCACCATTGGTGTAGGCGGTAATGGAGGCGGTGCTGCAGACATTGAAAATATGGCCGTAGCCCTGTTTTTTCATCTCCGGAATCAGCTCCCGGGCCATGTGGTAGGCCGACTCCACATTGGTTGCCAACTGCAGCTCCAGCGCGCCATCGGTTTCGGTGTGTACCTCCCCCGGCAGAAAGACCCCAGAGTTGTTGACCAGTACGGCAATGGGCTGTTGGTGGAGCAGGGCAAAATCGGCGAACGCCAGTGCCTCCTCCTTTTTACTCAAATCGGCCTGAAAGATGTGGGTGACCACATCGAAACGGCTCTCCAGTTCAACCTTTAGTGCTTCCAGGTCTTCCTGACTGCGCGAGCAGGTGACCAGATCGAAACCCTGCCCGGCGAAGGCTTCCAGTACGGCTTTCCCAATACCTTTGGTTCCACCACTGACGACAACAAGTGATCGGCTACTCATAGGGGTAATTACTTTCCGGTGAATTCAGGTTTACGTTTGCCGAAAAAGGCCTCCAGGGCCTCCAGGAAATCGGCACTGCCGGCGTTCTTGGCAAACTTCTCTTCTTCCAGATCAAGCTGCTGATCCAGAGTGTGCTCAAAACTTCCGCGTACCAGGGCCTTCAAGCTCTGTACCGCCAGCGGTGCCTTTTTGCTGATCTTGGCGGCCAGCTTGTCGGCGGCCTCGCTCAGCTGCTCGAGAGGGACTACCTGGTTGACCAGGCTGAGTTCCAGCGCTTGAGTTGCGTCGATGTTATCGGACAGCAGCATAATCTCCATGGCTTTGCGCATGCCCACCAGGCGTGGCAGTACCCAGGAGCCGGAGCAGTCCGGGTTGTTGGCCACATTGATGTAAGCGGAATTGAACACGGCATTGTCGGCGGCAATGACGAAGTCGGCGAATAGGGCGATACTCATACCCGCACCGGCCAGTGGCCCTTGTACGGCGGAGATAATGGGCTGGGGCAGGGCGGCCAACAGCTTTAGCCCCTGGTGCATGGGGCTGATCACCGCGTGCGCGGCATCAGGGGCGGCGGGGCCCGCCTCGCGAAAGAAGGCGAGATCGCCGCCGGCCATAAACGAACGGCCCTCACCGGTCAGAATAATTACGCGTACATCCTCAGCCTGGCTGATTTCGGTAGCCGCCTTTAACAGACCCTGTGAGGTGCCCACGTCCACGGCATTAAGGCACTCGGGGCGGTTGAACCGAATTCTGGCGATGTGGCCGTCGATGGTTAATAGCACGGGGTTTTCATTATTCGACATAGCGGTTCCTTGGTCGTCATTGCCGGGGCTGCCCACCCGGATGGCTGGAGTTGGCCATAAAGTGGATATTGAGTAAAGGTCGCATAATAACACCATTGTTGAATAGCAAGAAAAACCTCGGTGGTGGCGGGCGGCCAGGGGCAATGATGGGTGCCGGGGTAGTACACCCCTCTGTCAGCCCATTTGCTGTGGCGAGCCACGGATTATCGATTGGTGAAGAGCGCAAAGGCGTTACCGGTAGGGTATAGATTGCCGAGCAGGGGAATTGTTGCCGAGGCAGCCGCCGACAGTGTCGCTGTAGACGATTGTCAATAGCTCTGAAAGCTGGGAATTGGCAGTCGACCGGTGATGGCGGTGTGCCTGGTCGACCTCGGTTTATACTCTCCATCTGGCAGGCTCCAGCTGCCTATCAATCATCCCGAGGGCACAGGCATCCCGAGGGCACAGGTTTTGTTTACTCATATTTCTCAATATCACACAGTTTCGCGAAGTCTCTGCTTCTGTCGGAGCGACTGGTTGAATTATGGTGTGTGTTTATCAGGCTTTAGTGGTGGCGTTGTTCCGCTTCTTTGTTTGCGGCTAAACGCAGTACAAGTTAATAGTCGACTCTTTTAAACTGCTGGCCAATTGAAAATTGTGTAGCTGATGGAAGAGGGCGATTGTACGTGCTGAGTAAGCCGTTATTTATTTACAGTTTAATGGCAGTGGCTGCGGCTTTGGCCGCATTTTTCGGGTTACTGCCTCGGGCAAGCCTACTGTTATTGTTAATTTTTGTTCTTTTTTGGCCGCTTTTCTTTACTGCGCAAGTAAAGAGCGATGGTTACTATCCGCCGCTTTATGGCTATTGGTGGTGATCACGGGTTTAGCCTTGGCCAGTTATCGGCCAGCGGGCTTTAGCTACCCCGCCATTATTCCCACGCAACCGTTGGTAGAGGGCGGAGCCACCTTCATCCTAACGCTAAATCTTTCCAAATTAATGGCCGGCTGGTTGGTGTTATTGACGTTTTTGGATAGAGGTAGCCCACTGCTTAAAAAGCGTGACTGGCGGTTGTTTTTACCACTTGGTGTCGGCGCGATTGTGCTGGTGTTGGCCGCTGGTTGTTTTCTACTCGATTTGCGTTGGCAGTTAAAAAGTATTGATCACATCTGGCGATTTGCATTGGTTAATTTAGTCAGCACCTGTGTCGCGGAAGAGGCCTTTATGCGCTTACTGGTACAGGCGCAATTGGCGGTATGGTGCCAATCACTCACCCGGTTTTGGAGCTGGTTGCTACCGTTGATAGGCAGTACATCGCTGTTTGTGTTGGCTCATTCGGGGTTGGCTTGGCAAGCCATGGTTGTCTATTTTTTGGCCGGCCTCTGTTACGGTTTGATCTATACCCTTACCGGCCGTGTAGGTTACGCCATACTGCTCCACTTCGGCGTTAATATTTTACATTTCAGTTTGTTAACCTACCCAATTGCTTGAACTGTTTTGTTATTTAGCGGGTATGGTTTAAAACGCTTCAGTTTTTTCTTTAGTGAAATGTAAATTAAAAAAGTGAGATCTGCCGCACATAACTTTTTAGTTATTCTTTTCCGAAATTTCGTTAAGTTGGCGTTCAGCTCAAATGTTGTCTCCTAGAGCCATAAATTGGCCGAGGAACTTCCATGACTTATGAAATCCAATGACTACAATTACCTGAGTGCTTAATTTACGCTTGGCCTTAATTAGAACTAGCTTAACCACTAATAACACTCATTTTCCACGCAAGGTGTAACGAACATGAACAAAGTGAATTCCAAAACGGATATACAAAAGCGATCAGCTGCGGGCCGTCGTATTGGCCTCGGTGTGAAACTGGTCGGCGCAGTTGTACTAACCGGTTTGTTGGCAAACTGTACCACTTACGACGCCTACACCGGCGAGCAGAAAACCTCCAAAACTGCGGTAGGTGCGAGTGTTGGTGCCGGCTTGGGTGCGGTTGTCGCCTACCTGGATAACCGTGATGAAGATGCCAAAACCCGTAACCAGCGCATTTTGGCTTCCGCAGCGGGTGGTGCCGCCATTGGTGGTGGTATTGGTTACTATATGGATGCTCAGGAAGCCAAACTGCGTCAGCAGTTGCGTGGTACCGGCGTGAGTGTTGAGCGCTCTGGTGACAACATCAACCTGATTATGCCAGGCAACATCACCTTCTCTTCCGCTAAGGCTGATCTGGATCCCAACTTCCTGCCGGTACTTGATTCCGTGGTGCTGGTGTTGAAAGAGTACAACAAGACCCTGGTGGTAGTGGCCGGCCATACCGATAGTGATGGTTCCGAGTCTTACAACCAAAACCTCTCTGAGTTGCGTGCCCATGCGGTTTCCAACTACCTGGCGCGCGGTGGCATCGCTGCCGTTCGTCTGGAGCCGGTTGGTTTCGGTGAGAGTGCGCCTGTCGCCTCTAACGCTACCCCAGAAGGCAAACAGCTGAATCGCCGTGTTGAGATCTCTCTGCTGCCTGCCACCAGCTAAGGTTGCGGCAACACATTAAGTGTTGATCAACACGCAATCGAAAGCCCGCTGCTAACCACAGCGGGCTTTTTTGTGGCCGAGCAATAACCCCAATAACTGATTGCTGATATTACTATGCCGGGTTAGTGAGAAGAGAGTTGACCAAAACCCGAGTGATGGTTACTGTGCAGCCCTGCTAAAGGTGCCTGCAGCGGTTGTCTCATAATGAGCTTTTATGAGTACAGCAGTGGTGCAGGGTAAACGGGAAGTCTGGTATAGCTTTTAATCCAGCGCTGCCCCCGCAACGGTTACCGGAGTGGCTCACTCGCATTCTGGTTTAGCCCGATACCGGCCTTTCGCGCATTAACACGATGTAGCGGAGGGCTTCGTCGATACGCATCGGTTTAAGAGCCTTTGCGAATCTTTCCCTCCCTCAATCATTCATTGATCAGATTGAGGATATTCAATGTTCCAGTTCTGCCAACGCACACCTTGGGTGTGTAGCTTTGCTTTAACCACGTTTGCGGCGCCGCTTTGGGCGCAGAATTCCGATACCGCTCTCCCGCAGCCCGCTCTGGAAGAGGTGGTGGTTATTGCCAACCGTATTCCCACAACCCTGCAAACTGTAGGCACGGCGGTTTCACTAATCGACCAGCAAACTCTGCGGGATCAGGGTTTCGACAGCGTTGCCGATCAACTCGCCACCCAGGTGGGCTTGTCGGTGAGTCACAGTGGTGGTTTGGGTAGTGCCACCAGCGTTCGGATTCGCGGCGAAGAGGCCTATCGAACCCAGTTGCGAATTGACGGCCTTAAAATTGTTGATCCAAGTGCGCCCCAGGCGATGCCCATTTTTGATGGTGTATTACTCAATAACGCCCAAGGTGTGGAGATTCTGCGTGGCCCTCAGGGCATGGTTTATGGCGCGGATGCTGGTGGTGTGGTGAGTGTAGAGAGCCGCTCCTATAGCCGGGGGACAGCCGCATCGCTGGATGTTAAAGCCGGTGACGATGGTCTGCAGCGTTGGCAGGGGGGCGTGGGTACTGGCGGCAACCTGGGGCAAATTGGCCTAGCGTTCACGCAGATAGAGACCGATGGCTTTAACAGCCAGGAGTCCGATAACAGTGACGAGCGCGACGGTTACAATAATCAAACCCTACACCTGAAGGGCGAGCTTAATGTCGCTGAGCGCTGGCAGTTGGGGTTAGTGGCCCGGGAGCAGCAGGGCGAGGTGGAGTACGACAGCTGTTACGATTTCAACTTTGCGGTAAGCAACGACTGCCGCTCCGAAGCCGATATCTCGGCGCAACTCGTCTCGCTGACCTATAACGGCGAACGGTTACCGCAGCAGTTATTGATCAGCCGCACCGAGTCGACGCGGGATGATTACACCGCTGGTTCATTCAGTTTCGGTACTGAGGGCAAAATAGAGCGGGCGGAGTATCTGGGACAGTGGTTGCTTGCCAGTAACAACAGCCTTATTTACGGTGTCGATTTCGAGCGCGAGTCGATCCCGGGCGTGGAACGTGATCAAACCGGTTACCATCTGGCCTATGCCGGCGCGTTGGCAGAGCGTTTTTATTATCACGCGGGTGTTCGATACGACGATAACGAGGAGTTTGGTTCGTTTTCCAACGGCCGGCTATCGGCCAGTTGGCTGCTGCTGAGCAGCGCTTCCGGCACTCTGCAGTTGCGTGCTTCCTACGGTACTGGCTTCCGCGCGCCGAGCTTGTCTGAGCAGTTCTATAACAGCAACTACGCCGAGGGCGAAGCGCTGGGATTGGTTCTGCAAGAGGAGAACAGCAGCGGTTACGATACCGCCCTGGCCTGGTATGGCAGCAATGGCTTAAAGGCGAGTGTCGGACTCTTTCAGCAGAGCATTGAGGATGAGATTCAATTTGTCTATTTTGCCGATCTCGGTGATCCGGCCCAGGGTTTAACCTCGGGTTACATTCAAGGAAGTGGAAAAGCGAAATCCCGTGGCGCGGAGTTGGAACTCAGCTACCCGTTACTGCCGAGCCTATCGCTACAGGCCAACTACACCTACAACGATACCGAAACCAGCGCTGGCGAGCAGCGTGCCCGTCGGCCGGAGCAGCTAGCCAATATCGGCCTGGCGGCCTCGCCCATCGAGCGCGTTCGACTCTTTGCCAATTGGCGTATTGTGCGCGACAGTGTGGAATTTAACGGTGAGCCCTTACCGGATTACGAGGTGGTTGACTTGTCGCTCTCCTATTCCGCGAGCCAGGCAATTCAAATTTATCTCAATGTTGAAAACGCACTGGATGAGGATTACCAGGAGATTGCCGGCTACAACACCGGTGGCCGCAAGGCCTACCTGGGCGCCCGTTGGTCCTTTAACTAACCGTGAAACTTAAATCCAGAGGCTCCACAGCTGACCACCGCCCCGGTGATTTCTACCGGGGTGTTGTCGGTTGCGTAATAGGTGTTTCGCCATGAGTGATCAAAACAAGTCGGAAAAACATCGCCTGGCGATGGTAAAGCAGAAGGCCAATGTCGATGCGGCTATTGCCAATGCCAATCGGCAGCAGAGTGTGGTGGTGTTTCTGACCGGTAACGGCAAGGGTAAAAGCAGTTCGGCCTTTGGTATGGTGATGCGAGCGCTCGGTTACGGCCAACGGGTGGGCGTGGTGCAGTTTATTAAAGGCCAGCAAAAGTCCGGTGAAGAGTTGTATTTGGAAAAATTTTGCCCACAGGTCTTTTTTTACCAGATGGCCACCGGTTTTACCTGGGATACGCAAAACCGTGATGCCGATAAAGCCGCTGCCGAAAAGGCGTGGCAGCAGGCGCTGTTGCTACTCAATAACAACAGTTTTGATCTGGTGGTGTTGGATGAACTCACCTACATGCTTGCCTACCACTACCTGGATGAAACTGAAGTGATCGCCGCGCTGAAAAACAGGCCGGCGGAGCAGAGTGTGGTAGTTACCGGGCGTGGCGGTGGCGAGGCGTTGCGGGCTGTGGCTGATACTGTTTCAGAAATCAAAGAGGTTAAGCACGCTTTTCGCACCGGCATTATGGCCCGCAAAGGGGTGGACTATTGAACGCTGCTAACCAGGTTGGATTCTAGCCATGAATAGAGCGTTGGGGGTGCAACCTGTTAAACCCACTCACCTTTACCGTCTGCAACGGGTACGGCACTTGCTGCCCTGGCTGCAGCTGGTTGCTCTGCTGGTAGCCGCGGTATGGGGGCTTGGCAGTGGCAGTGTTGAGATCGGTTGGCGGCAGCAGTTAGAGCAACTCCTGCCCTGGTCGGTGGACGGGGATGCGTCCCAGGTCGCCACAATTTTACTGCAGGTGCGCCTGCCGAGAATCTGTCTGGCGCTGTTAATCGGCGCCGCACTGGGAGTGACCGGCGCCGCCATGCAGGGGTTGTTTCGCAATCCACTGGCCGACCCATCACTGCTAGGCGTTAGCGCCGGCGCCTCGCTGGGGGCCGGCATTGCCATTGTGCTGACTCACCATCTATTGCTGCCCCAAGGGTTCGCCACCGCGCTGCAAATTGTCCTGGCCTTTTTACTGGCCCTGGCCACGGTGGCGATGATCTACGCCATCGCTAAAAACAGCGACGATGGTGGTGGTCGCTCGGTAGTGACCATGCTTTTGGCTGGTATCGCCATTACCGCCCTGGTAGGCGCTGCTACCAGCCTCTTGAAATACCTGGCGGACGAAACCCGTTTGCGCCAGATCAGCCTTTGGCAGATGGGCAGCCTGGAAGGGCGGGGCTGGGACGCGGTGTTGTTCGCCTTGGTAATTTGTGGTTTGGGGGTCTGGCTGTTATGTCGCCAGTGGCGGGCATTTAATGCTGTGCTGCTGGGGGAGGAGGAGGCCGCCTTACTGGGAGTGGACGTGGCGCGCTTGAAATTATTAGTGGTGGGCCTGGTCGCCATGACCATGGCCGCCGCCGTGGCGGTTACCGGGGTTATCGGCTTTATCGGCCTGCTGGCGCCCCACTGTGTACGGCTGCTGGTCGGCCCCAATCACCGTTTTCTGCTGCCCAATTCCGCTCTGGCCGGGGCACTAATGTTGCTGTTGGCGGATATCCTGGCGCGCCAGCTGATGCCACCGTTGGTGATTCCGGTGGGGGTGATTACCGCGCTGGTGGGGGCACCACTCTTCTTGTGGCTGCTGGTGACGGCTCGTGGAGGTTACCGATGGCAAATTTAACGGATGGATTACGGGTCGATTCCCTAACCCTTGGTAATCCACGCAAGGGCATTGTGCTCAGCGAGATTACCGCCCAGTTTAAGCCCGGTGAAATGACGGTGGTGGTGGGGCCCAATGGTGCGGGTAAAACCTCTCTACTGCGTTGCCTGGCGGGCGCAAAATCAGATGCCGGTAAAGTTTTGTTGGATGAAAATTCGGTGGTTGAGCTGCGTAAGCAACAGAGCCTGAGCCGGCAGCTCGCCTTTCTGCCACAGCACACCCACCTGCAATTTCCGCTGTTGGTGAGTGAGGTGATTGAGCTTGGCCTCTACAACTCACTGGTAACTGCCGGGCAAAAACAGGCGTTACTGCAAGAGGTGATCGAACTCTTTGCTATCGGCCCTTTGTGGGCCCGTGAATACACCCAATTGAGTGGCGGCGAACAGGCGCGGGTACAGCTGGCCCGCACCGTGTTGCAGTTAATGCCGGCGTTGCGTTTTGGCCTGGGGCAACGCAGCTTGGTGCTGCTGCTCGACGAACCAGTGGCAGCCCTGGATGTGGCCTACCAGGTGCGGGTGTTGGAATCGTTACGTAAACTCTGTAATCAAGGTTTGGCCGTGGTATTGGTGTTGCACGACCTCAACCTGGCGCTACGTTTTGGCGATAAGGTGCTGGTGCTTAAAGCTGGCGAGTTGTTGGCCAGCGGTTGCCCGCAGTCGGTATTGACGGAGGCGCTGTTAACCCGGGTTTACGATATTAATGCGCAAATTCTGCGCGATGCGGAATCGGGGCTTGCCATGGTGCTTTTTCATTCGCCCATTGCCAAAATAGCCATCCAACAACCATAAAATTACTACAAGCCAGTCAACAATAAATTTAATTCACTGGGTTGCCGGTATTGCCTGTTGATGCAATTTTTTCATCTTGGCACTGACTGAGTGACAAGGTGGTCTAAGTTGCCCGGTTTGTGAACAAGGAGGCGGTAGTGAGCTTTTACTCTATGCCACTTATGGCGCTGGTGTCTGTTGTTCTGCTCCTGCCCATTGCTTTACTGCCAACCATCATCGCCCTTGCCAGGCGCCATCCGCACACCCTTTTTATTGCCTTGGTCAATATCTTCGGTGGTCTCTTTTTTGGTATTGGCTGGCTGGTGGCGTTGGTTTGGAGTTGTGTCACGGTTAGCGAATTGGCCACTAAAAAGAGTGTGGCTGATGAGCTGGAACATCTAAACGGGCTGCGTGAACGCGGCATCATCAGCGACGCCGAATTTGAAACTCAAAAGCAGCAGCTGCTGAACCCTCCCCGTTAACGGTGCGGCCGTTCATTGCTCTCCCCAATCGTTAACTAATCACTCTGCCTGATAACCCGCCGTCGATGCCAACGGGCGAATGGGCGGTGGCGATAACCTAATAATGGTGAAACAAGCCGGGGGAGGGGGCAGAAGCGCTTAGCGGGAAGTAAAAGGGAATAATTGCAGCGTTGAAGAGTTGATGTTCAACCACGACCAAAATTTAGATAGCATTGATTGTTTTGACGATGGTCTGCTTATTTAGGCTGTGCTTCAACAACACACTGCCGCCCGAAGGCGGCAGTGTGTTGTTTCTACTTTTCCCGCGGTTAAAAGCGGTATTCAACTCCGGCAGTAACCGTTCTGGGTGGTGCATAGAAAACGGTGTTGTTGTCTTCCAGCCCCAAGGGTGAATTACAACCCTCAAAACCAAAGCAGTAGCCGGCGGTTTTCACCTCTTTATCGGTCAGGTTTTTCACGTGCAGGCCAACCGTCCAGTTATCCTCAGGGCTAATCCAAACTGCACTGGCGTTGTAGACGGTAACCGCTTTTTGGTCGATGGCCGGTACCGGTGTTTCAAACTGCACCACATCATCCTTGTAGGAGCCGTTAATATTAAAGCTTAAGCCGCCAAAAGAGAGATCTTTGCGATAGGTGAGGCCTAGGTAAGCCATCTTCTCTGGCGTGTTTTGTAGCTCGCGCTGGTCGGAAATATCCTCGCCATTGAACAGCCACTCTTTAATTTCGGTGTCGAGAATACTGGCTGATGCCTGCACAGAGAGCGACTCCGTCAGTAGGAACAGACCTTCAAATTCCAGCCCCTGGATAACGGCTTTACCGGCGTTGGTAACTTCACCGACAAACAGATCGTTGATGCCGTCGCCGTCGGAGTCCACTGCCACCGAGGTGGGCACCTGCATATCTTCGTAATCACTGTAGAAGAGAGCGACGTTGGTTCGCGCCCGGCCATCCCACCAGGTCGCTTTGATACCGGCTTCGTAGGAGTTTAGTGTCTCGGCGTCGAAACCCTTCTCTACTCCCGGGGAGAGGAAGTTGGCACCGCGCGGGTCAAAGCTGCCGGCTTTCCAGCCCTGGCTGTAGGCGGCGTAGACGTTGGTGTCGTCGTTGAGCTGATAGCTGAGGTTGATGCGAGGAGAGAAATCGCGATAGGTACGGTTACCGTGGTAGTCGCTACTCACAGCCACGAGCGTCGCAGCCTCGTTACCGAAGAAGGGTGAGCCTATGCCAAAGTAACTGGCTCGATAGACATCAGCGGTACGTTCGTCCTCGGTATAGCGTCCGCCCAGCGACAGGCTCAGCTTTTGAGTGATATCGTAGGTGACATCGGCAAAGGCGGAAACCGCTTTGGTATCCACCGAGCCGCCGGTGTAAGCGGTGAGCGGTGCGCCGTAAACCAGAATACCCAGTTGGCCGATAACCACATCAAAGTCGTTGGCGGCGGAGGCATCGAGATAGTAAAGACCGGTTACGGCATTGAGACGCTCACTGCTGTAGAGCAGTTGCAGCTCCTGGCTGAACTGTTCGTTGTCGTAGATCACCGGCGCCTCCAGGTCCACAACCGGCAGGGCGTCAAAATCGATCACCGACTGGGTGTAGTCCTCCCGCTGGGCGGTGATGGAGCGCAGTGTGAAGGCGTCGTTGATGGCCCACTCAATGGATAAATTGACACCATCGGAGTCGACGCTGTTGTTGCCGTTAATACCGGCTGTGGAAGATAGCTTACTGGCACCACCGGCCGTGTCCCAAACATCGCCCAAGACCGGATAACCACTGACCGCGCCCGCTACAGGGCGATATCCTTCCACTGGGTTGGACTCATCGTTGGTGTTGTCGTAGGCCAGACGGAAGAGCAGATCATCAGTCGGTGCCCACTCGGCACTCAGGCGGTAGGCGGCGATATCCTTGTTGTAGTTGTCTTCACCGGTGGTGAGGTTGTCACCGTAGCCGTCGCGCTGCAGGTTGGCCACGGTGGCGCCCACTTTAAAGCCACCGGGTAGTGGCATGCTGCCGGTGAGCACCAGGTCCTGTTGGCCGTAGGTGCCAAATGCCGCTTTAATGCGCAGGCTTGGGTCGTCACTGAGGCGACGGGTTACGTATTTTATGGCACCGCCCACGGCGTTGCGGCCGTAGAGCGTGCCCTGAGGCCCGCGTAGCACCTCAATGCGTTCCACATCGTAAATATCGAGCAGCGCACCCTGGGGCCGGGCGATGTAGACATCGTCAACATAGAGGGCGACACCCTGTTCAAAACCGGCCAGTGGGTCCTGTTGGCCAACGCCGCGAATAAACGCGGTGAGGGTGGAGTTGGTGGCCCGGGAGGGTTCCAGTGTGACGCTGGGGGTAACCTGGGCAAGTTCGCTGATATCGGCGGCACCGCGCATTTCCAGGTCGTCACTGGAGAAGGCGGTGACAGCGATAGGCACATCCTGCAGGCTCTCTTCGCGCCGGCGGGCGGTTACCACCACCTCTTCAATCATTTTTACCTCGGCGGCATTAACCGTGGCCGTGGGTAGGGTGCTGGCACCGGCTACCGCCAGGGCTAGTGCCAGTGGTTTGGCCGCTGGAAATTTATGGGTAAAGGTGTGGTGGGTATTGATATGCTGTTGTTGAGTGGTGTTTATTTCAATGTTGTCTTTTTCAGTGGTGCTGTTTTTTATGGTATTAGGCGTCTGGGCGCTAGACATGGGTAACCCCCGAAGAAAGTTTATTATTGTTATTGCCGAACTCCACAATTAAGCGGTAATTCAACGGTTGTTGAAATCCTACTCATGGCGGTTGTTAGTTGTCAACTCACTAATCAAAAAATTATTTTGTGGACAACTGATTCAGCGCCGGAAATCCCTTTAATCAACGACGATTAAACCCATCAAGCTAAGACTAAAGTCGACTGTCGTGGGCGCGACCAAGAGAGAGCCTAGCCGAGTCAGTCATTGGCAACTACTGTCATTTATCAGCAACAAACGTTGAGATTGCTACTTAATGTTTATCGAGATATAAACCCTTGTATTTAATATTTATATGCAATTAACCGGCATTCAATATTGATAGCTATGCTATCGTGCGCGGTAGTGTCATCGGCTCTGTCAGTTGCTCGTCAACCTGGAGTCACCGGGCTTGCTATGCCGGGCCAGTGATAACGATGGAGCAATTCCAGCAAGGCGGGAGTGGTGTTTTGGCTGCTGCTCGGTTAAAAAAGGCTGGCGGCCGGCTTCACTGTAGCGACCGTTCACCTAACCAAGAGAATAATAATCATGATTCCGCAATACACCTCACTGAATTTCAACCTGGGTGAAGAGCTCGACAGCATCCGTGCCTCGGTACATCGCTTTGCCCAGGAGGAGATAGCTCCAATCGCAGCCGAGATTGATCGTACCAATGAGTTTCCAAAGCCAGTGTGGCGCAAAATGGGGGAGCTGGGGCTGTTGGGAATTACCGTGGCAGAGGCCTATGGCGGTAGCCAGTTGGGTTATCTGGCCCATGTTTTGGTGATGGAAGAGATTTCACGGGCTTCGGCTTCTGTGGGGCTATCATACGGCGCGCACTCCAATTTGTGTGTTAATCAGATTTTTAAAAACGGCACTGAAGCGCAGAAGCAGAAGTACCTGCCGGGGTTATGTTCCGGCGAGCAGGTGGGAGCCCTGGCGATGTCGGAACCCAACGCCGGCTCGGATGTGGTTAGCATGAAGTTGCGGGCCGAGAAAAAGGGCGACGCCTATCTGCTCAATGGCAACAAGATGTGGATTACCAACGGTCCCGATGCCGACACCTACGTTATTTACGCAAAAACCGATGTGAATGCCGGCTCCAAGGGGATCACCGCCTTTATTGTCGAGCGCAACACACCCGGCTTTGAGCGCGCCCAGAAACTCGACAAATTGGGTATGCGCGGCTCCAACACCTGCGAGCTGGTATTTCAGGATTGCCTGGTGCCGGCGGCCAATGTTCTGGGTAGAGAGGGCGGTGGTGTGGCGGTGTTAATGTCTGGCCTTGACTTCGAGCGCACGGTGCTGTCGGGTGGCCCGGTGGGCATCATGCAGGCTTGTTTGGATGTGGTGCTGCCCTACGTGCACGATCGGCATCAGTTTGGCCAGGCGATTGGTGAATTCCAACTGATTCAGGGAAAGTTGGCCGACATGTATGCCGGTTTGAATGCCAGCCGGGCCTACCTCTACGCGGTGGCGGCGGCCTGCGATCGCGGTGAGGAGTCGCGCAAAGATGCCGCCGCCGTGATTCTCTACACCGCCGAGATGGCCACCAAAATGGCGCTGGATGCCATTCAGATATTGGGTGGCAATGGCTACATCAATGAGTTTGCCACCGGCCGTCTGCTGCGCGATGCCAAGCTCTATGAAATTGGTGCGGGCACCTCGGAAATTCGCCGTATGCTAATTGGCCGGGAGCTTTTTCGCGAGAGTTAAAGTGAATAGAACTGGGCTGACGAAGCCATTAACGCATGGCTGGTTGATTGGTTGATTGGTTGATTGGTTGATTTAGAGTGGGTCGTCATCGGGGTCCTGGTCGTTGTTTTGGGGCTCGGGGGTAAACTGCTGGGCCCACTGACCGCGTTCGGCACGGACGATATTTTCACAATTTTCCGCCAGCCGCTGAAATGCGTAGCGCCGCTCCTGGTAGGGGCCGGTACCTATCCAATATTGCGCCAGGTGCGACTTCAACTCTTCGCTGGCGGAGCGAAACTTTACCCAGTTCTCCTGGTATTTAAACAGCGTCAGTATGCCCACACAGACCGCCGACAGCGCGCCGCAAATGGCAATCAGGTAGCGGAAAATCTCCGGGTTTAAACTCAGTATGGGTACCAGTGCGGCGGAGACAATTGCCACCGTTTGCCATAAAAAGTAGAAGTTTTTATTTTTGGTGGCGTTGCGGTCGTACCAGGTGATTTGCCCCTGTAGGCGCTCGCTCAAATAGCGTAGCTGGTGTTCCGATAACTCCTGTTCCCGGGTGACCGGCTCATACATGCGCTCAAATTTTTCTTTCTCCACCGCCCAGCAGTCGCCCCCCTTGGGACGGTCGGTGACCAGGTAGTCTCCGGCCGTATACTGGGTTTTCCCCTCCAGGGTAGTAATGGTGCCATCTTCCCTGGCCTGTTCCGCCCACACCGCACCAATTTTCTCGTATTCCCCAGGGGCAATTTCCCGATAATTTTGGCGGAAGTAATCATCGGCCACGGTGTAGGTATCACCACCGTTATTCACCAGCCAATCGCCGGGTTGGCACTGCTGCTCATCGCCCCACTTGCGAAAATGGATGGGTTCACACTCCAGGTCGATGCGGACGGCGGTAACGTGAAAATTGGCCCGCTTGCGGTATTGAATCCGGTTGGCCATACCACTCCTTGTCTGGCTTGCTTCCTGAATAGTGTTCATGGGTTAAGCGGCCGGCTGGCGCAACTACAGTTGACCAACGGTGGTTTCCACATCTTCCGATTTATAAAGGCGCACCAGCCGCCAGCCGTTGGCCTTGGCCTCCAGAATTTTAATCTGTGAGCCTTTGGGCAGTTGGCCAATTATGGTTTTGCGGGTGGAGGAGTCGCTGTCGTTGCGCAGATTGAAGCCTTGGCTGGTGGTCATCACCTCACCACTCTTGCCAGTGCCTAAATAGATCCAGCCACCCAGGGCGGCGATATTCAGTTGAATCGGTTGGCTGGCATTTACCTTACTGCCGGCGGCGGGTTCGGTTTTAATCACTTCGCCAACGCGGTCGCCATCGCTGACCACGGAGTAGACTACCTCGGCGTGCAGATTTAAATCATCCAGTATCGCCAGCGCCTGCGCGTGATTCTCTCCCGCCAGTTCGGGCACAACAATTTTCTCTTTAACGATATGCAGTGCGACGGTTTGATCATCGCGTACCAAGGCGTTGGCAGCCGGCAGCTGCTCAAATACAGTGAATTCTGGTGCGTCGGCCTCTTCAATGACCACGCTGGCCACCTTTAAACCACGGCTTTCCAGCAGCTGTTGAGCTTGCTGATGATTAAGGCCCACCAGGTTGGGAACTTCAATTTTGGCCTTGGCGATATAGATATCGATTGGTGTGAACAGTCTGGCTGAGGTTTGCCCGGTGCGGAAAATTTTGCCGGCGCTTATCTGGTCATCCTCGGTGTACTCCTCATGGCTGTTGCCCAATTTCAGGAAATGAGATCGCAACACCTGCTCGGCCACATCGGGCGCCAGGCCGGTAACATTGGGCACGGAAACCGGTATCTGGTAGTAGCCAACCACGCCGCAAACAGCCACTATCAGCAGCGCTGCAGTAATGGTCATGGCTTTGGAAAATTTGGGCAGTTTGAAGGCGAGGTTGGCGGGAGTAAGTTTTCGTTTTTTTGAGGGGCGGCCTTTAATTTCGTCGATCAGCCTTAGCATGGCTTCATCAAAGCCTGTAAAAAATTCAATACGCTGCAGGCTGGCGATACGCATGGGTACGTCGCAAGCCTCTAACATCACGGGGATAATGTGTTTCTGTTTCTCCAGCGCGTAGCTCCACTCATCACCCACATTTTGTGAAGCCACCGAGGCCGAGGAGAGAATCACCAAAATTTTATCGGCGGTTTGAATGCCAGCCTCAATTTGTTGATCCCAGCGGGCGCCGGTGCCGATATCCTCCTGGTCAATCCAGACATCCAGGCCGTGGCGCTTGAGAGAGTCCCGTATGCGTTCAACCATGTCACTGTCTTTGCGCGAATAGCTGATGAATACATCCGTCATGTCGGCACCCTCCAGGTTTATTATGGTTTTGCGCGAGATTACGACTATGTATGGCCACTGTCCAGAATTTCGCGCCAGCTTTTCATTGATTACTATGAAATGAAGTAAGGTCTGCTTATTAATCGGATTTAGTGTTTTTCGGTTGGCATCTAACTCACTGTTAGATTACACAGTGTTGGTTTCAGGTGAATGGTCTCAGCGATAAATTTTTATTCATTTTCGAATTAAAATAATTTCGTTTTTATTCGCACAAATTTTTTGGCTTAGTTGGGTGAGTGCGGCCCGGGACTTTCTCCATTATTAAATTTGCCAAAGGTTTTGTTGGGCGTGTGCGTTATCACGGCCAACCATTTTTCAGCGGTCGCCACGCAGAAGCTTACAATTAATGGCGCGGCTGTTGGGGTGGCTAAAGCGGCATTGTGACGGTGGTCATCTCCGCGGAGATCGGTTCTTGGTTGGTTTCGCCCTGCCGAGCCAGCTACAATAGCCTCCCGCTTGAGTTGTGAAGCTGTCTGGCATTGGCGATGTTAAGGAAGTTATGAAGCGTTTGGATGAGAAATACCTAACCACCGTTGACCTGGTGCGCCATGGTCAGTGTCAGGGGGGTGAGATCTACCGCGGTTCCACCGATGTCGAGCTGACCGAGCTTGGCTGGCAGCAGATGACCGACGCACTGGCCGCTAACCTGAGCGATGGCGGCGTGGGCCCCTGGGACAAGATCATCACCTCACCGCTAAAACGCTGTCGCCTGTTTGCGGAGTCTAAGGCCCAACAGTGGCAGCTGCCTCTGGCGGTGGAGGAGAACTTCCGGGAGATGAACTTCGGCGATTGGGAGGGGCGGCCCATGAGTGAAGTGCATGAGCAACACAAAGCCGAAGTAGAGCAGTTTTACCGCGACCCAAGCCAACACACGCCGCGCAATGGCGAGCCAGTGTTGGCGGTGCAGGCCCGTATGTTGTCGGCTTGGCAGTCAATTATGGCGGCTCACCAGGGGCAGCATCTGCTGCTGATTCAGCACGGTGTCTCCATTCGCGTGCTGTTGCTGAGCCTGCTCAATATGCCATTGGCGCAGATGGGCACTATCGAGATCCCCTATGCGGGCATGGCGCGGCTTAAGGTTTATACCGGTGGTCAGCGAACCCGGGTGGTCCTGGCCGGGCTCAATCGCATCAGCTAGCTCGTTATCGCATCGGCTGCCTCTCTACTATCCAGACAAATTCAGCCGGGCTGTGGTCGCCGGCTATTGGCCGTTGCGGCCACCATTAAAGTAGGGCACATACTGTTCTCCCCAACGGGGCAACTGGTTGTTTTGGCTGGTATCTGCGGGGTAGGGCGTTCGTTTCAGGCCATAGGCAAAGACCGGCTGCGAGGCTCTTAACACACACCAGATTGAAAGCTTACCCCCATGCTTGGCCAGATATTGAATAGCCGTAGGTTCAAAAATTCCACTGGCCAGCGACGCTACGGTTAATTCCGCGGCTGTTTCACCGCCGCTGGTGAGAGGGATCATCTGGCTGTTGTAGTAGCAGTGAATTTGGGTCTCTACTGCCTGATCCGGGTTGGGGTTAAGAATCACCATATCGTGAATCTCGCCGGTGGCAACGCCATTATCGATTTTGATTAATGGTGTCACCCATACCACGGCGGCATCGGAGTCTGCTGTGATCAGTGCGCTGCTGTTATCAAACTCCATCAGCGCAGTCGGTTGTTGGCGGTTCAGAAGCGGCCGCTCAAAAGTTTGCAGCGGTGGCAATTCATCTGCCGTTATCTGTGCAAAACAGTGGCTGGCCAGGCTGGCTACCAGCAACAGGGCCGGAACCACCCTGGCCAGCTGTTTTGCTCCGTTCAATACTCTTTCCTTGGTCATTACACTAACTCGGCTTTAATTGCGCTTGTTTTGTCTCTTAATTTTTATTTTATGGCTGGCTTTTCATGGCCTGGGATAAAACCGTGGCCTGCTGTTACTGTGCACTGGTGGCAACAATTTACTCATTACCGCTGGCCAGTTTTTCCATCTGCGCCAGCCAGTGCAATTGCCCGCCGTGGCTCAGATTTTTTATCACGGCTGTCAAAATGAGATAGGGCACGGTTGTTCAACGTGGCTGGCGGTGGCCATAACATGCTGTAGGCCACTGATTTTTAACGTTTATTATTGGCTTGGTCGAGACCTCTGGCGGGTGGCGAAATAGCGCCGGGATAGTTTAAGGCGGAGCAGACCAGGATTGATGACAGTGGTAGGAGGGGTTTTAGGGTTTATGGTCGTCTGGTAGATATGACAGGTTGGCCTGGGCGAGAATCCAATGGAATTTCACCCGACCAATTAACCGTTTACTAAATGGTTAAGCGCAATTAGCGCGCTTTCACCACAAAGGTCTTTGGAATGGAGTCGTGCCAGCCCCGGCGGGAATTAGAGAAAAAGCTGAAGGCCTCAAACGGTATAAAACGGCAGAGCGTGCGGCCCATAACCTGGCCAAAACTGGCCTGGCCACCCTCGGCATTGACCACCTTGGTGCCGGTAATCCATTTGCCCAGAGTGCGGCCGGTGAGCGCCTCCAGCGGTAAGTAGTAGATCATCATGATCGCCACGCCGAATAGAATATCGGGTATCTGTTCCAAATGGGCCAAGGCCTCGTCGCCAAAGAAGGCGGTGGCCAGGCCAATAAAAAAGGAGAGTACAATAAAACCGATATAGTCAATTACATAGTTGGCAAAGCGCAGCCAACGCGATGCGGCAACCACCTCGATAATCTCTTGCTCATCCGCTTGTTGGCTATTGGGTGTTTGGTAGGGGTTAACACTGCTCACGAAATTTTCTCTCCCTGATAAAAACTGAGTAATGGTGGTGTTTGTCTGCCAGTGACAATGGCTTATGAAAAAGTGTAGCGTAATATTTTAGGTCGTTTGTTGTGATGGCCTATTAATCAGGTGATGGCCTGTTTTTCTAATAGATCATATTTTCTATTGGTTATCGTTTTCTAATGGATGCCTTTTCTTAATAAGTGTCGTTTTCTGCGCGCACCGTTACGGTCACCGAGCCGTCCGCCGCCTGTGTGGGGGAGAATATAATGGGCCGGCAACAGACCTGGCAATCCTCAATGTATTCATCGCCCAGCTCAGCGGCATCGATGAATACATCAATACTTTCTCCACAATAGGGGCAGTAAATTCGCTGTTCGCTTAATCCGTCCATTTATAATCCATCCATCTCTATTAACTCTGACCTCTTATCAATGGGCTGTTGTCGCAATCGATTCCTTCGTTTGGCCGGGCAGGGCGCTGGCGCGGGTTGACCCCGAAAAGGGTGATACAGGATACTAGCCGCCAGATAATAAACACTAATGCTAAAGCAGGGTCTCTCTTTGAGTAAATCTCCCAATCCGTTGCTGGCCAGCCCAGAGGTGATTAAAAAACACTACGAGGCGTTGGGCTACGTCTGTAGTGATGCTATCGCCACGGCGGTTTTTCTGGCCACCCAACTGCAAAAACCGATATTGATCGAAGGTCCACCGGGTGTGGGTAAAACCGAGCTGGCCAAGAAAACTGCGCAACATCTCGCCACCCAATTGATTCGCCTGCAGTGCTATGAGGGGCTGGATGAGGCCAAGGCGCTTTATGAGTGGAAATATGGCAAGCAGCTGCTCTACACCCAACTACTGAAAGATCAGCTGGGTGATGTACTGCGCGGCGCCAAAGGGCTGGAGGCCTCGGTTGAGCGGCTGCATCAGTTTGGCGATATCTTCTACTCGGAGGAGTTTTTGGAGGCGCGCCCGCTGTTGCAGGCCATGCAGCAGGAGCAGGCGCCGGTACTGCTGATTGACGAGATTGATAAATCCGACCAGGAGTTTGAAGCCTTTCTGTTGGAGATCTTAAGCGACTACCAGGTCTCCATTCCGGAGATAGGAACCGTCAAGGCGCGCTCGCGGCCGATAGTGATGCTCACCAGTAACAACACCCGCGAGCTGGGCGACGCTCTTAAGCGCCGTTGCTTGCACCTCTATATTCCCTTTCCCGGGGCCGAACTCGAGAGCCGTATTGTTGCCAGCCAGGTGCCGGAGTTGAGTGAAGTGTTACGCAACAGTGTGGTCGCATTTGTTGAACAGCTGCGCACCATGGCCCTGAAAAAGGTACCGGCGGTGAGCGAGACTATCGATTGGGCGCGGGCCTTGGTGCTGCTTAATGTTACCGAGCTGGACCGGCAATGGGTGGAGGATACTTTAAATCTGCTGCTCAAATTTCAGGACGATATCGAACTGGTCCAGCCGGAGATCAACCAGTTATTGGTCGACATCAAGCAAACCATCCCGCGCAGCAATGGATAAACCACTGGTTGATTTTATCCAGGCGCTGCGCCACCACGGCCTGCCCATTTCGCCGGCGGAGACCCTCGACGCCTTGAATGCCGCCGCTCTCCTGGGCGTGGCGGAGCGTGAACGGTTAAGGGCGGCGCTGGGTTTAACGCTGGCCAAAACAGTAGCCCATCGGGGTGTGTTGGAGCAGCTGTTTGATCAGTTTTTTGGCCTGGAAACAGCGAGCGATGCCTCCGCTAACGCTGCCACCAACTCGCCTGCGCCAAATCTGACCGGTGCTATTCCCCCCGAGCGGATTAATGCCCCCCTGGGCCAGTTACTCCTGAAAAATTCCTTAGCCGAGCAGCAGCGCTTAATGGTAACCGCCGCAGAGGCGGCCGGTGCCCAGGAGATGAAACTCTTTCTGCAGAAGAGCCGCGTCAGCAGCAAAATACTGTTGGCCATGGGTGACCGGGAGCTGCAACTGGAGCTGCAGGGGTTACAGGCAGAAGGTCAACAGTTGGCGTTGGTGGTCGAGCTGCAAACCCGTCGCCAGCAGCTGTTGGATAGAATTAAAGATTACGTTGAACAGCAATACTTTCTTTACAGCAGTGGCCGCGGCCAACAGCTGACTGAAGCCACCCTCTACAGCGCGAAGCTGAGCCACGCCGAGCAGGTGGATCAACTGCAACTGAAGCGGTTGGTGCAAAAGATTGCCAAGAAACTCGCCAGCCTCCACTCCCGTCGCCGGCGGGTACACCAGCGCGGCCTGCTCGATGTACGCAAAACCATCGCCGCCAACGCCGCCTTCGACGGTTATCTGTTTCACACCCGCTGGAAATCGACCCGCATCGACCGCCCCAAGGTGATGGTGATATGCGATGTCAGCGGCTCGGTGGCGGCTTACGCCCGCTTTCTGCTGCTGTTTGTATACAGTTTGCAGGAGGTGTTGCCGCGTGTGCGCTCGTTTGTTTTTTCCAACCAACTGGCCGAGGTGAGCAACTGTTTTCGTGATATGAGTGCCGATGCCGCCTTGGCGATGATCAGCGAACGCTGGGGCAACGGCTCCACCGATTATGGCCGTGCGCTAGTGGAGTTCAGTGATATTGCCCTGGCCGATATCGACCATAAAACCCAGGTGATTATGTTAGGCGATGCGCGCAACAACTACGACGATGGCCACTCGGAGATCTGGCAAACCATCTACAGCCGCGCCCAACGGGTGTTATGGTTAAACCCAGAAGAGCGCAGCCGCTGGAACAGTGGTGACTCCATTATGGCCAGCTACGCCCCTTACTGTTCACTGCTGGAACCCTGCAACACCCTGCGCGATATGGAGCGGATTCTGGGCCGGCTGTTAAAGTACAGCGCCTAACATTTCAATCCAATCCAATCCAATCCGCTGCGCTCTTCCTTTCGGTTGCAAATTAACAATCCCTACAAAAGCCAACAGAAAACATAGAAAGAAAAAAGATGAACTAACCACAAGTGCAATATTCGCAGGGCGAGTGGCCCTTCTCGTTTATAGCAGGTTGCCAATATGGTGACCGATGGGCGCTGAGTAAAAGCCACTAGCACCAGCCTGCAGCCACCGGCGGGGTTAAAAGCCAGGCAAAAGAGTCTGTTGACTGGTTAGAGTTTGGGGAGAGCGGGCCGGGGCTAAGCGATTAGCGGTTAGGCTATCGCTGTCTCCTAATTTGGCCTTATCGCTTGCGCGCTTGGCCTGGCGCAAAGTGACTATTAACAGTGGCTATTAACAGTGACTCGGAAAAATAACTAGGAAAAGTGGCTAGGCGGAAAAGCGATCAGGCGGAAAAGAGATCAGGCAGAAAAAATGTTAGGCGAACAAGCGCCATAGCGAATAGAGTTTGCTGGTAAAGTGGCCGGTTAAAAAGTGACTGGGCACAAAAGCGTTGTTATACAAAAATCAACGGGGCAGTTCGGCAATGGCGGCGTCGGTTTCCGGGTTGGCGACACGGGCAAAGAGATCATTAAAAGCGGTTTGCAGGGCTTCGCTCTTTTCCACCTTTTCCGCCTCGGTCAGCTCCGGGTCTTCGCTTAAAATGCGGGCGGAAATGGAGTACCTGGCCATAGCCTCCTCTTCGGCAAAGAGCTCATTGGCCATGGCCTCGCCCAGGTAGGCCCGGCGCAGCTGTACGCTCTGTTCAAACATGGCCAGTAAAGCCTCGCCATTGAGCTCCGGTACCAAAATTCCCTCCTCCGCCTGACGATAGGCAAAGTAGTTTTGCGCAAGGCCGGAGGCCTGACCGGCCACCGCTTCGGGTAGCTCGTTGGCCAGTGCCGTGGTAATGAGGGTTAGGTTGTCGTCGACAAACTGGCCATCGCGAAAACGGGTTTTCATCGAGTTGTATACCTGGTTCAGATAATTTTTGGTGGCATTGTCGACGGTGACTTCACCCGCTTCGTTCAATGGGAATTTATCGACGATCTCTGTAACCAGTTCGCTCTCCAGTGGTGGCACAGGTGTATTTGTGGCAGCGGGTTTAGCGGTGGTTTTACTATTGTTGGTGGCTTTTTCTCGGGATTGGTCGTGTCTTTTTGATTCGGCCCTGGAGCCGGTGTTGGTGAGGGCAGGGCTATTGGCAGCTATTGCCCGTGGCGTGCTGGCGGTGGCCAGAGGCTGGTTGCTATCGGTGACCTCGCCACTCATCCAGGTTGCAGGCGCAGGCTCAATCTCGTCATTGGCAAACTGGAAATGCCACAGCAGACTCAAGCCTAGCAGTAGACACACGCTCAACAACAGATAGTGGTTTTTTCGACGTTGGTGAGTGGCCATAGTCTGCTTACCTATTTTTAATAAAGCTGCTGTTTAATAAAAGCCAAAAAACTGATGACGGTTGCTAACGGCCGATCACCAATTTTATTGGCTACCGACTTCTATGCTTGGGTCGCCACCAGCTACTACTGATGGTGGTGGTGACCCATCGCTATGGCTTAAGCCATTGCCCAATAATCAATTGTTGATATTGGCCTCTTCCCAGGTAGAGACATAAAAGGGTGGGCGATCAATAAAGCTCTGCCAGCGGGTGTCGCCATCGAGGTAGGTCTTCTGGAAGGCCAGCGCCAGTTCACCTACGTAGCGGTTGGCTGAGGTGGGTGAACCCCAGGCAAAGTGGCCCACGTTCGAGACCACGTAAAACGCCTTGGGAACGCCGTTGGGAATGCTGTTGTACACGCCATCGGATTGGCCCAAACCTCCCAGGTAGGTGGTATCGGTGGCGCCGTTAAAGAGCATGGTGGGGATATAGGTGTTGTTGCCCTGGGAATTACTATTGGTGGCCGTCAGGTTGTGGCCGGCCAGAGTCATGGCTGAGCGCAAGCCGGCGTATTCCGCCGAGTTGATCCAGGTGGCGCCGCCACCCATGGACCAGCCCATGGCGCCAAAGCGGCTCAGGTCCAGGTCGCCCCGCAGTGGGCTGCCGGTGCGGCTGTTTTCCGATTTCATAGCGTCCAGCACCTGCTTTTGTTGGTCGGCACGGGCATCGGGGTAGTCGTAGATGGTAACGGTATCCATCAGTACGGTAACGATACCGTAGGAGGCGAAAAAAGGACCCCAGTCGCGGAAGCCCGATTGAGTGGTTAGGTAGGGCGGGGTAAATACCACCAGCGAGTAGGGGGGCTGGGCATCGGTTGGGTAGTAGACGGTGGCGCCAGCAGGGGTGCTGAACAGCGGCATGGAGTAGCTGTCGACGTCGTAGGGGCCCGAGGTGGAGTAGTTGCCGGGCGTGGTCTCATAGCGGCAGATGGCACTGCTTGGGCAGGATTGGGCAAAGGCCACACTGCTGGTGAAGGCCATGGTGGCGGTCACACCAAAAGCCACTTTTTTCAGTAGTGACCATTTTTTTGTAAGGGCTGATTTTTTCAACAGGGGTTGATCTTGCATGGTAAGTTCCTCTCTATTTTTTACAGGGTTACAGCTGAGTGAATGGCTATGAACAGCGCGAAGAAAGTTCCGGCTGTTGCGTTTTGCTGAATCGGTGCAACCGTAAAACAGTGGTGTGGCAATCAAGCCGAAGGGTTTTACGAATGCTGCGTTAATAAACCCCGGCCTGCCAAAATGTTGGTGGCATGGGTCACCTGATTTTTATTGTTTATTTAATTGTTATTGCTTTCTGTTTGCTGCTGGTTGACGGCGGCTTTTGATTAAACGTTTTTTCTGCGTTTTTATTTGCCGCGTAATTTATTTACTGCATTTTTTTCATTTGCTGCTCTATTTTCATTTTCAGTATATTTTTAACGCACATCTTTTTATTTGGCTGCGTGGTCTCTTTCAGTGCCAATGTCCAGCGGGTGGGACTATAGCGGTCGCCATTGCATCTCGCTTTCACGAATCCGCACTTCTGTCGGTTTGTTAACTGGGTTCAACTAAAATGGTGTGCCGCACGTCGCAGAGACTTAATGGGTGACACTGATTTAGCTGTGTGTCGTTAACAATAAGCCGGAGTTGGCATGGCTGAAGAGTGGCTAAGGGGTACCTGCTGAGGTAGCTAGGGGATAGCTATCGAGGTGGGGGAGGGTACCTGCTTAGGTCGGTGGGGGATAGCTAACGAGGTAGGGGGAGGGTACCTGCTTAGGTAGGTGGGGATAGCTAACGAGGTAGGGGGAGGCTACCTGCTTAGGTAGGTAGGGGGTAGCTATTGAGGTACCCTCCCCCTACCTCAACCATTCAGTGCCGAGGCTTTTAGCTCGCCTGTCGAAGCTAAAACTTTCCCTCGCGCCGCATTAACTATACCGGCTGCCGCAACTGATAGCGGAGCGTTATTGATCGTTTGGTTGTCAGCGCTGTATTGGTCTGGTGCGCAGAAAGAGCTTCAAATTATGGTCAGAACCATCAACGATCTCTTGAATGGTATTGGCCAACCAGTTGCCTACCTTCGCTCGGGAGGGGTGGTTTTCATCGATAATGATATGCCGGTTGTAGATCACAAAGCCGGTGCTGACAATCAGCATGGCATGGGCTCTGGCCCGGCCGTGTGGGTTGCCCAACCACTTGGCGACCGGTTCTATCAAACTTCTTTTGGCAAAATCGCGAGCCAATTCGGCGGCGGTGTCATCGCCGATAGCGAGCGCGATCATGGCCGGAATGGTGATGGCCGTTTTGGTATCCAGTACCGCATCAACCAACCGCCGGCCATCCCCCTCTTTACCCCGGGGTAAACATCTACTGCAGCAATTGTTTTCCATTCCCGGGTTGAAACTGGAGCAAACAGCCGATATCGGCTGGAATGGAGCGTTGAACAGTTACGAGTTGTGTAATGCGCTATTGAGCTGTGACCGTACTGGTTAACCGTTGAATTTCATTTTAATGGCCACTTTTTTTGGCCACTTGTAGGGTTATATTGATAGCCACTTTAATGGATATTTAAAGGCCCAAAGCATTGCGGCTGAACTTGAGCGTGGAGGCAGAGGCTATCCGCCTCTGTCGTAGCTTGTTCACTCAACCCTCGCCGCACCAACTCTGCTTGGTGCCGCCGTCATAGGCGTAGGCGAGGCCCGCCTCCAATAGCAGCTTGGAGAGGTTTTTACCGTCCACACAGACATCCGCCAGCAGGCGAAAATATTTGTCGCGCCGCAGGTTGTAGAGCTCCACTTTGCTGGCACTGGTGACGGCCGTGCGGGTCAACTCCCGGGCGCTGCGGGCCAGGGCTTTTTCACTGGCACACTTGCCGCGAATCTCCGGTGTGTCGACGCCGGCCACACGCACGCCGATGGCATCGCCAATAACGCTTGGCCAGTTCTCTACAGTGACAGTGATGGTGTCGCCATCGTAAACACCCACAACCTGGTCAACGGTGACATGGCCATAGGATTTGGGCAGATTTTCCGCGCAGCCGTTGGCCGACGTGGAGAGGGTGAAACTGGAGAGAGTAAAACTGGTGGCCAGAACGGCCAGGGGGAGCAAACGCATTAAATCATTACCACGCTACAACTGGGCTGCATACAACAAACCACCCCAATAAGTCGGCTGCCTAGCGGCTGCCGCGCGGGATGGTTACCTGGGGTTTATTATAGACATGGGTGGCTACTTTGCGCCTGATTGTGGTTGCTAGGAGTGTGGCAGGTATAAGTGGGCCACTAAGGGGGAGACCGGTATCAGTGTGGCGTGAAAGCTGGTAAAGCATTGAACGGGTGGGTAAGCGGCCGGCGGCTTGAATATTTGCCGAGCCGATTACCCGCCCTGGCCGCAACTTATTGCGCGGCGTTTTGCATCATCTGCGGTGGCCGAAAATCAAACACGATATTGCGAATCTCGCCGGGGAAATCGGCTTCACTCGGGTAGTCGTCCGAGAGCGGCTTGCCATCGTCGCGGCCGATATCAAACGATTCGGTGGAGGAAAAGGTGCCTGGCATGGGGAAGTTCACCGTCTCGCTAAACAGCGCTTCGTCATTGTTGGTGAGGGTCAGGCGAATATCGCTCGGCGCCAGTGGCGGCATCATCTGCCCGGGCTGCCTATTGAGGTATTCAAAGCGCAGCTTCAGGGCGTTGTTACCTGCCTTTAACCGCCGCTTGCTGGCCACTCGTACCTCTTCCCCTGAAATGCCACGCAGCAGGAACACCGGCTTGCCCTGTTTCAGGTAGAGGCCCATGCCGCCCAAGGAGCTGCCCATCACATAGATGACGCCACTCTCTTTGCCGCTGGCCAAGGTCACATCGGCGGTGAGTGTGTGACTCATAAATTTAATGGGCGGGGCGTTAAATTCCAGAATACGGGCCGAGGGTTCCGGGTAGCGCCACTGACCGCGGCGGTTCATAAAGTCGGCCTTGACCAACATACCCATATAAACGCGGGTGCCACCGCCGCCGTCTATCGGATCGACATTGAATTGTGCCGCCTGGGCGCGGAACAGCTTGTCGAGCTCGGCGACTTTATCCGGGCGGCTGGCGGCCAGGTCGGTGGTCTCGCCGGGGTCATTGCTCAGATCGTAGAGGGCCCAGGGGTTGTCGATAGAGGCGGAGGTGGTGAGATCCCAGGTTGCCGTGCGATCGGAGGCGACAATTTTCCAGTTATCCGCCACCAGCGAACGGTTGCCATACATCTCAAAATATTGCGCCCGGCTCTCATCCTGCTCTGGCTGGTCGAAACTGGCCACCAGGCTTTTGCCATCCATCGGGCTTTGCGGCACATCGTTAACCGTGGCCGCTAGCGGCACACCGGCGGCGGCCAGCGCAGTGGGGGCGATATCGGCGATGTAGGCGAACTGATTGCGCCACTCGCCGCGGGCGCTGATGCCCTTGGGCCAGGCCATAACCATGGGCACATGAATGCCGCCCTCGTAGGCGGTCTGTTTGTAGTAGTTAAACGGGGTGTTGCCCGCCACCGCCCAGCCAAAGGCGTAGTGGGGGTAGGTTTGGGGGCCGCCCCACTGGCTATAGTGGGTGAGGTTATCGGCCACAGCTGGGGTGTGTGAGTTGGGGAAGCTGATCTCGTTGGCGAGGCCGTTGGGGCCACCCTCGGCGCTGGCGCCGTTGTCGGAGGTGACCACCACCAAGGTGTTGTCCAGCTCACCGCGGGCGGCCAGGGCATCCAGCAGGCGGCCAAATTCGTGGTCGGCGTAGGCCAGCGCAGCGGCGAACACCTCCATCTGCCGGGCGTAGAGCTTTTGCGCGTCGGGCGTTAGCTCATTCCAGGCGGGCATCTGCGCCGGACGTGGTGGCAGCTGGGTGCCGGCCGGCAGAATGCCGAGTTCTATCTGGTGGGCCAGAATCTTCTCCCGGGCCACATCCCAGCCCTCGTCAAAGCGGCCTTTGTACTTGGCGATCCATTCGGCGGGGGCGTGGTGGGGGGCGTGGGCGGTACCGGTGGCCCAGTACATAAAGAAGGGCGGTGGCGGCTGCACGCCGCTGCGGTCCTCAATAAATTGAATCGCCTTGTCGGCCAGATCGCGGTTGAGGTGATAGCCAGCCGAGCGCGGCGTTGGCACCGGGGTGTTGCCATCCCAGAGCAGGGGGAACCAGTTGTCGGTATCGGCGGTTAAAAAGCCGTAGAAACGATTAAAACCCTGTTGCTCCGGCCAGTAGTCGAAGGGGCCGGCCAGGGTGAGATCGGTTATGGGGGCGTGGTCCCATTTGCCCAGGGCAAAGGTGCGGTAACCGGCCTGGCGGAAGTTCTCTGCCACGGTGCCAGCCTCGGGCGGCACCAGGGTGTCGTAGCCGGGCAGTCCGCGCGGCCCCATGGCGTGGCCACCGACATGCACGGTGTGCGGGTTGCGGCCGGTGAGCAGGGCGGCGCGGCTGGGTGAGCAGACCGGCGTGGCACGGAAGTTGGCGTACTTCAAACCCATGGCGGCGACCCGATCGATATTGGGGGTATCCACCAAACCACCGAAGGCGGAGACCTGGCCATAGCCGACGTCATCCATCAGCCACACCAGCACATTGGGTGAACCGGGCGCGGCCATTGTGCGTTTGGGCGGTGTACCTGGGTTGGATATCGCCTGATCGCTGCTGGAAGCCTCCAGGTTCAACGCCAGTGTGCTGCCGGCCAGTGAGCTGAGGCAGAGACCCGCCAGTAGCCGGATAAGGGTGGAGGTAGCCCGGAGGCCGGGTCTTTGTGAAGCAGGGGTTATCGCCATAATTATTATCTCGTTGGTGCAATCAACGCCACAGCTGCCATGGATAGAGCATCGTCGAACAACTGTTGGGCGTCGGTGGTGGTGGTTATCTGGTCGATGGATTGCAGCGTGCCGGTGATCAAAATGGCGATCAGCTGCAAGCGCTCCGGAAAGCGGGGTTTCAGTTGGTCGGGCAGCAGTGCCCTAATCCGCTCACCTAACTGAGTGGTGACCGGGTAATCGCTGTTCAGAGCCAAACGTTCTATGCCGAGTGGCGAGCGAGTGATGGCGGCCAGAAAGCTGGCGTAGCTGTGGCGGCCATCGGCATCTCGTTGCTCATAGAGCGGTTGCCAGAGCACGGCCAGCAGTTCGCGGAGATTCTGGTCGTCGACCATGGCTGCCAACAACTCAGCGCGGCGGGCCTCAATGGCCGGTAACCGGTGGTGGAAGATCGCCGCCAGCAACCCCTCTTTGGTGCCAAAGTGGTAGGCCACCACGCTGTTGTTGCTGGAACCTATCTCGCTGCCAATCTGCCTGAGTGACACACCCACCACCCCCTTTTCCGCAAACAGGCGCTCGGCGCACTCGATAATCGCCAGGCGGGTTGACTCGGTGCGCGGGTCGTTGCGTCTGCGTTTAGCGGGGGCTTTGCTGGCCGTCATGGGGCGGTTCCGGTGTTCGGTGATTGGTCGAAAATAGTAGGTAGTGGTTTTAAATAAGTCAAGTGACTTAAAAATAGGTGGCTAGACCATCCGAGCTTGGCTAGGCGGGCAGATGGTGGGGGACTCTTGTTCTCGCTAGTCGTCGAGCATCCACACCAAGGGCTGAGCTAAACGCGCTCTGCATAACCCGCGGGTTGCAGCGCGGTAGCGATGGAAAAGGCAGCGCTGGAAAAGGTAGAGAGCCGGGTATACCTGTGGCGACAGTTAGCGCATTAGGGCATTGGTTGGTATTGCTGGCTTAGCGTGTGAGCGATAGGCCGTTTGTAGCGCGGCCCAGGTCGGCGTTCGCCTGCTGTTATCCGCGTACGCTAGCTGTTTTGCGAGAAATCCTCTTTTGCTGCGAGGATCATCTGCGCAATGCCAAAGGCTTGTTCTAGGGTAGGGTGAATGGTCTGGTCGATGAGGTTGGCGGGCACGCTTTTAGCCCGCTTTTTGGCCAAGAGCGCAATGGCATTGTTATCGATTATGCGAATAGCACCGAAGGTCAGTTCGCGAATAAAGAGCATGCGCAGCTCAAACTCTTCTCTGCTCAGGTGTGGAGTTAACTCGCTAAGCATTGCTCGGATCTTAATCGTGCCCTGGAAATTCGCCTGGCCGAACCAAACCGCCTGCGCGTATTGCGAGTCCACCAGCTGCATGGCGAATTGGGCATAGTAGTGAATACCATCGTCACCGACCATCTCCAGCGGTGGGCAGATAATCACTTTTAACAGATTAACAATAGTGACGCTGTTG
Source organism: Halioxenophilus sp. WMMB6 (assembly GCF_033283405.1). Lineage (NCBI taxonomy): Bacteria > Pseudomonadati > Pseudomonadota > Gammaproteobacteria > Alteromonadales > Alteromonadaceae > Halioxenophilus > Halioxenophilus sp. WMMB6. The sequence continues at coordinate 260,255 of NZ_JAWMQR010000001.1, forward strand.
CTCTCTTCCAGGCTGTTAAGCATCTCAGTACGCCGGTCATTGATGTACTCCAGCCGCACCTCAAAGATTGCTTTCAGCAGATTCTCTTTAGAGCCGAAGTGATATTGCACCGCCGACTTGTTGGCTTGACCCGCCGCCTTGGCAATATCGAGCAAGCTCACATTCTCGACACCCTGTTGGGCTATTAACCGTTCGGCGGCATTGATGAGCGCCAGTGCAGGCTGTTTGAGGGTCGTGGAGTCGTATTTCATAAGAGTGAACAGGGTGAAGGCGGCTTCGAGCAGCGACCGCTCTAGTACCAAGATAAAATTAAGTACATGTACTTAATTGTGCTATGCTGCGCAGTATAGTGCCACTGAGCTGGTGTTGTCACACGCTAACGTCCGGTTGCGGGTGCGCCAGGGTGGCTTTGTTAATAATTAAAAATCTCGCAAGAAGTCTGTTATGCAAAAGAAATTACCCCCGTTATTGGCCGCTTTGTTATGGCTCTGTTGTGGGCTGGCGCCGCTACCGCTTAAGGCTGAGGAGGCTTCTCCTGCGCTGGTGTTTATCACCTTGGGTACGCAAGGTGGCCCGCAACCCAACCCAGTTCGCGCCCAACCGGCCAATTTACTGCAGGTTAATGGCAGTAATTATCTGATCGATGCCGGTAATGGCGTTGCCCACCAGCTGACCCTGGCGAACATCCCGGTGGAAGCGGTAAAGACCATTTTTATCAGCCATAACCACGACGACCACAATGCCGATTTGGGTACGCTGATGGGGTTGAGTTGGTCGATGCACAACCGGGACGAGTACACGGTGTTTGGCCCGGCCGGCACTCAGGAGGTGGTTGATGGCTTTATGAGTGCCTACTCGGTTAACTCAGCCATCCGTGATGAAGATTCTCCGCTACCGCGTTGGGGTAAATTTAATGGGCCGGTGGCGGTGCACACGATCGGCGATGCCAAAGCCGGCAAGCAGATCTATAAAGATGACAATTTAACGGCTTATGCCATTGAAAATTGTCACTACCATCACGATGACCCGGTCAGATTTAAAAGTGGCGAGGAGAAGAGCTACGCGTTTCGCTTTGAAATGAAGGATAAGGTGATTGTCTTTAGTGGTGATACCGGTCCGTGCGATGGCTTGGTCGACTTTTACCAAGGTGCGGATCTATTAGTGCACGAAGTCTTCAATACCGAACTGATGGTGACCAATATTCGTGACCATGGCGCTATGTCGGCCGTGCCGGAAGCGCTACTAAAAGTGATGCTCAGCAAGTCTGAACGCTACCACACGACACCGGAAGAGGTCGGTAAATTGGCGGCCAAGGCAGATGTGGGTAAAGTGGTTTTGACCCATGTTATGCCGGGTAGAGCATCGGACCCGGATGCCGCTTATATCGATGGCGTGCGTAAATATTACAGCGGCGAGGTGGTGCTGGCTAAAGACCTGGATCGATTTTAAAAGCGCAAAAAAATTACTCAAACCAATAGCGTTGGCGATTTCTTTTGAGTGAAGCAAAGTATTACTGTTCACTAATTTATTGGCCTGGGGATAATTGGCGATAGCGCTGTTATGTGGCAACGTCCGGTTGTTTACAGCTTTGCGTAGTCGTGGTTCTGGCGTTCGGTTAACGGTTTATTCACCCACAGCTACCGCTTATGCCCTGGCCGCTAGGCAGGCGGGGAGGAAGGTGCATAATTAAACCCGTTTAGGAGCTTGGCCTTATTGCTGCTTTCTACGTGGGCTGCTGCTTCTAACAGGTTTATTAGTTACCGCTGATGTGTACATTGGCCGCTACGCTGTACTCGCTGATAAGCATGGGCAGGTATACTGACTTACGTATACAGACTCACATATACAGACTATGGGAGCAGGTATGAAACGGATTTTAATCACGCTGGCAGGTTTACTGCTGCTGAGTGGCGCCGCCACGGCGCAGGTAGCTCGGGAGGATCTGAAGCAGATCCGCGCACTGGTGGCCAATGGCCACTATCAACAGGCACTGGAGCAGCACCTCTGGTTTCACGAGGCCTCTAAAACCTCGCCGGGTATGGGCGGTGTGCGACTCTCCTACGCTCTGGTCGACTGGCTGGCGTTGGCAGAGCGCTATCCTCCGGCACTCACCGCCCTGGTGGCTCTACGCGATGCGGACCAGGCGCGATTACTCGAAGGCGCAGGTCACTTTAACGATTTTCAGGATCTCGCCGCCATCAACCGTACCCTACACGAAGACGATAAAACCGTCGCACTCTTTGTCGCACTCGACAGCGCCTTTCCCGAGCAATCCAACCATTACTATATCGTCGCCGAAGAGCTGTTGTTCGCCGCAAAATATTATCAGCTGTGCGCCAAATATATGGGCGACCCGCTCTACAAATATGAGAGCGTTCGCCAGCTGCGTGAGCTGCAACTAAGCCTCGCCAAAACCGATCCTAAATTCAATAATGCCGACTTCCTCGAATACACCGATGAGCGCTTTGATGAAAGCGTCGCCCGTCTGCTGGAGGTATTGGTAGCCATCGACCAGCGTGAGGCCGCAATGGAGATTCAGCAGCTGGCTTTGGCCTACCACGCCAGTGACCGTATTCGCCTGGCGTTGTAGTCGCCTAGTTCTGCTTCTCAATCTCACTCCAGTCACCAATATCGTTATTCCAGCCGTGCGCCTGCCCGGCTGGTGGCCCTACAGCATGCCACTCTCCTAATGCTAACCCCAGCCACCTCATCTATCCTCTTTCCCCGTGCCAATTGACCTGACCCTAGGCAAGTTGTTTGATAATTATCATTGTTACCTCGGCGCTAATTCCAAAAGATAAACCCGATAGCTCGGCCGCGGCGAATGCCGCCGGCCCCTCTCCCCAGCACGGCTACCGCGCTTGGCATTCACAGCCGTTACGATTCGATTCTGACCAGAGTACCCCTAAGTGAACAATATCCCCGAGTTTGAAATTACCTTTCCCATTATTGTGATTGGCGCTGGCGCCTGTGGCTCGATTGCCGCCCTGGCTGCCCGGGAAGCGGGGGTGGAGGTGCTGTTGGTCGAGCAGGACCGTCGGCCCATGGGGTCCACCGGAATGTCGCAGGGGTTGATCAGTGCGGCGGGCACCCAGGCCCAGTTGGCCGCAGGTATTGTCGACAGTGCCGATCTTTTTTATCGGGATATTATGGCCAAAACCGACGGCCAGGCCGACCCGGTGATTGCCGAGCTGATTGCTGCGCAGTCAGGCCCCACCCTCGATTGGATGGTGAATAAACTGCACATGCCCTGGCAGCTGGACAAGGCCTTCCGCCCCGGCTTTGGCAACAGTACCTATCGGGTGCATGGCTGGCCAGGCCACAGTGGCCAGGCGATGGTCGACCTGCTGCAGAGCCGCTTGCTCGAGGCGGAGGTGAATCTTTTGCTCGGAGCCCAATTAACCGAAGTGCATGCCGATGACTCGGGCCGGGTGTTGGGTGTGACCCTGCGCCGCCCCGATGGTGCAGAGGAGCAGGTCGGCTGTGAAGCATTAATCCTCGCCTGTGGTGGCTTTGCCGCTAATCACGAACTGGTGCAACGTTACATCCCGGCGGTTATCTCCGCCAAGAATCACGGTCACGAGGGCAGCCAGGGCATGGCGGTCAAGGTCGGCCTGCAGTTGGGAGCGGCGCTGGGCGATATGGGGGCCTACCAGGGTTACGGCATGCTGACCGAGCCCCAGGGGATTACCGTCTCACCGGGTACCATCGTCGGCGGTGGTCTGCTGGTTAATAGCGAGGGCAACCGTTTTGTCGATGAGCTGGCCGATATCGCCGGTGTGGTGTTGCCGGTGTTACAGCAACCCGGCGACCATGTCTGGGTGGTGTTCGATGAGAAGATCGAGGCCCAGGTCGCCAGCTACCCGGAGAGCCAACAGTTGATGGAGCTCAACGCCGCCAAAAAGGCCGATACGCTGGCTGAACTGGCCGCACTGATGGGCGTTCCGGTGGAAAATTTACAGGCCACTTTCGATGCGGTGCAGGCCGCAAGTAGCGCCCAGGCCGAAGACCAACTGGGCCGGGATTGGCGCGGCGTGCAGCCCCCCAGCGGGCGTTACTGCGCACTGAAGGTGGTGGGGGCCATCTACCACACCCAGGGTGGCCTGCAGATCAATAGCGCTGCCCAGGTGGTGCGTGGGAACGGTAGCCCGCTGCCCAATCTGTTTGCCGGTGGTGGCGCCGCCCGTTCTGTTTCCGGTCCGGCTCATTGGGGTTATATCCCGGCGATGGGACTGGCGACAGCGGTGGTACTGGGGCGCATGGCTGGTACCCGCGCGGCGGAGTTGGTGTTGCGAGGGGGGGAATGAATGGTATGTGGCTGCTGGAAAAGGTAACCTTCCGCAATATTTCGCAGAGTAATTACGCGGGCGGATGAGACCCGGCAAAGGCTGAACAGGCTCAACCATTGGCCGCAGAGTCATTATCGGCGACACGACTTACTCAAGCTTTACCGGCAATTGAGGCCACCGTAACCATGACAGATGAAAGCACTCTACCGAATGTTGATCAACGCTATCTCGATATTCCCACCTTTGACAAGACGGTCAGTTCAGCGCCCAGCCACCCGCCCAGATTTTTATTGTTATACGGTTCATTACGTGCTCGCTCGTTTAGCCGGCTGGTCATAGAAGAGTGCGCCCGCCTGCTTAGCCATTTTGGCGCGGAGGTAAAAATATTTGATCCGCATGGCCTGCCACAAACCGATACCGAAGATGAAAGCCATCCTAAGGTAAAGGAGCTACGTGAGTTGATGCTTTGGTCAGAAGGGCAGGTATGGTGCTCGCCGGAGCGCCATGGTGCGGTGACCAGTATCTTTAAAAGCCAGATTGATTGGGTGCCGCTTAATCTGGGTGGCGTGCGGCCAACCCAGGGTAAAACCCTGGCGGTAATGCAGGTGTGTGGTGGCTCGCAATCCTTTAATGCCGTCAATCAACTGCGTATTCTCGGGCGCTGGATGCGCATGGTGACTATCCCCAATCAATCCTCAGTGCCCAAGGCCTTTCTTGAATTTGATGATGACAACCGCATGAAGCCCTCTCCTTACTACAATCGTATTGTTGATGTTATGGAGGAGTTGATGAAATTTACCCTGCTGCTGCGTGGCAATAAAGACTATTTTGTTGATCGCTATTCGGAGCGGGTGGAATCGGCCGAGCAGGTGAGTGAACGGGTTAATCAGCGCTCTTTGTAAATGACTTGATTGGTGACCCAGAGAGAAATTTAACAACGGCGGAAAGCCGAGGTTGAACTGGTTTGCATAGTTGATAACCCGTCGATGTTAGTCGCAATCGGATCGGGTGATCGCAACTAACCTATTCTCTCAACCAGGGTTGCTCTCCAAGTTAATGCAGTAGCGCGCTTTCAATCTAAGTGGAATGTTATTCCAATTTAGGCAAAGTCACTGGAGCGTATACAGAGTGTTGCCAAACCAGCCAGGAATAATGGAATAGAGAACACGGTAAATGTGATGGCAAGCCCTGCACCAGATTGCAATAAATAACCGCCGACCAGGGGGCCGAGCACGGCGCCAGCACGGCCTGCACCAACAGCCCAGCCCACACCAGTAGCGCGGATCTCGGTGGGGTAGAGTCGGGCCGCCGTTGGCCAAAATCCGTTGAAGCCGCCATTGAGGGTAATCCCTATCACAAACGCGCAGAGCAGAATGAAAAAGACGTTCATGCTCACCGAGCCAAATATCATCAGCATCACCGCCGCGATACTAAAAAAGATAAAGATCATACGCTGCAGCCCAAATCGGGTGGAAATCCAGCCCAGAAAAATACTGCCAATGCAAGAGCCCAGGTTATAGGCTGTTCCGGCATAAATGCCTTTGTCTAATGGCAGGCCCGCGTCCACGGCAATTTTGGGGATCCAGCTGATCACAAAATAGAGGGTGAAAAAGCCAAGCATGACCCCTGTCCATAACATAATGGTAGAGTGCTTGCGCGAACCTTCAAACAGCGCCTTAACGCTGGTTTTATGGTGGGCGTCGTGGGGTTGTTCGGGCAGTTGTGCCAGTTTGGGAGCCCCAATTTTTGACAAGGTTTTATTAATATCCCGAAGTGCATTTTTCGGCTGTTTCTTGGCCAGGAACTCCAACGATTCAGGCATCAACCAGAACATGATCGGCAGCATGCTAACGGTTATGGTGGATGCCCAGAAAAACATCGGACGCCAACCATGCAGCGGTATGATTTCGGCTGAAACAAACCCGGTAAAGACCGCGCCGATAGGGTAACCGGCCTGTAGGAAAGCGACACACAGGTTGCGGTGTTTGTCTGATGAATATTCTGCAACCATAGCGGCCATACTGGCTAGAATAGCGCCGACTCCCAGGCCAGTATAAACACGGGCTGCTGCTAACTGGGCAATAGATTGACTGATTCCCGACAGCAGCATGCCTGATGCAATAATAAAGACGGCAATTAAAATCATTTTGCGGCGGCCGATAATGTCGGCGTAGGGGGCAATCGCTAAACAACCGAAGGTCATGCCAATCAGGGCTGCGCTAAAAACAGCGCCCAACGCCGCCGCTGGGATATTCCAATCTTCTGCCAGCGCGGGGGCGGCGTAAGACATCAGTACTACATCCATACCGTCGAGCATATTAAGTGCAAAGCAGAGCAGGACGACCAAGATCTGAAGCAATGACATGCTGTTTTCGTTAATCAGCGCCCGCAGTTGATTGATACAGTCATTGTAACTGCCGAATTGGAGGTGAGTCGTAGCGTCTAGGTTGATGTCTGGAGACAGCGTATCGGAGGTCATGATAATCCCGGTTTATTATAATAGTGATTAAGCAAGTTGAGATTTGTAGCTCAGCAATAGTAAAGAGGTCTATCGCCGGACTTCAATTACTCTCTTGTTGGCCTCCTATAACATCAAGTTATGTGCCTTTGGGGTGTTTAATCAAGCCCTCGAATCTCTTCCTTAGCTAGTTCGTAAAACTTTTTCGTATTGTTGGACATGGGAACGCCGTTATGGCGCAAAAAGCGCAAGCGCTGATTGTGGGATTTGATGGGTATCGTCCGCAAATTTGGGAACCGATCCTGCCTGGCGGTATGTTCAAAGGCAATAGTGATGCCCAGGCCCTGTTCCACCATGGCGCAGGCGTCATCAGCATAGCGAATTACCACAGAAATATTGGGTATTGCTTCGAGTTCATCAAAGGCTCTCTGCAGTTTTTTACCAAGCAGAGTGTCTGGATAAAACATCACCATGTCGTACTTGACCATATCTTTAAAGGTGACCGATTTTCGATTGCTCAAGGGATGATCATGTGGCACAACACAATGTAAGCCGATACTAATAGAGGTCTCTGACAGAATCAGCGGATGGTTGGGGTCATAGATGCCCAATGCAAAATCACAGCGGCGCTGCGTGATATAGTTGGCGATCTCCTCATTGGGAAGCGCTTCAACCTCGACTTTGATCCCCGGCATTTTGTCCCTTACCTTGGCCAGTAATCGCGGCAAAACATAGCTGACGAGGCTGGGCGTACAGGCAATTCTAAATTGCAGGTCGTTGAGTTGGGTAATGCGATTTATGGTGATGTCAAGGTCTTCGATGCGAGCATAAATAGGTTCCAACTCCTTGAAGAGTTCCTCACCTTCCGGGGTTGGAATCAGTCGACCCTTATTGCGTTCAAAAAGATCAATCCCCAGTTTATATTCCATGTATTTCAACAGCCGGCTGATGCCGGGTTGGGATACATGCAGCAATTCCGCAGCGCCGCTAATGGTTTTGGAGATCATGATGGCTCGAAAGACTTCGAGCTGTCGGAAATTCAGTAACATAGCCAAATCTTCAATTATTGTTATGGTTTGAGAGCGAGTTTATCGGCTGGTGGGTGTGCTCTACCTAGTGCCTAAGATAGGTATGTTTGGCTGAGCCATAACATCGTGTTATATGATATAGCAAACTAGATATTGTACAAGCCAGAGGACAATCATTTTAATGGATGCATAGACCGGTAGCGGTGTCCACTTTCTTAGATACGTGTACCGATAATTATAATATTTGCATCAGTTATCTATATGTCCTTGAAACTCGGATTAATGGGAGCCGGTATTCAGCGTTCCCGTATGCCTCGACTCCAATCCTATCTCGGTGCGCGAAGTAATGTATCTTTGGCCTACGATTTGCTCGATGGAGAGTTAATCCACGACTTTGATCCCCGTCGGCAGTTATATCAAGCCATAGAACAAGGCTATCACGGCCTTAATGTAACACATCCCTATAAACAGCAGATCTACAGCGAGGTGGCGCGGCCATTGGTGGCCGGCCACGAACGAATTGGATCTTATAACACGCTGATCTTTGCTGATAACGAAATCCTCGGTGCCAACACAGATTACTCCGGTTTTATCCAAGGCTATAGCTACCGATTTGGGCTGCGTGAGCCGGGTGTTGTATTGCTCTGTGGTGCCGGTGGCGTAGGGCGGGCCATCGCCTTCGCGCTGGTTAAGCTGGGTGTTCGTAAGTTACTTATTTTAGACGTTGTTCCGGCCCAGGCGGAATCTTTGGCGGCTGCCATTGCTGAGACAGGTACCTCGGTTGCCGTAGTCAGGCAGGAAGATCTGACTGATGTTATGGCATCGGTTGATGGGCTGGTTAATTGCACAGCGCTCGGCATGCATGGTCATACTGGCAGTGCTTTCCCCGTGGAGGGTATCGCTCGGCAGTCGTGGGCATTTGATGCTGTCTACACCCCATTGGAAACACAATTCTTACAGGCTTGTAAAGCGTCTGGCTTGCATTGTCTGACCGGTTTTGATCTGTGGCTATTTCAAGGGATAGATGCTTTCAATCATTTCTCTGAAGTGGGTTTGGAAGTGGTGCCAGAGATGGTATCTACCACCTTAACCTGGTTGGATTGACGAGGGTATACAGTAATGAAACGGTCTATTGCTTCGGTCTGTATTTCCGGCGATCTGCGTCAAAAGATTGATGCGGCGGCCTATGCTGGATTTACCGGAATAGAAATTCTTGAAAATGATCTCATGATGTTCGATGAGTCTCCGGCCGTGGTAAGGCGCATTGTTGAAGATGCCGGGATGGAGGTGGTCGCCTTGCAGCCATTTCGCGATTTCGAGTGTATGCCGGTAGAAAAAGTGCAGCGAAATTTTGATCGTGTTGAGCAGAAATTTGATGTTATGGAAGAGCTGGGAACCCGGTCGTTACTGTTTTGCAGTAACGTCTCTCCGGCATCGGTGAATAATTTAAATCGTGCGGTTGATGAATATTCGGAGCTCTCCGAGCGGGCGAAATGCCGCGGTTTCAAACTGGGTTATGAGGCTTTGTCCTGGGGACGCTATATTAGAGATTATCGTGATGCCTGGGAGTTGGTGCGCCAGGTGGATCGTGAAAATTTCGGTATTGTGCTCGATAGTTTTCATATATTTGCGCTGGGGTGCGATCTACAGGTGTTGGCTGATATTCCTGCAAACCGTATCGCTCTGGTGCAGTTGGCTGATGCGCCTTATTTGGATATGGACCCTTTAAACTGGAGTCGACACTTTCGCTGTTTTCCGGGGCAGGGCAATTTCCCTGTGGTGGATTTTTGCGAAAAGATTATCAAGTCTGGCTATGCCGGCTACTTTTCGCACGAAATATTCAATGATCACTTCCGCTCGGCATATAGTCGTCCTGCAGCGGTTGATGGCATGCGTTCCATGTTGTGGTTGGAGGAGCAGGTTGCCATCAGAGCACCTGAAATATCTTCCGGGCGTGTTTTGGAAAAGCCACTACCACCCAAATCCAGCGTTCAAAAGGTCGAATTTATTGAATTTGCCGCAGAAGGGGAAGCAAAAGATTCTCTGGTCTCCTTGCTAAAAAGTCTCGGCTTTGCCAATACCCACAAGCACAAGAGCAAAGATGTCAATCTTTATAAGCTTGATGATGTCTGTGTTGTGGTTAATGAAGAGCCAGATAGCTTTGCGCAAAACTATTTCTTTGTGCACGGTGCATCGGTCTGCGCGTTGGCATTTCTGGCCGATGATGCTGAAGGCATGCTGGAGCGTTGTGAATATTACGGTTATAAACGCTTTGAGAGTAATGCGGATAGTGGCGAAATGGAGCTTTCGGCGGTTCAGGGCATAGGGGGCGATGTCCTCTATTTTGTACAAAAGGCTGCCAGTGGTGCCAGATTTTATGATGTTGATTTTGTCGCTTTCACGGGCACCGATGCCGAGGTTAATGACGCCTGCGGGACTATGACAATTGATCACGTGGCCAGTAGCTTGTCTGACTCAGAGTTTTTGTCAACCTCCTTGCTACTTAGGGCGGTGTTTGATTTAGCTATCGATAAACCACTCGATCTAATCGATCCGTATGGCATTGTAGTTAGTCGATCTGCCGTCAGCAGCAATAAAAATATCCGTCTTCCCTTTAATACCTCAAATAGCGGGCGAGCTTCCAGCGAGGTATTTAGAGAGATTCAGAAAGGTTCGGGCGTGCAGCATATCGCTATCAGTTGTGCTGATATCTTTGAGTATGTAAAGCATGTCGACCAGTCGGCAATTGTCTCCATTCCCGATAATTACTACGTCGATATTAGCAGTAAGTTTGACTTGGATGGGGCTTTTGTTGAGCGCTTGAGAAAATACAACCTACTGTTTGATAAAAGTGATACCGGTGACTTTGTGCACTTTTATACGAAGTCCATTAATGGATTTTTCTTCGAAGTCGTACAGCGTAACAGCTACGCTAACTATGGCGAGATGAATGCTCAGGTTCGTATGGCGGCACAGGCCAGATTACGAGCTAAATCCATGGCGGAGTAACCGGGTAAAGATTTTTAGGTAGGTGGTGATACTGCCTGAAATTACGCGTGTGGTTAATGATTGACAGTGATTCAATGAGACTACATGAAACTATAAATATAATGTACTAAGAGAAGGTTCACCATGATTACCAGAGCTAATAGATGTAGTCCCAATGGTTTTCAGAAACTGTCTTTGTCCGTAGCTGTTGGCTTGGCAGCTTCAGCGGCTCAAGTTTCTGTGGCACAAGAAGGGCATGTCCTTCAGTTGGAGGAGATAGTTGTAACCGCCGAACGACGATCAGCCAATGTGCAGGATATTCCTATCGCCATGACGGCTATGACCTCTGATCAGCTGGAGAAAAAAGCAGTTACTCGGCTGGACGATCTCCAGTATGCCGCGCCCAGCCTGTCGGTTACCGATGCGGCGATTACACAGTCGGTAAATATTCGGGGAATCGGTTTGGCCAGTGGTGATCCGAATGCCAGTAATGGTGTTGGTACTTACATTGATGGCCTTTTTCAGCCGCCGATTGTCGGCACGATGAGCTTCTACGATCTCAATGATGTGCAGGTGCTAAGGGGGCCGCAAGGAACTTTCTCTGGCGCTAATTCTACCGGCGGAGCCATTATGATTAACTCCAAGCTCCCGGAGGTCGGTGGAGAATTTAATGGCTATCTGCGGGTGGGTGCTGGCAGCTATTCGGCAATCAATACCGAAGGTGCAATTGGTATTCCAGTAACCGAAACCGTGGCGGTTCGAGCCGCCTTTAAAACCAGCGAGCGCGATAGCTATTACGATGATATCGGGCCGGCCAATACCGATGCGGGTAGTCTGGATGAGACACGATTTCGTTTAGGCGTGGCTTGGCAGCCAACGGATAACATTGATCTCTATGTTAAGTATGAAACGTCTGACAAGGATACCGGTGGCTACCCTAATCGTCCTATTGAAGGGTCGGATTTTGCTTTTGGCCGCACAGATGATATTTGGGACATTAGCTACAACACTGATACCAAACATAAAGAGAGTGACGATACTTATCTGATCGATACTCAGTATACGTTTGATAATGGTGTCGGCATCAAATTGTTAGCGGGGCATCAAGAGAAAGAGATCGATGTGGTATGGGACTATGATGCTACCAGCATCCTTTCTCTGGAAGAGACACAATTTATTGAAGAAGACCAAGACAGCTATGAGCTAAATATCATCTCACCAGATGATGCGAGGCTGCAGTGGGTGTTAGGTTATTACTTCCAGAAAAACGATGTCTCTGTCGATATTCAAACTCCGGGTCCACGTATATTGCTGGGGATTGAAAAGGAGACCAAAGGCCTATTTGGACAGGTCGGTTATGACCTGACCAAAGATCTACAGGTGGAGTTCGGTGTGCGTCAGGCCTGGTATGACGCTGCCGGTCTCGAGGGGAGTGGCGGTTACTTCGGCCCTGTATCGGCCGGGCCGGCATTTCCCATCAGCGGTGACTACGACGACGATGATCTGCTAGGGAAGTTGTCGGTTAACTGGGCTTACGACAACGACAATCTCATTTATGCATCGCTCGCCAAAGGTTACAAGCCGGGTGGTTATAACAACACCCATGCTGAAGATAATTTCAATAAAGAAAGTGTCTGGGCTTATGAACTGGGTTGGAAGTCTACGATGCTTGATGGTGCGGTGCGTACAGCGGTAGCCCTGTTCTACAATGACTATGAAGATTTTCAGTTTGATAGCATCGATATTACTTCTGGTAGTTCAGGTGTTTTAAATGTGGGTAAAGCCACTATTCAGGGTGTTGAGTTTTCTATTGATGGTCAATTTGGTGGCTTGCGTATGGATGCCGGCTTCTCGTATATCGATTCTGAGCTGAATCCGGTCAGCAGCATTGTTGATGAACGCAGTTTACCCGGTGGCGCCAGTAATTTACCTCAGTGTGTGGGTGGGGCAACACCGCCGGCCTGTTTTGATTACACTCCGTACTTGGTCAGTACTTCTGGTGGCGACAACCTATACTCTCCTGGTTTGAGTTATACGCTGGGTGTTGAGTATGAATTTACGTTATTTAATGGCGCTACCTTGATACCACGTTTGAATTACGGCTGGGTGGATGAACAGTGGGTAAATCTGTTATACGACAAAGAGACAGACCTGTTGGAATCACGTGGTTTGTTGTCGGCATTAGTTACATTCGAAACGAACAACTGGATAATTCAAGCTTATGGTCGTAACCTCACGAACAAAGAGTATGTCTCCGGTCAATACAACTCGCTCAATGCAGAATATTTTGGTGCTCCAAGAGTTGTTGGTATGAATGTAAGTTACAGTTTTTAATACTCGGTAGTCTCCAATGTTGTTTTGCTGGCACCATTGTCAAGGCGGTGGGCCAGCATTTTTTGGTTTGTGGTAGGCGTAGATAAACTAGGAAAATAAAAACGTTATGCTGGTGCTATTAACATTTCTGAAGAAGGGGGTGGCTGCTGGGACCTTGGTGACCCTAGTGTTACTCGTCACATTGAATTTTTCTGGTCAGGCAACTTCTGGCGTACTGTTTAAATCCTCGATTGAGAGCATGGCAGAACGTTGTCAATCAATAGCCACACTAATGCCTGATGATGTCGATATTACTTCAGCAATGTATGTTGAGGCTGTTAAAGAACTACCGATTGGTGCAGATGATCGACCCCTTGGGTCGTCTGCAACAGATAGCTTTACACCATATTGCAGCGTCAGAGGATACTTTGAAAAGCGTGTCGGTGCGGATAAAAAGCCTTACGCCATTGGTTTTGGCTTGGCTTTGCCAGATAACTGGAATGGACGCTTTTTGTTTCAAGGGGGTGGTGCTTTAAACGGTCTCATCCGAGAGCCTCTTGGCGCACTAGCGGCCGGTGATCAGCCTGCACTATTCCGAGGCTTCGCCGTGGTTAGCACCGACAGCGGTCATCAGAGTGATTCTGTTTTTAATACAGATTTTTTTTCTGATCAGCAGGCATTGTTAAATTTTTATTCCCAGGCGGTAGCCAAAGTCACACAGTTAACTCGCAAGGTGGTCGCCCAGTTTTATGGCCAACAACCGGGCCACTCCTACTTTGTGGGTTGTTCAACGGGTGGTCGTGAAGCCATGACCATGTCACAGCGTTACCCTCAGTTGTTTGACGGCATTATCGCGGGAGCTCCAGCCCGGCGCACCAACTATTCTGAAGTTGCTGATCTTTGGGCAGCTAAGCGATTGCGCGCCATTATGAGCGAGGGGCAGTCAGCGCCATTCAGCCAGGCCCAACAACAACTGATAGTCGATACACTGTTGCAGCAATGTGATGCCAATGATGGCTTGCGGGACGATATGATATTTGCTCCCGAAGGCTGTGGATTTAACCCATCGATTTTACAGTGCATGGATTCAGAGACGGGCGATAGCTGCCTGTCGGCAGAGCAGGTGTCGGCATTAACTGAGGCCTTTAACGGCCCTCGCTTGGCCAATGGCGATAACGTTTATCCGGGCTTTTTCTTCGACACGGGTATTTCCGCTAATAAGGGTATTCCGGGTTTACTGCAGGGCGTTGCGGGGCCATTGGGTCGTGCGCGAATGAGTCAGCCGTTTGATTTGGTGCGCGAGATTGAGTTAGCGGAAAACTTTCCTTTGGCACCGGGCAATGCGAACTTAACCCAGTTAAGCAGCTTTGCTGCTCGGGGCAGTAAGTTGATGTTTTTCCATGGCCTCAGCGATCCGTGGTTTTCAGCCAAGGATACTCTGAGCTATTACCAAAGTTTAGTGCAGGGCGATGATCTTGATGGTCTACGCGATTGGTCGCGTCTGTATTTGGTTCCAGGCATGGGGCACTGTGGTGGTGGTGAGCAAACCCTAGATAAGTTTGATATGTTGAGTGCATTGGTGCAGTGGGTGGAAGAGGGAAGAGTACCGGCGTCGGTTGAGGCTTCTGGCGAATCATTTCCGGGCCGCACCCGCCCGTTGTGTGCGTATCCTCAGTTTGCCTACTACTCCGGTAGTGGCAACCCTCAGTCTGCCAGTTCTTTCAAATGTCGCTAAGCCTTAAGAAATAACGCTGTTAACTGTGTGGCCTCTTATGTGGCCAAGGTTCTACTAGCTACAAAGTGCTGCATAAATTAGTGTTAACAGGCCCTAGTACAGCAATTGAACGCAACGAGCCACTGAATAGAGGGTAGTTCAGTCGCACTTTTGTGAAGTTCAGCCGAGGAGTTCCCTAATGTACAGACGATTTATTGGTAATGTCGAAGTTCCAGCGTTGGGATTGGGTTGCATGAACCTCAGTCATGCCTATGGCACACCGCCCGATCCTGAAGCGGCCACAGCACTATTGCAGCATGCTTTCGATTTGGGCGTACGGCATTTCGATACTGCCGCTCTTTATGGCTTTGGTGCCAATGAAACGCTGGTGGGTAAAGCGCTGAAACCTTACCGCCAACAGATTCATCTGGCCAGTAAATGTGGTATGACCGGGGTCGGTGGCAAGCGGGTGATTGATGGGCGGCCGGAAACGTTGATGCGCACTATTGATGAAGCGCTTGAGCGCCTGCAAACCGACCATATCGACCTCTACTACCTGCATCGTTGGGATAAATCGGTTCCGATAGAGGAGAGTGTTGGTGCGCTATCACGTATGTGTGAAGCGGGCAAAATCGGTGCTATCGGTCTCTCTGAAGTTTCCGCTTCTACCTTGCGTAGAGCCCACGCGGTTCACCCCATAGCCGCTGTACAGACGGAATACTCGCTGTGGACTCGCAATGCCGAGATCGCCGTGCTCGATACCTGCCGAGAACTGGGAGCAGCCTTTATCGCATTTTCACCGTTAGGGCGCGGTTTTCTGGCCGGTGCTAGTTGTAAATCGGATGAGCTGTTGGCGGGAGATATTCGCCGCAATATGCCACGTTTTCAAGATCCGAACTTTTACGAGAACTGTGTCTGGTTGGAGCAGTTTGCGGCATTGGCCCAAGAAGAGCGCTGCAGCATGGCCCAGTTGGCGCTGGCTTGGTTGTTGACCCGTGGCGATCATGTGCTGGCGATCCCGGGAACAACATCAGTGGCGCATCTGGAAGTTAATATGCAGGTTCTCGACCGAGAGTTAACGGAGGATACCTTGCTGGAGCTTGACGCACTGATAAAGCCGCCCATGATTAAGGGGGCGCGTTACCCAGTCGCGACGCAGCTGGAAATTGATACCGAGGAGTTTGTCTGAATCTATAGTGCAGGACGCTACTGTTCAGCGAATCTGGAGATACTTAATGCTGCGCAGGACGTCTGTCGGCGTTACAGTGTTGCTCGCGGTTGATATTGATTGATACAGGATCTCGATGTGGACGATATTTATCCAGCTTGTTGCTCGAATCTGATCGAGATATATACACAGCCTTATCAGACCAGTAGCTGCCCCAACAGCTGTTGTGATAGTTGTTGCAGTGATGGATATCGCTATGTTGGAGATTACTGTGATGGTGAGTGTTGTGGTTGCAGCTCAATTATCGATGGGGGCATTTATGTCAATGAGTAAATGCCAAATAGAACGTTTTCACTGAGGTGAAATTATGCCAGTCAAAAAAATGCGTGCAATTGCGGGCACCACATTTTTCGATGGCCCAATGTCAACTAAGGGCTATCCGCTTAACAAAATGTGCCACTCATTTAATTCTGAAGCGGGTCGGCAGGCTTTTATTGCTGATCAGGAAGCTTGTTTTGAAAAATACCATCTCTCTGAAGCACAACGTGAAGCGGTCAGAAAGCGCGATGTTCTGGCTATGATCAAAGAGGGTGGCAGTATTTATTATCTGGCCAAGTTTGGAGTCATATGGGGTTTGAATGTGCAGGACTTTGGTGGTCTACAGACTGGTCGTACTACAGAAGAGTTCCAGGCCTATTTGGATAGCCAAGGTGTTGGTAAGTCGTAAGTAAGGCTATGGTTTTAGCTTTATTACACGATGGTACTGAAATATAAAAATAGGTAACAATTATGGCCAAGATTATCGGTGGTATCGGCACTTCACACATACCGGCAATTGGTATTGCCATGGATAAAGGGTTGGAAGGGACTCCCTACTGGAAAGATTTTTTTTCCGGTTATGTCCCGGTTCGCAAATGGTTACACAGTGAAAATCCAGAGATAGCTATTGTCTTTTACAATGACCATGGTCTGGAGATGTTTCTCGATAAAAAGCCTACCTTTGCCATTGGCGCTGCACCGCAATATCACAATGCCGACGAAGGTTGGGGTATAAAACCAATTCCACCTGTTACCGGCGAGACTGAACTCTCCTGGCATATTATTAACGAACTGGTTGAGCATGATTTCGATCCGCTCGTGTGTCAGGAGATGAATGTCGACCACGGTTTAACGGTGCCGTTATCACTGATGTATCCGGGGCATAATTACCAACAGATAAAAGTAATACCCGTCTGTATCAATTGTGAGCGTCATCCTATGCCGAAACCGTCCCGTTGTTATGCCTTGGGTCAGGCCATAGGCAGGGCAGTGGCATCCTTTGGTGGTGACCAAAAAGTGGTGGTGCTGGGTACGGGCGGCTTGTCTCATCAGTTGGATGGTGAGCGTGCCGGATTCCTAAATACCGAGTTTGATTACGAATGCCTGGATAAAATAGTGACTGATCCGGAGGCATTGACCCGCTACAGCAATGAAGATCTCGTGGAAATTGCCGGTGCGCAAGGTGTGGAGCTCAATATGTGGTTGGCCATGCGTGGGTGTTTGTTGGGTGAGGTATGCGAGCAGTTTAGAAGTTTAGTGGCTCCTATTTCCAATACAGCCGCCGGATTGCAATTGTTGGTGAATCGATGATTGGTTAAGCGTATTTTGTTCAAAACAATTAATTGCGGAGTACGGCTCTGCTTCAACTGAGAAGTAACCTACCGATATTTCAAATAATATGGATCGGTGGTTTTTTAACTAGTTAAAATAACCCGTCCTTAATATTAAAAATTCAGTTGACGGTATCTGTTTTATTTAAATAGTATGTATAACATACAATATGTATATGTGCGTATATAGGCTGTAAGCTGTCTCTTATGTATAAAAGCAATAAATCAAACAGTGCGAGGTTAGGTGGCGTAATGAATTTTGAACGACTGAATCCATTGACTGGAGCCGTGGCGAGTTGTGCCGAAGCGATGACGGTGACTGATGTAGTTGCCATTGCTGAACAGGCTCAACTTGGGTTTGCCAACTGGTCAACCATGGGGCCCAACGCGCGTCGCGAGGTTATGATGAAAGCTGCCGAAGCGTTGTCCGAGCGCACGCAAGGCTTAGTCGATGCCATGACGCAAGAGATTGGAGCCACGACCGGTTGGGCCATGTTCAATATTCAGTTGGCCGTAAGTATGGTTCGGGAAGCTGCAGCGATGACGACGCAGATTACCGGTGAAATCATTCCCTCCGACAAGCCGGGTTGCCTAGCAATGACATTGCGCGAGCCGGTAGGAGTGGTTCTCGGTATTGCGCCTTGGAATGCGCCGATTATTCTCGCTGTGAGGGCGATAGCTGTACCGTTGGCTTGTGGTAACAGTGTCATTCTGAAGGCTTCTGAAATATGCCCGCGTACTCACTCCCTGATTGCCGAGGCGTTTGCCGCGGCGGGTTTCCCAGAAGGTGTTGTCAATGTGGCCACCAATGCCCCAGTCGATGCCGGCGAGGTGGTGGGTGCTCTAATAGCGCACCCGGCGGTCAAGCGAATTAACTTCACCGGCTCCACAGCTGTGGGGCGCATTATCGCTCGTAAAGCTGCCGATTATTTAAAGCCCTGTTTGCTGGAGTTGGGAGGAAAAGCGCCACTGTTGGTGTTGGACGATGCCGATCTAGATGAGGCGGTAGCGGCAGCAGCCTTTGGCGCCTTTATGAATCAGGGGCAGATCTGTATGTCCACCGAACGCCTGATTGTTGTTGATGCCATTGCCGGTGAGTTTGTTACTAAATTTTCTGCTAAGGCCAACTCCATGGCCGCCGGTGATCCAGCGGCGGGTAATACCCCACTGGGGGCTGTGGTTGATCAAAAGACCGTTAACCATGTGAATAGCCTAATCGACGACGGCCTCAGTAAGGGCGCCAAATTGGTTGCCGGCGGTAAGGCTGACAGTGTCATTATGCCGGCTTCAGTGCTCGATCAAGTGACTGAAGCAATGTCGATTTATCACGACGAAAGCTTTGGCCCTATTGTTGCGATTATTCGCGCCAAGGATGAAGCCGATGCGATACGTATCGCTAACGACAGTGAATTTGGTCTATCTGCTTCGGTTTTCACCCGTGATACCGCTCGTGGTTTGCGAGTGGCGCGGCAGATTCAATCGGGTATGTGCCATATCAACGGTCCAACTGTTCATGACGAAGCGCAAATGCCCTTTGGTGGCTTGGGGGCTTCAGGTTATGGCCGCTTTGGTGGCAAAGCCGGTATTGACCAATTTACTGAATTGCGCTGGATCACTGTCGAGACCGAGCCTGGCCATTATCCGATTTAATCACGACGTGAGTGAGTCGAAAAATCCAATTCACTGAGAGAAATTTAGGAGAATGAAATATGACTATTCCGACCCAAGATGAGCTGGAAACTGTTGTCTTTACAATTGAAGACGGTATTGCCTGGGTAAGTTTCAATCGCCCGGAAAAAAGAAATTGTATGAGCCCCAAACTCAATCGTCAGATGATGCGTGTATTAGACGAGTTGGAATTTCGCGAAGATGTTGGTGTGCTGGTCCTGGCTGGCGAAGGATCAGCCTGGTCTGCCGGAATGGATCTGCACGAATACTTCCGTGAGAACGAAGCCAAAGGCTTAGGTGCTATTCGTCAGGCTCAGCGTGAATCCTATGGTTGGTGGCGTCGTCTGCGATGGTATCAAAAGCCGACTATCGCCATGGTGCACGGCTGGTGTTTTGGTGGTGCTTACGGACCATTGTTCGGTTGTGACCTGGCCTTTGCCGCAGAAGAGGCGCAGTTTGGACTGAGTGAAATCAACTGGGGTATTTTACCGGGCGGTGGTGCTACTAAAATTGCAGTGGAACTACTCAATTTCCGTAATGCCATGTACCACGCCATGATGGGAGAAAATGTTGACGGTAAAAAGGCAGCCGAATGGGGCCTGGTTAATGAGGCGGTGCCGCTGGTGCAGCTTAAAGAGCGTGTTAGTGAGGTGGCCAAGGTTTTACTGCAGAAAAATCCGGTTGCTTTAAAAGCGACCAAAGATGCAATTCGCCGTGTCGGTGAGATGACCTTCGATAACGCTGAAGATTATCTGGTGCGTGCACAGGAGGCCGCTAACAGTTTTGATAATGATGGTCGTAAGGAGGGGATCAAACAGTTTCTGGATGACAAAACCTATAAGCCGGGTCTAGGCAGTTACAACAAATCTAAAGGTGGCCGTTAAGTCATGTTGATCGATCCTGTCGCCACCTTTGCCATAAGGACACCATCCGCATTGGCCTGCGTTGATCTGACCAGTGGTCAGCGCTGGGACTATCGCGAATTTGACCGGGCGATTAATCGCGTTGCCAACTGGCTGGTGGAGCGATTGGGCCCTGCCAGTGGAGAGCGCGTTGCCACAGTCGCACGTAACTCCGCTAATGGTTTGATCCTCTCGCTTGCCTGTGTGCGTGCCGGTGCGATCTATGTTCCTTGTAACTGGCGCTTGGCGACAGAGGAGGTTGCACTTATTGTGGCCGACTCACAACCGCAGATTACTTTCTGTGACGACGAATTTCGTACCGCCGCAGCTACGAGCTTAACACTCTCTGAGTTATTAAATCTGACTGCTTGCCAGCCAACGGTGCCGCCACTGCAGGCGCGGCGTGAGCTGACTGAAGTGTCGACACTGTTGTACACCTCAGGCACGAGTGGTTCACCTAAGGGTGTAATGCTCAGTGAGCTGAATGCATTGGCGAGCCAATTTGCTTTTAATTCCGGTAACAACGTCAGTGCCAGCAGTGTGTTTCTGTGTGATATGCCGATGTTTCATACTGCCGGTCTATTTGTCAATGCGCGCGCTCCGCTGCTGGCTGGTGGCGCTGTGTTGGTATCGCAGGGCTTTAATCCGGGCGTTACTTTACAACGCTTATCAGATTCCAAGCTCGCTATTAGCCACTACTTTTCGGTACCGCAAATGGCCAGCATGTTATGGGATCATCCAGACTTTGATGCCGCAAAGCTGCAACATCTGCAAGTCTATGCCACCGGTGGTGCACCCAATTCCAAAGAGCAGATTCAACGTTTTGTCGATGCGGGCATTCCAATGTCAGACGGTTATGGCATGACGGAAGCTGGCTCTATTGCCGGAATTCCGGTCGGCAATCCTGAGCTGGCCGTTCGCAAAGCGGGTTCCTGTGGTGCAATCTTTTTGACGGTAGAAACCAAAATTGTGGATGAGCAGGGCGAGACGGTTGTGTCGGGTGAGTCGGGTGAGTTGTGGGTACGCGGGCCTGGGGTAACGGCGGGTTACTGGCGGCAACCGGAGAAAACAGAAGAGGCATTTCGCGATGGCTGGTTAATGACCGGAGATATGGCTCGTCTTGATGGCGATGGTTTCTTGTTTATTGTTGATCGTAAAAAAGACATGTTTATCTCTGGTGGCGAGAACGTTTATCCAGCTGAGGTTGAGCGCGTCATTGCGTCTATGCCGTCGGTAGCCAGTGTGGCCGTGGTTGGAGTCGCCGATGCCCAATGGGGAGAGAAGGGTGTTGCATTTGTGGTTCCGGCCACGGGTAAGACACTTAACCTGGAAGAGATCGAACACGGCTGTCGAGAAAAACTTGCCCCTTATAAAGTGCCGAAACACTTTGTTTTAGCCGCGTCGCTGCCTTATTCAACGACGGGCAAATTACAGAAAGACAAGCTGCGTGCAACCTTCTTGGTGACGGTAACTAAATAGCACAAGCGAGTAAGCGCTGAAGAGGTGGATACGATGAACTCAGAGCAGGTCTCAAGATATCACTGTTCTTAGCAAAAGATGTAGATGCGCATTTTTAGCGTGACCTAGTTGATGGTGAATATTGATCGTGGTGCTGGAACTGTTGTCAGCCTTGGATTGAATTTTGATCTCTGATCGCTGATGCAGGCTTTAACCAAATGATTGGCCTGGCTGTGATGGTCGCGACAGCGTTCAGTAGCAAGTTTACTACATGAAGCTGTGCCGGCAAGGGAATCGATATGGTCGAGCTATAGAGTCTCTTGGCCATGAATTCGATTCTGCCTCTCGAGGACTTTCTATCATTCGCCATAGGAGAGGTGGTCGAACTACTGCGAGGCGTTGCCATTCGACGGGAGTGTTAGGGGGTTGAAATAGGCCTCAGCATTGGCTGTAGCGGGTATGCTCAAGTCTGGCAACAGCGATATTGGGTATATTATATAGTCGTAGCCTTATAAATTTTATGTATCGCGATAGACAAAGCGGTTGAGATTGATTGGGTATTGTTAATCTCCTGTTTTACTTTTCGGGAATATAGTAACCAATCGCATAATAACGACGGGGAATAGTTATGTCTCACTTCGCTGACCCACAAAATCTTCTTGACCACTTACCAATGACACGTCTGCAGGTTGTGGCTGTCTTCATGTGTGTTTTACTCAATGCATTAGATGGTTTCGATGTGTTGGCAATCAGTTTCGCTTCTCCGGGTATCGCCGCTGATTGGGGCGTTGATCGGGCTGCGTTGGGCCTTGTGTTGTCAATGGAGCTTATCGGCATGGCTTTCGGTTCGGTTATCCTGGGTAACGTTGCCGATCGTTTGGGCCGATATCCTGTGTTGCTGGGCTGCTTAATGTTGATGACTGTGGCGATGTTTGTTGCTGCTACAGCGAAGGATGTGTTGAGCCTGTCGGTCGTCCGTTTTATTACCGGGCTCGGTATCGGCGGGTTGATGGCAACCACCAATGCCATGGTAGCAGAGTTTGCCAATGCCAAGCGGCGACATATGTGTGTGGTATTGATGGCAGCGGGTTATCCCTTGGGAGCAATTATTGGGGGTTCAGTCGTTTCAGTCTTGCTGGTTCATTTTGATTGGCGTGCAGTTTTTGTATTGGGTGGCTTAGTCACCGGAATACTAATACCTTTGGTTTGGCTCTTTTTGCCTGAGTCAATCGCTTTTCTTGTGCAAAAACGCCCACCCGATGCGTTACGGAAAATTAATAATGTCTTAACCCGTATGGGATACGACACGGTGCATCAGTTACCTGAATTAGTTTCTCATCAAGCTCGTGCCGGTATTGGCGAATTACTCTCGCCAGCGTTAAGACGCACCACGTTACTTTTAACCGTTGCGTATTTCACTCATATTATGACTTTTTATTTTATCCTTAAATGGATTCCCAAAATTGTGGTTGATATGGGCTTTGTCGCCTCGTCGGCCGGTACTGTTTTGGTGTGGGCTAATGTTGGTGGCATACTGGGCTCGTTATTGTTTAGTCTGCTAACCCAGAAATACGATGTGTACAAATTGGTGGTTGGCGCACTATTGATGGCGTTTGTGATGGTGGTGGTATTTGGTCATGCATCAGCTAATTTGCAGCAGCTCTCCCTGTTCGCTGCGATGGCGGGTTTTTTTACCAACTCGGCTGTGGTTGGCCTCTATGCACTCTTTGCTCAATCATTCCCAACCAGCGTGCGCGCCGGGGGTACTGGCTTTGTGATTGGAATGGGGCGCGGCGGTGCTGCTTTAGGCCCTGTGGTGGCCGGCTTCCTTTTTGCCGGTGGTTATTCATTGGCATTTGTCGCTTTTTTTATGGCGTTAGGCTCGCTAGTTGCGCTTGTTGCTATACTTCTAAAAATGCGTGTTCGTTTGGTTGAAACACCAAGCATTCTTCCTGCTAACTAATTCTGATTTAACTCTCGCAATGTGGTTAAGAATGATGTCTGTGACCGTATAGGCAGTGTTAGCGATTGTGTGTGGGCAGCGCCGGAACAACCATAACAGACTATGACGTACTTTGATGGCAAGTTGCTGTCATGGGCTGTCTTTTGTTCCTGTTTGTGGAGTCATCGTAATCTAAAAGATAGGCTTGGGTTTGCTTGACTTGCTTTAGTCTGGACCATCATACAGGTCTATGCGCGAGTAAAGGCTGCATTCACTGTACTCAAGAGCTCCAAGCGATTTCGTTAGGTTTCATCGCTTTCGCTCCCCAAGCTAAATGTTCAATAGCAAATGGTCTAACCAGGTGGGCTGGAAATAGACTGAAACTGGGCGCACAAATTGAGTAAAAATTAATAACAACGGATTACTAAAAAATTGGTGGGCCCAATAAGACCTTAAAAAGGTGTGAAAGCTCATACCTAGGAAACTAGTAGCTGCTCAAGTTTGCGAGTGGCCGGGTTATTGGTGAAAAAGCCCTCCGGAAAGCCACCAATACCCGCATCTTCCAGAATTTTTCCAGCACGGCAAAGCCCGATTGCGGTTTTCAGGGTCGCGAAAAATTCATGGTACTCAATATTGGCTAGCTTGCGGTCAGATACGCTTTCGTAATAATCACAAACTTCCCTCGTGGTCATGGCACCCTCCATCGGAGGTAGTCCCAGCAGAGTGTTCATGGTTTCCGTCATAACGCACATATACATTACGTCGCATTCAGGTGGGCCGATATAGGCCATTTCCCAATCCAATACGCCCTGAACATCACCATCCCTGAATAGCAGATTACCCAGCCTTGCATCGCCCCAGCAAAGTCCGATTCCGGAATTGACGGGTTTGTGTATTCTGAGCCATTCAAAGGCTTTGTGGAAAACCGGCATTTCAACTTTTGAATAGTGGAGGAAATCTTCCCACCAACCTATTTCCGAATCGAGAGCTGCTTCCGGACCGTCTGAACCACGCAGAAACCCGAGGCCCAACGCTTGCCAATCAAGACTATGGATCTGCGCGATAGTCTTGATGAGTTGCTCCCATAGACGTTGCCGCTCTGCCGGGGTTGCGTCACACAACTTCTGAAATCCTGCCGAGCTAGGGTCGAGGTCAATCACTTCACCGTCGATGCGCTCCATGACGAAAAATGAGGTTCCGATAATCGTTGTATCGTCTTCGAACCAATAAACGCCGGGCACCGGAACAGGTGACGCGCGAAGATGTGACATTAAGTCAAATTGTTCCCGCAGGTTGTAGGTATGCAGGAGTGCGGAGGTTTCCGGAGCCCACCGCACAACCATTTTCTCTGTGTTTTTTTTGCCCTGCTCTGCATAATTGATGGTCAGAAACCACGTTTCGTTTGATGTGCCCGAAGAGGTCTTCTCAAAACCGGTGATTTCAAGGCCCACGGCTTCTGGCATTTTGTTCTCGAGCCAGCTTTTCAGATGGCCCTGTAGTACATCGTTTGCGAATGTCATTTTTGCAATCTCTTTTACTAATAATTTCTCAGAGAAGTCCGGGATGGCTGTTACCTGTTAGCCCATTTTGCTATTTATATCTGGCTACTTGTAGATGCCTATTGGGGTATCTCGATCTTTGCCGCCGTTGTGATGTTATAAAGGCCATGCCCGATCTCGCCGTCACAGGTAACTTCGCAGGCATAATCATCGTATCGGTTCAGCAGACCGGCCATATCGTCCGCATCGGTGAGGTCCAGAACTTCTCCCTCGACAACATTGGCGCCCATCCACTTGCCGTGGTTCCAGTTTTTGTAACCAAAATAGCCACCCGCTCCGGCGAAGCAGAAAGACTGGAGCTTGAAATCCATGGTCATTTTGCGACCGTCGCTGGCTTCAATAGTGGCACGGGCTGAGGTTGGCCTGCCTGTGTCCGGATCGAATTCAGTCGAATGGTCCACGCTTGATATTGAGACTTCCTTACGTGGATCTCCGCAGTTCGGGTGGCCATAGCGATAGGAAATGTGTGAGCCCATGGTTTGAAGCACATGACCGTCTTCAGTTTTAACTTGCCAGTAATGCAGCGCATAGTCCTTGAACTGTGCACCGGCAAATTCAATTACCACTGACAGCAAGTTACTGGGGGGCGGCTCCATGCCCTGATCATCCAACCCCTCGGCCATACACCATCCGCTACCTTTGGGCGGCAAGCCGACAATCGGGCGTATACCCCAGGAACGATCTCTGGCGGCTGACCATTCTTCGGACTTCACAACATAGGTTTTTCCTTCCACGGTAACGGTGCCACTAACGGTACCGTATTGATAAAAGCGCCTCGCATCACTGACTACGACACCCTTTTTCTTTTGGAATGAGTGCGGTTCTTCCGAGATAGGGAAGGTACCATCGAAGACAATATCAAAGCTGATACCTTGATCATTTTCGTCAAGCACTACCCTGATTTTGTAAAGTGGTTCAAGTATTTCGTAACTAAGCGGTCCTACGGTAATTTCATCGACATCGGGTTGCAGTTCCCGTGATGCCCGGACGTTGTATTGTTTCCCGTTGATAACGACGATGCCAAACGCATCCATAACGTTGCGGTTTATATACTTGCCGAAACCCCAGTCAAGCATGATAGAGCCGTCATGATTCGATGCTGCGCCCCAGACTTTTTCCGTCCAGTTGCGTTCGCTGGTGTTTACCTCGTTGAGATAGTTTGTCGTTTGATGGCACAGAAATTCGTCGTATTTGCTTAGCATATTATTCTCTCTATTCGGCAGAATTATGTTGTCTTTGTAGATGCCATGTGACGGTATCTTTTATCGTTTCGGCTATGGGGCGAGGGGTCCATCCCAGCTCGTTGCGCGCCTTGTTGTTATCCATGGCCTTGAAAGCATTGGAAAGAAATACAGCGTCGGTGCTTAGGAGATAATCTTTTTTGCGCAGGAGCTTGCAGATACTTTCGCCGATGAAAGCGACCGACCACGCTATCCAGTAAGGTATGACTTTCGGGGGAGGCAGGCGGCATTCGGCAGCAACCAGTGTATAGAAATCACGATTGCTGATGAATTCGTTGGCGATAATATAGCGCTCACCGTTGCGGCCATATTTTTCGGCCAGCAGGGCTGCTTGAGCAGTATCACGAATATCGACGGTTGTGGCAGCCGCATCAAGAATACTGGTGATCTTGCCCTGCGCGACATCGCACAGCATTTTTCCATGTGGCGTAGGGCCGTAATCTTCAGGGCCATAGGTATTCGCTATACATAGTGCAACGCCCGGCAAACCTTTATCACGGCAGTAGCTCATGAACGTATTTTCCGCTTCCAGTCGGGCCAGAATGTAGGGGTTGGCTTTATCGTACCAATTGAACTCAATGTCCTCGGTGACTTTGCCATCGGGATTGAAACCGAGCGTTCCCATTGAGCTGGTAAAAATAAAGTGTTCGACACCGCATTCCAGTGCGACCTCCATGCTGTTCACGAGACCCTCGACGTTATTGCGATAGATATGGGTTGGGTCTGTCAGCCAGAAGCGTGGGTCGACCACGCTGTGGAAAACTGTTTCACAGCCTTGCATCGCGGCCTTCAAGGATGCGGGGTCCAGAACGTCACCATAGTGTATTTCTACAGGCAGGGTCTTTAGGGCTTCCTGACTGCTGCTCTTGCGCAGCAGAACGCGCACCTGCCGCCTTTCACGACATAACTGTCGGGTTATATGACTGCCGACAAAGCCACTGGCCCCGGTGACAAGAACAGGGCGATTTGATTCTGTGTTACTCATTGCGTTGGTCCGAAAGCCGGCGGTAGTATTAGCCGGCGAGATATTTGATCATATTGTCCATCAGGAAATTCATATTACCGACAGCCCGGGTTTCAGCTTCGTCTACACTCATGCCACCCTGGTCAAAAGAACAACTCCACTCGACCTTACTCTTGCCTCCATCGGCAATAATCCGAACCTGCCCTTGGTAATTCTCCAGCGTAAACAGCTGTCCGACAGCAATTGTGTAGTGCAGCGTCTTCGATGTGGGATCGTTACTCGTCATCGTCTCTTCAATAGGCTCCGCAGCGGCAATAAAAAGCTTGCGGGTAATTTGACCGTCATTGGTAATGACTTCCGTCTTTTCAGGGCCGGGTAGCCAGGCAGTATTTCCCCAGTCGATCAGCAAATTCCACACGGTATCGGCACTGAAATCAAAGTCGCGCGTCACTTGAGTTGAGTACA
Organism: Halioxenophilus sp. WMMB6; assembly: GCF_033283405.1. Taxonomy (NCBI): domain Bacteria; kingdom Pseudomonadati; phylum Pseudomonadota; class Gammaproteobacteria; order Alteromonadales; family Alteromonadaceae; genus Halioxenophilus; species Halioxenophilus sp. WMMB6. The sequence goes on from NZ_JAWMQR010000001.1 coordinate 288,061, forward strand.
TATCGAGTTCCTCGTTATCAAAGCATCTATTTTTTAGGAAGCTGTTAGGAGATACCGGCAACCGGCCTAAGCTCGTTTGCGCGCTACCAGGACATGATCGCCATAGGTTTTTCCAATTAAACCCCAGGGGTCTGCAAACGGGCCTCGTTGTTCTTCCTGTTGTTTTTTTATGGATGCTTTTTTCATCGAGTGTCTGATAAGAGGTCCGGCCAGTTTCAATAGAAGTCTTATAATGCCCGGCTGTGTAGAGGCAAGCCATTGGCATGTATCGCTCCAGTTGTGTTTCTGGAATTTTAAAACCCGCTCGGCATCAGATGTGTCGAACCAACCGGTAAAAGCCCAGCCGTCGTCATCATCCGGATCCCCTTTGAGACCGTGCTCATGTCCGAGACGACCGATTCCCATCGTCGCCATCAGGTCATCTTCAAGATCGCGGGAGAGAAGTGCATAACTTTCATTACCAGCGATAAGGTAAATTTTGTTGGTTTCTTCTTCCGGCAGTGTCGCCGCATGGGCAAAAGCCAGGGCCGCGTCGCGGGCATCGATACCATGGAGTCGGTTGTCAGAGGGGGTGGCACGCATCAGAACTTCATAGTCAGCATTCTTATTGGTCAGTGTGTCGGGCGACATCACGCCACCTAATCGCAGAATCGCATAGCTCAGGCCCGATGCCATCACTAGCTGTTCAGCGTCTGCCTTATCAATTCCATAGCAGTCAATGGGATTAATCGGAGTCTCAGGCGTGATGAGGGCTTTGTACTTAAAAGGATTAATTGAGCCGTAGACCGCAGCACTCGAAGCCATCACAAAGAGCGGTGCTTTAGAAAGCTGCCTTGCTGCCTGAAGAAGTATTTCTGTCCCCTCAACGTTAACGCGACGTGCCATGTCAGGATTTCGGTAGCAGGGAGGGGAGACGATCGCCGCAAGATGAATAACGGTATCTGGCTGATATTGAGAAAATAGCGCCGCGATCACGTCACGATCAAGCAGGTTGCTGAATGAAATGGTCAGCCGATTGCTTTTACGCCATTTGTCTTCGAGTTCCTGTTTGGTCGGCAGCGATTTTTCGGATTCGATATCTACGGCAATGACTGAATGCCCCGACTCGAGCAGGTAGTCTGTACAGCGCTTTCCTACCTGGCCCAATGCACCAGAAATTAAAATGGTTATTGATTCAGACATATCCTGAGCCTCATCGTGTAAATCTATTAATTTTTACAAGCCCGTACTTTTACAAGCCATAGCGTTTTAACGAGGCGTCTCGTCGTCGGCGTAACTGGGTGGCTCTTTGCCCGGGTGTTACTGTAGGGGTGCTTTCAGGCAGATGTTGCCTTACTTCTGCCAGCGGAACTTTTTTAGTGGCAGGAATGACCACTTCTTTGTATTTATAAAAACGTAACATTGCGACACCGGTCGGAATGCTGGCAGGGTCAAGCCAGTTGGGTACTTCCGGGTCGGTCAGAGAGAGCACGGCTCGGAAATGTCCGTCTTCGTCCATGTGTGCCTGAGCGCCATTGATCGAACTCTGGTGATAACTGAAATCGCTGGTTTGTGCCCAGACCGAGCCCAGCTGGATAGACCAGTAACGAGCCTCGGCAGGTGCCATATCGATGATAATCGCTTCGTCTGGAGCTAGGTCGTAAGTCATACCCACGAAAGTTGCCAGTGGGTTCCCGCCATCCCTGGCAGCTTGGTCATTATGAAAAAACATATTGAGATAGGGCAGGCCGTGAATGGATTCGGCTTGACCTATCAGTTTGTTGACACTGGCCATCATGAACTGGAAATTGTACTCAACAAATTTCCGGGCTTTGCCGATGCGCTCAGCTAATTCAGTTTCACTGAAATACAACGGTGCATCTGAAGATCTGTCGAGGTTTTCGATATGCAAATCCATCTGCTGGTCGTTTTCCCAGTCGTAAAAAGTCTCACGTAGCGCCAGCATGATATTATTGGCATCCGGATCCAGCTTCACCCAGTACTGGTCTTTGGCATCGGGGGGAGGGTTTGGCCCGAGATAGATTTCAAAATCACCGTTGTCCTTGACTGGAATTTTATCGAAGTCGACATTGGCCAGCATCTCCACCTGGCCCTCACCCCAGAAGCTTTTGAACAATTGCAGTGTCGACCAAAAGTTCGCTGTCATATTGCCGTATACACGGTAGGTGTTTGCGCCATTAATAAACGTTTGGTGGCTTAAAAAATCCGGGCAGGGCATACCCCATGACAGGCCAACAGGGAAGGGCATAGCCTGTTGGAAAAACAGCGGGTATTGCTGCCTTGGGTACATATACATGTTAAAGGCCGTTGCCTCCTGACTATGTAGCGCGTACAGACCTTGCTCACGGATCATCGGATCCGATGAAATGTTGTGGGAGATCAGTGCCTCGCGTTGATTCCTGAGCACTTCCGCGTATGCATCCCAAGCGACCTGGGTCGGAGATAGAGTATTCGTTTCAGCCATTCAAATGGCTCCTTCAAAAATAATAATCAGTGGCGAGTATGTTCGGAGTTGCAGTGTTCGAGGTCAGACCTCTGAAGGCACCCCGAAGTGAGCCTGATACTCCGCATACTTGGCTCGCTCTTCTTCCAGGTTCAGCCCTGTATCGGCAAAGGAATAATTGTGAGCACCATGCTTCTCCCTGGGTTTGGCCTCCAGATACGCTGTGATTCGGTGTCCCAGTTCATCGGAGAAGGGAATATCCCACTGCCGATAGAGATTTTTGACGGCGTCTACGGGGTCTGACATCAGATCTGAGTAGCGAACGTCGACAATCTGATCAGCGGGAAGATTGCCAGCTTTGCGCTCGTCGATCATGTGCTGGCACAGATAAGCGTTGCCGAAAGCAATGCGTGCCAGATCATCTTCATAGTTAATAACATCGCTGTGCATGTATTTGAGGCTGGACAAGAGATTGGTGACAGACGCCATGACCTTCAGTGGGTCACGGTGAGTGATAGCTACTTTCGCATTCGGGTAAGCAGCAAACAGATAGGGTAATCGGTTCAGATGGGTTGGAGCCTTAAGAATCCAGCGCTTTTTAGGGTGCTTCCACTGAAGCAGTTGCAGCATCCGTTTGTGATAGGCATAGGCGGGTGTCAGGTCGTTCATCGCCATCCACATATCGTAGCTGGGCAGATTAAAACGTCCGGAGAACAGTTCTGACGCGAAGGTAAGCGCAAACAGAAATATGCATTCATTGGGTAGATTACCGCCGTTTTCGTGCATGGTACGAATTGCCGGAATAACCTGTTCCATATAGCGGATTTCGAGATCTGCTTTGTTAATGCGTTCATCCGTTGCAAAGGTCGCCGCTTCAGGCGCGGGAACGGGATACATCATCTCCCATTGGATCGGGACGCGGTTGTTGGTGTCGACGGTCAGCAGCTCATGCAGGATGCTGGTACCGGTACGGCCCAGTCCGGTGACAACGTGCACTGGTGAAACTTCCTGATCTGAAATTTCCGGATGCTTTGCAAACAGTTCTTCAACCAGTAACCGATACTGCAGCGTGCGCAGAATCTCGGAGCGGGCCACAAAACGCCCAATCGTATTGAGCTCGGCCTCTTCATTCATAGCGTTGACCAGAACCCGGTAGGGTTGCAGAAACCACTCGTCGCCATAATCATTTAAACCGGTGGCCTTACAGGAATCTTCCAGCATTTGATCGGCATTAAGGGGCTGGAATGCTTTGCCGCTGTCGACATGGCTGCTGCCTAGTTGATTGATATAGGCAACCCACTCACTTCGTTTTGGGGGAGTCCAGGTCATTGTCGTACCTCGGTTTTTATAGTTAGTTCGTATCGGGTAAGTAGTTTAAGTACGTCTGTTCTAACGCGACGCCAGCGTATTTAGACTCGCCGCTATCACCGCTTTAAATTCTGCCGCATATCGCCTGTTATATGGTTTGCTTTCGATAATTAGGTGGAGATGAAGAGGGCCTGCAACATATGGCCAACAGCGCTCCACTTCCACGGATTTACTCAGCTCACCACGGAGCTTGGCTCGCTCGATAATGTCGGCAAGCAGTTGCATCCTTGGGCCGATAAACATATCGGCGATTGCCCTGCGCAGGGAGGGATCTAGGCGCGAATCTTTCTTGTCCGCTTTGGCGTGTTCTTCCATGTTCGTCATTGCCGCGGCGAGGTAATCAATAAATCGCGACAAGTCGTTTTCAAATGATCCTGTATCAATCGGAGTGATATCAGGAACCAGCGACTCCATTGCAGCAAGAATCAGATCATTTGCGGTTGACCAGCGTCGATAGATGGTTGCAGTGGATACACCAGAACGCTCGACCACGGCCTGAATAGTAAAGCCGACATAACCGGATTCCAGCAGCACTTCACGGGTCGCGTTCAGTATTGACTCGTCAACCTGCTTACTGCGCTTGCGGCCGCGTAAGGGTGCCTTTGAGTCGGTCTTCTTGCCTGTTTCACTTATGGTTGTTCTTGTTCTCATGTTCCGTATATCCAGGAATCCTTAAACTGATTGATTGTCAGTTTATAATCTAGTATAAACGAAAGCAATGTTTTCGAAAATAATATTTTCGTAATGTCGGGCGGCCTTTTTTTGGCCGTGCGGCTGTGTTTGCTCTTTCCTATCGAGAACTAAAGGTAAACTATGAAATTCAAAACGCTGGAAGAATGGAATGACTGGCTGGCTATCTGCGAACTTAAGGCCCGTTACTGCCGCTTACTGGATGCCAAAGATTGGCAGGCATGGCGTGGCTTATTCAGCGATGACTTCAAAAGTGACACAACAGATTCGATTGGTGGCAGATGCATAGAAGGTGCAGATAAGTTTGTAGCTTTCGTGCGCGGACAGCTTGATAAACCTTTCCGGCTGACAGCGCATCAGGTTCATTCGCCTGAAATAGAACTAACATCTGAAACGACCGCAAATGGCATATGGGCTCTGGAAGACGTGGTCCGATCCTCCTTTTTTATAAATCTGCATGGTCGGGGCCATTACACAGAAACCTACGAAAAGTTAAATGGCCAATGGTTAATAAAATCATCAACCCTTACGCGTCTAAGAGAAGACCTTTTTAATGGTTTGATTTCTTTCTGTTTGGGTCGCGGGTGATTGAAAATATATTCGTTGTGAGCCCAGGCCAAAGATTTCCTTTACAGGCTAAGTAAAGGACCAGGAAATCGTAGCACAGCTGAGCATTCCTACTTTGCGCTTGTGTTGCTGTATCTCTATGTTTACAAGCGCTTTATTTCGATCAATATTTAGGCTGCTCTCTGATGACGCTTTTGGAAAGCGTAGGAATAGTTTTTTGGGTGATAATGGAGGCGGGAGGGCTAGCCCAGCTGTCGCTGGGCCCGAGGCCGGATTAATCAAAACAGCCTAACGGCTGTTTTGATCCCTTTCGGTGCTTTGTCGCTGTTGCTCCTCGTTCCAACTGCTTGAGCGCAATTGGTCAAACTGGCATGCCGGTGTCGTTGATTCGCAGATACTAAATAAAGATACCAAATAAAAAGGCCCCGCATATGCGGGGCCTTTTTATTTGGTACCAGAGGCCGGACTCGAACCGGCACGCTTTTAAGGGCGGGGGATTTTGAATCCCCTGTGTCTACCAATTTCACCACTCTGGCTTTAAATCTTTGCGAGCTTACTGAGCTCGTTTTGCTCATTATGATCTAACCGGTGTAGGGATGCTTTTGAATCCCCTCAAATTGCTCAGTCGCAATTTGCTACCAATTTCGCCACTCTGGCTTTAAATCTTTGCGAGCTTACTGAGCTTGCTTTGCTCATTATGATCTAACCGGTGTAGGGATGCTTTTGAATCCCCCAAATTGCTCAGTCGCAATTTGCTACCAATTTCACCACTCTGGCTTTAAATCTTTGCGAGCTTACTAAGCTTGCTTTGCTCATTATGATCTAACCGGTGTAGGGATGCTTTTGAATCCCCCAAATTGCTCAGTCGCAATTTGCTACCAATTTCACCACTCTGGCTTTAAATCTTTGCGAGCTTACTAAGCTTGCTTTGCTCATTATGATCTAACCGGTGTAGGGATGCTTTTGAATCCCCCCAAATTGCTCAGTCGCAATTTGCTACCAATTTCACCACTCTGGCTTTAAATCTTTGCGAGCTTACTAAGCTTGCTTTGCTCATTATGATCTAACCGGTGTAGGGATGCTTTTGAATCCCCTCAAATTGCTCAGTCGCAATATGCTACCAATTTCACCACGCTGGCTTTCAATCTTTCCCCTTGGTACCGCTCTAATTTTTGCCTTGTTTTTCAAGGCTCTAGGCTGTGTAGTAGGTGGCCGGGTGCAAGGATGGCGTATTATAACGAGGGTTTCGTTGCCGTCAACCGTTCTCTGTGAATCTCTCGCCTACTTTCGCTATTGGCCCGGCTGCGGTTTTTGGGTACCCTTGGCGCCCTTTTTTCATTGCCCAAGATTTAACCATGCGCCGCCAGGATTTTTACTACTCTCTGCCGAAAGAGCTGATTGCCCACCAGCCAGCCCGTGAGCGGCGTGGCAGCCGCTTGTTGCAGTTGGATGGCGAGAGTGGGGCGATTGCCCATGGCCAGTTTGCCGATCTGCTTGATCTGCTGGTGCCTGGAGACCTGCTGGTGATGAATGACACCCGGGTGATACCCGCACGCCTGTTTGGTCGTAAGGAGAGCGGTGGCCAGGTGGAGGTTTTGATCGAGCGGCTGCAGCAGGATAACGGGGCACTGGCCCATGTGCGTGCCAGCCGCTCGCCTAAGCCGGGTTCCCGCCTGGTGTTGGGGGATGGCTCCACGGTTGAGGTGCTGGGCCGCCAGGGCAGCCTCTTTGTTTTGCAGTTTGCCGATGACCAGCCACTGCTGGAGCGTTTGAATGCCTTGGGCCATATGCCTTTGCCACCTTATATAGAGCGGGCCGATGCGGAGCAGGATAAGGAGCGCTACCAAACCGTCTATTCACGCAGCGACAAGGCCGGTGCGGTGGCGGCACCAACCGCCGGCCTCCATTTTGATGAGGCGCTGCTCGCTGAGCTGCAGGCCAAGGGGGTGGAGCTTGCGTTCGTTACTCTGCACGTGGGGGCGGGTACTTTTCAGCCGGTAAAAGCGGAGGATATCCGCGAGCACGAGATGCATTCGGAGTGGCTGGAGGTCTCTTCCCAGGTGTGCGCCAAGGTGGCCGCCACCAAGGAGCGAGGCGGCCGGGTGGTGGCGGTGGGTACCACCAGTGTGCGTTGTCTGGAGAGCGCCGCCTTGGGCGGTGCGCTGCGGCCCTTTAGCGGCGACACGGCTATCTTTATTTACCCGGGCTTTGAGTTCCGGGTGGTGGATGTGCTGATCACCAACTTTCACCTGCCCGAGTCGACCCTGATTATGCTGGTCTCGGCCTTTGCCGGTTATCAATTTACCATGCACGCCTACACCCAGGCGGTGGCCGAGCGCTACCGCTTTTTCAGTTACGGCGATGCCATGTTTATTCGTCGCAACCCGCAGGCGGCCGTACAGCCGGTTGGCAGGCCAGATTGATCCGCAACCCCGGCTCACTGTATTAGCCCGGCCGAATTTAACCGATAGGTATTGACCCAATTTAACTAATAGGTATTGAGCAGTGACAGATTCCCAAGTGCGCCAATGTTTTATGCAGTTTGATCTGCTGGGCAGTGACGGCGCAGCCCGCCGGGGCCGGTTGACTTTCCCGCGCGGCTCCATCGAGACCCCGTGCTTTATGCCGGTGGGCACCTACGGCACGGTGAAGGGGATGCTGCCCAAGGATATCGAGGCCATCGGCGCCCAGATTATCCTCGGTAATACCTTCCATTTAATGCTGCGTCCGGGCACCCAGGTGATTCAGGAGCACGGTGACCTGCACGACTTTATGCAGTGGCAACGACCAATTCTGACCGACTCCGGTGGTTTTCAGGTGTTCAGCCTGGGCAAGATGCGCAAGATCACCGAGGCCGGGGTCTCTTTCCGCTCGCCGGTGGATGGCAGCCCGGTGTTTATCGACCCGGAGACATCCATGCGGGTACAGCGGGATCTGGGCTCGGATATCGTTATGATCTTCGATGAATGCACGCCATACCCAGCCACGGAGAAGGAGGCGCGCGACTCCATGGAGATGTCGCTGCGCTGGGCCAAGCGTAGCAAGGCGGCGCACGGCACCAGCCCATCGGCGCTGTTTGGCATTATTCAGGGGGGCATGTACGAACCCCTGCGCGAACTCTCCCTGCGCGGTCTGACCGAGATCGACTTCGACGGCTACGCCATAGGCGGCCTGAGTGTGGGCGAGCCCAAGGAGGAGATGCTCAAAGTATTGGATTATCTGCCCGGGCGGATGCCACAGGATAAGCCCCGCTATCTAATGGGGGTCGGTAAGCCGGAGGATATTGTCGAGTCGGTGGTGCGCGGCGTGGATATGTTCGACTGTGTCATGCCCACCCGCAACGCGCGTAATGGTCACCTCTTTACCAGTACCGGCGTGATTAAGATTCGCAACGCCAAGCACCGCCACGATACCAACCCCCTCGATGGCGAGTGCGATTGCTACACCTGTAGCCACTTCAGCCGAGCCTATCTGCATCATCTGGACAAGTGTGGCGAGATTCTGGCGGCGCAACTTAACACCATTCATAACCTGCGCTTTTATCAGCGGGTGATGGCGGAACTGCGCACGGCCATTGAGGCTCGAACCCTGTCGGATTATGTCGCCGAGTTTTATGAGAAGCAGGGGATAAATCGCCCAAGCGGGGGTTGATATTCCCGTTTTTTGCCTCACTTTCTGTAAGCTGCGGCGTTTATGGTTATAATCGCCGCCGCTGGCACAGGCAGCCACTACAAAAAATAACCGGTTTTGCGCGCAAAACCTGATGGAACCCTCAATGCTTAATCGTTATCCGCTTTGGAAATACCTGCTGATCCTTTTTATTCTTGGTATCGCAGCCATCTACGCCGCCCCCAACCTCTACGAACCCGACCCAGCCATTCAGATTACCGGCCAATCCAGCGCCATGGTGATCGACGGCGGTATTCTGAAGATCGCTACCGATGCCCTGGAGGAGTCCGATATCACCCATTTTGGTGATGTCGCCACGGGCAATGGCCCGGCCTTGATCCGCTTTGGCTCCCTGGCCGACCAGAGCAAGGCCAAAAAGGTGGTGCAGCGGGCCTTGGGTGAGAACTACGTGGTGGCGCTCAGCCAGGCTTCCAATACTCCTGCCTGGTTAGAGGATATAGGCGCGGGCCCGATGAAACTTGGCCTGGACCTGAGCGGTGGTGTGCACTTTCTGATGGAGGTCGATACTCCCAGTGCCATTGCCAAGCGTTTGGAGGGGATAACCGACGACCTGAAAAGCCAGTGGCGGGAAGATCGTATCCGCTATGAAGGGCGGGTCACCATCAGTGACACCAATGTCGTGGAGGCGAAGTTTCCCGACGCCGAAGAGCTGAGCAAGGCCGCCGATGTGGTGCGCAAAGCCTACCCGGAGCTGCTCCGGGAAGACGAAAAACGGGACGATGGTTACTACTATCTGCAGCTCAACATGAGCGAGGCCACCATCGCCGAGATTGAAGATTATGCCGTAGCGCAAAACCTGGCGACCCTGCGCAATCGGGTGGATGAGCTGGGTGTGAGTGAACCCCTGGTGCAGCGCCAGGGTCGCAACCGCATTGTGGTGGAGCTGCCCGGAGTGCAGGACACCGCCGAAGCGAAACGGATTATCGGTAAAACCGCTAACCTGGAGTTCCGTCTGGAGGCCGACAACAATGCCACCGCTTCCGAGCGCGAGCAGTTCAACTACCGCTCCGAGGCTGATCAGCGCCGTGGCCCGGCCTACCTGGAGCGCAAGGTTATTATGGGTGGCGACAACGTCACCGATGCCCGAGTTGGTTTTGACCCGCAGTCGGGCCTGCCCCAGGTCAATATCACCCTCGACGGCGACGGCGGCGAGAAGATCAACCATGCCACCCGCTATAATATCGGCCGGCGCATGGGGGTCCTGTTTATTGAGTACCGCACCGTTACCAATCGCACCATCGACGAGAACGGTGTCGAGCAGTTGAGCTACAGCCAGAAGGTGGATCGTAAAATTATCAGCCTGGCCACCATTCAGGCGGCACTGGGCAAGCAGTTCCGCATCACCGGCCTGGATAGCCCGGCCGAGGCCACGGAGTTGGCGCTGCTGCTGCGCTCCGGCGCCCTGGCGGCACCCATGTATTTTGTTCAGGAGAGCACCATCGGGCCATCGCTCGGTGCTGAGAATATTCACTTGGGGATGGTTTCCGTGCAGCTGGGTTTGGGGTTGGTGCTGCTCTTTATGCTGTTTTACTACCGGGTCTTTGGTTTGGCAGCCAACGTTGCCTTGGCGGTCAATATGCTGCTGATTGTGGCGATTATGTCGATTGTGGGGGCTACATTAACGTTACCTGGTATCGCCGGTATCGTGTTGACGGTGGGTATGGCAGTGGACGCCAACGTGCTGATCTTTTCGCGTATACGTGAGGAGCTGAAAAACGGGGCGCCGGTGCAGTCGGCCATTCACGCCGGTTTTGAACGGGCTTTTACCACCATTCTTGATGCCAACCTCACCACCTTGATTGTGGCGGTGATTCTGTACGGCATTGGCACCGGGCCGGTGAAAGGTTTCGCCGTTACCCTGGCCATCGGTATTCTCACCTCCATGTTCAGCGCCATTATGGTGACCCGCGCCATTGTCAACCTGATGTACGGTGGTCGACGCGTGGAAAAACTTTGGATTTAATCGGCAGGCGAGTCAAACATTATGTCAGAAACTAATTTAGCGGCTCCCAGCCACCTGAAAATTATCCCCTTCATGAAGTTCCGTAAGCTGGCCATGGCCTTTTCGCTGTTGCTGGTACTGGGGTCGATTGTCTCTTTGGCCGTGAATGGCCTGCAATTCGGCCTCGACTTCACCGGGGGTACTCAAATCCAGCTGCAGTACCCAAAGCCGGCCAACCTGGAGACGGTGCGCAGTCAGCTGGCCAAGGCCGGTTTTGACAGCGCCGAGGTGGTCTACTTCGGCCAGGAGACCGAAGTTAAAGTGGTGATGCAGGAGATGGAAGATAGCCGTGGCAAAGCGCCGGGTGAACCCACTCTCACCGACCGCGTGGTGTCGGCACTGTCGGTCGATGGCGACCAGGTAACCTTGAAATCGAGCGCGTTTGTCGGGCCGCAGGTGGGTGAAGAGCTGCGTGACCTGGGTGGCCTGGGCATGGTGGTGGCGCTGTTGGTGGTGATGGGCTACGTTGCCTTCCGCTTCCAGTACAAGTTCTCCATCGGGGCGGTGACTGCCTTGATTCACGATGTGATTATTGTGTTGGGAGTCTTCTCCATCTTCCATTTGGATTTCGATCTGAATGAACTGGCGGCGGTGCTGGCGGTGATCGGTTACTCTTTGAACGACACCATTGTGGTCGCCGACCGTATTCGTGAAAACTTCCGTAAAATCCGCCAAACCTCGGCGCTGGAGATTGTCGATATCTCTCTGACCGAGACCCTCGGGCGGACGATTGTTACCTCCTTAACCACCTTGCTGGTGTTGGTTGCGCTCTTTTTTGTTGGCGGTGAGATTATTCACGGCTTCTCCATTGCGTTGATCGTCGGCATTGTGATTGGCACCTACTCCTCCATCTATGTGGCTGCCAATATACTGTTGATGCTGGAGATCAGCCCGCAGGATCTGATTGAGCCGGTGAAAGAGGGGGCCGACCTGGACGAGCTGCCTTAAGGCACTTGTTCTCCGCCAACTCGCCGGCTGCGTTGCCTATGGCTGTGTATCCGTAGGCGACCGGTAGTTGCGCTTTTGTCGGCCCGGCCCTTGCTATAACTTGCAATAAAAAGAGCTTAATGGGTAAGCTCAGCCATTCAGGTAACAAAAGGGCAGAGCAAACTTGGCCAACCACAGTCTATCGCAGGCGCTGCAATGGTTGCAGGATTTGCAATTAACGGACGAGCAACTGCTCACGGTTAAACGCTATCGCAGCCTGATGGGTATTCGCGGCTTTGCCTCCTGGCGATGGAACTACCGCGACCAGGGCTTTCGTATGCAGGGCCAGCTCTGCCTGGATGCCGGTTACGGGGTTGATGAGATCGATGGTCTCAGCTCCACCTCCCAGGTTCGCAATCTCTTCCACCCCGACGACCTCGACCGCAGCGTGGCAATTATCCGCCACCACACCGCGCACAAAACCCCTTTCCATTTTAGTTTTCGTCTGCTTAAAAAAAGTGGCGGTTATCTGTGGGTAACGGCCATGGCCAACTCCATTCGCAGCAAAAAAGGGTTGATCACCGATATCGTCGGCGTCGCATTTGATGCATCGCAGCTGCAGATCACCCAGGAGGCGTTGCGTACCGCTGAGCTGCGTTTGCAGCGCATTATGAATGCCTCCAACGATGGTATCTGGGAGTGGAACGCCTCCACCAATAGCTTCGACTGCTCCGACCGGGTTTTACACGCACTCGGGTTTCACTCCTTTGAAGAGCTCGCTCAGGATGAGGAGCACCCGCTCAAAGGTTGGACCCGTCGTATTCATGCCGAAGATTACCCCGCCTTCAAAGAGGCGCTGAATCGCTCATTAAAACAGCAGCTACCGTTTGATTATTCATACCGAATTGCCGACAGGCACGGCCTATACCGCTGGGTACGTACCCGAAGTTTTGGTATTTACAACAGCGACGGCAAGCCGTTGGTGGTTTCCGGGACCAATATCGATATTACCGAAATCAAGCAGGCTCAGGAGCGGTTGGCGAGGGCTCGGGATGAGGCTGAGAGCGCAAATATTTCCAAGTCCAAATTTTTGTCGGGAATGAGCCAGGAGTTGCGTACCCCCATGAACGCCATTTTGGGTTACGCTCAGCTGTTTGAATTTGACTCCAACCTAAGCAATGAGCAGTGGGATAATATCCGTGAAATTCGCAAGGCCGGTGAGCACTTAATTCAGTTGATAGACGATGTGCTCGATCTCTCTAAAATTGAGTCGGGCCATATCACGCTTAATATGGAACCGGTGATGGTGGCCGACGTGGTACGTGATTGCATTACTCTGTCGCACCCGCAGGCCAACCAGTATGGTGTAACCATTACGGCCGATTTAGACGATGCCGAGCCACTCTACGCCGAGTGCGACCGGGTGCGATTGAAGCAGGTGCTGCTCAATCTGATCAGTAACGGTATTAAGTACAATCGCGAATCCGGCTGGGTCAACCTCAACCTGTTTGTGCACGATGCCGAGGAGTTGTGTATCAGTGTGGAGGATAACGGCCAGGGCATACCTGAACCCAAACAGCAGGAGTTGTTTCAGCCGTTTAACCGTTTGGGCGCGGAGAAGACCGCCATTGAGGGGACGGGTGTGGGTTTGGTGATTACCAAGCGCCTGGTGGAGATGATGGCTGGCGATATCAGTGTCTACTCCCAGGAGAACGTCGGCAGCTGTTTTGAAATTCATCTGCGCCGCTGTTTTGAATGGAGCTCCCAGGAGGTGCTCTCGCTTGATTCGCTTATCAACGAAAAGCGCAAAATCACCCTGGATATCAGCACACCAAAAACGGTGCTCTATATTGAAGATAATTCGGCCAATGTGCGGCTGATGAACAAACTGTTCCAACACATACGTAACCTGCAGCTGGAGGTCGCCGAAGAGCCGCTGTTGGGGGTATTTAAAGCACGCACGCAGAAGCCAGATTTAATCCTGCTGGATCTAACCCTGGAGAATGTCGAGGGATTCGAAATTTTAGAGATATTAAAAAACGATCCCACCACCGGCCAGATACCCAAATTGGCGTTTACCGGAGGTACTTCGCCACAGGAGACCAGCCGCTACGAGCAGCTCGGGATTATTACCCTGCTCTCCAAACCGATTAATATCGAACAGCTGATTAACGCGTTGCAGATGGTTTTCCAGAATCAGGCTTCGCTGAGTTAAGGTGGGCCTTTAGATTATGAGCGACACCTCCAAAGATAAGAAATCGCCAGCGGCGTCAGGCTCCTTCCCCCGCAATTTATGGCCCTCCTCAGCCCAAATGGCCGCGCGCCTGGGCAGTGTCTCATTTAATGTGGTTGCCGACCCGACCCGAGCCAGCTTCAATAACTCCAAAGATCTGTTGAACATCTCCCTGCAATTCGCCCGCATGCAAAATGTGTGGGGCTTTGGTTATTGGGAGTGGGATCTGGTAACCGGAGAGTTTCGTGTACTGCCGAGCCATCTGTGGCGCTCTATGGGTTATGAACCCAAAGAGGTGTTGGCCATTAAGAGCGTGGAGCAGGCTGTAGCCCTGGTGCACCCGGAAGATCGATTGGCAATCAGTGCGGCTCTGTCCGAGCAGCTGGCTACCGAATCGGCCTACGAATACTCTTTCCGTATTCGCAATAGTCGCGGTAACTATAGCTGGGTGCAGTCGCGCGCGGCTTCGTTGCGCGATGCCAACGATAAAATTATTTTCATCGCCAGTGTTAATTACGATATCACCAACGAAAAATTGGCCGAGCAGGAGCTGCGTGACAATCAGGCGCACTTCGAGCGGATTTTACACTCCTCCAACGACGGCATTTGGGAGTGGAGTTGTAGCGAACAGCGGCTGAGCTTTTCCCAAGGTTGCTGGCGGCTGCTGGGCTTTGAGCTGGACGACGCCGAAGTGGGTAAACGTCGGCACCAGTTGTGGCGGGCACGTATTCATCCGCTTGATCGCCAGGCCTATGACCAGACATTACAAGACCGTATCGCCAATGGTGGCGAGTTTGATATCGAATACCGCATCAAAGATATTGAGGACAATTGGCTCTGGATTCGTACCCGGGGCGATGTTATCTACGATGAAGAGGGTAATGTTGAATACCTGGCCGGTGCCCATATTGATATCACGGCCATTAAACGTGCAGACGAACGTATTATTACCGCCAAGCAGGTGGCCGAGCAGGCAAACCAGACCAAGTCGGAATTCCTCTCCAGTATGAGCCATGAACTGCGCACACCGATGAACGCCATTCTCGGTTTTACCCAGCTGTTTGACTACGCCGGTAACATTACCGATGAGCAGCGGGAAAATATCAACGAAATTAAAAAGGCCGGTAATCAGCTGTTAGAGCTGATCAACGACGTATTGGAGCTCTCCAAAATTGAGGCTGGCAAACTGCAGTTTTCCCTTGAGCCCGTGGCGGTGGGGCCATTAATAGAAGAGGTGTTTAATAACTGCCGGGAGGGTGCCGATGCGTTGAACATCAGCCTCAGCTATGAGCCGCACCATCTGGCCAATGCCACCGTGCGCGCCGATAAACCGAGCCTGCGCCAGGCGATTATCAACCTGATCTGCAACGCGGTGCATTACAACCGCCCGGGTGGCCGGATTATTGTCAGTTTGATGGATACCGCTGAGCATTTTTTGGTGATCTCTGTGCGAGACACCGGCCGTGGCGTAGCCGCTAAAGACGCCAATACCCTGTTTGAACCCTTTGGCAGAAAATCCGCCGAGGGCGGTGAAAATCAGGGCTCGGGCATCGGCTTGGCAATCTGCAAGCGGCTGGTGGAGTTGATGGGTGGCGTGATTGAATTTGATAGCGAAGAGGGGGTGGGCAGCTGCTTTCAAATTCACCTGCCCATGCAGCAGCAGATCGTTGCTGAAAACCCGGCCGCGCGCAAGTTGTTGCCAATGGCAGCGGTGAGCGATTTTAATCCCGACCTTTTTGCCGGTAAAAAACTGCTCTATATCGAAGACAACTCCGCCAATATCCGCCTGCTGGAGCAGTTTTTTAACCACTTCAACGATCTCAATTTCCAGGTGGCCGAGGAGAGTGTGCTGGGCCTCTATAAGGCGCGTAATTTAAAACCCGACCTGATTATTCTGGATATCAATATGCCGGGTATGGATGGTTACGAAGTACTGGCCATTTTGCGCAGCGATGAACAGACAGCCAATATTCCCGTGATCGCGCTTTCTGCCAATGCTACCAATCAGGATATCAAGCGCGCGTTGGAGGTGGGTTTTAGCGATTATCTCACCAAGCCGGTGGACGTAGAGCAGTTGGCTGCGGTGGTCGGTTCGCTGCTGCAGCTACCGGACCAGTAACGCCGAATGCTCGCTAAACCCGGGTAGGCGATAGAGGTTGCCGCTGTCGGTGGCAAATAACAGGTCACCGTTGCGGGCCAGCAGCAGTGAGCGAATCCGCTGTTGCAGTGCCTCTTGCAAGCGAATCTCAGCCACCGCCTCGCCGGCTTCATTAATTTCAACCCAATTAATGTGCTTCAAAGCCAGCGCGCCCAATAACAGACGGGTGGTATTGGCGCGGCCCTGTGGCAGACACAGCAGACTGCCCGGTGCTATCGACGGAATATAGACTTTAACCGGGCCATTAATGCCGGGCAGTTCGGTGCCGTTCCCCACGCTGAAGGGGCCGTAGTACTCCTTGCCAAACGAGACCAGTGGCCAGCCGTAGTTGGCGCCGGGTTGAATCTGGTTGATCTCATCACCACCGCGCGGGCCATGCTCCGCCTCCCACAGCCGGCCCTGTTCATCAAAGCAGAGTCCTTGGGGGTTGCGATGGCCGTAACTCCAGATCTCCGGTTGCGCGTTGGCGGTGGTGCGAAAAGGGTTGTCAGTGGGTACAGTGCCGTCCAGATTGAGCCGCAGAATTTTACCGGCGTGGTTACTTAAATCCTGGGCGTTGGGCCGATGGCCCCGTTCGCCAACGCCGAAAAAGAGCTTATCGTTCCGGATTGCTATACGGCTGCCGAAATGTTTGTGCGTCCGGCTGGCTGGTGTGGTGATCAACAGGTCCTGCCACTGGCTGAGCTGCTGCCCGTGCAATTGAGCTCGCGCCAGGGTGGTGGCGGCACCACCGGCGACCGGTTTGCTGTAGGTGAAGTAGAGCCAGCGTTCGCTGCAGTTGTGGGTTGGGTTGCTGGTATCAATGGCGATATCGAGCAGGCCGCCTTGGCCCCGGGCGTAAACTTCCGGCACGCCGATGATTTCGGTTATCGCACCGCTGTTTAGGTTGACCCTGTACAATTTGCCGGTTCGTTCGGTTACCAGAATGTGGTTATCGTCCCACTGGGCCATGCCCCAGGGAATGCCCAGGTGGCTGGCAATCAGTTGCGGTGTGGGTTCTGTAAGACCTGGGCAGGCAAGCAGGGTGAGCAGTAGAGCAAGCCCCCAAAACCAGACCCAGCGGGTAGGGGGCTGTAATAGTGGTTGGCTGGGTAGATTAGACAATCTGGTTCATGTGTTTGCCAACCACCTGCAATACGGGCTTAAACACTTTGGGGCTGGCACAAACGATATGGCCGGTTTTCAGGAAGTCGTGGCCACCGCGGAAGTCGCTGATCAGGCCACCCGCCTCTTGAATTAACAACACACCGGCGGCGATATCCCACAGCTTGAGGTTCATCTCCCAAAAAGCATCAAAACGGCCAGCGGCCACGTAGGCCAAATCCAGCGCCGCTGAACCCTGGCGGCGAATGCCGGCGGTTTGGCCGGCCAGCTCTTTCAGTGCCGCTAAGTAGGGGTCGATATGGTCCAGGGCGAAGCCGCTGAAAGGGATACCGGTGCCTATCAGTGCCCCTTCCAACCCTCTGCGATCGCTAACGCGAATGCGACGCTCGTTGAGCATGGCGCCCTTGCCACGGCTGGCGGTGAACTCTTCGCGTTTTACGGGATCGAGCACCACACCATGCTGCACCTGGCCCTTGTAGAGGCAGGCGATGGAGATGGAGAAGTGAGGAATGCCGTGGATAAAGTTGGTGGTGCCATCCAGTGGGTCGATCACCCACTGGTAGTCGGGGTTGGTGCCGGGTAGTTCGCCGCTCTCTTCACCTAAGATGCTGTGGTCCGGATAGGCCTTGCGCAGGTGGTAGATGATCTCTTTTTCACTGGCTCTATCCACCTCGGTAACAAAGTCATTGCGGCCTTTGGGCTCGATATTGATCAGATCTACGCGCTCCAGGGCACGTTCAATCTTCTCGGCGGCCTTGCGGGCGGCGCGTAAGGCGATGTTCAGCATGGGTTCCATGGCTTTTCCTTCGGTGGCTCGGGCAGTGCGAGCGGGGTGGAGTAAAAGGCGTGAATTTTAACAGGCGCCCAAGCTGCTGTTAACTTTAATTCGCTTTCCCGCTGGCGGTTGCCACGATCGACGGTTGTCACCCGGTGGGATGTTGGTAAACTGCGCGGCTGCCGGTTGGCAGCCCACATTCACTAAGCAATGGCAATAGCAGCATGAGTACGGTTAAACCCAATAACGACCCGCAAAACTTCCATCGGGTACGCATTGTTCTGGTCAATACCACCCACCCAGGCAATATTGGTGGTGCCGCTCGGGCTATGAAAAACATGGGGCTGTCGCAGTTGTACCTGGTTGCCCCCAAGCGTTTTCCCGACCCGGAAGCCCTGTGGCGTGCGGCTGGCGGTGAGGATGTGCTGGAAGGGGCCATTGTGGTGGAGACCCTTGATGAAGCCATCGCCGACTGCAAACTGGTGGTCGGTACCAGTGCCCGCGAGCGACGTATTCCCTGGCCCTTGTTGACCCCTAAGGAGTGCGGCGACCGCGCTTTTGCCGAGAGTGCTGAACACCCGGTCGCTATCGTCTTTGGCCGGGAAGATCGTGGCTTGACCAACGAGGAGCTTCACAAGTGCAACTACCATGTGCATATACCGGCCAATCCGGCCTACAGTGCGCTCAATTTGGCCACTGCGGTACAGGTGCTCTGTTACGAATTTCGTATGTCCGCCCTGGCGGCAGAGCAGGGGGGGACGGTTCACTTCGACGATTGGGATATGCCGCCGGCGGATCAGAAGTCGGTGGAGTCCTATTTTGAGCACCTGCAGCGTACCCTGGAGCGGCTCGACTTTCTTGAGCCAGGCAATCCCCGCCAAACAATGACTCGCCTGCGCAGACTCTACGGCCGCATCCGCCTGGACGATATGGAGCTCAACATTATGCGCGGAATGTTGACCGCCATGAACAACTATATCTACCACACTGATAACAAGCTGGCCGACCTGCAAGCCCAGCTGGCGCAGCAATCCCAAGACAAAGAGTCGTAAGTTATTGGATTTAGTTGTTTTTAGTTGGCAGTGCTGGTATCTTTTGCGCCCTCAGAGAAGGCACTGAAAGTGCGCTCACCCAGGGTGAGAATGAGGCGCCAAAAGCGTCGTGCCGCCTTGGTAGCACTAGAACAATAGACAATTCGAAACGAGCACACAGAATTACGCACCCGTAGCTCAGCTGGATAGAGTAGGTGGCTTCGAACCACTTGGTCGGGGGTTCGAATCCCTCCGGGTGTGCCAAATAAAAAACCCTCGCCATCGGCGGGGGTTTTTTATTTGGCACACCTGAGTGCGGCAGAAGAACCCCCCGGTTCGACAAAGTTGCCTGGAGCAACTTTGCACGAGCGCAGCGAGCCCGAAGGGCGAGGCACAGGGATGTGCCTCGTAATCCCCCTTGTTCCGACGAAGTGCCAAGCTTGTTTATTTCGCCTGCTCATGACTGGTCTGTAAGTAATTTCATTCTATTGGAGAGAGGCAAGCAACCCTCCCTGGTGGCTGGGTCCGGCCGCCACATCCTTGTGTCGGCGTAAATGTCTGCAAAAGCAGCGCTTTTACTGGCGTTGCCACCGTTATTAGGTTCTATTGTCTGTTGTCGGTTACCCGGTTCCCACACGGCATAAATTTCTAAAAAAGAGAGCCGGCTTCTATAAGTCGCTCTACCCGTGTTCACTCTCTTAGTTATCGTCTGTGCTTGTTTCCAATTGGCTGCGTTTGTAATTGCCGATGGTTTGACTTGAGTGTTATAACAGCACCGTTTTAACCGCTCTAATAACAACTAAAAGCGATTCGCCTGGGGGGAGTTATGTCTTTTCAAAAATTATTAATTGCAGTGGCTGTCTGTTCAATGTTGTTGTCTGGCTGTACCGGAATGCAAACCCGGGCCAAGAGCAGCGTGGTGGACTATCTCTACCCGGAGGGGTTGAACTCTGCTGTCGAGCCGAGTGTGCCTGTGCTGACCTTGCCAGTTGCGGTAGGTATTGCTTTTGTGCCGGAGCAGGGCCCACACACCCGCAGCGGTATTAATTGGGTTGGTCAATACAACAGCAATGAATTAACGGAAAAGGATAAAACCGATCTGCTCAACCGGGTCGCCGACCATTTCAAAAGCTTGGAATTTGTCTCGCACATCGAAATTATTCCAACAGCCTATCTGCGCGCGGAAGGGAGCTTCGCTAACCTTGAGCAGATTAAAAGTATGTTCGGTGTCGATGTGGTGGCGCTGGTCTCTTACGACCAAATCCAGTTTACCGATGAAGGTTTTCTCTCGCTCTCCTACTGGACTTTGGTGGGGGCTTATATGGTTTCCGGCGAGCGCAACGATACCAATACGCTGATGGATACCGCTGTTTACGATATCGCCAGCCGCAAACTACTGTTCCGGGCGCCGGGGGTTAGCAATGTGAAAGGTCGCTCTACACCGGTTAACCTGAGTGAGGAGTTGCGGGTAGACAGTAAAAACGGTTTTGAAATGGCCACCGACGATATGATTGTCAATTTGGATTCGCAGCTGCAGAACTTCAGAGATAAGGTGAAAGAGTCACCAGAGCAGTACCAGGTTGTGCATTCTGCCAATTATTCCGGCGGTGGTGCGGTTTCCTGGTTGGAGTTATTGCTATTGAGCCTGGTTATGGTGCATTACCGTTGGTTTCGACGCTCTCGATAAAGGATTATTACCTATGAATTGATGCCCCCAATTTTAGCGGGGCGCATTCTTCAAGGCGCCGGGGCGCGAATTTGTAGCGCGCCCCGGCGTCTTTCAACAGTAAACTCAGACGGCGGGCTCTTCTTTTGTCTGCCAAAACAGAGTGTCTCTAGCGGCTGCCCTCAACCGTAACCTCCGACCCCAAACCACTACCGTAACACTGGCGCAACGTTTAGTTTTAACCTTGGCTATACTAAGCAGATGTTACTGCCCTCTGCTCATCATGCCTGCACTTGACTCCTTTCCCGGCCTCAGCCGCAAACTTATCTTCCTGCCTTTTTTCGGTATTGGCCTATTGGCCTTGCTGGTTATTGGGGCACTGATCTACGCCATTGATGATCGCAACAACAGTGCCGCTCTGGAAGAACAGCAACGGCAGGTGCTGGCCGAGGCAACACTGTTACGCTCCCGTATCGAGGCTGCTATTAACCAGGATATTCAAACGGTATTGGGGCTGGTGGCCTATATAAAAGAGTTTCCTAATTTAACCCAGGCTGAGTTTGAACGCTTCGCCCGCCACTTGCTTACCAGTGATAGTGCGCTACGCAACGTGGGCGCAGCGCCGGATATGGTGATTCGATTGGTCTATCCTCTGGAGGGCAACGAATCGGCCCTGGGTTTGGACTACATGGCCAACGATAAGCAGCGGGCGGCAGCGGAATTTGCCCGGGATAGCGGCGCCTTAGTGATAGCCGGCCCGCTTACCCTTAATCAGGGGGGGCAGGCGTTGGTTGGTCGTATTCCCGTGTTTATCGATACCGAGCAGGGGCAACAGCAGTTTTGGGGGTTGGTCTCTGTGGTGATTGATCTGGATGTTTTTTATCGTCGCGCGGGCATCACGGATGCCTCCAGTGCGTACGTGTACGCATTGCGCGGCAAGGATGCGCAGGGTAGCCAGGGCGAGCTCTTCTTTGGTGAACCAAGGCTGTTTGACGAAGAGCCTATTTTGCTCGATATCAACCTACCTTACGGCAGCTGGCAGATGGCCGTTGCGCCGGCTAAGGGGTGGCTGGAGTATGCTGCCAACGCCACAAAATTGCGGTTGACGGCGGCAACTTTAGGCCTCTTCTTATGGGGATTGGTGATTTACACCCTCTACCTGTTAGCCCGACGGATCGACAAAGATGCCAGTTTAAGTAGCCTGTTTAATTCCGCGCCCATTGGCGTGGCGTTGGTCGATCAGAAAAACCAGTCAATTCTTCAGGTGAACTCCCGGCTGGCCCACCTGTTGGGTGGTGAACCCGCCAACTGGTTGGGTAGGTCGATCTCTGAGATATTCGAAGCGGATGAGTGGCCGGCTGAGTGGACTACCGCCAGCCTTGACTACGTAACGCAGATTAAAACCCGGCTCAATAACTGCGGAGCGCTGACGGTATTGGTTCGCTTTGCCCAGGTGCATGAATTGATGGGGGATCAATGCTGGGTTTTGATCGAGGATATTTCCGAACAGGAACGCTACCAATTATCGCTGCTGGAAATTAATACACAATTGAGCGAGAAAAAGGCTGAAGCCGAGCGCATGGCAGACGCCAAGGGGCAGTTTCTGGCCAATATGAGCCACGAGATTCGCACGCCGATGAACGGCGTAATGGGCATGCTGGAGTTGTTGGAACAGACCGCGTTAAACAACAAGCAGGACAAGCAGGTAAAACTCGCCAAAGCCAGTGCCAGCCACCTACTTTTACTCATTAACGATATACTGGATCTCTCCAAATTAGAGGCCGGTAAACTCCATATCGAGTGTATCGATTTTAATGTGGTTGATCTGCTTGTTGATTTGGCCAAGCAGCACTCCATTACCAGCCAGCAAAAGCATTTGCGCCTATTGCTGGATTTAACGGAAATAGCCACGCCCATCATTAATGGCGACCCTGGCCGACTTTCACAGATCGTACATAACCTGGTAAGTAACGCGCTTAAATTTACCGAATCCGGTTATGTGCTAATTAAATTTTCCCTGGTTGCCATACCCCTCGAAAATAGAGCCGGCCATACACCTCACTGGCTGTTGCAAGGCTGGGTCAAGGACACCGGTATTGGTATAGAAGCAGAAAAAATAGCGGTTATTGCGCAACCCTTCACCCAGGCTGATGCCTCAACCACTCGCAAATATGGCGGCACAGGTTTGGGACTGGCCATAACACAACAACTGTGTGAACTGATGCAGGGCGAGTTACTGATCGACAGCCAGGTGGGTGCCGGCTCCGAATTTGCCATCCAATTACCAACCACCGCAGCCGTTGCCAGTGAACCCTTACTGAATGATCAGTTGCGTAGCAGCCGAGTAGTGGTTTTTGCCCGGGGTGAGATTGCCTGCGATCTTCTAAAGAGACAACTCCACCGCTGGTGCCAGCAGGTTTTGGTAACCAGCGATCTGCAGCAACTATTAAAGGTGGCGGAGCAGGGCTTAATACAGTGTTTGGTGGTGGATGTTAGCATTCCACGTGACGAGCGCGTTGAGCTGCTGCGGTTTTTGCGAGAGCGTGAGTTGCCGATTGGGGTGGTTAATTTAATTCAACCCTTGGTGGACGAGCCGCTCGCCGACGACGGGCCGGCTAACAGCATCGTTAGTTTGGCGGACCCGTTTCACCCGCTGGAGCTGTTTGATAGCCTGTGCCAGGTATTGCAACATCCGCCGTTGTCGGCAGACGCACCCACTCCAGTTAGCGACCTGGCTGCAAACAGCGATCTTAGCAACGCAAACAGTGTTGCCTCTGCGCAGGACTATTTTCATGTGCTGTTGGTTGAGGATAACCCGATCAACCAGGATTTAATTTCAATGTTGGTTGAGGAGTTTAATTTGCCATTAACCCTGGATGTGGTGGATAACGGGCAGATGGCACTTGTGCAGTTGCAGGCCAATGCTGAACGCTACCAACTGATATTGATGGATTGCCAAATGCCGGTGATGGATGGCTACGATGCCAGCCGCAACATCCGTGACGGCATCGTCGGAGACGGTTATCGGGAAATTCCGATTGTGGCGTTAACGGCCAATGCTATGAAAGGCGATAGAGAGAAGTGCCTGGCTGCAGGTATGTCGGATTACCTGAGCAAACCCGTCGACTACCAGGCGCTGCTGGCCAAACTGGACGAATACCTGTTCGATACCAGCGCCTGAGTGAAAGCCGGCTATTCGCCGGCTACGAGTTCGGCAAGTACCTGGCGTCTATCTTCGTCGATGCCGGTAATGGCGACGGTGACACTCTCATCGAGCAGGAAGGTTTTGCCATCCAAGGTGAGTGTCAGGCGATCTGGATTAAAGTCGATGGCTTGCGCTTTGTTTTTACGGTCGCGCAGTTGCACATAGGTATCTACGCCGTTGTCATCCAAGCGCACGCCTATGCCCTGGCTGTTAACCATGGCCACCCGGCCAGTGAAGGTTTGACCAATAAAAGCCTGCATATATTGGCTGAGTAACCACAGCTCCAACTGGCGACAGGCGCTGCGGCTGGTGCTGTTTTGCTCGCGTAGTGCCTGCAGGCTGGCCTCGTCAATAGCCGCTACCGGCTCGCCACCCAATGACTGCTTTAACAGCAGGTGGTTGTAGAGATCGTTAAAGCGGCGAATCGGAGAGGTGATATTGGCATAGACGGGGAAGCCAAGGCCGAGATGGGGCTTCGGCTCGGTGCTGAGTTCACTGGGGCGCAGCTGCCGTTTCAGTACAGCCAGCAAGCTGGCTTTGGCCGGGTCACCCTGCAGTTGTTGGATCAGTTGCTGATAACAGTCTAGCTCGCTGACATCCCCGCTGAACTCACCCAAATCTTCGCCCAGTAACTTTTGTACCTGCGCAAGACGGTCGCTTTTAAAACCCAAATGGCTGGAGAAGAGCGCCGGTAATTTATGCTCGGCAAAGTAGTGGCCGGCACTTAAATTGGCCGCCAACATCGCCTCTTCCACCAGGCGCTGTGCACTGTTGCGCTCGTATTTGACGATTGTCTCGATTTTACCCTGCTCGTTTACCCGGAAGTCGTAATCGGGGCGCTCCTCCATAACCAGCGCGTTTTGTTCGCGGTAGTTGAAGCGGGCCACGGCGATGGCGTTGAGTGCCGTCAGTGAGGCAGTAATGGTCTCATCCATTGCTGGTTCGACAGTGCCCTTGTCGAGAAACTCACTCACGGCTTCATAGGTAAGTTTGGCTTTTGAGCTAATAGTGGCCAGCTGAAATTGGCAGTTATTGATTGCACCATCGGGCTGAATGTCGAGGGTGGCAACAATGGTTGGCCGGGCCTCTCCCATAATTAACGAATAGCTGTGATGGGAGAGTTGATCGGGGATCATGGTGGCGCTGTTGCCCGGTAGGTAGACCGTTTGCCCACGTAGCATCGCCTCTTTACCCAGGCTGCTCTGTAAGGCAATACCGGCGCTTGGGTCGGCGATGGCCACTGTCAGTTGCCAACCGTTTTCGGTCGCCTGGCCAAAGACGGCGTCGTCCATATCGAGAGTGGTGGCGGCATCAATGGTAACCAGGGGCAGAGCGGTGAGATCCACTCGCGGTAGCTGATCGCTATCCAAAGCCTGTGGATTGCTGGCGACAGATTCCGCCTCTTTCAGTTGTTCGTCGCTCCAGCCGTCACGCAGTTGAAACTTACTGATGGTGTAGCGGCGCTCAATTTGTTTGTCGCTGCGGGCACCGATGGTCTCCAGTACCTTGGCCTGGCCTTTGCCGTCGCCAAATGGGTGACGGGTAATTTTGCAGCGGATGAAATCGGTATCTTTGGCTTGGCCGCGCTGCTTGGGTGGCAGAAAAATCCAGCGGCTGAGCATGGGCACATCGGGTACCGCAAAGTGACCTTTGCCACGCTCGAGATAGTAACCAACAAACTCTTTCAACTCTGAGGAGAGCAGTTTTTCCAGGGTTGCCTCCCACTGCTCCTTGGCGTTCTGGCTGACGCTGACCTCAACACGATCGCCAGGAAAGACGCGTTGCATCTGCTCCGGGTCGAGAAATGCTTCTCGGCCATCATCCAAGATGACGAAGCCAAAGCGGCCTTTGCTACCTCGAACCGTACCCTCGGCATAATCCTTACTGGCGCGGATGGTCTGTTTTAATTGGGAGAGTTGATTTAGGGCATCGGAATTGAGCATGTCGAGGGATATCTTCGTGTCTGATCGGGGGTGGCAAAAATTGGGGCGAATGATAGCAAAAACCTTGGCGCTTTGAAGGGAAAAAGCCAGCTTCTTAGCACTATTGTGCTGGCTTTCTATCCGCAACGATGGTGAGTGCGTATAATCGCTGCCCTAAAGCTGAAAGGCTGCCTCTGCCTGCAGGCATCGGCCTGTAATAGCTTGCTTCGATTTAGCCTGAGTTAAGGATTTATTGCATCAATGACTGTTCGCACCCGAATCGCCCCTTCTCCGACCGGCGATCCCCACGTTGGTACTGCTTATATAGCGTTATTTAATCTCTGTTTTGCCCGACAACATGGTGGGCAATTCCTGCTGCGTATCGAGGATACCGACCAGGTGCGCTCCAACAAGGAGTCCGAACAGGCCATCTTCGACAGTCTACGCTGGCTGGGGCTGGAGTGGGACGAGGGCCCGGATGTTGGTGGCCCACACGGCCCATACCGGCAGAGTGAGCGCAAAGAGATTTATCAGCAATACGCCCAGCAGCTGCTCGACTCCGGTCACGCTTTCTACTGCTACCGCACCCCCGAGGAGCTGGACGAACTGCGCGAGGCGCGCCGTGCAGCGGGCGGCTTCAGTGCCTTAAAACCTAGCGAGTTGCGCCTGCCCGAAGACGAGGTGGAGCGCCGCAAGGCGGCCGGTATGCCCTATGTGGTGCGCATGGTGGTGCCTGAGGGTACCGGCCCATGTCCCATCGAAGACATGCTACGCGGCACGGTAGAGTTGGATTGGGGGCAGGTGGATGCTCAGGTACTGTTGAAATCCGACGGCTTGCCCACCTACCATCTGGCCAATGTGGTGGATGATCATCTGATGCAGATCACCCACGTGCTGCGCGGGGAAGAGTGGCTCAACTCGGCGCCCAAGCACAAATTGCTCTATGAATACTTTGGTTGGGAGATGCCCACACTCTGCCATCTGCCGCTGCTGCGCAACCCGGATAAATCCAAACTCAGTAAACGCAAAAACCCCACCAGCATCTGGTACTACCAGCGCATGGGCTTCCTGCCAGAGGCGATGCTCAACTATCTTGGGCGTATGGGTTGGTCTATGCCGGACGAGCGTGAGAAGTTCAGCCTGGCCGAGATGATGGCCGCCTTCGACATCAACCGGGTCTCTCTGGGTGGGCCGATCTTTGATATCGATAAGCTCAATTGGCTGAACGGCCTCTGGATTCGCGAGGAGTTGAGCCTCGATGCCCTGGCCGATCGTCTGCAGGCCTGGGCGCTCAACCGCGACAACCTACTGGCGGTGTTGCCGCATGCCCAAACCCGTATGAACACCCTCAGCGATTTTATCCCGTTGACCGGGTTTCTTGCGGCGGGCAACCTGCCCTTGACCGAAACCAGCTTTGCCGAGGCCAAACTGGAGGCCGAGGAGCTTAAGCGGGTGCTGCAGTTTGCCCTGTGGCGGGTGGAGACCTTGCACCCCTGGACGCGGGATAATCTGTTCGCCACGTTGAAAACGCTGTCTGAAGAGATGGGGTTAAAGCTGAAGGATTTCCTGGCGCCGCTGTTTATCGCCATTGCCGGCACAACGGCCTCTTTTTCGGTGTTTGATTCCATGGTTTTACTGGGGCCGGATATGTCCAGAGCCAGGCTGCGTAACGGCCTGCACCTGGTGGCCGGCGAATTGGGCAAGAAACAACTCAAAAAGCTGGAAAAGGAGTATGCGGCCTTAACCGCGCCTGCCGCCAGCAACCAAGCTTAACAGCAAGGGGAGGGGTTGCCTCAAAAACGTGAGGCAACTCTCTTTCTTGCATCTCCCGCCATGATTTCCCAGCAACTACCTTCGCATTTGCTATCTTTCATTAACCAGCCCGCGACTTAGCTTGGGTTGGGGTTAGTTACTGGGAGGTCATCTTGTCTGCACAATCGTTATTTAAGTCATTGGCTAAATTATTGGTATTCCTACGCACCGGTGCCGTGATTGTTGCCGCCTTAACCTGTGGTTCTGTCCATGCGTTAGGGCTGGGAGACCTACAATCAGAGCCTCAGTTGGGGAAGCAATTTAGTGGACGGGTAGAGGTTGTTGGTTACGAAGGGTCGTTGGAGAGCCTTCGAGTCCGCCGGCTCTATGGTGATGACGCCAAGAAGCTAGGTTATAAGCTACTCACCAACCACTTTCCGCTTACTGTAGAGTTGCAAGAGGAGAACGGCCGGGCTTTCGTAGTGCTCAACTCCAAGCAGTCGTTAAAAGAGCCCTATGTCGAGCTGCTACTGGAGATCTACTGGGATGGCGGTAGTGTGGTTCGTCAGTATGTGTTACTGGCCGGTGAGCCCACGCATTAATCATTGGCCGGGCAAATTCGGCAGCGATGGCCGCCGGTCGCCGGTTGAGCAATCTATAACCAGGAATTCATTAAAGAAAACAAAGGCTTAAAGATTCTCAATAAGTGTTGACACTGCTCCAACCCATGATACAATGCGCCCCGCTTTGGACGACACGGTAATGGAATCCAAAGCCAAGCGACTGGATTTCGCCCAGAAAAGAGTCGTGCTCAAAGCCTTGTTAACAGAAGGTGAATAGAGCAAAACAGTTTAAGGGGCCTTAGCTCAGCTGGGAGAGCGCAACACTGGCAGTGTTGAGGTCAGCGGTTCGATCCCGCTAGGCTCCACCAATTTAAATAAAAAGGCCGTGCCGAAAGGTACGGCCTTTTTATTTAACTAGTTGCTTAAGTGGGAGCGAGTTTAGGCTCACGGTTCACTAAGAAACGCTGGGAGCGTTTCAGAACGCCCGTAAGGGCGGACCCGAAGGGGAGAGCGCCATGGATGGCGCGAATAATCCCGCTAGGCTCCACCAAACACAAAACCCTCGCACACTGTGCGGGGGTTTTTTGTTTGGGCGAACAGAGTGAGCCAACCGCTGTGAGCGGTTAAGCCAATGGCAGGACCATTGGTTGGGGGTAGCCTGCAGGGTGCCGGGCCCCACACATTCGCGATAGTTTATAACCAGATCGCCATGAGGTATCCAGCCCTGGATGCCGGCAAATCCCTACGATTGCGGATGCAGCATTAGGCAAAGGGGAGGGCCCCTCAACATCCCTCTGTGCCTCCTTTAGAGAGCCTATCCTGTAGGTATGCATTCAGTACTGCGGCCTTTAGGAACTGTGGCAGGAATCCTCGCCAAGTCGGCTTCAATCCGGGTGTACTGAGCTACGGTTAAATAGATCTGGTCGATATACATTGGAGGTAAGATAACGACCCCCAGGTTGTGAGCTTCTTTCCCTCGGCTAATGTACGGCAAGCCTCTATGGGGGTTATTAATATCTTTGACGACGGCTTTGCTATTGTTTTTGCTACTTAAGTTTTAACTGGTATTGGTCAATACGTTGATTGCATCCAGTAGTCGTTTGAATGGCAAGAGTAGGGCTCGGGTCGAAGGGGTTTCGTATATCATGATAATCAGGGGGGGATTTAGCTTATTTATTCTTGCTGTAACTCTCCTTGCATGAATTTCTATACGTCTACAAGGCATTGGCTGGTGCCTGGGGCAGAGAGCGCGGTCAGTGATGTGTTTGTGTACCGTTGGTTTAATATCAGGCGCATGATGAAAACTGGTTTTTGGCCTGTGGCCTGGTGGTTGATGGGAGCTAGAAAATCTGGGGGCTCGTTAACGGCACTACAAATTGTGCGCGCATTCGTTGAACACATCGGGGATTTCTATTTCGGCCCCAATACCTATACAGCCAGGGCTACAGTATCAGTATGGCTTGAATGAAAATAGGCCTGGCAGGTTGGTTCTTTCTAACCTGTCCCGTGTAGATTTACGCGCCAGCTTCACTGCCAGAGGCCGAGACGGTTAGGGGGGATATGGCTTTGCTTGCTCTACCTGGCGACCCTCAATTATACATACACTCAATTTTTATCTTTTTGTGCTGGGTTGGAGCAACGCTTCTTCCTTTATATGCGTCTAACGACGAATTGCCGTTAACCCTCTTATTTATGCCGTTGGTTTCCACGTGATAATTGGTGAATAGCCTTTCAACTTGGCGGGGATTTATAAGTGGCTCTGCAAATTTTAATTCGTTATCGTCAGTAGGGATTTATCGGTAGGGTCTAATTAGGCTATTCAAACTCTGGTATTGGTGTATGCCTACCGTTGTGGCGTTACTGTCTAATAAAAAGGAGTAATCGAATAGTGTGTTGTAATTAGGATCGCGATATGGTGTTGCCGGTACACTTCGTAATAGCGAGCTTTGTCTTTCCTGTTGTGTTTTAACTGGGTTTTTTGGTTTTAGCTGCCAATCGGGATGTTGAAACTCTTCACAGAATTATCACGTCGAGGCTTTTTTATTTATAACGGATCTTTATTGATGACGGACGGTTCGTTCTTAACTGTGTTCTAATTACAATTTGCATTACTATAACGATTTTCCGCGCGCTGATAGGAAAGGGTCTCTCAGAAAGATTAGGATATGACCACGTCAGGTATGATTGTTCAGTTTGGGCGTTTCCAGCTCGATAGTCGGTCACAGTTGCTATACAAGGATGGTGAAGAGCTCCCATTGGAGCCCAAGCTGATAGAGGTATTGCAATATTTGTTGGACCACAGGGACCGCTATGTCTCGTTAACCGAGTTGCATAACGCGGTTTGGGTCGGCCGAATTGTCACGGATACCGCTGTACGCAGAACGATCAGTAAATTACGCACTGCGCTGGAAGACGATGTCAATGAACCGGTTTACATTAAGTCCCTACCCAAACGTGGTTATCGCCTAATTGCTGAACTTGTCGAGCAAGAATATTCGGCCAATTCCACTTCGGACAGTTCCACTTCGGCGAGTACAGATGAGGCTTCGTCGACCGTCAATTTTTTGGACAATGTTGAACAAATAGCTCCGGCCGAGTCGAACACTCCCTCTTCTCATTCGGCTAGAAGCGCACCAAAACCGGTTAATTCGGCTATAATGCCGCTGTTACGTAAAAGTAATGCGGTCGCTGTTCTTTTTTTACTCGCACTGGGTGCGGTATTTATCTACCGGATAATAATTTTTAAATCGCATCCCAAGGATACACAGGCTGATTTGGTGCAGTCGGTTGAAGTGATCGATAGTTTGCCCTCCGAAAAATTATCTCTGGCGATATCGGATGATGGAAAATATCTGGCCTACAGTGCCCGAACCGATGTCCATCAGTCGCACCAGCTATTTATTCAGAATTTACACTCATCCGAAACCAAGCAGATTACTCACGGCGAAGATTATATCGGTGCCATTGAGTTTATTTTGGGTAACAAGGCCATTGCTTATACTGCGATCAACAAAAGTTCCACCGAACTGCGTATAGCCAGGCTTGATCGTGATACTCAAGATGAATCCCATGTGGTTGGTAAGAATTTCTTCACCATCACCAATTTGGAAGAGGACGATAATCCGGGCTATCTGTACGCCGCTATTTTTAAAGATTCCAATACCTCCACTATTTATAAGCTCAATCTGAACACCGGTGAAACTCAGGAAGCCAGTTTCAGCGATAGGGCTGACACAATCGATATATTCATAGCCACCACGCCACTGGGGACCAAATACTCCTTTGTGCGCGGCACCCTACTGGAAAATAACCTATCCATATACGTATTTGACAAGCATACCGACGCCCTTTTGAAAAAGATCAATTGGCAACCGTTGATACTTGATTTTCAGTGGCTGGACGAGAACCGATGCCTGATTCTGGATAAAGACAAGTTATCGATACTCGATGTCAATACTTTGGATCAGACGGTTCTACTAGAGAATAGCTTTGAGCTCTACACCCATATTAAGGTGCTCTCTCCTGACCAGTTTTTGATATTGAGAGATAAGCCGGCGGAAAAGTTTGAGGTGCAGGTAAACCTGGATGATTTCAACGATCGTACAGAGCTGCCCCTGGGTGAGCTGGTATTGAGTTCCAGTTTCCACTTTAGCCCCAACAAGCGGTTTTGGGTTCAACAAGAGGCGATGGGCTATTCGTTGTATGAATACGATATTGAAACCGCCAGCTCGACGCTGTTACTTAACAGCGATCAAAATATACACATCTTCGATCTGGATCCGCAGCGCCAGGCGCTGTTACTCTCGCTGAACGGACGTTTGGGTGTCTTCTACCGTCCCACTCAAGAGATCAAGTACATCACCAATCAATCGCAATTTGTCGAGGATGCCCGCTTTTATAAAGAGGGAGAGGGGATTCTTTACGGGGAGAAGCAGGTATCTGGTTGGCGAATTCGCTTTTTTGACCTGTTAGCCAATAAATCCACTCTTTTTCTGGACGGATTTCGATCAATCCGGGCCTATAACGACGCTTTTATCGCCGCCAAGGATGACGGTGAGCTCTATTTGATCAGTGGCGACCTGCTCAATGTTGAAGATCTGGGTATCCGGATCAGTTTCGAGTTTGTCATGTCTTGGAATTTGATCGATGACTACCTCATCTGGAGCCAGATAAAGGGGGAGGACACGGTTATCACTGTGCGTGATTTGAATACCGGCAATACCACCCAACTTAGCGATATTGTCTCTCTCATGAACCCAACACTCTTCTTCGATCTACATGCGAAGACATTTTCATACCGCTCAAAGCGGCTTAACTATACCGATGTGCTGAAGGTGACCTTGCGTCCACAGCAACCTTAACCCTCGCTTACCTAACTGGCTCGCGCTAATAGGTTAGCCCCTCCCTCCCATATACGCTTGAGCATGACCGGTTATCGGGCTGCTCTAATTGGTCTCAAACTCCCTTTACCAGAACGCTTCTACCACGGTTGCTAATTCCGCTTGCCTCTTCTCTTGGCGCCTGTAATCACACTTTTCAAACTGCTTAAGGGACAGCTTGCTCACTAAGATGGCGCCAAATTCATCAGTAGCTATTGCTGGCTTTCCTAATTCCGACGCCACTCTTTTTTTAATGCTGGCCTTGGCTGTGCCTTTTTAAGCAGCCCAAAGCATTCACAGTACTGCTGGCAGGTTAGAAGGGCTATGCAAAGGGGGGGGGAATTTTGACCGATGGGAGTTAGAAACGAGGGTTGCGTGCTGTGATGGATACGCGCAGAAAATAAAAATGTACTTAAAAAACAGTCGGTTACTGGTTGATTATCATAACCTAACAACATGGTCACAGTTTGGTTATGGTGTAACAGGCTGCTTGCTCAATAGTCTAGTTGTGAAGCCGATTCGGCGACAGTGTTAATACTGGCAGGTTATCGGTACGGCCAAAAGTCATTAGCTACTCTGCTTGATTTTTGCACAGTTTTCACACCTGCAGATTTGTCGGGCCCCATGTGCTTTTTCTGGTTATTACCTGAATACATGAGGCTCACGACCTAAGAGGTCTGTTGGGTAAGCACGTTATCCCTATCAACTAATACTTATTCTGGAGTGTTAACTATGAAGAATATCATTTGGAACCTGAGCCGCCTGATTTGTAATGCCAAAACCACCGCAGTCTTGTCTGCATTAGTTTTGTCTATTGGCCTGACTGCACTCTCTTCCGCTGGCGATGAACAGGCGGATTCCACCAGTAAGACCGCCAGCACCTCAGGTGTGAGTGGTACCACCTTGTCGACGCTGCCGTGCACCTCTCGTGTTTGTGGAGGCCGAATCTAGGCAAACCGGTTGGGGGCCTGTGTGCGGGCCCGATTTTTACTGATTGTTGTTTAGTACTTCCAGCAAGGAGGAGTCACTGATGGAGGCTTTAGAGCGTTTTATCAGGCAATTCGAGGCGATCGTGGATACCGCCAGCTTACAAAAAACTTTAGAAGACATGAGCTCACTCCTGCACTATACGAGTTGCTACATAGTCACTATTGACGACACCGGCGATCAGCCTATGTTGGAGCAGCCGGTGGGCGTAGTGTCGCCATTTATGAAGAATTGGCTGATTACCATGATTGATCCCTTACTGGATGCGCTGAAAAGTAATCCTTCACCTTACTACACAGCCCGTCTCCCTTCGGAGGAGCAGCCTGTACCCAATGCCTTTGCGTTGCCGTTGGGCTCCAACACGCTGATCAGAAGTATTCTACTGGTAGAGTTACCTGTTGGAGTCCCGGCAATCGTACTGGAGAAGGTTTCCTGGTTTTGGCTCATTTTAGGGCACTATGCCTTTAAGGCTTACGACCGGGTGTGTGAAGAACAGTCGGTTCCCTTTACCAAGCGGGAAGTGGAGTGTATTCGCTGGGTCTCGAAGGGTAAAACCTCCTGGGAAGTGAGCAAAATATTGGGTGTGAGTGAGCGGACCGTGAACTTCCACATTCAGAACTGTATGAAAAAAACCAACAGTGTTAACCGACAGCAAGTGATTTCAAAATGCCTGTTAGGGGGCATCATCTAGCTGGTCAAACTGGAGCGAACAGTTTATGAACATATGCAGAGTTAGCGAAATATTTTCAGAAAATGCCGCCAACGAGGATCAGGCGGTGCCGCTGGAGATCCAATTGTTGGTAGAGTTATCCGACCTGGTTGGCAAACCGGATGCGGATTACCTTCTTCACTCTCAGGTTGCTGAGGAAATGGGCTGCAAACAAGCGGTTTAGCCGCAGCCTTTCTCTGCCTCTAATAGCGCTTTAGACTGCCGCACCCGCCCAGGCGTGATTATGGGTGGGCCGGGTGGCCGTTAGGCGAGCGTTTGGCGGAGTTACCAATCTTAAACCACGTCGTTGGTTATCTCTTCCGGCGTGGAACCTGGACGTTCTTCGCGTCGTCACTACCTCCAATTTGGGAATCTTCCCGCTGTTTACTGATCTCACCTCTGCAATGCCGAAATGTTCGGTCGTAGAGTTCACCCTATCTTCATGTTATAAATCCACAATTGGCTTGGGGATGCTCACCGTAGGGCATATTCCAACCGGGTTGTTGATCGTTAATCTGCATTGTTGGCTGTGAGATGGCTTCTCTCCAAACTTCCTATCACTCGATAACCGAAATTGTGGGCGACCTGGTGCGCTTGACAGTTCCCATCCCCGGCGCCGGGCAGAAACCAGTAGTAAGGCTCAATGACCTGGCGATTTTGTCTGGCGAAAATATGGAATCCCGCTTGGCACAAGTGATTGATATCCGCGGTTCCGCAGTTGGGCTACAGGTGTTCGACTCAACCAAGGGGCTGGCCACCAATGCCAAGGTCACCTTCCTGGACCGACCAATGCAAGTTACCGCCAGCAATAATATCCTCGGGCGCATTTTTAATGGCAAGGGCGAGGCGATTGACCAGGGGCCGGCATTGGAGTTTGACAACAAGATCGATATCGCTGGGCCGAGTGTAAACCCAATGCGGCGCGTGCTCGCCTCCAAAATGATTCGCACCGATGTGCCGATGATTGATGTCTTCAACTGTTTAGTCGAGAGCCAAAAGATACCGATTTTTTCGGTCTCTGGTGAACCCTACAACGCTTTTTTGGCCAGAATTGGCATTCAGGCAGATGCCGATTTGGTGGTGTTCGGTGGTATGGGGTTGGTCTTTGATGACTTCCATTTCTTCCGTACGGCTTTCGAAAATGCCGGTTTGAGTGCTCGCACGGTGATGTTCGTCAATCAGGCATCCGACTCCATTGTCGAGCGGCTGCTGGTGCCTGACTTGGCGCTCTCTGTTGCCGAGCATTTTGCTGTGGAAGAGGGCAAACGCGTTTTGGTGCTGTTAACCGATATGACCGCCTTTGCCGATGCTTTAAAGGAGGTGGGGGTTGCCAATGAACGGGTACCCTCAAACCGGGGTTATATGGGGGATCTCTATTCGCAATTGGCCCGGCGCTACGAAAAGGCCTGTGACTATGCCAAGGGCGGCTCGGTCACGATCTTGTCGGTGACCACCATGCCGGGCAATGACGTCACCCACCCAGTGCCCGATAACACCGGCTACATCACCGAAGGGCAATTCTACCTGCATGGTGGTGTACTGGATCCGTTCGGCTCCCTCTCCCGCTTGAAGCAACTGGTTATCGGCAAGCAGACTCGGGAAGACCACAGCCAGTTAATGAATACCATGATTCGCTTCTATTCGGGCGCGGTGGAAGCTGAACAGAAGCGGTCGATGGCGTTTGATTTAAGTGACTATGACCGACAGCTGTTGCAGTTTGGCGAGCTGTTCCGCACGCGCTTTATGAATCTGGAAGTCGCCCTGCCACTGGAGCGGGCTTTAGACCTATGTTGGCAGACGTTGGCCGACTGCTTTAATGAGGAGCAATTACTGATGAAGCAAGAGTTGGTCAATAAATACTTTCCAGAAAAGTCCAAGGCAGACATAGCGCAACAGGGCGACTAGCTACTATGGCCCGCTTGCTGCTGTCCAAAGCAACTCTCGCCAAGGAGAAGAGCAGCCTCTCTTCCTACCAACGGTTTCTGCCGGCGCTGGATATGAAACGGCAGCAGCTGCGGATCGCGGTTAAGAGTGCCGAACGCAGTAAACGAGAGCTGACAATAGAGCTGGAGTCGCTAAAACGCAGTGTCGCCGACCATATTCCCATGTTGTCCAATCGCCGGGTTGAGCTCTCCCAATTGGTTACCGTCAAGCAGGTAAATTGGCAGGTGAAAAACATTGCTGGTTGTCGTGTGCCAGAGGTGGCGCAAATTGAAATGGTTCGAGCACAGCCAGCGGCCTTGGCCAAACCCCATTGGTTTTTACCCTTGCAGTTGCTGGTGGAGCAGGCACTGCGCTTGGAAATAGCGCTCTCTGCGGCCGATCAACAGATCGAGCGGTTAAGCGCTGCTTTAGTAAAGATCACTCAGCGGGTCAATTTGTTTGATAAGGTGCTTATTCCCAAAACAGAGGCCAATATCAAGCGTATTCAGATCTATCTTGGTGATCGTGAACGGGAGGCGGTAGTCACCTCGAAGATTGCCAAAAAAAGGCATGCCGCCGGGCAGCTGGACTAATATCGAATTTCCCAATGACCATTGCACGCCTTAACAAGATTACCATTGCCGGAACCAGCGACTGTTGTGGGCAGGTGGTGTCGGCGCTGCAAAGTTTTGGGCAACTGCATATTATTGATGCCCAGCGTGAACCTCCTCCCGGCCAGGAGGAGATAGTCACGCGGGATAAACAGGCCGAGTCTGCCATGTTGTTTCTACAAGGCAGCAAATACAAACGTCGGCCTTTAACATCGCCTAAAAATTTCGATTTTCAGGCAGTGGTTGCCGAAGCTTTGGCGATAAAGCAGGAA
This sequence comes from Halioxenophilus sp. WMMB6, assembly GCF_033283405.1. Lineage (NCBI taxonomy): Bacteria > Pseudomonadati > Pseudomonadota > Gammaproteobacteria > Alteromonadales > Alteromonadaceae > Halioxenophilus > Halioxenophilus sp. WMMB6. Next base: position 325,038 of record NZ_JAWMQR010000001.1, read on the forward strand.
TTACGTTCGGTTGAGGATCGCCTGGGCGAAGTGCTGGAGCGGATTGTTCGGGTAACCCCATGGGGGGATTTCTCATTTCCGCCTGATCAGTACGTCGAACATTTCCGTTTCTGGTTTTATCTGCTGCCGGTGGCCAAGCGTAATGCATTGGATAAAATTGACCTGCCCTGGCAGATAGTTGGGCGTTCCAGCACACGTCTTTACGTAGTGGTGATCTGCCAGAATGAACCCGTGGCCGATCTGTTGCCAGTGGCCCGCGAACATCTGGGCTCGAAACCGCTTCAGCAATTGCAGCAGGAGCATGAGCAGTTTGAGAGCCGCCGTGATGAGCTATTGGCGGAGCGAGAGGCGTTAACTCGTTACCTCTACCTGATGCGGGTTCATATGGTCAAGGCCAATAACCGGGCACATTACCACTACGTGCTCCAGCAAACTCAGCAACACTCCGGCTTTTTTACTCTGCAGGCGTGGCTGCCAGAAGCGCAACTGGATGAACTACGGCGGTGTTCTGAAGAGCATCGGTTCGCTTTCATCGCTGAACGCCCCACACATCAGGATAACCCGCCAACCCTGCTGCAGCCCCAGCGCGGATTTGCCTCCGGTGCCTCTCTGGCGGCTATCTACCAAACACCCGGCTATCATGGCTGGGATCCCTCGGCGCACCTCTATTTCAGCTTCTCGCTCTTTTTTGCCATGATCCTATCGGATGCGGGTTACGGTTTGTTACTGGCCTTGGCGCTGCTGATATTCTGGCAGCGTTTGGGGGCTAGCCCTTTGGGTACCCGGCTGCGAACTCTGTTCCGTTTTATGGTTGGGGCTGCCGTTGCCTGGGGAGTAATTGTCGGTAGCTATTTTGGCTATGGGCCGCCGGCAAACACCATTCTGGCGAGTCTTAACTGGGTAAACTTGACGGACCACAATTTGATGATGCGCCTCTCGATCGGGGTGGGCATTTTGCACATCATCATTGCCAATATCACCTATGTTTGGGTGCATCGTCGGCGCCTGCAGGGTGGAGTTGCAAAACTGGGCTGGTTGCTGTTGGCAGTCTCCGGCTACGGCTGGTGGTTGATGAGCGATACGCAATTTGTCTCAGCGTTGTTGCAGCAAGCCACTGTCGCAGGCTTGGCAACCGGTGCCGCAATTGTGCTGTTGGGCAGCGGAGCACGGGCCTACAGTAGCGTTAAAGCAACGTTGTTAAATCTGGCCTCTGGGCTGATGGCGTTGACCAACCTGACCAAACTCTTTGGCGATGCCCTCAGCTATATGCGTCTATTTGCTCTTGGCTTGGCGAGCGCATCGTTGGCGATCACCTTTAATCAGCTGGCCGCACCCGAATTTAGTGCCGGTGGGTTTGGCTTTATCACTGGCGGTATTATTTTTCTGCTGGGCCACATCGTGAATCTGGCGTTGGGCATTATGGGCGGTGTGGTGCACGGCTTGCGTTTAAATTTCATTGAATTCTACAACTGGGGTGAGCCAGGCGAGGGCTATGTGTTTACGCCATTTGAGATTAAGGAAGTGGGTTATGAATGAGTTGATTTTGGGCTTGGGCTGGTTTGGGGTTTTCGCTCCCGTGGCACTGGGTGCTATAGGCAGTGTGCTGGGTTGTAGTGTCGCCGGCCAGGCGGCACTCGGGGCAATGATGGAAACCGACAGCGGCTACGGCCGATTTATTGGCTTATCGGTGCTGCCCTCGACCTTTGTCATTTACGGTATTGTGCTGATGTTTGCTTTTCAAGGGCAGGTGACACCGGCAACCAGCAGCGGCCTGTTGGCGATTGGTTTTTTATCGGGGCTTACTTTGCTTTATACCGCCTATTGGCAGGGGCGTTTATGCGTCTCAGCCATTAATGCCATTAAAGAGAAACCGGAACTGTTCGGTTTGTCGATTACCCCCCTGGCTATCGTCGAGGGCTTTGGGGTGTTTGTGTTTATCTTTGCCCTGGTATTGTCGAGTTCGCTGTCGGTAGGAGGCTAACCATGAAAGATCATCCCGATAGAGTTGCCTCTGGCATAGATGCCCTGGTTGAACGTTTGCGCCGGGAAGGGGTAGAGGCGGCACAAACCGAGTCTGCAAAAATTGTTGAACAGGCCAAGCAGCAGGCGGTGGCTATTGTTGCCGAGGCCAAGGCTCGTGCGGAGCAGGAGCTGAAGCAAGCCCAGGAGCAAATTGCACTGGAAAAACGAGCGGCAACCGATGCCCTGCAAATTGCCTATCGCGATCTGATTTTGGAGCTCAAAAGCCATCTGCTGAGTCGCTTTTCTGAGGATGTCGAACGCCTGGTTAGAACTACAGTCGAGCAACCCGACCTGTTGCGGCAACTGGTATTGGCGACGGTCGGGCGAATTGTCGACGATGCCAATCTTGGCACTGAGTCCGAAGTGGAGCTGGCGCTACCGCCCGAGGTGTTGGACATTGATGACATCACCCACGATCCAGACAGCGCCAGCCGTGGCCTGTTGGCCGATTTTGTGTTCGCGGTGCAGGGCAAAATTTTACGGGAAGGGGTCAGTTTTAAGGCGGGTGATGAGTCCCAGGCGGGTATTACCCTGCGATTAAAAAATGACGGCATAGAGGTGGATGTTACCGATAAAGCCATTGCCGACCTGTTGTTGAAATACCTCAACCCCAGGTTTCGCGCGGTATTGGACGGTATCATTCATTAGCCATGTTTGCCCGTGATCAATATATTCAGTTATTGGCAAGCTTGCCGCAGTTCGCACCGCTCTTCTCTGCTAAACAGACGCCATTATCCCGCCTGAAGCTGGATCGCCGGCTGAAAATGTTAACCGCTGAGGACCAGCAGCGCCTGCAAAAAATTGAGCGGTTGTTAGAGTGGGATGAGTTATCACTGAGTGTCGATAACGAAACAGTGAGCCGGAATTTTCACGATTTTTTAAGCAGTGAAGCTGATCCCCAGGTTATTGATATAGTCACCAGCCGGCTCGATATACGCACGCTGGTGGCGGCTCTGGTGCAAAGGGCCAACGATCAGTTGCTCTCCGGGAATTGGACCGCCAGTCGGTTAAAAAGCACGATTGAACGCCACTGGCTTGAGCCGACCTTTCATCTCGAACACCGTTTTCCCTGGTTGACCAGTGCTCAAAGCTCCGTTCGGGCGAAGGATTACTTTCGCCTGGAGGCCCTGCTGTTTGAGCAGGCCTGGCAAACCCTGCGTCGGCATCCGGCGCGCTGGCACTACGGCTTTTGCAGCGTGGTGCTTTATGTCTTGCAGTGGGATCTGGTCTCGCGTTGGGTCAGTTACGATCAACCGTCCGCCCGCCAGCGTTTCGATGAGTTGCTGGCCCAATGCCTGGCGCTCAATCCCATAACCCAACAGATCAATATTTAAGGTGGTAGCGTTGAATAGTGCAGTTATAGCAGCCCGTCGTTTGCTAATGGTTTGGATAGTGATTGGCTGTGGTTGGGCCGATGGGGCAGTTGCCGAAGCGGTGGCGCCGATCAAGGTTAAGGTGTTGATTGCCGCAATGTTTGAGATAGGTGACAACAGCGGTGATCGGGCCGGTGAATTTCAGTATTGGTACCAGCGCTATTTTAGCCAGGCCGAAAGCTATTCTGTTAAGGGGGCCGCCGGCCCTCTGTTCTGTAATAGCCGTGGTGTCTGCGGTTCAGTGTTGGGGATGGGTAAGGTGGCCTCATCGGCCTCCATGCTGGCGATTTTGCTTGACCCGCGGTTTGATTTTTCCGAAAGCTTTTTTATCGTCAGTGGCGTGGCCGGCATTCCACCCAGCCGGGGCACCATTGGTGATGTCAGTTGGGCTACCGACCTGGTGGATTACGATTTGGGCCATCGCTGGTCGCCGGCAGAGGGGCCGCGGGATAAGCCCGCCTTTATGCCGCGTAAAGGCTACGAGAAAATTCGCCACTACACCTTGAATCGCCAGTTGCTGGAGCGGGCGACAGCGCTCACGGCAAAGCTGCCACTACAGAATTCAGAGGCCGCCGAGCGCTATCGGCAACGTTACCCACAAGCCAGTGCGCGGCGTGCTCCTGCGGTTATTACTGGTACCCATATGACCGGCGATACCTTTTTCCATGGGCCTGGTTTGTCGGCCGAGGCCCAGTACCTGACCGAGTTGTACGGTGCCGCGCCCTACGTCATCACCGAGATGGAAGCGGCGGCGATCGCTCAGGTGTTGGCGCGCACGGTGGGTGTCTCACGCCTACTGAGTTTGCGCGGCGCCGTAAATTTTGACCAGGGCAACCCCAACGAGACCACACTGGCTCACCTCGATCCAGCTCCGGGGCAGACCGCGGGTGGTTTCGACGAGACATTACAAAACATTGTTTTGGTGGGGGGGGCTGTGGTGGATGACATGCTCGGCCACTGGTCGAGCTGGCAGGCCGTCGGCCGCGAGCCCTAAGCTGCCAGCATCCGTCCATCGAATTAGGTAAGAGAGTTAATCATGCAGGCCGATACTCAAATTAGCGCGCGGGTAATTGCCGTACAGGATGATCTGGTTTCAATCGAGAGTATTGAGATACCAGACGCCGGCTTTTTACCGCTCACCAAGAACGAGGTTATTTTTATTCTGCCGTCGCGCATGGCCAGTGGTGGCCGCCAGGAGTATCTGAAAGCCGAAATATTGCGTATTGAAGGGCGCCGGGCCGACGCCCAAGTGTACGAGAGCACCACCGGTGTGGGCGTGGGCGATAGCGTAGTGCAGACCCAGGGTATGCTCTCGGCCGAACTGGGCCCGGGCTTGCTGGGTATGGTGTACGATGGCCTGCAAAACCCGCTGGAAGAGCTGGCGGTGGCGATGGGCACCTTTCTGCCTCGTGGGGTGGATATCAGTGCCCTGGACGAGAGTCGCAAGTGGCTGTTTAAACCGTGCGTCAAATCGGGCGAACGGGTCGAAGCTGGGGATACCTTGGGTAGCGTCACCGAAGGTCGTTTTCAGCACAAGATCATGGCACCGTTTGATCTGCCCGGCAGCTGGAAAGTGGTGTGGGTGCAGGAGGGCAGTTTTACCGTCACCGCCCCCGTGTTGGAGCTCGAAAGCGGCGGCAAGCGACAGCTGATTACACTGCGTAGTCGCTGGCCAATCCGCCGTTCACTCACCCGGCAACTAACCCACCTGGGCAAGGCGGAAAGGCGCTACCCCAATACCCCGCTGACCACCACCATTCGCCTGATCGATACTTTTTTTCCAATCGCCAAGGGCGGCACCGGCTGTATTCCCGGCCCGTTTGGCGCCGGTAAGACCGTGCTGCAGGGGCTGATCTCCCGCTACTCCGATGTCGACATTGTGATTGTGGTCGCTTGTGGTGAACGGGCTGGGGAAGTGGTCGAGACCATCAAGGAGTTTCCGAGCCTGCCCGATCCCAAATCCGGCGGCACCTTGATGGACCGCACCATCATCATCTGCAACACCTCCTCTATGCCGGTGGCGGCCCGGGAGGCCTCAATCTACACCGGTATCACCCTGGGCGAGTACTATCAGGCAATGGGCTACGATGTACTGCTCATCGCCGACTCCACCTCCCGTTGGGCTCAGGCCATGCGTGAAACCTCTGGCCGGCTGGAGGAAATCCCCGGCGAAGAGGCCTTTCCCGCCTACCTCGATTCCGCCATTAAAGGGGTTTACGAACGGGCCGGTTCCATTGTGCGTCGAGGCGGCCAATCGCTAGAGGAGGAGAGCAGTGGCACCTTAACCATGATTGGTACCGTCTCGCCGGCGGGCGGCAATTTTGAGGAGCCGGTGACCCAGTCGACCCTGGGTACAGTGAAGGCGTTTTTGGGACTCTCATCCGATCGCGCCTACCGCCGCTTCTATCCGGCGGTGGACCCGCTACTCTCTTGGTCCCGTTATCTGCAGCAGCTGCAACCTTGGTTCGAGCAAAATATGGGTATCGGTTGGAGCGAGCGCATTGAGCGTTTAAAGTCGTTACTCAGCCAGGGTGATGAGGTAGAGCGCATGATGCAGGTGACCGGTGAAGAGGGGGTTACCGCAGAGGATTTCATTACTTACCAGCAGGCACAGATGCTGGACCGGGTCTATCTGCAACAGGATGCCTTCGACCCGGTGGATGTCTCGGCGCCCATGAGCCGCCAGCAGGCTCTACTGGCACTGCTTGAGGAGATACTCGCTTATCGACTGGCGGCCGAGGACAAGAGCGCCATTCGCGACTTCTATACCAGGCTTACCGGGCTTTTGAAAAACCTCAACTACAGCCGGGCTGGCAGTAATGAGTACCAGAGCCTGGAGCAGGAGATTCGGGAGCTGCTGCACAACTGACTGGCTGTGAAGTCGGCCGCTCTTGCCATCGACCGGCGTTTGCTTGCACACTGCGCGTCAAATCCCCAGCACCGATATCCAGGTACTGTTGGTCAGTACCCTAGAGCGCACATGCAAAAAACCATAAAACGCCGGCAGCCCGACCTGCAATCGCTACCCGAGCTCATTCACTACCCGCCACTGCTGAAACGGGTCTTTGCCAACCGCCAGGTAACCTCCGAGGCGGAGCTCGACTACCGCTTTGCCAACCTACTCGATCCTCAGCAACTGAAAGGTATCCAGGCCGCCTGCTCGCTGTTGAACCAGGCGCTAAAAGAGCAGTGGTCTATTTTGGTAGTCGGCGATTTCGATGCCGATGGAGCAACCAGCTCCGCCCTGGCGGTGAGTGCGCTAAAGGCTATGGGGGCCGCTTCGGTCGACTTTCTGGTGCCCAACCGCTTCCAGTTTGGCTACGGCCTGACACCGGAAATCGTTGAGGTGGCGGCACAACGGTCACCTCAATTAATTGTCACGGTGGACAACGGCATCTCCAGCCTGGATGGGGTGGTGCGTGCCAACGAACTCGGCATAGCCGTGTTAGTCACCGATCACCACTTACCCGGCGCCGAGCTGCCCAAAGCCGCCGCCATCGTCAATCCCAATCAGCCCGGTTGCACCTTTGCCAGTAAGAATCTGGCCGGGGTAGGGGTAATCTTCAATGTGTTGGTGGCTTTGCGTGCACAGTTACGGGCGGATGGCTGGTTTGCCAAGCAGGGGATTGCGGAGCCCAACCTGGCGGACTATCTCGATTTGGTGGCACTGGGCACCGTGGCGGATGTGGTACCCCTGGATGCCAATAACCGCTTGTTGATTCACCAGGGGCTGGCGCGCATCCGGGCTGGTAAAGCGCGGCCCGGCATTGCCGCCATGATCGAAATCGCCGGCCGCGACGCCAAGCGACTGGTGGCCGCAGACCTGGGTTTTATTGTCGGTCCTCGCCTCAACGCTGCCGGGAGGCTCGATGATATGAGTCTGGGGATTCGCTGTCTGTTAAGTGACGACCCATTTCAGGCGCGCGAGCTTGCCGGGGAGCTCAACGACCTCAATCAGGATCGGCGCGCCATCGAGGCGAGCATGCAGAAGGAGGCGCTGGCGAGCCTGGCGGATATCAATTTGGGTGAGGTGGAATCGACGCCCTGGGGCTTGTGCCTCTATCAGCCTCAATGGCACCAGGGCGTGGTGGGTATTCTTGCCTCGCGTATTAAAGAGCGCTTTCACCGGCCGGTAATCGCCTTTGCCGATAGCGATGCCGGCAATGAGATAAAAGGTTCTGCCCGTTCCATTCCCGGTTTACACATTCGCGATGCCCTGGACAGGGTGGCCTCAAGTCACCCCGGCCTGATCAGCAAATTTGGTGGCCACGCCATGGCTGCCGGCTTGAGTATCAGTAAGGCCAAGTTTCCACAATTTGCCAAGGCGTTTGATCAGACGGTACGGGAGCTGTTATCCGCGGACGATTTAAGCGAGGCGATCTGGTCGGATGGTGAGTTGCTGGGGGAGGAGTTTAACCTGCCCCTGGCGGAGGCCATTCGCAATGCGGGTCCCTGGGGGCAGGCCTTTCCCGAGCCCCTGTTTGATGGTGAGTTTCAACTGGTGCAGTCGCGCCTGGTGAGCGGCAAGCATCTGAAAATGGTGGTTGCGCCGGTAACCGGAGGGCAACCCTTGATCGATGCCATCGCCTTTAATGTCGATACCGATCAGTGGCCCAATGCCGGGGTGGAGCGGGTACACATGGTTTATCAACTGGAAGTGAACGAATACCGTGGTCAGCAGTCAGTGCAACTATTGGTACGCCATCTGTGGCCGGCAAACGTAGCGTAAAAATTGCATTTTTAAGGGAAGAGATTATGTCCGAACGCATTGGCGACGTTTATGAAAAGAGTGGTAACGCGACGCTGATCTGGGCAGGGGTAGGTATCGTTATCGGTATTGTGATCGTTGCCGGTTGGTGGTATCTCCAGCCCAAAGAAGAACCTCTGGCTTCGGTTACGCCTGTTCCCGCCAGTGCACTGGAGTCGGCACCGGCGCCAAACCCGGCAATCGATTTTAGCCGGGTGCCCTCCATTCCAGAGCCCGCCGCCGAACCTGAATCCACTCCCGAGACCACTGCGCAATCGTCACCACCGGTGACCAAGCCAGAGCCGTTACCGGCACTGGCTGAAAGCGACGCCGTGGTCAGAGATTATTTTGTACCGCTGTCGGAGAACGTTAATTATCGCCTGTTGTGGCAGGCCGATAACTTAATAGAGCGCTGGGTAACGGTGATCAGTGGCGCCTCCCGCGGCAGTTTGATCGGCGGCATTCTCTCCTTCCAACAACCCGCCGGTGCCTTTCCGGTTACCACGCGCAATGGTCATATCTACCTGGATGAAAAGGGCTACCAGCGCTTTCAACCGATAGTCGCGACACTAATAAATTTGAAACCAGAAGCATTGGTGGCAGGGTTCCACCGTTTCCGCCCACTGCTGGAAGAGTCATTTGGCTTTTTGGGTTATCCCGCCAAGGATTTTGATAAATGTTTAATTACCTTGCTTGATGAGGTAATCAACGCGCCGATCTTTGTCGGCCCCATTGAGCTGAATTCAACGTCCGTGCTCTACACCTTCGCGGAGCCAGAGTTAGAGGAGCTTACAGCCTTGGAAAAACAGTTGATTCGAATGGGCCCGGAGAACACCAGCCAACTGCAACGCTACGCAAAAACAGTGCGTAATCTGTTGCTTAAAAGTGGCGGCTAGGCATTCGTTATACGCTGTCTATTTATTGGTATTCAGTAGTATATACAAGCGAGATAGTTAATATTTTCGACTTAAAAAATTCATTAAAACTCTTCAACGAACGACTATTTAAAGTGCTTTAGTTAATAATCCTCTAGTGCTTTGAGTTTATTGGATTAATTGAAATCTAACTGCAATATGCTGTTTGATTTTGGTCATTATTTCGACATATTTTCGTAATATTTTTAGTTCACAAGAGCCTGCTTCGGGGCTAATATCTCCGCCAATTAAATTTCAACGGTGCTTTGCTGTTGGTTTATCGGGGGAGAAAATGCAAGAGATTTGTCCTAATCCGCTGGTGTGGAACAAGGTTTATCTGGCGTTAAAACGGAAGTGGATTGAAACGGGTTGTTCAGGTAATCAACCGCCGAAACCCCTGGTTATTGACCTGTGGGCTTTCAGCAGCGATCACGAAAAAGCCGAACGCTGGAAAGCGACTTTGGCTTGGGCGCTGGAACACCGTTGTTACTCTGAAGTCTCCTGTATCAGTGCCAAAGAGATGTACAGTGTGGCCAACGCCGTGTAGGGCAGCCTCTTTTTTGTTGTTTTTCTTCTGCGCTTTTACCTAATTATCAGCCGCTGTCATTCGCTGTTGAGTATTCTGTTAGCGCGCCTATCTTTCAGTTCATTATCTATAAATCACTAGCGGGCCCCGTCAGTCTGTTTTTCTAACGCCGTTTTTTTACCCGCTTTAATTTTCCATCTTTTTTTCTAAAGGAGCCTGCTTGCTGGAACGGCGGCCGTTGTTGGTTTTATCAAAATTTCACATTGCTCTCTTAGGGTGTCACCAAACTTTATAGCCGTTCGCATTACTGCAGCCACGGGTTTAAATGGGGCCAGAGGTTATCCAGAATCATCGGCTGAGCTTCAGTGGTGGGGTGAATGCCATCGTCCTGCATCATCTCCGGAGTGATGGCGATACCGTCCAACAGAAACGGCAAATAGCTGACTTCGCGGCTGGCGGCTACTTGTTGAAACGTTTGCCGGAACATCTGTGTATAGCGCTCGCCGTAGTTGGGCGGTATTTCAATGCCGACCAGAAACACTTCTGCTCCGTGCTGGCGGGACAGGTCGATAATCTGCTGCAAATTGTTGCGCATGATTTTCAGTGGGTGTCCGCGTAAGCCATCGTTACCCCCCAACTCGATAATCACCAGCGTAGGTGTATAGGTTGCCAGTAGTTGTGGCAGGCGGGCCAAACCATCGCCAGTGGTATTGCCGCTAACACTGCCGTTGATGACGCGAATGGCCTTGCCCTGTTTCTGGAGGCGTGACGACAGCAGCGCTACCCAGCCCTTATTCACGTTAATCCCATAGCCAGCACTAAGGCTGTCACCCAATACCAGCCAGGTTTCGTCGTTGGCCTGGGCGACACCGCTGGCAAACAACGCTATGACTATTAATAGGCAGAGCAAGGGGTGTTGGCGGGTCTGCTGGTGGCAAGCTGATTTCATAACGTCTGTTGGACAATTGGGTTTCATTGTTAGCTCTGTGCGACTGCTCATTGAGCCCATAACCAGGGGCAAAGTTCCCAGGGCATACCAGGGAGGGTAAGGAACGTATTGCTGTTTGCGTCCCCTAAGGAAGCTCGGAATAATGATCCGATTCCAGGGCAATATTGTTCGATTTTAGAAGGAGCGTCGTTTGCACATTATTGAGGTTAGCAATTTGGCCAAGCGGGTGGCGCTGGCGGGCAATGAACTCACCATTCTCTCTGATATCGTCTTCACCATCACTCAGGGAACCAGTGTCGCCATTATTGGCGCTTCCGGCTCCGGGAAATCAACCCTGTTGGCCTTACTGGCTGGCTTGGATGTGCCCACTACCGGCCAAGTTTATCTGGCCGGCCAAGATATCACCGCTCTGGATGAAGATGGCCGGGCGGCGGTGCGGGCCGAGCGCATTGGCTTTGTCTTTCAGTCGTTTCAGCTTTTGCCAAGCCTTACCAGTTTAGAGAACGTAATGCTGCCGTTGGAACTGCACGGCCGGGCCGACCCCGAAGCGCGCGCCTGGGACTACCTGCAACGGGTCGGGCTCGAGCATCGGCTCGAGCACTATCCGAAACAACTCTCCGGTGGCGAACAGCAGCGGGTGGCTATTGCCCGAGCCTTCGCCAGTGAGCCGCAGATCCTCTTTGCCGACGAGCCTACCGGCAATCTCGACAGTAAAACCGGCGCCAATATCATTGAACTGCTGTTTGAGCTCAACCAACAGCAGGGGACCACTCTGGTATTGGTTACCCACGAGCAGCGCCTGGCCGACCGCTGTGATCGACAAATTACCCTGGAGGCCGGTCGAATTATTGCTGACGTACAGCTGAGCCCGGTGGCGGTAGTGGCTGAGGGTACGCAATGAGGCAACCCTGGTTGTTGTCGGTTCGCCTGCTGTGGCGCAACCTGCGCGGTGGCGAGTTAACCATTCTGGCGGTGAGTGTGGTGTTGGCGGTAGCGGTGGTAACGGCCATTGCGGTTTTCGCCGATCGCATGGACCACTCGCTAAAGCAGCAGAGTCACGCCTATCTGGCCGCAGACCGCCAGGTAAGCAGCCGTTTCCCTATGCCAGACCACTGGTTCACTCAGGCCAATCAATTCGACCTGCAGCAGAGCCGGATCATCGAGTTTGGCTCTATGGTTTTTGCCGGGGAGGAGATGACTCTGGCCTCGGTAAAAGCAGTGGCCGAGGGCTATCCACTGCGCGGACAGCTGGAAGTCAGTCAAATTCCCTTTGCCACAGCGGCACAGATGCAGGTTACTACGGCAATTCCTGCACCCGGCGAGGTGTGGGTGGAGTCGAGCTTGCTGCCGATGATGGGGTTAGCCTTGGGCGATAGCCTCTGGATCGGTGAGCAGAGTTTTACCATTAAGCAGGTGTTGATGTACGAGCCCGATGGCAACCGGGGTATCTCCATGACTGGGCCGCGGGTGCTGATGAATATCGCCGACGTACCCGCCACCGGGGTTATCCAGCCCGGTAGTCGTATCTCCTATCTCTGGTTGCTGGCCGGTGAGGAGGATAACCTCGAACGCTTTAAGGAGTGGCTGGAGCCAGAACTTGGCGAGCACTACCGGTGGCGCACTGTGGAGGAGTCTGAGCGGCGCCTGGGTGGAGCTCTTAACCGTGGCAAAAGTTTCCTGATGCTGGCCGCCATGATTGGCGTGCTACTGGCCGGAGTCGCCATCGCCATGGCCTCCCAACAGTTTGCCCGGGTGAACCAGGATGCGGTGGCACTGTTCAAGAGCCTCGGCTCGCCGAGCGGCCAGGTGCGCTTTCTCTACTTTGGCCAGCTGTTGTGTCTGGGTGTATTGGCCACGTTGCTGGGCTTGGCGGCAGGGGAGGTATTGCATCGCTTTATTGCCCAGAGTATTGGCGCGCTGTTTAACGTCACCTTGGTGGGTGCCTCGCTGCAACCCTATGTGATTGGCTTTTTTGCCGGTCTTGTCTGCCTGCTCTGTTTTGCGTTGCCACCCATATGGCCACTGCCAAACCTGCCGCCCATTCGTATTCTGCGCAGCGATGTCGAGCTGGCTGCAGCCAACCCCTGGTTGCGAGGCGGCCTGGGTGTGCTGGCGATTATGGTGTTGATTGGCGTCTACAGTTTGGATCTGAAGCTGACCCTGACGGTGATGGCGGGCCTCTTTGCCGTCACTCTGTTGGCGGCGCTGCTGGGCTTTGTGCTGTTAAAAAGCTCACGCCAGCTGGGGTCTCGGGCCGGAAGTATCTGGCGCCTGGCCATTGCTAACCTGTTGCGCAACGGTCAGCACAGTTTAACGCAGCTGGTGGTGTTCGCCACCGCCATTATGCTGCTGCAAGTGCTCTACCTGGTGCGCACCAGCCTGATTGATGAGTGGCGGCTGCAACTGCCGGACGATGCCCCCAACCACTTTATTTTGAATATGTCGGCCAATGAGAGTAGTGCCATCAAGTCACGCTTTGAGGCCGATCACTATTTTATCTCGCCACTCTACCCGATGGTGCTGGGCCGGTTAGTGGCGCACAACGACCACCACTATCAGGAGGAGGATCGCGGCAAGTCCAATACCCTACGGCGTGAGCTCAACCTCAGCTGGACGGCCGAGTTGCCGGCTGACAATCGCATAGAAGCGGGTCAGTGGTGGCCCGAATGGCAGGGTGAGGGCTATGGTGTTTCGGTGGAGGAGTTTACCGCCGGTGAGCTGGGCTTGTCGGTCGGCGATAAGCTGCAGTTCAGTCTGGGCGGGTTGGAGCTTAGCGCCACGGTGGCGAGTATTCGCAGTGTCGACTGGAACGCCATGACCCCCAACTTCTATTTTCTCTTTTCGCCCGGGGCGCTGGAAAACTACTCGCCCACCTATATGACCAGCGCCACCATCCCCACCAGTGATAAGCAGTTTATCACTGAGTTGATTCGCGATTACCCCACCATTGTGGTGATCGAGGTGGACCGTATTATCGAGCGCATCAAGTCGATTGTGGATCAGGTTAGCCAGGGGGTAGGGCTGGTATTGTGGGTGGTATTGATGGGCGGGGTGCTGGTACTGGTGGCTGCGGTTAACGCCAGTATGCAGGCGCGCCTGCACGAGACCAGTATTATCCGCGCTCTGGGCAGCTCCCGTCGCAAGCTTGTTGGCAGCCTTTGGTTGGAGTTCTCCCTGCTGGGCTTCCTGGCCGGGTTAATGGCAGTGATTGGCACTGAGTCGATTCTCTGGTCGCTGCGCGTTTTTGTATTTGAATTGCAAGGCTCCTTCCATTGGCAAATGTGGATTGCTGGGCCACTGTTGGCCACGCTCTTTATCGGTTTGCTGGGGGCATTGGCCTGCCGCCGAGTGGTGGTGGTACCGCCGGCGTTGGTATTGCGTGAGCTGCAAAGTTAGTGGGGGAATTGCAAGAGTGGGCGGGTTAATGTAGCTGTTAGCGTAGCTGTTTTAACACCTGGAGCAGGTCCGGCAGCAGCTGCAGGTAGGTGGCCAGTTGGCCGGCAGTGCTGGCCAGGTCGAGCCGCGGTTGGTTTAACTCGGCTTCGGTACGCTCGACTATGCGCGCCAGCAGCCGCTTGGCACGCAGGCGGTTTACACCAAGCTCCGTCAGCGGGGAGATGAGTGGGGTGGCTAACAACACCAGGCCAAAACCACCTACGGCACCGGTCATACCCACCCAGGCGGGGGCGCCAAACCAACCGGCCCACAAGCCACCCAACAGCGATTGCTGGCTGATGTAAACCGAACTGGCCAGTGCCGAGCCGGTAGCGGCGGCACTGCCAAAGGTAATCTTGTCGGCCAGACCACGGCCAAGCAAACCAATAGAGACAAACATCAACAGATCGCGGCTCCCCTCCTGGCTGAGGCGTAGACGCTCCACGGCCAACTGCAGGTTGTGCTGGGCCTGTTCCGCTGACAGCTGGCCCAACTCGCCTTCCAACTCTTCAAATAAGGCGCTGCTCAAGTCCGGGTGTAAACTTAAATGGTGTTGATACTTCGTCTGTAATTGGGAGAGCGCTAACAGCTCTTCGGCAATTATTGCCAGTAGTGCCAGCTCTTTACCGGTGGGCACTTTGGGGTTCGCTTGCCGGTGGCCCCGCCACAAGGCCCGTTGTGCCAGGCGCCACACGCTGCGCGGCAGATTGAGCAGATCTTTGGGAATGTCGGCACGGTTTTGCCAATGGCGTAGTGCCACGGCTTTAGCCGAAGCAAAGTGGGTTTTATAGACCTGGTCGGTACGTGACCTGGCCTCAGCGAAGTGGGTTTGTGTAATTGCCTGCCATTGATCGAGCCAGGCGTCCTGTGCTGATGTGGCACAACTGGCTGCTTCGTCGGTGGGCGTATCAGGTGTGAAAGACATTTGTGGCTCGTGCACGGTTTGTGTTACATACCGAGACTCTTTTTAGCAGATTGTGATCGATGAGGTGAAGGGTGGAACAGCAATTTTGGTTTGATCGATGGGCGAAACGTGAAATCGGTTTTCATATGGCAGCGCCACACCCCTTGTTGATTAAACATTTTAGTCGGCTCGCATTAGCCGCCAATAGCCACGTTTTGACGCCTCTGTGTGGCAAAAGTTTGGATCTGCACTGGTTGCTGGCCCAAGGTTGCCGGGTCACCGGTGTGGAGTTGTCGGAAGCGGCGGTGAAGGAGTTGTTCGCCGAGCTGAAGCTTTCGCCAGTCGTCAGCGCGGAGGGGGCTCTGCGCCGGTATCAGGCTGGTGCACTCACGGTGTTTGTCGGTGACCTGTTTGCGCTTAAGGCTGAACAGCTGGCGGCGGTTGATGCCATCTACGATCGGGCCGCGCTGGTGGCTCTGCCCCAGAGCATGCGCGGCGATTACGCCCAACAGCTCTTGGCGTTAAGCCAGTCGGCGCCACAGCTGATTGTCACCATGGAGTATGATCAGTCCCTGCAACCCGGGCCGCCCTTTGCAGTATCGGAAGCGATGGTGCGCGGCCTCTATGAGTCGCATTACGCCATCGAACTGGTGGAGCGGGTGGCTGTTGAGGGCGGCTTAAAAGGCCTTTGCCCCGCTGAAGAGGCGGTTTGGCAGTTAACGCCCCGTTAGTTACCTTCCGGCCACTTATAAATCATTGAGTTTGCGATAGAGGGTCCGCTCGCTGACACCCAGTAGTTTGGCCAGGGAGCGGTTGTCGCCGCGATGGTGAGCCACCGCATACCGTAGATAGAGTTTTTCTGCTTCGGCCAGAGTCAGTAGAGTCTCTGGCCAGCCGGGCTCGGTACGACTGGTTTGTTCTCCGTTGGTACGCTCCAGTTCGGGCAGTTCGCGGCCTTTGCCATCGATACCGGCGGGCGGTTGCAGCTGTTCGGGGGTTACCACTTCGCCATCACACAAAATGGCGGCTCGCGCCAGGCGGTTTTTCAATTCGCGAATATTGCCCGGGTAGTCGAGCGACTTCAGATAGCGCAGTGCCGCCGCCGACAGCGTTTTAGCGCCGTGCTGCCACTGGCTGAGGTAGGATTCGGCGATGAGCGGGATATCCTCGACGCGCTCGCGCAGTGGCGGTAGTTGCACCGGAAAGCTGTTGATCCGGTAGTAGAGGTCCTGGCGAAACAATCCTTGAGCGACTAACGCTTCCAGGTTCTGATGGGTGGCGCTGATCAGGCGGAAGTTTGCAGCCCGTTCTGTGACTGAACCCACCCGACGGTAACTGCCGGTCTCAATCAAGCGCAGCAACTTTACCTGTAGCGGCAGCGGTACATCGCCAATCTCATCGAGGAAAAGTGTGCCGCCATCGGCCGCCTCCACCAGGCCTGGTTTGGCTTGATTGGCGCCGGTAAAAGCCCCCTTCTCATGGCCAAAGAGTTCGCTCTCAAACAGCGATTCGGTTAGGCCGGAACACTCAACCACCACAAATTGCTGCCGCTTGCGCAAACTGTTGAAGTGCAGATAGCGTGCCGCCAACTCCTTACCTGTGCCTGACTCCCCGGTGATCAACACGCTGATGTCGTTGGGGGCTGCCCGCTGTAGCAGTTCCAGTGTTTGGGTGAATATCTGGCTGTAACCGAGCAGGCGATAACGGCTGTTGCCCGATTGATTCACGACCTGCTGCGTCTCCAGGTAGACGGCGCCCAACCCCTCCACCCACAAAGGCTCCAGACGGATGTCGACATGTTCGGCACCCTCGACGCTATGGTGAACATGGAGCACCCGTTGTGGGCTCTGCCGCTCTTGGGCCATCTTCAGCGGGCAGCTCTCGCCAGAGAGGTGGCAGGGCTCGGCGTAGCCGTGGGAGGCCTGGTGGCAGAGTCGGTTTGGGTCAGCGCTGGGAAATCGAGCCTGAAAAACACTGTTGGTGGCAATAATCTGGTAGTTGTTATTGATTACCAGGGCCGCCTCTTCGCTGGTGTTGAGGCGGTTCTGCAATTCTGTTTGGCTTAGAGTGAGCATTGCGTCGCCTGGTTGGCTCTCCTGGATGGCCTTTGTGCGACCGATAATATGCCGCTCTGGGTAAGCAAGGTGGCTGCCATGGTTGGCGGTACCTATGTCATCAGTGGCATAGGGTGTCATATTTGTCATAGGCAAAGCAATTGGCTGCGCCTGATGAACGGTTAGCACGTCCATAAGCGATGCCGCAAAGAGTGCGGTATTGGCGGCTTGGTAGCGCTATTTGCTGGTCACAGGTCAACGCCCGCGGCGTGGTCGGTTTATTGCATTTCGAAAATTGCTAATTTAGTAAAAGCCCAAATTTGGCACTGGCTGCCAGCCCGCTTGAGGCAACCGATGAGACACCATCATGCGGGCTCAGGCAATTGTCTGCCAGATTTTGGCGCTTGTGTATTGGATGAGGAGAATAGCGTGTCGCGTCAGCTCTGGTATCACCACCCATTGGTTAAAGAAGTCGCTCTTATCCTGGTGATTAAAACCGTGGCTATTGTGCTGATTGGTAAGCTCTACTTTTCCGACCCTGTCGATGTTAGCCAACCCGGCAGCCGTGTGAGTGAGCAATTGGGCTTGTGAGCAATGGCTGGATGGATTGGGTGTTATTAGTTGTTCCTGCTTCTGCAATTAGGAGTGTTTGATGTTTGATGACACGCTGGTGAATTTATCGCGGCTGCAATTTGCCATCACCGCCTTTTACCATTTTCTGTTTGTGCCGTTGACGCTCGGCTTGGCCTTTATTCTGGCCATTATGGAGTCCGTCTATGTGATGACCGGTAATGTCATCTACAAGGATATGGTTAAGTTCTGGGGCAAGTTGTTTGGTATTAATTTCGCGCTGGGGGTTACCACGGGTTTAACCATGGAGTTTCAGTTCGGCACAAACTGGGCCTACTACTCACACTATGTTGGCGACGTTTTTGGTGCGCCGCTGGCCATTGAAGGGTTGATGGCCTTCTTCCTGGAGTCGACCTTTATTGGCCTCTTCTTTTTTGGCTGGGATCGGCTTACCAAGGTGCAGCACTTAATGGTCACTTGGCTGGTGGCCATTGGCTCGAATTTATCGGCACTTTGGATTCTCATTGCCAACGGTTGGATGCAGAACCCGGTGGGGGCCGAATTTAACTATCAAACACTGCGCATGGAGATGACCAGTTTTAGTGATCTGATCTTTAACCCGGTGGCCCAGGTTAAATTTGTCCACACCGTCTCTGCCGGCTATGTCACCGGTGCCATGTTTGTGCTGGCCATTTCCGGTTACTACCTGCTGAAAAAACGCGATCTTCCCTTTGCCCGTCGTTCGTTTGCCATCGCCGCCAGTTTTGGCATGGCCTCAATTTTGTCGGTGATTGTATTGGGTGATGAGTCTGGCTACGAGCTGGGCGATGTGCAAAAAACCAAACTGGCGGTCATTGAAGCCGAGTGGGAGACTCAGCCACCGCCGGCCCCGTTTACGGTTATCGGTTGGCCCAATGAAGAGACAATGACCACCGACTACGCCATTAAAGTGCCTTTCGCATTGGGTCTGATTGCCACCCGCTCCATCGATGAAGCGGTGGTGGGCATCAAAGATCTTAAAACACTGCATGAAGAGCGTATTCGCAACGGCATGGTTGCCTATGGGCAGCTGCAAGCGCTGCGTAGTGGTGATGACAGTGAGGCGACCAAGCAGGCGTTTGCAGCCGT
Source organism: Halioxenophilus sp. WMMB6 (assembly GCF_033283405.1). NCBI lineage: Bacteria > Pseudomonadati > Pseudomonadota > Gammaproteobacteria > Alteromonadales > Alteromonadaceae > Halioxenophilus > Halioxenophilus sp. WMMB6. Next base: position 343,660 of record NZ_JAWMQR010000001.1, read on the forward strand.
TAAGGCCGACCTGGGTTATGGCCTACTGTTAAAACGCTACACAGAGAATATTGTCGATGCCACGGATGAGCAGGTGGCTATGGCGGTGGCAGACACCATTCCCAGGGTTGCGCCTATGTTCCTCACCTTCCGGATAATGGTTGGTTTGGGTGTGCTGATGCTGGTATTGATTGGCCTCTCTTTTATTTATGCCACTTTGCATGTGGTGGAAAAGAAGACCTGGTTATTGAAAGCGTTGATTATCTGCCTGCCGGCACCGTGGATAGCCTGTGAGATGGGTTGGTTTGTGGCCGAGTTTGGTCGGCAACCCTGGTCGATTGGTGAAATTCTGCCGACCTATCTCTCTGTCTCTACCCGCTCGGTGGGTGATCTTTGGTTGAGTCTGGGCGCCTTTATCGGCTTCTACTCGGTACTGTTAGTCGTCGAGCTGTACCTGATGTTTCGTTTCGCCCGCAAAGGCCCCAGCAGTTTGGGTACCGGTCGATACTGCCACGAACAACCTGAAGCCAACCCGTTGGTTGCCGGTTAGAGGAGGGGAGGAGCTGTTATGGATTATGAACTTTTAAAGTTGATCTGGTGGTTGCTCATTGGCGTGTTGCTAATCGGCTTTGCCATTGCCGATGGCTTCGATTTTGGCGTCTTATCTCTGCTGCGCTGGGTGGGCCGCACCGACAACGAACGGCGGGTGGTGTTAAACACTGTCGGGCCCCATTGGGATGGCAACCAGGTCTGGTTTATCACCGCAGGTGGGGCGATATTCGCCGCCTGGCCGGTGGTTTATGCGGTGGCGTTTAGTGGCCTCTATTGGGCGCTGTTGTTGGTACTGTTTGCGCTCTTTTTTCGGCCGGTTGGCTTTGAGTATCGCTCCAAAATAGAGAGTGCCCGTTGGCGCAACAACTGGGACTGGGTATTAACCACTGCCAGTCTGGTGCCGTCGCTGGTGTTTGGCGTGGCATTTGGCAATCTCTTATTAGGTGTACCCTTCCATTTTGACGAGCAATTGCTCCCTTTTTACGAGGGCACATTCTGGCAACTGCTAACACCCTTTGCGCTACTGTGTGGCTTGGTAAGCGTAACCCTGCTGATGTCCCATGGCGGTATCTATCTTCAACTGCGCACCGAGGGCGCGATGCAGGCGCGCGCGCGTACGGCGGTTATGTGGTTGTCACTGTTGTGTGCAGTGCTCTTTGTTCTGGCGGGTATTTGGGTTGCTTTTCTGCCGGGGTTGTCGATTACCGCAATCCCGCCTCATCATTTAGCTTCCACGCCATTGGATAAAACCGTGGCGATTGGCAATGGCGGTTGGCTTGCCAATTACCGGCTTTTCCCCCTGTTGCAAGCGGTGCCGGTGGTGGCTGTCGTTATGTTGCTGGCGACTTGGCTGCTGGCCAGAGTTAACCGGCCTGGTGTTGGTTTTGTTACCAGCTCGCTGGCCATCGCGGCGGTTATTTTCACCGCGGCGGGTAGCCTGTTTCCATTTGTACTGCCGTCCAGTAGCAATATCAATCACAGCTTAACGCTCTGGGATGTAACCTCCAGTGAAAAGACCTTAACCATCATGTTTGGGGTGGCTGTGATTTTTGTACCCATCGTATTGAGTTATACCGCCTGGGGTTATTGGAAGATGCGCGGCCGGGTAACTCAGCAACATATTGAAGAGAATCCTTACTCGACTTACTAATCTGAGGAGGTGTAGCTATGTGGTATTTCGCCTGGATACTTGGCGTGTTACTGGCGTGTTCATTCGGAATTATTAATGCACTCTGGTTGGAAGTGAATGAAAACTTCGACCGAGATGCTGAAGAGTGAACCTGTGCCCTGGTATAAAATAGCGCAACTTAATTATGGTACCTGCCGATTGGTGTCGCTGTTTTTGGCTGCAGGGTTATCCCTGGTTGTTTTGGTGGCACCCTGGCTGTTGTCAGCGGAAGCTGGCGCTATTAACCATGGCTTGCTGGCCATGGTGTTTTGGGGGATTAGTGTTGGCTTTGTGCACGGAGTGGGTTATGTGCCAGTTGCGCAATTTTGGCAGTGGGCATTGAACCCTTTGCTGGCCTGGATGGTAATGGCGTGGACAACCGTTTTGGTTGCCCGCGCCTTGTTGTAGCGCGGGGCTAACCTTAACGGTTAGCTTTGCGGTTGGGAGAGTGACGAGAGTGTTTTTTTGCACCACTTAAAGTAGGTCGACTGCATTTTTGTCAGCTCTTTGTTTTGTTCCTTGAGTTTGCTGGAAAAGAGATCGAAGTTGTCGAGTGATTGGTTGATGATTTTGGCAACAGTGCTTTGCGGTTTGCTCACATCTTTGTTGCTTTGCATAAGAACCTGGCCGCTTTTGGTGAACTCTTTAAACAGTGCCTCTTGTTTTTTGAGCAGGGTGTCGAAATTGGCTTTTTGTAACGAGAACAACTCCTCGTAAAGGGGCTGGCACTTTTTGGGATTAAACAGGTTGGTATTTACCTGGAACCAATTCACATCTTTGTAGATGTCGCTGATTTCACTGCTTAGGGTTTGCATCTCTTTTAGCGGTTCCGCTGCACCTTTGCTGCTTTCAATAATTTTGTCTGCAACTTCCTTGGCTCTATCGAGGGCTTCCTGCAGTTCGGGTTCTACAATTGAGTCACTCATTTTGGCTCTCCATTTTCGGGATTTGCTTTTGCCTTTGGGTACAATCTGGTCTGTTGATAACACGGTTTATTACACGTTATGTAATAAACATACCTGCTTTTAAAAACCTGATTCTAGTAACGACTAAATAACCCACGCTACTGCATGACGGCGTGTTGTTGGGATAACAGTTACTCAATTATTGATCGTATGGGGTGGAAGCAGCGGTAGCAAACGCTCTGCTGAAAGAGCGCTAATCGTGCTCGCAAAGTGTCGCCTCTGTCAATGGTGGCAGTAGGAAAAGTGAACAATTTTTAACGGTATTTGCCGGCGAGCGATGTCAATGGCACCGGTATCATTGGGTGTTGTTCGATCGCCATGACCTGGCCATTTGATGGCGTTGGCAAAGTGATTAAATGGGTAAATTCCCGCGTATATCTGTACGCGGGGTTGTAAGAGGTTACACCGGGTTAAGAGGCGCGAGCTGGGTACTGCTTTTCTTACTGGGCTTTACCCCCAATTCACTGCAGGCTTTGGCGATGCTGGCAAAGTCGATGGCGGTACCCACTTCACCATGGAAGAGACTGCGGTCAAGCTGGGCAATAGCTGCTTGGGCTCTGCTGTCTGTTAGCTGCCGGCTGACATTGGCAAGTGTGGCAGGTAATTTGGGGTCGAGTGTGCGTGAGAGTAGCAATAAGGTCGCGTGTACCTGCTGCGTTTGTTGTTGGTGACAATATTTTCGCAACTGCTTTTGCACACTTTTCAGGGGCGGTTCTTCCGCTGCTTCCTGCCAGTGTGGTTGGGTGGCAGCTTTCCCGGTCATTTTTAGCCAGAGCAGGGTAAGTATCACCACGACCACGGCCGTCACCAGGTTGCTGATTAACAGCAATGGCCAATTAGATGAACCACTATTTTGGTTGCCGGCGGTAGCGGGAGCAGCCAGGTCGATTACCGGGGGGATGGTCGGCTTGGTAATTATCGGCGGTGCGTTGGTATTAGCGCCTGCGGCCGCCTTAACGGTAATTTGTCGGGCGGGCAGGCGTACCACCGCCTGCTCGTTTTTATCTGTGTCCCACCAGGTGAGGGAGACTTCCGGTAGGGTATAGGTGCCCGGTTGTGTCACCAACAGCGCCTGTGCCTGGGTGGCCTGAGTGACTATGCCGTGGTTGCTCTTCTGTTCATCGGCTTTGGTTGGTTCTGGGTACTGGTTGATATTGTCCGGATAATCAACGGGCATCTCTGGCAGTTGAGAGGCAGTTAAGCCATCGGCGGTGACGATTATATTGCGGGTGATGGGTTCTCCCTGTACGAACTCAGGAAAACCATCACTCCAGGTCTCGGTAATGGACAAGTTTTTTGCCGGTAACCAGGAGTTACCTGAGAAGCTGTCTGGTTTGGGCAGAATATTAATCGTCTCTGCATCCGAGCGTAGGCGCCGCATACTGCTTCTGGAGTAGAGATCAAACAGTGAGTTGGAGCGGCTGCCAATGGTGGCTTCCCAGGTGAGGCTGGGAATGGTTAATTTACCGGATTCCTGCGGGTAGAGGGCATAAACCAGTTCGACCACGGCGTAGTCTCTGCCGTTGATATTGCGGTTGTAGCGCTGCTCCGAAACCATTTCGATTTTAGCCTGAGGCAGCTTCAACTCCTCCGGTGTAATGCTGGAGACAGGAATTGAGGTGTTCAGCCGCAGGGTGAGCAGTACCTGCTGCTGTACATAGGCGCTTTCGTGGTCGAGCTCGGTCTCTAAAAAGATGTCCCGTGTCTGGCCGGACCCTAAATTTAGTGGTTTGGCTTTAGTTACTGTGACCTCTATTGGGGTGCTGAAATTGCCGTCCAGGTTAAACGAAGGGATCAGCAATTTTCCCTCTTTTTTCGGTGCGATCACAAACGACCACTCCACCCAAGACTCCACCTGGCCATTAAAGCTGCGAAACTGATTACTGCGGCTCTGGGAGATGATGTCGAAGTTGATCATCAGATCTTCCAGCTCGGGGGTGGCCGCCTGATTGTTGCCCTGGTAGCGAACTTTTAGATTGAGTGTCTCTTCGACGGTGAGATTGTTGCGGTCGACGGTAGCGACCACTTCGTCGGCGTGGCTGGCCTGGCTAATCAACACCAATGCGAGGCTGACTATCAACATCAGTATCAGCTGTTGGGGAAAATTTAGGCTGGTGCTTCTAATCATGGTTGTGTTCTTAGCGGTATCTCAGTGCGGGTTCGGGTTGCACGCGTTTGCTTAGAGTCGCGACGCGGCGTTGTTACTGGGCAGATGCCACTCGCCGGCGCGATACTCCTGGCGTCGCTGCCGATATTGGTGTTGAAATTTACGGCGCAGCAGACCGGAGGGATCGTCTGGTATCTGTTTTAGCCACTGTTCCAGAGCCTGGCGCTGCTCCTCCGACATGTCGTCGTTGGCGAGGGCTGCGCTGGCGTTGCTGTTATCGGCGTCACTTTGTTCTTCGTCTGATTGCGACTCATCAGCACTGGCCATCTGGTCGGCCTGGTTTTGATCCCCGTTTTGCTCGCTATTGGAGTCCCGGTCGGCCGATTGTTGTTCGTCACGGCCGCTTTTGTTTTCGGTATTTTGTTGCGATTGATTGTCGGCACTCTGCTGGGAGCTACTGTCGTTTTGCTGTTCGTTGTCGGCCTGTTGCTGGTCGCCATCTTGCTGCTCAGACTGCTGGGACTGATCCTGATTACTGCTCTGCCCATCCTGCTGATCCGACTGTTCCTGATTTTGATCGGAGTCGTTCTGTTGATTCTGCTTCTGGCTCTGACTGTTTTGTTGCTGTTGAAGCCGTTTTTCGACCACATCGCGGTTGTATTGGGCATCTTCAAAATTGGGGTTGGCAGCCAGTGCCTTGTCGTAGGCGGCTAAGGCTTCTTGCAGTTGGCCGGCCTGGGCCAGTGCATTGCCCTGGTTGTAGAGCCCCTCTGGGGTGGCGGGGTCAAATAGGGAGGCGGCCTGGTCGTAGTCGCCATTTTTATAGTGGGCACTGGCCGCCCAGGCTGGGTCGTCAAACAGCTGCGCGGCCTCGGCAGACTTGCCCTGCTCAAGCAGGTTCATGGCCCGTTGATCATGGGTTTGCCAAAGATCCTGCCATTCGAGCGCACTGGCCGTTGGGGTGTAGCCTGTGGCCAGGCCAATTGCCAGCAGGGGGGTTAACAACCAGCCGCGGCGAAAGGCCAGGGCGGCAAAGGGTAACAGCAACAGCACCAGGTAGGGACCCTGTTCCTGCCAGATATCAAACTGGTGCTGTTCGTCGTCGTTATTGCTGTAGTGGCTGCTGTCGAGCAGTGCCCGATTCTGGTCGGCCAACAGGTATTCAACGTCGAGGTTATCGGAACGCAGCACAGTAAATTTCCCGCCATTGCGTTCGGCCAATCCCTGCAGTTGGGCGATGTTTAACTGGTCGACAATTACTTTGCCGCTGCTGTCTTTGGCAAAGCCATCGCCGATGGGGACGGGGGCACCGGTCTCTGTACCGACTGCCAGCACGGAGAGGGTGTGTTGGGTGCTGGCCAAGGCGTTGCTTATGGTATCGATGGCCTCCGGTACTACACCATCGGTGACCAGTAGAATATCGCCGGCATAGACCGAAGCATCTTTAAACAGGCGGATGGCGGTCTCGACGGCCATTTCAGTGTTGCTGCCACGCACTGGCATCAGGCCCGGCTCGAGAGCAGGAAGTTGGGCGATGATGGTGTCCATATCGTCGGATAGCGGCGTTACCACATAGGCTTCGCCGGCATAAACTACCAGCGCCGCTTCACCTTCGTGTTTGGCCTTGAGCAGATCCATCAATTTGTAACGGGCCCGGGTGAGGCGGTCAGGTTTAAGATCGCGGGCGAGCATGGAGGGCGAGAGATCCCACAAAATCACCAGCGACTGCTCTTTTTTCATTACCGGCTGCGGCAGTTTTTCCCAGGTGGGCCCGGCGGTGGCCAGGGTGGCAATCAGCCAGGCGGCGGCTAACGCCCAGAGTGGCCAACGATTGGCTTTCTGTTGCTGTTTGTCGAGCAGGTGGCTGAGCAGACGACTGTCGACCCATTTTTGCCACTGGTTGTCGAGTCGTTGACTGGCCAGAAGCCCAAACAGAATTGCCGCCAGCGGAAGCAGTAACAGCAGCCAGCCGGGACGCAGAAAGTGAAAATCGGTAATGCTCATAATTCGGCGGCGGAATCTTTAACGACGGATTGTTGGCTGCTGGCACGCAGCCACCAACTGGCGGATAATTTTTTCAGTGCCAGTAGGATGCTGGCCAGCAGCGCTACGGTTAATGGCCAGTAGAATAGAGCCCGAATGGGGCGAAAGGTTTCTGCCGCCTGTTCGATGGGCTCCAGTTCGTCCAGCACCGAGTAGATTTCGATCAGCTCCTTGGGGTTACGTGCGCGAAAGTAACGGCCGCCGGTCTGTTCGGCGATCTTCATTAAGGTGTCTTCGTCCAGGTCGCGGGAGGGGTTGAAGGTCCGGCCGCGCGGGTTGAGCAGGCTGCGCATGGTTATCTCGTCTGCGCCAACACCAATGGTATAGATTTTCACCCCGGCCAGTTTGGCCAGTTCCGCTGCCTGCAGTGGCGCGACGGCACCGGCCGTGTTGGCGCCGTCGGTTAGCAGAATCATTACCCGGGAGGACTCGGGGCGATCCTGCAGGCGTTTGATACCCAGGCCGATGGCCTCGCCGATAGCGGTTTTCTCGCCGGCAAAGCCAAGTTGCGCCTCTTGTAGCAGAGTGTTGACCGTCTCGCGGTCGAAGGTGAGAGGCGCCTGCAGGTAGGCGTTGGTACCGAACAGAATCAGCCCTAAGCGATCCTGATGGCGACGTTGGACAAACTCTCCTACCACATATTTAACGATGGTAAGCCGATCCAGGTTTTCGCCGGCGACGATCATATCGCGGGTATCCATACTGCCGGATATGTCTACCGCCAGCAGCAGGTCGCGGCCGGAGGTGGGCAGTTCGATGGGCTCTCCCAACCACTCTGGGCGGGCGGCGCTGCACAACAGTGTCAGCCAAAGGCAGAGCAGGAGCAGCCAGTGACTCCAGCGGGAAGCCGATTTGAGCGAGTTGCTGTCGCTGAGCGCCTGGACTTGGGTGAAGAACGGGACCAGTAGAGCGCTGTTGGTATCCTTGGCCGCCGGCAGCCAACGCCAAACCAGCAGGGGTAGGGGAATCAGTAGAAATACCCAGGGCCACTCAAAGGAGAGCATAGTTGTCTCCCTCATGTAGCTGGGTTCGTTGATCAATATGGTGCTTGCCAACCCAGCGCTGGCACTCACGGGTCAGTGTGGCCAGGCTCAATTGGGTATCGACTGATGCTTGGTAGTGACCGCCAGCCAAGAGTGCCAGGCTCTCCTGGGAGAGGGTTTTGTTGGCTGAGGCGTCCAGAAATTGATGCCAACGGCTGCCGGAGAGGGCAGCTACACCGGCCCGCCCGGTGCGCATCGCCACCCGCTTAAGCAGGCTGTTTAGAAAGAGCAGCTGTTCGGCTGTGATGGGGCTATTGACCGGTTGTTGCTGTAACCAAGTGGTGAGCTCGGTCTTGGCCTGGCGCCGGAAGGCGGTGCGTTGGCGCTGGCGGTAACCGAGATAGGCCACGCTCACTAACAGTGCGGTTACCAGCAGGGCCAGCAACAGCCAACCCGGAGCCAACCAGTAGCCACTGACCTCGGGCGGAAGCACGATGTCGCGTAGCTCCGGTATGGGTGGCTGGCTGGGGGCGGATGATGGTGCAGAGGGCATAGCGTTAACGGCTGCTTTGATGGTTGGCCCTGGCGGCCGATTTAAAACGGTTGGAGCGTTTGGCTTTGCCATACAGGCCAAGTAGCAGGCGTTCAGGGTCTTCGGTGGTACAGGCATTAACCACATTCACGGCGAAGCTGTTGGCTATCTGTTGCAGCCGCGCAAGGCGGGAGTCAAAGAGATTTTGGTAGCGTTGCTGGAAGCCCAACTCCTGAGGGTTTAGTTGTAGGCGCTGATGGCCGTTACTGACCGACAGTTGCGCAGTGTTGGGCAGCTGTTGCTCCAGGGTGTCGAAAATGTGGAACAGGCTGACATCGTTGTGGCGGGCCAATAGATAGAGCTGTTTTTCGCACTCGGGGTTTAGGTCGGAGAAGTCGCTCAGGATGAAAATATTGGTGCCCGGTTTGGCTACCCGTCGCACATCGGCGAGCATCTCCTCCATGGAGATTTTTCGGCCCGAGGGTAGCGGTGAATGCAGCCGCTGATTAAATTCCACCAGTTTTTGCAGCAAAGCCAGTTGGGCGTGCTTGCTGCGTTTGGGGCGCACATCCTGTTGAGTGTCATCGGCAAACAGCAGCGCGCCGATGCGATCGTTCTGACCAATAGCAGCCCAGCCAATGGCGGCGGCCAGGTGTGCTGCATAGACCGATTTAAAACAACGTTGGCTGCCAAAGAACATATTGGAGCGTTGGTCGACCACCACCAGAACCGGTTTTTCCCGCTCCTCCTGGAAGAGCTTGGTGTGCGTTACTTGGGTGCGGGCAGTTACCCGCCAGTCGATACTGCGGATGTCATCGCCGGGGTGGTACACGCGCACCTCCTCGAACTCCATACCGCGGCCTTTGGTGCGGGTATGGATTGGTCCTGCCAGTAGTGAGCGGCTGGGCTTGGCGTATTGCAGGTTCAATTGGCTGGCGGTCAGACGGGTGAGCAGCAGCTCCTCGAGCTCGGCATGGACACCCGACACTCCGGTGCGGGACGAAAGCGATTTCACTTCTGCAGCTTGGCGTTTCATCGTCTCTCCCTTACTAACCCAACGCAGGGACATTTTAGGCAACTGCCACCAAAGAGAGCAATCGATCGATAATATCGTCGGCGGAGATGCCGTTGGCCTCGGCCTCGAAACTTAAAATCAGGCGATGCCGGAAGACATCGTGAATAACAGCTTGGACATCATCCGGGCTGACGTAATCGCGCTCGGCAAGCCAAGCGTGGGCTCGGGCGCAGCGCTCAAGCGCAATCGTGGCCCGCGGACTGACCCCAAACTCAATCCATTGGGCCAGCTCGGCGTTGATGGCTTCGGCCTTGCGGGTGGCGCAGGTGAGGGCGACGATATAGTTCTCCACCGCTTCCGACAGATGCAGATGCAAGATTGCATCCCGGTCGGCCAGCAACTGCTCCTGGGAGATGGTCACTGGCGGCTGGTTTTGCTCCTTCTGTGCCTCTCGTCTGGCCAGCCGTAAAATGGCCAGTTCGGCCTCGCTGTTGGGGTAATCGACGTTGACGTGCATTAGAAACCGGTCGAGCTGGGCTTCCGGCAGTGGGTAGGTTCCCTCCTGCTCAACTGGGTTTTGGGTGGCCATCACCAGAAACAGCTCCGGCAGCTTGTAGGTTGACCGGCCGATGCTGACCTGGCGTTCCGCCATGGCTTCCAACAGTGAGGATTGCACCTTGGCCGGCGCCCGATTGATCTCATCGGCCAATACCAGGTTGTGAAAAATCGGGCCGGATTGAAACTCAAAAACGCCGGTTTCAGGACGATAGATATCGGTACCGGTTACATCCGATGGCAATAAGTCCGGGGTAAATTGTATGCGGTGAAAACTGGCTTCCAGCCCCTCTGAGAGGGTTTTAATCGCTTTGGTTTTTGCCAGGCCGGGTGCCCCTTCCACCAGTAGGTGGCCATCCGCCAGCAGTGCGATCAACAAACGATCAATGAGATGTGGTTGGCCGACAATTGTCTGATTAAGCCATTTTTTTAGGGAGAGAAGGGCGTTTTGATCCGTCATAAGCTAGTGCGTCAGGCCTGTTAATGCAGTTGTGGGTGGGGGCAAACCATCCGTTCATGTGTGGGCTTTTGGCCAAAATTCAAGTATCCAGGCAGCTGTAGCGCCTTGGCTGTTCCATGAAGACTGGCGGTCATATGGAAAGTTCCTAAGTCTGACAAAGCTGAATACAAAAGCAAGCTGCGACTTCTGCGGTTGCTGAGTCGCAAATTGTGGGTAAACAACCCGGTTTTACAGCCACCCAGGGCGCGGTTAGGGCAGGCTAAACGGTACACATGTACTAAACTTTAGGGAAATAATTCTACAAAAAAATGCCGAATCTAAGGGCGGATGACAAGCTTGGAGTTTTCACCACCGGCCTGCGAATAAAATCGGTAAAGTAAGCACCTTGCAAAGCAGAAATGTAAATCGGCCAGCAAGCTGATTTGAGAGAGGCCATCGTGGAAATCAATTCCGTTATGACCCAGTCGGAAAGCCAGTTTTTGGAGCGACTAGGGGTCAATATCAAAGAAGAACAAGCTGTAAGTCAGCAGCAGGAGTTCGGTCATTTTACCGAGCTCTACTTTCACCGCTTCCCATTAAATGAAATTCAGGGGCGCCAATATAAGGATATTTACGGTTTTCTCGCCGGCTGGTGGCAAAGGCTGAAGTGCTACCAGGAGAGTGATTACCGGGTAGTTGTCTATAACCCCAACTTGGAAGAGCACGGTTGGTTGTGTAGCCACACGGTTATTCAGGTGCACATTCGCGATATGCCGTTTTTGACTGATTCCATCCGTTTGGAGTTGAACCGGCGTAATATTCGTGTCCATTTTCTGTACAGTCGTGTATTGCAGGTGGTGCGTGCAGCTAATGGTGCGTTGGTCTCAGTACTGGATCGCAATGCCGCGGTCACCGAATTGCCTATCGGCCATTATGTGCAAAACGAGGCACTGATCTATTTTGAGATCAACCTGCACTCCAGCAGTAGCGAAATGATGCAGTTGCGTAATGCGATGGAAGATGTGCTGGTGGATATCTGTGCGGTGGTAGCCGATTACCAACCCATGTGCAGCGAGGCCGAATCCGCCTGCCAAAATTTAAGCTTGGCCAAGAACAATCCGGCTGCCAATGCTGAGCTGGTGGCTGAATCGCAAGCTTTTTTGCAGTGGCTGGGGCAGGGGCACTTTACATTTCTGGGTTACAGTGAATTTGAGTTAACCGCACCTGGCAAAAGTAAGAAGCGGGTTTTGCGTGAGTTGACCGACCGGCGGCGTGGTATTTTTCGTCGTTCAGAGGCCGAAAAGGCGCCTCTGGCCGAGGCTGATTTCAACCAGGGAATGGCCGTCTTCTACCGCGCAGACGACTGCATAGCCTTTACCAAATCCAATAGCCGCTCACGCGTTCACCGTTCCGCCTATTCCGATTATGTGGTGGTAAAAAAATACAGTGAAACGGGCGAAGTGATCGGCGAGTGCCGCTTTCTGGGCTTGTATACCAGTGCCGTCTACGAAAATAAGGTGGCCAACATCCCATTGATTCGCGACAAAGTAAAATATGTGATGGAGCAGACGGCCATCGATCCCGATTGCTACGACGGCAAAACCCTGTTGCGCATACTGGCCACCTTACCACGCGATGAGATGTTTCAGCTCTCCAAAGAGCAGGTGTTAACGCTCAGTACCGCAGTAGCACAAATTAACGAGCGGCCGCTGGTGCGGCTGTTTATGCGAGCAGACCCCTATGGCAAGTTCGTTAATTGCCTGGTATTTGTACCGCGCGATATCTTCAGTACCAAAATTCGCCTACAAATCCAAAACCTGATTGCGGCGGAAATCGACGCAGAGGAGTGTGAATTTAATACCTATTTCTCCGAGTCGATTCTGGCGCGTGCGCATTTGGTGTTTCGCTTAAAGCCAGGCGGCAGCCCTGAGTTTGATGTTCACGCCATCGAGCAAAAAACCATCGATCTAACCCGTGGCTGGGATGAAAATCTATTCTCCGGCTTGTTGGAGGCGCTGGGGGAAGAGGTGGGTACCAAGCAGTACCGAAGCTATCAAAATGCCTTCTCGGATGCCTATCGGGAGGCCTATGACGCGCGCGCCGCGGTAGCGGATATCGCCACTGTTTCGGCGCTCTCTATCGACAACCCGGTGGCGATGAGTTTCTATCAGCCATTGGGCTCCAACCCCAAGGCAATCCGCTTTAAGGTCTTCCATGCGGGCTCGCCGCTGCACCTCTCCACGGTGGTGCCGATTCTGGAGAATCTCGGTTTGCGGGTGCTGGGTGAATACCCTTACGACATCGAGCCGGAGGGCGCACCGGTTATCTGGTTGCACGACTTTAACCTGGTGTTTGATGGCAGTGCCAATGTCGATGTCTCCAACACCAAGCGGGTTTTTCAGGAGGCATTTAAAGCCATTTGGCAGGGGCAAGCGGAAAACGATGCCTTTAATCGCCTGGTATTGGGTGCGCGGCTGAGCTGGCGGGAGGTGGCGATATTGCGCTCCTACGCACGTTACATGAAGCAGACGGTGTTCAATTTTGGCCAGAGCTACATCGCCGACACCCTGGCCGTACATGTGGATATCACCCGCAACCTGATTGCCCTGTTTAAGGCGAAATTTGAACCCCGGATTAATCAGTTCAGCAAACTCGACAAGGAGCGCATTGAGCGACTGCAACAGAAGATTGTCGACGCCCTGGAAAATGTCGATAACCTTAATGATGACCGGATCATCCGCCGCTACCTCGATCTGCTCAAAGGCACCTTGCGCACCAACTATTTCAAGAAGGGGGCAGACGGCGAACCGCTTGCTTACCTCTCCTTTAAGTTGGCCCCAAGAGAAATTCCAGAGATTCCCGAGCCGCGCCCACTCTACGAAATATTTGTTTACTCCCCCCGCATTGAGGGGGTGCATCTGCGTGGCGGTGCCGTGGCCCGGGGTGGCTTGCGTTGGTCTGATCGCCTGCAGGACTACCGTACTGAGGTGCTTGGCCTGGTAAAAGCCCAGCAGGTAAAAAACGCGGTGATCGTGCCCAGTGGTGCCAAAGGTGGTTTCGTGGTTAAGCAGCCACCGAAAGAGGGCGGCCGCAAAGGGTTACAGGCCGAAGCCATCGAGTGTTACAAAATCTTTATTCGCGGGCTGCTCGATATTACCGATAACATCATCGATGGCCAGCCGCGGGCCCCAAAGGATGTGGTGCGCCATGATGGCGCCGACCCCTATCTGGTGGTGGCGGCGGATAAGGGCACGGCCACCTTTTCCGATATCGCCAACCGGATTTCGCTGGAGTACGGCCATTGGCTGGGCGATGCCTTTGCCTCTGGCGGTAGCCAGGGATATGACCATAAAGGCATGGGTATTACCGCCCGCGGTGCCTGGGTTTCCGTGCAGCGTCATTTCCGTGAGCAGGGTATCGATATTCAGCAGCAGGATTTTTCCGTGGTTGGCATTGGCGATATGAGTGGTGATGTTTTCGGCAATGGCATGCTGCTGTCGGAGCACATCTGTCTGGTGGCTGCCTTTAACCACCTCTCCATTTTTATCGACCCGAACCCCGATGCCGCAGCCAGCTTTACGGAGCGTCAGCGGCTGTTTCAAAACCCGCAATTGAATTGGGAGGACTACAATCGCGAGCTCATCTCCGGTGGTGGCGGTGTCTTCTCTCGCGACCTGAAGAGCATTGTCATCACGCCAGAGATGAAAGAGCGCTTCCAAATTGAAGAGCCCCGATTGGCACCAAACGATTTGATCAACCGGCTGCTTAAGTCGCCGGTTGATCTGATCTGGAACGGGGGTATTGGCACCTACGTAAAATCGTCCAGGGAGATTAACGGCGACGTTGGTGACAAAACCAACGATACCCTGCGTGTCGATGGTAACGAGCTGCGTTGCCGTGTGTTCGGCGAGGGTGGCAACCTGGGGATGACGCAGCTGGGCCGGGTGGAGTACTGCCTAAACGGTGGTGCCTGTAATACCGACTTTATCGATAACGCCGCCGGCGTCGACTGTTCCGACCACGAGGTCAATATCAAAATTTTGATCGATAAATTGGTGGCCCAGGGCGATATGACCGACAAGCAGCGCAACAAGTTGCTGGTTGATATGACCGAGTCGGTTGCCGAGCTGGTGCTGGCCAACAATTATCAACAAACTCAAGCTATCAGCCTGGCTCATCACAGCGGCCTGGAACGGTTTGCTGAATACCGCCGGCTGATCGCGCAGCTGGAGAGCCAGGGCCGTCTGAAACGTAAACTGGAGTTCCTGCCCGACGAAGAGGGGCTGCTCGAGCGGCACAGCCACCAGAAGGGACTGACCCGTCCGGAGCTGTCGGTGTTGATCTCCTACGTGAAGGTGATGCTTAAGGAGTTGTTTGCCGCGGACGACATTGTTGCCGACCCCTATATCTGTCGAATGGTTGAGAGCGCGTTTCCTGCGCTGTTGAAAAAGAACTTCCTGAAAGAGATTCAACAACACATTCTGCGCAAAGAGATTATTGCCACTCAGTTGGCCAATGACATGGTTAACAATGGTGGTATTACTTTTTACCATCGTCTGTTTGAAACCACCGGCGCACCGGCAACCAATATCGCACGCGCCTATGTCACAGCCCGGGATGTCTTTTCGATGCCTGATTTTCGTTCCGAAATTGAACAGTTGGATCTGAAACAGGGCGCCGAGCTACAGATGCAGGAGTTGAACAAGCTGGTGCGGCGGGTAAGACGCGGCACCCGCTGGTTTTTGCGCAACCGGCGCTCGCAGTTGAACCCGGTGGCAGAGGTACCCCATTTCAATCGCTCATTAGCTGAGCTGGCCAAGATAATGCCGGAAGTTTTACAGGGTGAAGAGCGTGCGACCTGGCAATGCCGCTACCAGGAGAGTATCGAGCTCGGCTTTTCGGCGCTTTATGCCGGCGCCAATGCCTTGCCTTCGCACCTCTACTCCGGATTGGGAGCTGTCGAAGCGGCACGGGAGAGCAAAGGTGATCTGCGTCAGGTGGCTCAGATCTTCTTCTTTTTGAGCGACCGTTTAGGGCTGAATTGGTTTGCCCGGCAGATTTCCGATGTCTCGGTGGAAAACTACTGGCAGGCCATGGCCCGGGAGTCGTTCCTGGATGATATGGAGTCCCAGATCCGTTCGCTTACCGTCTCGTTCGTGCGGTTGAAACCGGAGACGATGGACCTGGACGAAACCTACAGCCGTTGGATGCAGCAGCACAAAGAGATGTACGACCGCTGGTCAACCATGATGCTGGAGTTGCAAAGCAGTAGTGTCTCTGACTTCGCCATGTTTTCGGTGGCCATGCGCGAACTGTTCGATTTAGCGCAGGCTACCAGCTTCTGCGACAATTTGTGTGATGTCTCCACCGAATGCACTGGTGGCCAAGCCAGCGTGGGGATTGAATCGAGCAGGGCTTCTTAGACTGTTATGTCCAACTTTATTGAGGTTTCCATCGCCATCAGCCGGGAGGAGTTGCTTATACTCTACCGGCGTGGCAGTGCCGTGGTTAATGCTCGGGCTCTGGACGGCCGGCGGGTGCAGTTTCCCGCCACCGCCTTGCGGCCCTGGGTGGATCACTGGGGTGTACGAGGAAATTTTCGGATTTACTTTGATCAGAATAACCGCTTGAGTAGAATTGAGCCCGCCAACAGTCGCGGCTAGCGATGGCGCTATGCCCCGATCATTTCCCCGCCAGTCAGGTTATCTATGTATCAGCTAATACGAAATCTTCTCTTCCGCCTGGATCCAGAGCTCTCACACGAATTTAGTCTCGATTGGATTGGAGCGCTCTACCGCCTTGGAATTCTGCCAGTCGTTGCACCGAAAGTGGTGGATAACCCTGTTGAAGTGATGGGATTATCTTTCGCGAACCCCGTTGGCCTGGCAGCAGGCCTGGATAAAAACGCCGATTACTACAATGCCCTGGGCTGCTTGGGTTTTGGCTTTGTTGAGGTGGGTACCGTGACTCCGCTAGCGCAGCCAGGTAATGACCAGCCGCGGCTGTTCCGCTTGCCGGAAAAACAGGCAATTATCAATCGCATGGGGTTTAACAATCTGGGCGTTGAGCACCTTGTTGAGCGGGTAAAACAGCGGAAATACACCGGTGTCCTCGGTATCAATATTGGTAAGAACAAGGTCACCCCGGAAGAGAGTGCTCTGGATGATTATTTAATCGCCTTGCGCGCGGTTTTTCCCTATGCCGATTACGTTACGGTAAATATCTCCTCTCCCAATACGCCCGGTTTGCGCAATCTGCAATTCGGTGAGACTTTATCTAACCTGTTGCGTGGTATTCATGAGCAGCGTCTGGCATTAAGCGAGGAACACCAACGGCAGGTGCCCATCGCTGTAAAAATTGCGCCTGACATGTCTGAGGAAGAGATTAAACAGGTGGCCGAAACCATCGCCGAGCAGAAAATGGATGCCATCATTGCCACCAATACCACTTTGGATAAATCTTCTGTTGAACAGCTGGAATTTGGTAGCGAAGCCGGTGGCTTATCCGGCCTGCCGGTGCGGGATAAATCGACACAGGTTATCAAAACAATAAATGCCGTATTGGGCGATGCCTTGCCGATTATTGGTGTGGGTGGCATCTTCTCGGCCGACGATGCGCTTGAGAAGCTAGAGGCCGGCGCCAGCCTGGTGCAAATCTACACCGGGTTTATCTATCAGGGACCAGGCTTAATTGCAGAAATAAATCGGGCCCTTCAGAATCGTTAAACGGTTCGATGTTTTGTCTTCAAATAATAAAGATATGAATGCTGTGGTTTTTATCGCCCCGGGTTTAACTGCCCTGAATTTAATTGCAAAGCCGAGCAAGTAATAAGGCAGGGGGTTGTGCGAGGCAAGCCGCATTGCCACTGGTTGTGACAATGCGGCTTTTCGCACTAGGCTTCGTTGGAAGCCGTCAATGACTAAACACCGGGTGTTTAGTAGCTTGGAAAGCTATTGGCCGGATCTTAGGCCTTACGTAGTGACTGATAAATGGATTAAAAGAGGTATCCGATTAGAAATTTGTGAGTTTTTGAGTGGATGCGAAGCGGTTAAAACCGTTCCATTGATCTTTGCGTCCTTCACGCCAGCCGTTGAGCCAATCAAACCGAGTTTTAATGGTTTCGTGCGGGCATGTGCTACGTGATCGCCCTTCAAAACCAGCCATATATCCTTTGCTGAAAGCCCGTTCAGATGGATTGCGCTTCTGACGTTTCATGGTTTAGCGTACCTCTTTGTTGGTATTTTTCGATGATATTTGCTAACCAGCACCGTGCACCCCTTTTTTGGCCCAGGTACTCATAGCGGCAGTTAAAAACGCTATGATTACGGGGTTGCTTCAGGAGCCGGAAGGTCAGTAGACCAAAATTGATAAGTGGTTTGAACGATCGAATATTTCTAAAAGATGACGACAATATGACGTAAAAGTATATTTTTCCTTACGTTTTGTGCTTAATAGCCGCGGGGCGGGGGTTGAGCCGGTTTATGAACGCTAATTCTAATAGATCCCGCAGTTTTAATAATGAATCGATCCACTACTTTTTTGATTTCGATCTCATTCCCTAATTGAATTTAAAGAAGAACTTATATGCATGAATTTTTTTCCACCTGCCCTAAAGGGCTGGAACCGCTACTGCAACAGGAGGTTGTTAGCCTGGGTGGGGAGTTTCAACGTGAAACCGTAGGTGGCGTCTGGTTTTTGGCGAGCCTGGCGGTGAGCTATCGCGTTTGTCTCTGGTCCCGCATTGCCAATAAGGTCTATCTGCCGCTGGCGGTCAAGCCGGTTACTACGGCGGAGCAGCTCTATGAGGTAGTGGCCGATATCCCCTGGGAGGACCACATCAACCCCTCAGGTTCCCTCTGGATCGATTTTCGGGGCACCAACAAATATCTGCGTGATACCCAATTTGGTGCTCTTAAGGCGAAGGATGCCCTGGTCGACCGTATTCGCAGCCGCTTTGGCGAGCGTCCCTCCGTAGCTAAACAGAATCCCGACCTCACGCTCAGCCTGCGCCTGGCAAAAGGGCAGCTGACAGTACTGCTCGATCTGTGTGGCGAGAGCCTGCACCGCCGGGGTTATCGAATGGAGCAGGGGGCGGCACCGCTGAAAGAGAACCTCGCAGCCGGTATTCTCTATCGGTGCGAGTGGCCGGCTTTAGCCAAGCAGGGGGCACCGCTGCTCGACCCTATGTGTGGCTCTGGCACTTTGCTGATTGAAGCCGCATTGATGGCGGCCGACATAGCCCCGGGCTTACAACGCTCGTCATTTGCCTTTGAACGCTGGCTCAACCACCAAAATGATATCTGGCTGGAACTGCGCGAAGAGGCGTTTGCCCGGGTAGACAAAAATAAGATAGGGGAGATTCGCGGTTACGATATTCACCGCGGAGTATTAGATGCTGCCGAGCACAACATTGAAGACGCGGGCCTTGCAGGTTACGTGCGCGTTTCTGCCAAGCCCGTTAATGAATTCAAAAAACCCACTCACCGCGATATAGGCTGCGGCCTGATTGTCACCAATCCGCCCTATGGTGAACGTCTGGGTGATGTGCAGGCGTTGACCACGCTCTACAGTGATCTTGGCCGCTCGCTGCGTGAAGAGTTTGTTGGCTGGCAGGCCGGTGTGTTTACCGGCAACCCCGACCTGGGCAAATTCATGGGTCTGCGTAGCCACAAAAAATACAAACTCTTTAATGGCAGCCTGCCGGCGGAGCTATTGCTCTTTAATGTGCAGCCCGAGCAGTTTGTGAATGCTCCACCCCCCGAAGCCATCCTGACCAGACCCAGCGATCCCTATAAGGTGACTGAGGGTGCCCGGATGGTAATGAACCGACTGCAAAAAAATCTCAAGCAGTTAAGCAAATGGGTGAAGGCTAATAATATTGAGTGCTATCGACTCTACGATGCTGATATGCCTGAATACTCCGCTGCTGTGGATCTGTACGGCGAGTATATACACATACAGGAGTACCAGGCACCTAAGTCTGTGGATGAGAAGCGGGCCGCGGAGCGGTTTCACGACCTGGTGGCGGCGGTTAAGCAGGTATTACAACCGGACCTGGATAAAATCAGTATCAAGCAGCGCCGTCGTAACAAGGGTAAGCAACAATATGAGCGGGCCGAACAGGCCAGCCATCGAACGCTGGTAATGCGGGAGGGCGATGCACAACTGGAAGTGAACTTGTGGGATTACCTCGATACAGGCCTGTTTTTGGATCATCGCCCGGTGCGCAAGTTGATTGCCGAGCAGGCGCTCAATAAAAAGTTTTTAAATCTCTTCTGTTATACCGCGACGGCCAGTGTGCAGGCGGCTTTGGGCGGTGCCCGCGAAACGGTCAGTGTCGATATGTCGCATACTTACCTGGAGTGGGCCAAACGCAACTTCGCCAAAAATAATTTGCGCAGTAACAAACACCGTTTTGAACAAGCCGATTGTATCGAGTGGTTACAACGTTGCCGGGAGGGGTTTGATCTGATTTTGTTGGATCCGCCCACCTTTTCCAACTCCAAGCGCATGCAGGGTGTATTGGATATTCAGCGTGATCATCCGGCACTAATCAAACGCTGCATGGAGCTGTTAACGGCCGACGGACTGTTGATATTTTCCAATAATTTGCGCTCTTTTAAGCTGGATAATACGCTGGCGGAGGCTTATAAAGTGGTGGATTATCACGAGCAGTCTATCGATCCGGATTTTAAACGTAACCAAAAAATACATCAGTGCTGGTTGCTACAACATAAGCGTTAATGTTCACGTAAGGGAGCGGGCGCTATGAAATTGGTTTTTCAGGTAAACGAACCCGTAGCGCTCTCTGTGCGCCGCATCCACCGGCAACTACTGCGCAAAACGGTAGCTCTGCTGCAGTCCCCGACGCCACCGGCAGATGCAGTCCACTCGGCAAGGAAAAACATTAAACGCCTGCGGGCGCTGTTGCGGTTGGTTCGCACCGGTTTGGGGGAGTCGGCCTTTCACCAGGCCAACAGCCTGCTACGCGATGTCAACCGCTCGCTGTGCGATCTGCGGGATGAGCAGGCGTTGTGGGAGACCCACGCGCGTCTGGTAAAGCACCGCAAAAAGAGTTGCCAAGAATCCTGCCTGCAAGCGATGGCTGCGCTATTGCAACAGAAGTCGGGCCAACAGCAGTCGCTTACGGGTTGTCCACAGGCCATCCCGGCAGCGGCCGCACAGCAACTCAGCCTCTGCCTGTTAACGCCATTACCGCTCAATTTTACCCGGCAGAACGATGCCGTGTTGGGCATCTGCGAAAGTTACCAACTGAGCCGTAATCTCTACCGGCAATGTAAGCACTCGCACGATGTTAAGTTGATGCACGCCTGGCGCAAGCGGGTAAAGGATTTTGTTTATCAGGCGCAGTATCTGGCGGCGCTCTATCCTGCTGTACTGCCACCGTGGCTCGATTGCCAAACCCAGTTGGCCGATCTATTAGGTGAGTATCAGGACCTATCCACGCTAACCGATTGGCTAGCTCAGAATCGCAGCCTGTCTAAAAAAGGTGAAAAGTCGCTTTATCGGGCAATGATAACGCTGATTGAAAAGGAGCAGGCCACCCTTAAAAAGTCTGCGCTTAAGCTCGGTGATAAGCTGTTTCGCAAAAAGCCGGCCGAGATCTATCAATCCCTGGCTGAACAGTAATGTTTACTCCCCACTGCTTGGAGCTGATCGTATGGCTTTGGAAATTGAACGTAAATTTTTGGTAGATAGCCAGCGGTTGGGCGCGCTTGGCGATGGGGAAATGATTTGCCAGGGGTATATCCCAACGGCGACAAAAACAGCCGTGCGGGTTCGAATCAAAGGCGCGAACGCCTATTTAACCATTAAAGGGGAAAATCGAGGTGCTGTGCGGGCTGAGTTCGAGTATCCCATTCCTCTGGCTGATGCCGAAATCATGTTGGAACAGCTCTGTACCGGCCCCAAAATTGAGAAAACCCGTTATACCCTTACACTCGCTTCGCACTGCTGGGAGATCGATATATTTCACGGGAACAATGAGGGTTTGATTGTGGCGGAAGTCGAGCTCGACAATGAGCACGAGGCCTTGCCATTGCCCCCCTGGGTTACCGCAGAGGTGACCGACGATCCCCGCTATTACAATGTCAATCTGCTACATCACCCGTTTTGTGACTGGTAGCGGCTCTGCTCCGGGCTTGGCACTGGGGCTGTGGTGGCGATTCGGCGTCTGTTTTACTTGCTCGGAGCAGGGTAGTTGGGTTGTCGAGCTGAGCGGCAATCCTGGTTATACTCCCCCTTTTGGGTCGACTATCCTGGGAGTTGTAGCATGTCCAAGCAGTTTGAGGTGGAGAGCCAATTCGAGCCTGCAGGCGATCAACCGGAGGCAATCCGGCGATTGGTCGAGGGTATTGAAAATGGCCTGGCCCACCAGACGCTGTTAGGGGTAACCGGCTCCGGCAAAACCTTCACCATTGCCAATGTTATCGCCCAGGTACAGCGCCCAACCATGATCATGGCGCACAATAAAACTCTAGCCGCACAGCTTTACGGCGAATTCAAGGAGTTTTTCCCACACAACTCCGTAGAGTACTTTGTCTCCTACTACGACTACTACCAGCCTGAAGCCTACGTACCTTCATCGGATACCTTCATTGAGAAAGATGCCTCCATTAACGAGCACATAGAGCAGATGCGCCTCTCTGCCACCAAGGCGTTGATGGAGCGTAAGGATGCCATCATCGTGGCAACGGTTTCGGCGATCTACGGTTTGGGGGACCCGGATGCCTACCTGAAGATGGTGTTGCATCTGGTACGTGGCGACCAGGTTAGCCAGCGTGATATTTTGCGACGCCTGGCGGAGCTGCAGTACACCCGCAATGATGCCGATTTTCATCGCGCCACCTACCGCTCCCGGGGCGAGGTGATCGATATCTTCCCTGCCGACTCCGAGCGTGAGGCCATTCGTGTTGAGCTGTTTGACGACGAGGTGGAAAATATCTCCGCCTTTGACCCGTTAACCGGTGAAATTTTAGGGCGCATGCCGCGCGTTACCATCTACCCAAAATCGCACTATGTGACGCCCAGGAGCCGGGTGTTGGAGGCGATCGACCAGATTAAAGACGAGTTAAGGGTTCGCTCTGAGCAGCTGCGCTCGGCGGATAAACTGGTGGAGCTACAGCGACTGGAGCAGCGCACCAAGTACGACCTGGAGATGATGCAGGAGCTCGGTTACTGTACGGGCATTGAAAACTACTCGCGCTACCTCTCCGGCCGGGGTGAAGGTGAGCCACCGCCGACGCTATTCGACTACCTGCCGCCCGACGCGCTCTTGGTGATCGATGAATCCCACGTCACCGTGCCGCAAATTGGTGGCATGTATCGCGGTGACCGCTCCCGTAAAGAGACGCTGGTTGAGTACGGCTTTCGACTGCCATCGGCACTCGATAACCGCCCTCTGCGCTTCGATGAGTGGGAGCGCCTGGCGCCACAGATGATTTTTGTCTCGGCCACACCGGGTGACTACGAAGCCAAGCACGCCGGGCAGGTGGTGGAGCAGGTAGTGCGGCCCACCGGGTTGGTCGACCCAGAAATTGAGATTCGACCAGCCAGCAGCCAGGTGGACGACTGCCTGAGTGAAATTCATAAACGGGTCGAGGCCAACGAGCGGGTGTTAATTACTACCCTAACCAAACGTATGGCCGAGGATTTAACCGAGTACCTGCAGGACCATGGCGTAAGAGTTCGCTACTTGCATTCGGATATCGACACTGTCGAGCGGGTGGAGATCATTCGTGATCTGCGCATCGGCGAGTTTGATGTTCTGGTGGGGATCAACCTGTTACGGGAGGGACTGGATATGCCAGAGGTCTCTCTGGTGGCTATCTTCGATGCCGACAAAGAGGGTTTTCTGCGCTCTGACCGCTCGCTGATTCAAACCATCGGCCGGGCCGCTCGTAATGTGAACGGCAAAGCTATTCTCTACGCCGAAAAAATAACTGGCTCCATGCAGCGGGCGATGGACGAGACCGAACGCCGCCGGGCCAAACAGATTGAATTCAATGACGAGCACGGCATCACGCCACAAGGTATCAAAAAGCGGGTGGCCGATATTCTGGAAGGGGCACACTTCCAGGCCGGCAGCAGTTTAAAGTCGAACAAACGCGGTCGTAAGGCGGTGGCGGATATTCAGGTCGACAGCAGTAAGGATGGCTGGCATCAGATTGCTGATCTGGAACAGAAAATGATGCAGGCGGCTAAAGATCTGGAATTTGAGCTGGCGGCGCAGTACCGCGATAAAATTCAGTCGCTTAAGAACACCCTTTAAGGGTGTTAATTAAGTTAAGGCGGTTAATCAAGCGGTGTCGGTTCGGGCGTGTACGTGCCTTCTGAGTAGCGTGGCAGCGCCAGGATGACGCGAAAGCCGATATGGCGATCGAGAAACTCAGGTGGCTGGTGGTCTCTACGAAAAACATTTAACTCTTCAATAGGGTCGAGAAAACTGCCACCACGAATGACTCTTTCGCACTCTGCTTCGGACGGTGGCGTGACCTGGTAGGAGCGGCTGTAACAGCTGCTGACCCATTCGGCGACATTGCCGCCCAGGTCGTAGAGCCCCTGCGGACTGGCACCATAACTGGCCACCGGGGCGGTCTTGCCGCCAAACAGGGTAACGTAGGCACTGCGGCAGCCCTTGCGACAGTTGGCCTGCTCCCGGCCGCTCTCCGCCGTACCCGGCCAGGGGTACTCCTGGTTGCCACCATTGCTGGCAGCATATTCCCACTCCACTTCAGTTGGTAGTCGATAGGGCTGACCGGTATTGGCGGCCAACCATTGCACATAGCCCTGGGCATCGTCCCAGCTGATGTTTATCACTGGGCGTTGGTCCCGCCCCCAATCCTGATCCGACGATGACGGCAGGCCGACGGCCCTGCGATAGGCATCGAACTGGGCAAAAGTGGTTTCGGTTTTGGCAATGGCGAAGGGGCGGGGCATCTCCTCCTCATGGCGCGGCTGACTATCGCTGTAGCGCAGGCTGCCCATGACAAATACCCCGGGACCCAGCACAACCAGTTCCGGCCCTGGCGAGCCATCGGCCAGTGTATGCTGGATCACCTCGCCCGGTAACTTGGCCGGTGGTAGTTCGATGGAGACGGTTTTAGGCTCATCGCTGATGGTTACCCAGGACTCGGCCTGAAAATAACCAGTGGCTTGGGCTTGAATCAGGTATTTCCCATTGGGTAACGCCATGCCGGGCAGATACTTCTCTTTAATGTTCATGATGCGGATCTGGGCATTTTCCGGGGTTGTAGTGACCGTCAGGTTATAGCGAGTCAATTGTGCCGCTGGGTCGATAGTGGTGGGTTGATTTTGTTCGCTATTGCCGGCGGAGTTGGCTGCGGAACCATCCTGGTTGTCTGAGAGAGTACCGGGTGCGATGGTGGCGTTTGCGATTACCGGGGTGGGCAGCTTCTCGTAGCTTTGCCAATACCAGTATGCAGTGGCGGATGAGCCAATTAAGATCAGCAGAAAAAGGGCCGCCACCAATTTTGTACTGGATTTTTTGGTAAGCGCTTCATCGTCGAAGGCAAGTTGGATTTCAGTAATTCGCAATTTATTGAGGGCGTTATGGCTATTTCTGTTCCGGTTCAGCCAAGGAAACCAGGCGGGAAAACGCGGTCGATGTTTAGCCAGTTTCGTCTTGCGTGTTCTTAACTCTGCACCACTGCCATCGCTATTCAGTTTTTCCAGTACTTCGCCAATGGCATCCGCCACTTCCCGGGCTGTTTGCAGGCGGTCTTGTGGTTTTTTGGCCGACATCAGGTCGAGCAGTGGTTGCAATTGTGCGTATTTGGGCGGGAGCTTGGGTACCGGCGCGGTTAGGTGTTGAATGGCTATAGCCACCGCTTCTTCACCTTCATAGGGTGGGCTGCCGGTAAGCATTTCAAATAATACGATCCCCAGGCTGTAGATATCGGAGCGCCCGTCCAACTCCTTGCCACGCGCTTGTTCGGGGCTCATGTAGCTGGGTGTACCCAGTACTGTGCCGGCGTTGGTCATCTTGGTGGCGCTGCTCACGGCCCGGGCGACGCCGAAGTCGGAGAGAATGGCTGTGCCATCGCCGCGCAGGAGGATGTTCTCCGGTTTGATATCGCGATGGATGTAACCCATGGTATGGGCGTGGTCCAGCGCCAGTGCCACCTGTTGTACTATGCTCAAACACTCCTTGGCGGTCATTCCCTGTCTGATTTTATTGGCCACCGAGCCCTGCTCGAGGTAGTCCATGGCGATATAGTTAATCGTTTTATGCCGCCCAATATCGTGAATAGCAACAATATTGGGGTGGTTTAGCTGGCTGACGATTTTCGCCTCTCGCTGGAAACGCTCACTAAAGATTGGGTCTGCGTTGAGCGCCGGTGCCATCACCTTGAGCGCGACTAAACGTTTTAAGTTCTCCTGTTCAGCCAAATAGACGGTAGACATACCCCCTTGACTGATTTTACGGATGATTCTGTAGCCCGGTATCTGCATTTCGTGTGCGCTTTGCTTAAGCTGGTGTCAATTTGGGAAGGAGTGACAATAGCTTTTGCCGAAAGCTGTCGATCCATGAGGGCTGTTTGGGGGACTCTACGATAATGACGGTAATATTATCGTTACCGCCTTTGGCGATGGCGGCCTGTACCAACAGTTCCACGGCATTTTCACTGCCGTTGCAAGAGGATAAGATTTGGCTTATTGCCTGGTCGTCCAGCTCGCCTGTTAAGCCATCACTGCACAACAGCAGCCACTGATTTGGCCGCCAGATACCTGCCGTTTTACCCACTTTAACCTGCTCCTGTGAGCGGTTGCCCAGACATTGGGTAATAACATTACGCTGTGGGTGGACCCGCGCCTCCTCCTCTGTGATGCTGCCCTGATCAATTAACGTCTGGACGAAAGAGTGATCCTGGGTCAACCGTTCAAGAAGGTTTTGGCCGGTACCAAAGGTATAGCGGTAGGCGCGACTGTCTCCGACCCAACCGACCTCATACTGGTCTCCCAAATGGTGAAGGGCTACACCGGTGGAACCCATGCTATGGCGGTTTTTGCCTCCGGCTTGGAGGATGTCCTGATGGGTTTTTGAGAGTGAATCTGTCAGAGAAACGCCTGCGGCGATATAGCGATGTGTTTGAAAAATAGCCATTGCGGCGGCAACTTCACCAGCATCGTGCCCCCCCATGCCATCGGCAACCATAAATAACCCCAGGTTGACATCCACTGTGTAGGAGTCTTCGTTATTGGTTCGCACTTTTCCGGGGTCTGTTTTTGCCGCAAACGATACAGGCATAGGGTATCCGGGTTCCTTTTAATTAATTATGTCGGTGTTGCCACCGGCTATGGCTGGCGCAAATTCTTTGTAAAAGATCCAGTTAGTGTCGATTTTGCCACAGATATCAGTACTGCGCTTGGGCTGTTAGATGGCCTGCGGTAGTATCGAATTATAGGCTACGCTACATTTAGTATAGCCAGCATGATTTTTTAAGGGATCTAGTATGCTTAAGCTTAGGATTTCGGGCGACAGCAAAAGCGGTATTTGGCTGGTTGAGCCAAAAATAACGGTGGGCCGCGCCGCTTCCAACAATTTGGTCATAACTGATCCTGAAGTGGATGATTGTCACATCGAGATTTTTGCCAAGGGTGAGGAGCTGATCATCCATCGCCGTTCCGATAAGCCTAGCTTGGTAAATGGCAAAAAGCTGGGTGTTAAAGCGCGAATCAATGTTAATGATGAAATTATCATCGGCAACACCCGACTAGAGGTTGTTGATCCCAAAGCTGAGCGTGCCCAAAGCGCACCAGTGGCCCCGCAACAGGGCAGCGAATGGTCACTGCTGCCGGTGCAAACGGGGCTCAGCCGCAACCGTTATCCACTTGCCGACGGTACGGTGATCGGCCGCTCGAAAGAGTGTGATATTGTCATTTTGTTGGCCCATCTGTCCCGTCGCCACGCACAATTTCGTTTGTTAGCCAATAACCGGTTGGAGATCACCGATCTCAACTCTTCCAACGGTACCTTTGTAAACGGTAAACAGATCACCACTGCTTTTTTGAACCACGGTGACGAAGTGCGCTTTGATACTCTGAGCTTTACCGTTGCCGGCCCCAAGGAGCTCTCTTTGCCAAAGGAAGATTCCGACCGGACGGTGATGCGCCCCATGGCTAACGTTGAGCTGAAAAGCGCGCTGGCCGAAAAGATGAAAAATAGTCCCCAACCGCGCATTAAATCCCTGCGCGCTACTGCCGCACCCGAGCCAAACAATAGTGCGGCTGCTAAATCCGGTAATGGTGTGGTGCTCACTCTTTTGGGCTTGATTGCGGCTGTGGTGATTGTCGGCCTAGTGATCTGGTTATTAACCCAGTAAACCGAGTTGAACAGCCCGCATGCCGCCTACTACCAGCACAAAGCAAACACCGCTCTATCTGTTAACTACCGAGGGCTGCTCGCTGTGTGAAAAGGCCAAGGAGCAGTTGTGGGATGCGGTTAGCCACTTTAGCCTGACATTGGTTGAGTTGGATATCGTCGACGACCGTGACCTGTTTGAGCGCTTCTCTGTGCAGATTCCGGTAGTTACTCTGCACAATCCCGTTCCCCCTGCCAAAGAGTGTTATCTCGGTTGGCCGTTTGATCGTGAGCAGGTGTACTTCTGGCTTGCTGAAAACCTCAAAAACCGCACTTAGCGTCCCCTGAGTTAGCCTCCCCCTAACCCCGCATGGGCGATTCTGGCTATTTTTTAAACTGCTAAACTTATATTAATTGCCTGGTCGCTGGCTTCCCTGCAGGGCTGCGTGATTGACCCCTGCCCAGCTCAAGAGTTGTGCCCAGGCGCCGATAAGCCAATGAATCGGTCCATAAATTCACAAGTTGTGGGTGCTTGGCTAGAGTCAGATTTTAAGATTGCTAGGAAAGGTTTTTGTAACATGTCGAAATTGATGAAGTCGGTCGATAGCCGTACAAAATTGGTGGGCGAGAACCGACTTGAATTGTTGCTCTTTAAGTTGGGTGGCCAGCAGACGTTTGCCATAAACGTATTTAAAGTTCGTGAAGTGGTGGCGTTACCGAGGCTATCAGCAATACCGAATCGGCATCCAGCGGTTTGTGGCGTCGCCCACCTGCGCGGTGCCAGCTTTTCGGTGATTGATCTGCAAGCAGCGCTCGGTCGCAGCCCTCTGTATGGCAGTAACAAGGCTACTAACCTGATTATCAGCGAATACAATAGTTCAGTGCAGGGTTTTCTGGTGGGTGAGGTGGATAGGATTGTCAACCTGAATTGGGAGGTGATTATGCCGCCACCTGTCTCCAGTGGCGTCAACCACTTTCTCACCGCGCTAACTCAGTTGGATGGCCGCTTGATTCAGATTATCGATGTTGAAAAAGTATTGGCCGAGATTGTGCCCTACAACACGGATGTATCGCCCGAGGTGCTCAATGACGATCTACGCAGCTGGGCAGTTGCCAATGAAATAAAAGTATTGATTGTTGATGATTCCACCACCGCCCGGCAACAGTTGGTGAGTACACTGGCCAAGCTGGGTGTGGGGTGTATGCAAGCCAGAAATGGCACGGAAGGGTTGGCATTGCTTAAGCAGATGGCCAGTAGAGGGCCGATAACCGATGCCATTATGTTGATGATTACTGATGCCGAAATGCCGGAGATGGATGGCTATCGACTAACGCATGAAGTCCGCAGCGTCCCCGAGTTGTCGGAATTACACATCATTATGCACACCTCGTTGAGTGGTGCCTTCAATCAGGCGCTGGTTGATAAGGTGGGTTGTAATGAATTTTTATCGAAATTCCGCCCGGATGAGGTGGCCGGAGTAGTGCAGAGGGCTCTGCAGGTGTTCAGAGCCGCTCGTTAAGCGACCGACTCACTTTTCGCTAGTGAAAGACCTCTTACAGAGGCTCTTCCATCTCGCTAACCTGCAGCAGTTTTGAATCGATACCCAAGCGGTGACTGTAGATCAGAGAGTAGGTGAGTACATTTTGGACATAGCCACGGGTCTCTTTAAAGGGGATGGTTTCGATCCAGATATCATAGGCGACCTGTTTACCAACCGGATTTAACCAGCTATCCACGCGATGGGGGCCGGCATTGTAGGCCGCGGTAGCCAGAATACGGTTGCCGCCAAACCGCTCCAGCATCTGGCTTAAATAGGAGCCGCCCAGCAATAGGTTTTGCTTGGGTTGCAATAGGTCTGACTTGTTGTAGCGCACTCCAATCTTCTTCGCCGTTTGCAGGGCTGTGGTTGGCATTAACTGCATTAAACCCATGGCGCCAGCGGGAGAGCGGGCGTCGGCGGCGAAGGCACTCTCCTGGCGGGCGATGGCCAGAATGTACTCAGGGGCGACGCTTGAGGCTTCCGACGCGGTGGCGACTTCCTGGCTATAGATAACCGGGAACCGAAGGTCGAGATCATCCCAATATTTTGCCTGCCCTAAAGATTCAATGGTTTTGCGGTGCCAGCCCCAGCTGTTGGCCAGTTGACCGGCAGCCAGAAGCTGCGCGTGGTCCAGAAGTTGGGTGCCGTAGCGCCACTCCATTCTGGCCTGGTTTAAGTAACCCAGTTTAAACAGCTCGCGGGAACGCTCTAGTGCGGGAATATTTTCCACCGCCTGTATCTCTTCAGCGCTCGATTCCACAGCTCTGTGGCCCATGGTATAGGGGCTTTCAGTTCTCTCGGCTGATAGGAAGCCATAAAAATCACGGTGGTTGGCCAGCTCGCGATACTGTTGTGCAATCTGTTCTGGGGTTTGTAATTTCTGTTCTTCAATTGCCCGGATGCTCCAGTAGCGCCAGCGTTCACTGATTTGCTCATCGGCGGGCAGTTGAGAGATAAGGGCAATAACGGCGGACCAGTCCTGTACTTTTAATGCGTCGCGCAGTTGCCGTTCTGTTACACGTGAACTGACAATCTGATTGCGCTCCAAAAGGCGGTTGGCGGTATTGGGGTGGCCGTCGAGAATTAGTTGGTAAGCCAGATACTCAACCGTTTCGTTACGCTGTTCCTGCTCGAGCAGCAGGGCGGAATCAAATTTTTCCCACTCATGCAGCGCTGCCACGGAGTCGTATTTGGCATAGCGGCGCACACCAAAATGGATGATCTCCTGCATCTCTGCGCTGGTATCGAGCGAGCCCTGTAAACGGTGTAGCCGGGAAGGGTAGTTGTACAACTCCAGCATGGTGTCGGCTAAAGCCTGGTGTTTTTCGTCCATCAACCCTCTGACGTAGTGTGCCAGGGCGAGTTTGCGGTTGCCGATGGATTTGACATAACGGGACCAGGCGACATCTGAGGTGAAGTAGTCGCTGTCTAACCAGGCGGCAAAGAGTGCATCGCAGCGCTTGGGCAGGGACTTGCCCTCATTCCAGAGGGTGGCTACGTCGTTGAGAGCTTCTGGGTCGCCATTGTTGCTGCGTGCCATCAGATAGAGACAGTGTAACCCGGTATCCGCGACGTTGGGTTGGTAATAGCTCTGGAATTCATGCCAACGTCTTTTGGAGGCGAGAACTTCCAGCCAGCTCTTTAACAGCCGATCAGCCAACCAGCTGTTGGCGTTTTCATCCAGAAAGGCATCGACCTCTTGATAGGGGAGCGTGTTTAAACTGGCATTCAGATGTTGAAACTGCAGGTAGGGGATTAATGGGTAGTCGGCCAGCTGGTCGTAGGGGATCTCATCCAGATTGATTGCGCGGGTGCTGAGTTGTCCCCGGATGCTGGAGTAGAGCTCCCGTTGTGTTTCGAGTGAGGTTTGTTCAACTGCCTCGGTATTGGCAGTGGTGCCCAGGCTGGCAATCAGTAACGAGAGGCCAGCGGCCACATTAATTGCTAGGTTTTTTCCTTTTCGGCCAGGTTGCTGCAACTGGAGGCGCCGCATTTATCTCTCCGTTGTGGGGATTGTTATTTCTCGAGCATCTAAAACAAGCACAATTGTAGTCAGTAAAAAGCATTATAGTACGCAACTTCAAGTTGCACTTGGAATGCAAGTCTCAATTGATACTATATTCCTCCCGCCATTTAAAGCAGATTATTCCTAAAACTACATATGTTATTGATAAAATTAGAAAATGCTTGTTTAAACTTCGGTACCACTGTGCTTTTGGATAGGCAGGGATTGGAGATCTATAAAGGCGATCGTTTGTGCCTGATAGGCCGTAACGGTGCCGGTAAATCGAGTTTATTGAAGGTATTAGATGGGGAGCTGGCGCTGGATGACGGCTCTGTCTGGCGTAAGCCCGCACTAAAGATTGCTCGGTTGGAGCAGGATCTACCGGATGCCGATGATCTCACAGTGTTCGACTCCGTAGCCTTGGGCTTGGGAGAGATTGGTTCGTTGATTCATCGTTATACACAGCTGTCGCTACAGATGTCGGATGGGGCAGATGTCGAGAAGCTAGCCAGGTTACAGCACCAGATTGAAGCCGCAGACGGTTGGCGGTTAAACCAGAAAATCGACACTGTTTTAACGCGTCTGTCACTGGATGGCAGCCGCTTCATGCACGAATTGTCGGGTGGATGGCGGCGACGAGTGGCCTTGGCTCGTGCGCTGGTAAGTGAGCCTGACCTGCTGCTACTGGATGAACCCACCAACCATCTGGATCTGGAGACCATCAGTTGGCTGGAACAACAGCTGCTCACGTTTGATGGAGCCATCGTCTTTATTACTCACGACCGGGCCTTTCTTAAAGCGGTGGCATCGTCCATCGGTGAGTTGGATCGCGGCAAGATTTTAAAGTTTAGTGGCGGTATTGACGCCTTTAACGACTATAAAGAGGCGCTGTTGGCTGAGGAGGCCCGCCATAATGCCCTGTTTGATAAACGGTTGGCGGAGGAGGAGCGCTGGATACGGCAGGGCATCAAGGCTCGTCGCACGCGCAATGAGGGCCGGGTACGGGCTTTAAAAGCCATGCGCGTAGAGCGCTCTCAACGGCTGGAGCAACAGGGATCGGCACAGATCAACATCACCGATAGCCAACGCTCCGGTAAGCTGGTTGCCGAGCTCAAACGGGTTTCGCACGGCTATGGTGGCCGCTGCCTTATCAGTGACTTCAGTACTGTTATTCAACGCGGTGATCGTGTAGGCCTGATTGGACCCAACGGTGCCGGTAAGAGTACGCTGTTGAAGATTATTCTGGGGCAGCTCAAGCCCGACGAGGGCGATATTCGTTTGGGCACCGGGCTTAATATTGCCTACTTTGACCAGATGCGCGAACAACTCAATCTGGATGCCACTCCGGTCGACAATGTGGCAGAAGGCCGTGATTTTATCGAAATTAACGGCAATCAACGCCACGTCATCAGCTATCTCAATGACTTTTTGTTCACCGGCGATCGCGCCCGCACACCGCTGCGAGCGCTGTCTGGTGGTGAGCGTAATCGCGTTCTGCTGGCTAAGCTGTTTAGCAAGCCCAGTAACCTATTGGTGCTGGATGAACCTACCAATGATCTAGACGTGGAAACACTCGAGCTGCTGGAAGAGGTGTTAGGGGATTATAAAGGAACTTTACTGCTGGTGAGCCATGACCGGGAGTTCCTCAATAACGTCGTCACCAGTACCATTGCGTTTGAGGGTGAAGGTTGCGTTCGTGAATACGTGGGCGGTTACGACGACTGGTTGCGGCAGAGTACGGGCTTTCATATATCTGGTACGCAATCACCTGGCCCTGTGGCCAA
This sequence comes from Halioxenophilus sp. WMMB6, assembly GCF_033283405.1. Classification (NCBI taxonomy): domain Bacteria; kingdom Pseudomonadati; phylum Pseudomonadota; class Gammaproteobacteria; order Alteromonadales; family Alteromonadaceae; genus Halioxenophilus; species Halioxenophilus sp. WMMB6. Next base: position 376,672 of record NZ_JAWMQR010000001.1, read on the forward strand.
ATCAGCTGAGAATTCTCCACCGGTTGCTGATGCTCTACCCCTGCCAGCCACAAAACCGGCTAAGAAGGCCAACAAGCTCAGTTACAAACTACAGCGGGAGTTAGACTCATTACCTGGGCAGATAGAGGCTTTGGAAGCAGAGATTGCTGGCCTTGAGCAGCAAGTGGCGGCGCCGGAGTTCTATCAAGGAACGCGCGAAGCAGTTGAGAGCACACTCGCTCTTTTAAGTGAGTCTCAGCAAAAGTTGGAAGTCGCAATGGAGCGCTGGCTTGAGCTGGAGGCGATGCAGGAGTAGTAGGCAGGGTAGTGTTGGACGTTAACCGCCGGCGTTGCCGTGGCAACACCGGACGGTTCGACTGCAAGCGATTGCACTGCTTATCGGGCCATTGCAATGGTTCTTTACAGCACGGCTTTATGGTCTATTTGACGCGCACCGCCAATACATCGCACTGACTGCCATGCAGTACGGAGTTGGAAGTGGAGCCCAGCAGCAGCGACAGGCCATGACGACCGTGACTGCCCACCACGATTAGATCACCGCCATTTTGTGTGGCTATGGCATGCAGTTCATTCGCCGGTTGCCCGACCACAATAAACTGGTTGTCCGATGCAATACCAAACTCCTCGCCCAACTTGGCAAGATCCTTAGTGGCTTGGGTTTCTATCTGCTCTTGCACAGAAGAGATGTCCATGGGGATATCGCCACCGTAGGTAAATACGAGTGGTTCAATAACGTGGGCAATTGAGAGCTTGGCTTTGGTGGCGTCTGCCAGGAATTTGGCTTTCTCCACAATCTGTTTGGAGTCATTCGAAAGATCAAGCCCGGCGATGATATGTTTATATGTGCTCATGGTTCCCCCATAGGTAGCAGCTTTGTGGCCTCAATAGTAACCAACTCTTTGCAAGAGTAAACTACCTCTTCTCTATTAAAGTGAATTTGATGTGGTGCAATTGAATGCAAAGTTGGCTGCCAATTCTATTTGTAATATTTGCCATCGCCATGGCGGTCGGCCCGGTGATGTTGATGCAGCCCACCGCTCAGCAGCGTCGTTTGGCCAGTGTCCGCGCGCGCGCGGCCAAAGCCGGCTTATCTGTGGGTAGTACTGTGTGGCCGGAGAAGCTGCAGCAAAAGCCCATCGGCATTATGCGCTACACCAAGCCGTGGAAACGCTCCACTCCATCATTGCCTTACACTTTGCTGTTTCGTAAAAACTACCCTCATGACATGCACGTGGCCGGTATTTGGGAGGCTCACCCCTCCGGCAAGAACCTGCCACCGTGGCTGGGGGAATTTCTCTCATCGGAGACAATTCCCCCGTCAGTAAAGGCGTTGGGAGTGGCTCCAGAGGGGGCTTTTATCGATTGGGATGAGCTGAAAGAAGCAGAGTTGGAGGCGATCATCTCGCTTTTGCAAACTATGGTCGACTCTTAACGGTCGACCATTAAGAGGCGGCCTCTTCGCTACCCAGCGCTGGTTGTATATCCGGGTTGAAATCGGTTTCGGGCATCAATTCTTCTGAGAGCGAGACCCGGCGGTTGGCAATAATCTCTTTTAGCTCCCGGATCATGGTCGTGCGGCGCTTATCCGGGTGCGAGGATTGAGCCAGGGCTGATTTTGCTCTTTGGTAGTAGGCCTTGGCCGGCAACACTTCACCCCGATTGGTCGCCTGATGCCCTTGGGCGACGTAGGAGAGCACCGAGATCATCAGTCGCGCCCATGCCAGGCTGGCCCGAAAGCTGTTCAGCTCTTCTGGGCTGATCAGCCCCAGGGCCTGCCGGCGGGAGAGTAGTACAGCTGCCTTCTCAAGTTGCTTTTGGGTGAGCGCTATGTGGGAGTCTGATTCGCGAATGCGGTAGACCCGCCCCTTGGCTTGCTCTTGGATCAACTCCTCCTGCAGTGCCATGGCGTTGTTAAGCGCCGCCAGGACATAACCATCTCCAGGCTCCAGTTCACGCATGGATTCGGTCATATTGATCGCTTCTTCGTTCAAAATGCGGGAAATTGATCGGGGTTCGACCGTTTGATCAACTGTGGCGATTATCTGTTGCAGCTCCTCATATTGGGCCTTCAGGACACGCATTTTGCTCTTGATGAGCCGTTTACGAGTCTCTATATGATTGGCCCAGCTAACCACTAATAGCGAAGAGACGCTGATGGCCGAGAATAGGAGTAGTGCAAAAAATGAGCTCATAAGAGAAGTTTGAATTGGTTCTATATGCTAATAATGTCGGCGGACGGAGAGATTTTTTTAGTCCTATCGCACTCTATAATAACTATGATGATATTAGTGCCAAACTGCCTGTCTGTACGTCGTCTTGTTGCCAAATTTAGGCCGATTACCCATGAAAATTCTCAATATGACCTACCTTTGTCTAAACGGTATCGCTTGACCCCTACCAAAACAGGACTTATATATGCGGCTCTAGCAGTCTGCTGCTTCGTTTAGAACAAAAATCAATCACTGACTCAGGGCAACCCTAAAGCATGAGTAAATCTTTAGTAATTGTGGAATCACCCGCTAAGGCAAAAACCATCAACAAATATCTGGGTAAAGATTTTGTGGTGAAGTCGAGCGTCGGTCATATTCGAGATCTACCGACCAAAGGAGGCCAAAGTGGTGGGATAGACGCCAAGGAGCGCGCGCGCCAGGCGGCAATTACTCGGAAGATGTCTGCTGAACAGAAGGTGGTCCACAAACAGAAGAAAGCCAAAGAGCAGCTCATCAAAAAGATGGGGATTGACCCCGAGCACGGCTGGCAGGCCACTTACGAGATCCTGCCCGGCAAGGAGAAGGTCGTTTCCGAGCTGAAAGCACTGGCCAGTAAGGCCGACACCATCTATCTGGCAACGGACTTGGATAGAGAGGGGGAGGCTATTGCCTGGCATCTGCGCGAAGCAATTGGCGGCGATGAAGCCCGTTATCGCCGGGTTGTATTCAACGAAATTACCAAGTCCGCCATCCAGGAGGCATTTAAGTCGCCGGGGCCGGTGGATATGAACCGGGTCAATGCACAGCAATCCCGGCGCTTCCTGGACCGCATAGTTGGTTATATGGTGTCGCCACTGCTGTGGGAGAAGGTCGCGCGCGGACTCTCTGCTGGCCGCGTACAGTCGGTGGCGGTAAAGCTGATCGTTGAGCGGGAAAACGAGATCCGCGCATTTATCCCGGAAGAGTATTGGACTCTGCACGCGGATCTTATCAGCCCTGATAAAGACCAGCTTCGCTTCGAAGTTAAAAAGTACAAAGATAAGGCCTACCGGCCGGAGAAACAGGCAGATTCCGATACTGCCGTTGCCACCCTATCGCCGGCAAAATACCAGGTTACCGCACGGGAAGATAAGCCAACTCAATCCAAACCCTCAGCCCCATTCATTACCTCCACACTGCAACAGGCGGCCAGTAATCGCTTGGGTTTCAGTGTTAAAAAGACCATGACCATGGCCCAGCGTCTTTACGAGGCGGGCTACATAACCTATATGCGTACCGACTCTACCAATCTGAGTCAGGAGGCTATCTCAGCCTGCCGGAATTTCGTCCAGAGCAGCTATGGTGATAAGTATCTGCCTGCCACGCCTAATATCTACTCCAGCAAAGCCGGCGCTCAAGAGGCGCACGAAGCGATTCGCCCGTCAGATGTAACCATCAAACCAACGCAACTGTCGGGCATGGAGCGTGACGCAGAGCGCCTCTATACCTTGATCTGGCAGCAGTTTGTGGCCTGCCAGATGCCCCCCGCCGAGTTCACCAGTACCAACGTGGTGATTGAAACTGAAGGCTATGAATTGCGCACCCGTGGCCGGGTAATCCGCTTTGATGGCTTCCTGAAAGTGCTGCCGATGGTCTCTAAGAAAGAGGAAGACCAGGTGTTGCCAGAGGTGAAGGTGGGTGATGTGTTATCACTCAAAGCTTTAGATCCCGCCCAGCACTTTACCAAACCCCCCGCGCGCTACAGTGAAGCGAGCCTGGTGAAGGAGCTTGAAAAACGGGGTATTGGCCGTCCTTCAACCTATGCTGCGATCATCTCGACCATTCAGGAGCGCGGCTATGTCCGCTTGGAGAACCGACGTTTCTACGCTGAAAAAATGGGTGACATTGTCACTGAGCGGCTGCAGGAGAGTTTCAATGATCTGATGGACTATGGCTTTACGGCCAAGATGGAGGAGTCTCTCGATCAGGTGGCCGACGGCAAATTGGGCTGGTCCCAGGTACTGGACGAGTTTTACGACGATTTTTCAGATCGATTGTCTGAAGCTCAGGACTCCGAGCACGGTATGCGTGCCAATAGCCCCACCAATACCGATATCCCCTGTGAAACCTGTGGTCGCCCGATGCAGATTCGAACGGCCAGTACCGGCGTCTTCCTGGGCTGTTCTGGCTATGCGCTGCCGCCTAAGGAGCGATGCAAATCCACTAAAAACTTGATTTCAGGCGATGAAGCCGTTGACGTGGATGCTGACGATGAAGCGGAATCCAGGTTGCTACGCTCCAAGCGTCGTTGTCCCATCTGTAATACCGCGATGGATAGTTACCTTATGGACGAAACCCATAAGATCCATATTTGTGGTCGCAACCCAGATTGTTCCGGGTACGAGGTGGAAGAGGGCAAATTTAAGATCAAAGGCTATGATGGTCCTACCATCGAGTGTGATAAATGCGGCCAGGAGATGCAACTGAAGACGGGCCGCTTTGGCAAATATTTTGGTTGTACTAACGACGCTTGTAGTAACACGCGTAAATTGTTGAAAAGTGGTGAAGCGGCTCCACCGAAGATGGACCCGGTACCAATGCCAGAATTGGCCTGTGAAAAGGTGGACGATGTGTATGTGCTGCGTGATGGCGCATCCGGACTTTTCCTGGCTGCCAGTCAATTCCCCAAAAATCGGGAAACCCGAGCACCTTATATTGATGAGCTGATACCCCATAAAGATGAAATTGATCCTAAATATCATTTTCTGTTAAAGGCGCCCGTCAAAGATGACGATGGCAACCGTGTGTTAGTTCGTTTTAGCCGTAAAACCAAAGAGCAGTACGTCCAAACTGAAATTGATGGTAAGGCTACCGGTTGGAAAGCCTTCTACGAGGGCGGTAAATGGGCGGTAACCAAGCCTCCCGTTAAAAAGTCCAAGAGCGGGTAGGTGAGGGCTTTTGGCTCCCACAGCTAGGCTAATGGAGTCCTTTGTTTTGTATGTTAGAGCGTAGCCGGCGGACAGTTAGTCAGAAACTTCAGTTTTCTAAGACACTACTGGTGTTGGCAGAGAGCGTGGCGGGTGTTGAGCGTTTGACGCTCCTGGCTAGTTGCTGTCTGCAGTTGCAGGCGGTTATTCAAAGCCACCTAATTGAACTGCAGCAGGCCGCCAAGTCAATGGGATACGCCGAGTGGCAAAACCTACCCGTTACTATCGCTCAGTTAACGATGCTCGATGCCAACAATGTATGGTTGCCAGAGCTGAAAGTATTGATACAGTTAAGCCGGCAGAAAGATCACTGGCTGAATCAATTACTGACACTAAATAAGACTTTGGTAACCAAGCCCGCTAGATTGGAGGTCGACGGAAAATTTGCTGAGGATAGTGGGAGTATTAATCTGATTCAGACAGATGGAGTTGTCATCGACAGCAGCGAGACAATTACTCTCTCTTTGCCGCAATGTAAGTGGTTATGGTCGGAATGCGATGAATTCATAAATCATCAACGATCCACCACTCAGGAATACTAAAATCTTAGAATGGTAAAAAGAGCTATTCGCTCGTGACTTATTGGTGTTTCTGATTAACAAGCAATTTTGGTTAATCGGTGCCTTTGGTTAATCGGTGCCTTTGGTTAATCGGTGCCTTTGGTTAATCGGTGCTTTAGGTTTAAGGGTACTTTTGTCTATTGGTTTTGCGTTCAACAGGAAAAGTGGGCCTTTCAAGCCTGCTGTATGGTAGGTAGGCGCTACGCTACTGATACCGAGTGCGCCCGAGGCAAATAAATTAAGCTATATTGCAGATCAAGCTACTACAACAATGAAGCAACATCCGAAAGACCGCTTTGTACAGAGCAGTAAGCTATTATCTTCTGCTCCTTCTGCTCCTTCTGCTCCTTCTGCTCCTTCTGCTCCTTTTGCTTCCTTGCTTCCTCTGTTCCCAATGTAGCTGATTTCCGCTTTAGTGTTGTGGCTGTCGCCAGTTAATCCACAATAGCGATAGTGCACCTACATTATTGAACAAGGGTTTGCTTATAGCTCTGGTTTTCAACGCCACTCAACGCCTATGGCGCGTTTTGACAAGGGCACTCTTTTCCCGGTAGTTTGTGGCTACACAGGAAGTCGCGGTCAGTTTAGAACTCATCTCGGCTGGTAACAAACAACCCCAAAGAGCCGCCCAGCTTAGCGGCCGCATTAAGCGCAGCCAGTTGCTCTGGGTTAAACTTGTTGGTGGCATTTGCCGCTTCCTGAATGGCTACTACGCAGTGGCTATTACCTGCCTGGAGGGCCTGGTGAGTAAGTTGGTAGAGGTCATGTTTGCTGCTGGTGTAAACAAAGCGTACGCATGAATTATTTAAACCAAATTGGGTAAAAAGTTCTGGATCAGGCCGGGTTGCGCTTATCCAGGTAATCCAGCGGTTGCCACTAACCCGGGATTGATAGTTCAACATGGGTAACAGTAGCGGCAGATAATCCGGGCAATAACGGGAAACCAGTAGTTCGGTAATGTAATCCAGTGACGCTGGGGCTTGCTCAACCTGCTGGGCAGGTCGACGTGCGATGGGTGAGAGCGGGAGTGCAATAGCCATTAATAAACTCCTAATCGAATAACACCAACACTAAGGCCTTCTATGCTGAAATCCTGCTCGCGCAGATCGACATAAATAGGCTCGAACTCTTCATTTTCTGGCAGTAACTCAACTTGGTTACGATTTTTGCCACGACGCAACCGTTTTACAGTTACTTCATCACCGATGCGCGCGACAATTATCTGCCCGGAACGCACCTGATTGGTTTTGTGTACAGCCAACAGGTCACCTTCCAGGATTCCGACATCTTTCATACTCATGCCGCGAACTTTCAACAGATAATCTGCGGCGGGAGAGAAGGTATTTGGGGAGAGATCCAGAAAGTTTTCGATGTTCTCTTGGGCGAGTATGGGGTAGCCGGCAGCAACCAGGCCTACGATTGGCAACCCGCTCTGTTCCATTTCTGGGATACGAATCCCGCGTGAGGCCCCGGGAACCATCTCGATTACCCCTTTTCTGGCGAGTGCTCGCAGATGCTCTTCAGCGGCGTTGGCGGAGCGAAACCCCAATATCTCAGCAATTTCTGCGCGAGTAGGGGGGTAGCCAGTCTCTTCAAGATGCGACTTGATGAGATCCAGAATCTGCTGTTGCCGGGCTGTGAGTTTTTCCATAACCATACTCTTCAGGTGCATTGTAGCGATGGGCAATTCGCAGTAGGTTGAATCTGCGCTTTGCTCACCATCCATTCGACAATTGATGGGGCAGCTTGCTGCTGCCCACATTCCGGTGAAAGGCCTGGTATTACCAGAGTAAATCACGCGGATCTGAATATTTATACAGTACTTTATATCTCACATTTACTGTATGTACAACCAGTTTTTTGTAAGTCGTTGCAATGTAAAGTGGTAAATTATAGCCTCTAAGGTCACCTGTCCCTCACTTTGTTACAGCGACCAAGTGGTTCTTCCATGTATGCAGTAGATAGGCTGTGGCGTGGTTTGAGATATCGTGTGGATTCTATAACTCATTGAATCTTATGAAATTGTTTCCATTGGTAATGCGCGTCATGCTTGACAGTATCGGCCTGGCGTCTTAGTGTTTCGGCTTTTCAATTTGCCGGTACTACCGGTGTGATTTGCCTATGTCTGTAGTTCCGCAAACGCCTAGTGGCCCAGCCATCGTTGATATCGAGGGTCACCATTTAACAGAGGAGGATAGGGATATTCTTCGCCATCCCGCCGTTGCCGGTATTATTTTGTTTGCCCGCAATATCGCTTCATTTGCGCAGGTGCGCGAGCTGTGCCGGGAGATGAAGACTTTACGTCCCGATCTGTTGATCTGTGTTGATCAGGAGGGGGGGCGTGTACAGCGTTTGCGTGACGGGTTTTCTCGTCTTCCGCCGATGGCTAGGTTGGGCCACCGCTATCAGAGCTCGCCGTCCGAAGCATTGGCAGATGCCCAGGAGATTGGTTGGCTTATGGCGGCCGAGGTTCGTTCGGCTGGCATTGATTTAAGCCTGGCTCCAGTGTTGGATATGGACGATAACTTTTGCCCGGCGATAGGTGACCGTGCATTTGGTGCTGGCGCTGACCAGGTGATTCAATTGGCCCAGGCGTTTATACAAGGTATGAACAGCACTGGTATGGGGGCAATAGGAAAGCACTTCCCCGGACATGGCAAGGTTAATGTCGACAGCCACTTCGACCTGCCGGTCGACCAACGCTCATTGTCCGAGCTATGGGATGATGACATGCTACCATTCCGCGCCCTGGCTTCCTCTTTAGCCGGCATCATGCCGGCGCATATTCTTTTCCCTCAAATCGATTCCCAGGCTGTGGGCTTCTCCTCTCATTGGCTACAAGTGCTTCTACGTACCCGTCTTGGCTTCCAGGGGCTGATTTTCAGCGATGATTTAAGTATGTCTGCCGCCGCAAGTGGTGGTGGTTACCGGGAGCGAACCAGAGCAGCATTGGCGGCCGGGTGCGACTTACTACTGTTATGTAATAACCGGAGCGAAGCTCTTCCTGTGTTGGATGATCTGATTCATCAACAATTGAGTGCTCGAGCCCAGCAGCAGAAATTGGCGCTGCTGCTGGATGGTCATTCAAAGGGGGCTCAAGTTGATCCTTCCCGTCGAGTCAGGGTTCGTGAGCAAATAGAGACGATGTACTTGGTATGATCTGCCTTGGGCGCTGGTTGTCTGCAGGGCGTTATCCTGCTCCTTACACAGTAATAGAGACACTCTGTGCGTTTTATACGTTTGGTTGGGCGAGATGAATTGGTTAGAAGAGTTCCTAGAAAATTGGATGGCGCAAACGTTTGTCATTACGACGCTGACCTTTTTCCTGGCATTTATTGTTAGGCGAATACTGCGACAACTACTGAAAAAGGCCAAAATTACGCGCAATCGTTGGGATGATGGCATCATTAGCGCTTTGCTAGTCCCCGTGAACCTCGGCGTGATTTTAATCGGCTTAGCCTTTGCGACTGAACCTTATCCGGAAAAAGACGGCACCTATCTACTGGAAATTGTGCCTTTAGTCCGGGAGTTGGGCTTAATCGTTCTATTTGCCTGGTTTCTCGTTAATTTTATTCGCCAGGCCGAGGCGATTCTGGTTGCTGCTGACGGCGGTGGGCAATCGGTCGATGAGACAACAGCAGCGGCTGTCAGCAAGTTATTGCGCGTATCGGTTATTGTCTCCTGTGGTCTGATTGTAATGCAGTCTTTGGGCTACAGTGTCTCTGGTGTGCTTGCCTTTGGTGGTATTGGTGGTATTGCCGTGGGTTTTGCCGCTAAGGATCTTCTCTCCAATTTCTTTGGTGCTTTGATGATTCATTTGGATCGCCCGTTTAAAGTGGGTGATTGGGTCAGATCGCCAGACAAGGAGATTGAGGGCGTTGTGGAAAATATTGGTTGGCGGCTAACCATAATTCGCACCTTTGATAAGCGCCCTCTGTATGTTCCTAATGCGGTGTTTGCGCAAATAGCGGTGGAGAATCCTTCTCGAATGACAAATCGTCGCATATACGAAACCATTGGGGTTCGTTATGAAGATGGTGATCGATTGCCTGCGATTCTTACAGACATCAAAACTATGTTGAGCGAGCATGATGGAATCGACCATAAGTTGGTACAGATGGTGAATTTCAATAAGTTTGCCAGTAGCTCGCTAGACTTTTTTATCTACGTTCTAACCAAAACCACAGACTGGGTAACCTACCACCAAGTGAAGCAAGATGTGTTGTTTAAAATAATGGCCATCATTGAACAGCATGGTGCGGAGATCGCATTCCCAACGTCGACACTGCATTTGGCCTCTATGCCTGAATCCCCATTTGAAAAAACAAAGGTTGATTTGTGAATAACAAACTAGAAAAAGCTTGTGAAGCGGAACAGGCATTGGCCTCTGCTATTGTCGTTCATTCTGAAGAGGTCATTGAGCAGGCTCTTAACGATATGGCAGCAAAAATCAATGAAGACTATAAAAATCGGTGTCCGTTGATTTTGTGTGTGATGAATGGTGGTCTGATTGCAACTGCCAGGCTTGTTAGTAAGTTAACCATGCCGCTTGAAATTGATTATATACACGCCACTCGCTACAACAATGGTACGACTGGCGCTGCTCTCAGTTGGCTAGCTGAGCCGAAAATATCACTGGAAGGTCGGGATATCATTATTGTCGACGATATTTTAGATGAAGGTGTTACTCTCCAGGCGTTAATAAAATTCTGTAACGAAAAGGGGGCTAACAGTACCGTAACCGCCATCCTTGCCCGTAAGGTGCATGACCGTTGTGTCGATAATCAACTCGGTGATTATGTTGGTGTCGATGTGCCGGATAAATATGTCTTCGGCTGTGGTATGGATTACAAGGGTTTTTTTCGTAATCTTCCGGCAATTTTTGCAATTAAAGAGTAATTGCTGGCGTGTAATATTGTTTTATTACACCTCTTTTAAAGAGTAAATCGTTGTTGAAAATTATTCCGCTTTTTAATTGTTGAAATCAATTTTATATATTTAATGATATTTCGATTTCTAAGGTCCTCATATAACTTTAAAGTGTTATCTTTATCACATCCCTTCAAAAAAAACATATAACGAATCGCATGTGGGTTGTCTTGGGAAAAACGAAAGCATATGTTCTCACGCGTTGGGGACTGTGTTGGGAGCCAAGTATTATAAGGCAACAACCTATTACTAATGTCAGTTGACCCCAGATTGCAGTGACCAATAATTAGCAGCTCTGGAAATAATATTTCCATGTTTAATTCTTGGATCATTAACCGGAGAAAGGGCACGGGGTGTACCGTTTTTCCTAGTAAAACAATAAGAGGTTGGATATGGCGGATCGAGATCGCGGAACTGTTAAATGGTTTAATAATGCGAGAGGTTATGGCTTTATTACGTTGTCTGAGGCAGGTGATGATGTCTTCGTCCACTACCGCAATATTGCTGGTTCAGGTTATAAGTCTTTAATGGAGGGGCAGTTGGTCGAGTTCGATCTACTGAAAGGTGACAAAGGTCTTCAGGCAGATAATGTGGTGAGCCTAACGACAAATTGATTTTAAAAGCCCTGGATTATCTAGGGCTTTTTTGTGCACCTCTTCCAGCCCTGGCAAATTAAAAAAACGTATTGGTTTACTGGGTAATAATGCCTGTGCTTTGTGATTGTTGGGCGATCAGCCCCAATATTTACTGATCACTTTCCAATTCAACTCCTGTCATTTCGACCGGCAGTTAACTAGTCTGTAATTATTCCTGGGCGCTGCTTTTTACTGTTGATTTGTAACTTCTGCACGCAGTTTCCAATAGCGCACGCTTGATTTTGCTGCTCTTCGTTTGTCTCCTACTCAATAAACATTTCAATTTGAAGAGCCTCTCTATGGGCTGTTTGATGACATTTTTCTTGTCGTTGCGGGCTCCTCCCTCGGTACACAGCAGTGGTAATTTGCATGAGAGGCTCCAGCTGTTAACCGACATAACTAAAAGGTGGTTCTTATAAGCGCTAGCACAGTCTGTTGTTGTCAGTTGCTACTGTATGAGTGTCACGAGTTAGTTACTAATTAGGCAAGTTAATTGTTTGTGTGGCCTTGGATGATTCAGTTTTTGTCGAAGCGTCGCAGTGGTAAGGGAGATGGTTATTTGCAGCTGACATTGCTAGGGCTAAATCAATGATGATGTTGATATCATAAAACCCAGGCAGTGGGGTTAAGATGCAGGCGCGGCTTATGGGATCTTGATTGAGCTAGGGAATTCACCCAACTTGTAATATACGGCTTGGTAACTGGGCAATATAAAAGAGGCGCCTTTTTCAATTTTATTTGAGTTTATTTGCCTGAGTTTATCCACATTTCCGTGAACACCTTTAGCTGACTTCGATTGCCGGCTCTGCTCCAGCTGTAGCTCCTGTCGCCATAGAGGGTAGGGCCTCCTGGGTTGGGAAACTATTGCGCACTGCCCTGAGCTGTTTCGCTGGCGGGCTCTATGGTCTCAGGGGCTGTCCAGGGTGTTACCTTTACCACCAGCCCTAGTACAGGGTGGTCGATATAGTGGATCTCATTGCTGCGCATCTTACGTGACTGTTTGTGCAGAATTATCCGCTCGATAATATAACCGGGGCTTTTGGCTGTGCTTGAGGCTGATTTGGTTTCGAAACCGTTAAATCCCGAGTGTGTCTCTTCGCGGCCACCAGAGAGTGAAAAGTTAAAATCGATAGGTCCACTGCTGGTTGAGGCAGATAGCGGTCCACCATGCCCAACGGTTGGGATTTCTGGCAACTGTGGCCAAACAGTGTACCCACTCTCCTGCCCATAATTGGGATAGAACTGCGTTAACCAAAGATTCACATCCAGGTGCAGGTAGCGGGCTACCCGCAAGGTTACTGTACCTTCCAGCTCATGGTGGTTGTCAAACAGGTCGCCGCCAGTGAGCACCACCGATTTTGCCTCTTTAGAGGCAAGAGCGGGCTGAATCCAGGCGACATGACGAAGTACGCGGTAATTTGAGTTACGGGTTAACTTGCTGGCGATATTGTTCAGTGCCAGTGAGTCGTCGTCGACCAGGCTAAAAGGCGTAGGGCCCTCGGGTGCTAAGTTGGCGTCGCCTACTGGATTATCGTTTTCAAGCGACTGATCGCCAGAGGCCGGAGTTGTCATAGAAGAGAGGGCGCTACCGCCCTCAGCCAGTGTCTCTTCGCTTGCCGGTGGCGGTGCGCTTGGGTCGAATAGAGTAACAGTACCTGGCGGGTAGGCGAGGGCAATATCCGTTGGCCAAGCCTCCTGGGCATCGGCGGCGCGCAGTGTTTGGGAAAATACAACGATTTCTACCTGGTACCAATTGGTCTGATCCTGGGCAAATAGAGATGAGCTCGATAGCACCATGGCAATAGTGGCAAGTGTTCTCTGCCAGGGGCGGTTAAACAGGTTCTTTTCAATTAGCATGACAATGGATTCGTTATTGGGTTAATCGGTCTAGCAGTTGTTCTGTTTGCTCGAGCTTAGACATCGCATCTGGCAACGCCGTTTTAAACTTTAGCTTGTTTGCTCCATCTAGGGCATAGAACTTGGGCTGTTTTTGAACTAGGTTCACTATGGCCATTGGGTTGACCTTGGTATTTGCGGCAAATTCCAGTTTTATCTGTTCACTGCTGGCTTCGATCTTCTGAATACCCAGCTGTTCAGATTGCAGTCGAATCAATGTTACCCGTATCAAATTTTTGGTCGGTTCAGGCAGTGAGCCAAAGCGGTCGATGATTTCCATCTGTAACAGGGTCGCATCCTGTTCATTTTCAGTGTTGGAGAGGCGCTTGTAGAGCATCAACCGCTGGTTAACGTCGGGTAGGTAGTCTTCCGGAATTAGCGCGGGTATGCGTAGGTTGATCTCCGCCTGGGCAGATTCGCCGACGCTGGCATCGGCCATTTTGCCAGATCGAATCGCTTTAACAGCGCGATCCAGCATATCCATGTAGAGGGAAAAGCCGACGTGCTGGATTTGGCCGCTCTGCTCCTCACCCAAAAGCTCGCCCGCCCCGCGGATCTCCAGGTCGTGGGTCGCCAAGGTGAAGCCAGAACCCAGTTCAGTCGCCAAGCTGATGGCTTCCAGCCGTTTTTGCGCATCCGGGGTGAGTTTTCGCCCAGGCGGCGTTAACAGGTAGGCGTAGGCCTGATGGTGGGAGCGGCCCACCCGGCCCCGCAATTGGTGCAGTTGCGCCAAACCAAACTTGTCGGCCCGTTCAATAATGATGGTATTAGCGTTGGGTATGTCTAGGCCGGTTTCAATAATGGTGGTGGCTACCAGCACATTGAACCGCTTGTGGTAGAAGTCGTTCATCACCACTTCCAGTTCGCGCTCACGCATTTGGCCATGGCCGATGCTGATTCTTGCTTCGGGTATCAGCTCTCTCAGCTCCTCGGCCATCTTGTCGATGGTCTTTACCTCGTTGTGCAGGTAGTAAACCTGGCCGCCGCGCAGGATCTCCCGCAGTACTGCCTCTTTTAATAAACCTGCCTGTTTCTCTTGGACGAAGGTCTTTACAGAGAGTCGTTTGGCGGGCGGAGTGGCAATAATGGATAGATCGCGCACCCCCTGCATAGAGAGGTTGAGTGTTCTGGGGATGGGGGTCGCGGTCAGGGCGAGCACATCCACCTCTGCGCGCAGCGATTTGAATCGATCTTTCTGGCGGACTCCGAAGCGATGCTCCTCGTCAATGATCACTAGGCCAAGGTCGTGGTATTTCACATCTTGCTGAATCAGCTTATGGGTACCGATGACGATATCCAACTGGCCGGATTTAACCTCGGCCAGGGTTTTATTGATTTCAGAGGTAGTCTGAAAGCGTGACAATAGGCCAACTTTCACCGGCCACTGGGCGAAGCGGTCGGTGAAGTTATCGTAGTGTTGTTGGGCGAGCAGGGTAGTGGGCACCATTACCGCTACCTGTTTACCACAGATGGCCGCCACGAATGCCGCACGTATAGCAACTTCGGTTTTACCAAAGCCCACATCACCACAGACCAGGCGATCCATCGGCCGCGCCGATTTCATGTCGGCCAGCACGGCGTCGATGGCGGATTGCTGGTCTTCGGTCTCCTGGAACGGGAAGCTCTTAGCGAACTGGCTGTAGAGCTCATCCTGGTAGTCGAAGGAGCGCCCTTTTTTGGCGGCACGATGGGCGTAGATATCGAGCAGTTCCGCGGCGACATCCCGCACTTTCTCGGCCGCCTTCTGTTTCGCTTTGCTCCAAGTGTCGGTGCCCAGGCGGTGCAGGGGTGCTAAGGCTTCATCGGCACCGCTGTAGCGGCTGATCAGATGTAAGTTGGCGACCGGGACATAGAGTTTGGCGGCGTCGGCGTATTCCAGCGTTAAAAACTCGT
Organism: Halioxenophilus sp. WMMB6; assembly: GCF_033283405.1. NCBI lineage: Bacteria > Pseudomonadati > Pseudomonadota > Gammaproteobacteria > Alteromonadales > Alteromonadaceae > Halioxenophilus > Halioxenophilus sp. WMMB6. The sequence continues at coordinate 391,761 of NZ_JAWMQR010000001.1, forward strand.
TCATCTGGCCGTCGATTTCAATCATCTGCAGGCCACGGTACCGCCCTACGCCATGGTCGATATGGACAACCGGGGAGTCGATATTGAGTTCGGTCAGGTGTTTGATCACCTGCTCGGTGGCATCGATGGCTTTTCGGCGTCGCCTTTGTGGCGCGATGCGGGTGCCATAGAGGTCGGCTTCACCCACCAGGGCTATGCGTGCCGTGCCCTCGTCAAACACAAAGCCCCGCTCGATAGGGCATAGGGTAATGGCTACAGGCCAGTCACTCGAGACAAACTGCCAAAAGCTCTCTGCGCTTTCAGCCTTGATGCCCTGCTTGGCAAGCTGCTCCTGCAGTATCTCGCGGCGGCCGTTAGTATCGGCACAAATCAGTGTGCGCTGTTGTTGGCCGGCCAGGTATTGGCGCAATTTTGCCAGGGGCTCCTGCTCATGGCTGCTGGCGCCCAGCTCTGGTAATGGGCTGACTTGAGCGAGATCCGCGGCGTTGCTACCGCTTTCCAACTTGATGTGGGCGTGCGTCTTGAGTGTTTGAAAGCAGCTCTCTGTGGTGAGATAGAGGTGTTTCGGAGGGAGCAGTGGTCGTCGCGGGTCGACATTGAGGTTTTCAAAGCGCGCCCGGATCTCCTGCCAGAAGTTTTCCGCCGCACTGTGAATATCGCCAAGGCTGTAGATGGTCAGCTGTTCTGGCAGGTAGTCAAACAGGGTGGCCATCTGCTCGTAGAAGAGGGGCAGATAGTACTCAATTCCGGGTGGCGAAATTCCCTGGCAGACATCTTGGTAGACCGGACAGTTTTTGTGGTCAACATCGAAATGCGAGTGCCATTGGTCGCGAAAAAGGCGTATGCCGCCATCATCCAGTGGAAATTCATGCGCCGGTAACAGTTTAATTTCCTGAACACTATCGACGGTCAACTGGGTGGACGGGTCAAAGCTGCGGATGCTGTCCACCTCGTCGTCGAACAGATCGATGCGAAAGGGCTGGTGCGAGCCCATGGCAAAGATGTCGACTATCGCTCCCCGAACAGCGTATTCACCATGCTCCAACACGGTATCCACCCGGTGGTAACCAGCGTTATTGAGTCGATTGCAGGCGGCTTTTAGATCCAGCTGTTCACCGCACTTGATCACCAGGCTGCGGGCATCGACAAAGCCACGCGGCGGTAAATTGGTTAACAGTAGGGTAATAGGTACGGTAACCAGGTAGCGGCTCTCTGACGAAAGTCTATAGAGGGCCTCCAGCCGGTCCGAGATGATGTCCGCATTGGGTGAAAAGTGATCGAAGGGTAGGGTCTCCCGATCGGGGAAATGGATCACCGGAGGCATTTGCGGGCAGGATTGACCCAGTGCCGTAATCTCCTGCTCCAGTTGCAGTGCGGTGCGGTTATCCGGGGTGATAACCAGGTGGGCGCCAGCGTTAAGCCGCGCGGCGCTCATCAATGTTAGTGCAGCTGCGGTGGTAGGCAGGTTGCCCCAAATGGATTGCAGAGGCTTATAACAGGGAGGAGCAAGTGGTGAAAACATAACCGATCGAATTTTGATTCCGCAAAAAAGTCGGCATTGTAGCCTTTGCTGAGGACTATTCGTAGCAACTCATTGGCTAGGCTGAGTAATTTAGTAATGACCTTGCACAAATTAGGGAAAATGTCGGCGGTTGCGTATCGAAGGGGTTGTCTGGATAATATGTCGCCCCAAGTTTTAGCGGGTATTCAGGCGGGCTAATTTACGGCCTTGCTGTCTCTGCTGCACATTGTGCCAGCGTACCATTTACAAAGTTAACTGAGTAAGGTGTAACCAAGTGAATCGACCTAAGCCGGATGATTACTTCAAGGACTGGAAACAACGCGAAGCGTTAGCGGAATCGATGATTCCCGTTATCGGTAAGCTCTACCGAGAGAAAAACGTCGTCGTCAGCATGTATGGCAAGCCGCTGATCAACCGATCTGTAATCGATATTATGAAAGCTCACCGATTCGTTCGTCAGGTGGAAGCCAACGAGCTCTCTGAATTCGAATCCTTCCCCATCCTGGAAGCCATGACCAAGCTCAATTTGAGCGCTTCCCGCATCGATTTGGGTAAACTAACCGTCAAAGCCATGAATGCTGGCGTAGTGGTGCCCGATGGTGAGGTAACGGCCGATATTGATCAATTTGTCGCCGGAGAGCTGGCCAACTTGATCGGTGGTGATGCGCCACTCAGCGAGCCGCAAGATGTAGTGCTCTATGGCTTCGGCCGAATTGGCCGCCTGGTTGCCCGTATTCTGGTTGAGAAAACCGGTAGTGGTGAGTCTCTACGTCTGCGCGCGATTGTTGTGCGTAAGGGTAAGGCACCGAATGACCTGGTTAAACGAGCCAGCCTACTGCGCCGTGACTCTGTCCATGGCTCTTTCAAAGGCACCATTCGCGTCGACGAAGAGAACAACAGCCTGGTTATTAACGGTAATGAAGTTAAGTTGATTTACGCCAGTGACCCATCTGAAATCGATTACACCGCTTATGGCATTAATAATGCCCTGGTAGTAGACAACACTGGTGTTTGGCGCGATGCCGAGGGCTTGGGTAAGCACCTTAAATCCAAGGGGGTTTCCAAAGTCCTGTTAACGGCGCCCGGCAAAGGTGACCTGAAGAACATTGTCTTCGGTATCAACCACCAGGATATCACCCCGGAAGACACCATTATCTCTGCCGCTTCCTGTACCACCAACGCCATCGTACCGGTACTGAAGACCATCATGGAAGAGTACGGCATTGATCACGGCCATGTTGAAACTGTGCACTCCTACACCAACGACCAAAACCTGATCGATAACTACCACAGTGGTGATCGACGCGGTCGTGCGGCCTCGTTGAACATGGTTATTACCGAAACCGGTGCCGCCAAGGCAGTAGCCAAGGCTCTGCCAGAGCTGAAAGGTAAGCTTACCGGTAATGCCATTCGTGTACCTACGCCGAACGTCTCTATGGCGATTTTGAATCTGCAGCTGAAAAAGCCAACCACGGTTGATGAGCTCAATGAGTACATGCGCAATGTGGCCCTGCACTCGCCGCTGTCGCAGCAGATCGATTTCACCAACTCCCCTGAAGTGGTTTCTACCGATTTCGTCGGTTCGCGCCATGCGTGCGTGTTTGACTCAAAAGCGACCATCGTTGAAGGTACTACTGCCATTTTGTACCTTTGGTACGACAATGAGTTCGGTTACAGCTGCCAGGTGGCTCGCTGCCTGGAGAAAATTGCTGGAGTTGATTACAAGAGCTATCCAGAAGCCTGATTTTGGCGATCTGAAGCAAAAGCCGCCCTTGAGGCGGCTTTTTTTTGGTCAAATTTATCGATTGGTGGCGATCGATTTGAATCCTAACCACCTGTCGCTGTAGGGTTTTTCCATGCTGCGATAGCAAAAAAAAGTGTCTTACTCTAGAAACAGATCAGATAGACACATATAATTGCGCGGATTTTTTGGTGGCGGCACAAGGTGATTGGTCGTCGAATGTTCAATTAACCAAACCGGTTTCAGCGCCGCAAAAGCGGGGGTTAACCCAGCTGGTCGCACCTGAAACTAAATGTTGGCCTCAGCTTTGCTCAACATCACCTACCTTTAGGGATGGTGTCGCAGCGATCCGGCGGAAGTTTGAGCTACTGGGTTAACGGCTAAAGGTCAACATAAAGGCTATTGTTTCCAGATCGAGCTGCACGAGCCCGGTCGTCCCATCGAGATAGGCATTCAACATCTGACCATCGAGATGGACTGTCGAGAGACCGTCCATGTAGACAATAGCAATTCTGAAACCGCGAATGGCGGCCTAATACAGATTGCAAACTATCGCTTTGTCTTAGTTGCCGCCACTCCAGTCCAACTAGTGATTAGGCAAGGTGTATGATAAAGATCCGTAAGGGATTGGAATTACCCATAACCGGGGCACCCCAACAGGCCATTGATGACAGCAAGCGAGTTACCTCGGTTGCTGTAATCGGTCCAGATTATCATGGCATGAAACCTACCATGGCCGTTCAGGTCGGCGATAAGGTTAAACTTGGCCAGCTGTTATTTACAGATAAGAAGACCGAAGGTGTCAAATACACAGCGCCTGCTGCAGGTACCGTCAGCGCGATTAATCGTGGTGCGAAAAGGGTATTACAATCCGTAGTCATTGATGTCGAAGGGGATGAGTTCGAGCAATTCAAAAGCTTCGAGGAAGGGGCGTTAGCTTCGCTAACCGCAGACGATGTACGCTCTAATCTGGTGGAGTCGGGACTGTGGACTGCTTTACGCACCCGCCCGTTTAGTAAAGTTCCCGCCATCGATTCAACCCCCAATTCCATTTTTATCACTGCCATAGATACCAACCCTTTGGCAGCCGATCCGCAAGTTGTTATCTCTGCTTACCAGCAGGAGTTCCAAAACGGCATAACAGTACTTTCCGCCTTGACGGAAGGTAGCGTTTATGTGTGTAAGGCTCCTCGTGCAGAGATTTCTGCGACTGGCGCCAACGTAAAAGTGGAAGAGTTTGAGGGTAAGCATCCCGCCGGTAATGCCGGTACTCACATTCACTTCCTGGATCCGGTTTCAATCGCCAAAACGGTTTGGACCATCGGTTATCAAGATGTGATTGCCGTCGGCAAGCTGTTCACCACTGGTAAGCTGTTTGCTGAGCGAGTGATTGCCCTGGCTGGTCCTCAAGTCGACAAACCTCGTCTGGTCAAAACCCGTTTGGGTGCCGACCTGATAGAGCTGTGTGCCGGTGAACTGAAGTCCGGTGACAACCGGGTTATTTCCGGTTCGGTGTTTGGTGGTCGCACCGCAAAAGGGGCTTTTGCCTATCTAGGTCGCTACCATAACCAGGTTTCGGTGTTGCTTGAAGGCCGTGATCGTCCGGTTCTGCACTACTTGCGCCCAGGCTTTGATTATTTTTCCACCATGGGTATCTACGTATCTAAGCTCTTTTCTGGCAAAAAGTTTGACTTCGATACCACTACCGGTGGTAGTGAGCGCGCGATGGTGCCGGTTGGTAACTATGAGCGAGTGATGCCACTGGATATTCTGCCCACCCATCTGTTGCGGTCCTTAATCGTTGGTGATACTGACATGGCGCAGAAGCTGGGTTGCCTGGAGTTGGATGAGGAAGATTTGGCTTTGTGTACCTTTGTGTGCCCAGGCAAATACGAATACGGCCCCATCTTGCGTGACAATCTGACGCGAATCGAGAAGGAGGGCTAATCGGTGTCTTTACGTAAAATTCTCGACAATCTGGAACCTCATTTCCATAAAGGCGGCAAATATGAATCCTGGTATTCGCTTTATGAAGCGGTCGATACCATTTTCTATCGCCCCAACTCTGTAACCAAATCCAGTGCCCATGTGCGTGATGGCGTTGACCTGAAGCGTATTATGATCACTGTCTGGCTGTGTACCTTCCCGGCGATGCTCTACGGTATGTACAACATCGGTTGGCAAGCTAACACTTTCATGTTGGCCAACGGTATTACTGAGATCGGTAACTGGCGAGATTTGTTTATCTCCAGTTTCGACCCTAACAGTGTATTGGCCTGTTTTTGGCACGGCGCTCTCTACTTCCTGCCTATCTACGCCGTGACATTCATTGTTGGTGGTTTCTGGGAAGTGCTGTTCGCGATGAAGCGCGGCCATGAAGTTAACGAAGGCTTTTTTGTCACCTCTATTCTGTTCGCTTTGATTTGCCCTCCAACCCTGCCTTTATGGCTGGCTGGCCTGGGTATCACCTTTGGTGTTGTCATCGCCAAAGAGGTGTTCGGTGGTACCGGCAAAAACTTCCTTAACCCAGCGCTGGCGGGTCGGGCCTTCCTGTTCTTCGCCTATCCTGCGTTTATGTCTGGCGACTCTGTCTGGACCGCGGTCGATGGCTTTACCGGTGCCACTGCACTGGCTACAGCCGCGGCACAGGGACTGACGGGTATGCAGACTTCTCTTGGTCTTACATGGAGCGATGCCTTCTTGGGCCACATGCAGGGCTCAATTGGTGAAACTTCAACACTCGCTATTCTGATTGGTGGGGTGTTCCTGCTGATCACCAAGATCGCCTCCTGGCGCATTGTCGGCGGTGTAATGCTGGGTATGATCGCTACGGCTACCGTATTTAACTGGATTGACTCCGATACCAATCAAATGTTCGCCATGCCTTGGTACTGGCATCTGGTGGTTGGTGGATTTGCCTTCGGCATGATCTTCATGGCCACCGACCCGGTATCAGCGGCCATGACAAACATTGGTAAATGGTATTTTGGTATCTTGATAGGCTTTATGGCGGTTGTTATCCGTGTTGTTAACCCCGCTTACCCCGAAGGCATGATGCTCGCCATTCTGTTTGGTAACCTCTTCGCACCGATCATTGATCACTTCGTGTTGCAGGGTAATATCAAGAGGAGACTGTCTCGTGTCTAATCAAGAATCTACAGCCCGCACGATCATCGTCGCGTTGGTGCTCTGTATTGTCTGCTCAGTGATTGTCTCTACTGCCGCGGTTATGTTGAAACCTGCACAGCAGGCCAATAAGCAGAAGGACTTCCAAGCCGGTATTCTGGAAGCGGCCGGCTTGTTGGTAGAAGGTAAATCCATTGAGGAGCAGTTCAGCCAGATCACTACCAAACTGGTTGATTTGCAGTCGGGTACCTTTACCGACGGTGATGTGGACACCTACGATCAATGGCTCGCTGCTAAAGATCCCAAAAGCTCAGAAGAGCTTTCCGATGACGACGATATCGCCAAAATTTCCCGACTTGAAAATGTCTCCAAGGTATTCTTGGTGGAAAGTGACTCCGGTATCGACAAGATCATTTTACCGATTCGTGGCTATGGTTTGTGGTCGACGCTCTACGGCTTTATCGCCTTAGAGGCTGACCTCAACACAGTCGTTGGTATCGGCTTTTATGAACATGGCGAGACCCCGGGGCTGGGTGGCGAGGTTGATAACCCTCGCTGGAAAGCCATTTGGGTCGGTAAAGAGGTCTACGGTGACGATGGCGGCGTTGCCCTTGAAGTGATGAAAGGGCTCAGTGGCGACAATCCTCACCGAGTAGATGCCCTTTCCGGTGCAACACTCACCAGTAAGGGCGTGAATAACCTAGTTCACTTCTGGCTGGGAGATCACGGTTTTGGACCCTTCTTGTCCAACCTCAAAGAGGGAGACGCCTGATTATGAAAACCAAAGAGCTACTCTTTAAACCGGTTGTTGAAAACAACCCAATTGCCTTGCAGATCCTAGGGATCTGTTCGGCACTGGCGGTAACCAGTAGTCTTAAAGTTACCTTGGTAATGGCCGTTGCTCTGACACTGGTAACGGCTTTTTCCAACTTCTTTGTGGCTGCGGTTCGTAATTTTATTCCGAGCAGTATTAGGATCATCGTACAGATGACCATCATTGCCTCATTGGTAATTGTGGTGGATCAGATCCTCAAGGCATTCTTTTACGATATCAGTAAACAACTGTCAGTATTTGTGGGCTTGATCATCACCAACTGTATCGTGATGGGCCGCGCTGAAGCTTATGCGATGAAAAACCCACCGATACCAAGCTTCCTGGATGGTATTGGTAATGGTTTGGGCTACAGCGCTATGTTGGTAACTCTGGCGGTGATTCGTGAGCTGTTTGGCTCCGGTAAGCTGTTTGGCATTGAAGTTCTGCCTTTGACAACCGATGGTGGTTGGTACGTTTCCAATGGCCTGTTACTGATGCCACCGAGTGCCTTCTTCCTGATTGGTCTGATTATTTGGGCGCTCCGCTCTTGGAAGCCGAAACAGGCGGAAGAGCCGGAATTCAAAATCACCGCCAACAGCAAGCCTAAGGAGGTATAAGCCGTGGAGTATTACCTTAGCTTATTTATCCGGTCGATTTTTATCGACAATATGGCGTTGTCCTTCTTTTTGGGGATGTGTACCTTTTTGGCACTTTCCAAAAAAATTGATGCGGCAATTGGTTTGGGTATTGCGGTAGTTGTTGTACTTGGCCTCACTGTGCCGATTAACAATCTGCTTTATACCTATCTGCTGGCCGACGGCGCACTTGCCTGGGCAGGCTTACCCAATGTCGATTTAAGCTTCCTGGGCTTGATCAGTTACATCGGCGTAATTGCTGCTTTGGTGCAGATCATGGAGATGGTACTCGATAAGTATGTACCAGCTCTCTACAACGCCTTGGGTGTGTTCCTGCCTTTGATCACTGTGAACTGTGCCATTATGGGAGCTTCGCTGTTGATGGTTGAGCGTGACTACGACCTTGCCGAGAGTACTGTATTTGGTGTCGGTGCTGGTGTTGGTTGGGCTTTGGCCATTGTTGTACTGGCCGGTATTCGCGAAAAGCTCAAATACAGCGACGTTCCTGCTGGCTTACAAGGCTTGGGAATCGCGTTCATTACCGTGGGCTTGATGTCTCTTGGTTTTCTGTCGTTCAGCGGCATCAATCTGTAATGGGTGGTTGATAAATGGACAGTACGACAAGCGTAATTTTGATCGGTGTCATTATGTTCACCGTCATTGTATTGGTGTTGGTGGCAATCATTCTGGTTGCTCGCTCCAAGCTGGTTAGCAGTGGCAATGTAAATATCGTTGTTAACGGTGAAAAAACACTTACCGTCGCTGCCGGTGGTAAGCTTCTACAAACGCTGGCTGAAAGCGGTATGTTCCTGCCTTCGGCTTGTGGTGGCGGTGGCAGCTGTGCACAGTGTAAGTGTATTGTTAACAGCGGTGGTGGTTCTATGCTGCCGACTGAAGAAGGGCACTTTAACAAGCGTCAAGCTCGCGAGGGCTGGCGATTGTCCTGCCAGGTTCCTGTTAAGCAGGACATGGAAATTCACGTTGAAGAGGATGTGTTTGGGGTAAAACAGTGGGTCTGTACTGTTGAATCCAACCCCAACATGGCGACCTTCATTAAAGAACTCACCCTGCGCTTACCGGAAGGAGAGAACGTGGACTTCCGTGCAGGTGGCTATGTTCAGTTGGAGGCCCCTCCGCATCACGTTTACTACAAGGACTTCGATATCGATGCTGAGTATCGCGGTGACTGGGAGCGTTTTGGTTTCTTTAATTTGGAATCCAAAGTAGACGAGCCTATTATCCGTGCCTACTCCATGGCGAACTATCCAGAAGAGAAGGGCGTGGTGAAGTTCAATATTCGTATTGCAACACCGCCTCCTGGCTCTACTGGTATTCCGCCAGGCCAGATGTCTTCCTTCGTGTTTAGCTTAAAACCTGGTGACCAAATCACTGTGTTTGGACCGTTTGGTGAATTCTTCGCTAAAGACACCGATGCTGAAATGGTATTCATTGGTGGCGGTGCGGGTATGGCGCCGATGCGCTCTCATATCTTCGACCAGCTGCGTCGCATTAAGACCGATCGCAAGATGTCTTTCTGGTACGGTGCGCGTTCTTTACGCGAGCTTTTCTATCAAGATGAGTACGACCAGTTAGCCTCTGAGAATGAAAACTTCAATTGGCACATCGCACTGTCTGATCCGCAACCGGAAGATAACTGGAGCGGTTTAACGGGCTTTATTCACAATGTGCTCTACGATAACTATCTGAAGGATCATCCTGCACCTGAAGATTGTGAGTACTACATGTGTGGGCCTCCGATGATGAACGCGGCGGTTATCAAGATGTTGAAAGACCTTGGAGTTGAAGATGAAAATATCCTACTCGACGATTTCGGTGGGTAGAGCGCTTCCAGGCAAACTTACTACAGGGTCCTTCGGGGCCCTGTTTTGTTTCCTGGTGCTTCTGCTAACAGCTTGTTCCAAAACTGAGCTGTTTCACATCAGTGGCCCGACGATGGGTACCCGCTTTAATATAACCATCGTGGGAGTTTCCCCCTCGAGAAAACCAGAAATCGAGGCGGTGGTAACTGATATTCTGGCCGAGGCCAACAATATTGCCTCTACCTATATTCCAGACTCTGAATTGATGCGCTTAAATCGGGCGGAACTTAATACCCCGATAGAGGTGTCTGACAAACTGTTCGATATGTTGGTGATCAGCGGTGAAGTATATGAGCTCACCAACGGTGTTTATGATGTTACGGTCGGCCCTCTGGTGAACCTATGGGGTTTTGGCAGTGAAGCGCTTAACGGGGTGCCCAGTGACGAGAAAATCACAGAGACCTTGGCCTTGGTTGGTTTTAATAAACTGCATATGGATGCGGAAACAAAAAGCGTAACCCGTTCTGTTGCCAGCCAGATTGATCTCTCTTCTGTTGCGAAAGGGTACGCGGTCGATTGGGTCGCGGAATATCTGGAGAGCCTGGGAATTATCAATTACCTGGTCGAGATTGGGGGCGAACTAAGGGTAAAGGGCCATAACGGAGAGGGCGAACGCTGGCGGATAGGAATTGAATCACCATCCTTGGCACATACAGGCGCGGTGCAATCTGTTAGTATTGCCGATGTGGCGGTTGCCACGTCGGGTGATTACCGTAACTTCTTCGACGCCGACGGAATTCGCTATTCTCATACTATCGACCCGAGTACTGGCCGGCCAATTGCTCCCGACCTAGCTTCGATCACCATACTGGATAAGAGCACGGCGCGTGCCGATGCACTGGCCACTGGCTTAAACGCCATGGGTTATGAGAGAGCGCAAAAAGTGTGTGAAGAGCAGCAACTGGCTTGTTTCTTCATACAGCACGATGGCTCCGGTTTTATTGAACACTACTCCTCGGCTTTCAAGCCTTACATGCAGTAGGAGGCATACCATGATCTATTTAGTAACCTTTTTAGTCATGTTAATTGTGGTAACAGTGATGTCCATCGGCGTAATCATGGGGCGTAAGCCAATTACTGGCTCCTGTGGCGGGGTCGGTGCAGCACTGAAAGATGAAAACTACGTTTGTGAATATTGTGGTGGCGATGAAAGTAAGTGCGAAACCCGCCAGCAGCAAATGGGGCAATCTAATCTCGGCTATGACGCCAGTCGCAAGTAGTGTTGTGCAGGGCCGTAGTCGTTGTAATCTCGGCTGCTGCTCGTTTTTATATCGAAAGCTGCAAAGACTCGACGGCTACAGCTCTATAAGTCATAGGCCGCAGGAACGCGTTTAATTGTTGTTTCCGGCGGTACATCCCAGTCTGGCCAAGTGCTATTGAATCTCTGCTATTGACGGGTTACAGCCCATCTCTTGGTGGTCACCCCTGCCTTGGTCGTAATGATTGATTGTTGGTATTGGCGTAGTATCACCAATTAGTCGACTTATCAGTAGATGATTAATAATATCTTCATTCTTTACTAAACTAATTAAGTGGTTGGTTATAACCTGGGTGCTGCATAACAGTTGTTAGACGCGTCTTCATTCCTTTTCTTCTATTGCGGTTAGAGGGTCGATTGCGTTTGTGGAAACTGTTATAGCCCTTGGTTGGCCGATTTCTTTATTGAAATCTGTATAGGGAGTATGCCTTCGGCATGAGCGAATTTAATTACGACGTTATCATTATCGGCTCCGGCCCGGCCGGTGAGTCTGCGGCAATTTACTGTGCGAAGCACGGTTTACGCACTGCGCTGATTGAGTCGCAGAGCATGGTGGGTGGCAACTGTGCACATAAAGGTACTATCCCCTCAAAGTCGCTGCGGCACGTTGTTAAGCAGATTATTCGCTTCAAAAACGATGCACTGTTCCGTGTGGTGGGTGATCATCGCCGATTACCGTTTCCAGAAGTGCTCAAGGCTGCATCCCGGGTGATTCCCAAGCAGGTGGAGATGCACGGCTCCAATTTTACCCGCAACCGTATTCAACTCTATTTTGGTTCTGCCAGTTTTCGGGATCAGAATACAGTAGAGATTTCCCTGAGTGACGGAGCGGTTGAGGTGATCACGGCGCAGACTATTGTGATTGCAACGGGCTCTCGACCTTATCGTCCAACCAATGTTGATTTCGACCATCCGCGCATCTACGACAGCGATACCATCCTCACTATGGAGCATACACCGCGAAGTTTGCTGATCTACGGCGCTGGTGTTATTGGTTGCGAGTACGCTTCGATATTTGTTGGTTTGGGTATTAAGGTTGATTTGCTCAACAGCCGCGAACGTTTATTGTCGTTCCTTGACGACGAAATTTCCGATGCCTTGAGTTATCACCTGCGCGATGGTGGAGTAATGGTTCGCCACAACGAGGAGTACCAATCCGTCGAGGGTGATAAAAAAGGTGTAACTATCACGCTAAACTCCGGTAAACGTCTGAGAGCGGACGCACTGCTCTGGTGTAATGGCCGCACCGGTAACACCGACCGTTTAAACCTGGAGAGCATTGGTTTAACGGCTGACCACCGTGGCCAATTAACAGTTGATAACAACTACCGAACTGAGGTGGATAATATCTACGCAGTGGGGGATGTTATCGGTTGGCCGAGCCTGGCCAGTGCCTCGTTTGATCAGGGAAGGGCTGTTGCCCGGGTGATTTGTGGTGAAGACTCCGAGGTGTTTGCCACCGATGTTCCCACCGGCATTTACACACTGCCAGAGATCAGTTCACTGGGTAAAACAGAGCGGGAGCTAACCGCGCAGAAGATTCCTTACGAGGTTGGTCGAGCGTTCTTCAAACACGTTGCCCGGGGTCAAATATCGGGTGAAGACGTGGGTATGCTGAAAATCCTTTTCCATGTGGATACCTTGGAAATACTTGGTATTCACTGCTTTGGTGCCGAAGCCTCGGAGATCATCCATATTGGCCAGGCAATTATGAAGCAGCAGGGGTCAGCCAATACCATTAAGTACTTCGTCTCCACCACGTTCAACTATCCCACCATGGCCGAGGCTTATCGACAAGCAGCGTTCAATGGCCTGAACCGTGTCAATCGCATGTCTGCCCGCTAGGGGTTCCTCTTGGGCCTGGTGATCTCCAGGCCCAGCTTCCTATCCTGAACGTCAATACTCTGGCTAAAGCAGCCAGGTCACACAACTGATACCGACCACCGACAACACCACAGTGTAGGGCAGGGCCATGATAACCATTCGGCCATAGGAGAGGCGGATGAGTGGCGCCAATGCGGAAGTTAACAAAAACAGGAACGCCGCCTGGCCATTGGGTGTGGCAACACTTGGTAAATTGGTGCCGGTGTTAATGGCAACAGCCAAGCGGTCAAAATGCTCTCTGGTAATGGTGATCTGTGATGGGTCGGTGTTATCCAGCGCCGCTTTCACCTCATTGATGTAGACGGTTGCGACAAACACATTATCGCTGATCATCGACAGCACCCCATTGGCGAGGAAAAACATCGGGGTTTGTTTTTCAACATCCATCGCCAACACTGCGTGAATAACGGGTGAAAAGAGGTGTTGATCGTGAATTACCGCTACTACGGAGAAGAACACCACGAGTAGAGCAGTGAACGGTAGGGCCTCTTCAAAGGCATGGCCAATTTGATGCTCTTCCACAATACCTGTAAAGGCCGTGGTGACAACGATAATGGTTAAGCCGATCAAGCCCACCTCTGCCAAGTGGAAGGCCAGTGCCAGTACCAGGAAGACGGCTACCAAGCCTTGCACAATCAGTGACGCAATATCGCGATTAGTCAGTTGCTTGGTCTGCCGCTCGCCAAACTCCTCAAGGACTCGACGTACGGTCTCCGGCAGTTTGGTGCCATAACCAAACAGCTTAGTTTTCTCCAAGATAATGCAGGTGGTTAAGCCCACAATAAAACAGGGTATGGTCACTGGCGACATCATGTGCGCAAAAGTAACGAAGTCCCAGTCTGCGATCTCCGCAATCAACAGGTTTTGCGGCTCACCCACCAGGGTACAAACGCCACCCAAGGCTGTGCCAATGGCACCGTGCATCATCAGGCTGCGCAAAAACGCTCTGAATTCTTCCAAATCACTTCGGTGGTATTCAATAACTGTACTGTCATCTGCATGGTCGTGATCCTGGTCCTGATGAATCTGCTTGCCTGACGCAACCTTGTGATAAACCGAGTAGAAACCAACAATGACACTGATCAGCACGGCTGTAACGGTTAGTGCATCCAGAAAGGCCGACAAAAAGGCCGCTGAGAGTACGAAAAGCAGCGAAAGTGCTAACTTTGATTTAACCCCGGTAATGATTTTTGTGAATAGATAGAGCAGTAGGTTCTTCATGAAGTAGATACCTGCCACCATGAAGATCAGCAGCAATATCACCTCAAGGTTGGCCTCCACCTCATGGTAGATGGTATCGGTATTGGTCAGGTTCAGGAGCACGGCTTCCAGAGCCAGCAAGCCGCCTGGCTGTAATGGGTAGCATTTTAATGCCATGGCCAGGGTAAAGATGAACTCGGCAATCAGCAGCCATCCGGCGATAAATGACCCGGACTCTCCTCCGAACCACATAACCAACGGGTTCACTACTAGGAACGCCAAGATGGACTGTTTGTACCAGGTTGGGGCCTGACCCAGAAAATTTCTCCCGAAGGCGCTGGGAAGGGATATGTCCATGCCTGAATCCTTATTTAATAGACTGATAACTGGAGTATAGGGGTGGGTTTGAAATTGGTTTCAGCGTGTGCCACGACTCTGGCAGGGGAGGTGAGGCTATCTGTATTAACGCTAGAGCCGCGGATGTTAAAACCAGGGGTGCTTGGGGCATATAGGGTAGCTCGGCTCTCGGGGCTAGCAACGTACAGTAAACATGATTGTTAACAGTCTAATCATTCTGATTTGATATTAGCAAATTATTGTTTATGAAGAATATTTTACTTCAGGGGCTGTCGGGATAGTAATTATAGGATGTTCCCCAGGTTTACTGTTTACACAATTAAATTTGTAGAAAAATTCTGCAATTTCAATTACATCACATCGAAAATTAAAGTAACAGCTAGAATTATAGTAAGTTATGAGAGAGCATTGCCCAATTGTGCTGCTGAAATAAGCGGTTGGGAATGGCCGGTATGTTCTCACTTATTGCGAAACTCGGCAATTAATGCCCAGCCTCACTTTGCAGCTGAGGGAGTTAGTCCGCTGACGGTAAGAACTTTAATCGTCAACGACTGCGCCTAGCGACCATTTTGGGCCTAAACTTAGGGCGGGAATCGTTTCCAGACGGCTCCCTTAGAGAACATAGTGGATAACAGTATTAATAAGAATGACTGTATTTGACGAAGCTAATATGCGTTTAGTCGGCTGCCCAGGTTATGGCACACAGCGGACTCTATGTGGTTGTAGCGACTATTAAGGTGGAATCCGTGGTACACACCCCTCCAACTAACGTTATAAGTGCCTTGAAACTGGTTCGAGATGAGCTGCTCACAACGATTGAAACATCCGCAAGGGACATAGAAGACTTTTTTGGCAGCAGTAGTGATGGTTCTAAGTTACAAGCCAGTATCGAAGGTTTGCAGCAGATCACTGGTACGCTGGCCATGATTCAGCTGAGCGGGCCACATCAACTGGCCGCCAGTATTCTGGAAGTCGCGCAAGATATCACTCCCGGGGATAAAACCGTGGCAGAGGGTACTTTACAGTCCCTAACCAACGCTTTCTTTGTGTTGCCGCGTTACCTGGAGTTTTTGGAAAATACCAAAACCGACCATCCGGAGTTGCTGCTACCTTGGATAAATGAACTGCGCGCTTGTTGTGGCAAATCGGCACTGCCTGATAGCCACTTTTTCAAAATAGTGCGTTATCCCGCGTCAGTCGCGAATCTGACCTGGATAAAAGCGTCGAGCCAGCAGAGTGGCGACCTTAAAGCCGCCGCCACGCGTTTGCGCCACATGTACCAGATCGGTTTGGTAGCACTGCTACAGAATAAGCCGGTCAAGCCACCTCTGAAAATGATGTCAATAGCCCTTGAGCGATTGACTGGTCTGTACAGTAAACGTCCTGTTGGCGTGCTATTTGCCGCTGGTGAACTGGCAATTAAAGCGAGTTTAAGTGGGCGCGCAGAGCTGTCCATGTCGCGTAGAAAGCTGCTCATGCTGGTCGAAAAGCTGATTCGAACTCTGATCAAAACCGATGTCGATGCCAGCAAAACTGTACCGCCCAAACAGCTCTACAATGAGTTTGTCTACTGGTGTGCAATCAGCCCAATCTCCGCCGGCACGGATCAAAAAATCAACAAATTGCTGACTGAGTTCGGGATCTCTCGAGCTAATTACACCGATAAACAGTTACAAAAAGAGGCGGAGATTCTCAGCGGGCCCAGCCTCAACACCATTCAATCGGTAATTTCAGTATTCGAGGAAGAGATAGAATCGGCTAAACGTATGTTGGAGTTAAGTGCTCAGGCGCAGAGCACAGCTGATTTTGATACCCTGGTCGATCTATTGAAGAAACTCGCCGATATTCTGGCGGTAATCGGCTTAACCAAGCCAAGCATCCGCTTGAAGGAGCAGGCTAAAGTCATTTCCGGACTGCATGCCACCGGTGGTCAACCAGATAGAGCAGTGTTGTCAGAGGTGGCCGATGCCTTCTTGCAGATAGAAAGCTCAGTGGTTCTGTTTAAAAATCAGGCAGGTTACCAATCGGGTGAAACCCAGGATGCAGATGTTGCCATCGCCGACCGGCAGTTGGCTGAAGCCGAACTGATAGTCTTGCAGGAGGCTGAGACCGGTTTGCTAATGGTGAAACGTGCGCTAAGCGCCTTTGCTGAATCGAACTATGATACGGGGCATATACGTAATGTGGCCAAAACACTGGGCACTATTAAAGGTGGTATGACGCTGCTGCACCGTCAGCGTTGTGCGCAGGTTCTCGCACTGGCAGAGAAGTTTATAGAAGAGGAGTTGTTGGGAGAGGACCACCCAGCAGTTTTGCAGCAGTTATTGGAGACTTTTGCCGATTGCATCGTTAGTTTGGAGTACTATGTTACTGCTTTGCAGTCCGACAAAAATACCGATGACAGTATTCTCCAAATTGCTGAAACCAGCCTGAGCTCTTTGGGATTAATAAAATAGCTCCCATGATCAACTCCCTTGATTTATACATCGTTGTACAAAACGGCCGTTTGCTCTGTCTGAATGGCCAGCAGACTCTCCATACTCTACCCACGTTACTGGATCTTGGCGTTATTGCAGCTGCCGATCAAATCGACTCGCATTCGCTTGGGCAATACAACCTCCAGAATCTGCACCTATTACCACTGTTGGCGGAGATGGGTTTTGAAGCCGTCGGTGCTGAAGGGCAGTGGCATTGGGCTGACCTACGCGAATTCCTCGCCCTGCACACCGACGACGAATTCCAATATCACGCGCGTGCCGTGCAGTACTTTCATTGGTTGCGAGAGCATCAATTTTGCGGTATTTGCGGTAGTGCCACGGCAATGGCAACAACAGAAAATGCCCTGGAATGCAAAACCTGCAATAAATTTTGGTTTCCTAGAATTCAACCCTGCATCATTACCTTAATCCATAATAAAGATAAGGTTTTGCTCGCCAAGCATCGCCGTTATACCACCAATACCTACAGCTGCATCGCGGGATTCGCTGAATCCGGTGAAAATCTCGAGCAAACACTAATGCGGGAAGTGGCAGAGGAGGTTGGTGTCCGCGTTCATAATTTGCGCTATTTCGGTAGTCAGGCATGGCCCTTTCCCTATCAATTGATGGTCGGATTCTTCGCCGAGTATTTAGATGGTGATATCCAGGTCGACCAAGACGAAATTGTGGCAGCCGAGTGGTGGTCTATCCATGATTTGCCTGATCACCCTCCATCCGTGTCTATCTCCGGGCAGTTGATTGAGCACTATGCTGCAAATCCAAAATTATAAAGTGAGAGAGCGATGTTTTATAACTTGATGACCATAGTACTGGTGGCCATAGGGGTATTGATTGGCTTTTTTGCCGCAAAAGTTCTTTTTCGTCATGGTTGGATTACTGGCTGGCTGCGCGGCATGGGTGGCATTTTGTTGCTGTTCTGTGCGGTTGTCTTCGCGCTCAGCGCTCTGGATTTCTTCAGTTACAAAGCCATAGTGGCGGAAAAAGCGGTCGCCACCCTAGAGTTCACTCGCAAGGGCGAGCAGGTGTTCCGTACCAAAATGATCACCACGGATGGCAAAGAGTATTACTTTGATATGCATGGTGATCAATGGCAGTTGGATGCCCGTATTATCAAATGGCCAGATACTCTAGCTGCAATGGGTGTGAAGCCGGCTTATCGCTTGGAGCGGCTTAGTGGGCGCTATTACTCCTGGGAGAAAGAACTCAATGAGCCGCGTTCAGTCTATCCCCTTGATGAAAACTACTACGGTTTGGATATCTGGAAATGGTCTCAAAAATTAAATTTGTCTGACATTGGCATTGATGCCACCTATGGTAGTGCAACCTATCTACCTATGGCCGATGGCGCACTCTATGAGGTGGCATTAACTCGCACAGGGCTAATCGCCAGGCCGTTTAACAAAGTCGCGGAAGATGCGATTAACCGTTGGAATTAACCGGGGGAAGATTTGGAATTTCTATATCAATATGGAATATTTTTGGCTAAAACGTTGACCATCGTCATAGCTATTGTATTGATCATCGCCTTAATTGCAGGTATTAGCGGGCGCAAAAAAAGCGGCCCGAAAGGGCATATCGAAGTTACTGATTTAAACGACTTCTACCAAGCCATGTTCGATACCGTGGAAGATTCGGTACTGACCGACGCTGAATTTAAAGTGCTGGAAAAAGAACGTTCGAAAAAGGCCAAAGCTGAAGCCAAGCAGGAAAAACTTGTCGCTAAAAGAGGTAAAGATGGAGCGCTAGCGAATACCAAGCACCGTCTATTTGTTATTGATTTTGATGGCGATATAAAAGCAAGCCAAGTCGATTCTCTTAAGCAAACGATCTCAGCCATTCTTCGTGTAGCCACCAGTCAGGATGAGGTCCTGGTCAAATTGGAAAGTGGTGGCGGTATGGTGCACAGCTATGGTTTGGCGGCCAGCCAGCTCGACCGGATCAAGGCCAAGGAGATTCCCTTAACTGTTGCCGTCGATAAGATCGCAGCCAGCGGAGGATATATGATGGCCTGCGTGGCCAACCGCATTATTGCAGCCCCTTTTGCCATTATTGGGTCCATCGGTGTCGTGGCACAAATGCCAAACTTCAACCGCCTGCTAAAAAAACATGATGTCGATTTCGAATTGCTGACAGCGGGTGAATATAAACGCACACTTACGATGTTTGGCGAAAACACCGACAAGGGGCGCTCCAAGTTTATTGAGGAGTTGGAATTAACCCATACTCTGTTTAAAGAGTATGTTGTTGAGCATCGCCAGGGTCTGGATATCGATGCTGTCGCCACCGGTGAAATCTGGTATGGGCGTCAAGCATTAGAAAAAAAATTGGTCGATGAAATTTGTACAAGCGACCAGTACATCATGGACCAGCTAGCAGAACGGCGGGTAGTTGCTGTTAATTACGCTTTGAAGAAAAACTTGGTCGAACGCATCAGTGGCGCGGCAGAAACCTCCTTCGACCGTCTGGTGATTCGCTGGTTAACCCGTCTTATGCCCAATCGTCCGCCGGTGTGACGAATGACACCGGAAAGATATCGCCGTCTTCTGCAGGCTCTGCAGTATCGACAGCCCGATCTGACTGTCATTACCGATGAGGTCCATAAAGGGCGCAATATCTCCGCCATAGTGCGTACCTGCGATGCTGTGGGCATCGATACGATCCATTGCGTCGTACCCGGTAGTGGGTATCGCGGTTACCGCGGAACTGCATCCGGCAGCCACAAATGGGTTAATGTGGAGCTCCACTCTCAATTGGATGGGGCGATACAAACTGCCAAGGCGCAATCAATGCAGGTGGTCGCCGCAGCGCTTAGCGAGCACAGCTGTAGTTATCTGGATATCGATTACACCAAGCCAACAGCTATTCTTGTGGGTGCCGAAAAGTTTGGTATCAGCGAAGCTGGCTTGGCTTCTGCCAATGTCCATGTCAGTGTACCGATGGTCGGGTTGGTTGAGTCCTTAAACGTTTCCGTCGCAGTGGCAATTATTCTGCAGGAGGTGCTGCGGCAACGTATGCAAGTGGGAATGTACGGGGCCAACCAATTGCCAGCAGAGGTCCAAAAACTCCGTTTTTTTCAGTGGGCGCACCCGAAGGTTGCCGCCTATTGTGATGAACGAAATTTAGACTATCCCGAAATAAATCCCGACGACGGTGAAATAATAGACCCTTCAGAATGGTATCGACGTGTCCGCGAGAGCGGTATAGACCAAAAAGGCTAAAACATAAAAAAAGAGCAGGGGCCAATAAAAAAGCCCGACGACTTGGGGGAGAACGTCGGGCAAAGACCATTAGGAGTGAAACATTAAGGAAAATTCCTTAACATCGGGCCGAAGCCCTACTGGCCGCAGGATTGGGGGGGATGCGACCAGTACACTTTAAGTATCGATCAAGCCTGAGAAACTTCCAGTGGTGGCTGCCTATTTTTTAAACCGATTCGGCATATTTGAATGATCGTTATTATTGAATCAGTATAAATATTAGGGTGGTGCCATGGCAGACAACATAGACCAGCTTTATAACCAACTGCAGGCAATGGATGCGCAATCGAAGTCATCATTGCCCCCCGTCGATCGCTGGAATCCAGAGTTGTCCGGTGTCATAGATATTGTCATAAAAAGCAATGGTGAATGGTTACATGAAGGCTCGCCAATAGTGCGTAAGCCGCTAGTGCGCTTATTCTCATCAATTCTTAAGAAAGAGGGCGGTGACTATTATTTGGTCACTCCTGTAGAAAAATGGCAAATTCGTGTTGATAGCTATCCTCTTTTCTACGACAGCCTAGAGATCTGCTCTGTAGCGGGACAAGAAGCCTTGGTGTTGAATGGGCCTAGCGATTACCCCGTGGCAATAGGGCGGGATCATTCGTTGTGGGTCGAGCAGCTCGCAGATGGCCCACTACCGGTAGTTGCTTGTCGGGATGGCTTGAATGGTGTTATAAGCCGCAACGTCTATTATGAGCTGGCCAATAGAGCCGTTGAAAACGATGCCGGCGAGATTGGTATCTGGAGTGGGGGCTGCTGGTTCTCATTAGAAGCGCATTAATTCGCTGAGGTTAGCGGATATTTCGTATAAACTAGCGCCACTAAGTGGCGGACTCTTTTAGCAGGGCAGGCTCTTTGGGACGGTGTCTACGAAGCAATTCGTCAGATACCGTAAATTAGCCCTTGAAGTTGTGGTGGTTTAAGTTGTGGATATTGATCAGTTCGAGAATATTTCGCTAATACTGGGCGTGGGGGGCTTAATGGCCTTCATGTTTTTTATTATCTGGGATCTCGCCAAGCAATCCCAAGCCGGCAAATTTGGCACGATTGTGCTGTTCGGGGCGCTGGGAATGGGGTTGCTGGGCTTTATCATCAAAACGGTCATCGTGGAGTATCTGGGCATCTGACCAGTCGTGGCCAAACCCCTAAGTTTTTGAGCTGATTGCTAAAATGCTTGATCTATTCACGCCAAACTCCAAAGTACAAAAAGACCGCAGTCTTATCCGGGAAACCGATTTCCGGATGGCGAAATACAGTCGTCGTGGACTGCTGCTCTCAATCACTGTTTTTACGGTCACCCTGATACTGGGTGACTTCTTCAAGCAATCGATAAATCTCGCTATTGGGCTCGCGGCGGCCCTATTGCTGATCACCCTTCTGCGTGGCTACCTGATGTTTGGCTTTGATGCCATCTATCCCAGGGCACCGGCGAAATGGCGGACGATGTTTTTCTTGTCCTCGATGCTGGGGGCTACCTGGTGGGGCATTATTGTTGCCTGTATCACCTACGTGCTGGGTTTTAAAGGCGAGACCCTATTTCTGTGGCTGTATACCGTTGTGTTCTATTCGGGCATGTGTGCGGTGTTGGCTCCCTATTTGCGCTTCCTTACGCTTTACCTATTCCTGGGATTGGCTCCAATCATTGTCATCAGTTTTGTACTGAATACCGCTGATGGCTACCTCTATGGCTTGATAATGGCGCTGCTGTATCTGATGCTGCGTAACCAAGCCATGTTGTTGTGTGAGTCCTACTGGGAGCGGCTGGAAGCGAACTATATCCTCAAACAGCGTGCCGATACCCTGGAGTTGGAGAAGCGTGATTCACAGGCTGCTGCCCAACTTAATCATGAGTTTCTCGTGCAACTGAGCGATGAATTCCGCTCCACCTTAAACGACATTGTCGGTGCGCTTTCTGTGCTATCCCACGATAGCAATATCACTGATAAACAGCGCCAACTGCTCTCAATCGCCGAAAAAGCCGGCGAGCGGCAGTTACAGATGGTCAATAGTGTTATCGACTACTCCAAAATCAAAGCGCACAAATTACTTTTGGATGAAACCGTTTTTAACCTGCCAAAGTTAATTGAAGAGAGCTTCGATGAGAAAGAGGTCGATGCTGAGATACACGGCAAAGAGTTTTCGCTCAATTTTGCTGAGCATATTCCCACTCGTGTAAAAGGCGATTCCATCCGCACATCGCAACTGATCAATAGCCTCATTGACCAGTCTATCTCGCTCGGCCAGGGAACAGATCTAATAGTCAATATTCATTGTGAGCAGGATGGTAGTGCGCAACTGAGTTTGTCTATCGATATCATCGACGAGGGCGAGAGCAATGCGGCCGCCTTGATTGGCATGGGAATGTCGCAAAGCACGCCCAAGGTGAGCGGCTTTAACCTCAACATGAGTAAACATTTGGCCGTAGCCATGGGCGGCGATATCGGTATCACCGACTCAGAGAAATTAACTTTCTGGCTCGAGTTGCCGTTGACACCGCTCTCAAGCCAATCTTTCCTGAAACAGTACGAAAGCAAATTTCACGGCGAGCATGTGCTGGTTATCGATGCTCCACGCAAGATCGAGCAGGAGCTGTTGGAGATCTTTACCGGCTGGGGTCTGAAGCCTCTATTTGCCACAGCGAGCCAAGATCTCACGGAAATTATGCAAGAACATTTTGATAAAGGTCGGGATCTCGATTTGGTGCTGATCTTCTCTCGAAAAGATAGCCTCACCGCCATCCCTCAATCTCAAAAAATAGTTCAACTCGAGGCTGTTAACGACGTGCCTCAGGTATTGGTTGTCAGCCATCTTCAGGCAGGATCACGTATCCTTGCGCGCTATATCGAAGAGAAAAACGCTATTCAGGTGATTCAAAAGCCCATTACCCAGGATAAGCTTTATCAAGCGTTCAGTAATATCTGGCTACAGCCACAAGCGGAGCAGGCTCGCAAGCTATCCAAAATACTGCTGATAGAAGATAACTCCGTTGATCAGTTGGTTATCTCCAACATGCTGGAGAAAATGAATTTCTCGCTGGATGTTACCGCCAGTGCGGAGAGTGGCTTAAAGCGGTTGGAGCAGCGCGATTATGATCTGGTATTCCTCTCCTGCCACCTGAATGGTTGTGAAGATTGCCGAGATAGTTTTGCCCTGGCGCAACAGATACGGGAACTCAATGAACGTGAGCAAAAACGGGTGCCCTTGTTGGGCTTGACCATGGTGAAAAATGACCAGCTCGACCGCCTCTGCTTAACCTCGGGCATTGACGATACCATTGCCAAGCCGATACGTAGGGATGAGCTTAAAAAGCAGTTGGATCACTGGTTAGTCACTCACGCTTAGCTCAATTGACTGTTTTATTTCGCCGGGGAGGAGGCTAGTGAAGGGTTTTATAACCGCCCATGCCAGTGTTGATGAGTTTGGTCTGCATCGCCTGCAGTGGCGTTTAAGTGAGCCCAGCGACGTCGCCATCTACCTGTTATCAGGCGCTGGTGAAAAACGTTTGCTAGGCACCTCTGACTCTGCAGATTTTGTCGTAAACGATTCACTTCCTGCTGGTAAGCATAGCTTTCTGCTGGTTACCAGCGATGATCAGGTGGTAGTCGCAGAGCGTCGAGTAGCGCTTGCTGGTACCCCAAATCTCAGGGACTTTGGCGGGTATGTTACGCAGCACGGCGCTTCTGTGCGCTGGGGTTCATTTTATCGCTCTGGCAAACTTTCGGCGTTAACGGCAGACGATCAACAGCGCCTCGTGGATGCGGGAATCAATCAGATTTTCGACTTCAGGCGCCCGGAAGAGATTAACCTTGCTCCAACCACGCTCAACTTTATTGCCCAGCCTATCAGCATAGACAATCTCCCTATTGGTGGCGGTGGTGCGCGAAGCTTTAATAAGCTGGTTATGGATGAAACCATTGCCAAGCCCGAACTGCTGGCAGGTATGAAGGCTATATACCGCGATCTGGCCTTGGCCCAGGGCGCCGTTTACCGAAAAATATTCGACTACCTGTTGCATCAAGATCAGCCCCTTCTACTGCACTGCACCGCCGGCAAGGATCGAACTGGAGTTGGGGTAGCCTTGATTCTTATGGCGCTTGGGGTTAATCGTAAAACTATCATGCAGGACTACCTGCTTACGTCTGAGTTTTACCCCTCCGATATCGAGTGGCAGGAGATGCTGCAACATTTTGAGAGCCAACCCAAGATTGTCGATAATCTCCGATACTTGTTATCCGTTCAGCCAGAGTTTCTCGCCACCCTGTTTGAGGTCATTGACGATCAATTCGACGGTGATGAGCACTATTTAAAAGCCGTTTTCGGTTTCGATGATGCTGAGCTCGCCGAATTACGCCACAAGTGGTTGGCTAATCCGAGCCACTAAAGAGCGCCGCTTTCTCCTGGCTTATGTTTAAGGCTCTGATGGGGTAAGGTATGACGATACCTTCCTCGGCATAGCGCTTGTGTAGCTTCTTGATAAATGCCGAGGTAATAAAAAAGCGGTTAAAATACTCTTTGCCGCGTAAAATGACGGTGAAGTTTATGCTGGAGCTATCAAAGGTGTGGTAGTTCATAAAGGGCTCAAAGCTCGGCACAGCCATCTCGTGGCTGTGCAGAACTTCGCGGGCCACCTCCAGGGTGACGCGCTCGACGTGATCCAAATCGGAATCGTAATGTACCCCCACCTCCACCGGCACGGATAACTCCTTCACCGGGTAGTAATAGTTGATAATCTTCGACTGTGACAACACGCTGTTGGGCATGATCACTGTATTGTTAGGTAACATTTTTATCCAGGTTGAGCGCCAGCCTATCTTCTCGACAAAGCCCTGTTCGCCAGAATCCAACTCAATAAAATCACCCACCCGTATCGGTTTGTCGGCCACCAACTGAACCCCAGAGAAGAAGTTCTCCAAGGTGGGTTGCAGGGCCAGTGCCACTGCCAGAGACGAGATACCTAGGGAGGCAATTATTGGGGTGATGGAGACGCCGAGTGTGCCCAGCACAATCAGAACACCCAGCCCGATAATCACTGTTCGGCTAACGCCGGTTACCAATCCCCGGCTGTTTTTCAAAAGCTCACTGCTCTCTGAATACTTTTTGATAGCGCCAACCGTGGTTCGCTCCACGAAGATAATCATGGATAAAATCAGTAACACTCGCGTAGTGTAGGAAAAATATTGATCCCAGTTGCCGGCATTGGGGAGGTAATAGCTAAGAATGCTGTTCAGCGGCCAAAGGCTGATCGCCAGGATGATGATATCCAGCGGACGCTTCAATGAGCTGATAATCAGGGAGTCGAGAAAAAAAGGTGTTCTTGCAATCAGCGCTTCCACACGCGCGAGAATTATATATTTAACCAGAATCAGTAAAACCAACACACCCAGGTAGCCCAGGCTGAGTAGTAACCAGGGGGGCAGATGGTCGAGCTGAAGTGTATCGAGAGGCATGCGTACAGTGCTCCAGTTCTGAATGCAAAGATAATGCTATCGCCAAAAGACGAGGCGTGAACTTATGCTACTGATACAGGAAGGTAAAAAGAAAACGCTAGCTTGTAAAGCTAGTCCATACTGGACAGTGGTCGGAGGATTTCTCCATCGCACGAATATGATAGTCGATGCCAGAGTCGTCCATACGCTGGCAAAGGCCTTTGCTGGCGAGGATCAGGTCTATGCGTAAACCTCTTTTGGGTTCGCGCTCAAAACCTTTACTGCGGTAATCAAACCAGCTGTAGGTTTGGTCTTCGCTGGGGTAGCGGCAGCGGAAGGTATCAACGAGCCCCCAGTCCAGTAATTTTGCCAACCACTCGCGCTCTTCCGGAAGAAAACTACACTTACCGGTTCTTAACCACCGCTTGCGATTATCCTCGCCTATACCTATATCCAGGTCGGTGGGGGAGATGTTCATATCGCCAATGACCAAAAGCGCCTGGTCGGGTTTATAGCGGCTTTGAAGTAGGGCGGTTAACTCTTGGTAAAAATGGCGCTTGTTGGGGTATTTGGTTTCGTGAGCCTGATTCTCCCCTTGTGGGAAGTAGCCATTAATAATGGTCAGTGGGCCGCACTCTGAATCGAATTCACCCAAGATGAATCGCCGTTGGCTCTCTTCGGTATCGGAGTTAAAACCCTTTTGCAGGTGGTTGGCCGGGCTTTTCGAGAGGAGGGCAACGCCATAGTGGGTTTTCTGGCCATGAAAATAGGTGTTGTAACCCAATTGCTCAATTTCTGCCTGGGGAAATTCTGCGTCGGTGACTTTAGTCTCCTGCAGGCCGATAAAGTCGGGGCTGTGACGTTCGATCACAGCCTCGAGCTGATGCAGGCGGGCACGGATGCTGTTGACGTTAAACGAGACTACCTTCACTGATTTGCGCTTTCCGTGGTTTCAGTTTGCGCGGTGCGTGTTTGCTCGTGCAGGCGAATGTAGTCGGCGAGGATGTTTCCGCTCTCGATGAGGAGGGCATCTTTCTCCGTATCGATATCCACACCGGTGAACTCATCGCTCTCATCGGCCTGTTCTTCAGTGACATCGTCAATGGTTTTTAAAATCGGTTCACCTTTGGCTTGTCGTCGTTTGTTTTCCAGCTGTAGCAGCTCAGTTTCACGATCCTCTTTCTCTTTCATTCGGATCGCTTTATTGAGTGACAGCGTCGGCTTGTCGCGGTAGTGCTTGGCCAGCTCATATTGAGCATTAATAAACTGCATGTCTGGGTTGCTGGCGCTGCGCTTATCGTGTTGCGTCCTAAGCAGAGGCAACACGGCGGAGAAGTCGATGTACTTATCGTGTCTGACCGGATGGATCTGATCCCACTCCAGGGCGGTATCGTAGGTGCTTTCGCCGACCTCTTCCGGATCAATAATTTGCGGCAGGGTGATATCGGGGATGATTCCCCGGTGTTGGGTGCTATCGCCAGAGACACGATAAAATTTCGATTCGGTGATTTTCAATTGGCCTTCGTGCATTTGCGTGAGGGTTTGCACGGTACCTTTACCGAAGGATTGAGTTCCCACAATCAGACCACGATTGTAATCCTGGATGGCGCCGGCGAAGATCTCAGAAGCGCTGGCGCTCAGGCGGTTAACCATCACAATCAAGGGGCCACGATAGATCGCCTTATGGCGGCTGCGGTTACGGCGGGAGATCTCTTGGTTGGTTTCACGGATTTGCACCACCGGGCCGGCATCGATAAAGAGGTCGGTCAGCATGGTCGCTTCGGTCAAAGAGCCGCCACCATTGTTGCGTAAATCGAGAATCACACCATCGACATGCTCAGCTTCCAGTTCGTCCAGGAGTTTGCGAACGTCGTTGGTAGTGCTTTTGTAATCCGGCTCACGGCGGCGATAGCCTTCAAAATCGAGGTAGAAGGCGGGGATATCAATCACCCCCAATTTTATGGTGCCGCCGGCTCCATCGGGTACCTCAAATACCGCTTTTTTGGCGGCCTGCTCTTCAAGTTTTACCTTGTTGCGGGTAATCGCGATCACTTTGGTATCGCTCTCTGACGCGCCATCCGCAGGAATGATCTGCAGGCGCACAACAGAGTCTTTCGGGCCGCGGATAAGGCTGACCACTTCGTCCAGACGCCAGCCGACTACATCCACCAGTTCACCCTCTTTACCCTGGCCTACGGCGACAATACGGTCGGCGGCTTTTAGGTCGCCCTGTTTGTCGGCGGGGCCGGCCGTAACAATTCTCACCACTTTGGTGTACTCGTCCTCGGTTTGCAGCACGGCACCAATACCCTCAAGCGAGAGTGACATATTGATGGTGAAGTTCTCTTCCGAGCGGGGGGAGAAATAGCTGGTGTGCGGGTCGTAAATTTCGGTCAGTGAGTTGATCAGGATTTCAAATACATCCTGTTGATCCTGTTGGCTTAACCGTTTGAGTTGGTTGGAATAGCGGCGAACCAGGGTCTCTTTAGCTTCATCGACGCTCTTGTCGGCCAGTACCAAATTGAGCACAGCGGATTTGATTCGCTTGCGCCAGTACTCATCTGCCGCTGATTTTGACTCGAACCACTTACCGCTTTTGTCCCGGTCCAGCTCTATCGATTCGTCGATACTGAAGTCGAACTGGGTTTTTGGGTCTTCAAGCAGCCCGATAACCTGCTCCAGGCGCGACTCAACGCGGTCTCGATAGGTGTTGTAGATCTCATAGCCGGGGGAGAGATCACCTTCGCGCAGGTGATCGTCGAGTTTGGTTTTGTAGCGGTCGAAGCCGTTGATATCGCTGGCCAGAAAGAATGCTTTGGAAGGATCCAGGTTGGAGAGGAGATTCTCGTAATACTTTTCCGACAGGTTGTTGTTAACCCGCTGGACCCGGTAGTGCTTGCTGCTTAAGGTATCGATGATCTCAGCCAGGGTTTGCGACTGGGATTCGGTAATACGGATAGGCTCAGGCTTAGCGCAGGCGTTGATGGCGATTGCGCCCAGTAAGACACTAACAAATAACTTTTGAAACATTCTTTAAGCCTTTGTTTTAGATAAGTTTATCGATATAGCGAGCTATCATGGAGGTGATGGGGGAGGCGGTCATTATAGAGGCCGAACTGGCCACTTTTGACTCGTTTAGATGATTGATTGTTCCCGTACGTGACGCCTTTATCATAATTTGCAACAGCTAGGTCCCATCGTCATGCAAATTTTGCTTGCACATTTAGCCCGATTCATACAGTTTAGCCGCCCAAATCGGGCTATGGGCTACGGTAATCTGTTTATGTGGCCGATAGTCTAGCAGTCCCGGTATCTGCACTCTAGAGGCACTTTGGTTGGAGGCAGGCCTGATTTGGAGGTTGCACAATGCTGACCGTACAACGCCAATTGACCGGCGCCAAAGCCAATGGGCATACATCTACCTGTCTTGTTCAATCTTTAGGATTGAACCCGCTTGGGAACAACGGTGGCCTTCTCAAAATAATAGGTTAGCTAAACTATAGTCTGCACGCCTTAAACGACCTCTATCCGCTTAACAATTAATCTTGGAAAGACCTATGCGAGTGGCAATTCTGTCGCGTAATTCAAATTTGTATTCTACCAGACGCCTGGTCGAGGCTGGCCAACAGCGTGGCCACACAGTGGATGTGATCGACACCCTACACTGCTACATGGATATCACCACCAGCCAGCCGACAGTGCGGTATATGGGTAAGGCGCTGCCGCATTACGATGCGGTCATCCCTAGAATCGGCGCGTCTATTACTTTTTATGGCACGGCCGTTGTGCGGCAGTTTGAGATGATGGGCACCTTTTGTTTGAACGAATCGGTGGCGATTAGCCGTGCGCGTGACAAGCTGCGCTCACTGCAGTTGCTCTCCCGCAAAGGCGTGGGTTTGCCCAGAACCGGCTTTGCCAGTAAACCCGATGATGTAAAAGATTTGATCAAAAACGTCGGTGGTGCGCCGCTGGTGATCAAATTGTTGGAGGGAACGCAAGGTATTGGGGTTGTGTTAGCCGATACCAATAAGGCCGCCGAGAGTATTATTGAGGCGTTTATGGGCTTACGGGCGAATATTCTGGTGCAGGAGTTCATTGCCGAAGCTGGCGGTGCCGATATTCGCTGTTTTGTGGTGGGCGGTAAGGTGGTCGCGGCCATGAAGCGGCAGGGGGCTGAGGGCGAGTTCCGTTCCAATCTTCACCGCGGCGGATCCGCGCAGTTGACGCGCTTATCAAAAGATGAGCGGGCCACGGCCGTTAACGCGGCAAAGATTATGGGTTTAAATGTGTGCGGGGTCGATATACTGCAATCATCACGGGGCCCGGTGGTGATGGAAGTAAACTCCTCTCCGGGCCTGGAGGGTATAGAGTCTGCTACAAAAAAAGATGTTGCCAGCATGATTTTTGAGTTTATTGAAGAGAGTGCTCAACCTCACAAAACGCGAACCAAAGGCAAGGGTTAAGCCGCCGGTGAGTTAAGCAACCGGCTCCCGGCTCTGCAGGAAGAGGTACAGTTTGGACGAACTTGAGATAGGTGGGCACCGCATAAAAGCCGGCGAATCGGTCCAGATAGAACTTCCCGTGGTGCGCCTCTATACCGATACGGATATCTGCATGCCGGTGCATGTGGTGCGCTCTAAAAAGCCTGGGCCGACTCTGTTTGTCAGTGCGGCGATACATGGCGATGAGCTTAACGGCGTCGAGATTATTCGGCGGCTCATCCGGCTGAAAAAGCCCAAACTCACCGCCGGAACACTGATATTGGTGCCCATGGTGAACGTTTATGGCGTACTCAACCAGAGCCGCTATATGCCCGATAGGCGCGATTTAAACCGTAGCTTTCCGGGCTCCAGCACCGGCTCCTTAACCGGTATCGTGGCCAACCGATTCCTCACCGAAATTATCAGCCATTGCCAATACGGTATCGATCTTCACACCGGAGCGATTCATCGCTCCAACCTTCCCCAGATTCGGGCCAATCTTAAAGACCCGGAGACCCTGGCCATGGCCGAGGCGTTTGGTGTGCCGGTGTTGATCAACTCAAACATCCGGGATGGCTCGCTGCGCGAGGCCGCCGTTGAACAGGGGTTAAAACTGCTGCTCTATGAAGGCGGGCAGGCGTTGCGCTTTGATGAACTCTCCATCCGAGCCGGCGTGCGGGGTGTGGTGAAGATTTTGGAGCATTTGGGAATGGTGGCGAAACGTGTACGCCAGGCCTCGCCCAAGCGGCAACCGATACAGCCGTTTGTGGCCAACACCAGTTTTTGGGTGCGGGCCAATTGCAGCGGCATCGTGCATAGTTTGAAAAACCTGGGTGATAAGGTCGAAACGGGCGATCCGCTGGCAGAAATAGGCAGCCCGTTGGCACAAACCCTTGGCACGGTAACCGCTACGCGCTCGGGAATTATCATTGGTAAGCAGAATATCCCGCTGGTGCAGGAGGGCGATGCCATGTTTCATATCGCCTACTTTACCGAGAGCGACGATGAAGTGGTGGAGAACATCGAGCTGATGCAGGATGCCTTGATGCCTTCATCAGATAACCCGGATGAACAGGTAAGTTCCTAGGGCCGGTGTTGGTAACACGTCAAGAAACTTAATAATCTCAATAATCGGGTGATCCCTATGGAGAAGTTGATCATCGGCTCATTAGAGAGCTGTAACCTCCCGGAGCTCAGTATTTACGATCTGCAAATCCGAGTCGACACTGGCGCGAAAACGTCGTCTCTGCACGTCGATAATATTCGGCGCTACCGGCAGGGTGGGAAGCCCTGGGTAAAATTCGATATCCACCCGGATGTCTACAATGTTAACCACATTGTAGAATGTGCCTCCAGGCTGCACGATATCCGCACGATTAAATCGTCCAACGGGGTTTCTGAAGAGCGTTATGTGATCAAAACACCCATACAGCTCGGGCAGCACTCCTGGCCGATTGAGATCACGCTTACTAATCGCTCAGACATGAATTACCTAATGCTGCTGGGGCGTGAGGGTATGGGGGATAAGGTTTTGGTCGACCCCTCGGAAACCTTTATCTTGAGCAGTGAAAACTAGGCCTTGGCAACTGGCCAATCCCCAAATCAATATTGAATCGTATAACAGAACCGCGCGCTCAGCTGCTTCGTCAGGCGTTTCGTTTAGCTTTGCCGGGCTTTGAAAAGTGCTTTTCGCGAAAGCATTATTCAACTCAGAGCACTGAGCTCGGCTGCACCGATAACGCGAAGTGACTGGAACAGAGCCCGGTCAGTTGGGTTCATTTATTGGCAATTGATCACGTTGTACGGAGATCAAACTCAGTACATTTAACGGATTTATTCGCTACTGGGGGCTTTTATGGCGTATTACCTGTTTTATCCGTCCGTCTCAGCTACTCTCGATAACCTGGCGACGTTACTCTGCCCACCCAGCGCTGATTATCAGCGATTTGTTGATCGCCTCTTGGGCGCCAATCAGGCGTCTCTCTTCCCAACTGAACACTGCACCCCCAAGACTCCCATCCTGGTCCCTGAACAAGCCTGTGGAGACAACCGTTCCACCGCGTTAATGAGCTTATCGCCACAACAGCACGCTGTACTGGCAGCCCTGAGCAGAGCGGTGGGTGGTGGGGTGGTGATGGGTTTGGCTGATTTCTTCTCGCGGCAAAACTTTTATCAGGCTAAAAACTGTTTGCGGCTCTATGGTGGCAAGGGCCTTGCCAGTGTTGGTGCCGATAGCGGAATTGCCGTCACCGCGGTGCTATTAACCCTGGATAAGTATGAAAGAGCGTTGTGGCATTACGATGGTTTGCGAGCCCACGGTGCTTCACCGCAGATGTTAGCGGCGGCGATGCGCCGCCTGCAGCGGGCTTTTGATCGCCATAATCTGGTTGTTAACCTACAGAGTCAGGCCAGTTTTAATCAATTCGCCGCGAGTTTACGCAACTCTCCCTTGGCGGGTGCTAAAGCTGCTGATTTCTGCATCCCACTGCAGGACCACAACGCCGAACAGAAGCTGGCGATGTTGGCCAAATCGATAACGCTAATCTCGGACAATGTCCTGTTGTTTAGCAATCATACGGAGGCGGTTGGAGCGGCGAGCGCCTGGCATGATCAACAGGCACAGATGAAGAGACGGCTTATAGACTCCGGCAGTAGGCTGGCAGCGGGTATGAGCCTCGCGACATTCGTCGCTATCACCCCACTTGGGCTGGCGATTAATCTTGTTCCAACAGGCTCACTGGCCATACGCCTGCGGCAGGCTCAGGGTTGGTTTGATTTGGAATACTCCTAACCACTTAATAAACGCTTGAAATTGGCGAAAACTGTGCGTAGCCTTAACCGGTTAACTTTCTGCTGGGCCTGAATTCGCTATCAGCAGAGCGAACCACAAGCCCTTAACAACAGAGGACGACAGGTGAAAAGGCCATGAATATCGATAGTGAGCAGCTGGCAGCTGATATGGCCAAGCAGGGCTTTTGCGTATTGCAGGGCTATTTTCCCGCCGATGAGCTGCAACAGCTACAACTGGAGGCGGAAGCGTTCATAGAACAGTTCTACACCAGAGAAAATCTGGCTGCGCACAGCGTCTACCCATCCGACAGCACTGAAACACGTGTTAGCCACGCGGCCATGATTGCCGAAGGCAACAGCGAATTTCCAACTGTTGGCCACTGCCATTTCCCTACCATCGACCGCTTTTTGAGAGAGCACAACCAGATATTGACGCTGCTTTCCGGCCAACCGGTGGCGCCGGGTTCGCGCTGTATGCTCAATTACCAAAACTACTTCAGTGGCAGCAAACCGGTTGGCGAACACTTCGATGGTGAGTATCTGCGCGCGCAAAAGGCGGCTGACGGTGTGGAGTTTCAGTTGCTGGAGGGTATCTTACCCCGCTACGTGGCGGTGATGGTGGTAGCCAATGCCAATGAGGGCAAAGGCATCGAGTTGTTGGATAACCGTAAGCAGAAGCTCTACGCCCCCACCTTAAATGCCGGTGATATGGTGGTGTTTGATAACATCTACCTGCGCCACCGGGTGCCACTACTTGAACAGCCGCGCATCAGTATTGGTCTGCGCAATTTTGACCATCTGCCTTGGCATTTTGCCGCCGATGATCGTTATTTTCAGGGTGGTGAGTATCATCAAATTGCCGAGGGCTGGGTTAGCCCAGAGGTCGATTGTACCGCCCGTTTGCGCCACTTCATGGCCGAGGAGTGGCCGGCAATGCAAGATGAGTATTCCCACTACTTCTAATTCAGCGATAAAAGTTATTCGTGCATGGTGCAATTAAAAGAGAGTATGGCGCTGGCGGCCTCCTGGGTTGGTGGTCGGGCCGTCGCCGGTGGCGACCGCTTTGAGGTGATAAATCCCGCTACCGGCGAGCCAGTAGCAACGTTGGAGGCTATTGCTCCAGAGCAGGTGGCAGGGGCCATTAGCACGGCTGTAGACGCGCAGATTGAATGGCAGCAACGCTCGTTACCGGGGCGTGCTGAAATACTCCTCGCTTGGGCCGATTTATTGCAACAGCACAGAGAACCGCTGGCCAAACTAATCACAGCGGAGTCGGGTAAATTGTTAACCCAGGCTGGCTGGGAGATAGACCACTGTGCGGCTATGCTGCGTTGGTATAGCCAGGCCGCTTTGCGAATTACCGGCACCACCCTGCCAATGCACGGCGGGCAACGCAACTTCACTCTAAAGCAACCCGTAGGCGTGGTCGCCTGTATTACTCCCTGGAATTTTCCGGCCGCTGCCATCATTGTCAAAGCCGGTGCGGCACTGGCGGCAGGTTGTAGCTGCTTGATAAAACCTTCGGAATTAACCCCCACGATTGCCCTTGCTTTAGTGCAGCTCGCTGAGCGTGCCGGTGTGGAGGTGGGTGTACTGAATGTGCTGATAACTAACGCTCCGGCCACCGTGGGCGTAGTTCTCTGTGCTGACCCGCGTGTTCACATGGTGTCATTCACAGGCTCCACCAAGGTGGGTAAACAGCTCTACCAACAGTGTGCTGCCACAGTAAAGCGGCTAGCTCTGGAGATGGGCGGTAATGCGCCATTTATTGTCTTCGCCGACGCCGATATAGAGCGTGCGGTGGAGTGTGCCATCAATGCCCGGTTTTATAACTCTGGCCAAATCTGTGTCGGTGCCAATCGCTTTTATATTGAATCAACCATCTATGACCAATTTTGCCAGCGACTACAGGCGGCCGTAGCGTCGATGAGTGTCGGCGACCCACTGCTTGCCACCAGTGACATCGGCCCGCAGATTCACTCATCCGCGGCCAGCCGACTGGCTGAACTGGTTGCCGATGCCATTGATAAAGGCGCTCGTCTATTGCTAGGCGAGCAGTCAACAAGCGGTGCTTTTTTTCAACCCACGGTGCTGGCTGATATGCAGCCCACCATGTTGGCTTTCAGTGCGGAAATTTTTGGTCCCGTGGCCTGCTTATATCGCTTCGATTCCGAAGAAGAGGTGATAACCTCAGCCAACAGCACCGAGGCTGGGTTGGCCGCCTATCTATTTACCGAAAATATCAGCCGGCTGGTTCGCGTCAGTGAACAACTGCAAGCGGGCGCTATAGGCGCTAACAGCTGTCAGCTGTTTGCCGCCGAAATTCCTTTTGGTGGTTGGAAACAGTCGGGTTTGGGAAAAGAGCAGGGGATAGATTGCCTGGATGAGTTTCTGCAGGTGAAAAGCGTCTGTTTGGGTATCGAGTAGTCAGCGGTAAAGGAAATGAATATGCAGGCAATTAGTTGCCACCAAGCTTGGCAAAACATGACCCGCAGTGCGCGACAGGGCAGTGTTCGCAACTACTGCCAGCTACTGGATATGGCGGACTATTGTGTCGAGACCGAGCTTTTTCCTCTGCCGGTACTGGAAGCCTACACGGCCTGGAATTTAGAGTTGCCCATTAGCGAAGCACAACATCAGCTGTTCAGTAATTTACGCGGTGGCGGCCAGGGCGATTATCGCCAAGGGATGCAGCGTAAAATTGCCAATGTTGTCGATTGCTTGAGCTGCTATCCCGCCTCCAAGCGGGCGGTAATCACAATCGGCAACGACGCCTTTGCCGCACACTCTGACGATGACCAGGCTAAATGCATGCGCGAGCTGCATTGTTATCTGGATGACGATAACCGGCTCTCGGCCACGGTGTTTTTCCGCGCTCAAGCGGCGCTGATCTTCCCCAAGAATATTCATTTTATCGGTTCGTTGATGCGCACTGTCGCCGCGCAGTTACCCGGCCAACCACAACTGGGTACGCTGTTCTATTTAACGACGATTCTGGTAGCCGATCGCGCTTGATTATTGGCGGCGGTTGGCAACAAACAGTTGAAACTCCTGTTCACTGATGGCACCACTACCATCGGCGTCGGCCAGCATCAGTGGCAAGGGTGCACGGCCGAACTCTGCCAAGCTGATCAGCCCATCGCCATCCAGATCTGCTAACGGCGGGAAGTTTGGCCAACGGTTCTGCAATCGCTGCTGCTTATTTTCAAGCTCGCTTTGTTCCAGGTAGCCACTGGTGTTGCTATCCAACCGATGGAAGAGCGCTGTGCGCGACTCGGTCAGCTCCTGTTCTTCTATTACCCCATTGTGATTTTTATCGATGGCATTGAACAGGCGCGAGCCATCGCCAATTGCCAGCGCAGTTTCTGTACTACCTGCCAACAGAGTGATAATTGCCACGACGGATAAGCGTTTGCCACTTGCCAAAAATTGATCCTCTGTATTGAAATTGGAACTGTTCCCCAGATTTGGGTTGTCTGGTTATAAACGCCGGGCGAGTGAATTGGTTGACACAGATGAATGTGCTAGATTGGCCGCTATAAAAATAAGGGGCGTGTTATGTTTAAAAATATTGTCATCGGCGCAGTGGTTGTACTGCTTATTCTGGCGGTGTTGCTGGTGTTGCGTTTCTTCGCTCTGGGTAAGGAGTCGCGACAGGCGTCGGCCCCCGGGTTGCTCGATGGCCAACTACACCCTTGCCCCAAATCCCCCAATTGCGTTAACAGCGAGTACCCTGTCGATACCGCCCATTATGTACCTGCCATTGAGCTCGCGGCAGATGTTACTACTCCGATTCTAACCAAGGCCAATGACGTTATTACCGCTATGGGCGGCGTGGTGGTCGAACAGACCGAGAGTTATCTGGCTGCGGAATTTACTTCCAAGCTGTTTGGCTTTGTCGACGATTTTGAACTGCGCTTTGACGAAGAGAAGGGGGTGTTGCAAGTGCGCTCGGCGTCGCGAGTGGGCTATGGCGATATGGGGGTTAATGGCAAGCGGGTGGCGGCCTTTCGCGAAGCGTTTGCCAACGCTAAAGCGCCTTCCCTAGAGCAGTAGCCCGCTAAGGGAAGTCAAAAAAGACATCTTTGGGGTCGAAGGCGTAATTGCCACCGCTTTGACTCTTTGTCTGCCGGATGCGGCTGATCTCCTGTTGCGCTTTAAGCTCCCACAGAGGTTGGGACTCAGCCACTTCATAACCTAAACGGAGCAGTTCGTTAATAATGGCAGTACGAGCCGCAACGGCTTGGGCGCGGGTGGTGTAGGGCCCTTGTCGAGCGATGCGCTCGCTGTCGGCCACCCGGCTGAACGCGATCAGGGTGTAGCTCTTATCGCTGCTTTCGTTGAGGTCGCGCTGCTCACTAAGGTCACCACAAGTTTTAAGGTACAGTTCGGTACGGGCGTCTCCCTGGGTGAGTACTACAACACCTGCCTGTATTACCGCTTGAGAAGGGTTAAAGTCCAGACGCATAGTTAACGCTCTTCTTGTTCGTTGATAACTCTTGGCCAGCGCTGACTGGCGTGTTGGCTATTTTCACTCAACTCGGTAACCACATAGAGGCGGCGCTCTTCGCCCAGGGTGGCAATTAACCCCTGAATAAACTCCCCGGGTTGCAGCTCATACCACTGGCTCACGTTTTCTGCATCTTTCTCCATAAAGGCCGCCACGTCAATTTTGACGGGAACCGGCGAATACTGGCTCCATTTTCCGGCGCGAATGGAGTCGAGCCTGGCCCAGCCGCCTTTGGGCATAAATCCGGGCTGGGATTCGCGCCGGCCCCAGGCCACCAGTTCGTGGCTGCCATCCTTTCTCCGTACCGGCATCACCGCTTTGGGGTTGGGGAAGTAGATCTTCAGTTCATCGCCTTCGGCTTTAAAACGGACACCGCCACACATAACATCAACCTTGATTATGGGTAACCACGGGCTCAACCAAATTGCGCCGCATGGCCAGATAGTGTTGATTAAAGATCCCGAAATAGTGCCGCAGATGCTGGGCGCTGGCTGGTTGATTTAGGCTATCCAGGCCATAGGCGACCGCCTCCGCGGTGGAGAGCTGGTCTCCGTCGACGGCTTGGCGCAGATGGTAGGCAGCACTGTGGCCAGCATTGATGCGAATGGTGGGCATGGTTTGTAGCCAGGGGCTCTGCAGATACATCTTCCTCGCCTGTTTCCAGGTGGCATCGATCACCACCAGTAGCCAGCGGCTGTCGCTGTGCTCGTTGGTGTCAGGTTGCTCGTAGAACACCGGGTTCAGCTCCCCGGGAAAGAGCAGCAGGGGCCGGTGACGACCATTGTCCAGCAGTTGCAGTAACTCTGCTGGCGGTTGTGTCCTGTGCCAGGTGGCTGCCCAGGTGTTGGCGGGAAAGCAGTCTGCCACCAGGCTGCCGGTGTTGGTCGGTTTTAACACCTCATTGCGGTGCATCAGCAACAGGAAATCAATCTCGCTGGTGTGGCTTTGGCGATGGTGGCAGATACAGCGGTTTAACTGGCAGCGGGGGCAGCGTACTACCCGGTGGCCACGGGCCAGAAAGGGGCGTGTGGCACTGCGCTGACGCTGTTGCCGCAGCTTTTGAAAGGCGTTGCTGCCACAGCTGAGCTCTAACTCGGCCGGTGGACCACAAAATAGCGGTGGGGCTGTCCGTTCACTCACCAGGGCAGTGCCTGTCCGTCGGAGTGCCTGAATGATCCGCTGGTTGCCAGGGTTAATTCGGCAATGCGCGCTATCAAACCGCGGGCCGCCTCTTCAGCACTGATGTTACCGGCGCCATTGACCATCTCCGTCTGTACGAAGCCCGGGTGCAGAATGCCAACAGCGATACCGCGCGGTTTTAAATCGACAGCAAGAGAAGTGGCACCGGCGTTCAGTGCAGCCTTCGACATACGGTAGCCGTAGTAACCACCGGAGGTGTTGTCGCTGATAGAACCCATGCGGCTGGTGATCACTGCGATTTTAGAGCCCTGTTTGAGCAGACCAAGCAGGGCGTTCGAAACCATCAATGGCCCCAGCGCGTTTACCCGGTATTGGGCGAGCATATCGTCATAATCGAGCGAGTCGAGCTCCTCCTCACGCAGTATACCGGCGTTATTGATCAGGATATCGATCGCCTTGCCCTGCAAAGGCCCGGCTAAGGTACTGGCGAGATTGGTTAGGGTGCTTGCGTCGCCAACATCCACACCCTCGATGACCTGTGCCTGGGTTTGACTTAATGCTGGGCTGGTATGGCGGCATAGAGCGATAACCTGGTCGCCGGCGGCCAGATAGAGTTGCGTCAGCGCCAGTCCAATGCCTCGGTTGGCGCCGGTAATAACGATAGTAGTCATGAGATCCTCGAAATTTGTTCGTCTGCTGCTGGCGGGTGGTTAAAGCGTCTTACACAACTCAGTGATCCGCCGCATAAACCACTGCTTGGCTTGCCCCATTTTGTGATTCTTCCAGGCCAACTGCAGATCGACCGTTTGTGGCTGACCGTCGCCAATAGTGACCAACTCACCACTGGCCAGCAGGTCTGCCGCTCTGGATTGGGGGAGGGTACCAATACCCAATCCCAGACATAAAGCTTTCAGTTTTAAGGGCAGGCTCGCGACTGTAAGCCGGGGTTGTTCATCAAATAGCCGAACCTCCCGCTTGGGCCGGTTTATGGCGGAGTCGGCAATGGCAATGGCGCGATAGCGGCTTAACACCTCTGGGTCCAGGGGTGTCTCTTCCTGGTGAATGGGGTGGTCGGGGGCTGCACAGAAGACCATGGTATCGGAATAGAGGTAGCGGGTTTGCACTTCGGTGGTGGCGGCGTTGATATCGGAGCCGATAATCAGATCGGCGCGATCGTGATCAAGCAGCTCCCAGGTGCCGGACAGCACTGAACTTTCGAGCCGCACCCGGGTGTTGGCCTGTTCGGCGAGTTCGTTCACCAGCGGGAAGAGCCGGGCTTCGTCAAACAGGGTCTCTACGCCGATGACGATTTCCGGTTCCCAGCCGTTGGATAGCAACCGCGCATCATCGATCATCAGTTGTGTGGCGAGCAGTATCTCCCGGCCGCGCTCCAGTATCAGCCGGCCGACGGGGGTGAGTGTGGCACGATGCCCCGAGCGGTCGAACAGCAGCAGGTCCAGCTCGTCTTCCAGCTTTTGTATGCTGTAACTGAGCGCCGAGGGCACTTTCGACAGTTCGTCGGCGGCGGCGGCAAAGCTTCCACGTCGATCGATGGCATCCAACGTACGCAGGGCGTCGAGGGTGAGTTGAGGTTCTCGGCTCATTAGAAAGAATCTTTTTGGCGGGAATATTTAGGCCTAATGGTAAGGCAATTTTCAAAAAAGGGAATCGTACCCTAGTCGGGTCTATTCGTTGAGCTGGCAGGGGGTTGCCCGGGGGTCTGATTGCTCTGTGGTGGCCCCATAATGGTATCTCTTAGCGCGTCAAGTGGGCCTTTCACCAGGGTTACCGATTGGAAATCCCGGTGGCTGATGCCAAGTGCCCGAAGGGTATTAGCCACATCAGGTAAACCCGGGCGGTCGGCGTAGCGATTGTAGAGGGGCATTAACACCGGTTGAGCCAGGTGTTTATCCAGCGCCTGCAGGTAGTTGGTGGTGTTCCAGGTGGGTTGCTGGTCGAAGCAGCACTCGGCGAATTCACCCAAAAGGTTGGCGAGGGTCCGTTCCCCCTTGGTTTGTTGTCTGATTTCGACATCGGCCATTAGTGCCAGGGCAGCACCACTCCAGTAGATCATCATGCGCGCCTGGCGCATGCCCAGTTCAACGCTGTTGTTAGGCGAGGTGAGGGGCCGAACCTGTATGGCTCGAGCGAAGCCCGCCAACAGATTTTGCCAGGCTTGCTCTGCCGAATACTGCCCCTCCTGAGCCATCAAAACATTCTGGTAATAACTGGCAAAGCCCTCCGATACCCATTTGCCGTCGTAGCCCAGGTAGGGGAGCAATAGATGCGAGAACTCGTGGGTGGCGGTCCAGTCGGCCATTAACTCGGCATAGCTGGCGTTGTTGGCCACAAAAAAGCGAATGCTGTTGTTTCCCGCTCGAATGACGTGGCCAAAGGGCACTGGGCTTTCTGAGTGGTGGCCGGCAACCGGTACCACAATAACCTGTAGGTCAGGCCGGGCAACAGCGCCAAAGGTGGTGATATTTTGCCGAAGATTATCACGCAACCAGCCCTCAACGGCGGTGAGGTTATTGCCGCCAAGATAGGCCAGGTCAACGCTCATGCCGTTGATCAGCAGGGTGGCTTGGGTAAATTCGCCAAACAGTAATAGACCGTCACTATTGTAGGGTGAACTGGGAACCGGAAAACGGACGTGGCCGGCTTCAGTGATCTGTTCAGCCCAGGGGCTTGAGACAACGTAATTAGGGGGCAGCCTAAGTTCAACAAGCAGGTGTGCTTGGCTATCGACCAGCCAATCTTCACCCTTAAGTTGATGCAGGACGCTTGGCTGGCCGGTACTTGTGTCGAACCTTTGCCAGCTCGCCGAGACTTCGGGTGGGGTTATTAAAGCGCTGGTGCAGTGGTTTGCGGCCAAGGTGTTGCTGCCCCGGCTATAGGGCTCGCAGGGCGTGTCGTTGACCGGATCTTTATCAACCTGCGCGTGCTTGGGCCAACGAAATTGAGCCGGTGACTGCCCCTGGTTGTAGAGGGTAACCCGGTATTGATGTGGTTGTCCGGTCGTTTCGAGAACCTCAAGCAGTGGATATTCCATTTCGGTTTGAGCTTGCAGCTTGAAGGCGTGCAGGCTCAGGCATAGGATGCAAAAGGTCCATGCAGTGCGACCGGGGCAGAGGTATTGAATGCACAGTGACATTAGCATGCTGAAAAAGACACAAATGTATTTATTGTTGGTGGCCGGTCGAGGCCAGGATTATTCAACCGTACGAAGTACTCTGACCAGGCGCTGCGCTTAAAGTTTTGGCTAACCCGGTGCGCTTACCGTGGGCTCGCAGTTGCAGAGGGGGCAAGTAGAGGCTGCAAAATTATATTGACAACCTCTGGCGGGTAAACAACAATTGCTGCAATGCAGCACGAGCCGTCTGGTGCAATCAACAGCCCGTGACCGTTACCAGCAACTGGGATTAAATCACCTCGTCAAATTTCCGGATGACACCGGTATATAGGAGAAAGACCATGACTGAAGACCTTATGAAGCCCTTTGAGTCAGTAAAAGCGTTAATGACCATGCAGGCAGACGTAATTTCTAAAACCGTAGCCCAGCAGCAGAAAGCGGCCCAGATGTTGGCTGGTTTCTTTCAGGATGAAGCCAAAAAGGCGCAGGGTTTGAAATCCCCTGAGGAGCTGGTCCAATTCAATATGGATACCAGCAAAGCGCTGTTTGAACTGCTGAAATCACAAGGTGCCGAGTTCTCGACTATTGCCGAAGAAGCCCGTGATGCCTTCGTTAAGGAACTGGGCACCTACGGCAAATAGTCGGTTGTTTTAGTCCCTGTTAATCAATCGCCCCATCTCTTGGGGCGATTGTGTTTCTGCTTGTCTCCTCGCGTCTGTTCGATCCTTTTCTTGATCTCTTTCACTGTGGCCCTGTTCGGGTCTAGAGCCTGGCCCTATCCTTGGTATACTGGCCGCTTTTCCCGTTGAGCGATTGTTATGTGGTTTGGAAAGTTAATTGGTGCGCTGCTTGGTTTAATGGTACTCGGGCCGTTGGGGCTGCTAATTGGTTTGGCAGTTGGCCATATGTTCGATCGCTCGCTCAAACAATTCCGGCCGGCGCTTTCACCCGCTGAACGGGCAGAGGCCGAGCAGATCTTTTTTGAAACCGTGTTCCGTCTGATGGGTTATGTCGCTAAAGCCGATGGCCGGGTTTCTGAAGAGGAGATAGCCGCTGCTGAACAATTTATGGCACAGATGCGGTTGCACCCGGAACACCGTAAACAGGCCATCGAACATTTCAAAGCCGGCTCTTCTGCAGACTTTGATCTGATCGCCCAGGCAGGCCGGTTTAATGCCATCGGCGACAAACTGCCGAGCCTTCGGCAAACAGTTTTAACCTACCTTATTAATATGGCTTTGGCCGATGGCCGGCTGGACCCGGCGGAAGAGGTCTGTCTGGCAAAGATTGCCGAGCACCTGGGGATTGCCACTTTTGTTTTCAAACAACTACTGGCGATGATCCGCGCCCAGGCAAATTTCCACCAGAGTTATCAATCTCACCAACAGCAGTACGCTGGTGGTGCCCAGCCTTCCTCCGCCAACGAGCTGGCCTTGGCTTACGAGGCGTTGGGTGTGGAGGCGAGTGCTTCCGATGCGGTGGTTAAAAAAGCTTATCGCAAACTGATGAGTGAAAATCACCCAGATAAACTCATGGGGCAGGGTGTGCCGCAGGATATGATCGATATGGCTACCGAGCGGGCCAAAGATATCCAGGCAGCCTATGATCTGATTAAAAAACAGCGTGCCGCCGCAGGTAATTCGTAATGGAGGAGCGTAAAGAGAAGAGCTACTCCCGTTCCGCACTGGCGGATGCCTTGGATCTCTCGCTGAAAGAGGTTACCGAGATACTGCTGGCCGCGGGTTGGATATTACAGGATGGTGATAATTGGCAGCTTACTGCCAAAGGTGAATTTGAGGGTGGTTTCCTTAGGGAGAGTAAAAAGTACGGCAACTATTTGGCCTGGCCAGAATCTGTTCTCTCCCACCCCATTTTTAAAATTGAGCGGGACGATACGCTTTCGGCGAGTGATATCGGTAAGTCGGTAGGCTTATCGCCACGGCTTATCAACCTGCTGCTTGAGCACTGTCAGTGGATGCGGCGGGTTCATAAAGGGTGGCAGCTTACCGCCGAGGGGCTGGCCCTGGGCGGTGTACAACACGAAAACCCAAAAACCGGGGTGCCTTGGGTCTCCTGGCCACAGAGTTTGCTGGCCAATGATTACTTTCAGTCAGCCTGTGTTTGCCTTAGTAATGAAGAGCTGCTCTCCCCCTGTCATAGCCTGAATGGCATAGAGGTCGAGCGCCCGCAAACCGCGGCATTTTTATCCTGGTGTTATCTCTCTGATGTGGTGGCGGCGCAAAATATAGCCAATAGCAAACGGCCCAATTTGGTATTTGATTTTTTTCTGCCGAAGGTAGGGCTCTATATCGATATTTGGGATGCTGGCCTAAAACCTCAGCAATTGGCTGAGCGGCTGGAGCGACCCAAACTGTGTGAAACGCTGGGTATTGATTACCTGGTTTTGCAGGCTGCTACCATCAGTGAAATTGAAGAGGAGTTGCCCCGGGAGCTGC
This sequence comes from Halioxenophilus sp. WMMB6, assembly GCF_033283405.1. Classification (NCBI taxonomy): domain Bacteria; kingdom Pseudomonadati; phylum Pseudomonadota; class Gammaproteobacteria; order Alteromonadales; family Alteromonadaceae; genus Halioxenophilus; species Halioxenophilus sp. WMMB6. The sequence goes on from NZ_JAWMQR010000001.1 coordinate 435,872, forward strand.
TTAAGCGCGACTACGAATTGTGAGGCTTAAAGCTCCACATCCATAACAATCGCCAACCACTGTTTCAGGCTGTGTGTCTTATCGAGGTTCTGCTCGGCCTCCTGCATGGTATCCAACATCCCCAGCGTTAAATCCACCGCCAGCGTATGGTAAACGGAGTGCGGATGGCTGAAACCGGTTTTTTCAGCCCGGCCAGCCATGGCCTCTGTGATTTTGTCAAGATCGGCGCTGGTGATGCCTTGATTGGCGAGCTCTTTTAGATAATTTTTCATAACTTTGCCCTGTCAGCTACCGGCTGGCGTATTTAGCAGCGTAACTTCGCGCTGGGGGAAAGGAATGGCAATTTGATTGGCCTGCAGGGCTTTGAAAATCGCCATGTTGGTTTTGTATTTCTGCTCAAAGTATTGGTCGGTGGGTGCCCAAAAGCGAATGCCCAATACGATGGCGCTATCGGCAAAGTTATCCACTCCAACTTGTGCCGGACGTTGGTCGTTGCCCTCGGTGGCGGCCACGGCCTCTGCAACCACAGCGCAGGCTAATTCCAGGTTGCTGCTGTAGGCTATACCTATTTCCAGCTCCACCACTCGGCTGCCGTGTGAGTTGTGGATGATCTCGCCAATAACGTGGCGGTTGGGTATGGTGATCATCTGGCCATCTTCATTGGTGAGTACGGTCGCGGCCAGGCGAACCTCTTTGACAATACCCGTTACACCCAACAAGGTAATCGTATCGCCCACCACATAGGGGCGGGTGACGATAATATTGAGCCCGGCGCTGTAGTTGGTCAGCAGCCCCTGCACCGCCAAGCCAGCCCCCAAAGACAAGGCGCCGATGGCGGCCACCATGGGCGTGATATTGATCCCCAACTTATTGAGCACAATCACCGCCACCACAGCCAGAAGAGCGATGCGCAGAGCATTGGCCAGAAAGTGGGAGAGGGTTACATCCATATGCCGGGCGATGCAGAGATTTTCGACTTTTTTGGCAATGCGATTGGAGATAAACAAGCCTATCGCCAATACGATAACCGCGCCGATGATCTGGAAACTGTAGTTGACCAGAAATTCAGTAATTAAGCTGTAGATGGCAGAGATCTGTTCCAGCTGTTCGTCCAGGTTGATATCGCTCGGATCCATGTTGTTAGTCCACTTGGTAGGGCAGTTTTGGCAGGTAGGGTTTAATCAGCTCGGCCGACTCTTGATAGATGGCCTGTACATCGGGGTGTAGGCCCACCTCTATGCGGCGCGAGAGCATGGTGACGGGGAACAGGCACTGGCTGGTGTTGGGGACACAGGTGGCGCGACTGCGCCCCTCTTCATCTTGATAGATCTTCCATTGCAGGTTATAGCGCTCAACAAACAGGTCCCCCAGCACTACACCCAAAGCCTGCAGATTAAAGGAGTCTGATGGTTCGATTAATTTTTGGTCGACAATGCGCTGTAAAATGTTCAGGTCAGACTCTGTTTTATGTAGGCTCTGGCCAAGGCGGCTGGTTGCCATTTCGTCGATATATTGCCGCTGGTTGTTGTGCTGACGGAGGTCGCGCCAGTCCAGGTCGGTGACTTGAGGCCATTTGTCCTCACTAAAGCAGGGAATGGATAGCGCTAACGTGAGCGCAACAAGTAGAATCCGCATGGCAATCTCCCATTCGCGCAGCTCCAGGAGTAGCATACGCCATTACACTTTTTGGGTTTTGGGTTTTGGGTCTATGTTTGGGTTAGGGTCTAAGACTGCAGGCAGCGTTGCCAGTTCGATTACCCCGTTGCTAGGTTAACCCTGTAATTGGCCAGCCAGGCGGTTGAACTCAGCCTTTAGGCTACAGTCAAAAGCGGCATTATGAACCTCAGGCAATGGAGCGACAACCGCTCCCTTGAATGCGGCATGCAATTAACAGTACTTGGGGTATAAAGGCAAGGTCACTAATGAAACGATTATCTTCTTTAATCCTCTTTGTTGTATTGGTCGTTGCGATTGGCGGTGGTATTTATCTCTATCAACAAAATTTGGCCGCTGAAGCGGAGATCGCTCAATTGAAGGCCGAGGTAGCTGATCTGCAAGCACAGGTTGAAATACTGGAAAAACAGACCGTGCAGGGTGTAGTAGATGAAGCTAATGCACGGGTAAAATCCGGCCTGCACAATTTATTGGAAGCTGCCGAGCAGGAGTTTGAACGTTTGCAAAAGACGCTGGAGGATTCGTTAGAGGAGGAGCAACCGGCCTCACCGCCAACCGCCCCAAACGATGACCCGAAGAAAGCTCCAGATCCAAGTGGCATTGAGACCTGATTATTAATTTACCGCTGCCATACACTTCACGTTAAAATGCCGGCTATGGATTACATAGTCGGTCACCACGAAAAGTTCCTCGTCGCACACAAGCCCCCCAATTGGGACTTCCACGATTGCGATGGTCAGACAGGCTTCTTTAATTTCATTAAACAATCCACCACGGATGGTACTCTTTGGCCGGTGCACCGGTTGGATAAGGTCACCTCCGGGTTGCTGTTAATGGCCCGCAGCCAGGCCGCCTGCACTCAGTTAAGTGAGTTGTTTGCCACGCGACAGGTGGTCAAAATCTATTTGGCGCTAGCCCATGGCAAACCGAAAAAAAAACAGGGTGTTATCGTTGGTGATATGGTTAAGAGCCGTAGGGGTGCCTGGCGCTTAACCCGGGAAACCAACAACCCTGCTGTTACCCGCTTTGTCTCCCTCTCGCTGGCCCCCTCACTGCGACTCTATCTTCTGCGGCCAGAGACCGGTCAAACCCATCAGTTACGCGTGGCTATGCGCTCTTTGGGTACGCCGATCTTGGGGGATAAGCTCTACGGTGGCGAGCCTGCCGATCGTGTTTACCTGCATGCCTATCAACTCAGTTTTGAGTTGGATGGCTCAGCCTATCGCTGGCAATGTATGCCGAGCTATGGTGACTTATTTAAGCTCGATACTGTGACCGACCAAATGGGTGATGCCATCGAGCAGCTACTCACGGCTTCTCCGTTAAAATCAGCGCCGCCAAAAGAGATGGGCGAGTAGGGTGATTAGCGGTAGGTTTATTGGGCTAGGCGCACTTACCTTGATGGTGGTTACTGCTCTTGGCTGGTTATTTTGGCCGAGCCAGAACCTGCCTCAACCGTTAACTGTCTTTCAACCGAGCGAATGCTGGTTTAACACCCATGATCCAGAATTGGAGCTGCGCTGTGGTTATCTTACAAGCCAAGGTACATCGCTACTTTACCGTATGCCGGTGGTGGTAATCAGTAAAAGGCAAAAATTGCCCGTTGACTCAACCGCTAAACCGCTGGTCTACCTCGGCGGCGGCCCCGGGGCGGGCCTGGGCCTTGCGGAGAACAATATCACTCACTGGCTGGGCTGGTATCTTCAAAATCAGCTGCAACAGCCGTTAATATTGATGGACTACCGTGGCGTTGGGCTCTCTACCCCCAATTTTCGTTGCTCTCCGTTTCTGCGCGACTATCAAACCTCGCTCACTCACCCTAATGAGTTGGCCCCCGGGAAATTGTTTCAAACCACCCAGGAGTGCCTGGCGATCTGGCACCAGCGCGGTTTTTCAGAGGAAGATTTTACTGTTCGGCAAAACGCCGAAGATGTTGTCGCATTGCTGGATCAACTCCAGTGGCAACAGGCGGATTTCTATGGTGTCTCGTATGGAACCCGGGTCGGACAGTTTTTAAGCGAACACTTCCCGGAACGTATAGGTCGTATAGTATTGGACTCACCGGTGATGGCGAGCAAAACCGGGGTTAACTACTTTCCCCAAAAAGTACTCGCTGCGGTGGTGAATTATCAAGACTATTGTGCGGAGACTGGCAATTGCTCGTTCAGCGAAGACTCTCTGTTTCTTGTGCTGCAGGCTTTAAGTGCTGAACCACTCTCTATAACTTTCGAGCAGTGGCACGAGCCCGGCTTGATGACCGCCGAGCTCGACGACAACCTGTTTCTCTCGGTGTTTTATTCGGGGCTCTATTCGCCGGAGGGCTTAACGAATTACTCCTGGCCCAAAACTGCAGAGGCGTGGAGCGCCGAGCATTTACTGCAGGCGGTAAAAAAGCCGCTGGCGGGTTATATCAATCAGGCGGTCGATCCGGAATTTAACTTTTTTATCTATTACGCAAATCAGTGCTTGGAAAACAGCGCTTTTGACGAACGCCTCTATTCCCAGCCGCAGCGGCCGGCGCGCTGGCAACGCTATTTTGCTTATCGAAAGGATCGCGATGTCTGCCAAATGTTTAAACCGCCGGTATATAACAACACGGAGCTGGTGGCCGACGAGTTAGTGTTGCCGCCAATTTTGATATTAAGCGGTGAGCTCGATCCGATCACGCCCATGAGAGATGCCCTGCAATTAGTGACCAGGTTTCCGACTGGCATTGTTCTATCACACCCGGATATAGGCCACGGGGTGTTGGCTCAGCTGCCGTGCCGGGCACCACTATTGCAACAGTTCCTCGCGGGCCAATTGGCAAGCGAAGGCCCGCTCCCCTGCGGTTTAATCAGGCAGCCGGTGAAGGGCGAAACAGCGGGTGTGCAGTAACACGTTTTAATTTTTAACTTACTGGGTGCTGATTTGCAGTTCAGCCGGGTTATGCATCCACTGACAGCGCGTACAAGGTGATGCATGGCACTCCTCTTTGAAACGTTCAATGACGGTAACCACTACAAAGTAACCCAGGCCGGAAACAGTGTGCGGCTCTACACCAATGGCATCTTTCACAGCCAATTTAACACCAATGCGATTGTTACCGGAGCGCTGTGGGATCTGTTGCTACTGCCGGCTTTTTTGCTGCCGGAACCGCCCAAACAGGTGTTAACCCTGGGTGTGGGCGGCGGCTCCGTCATGCGTATGGTTAACCACTTTTTTCCTGAAGCACTTATCCATGGGGTCGACTACGACAAACAACACCTGGCCCTGGCTGAACGCTATTTTGGTGTGCAGGGTAGCGCCTTCAAGCTGCAATGGGCTGATGCACGGGAGTACGTGCAGCAGCGCCTGGCAGAGCGTAATGCGGTTGCTCCGCAGATCATTATTGATGATGTATTTACCGGCCATAATGGCGACCCAACCCGGCCTTTTGCCTTCGATGGCCAATGGTTGCAGCAGTTACTTACGTTGTTGTCCGATAACGGGCTGTTAATTATCAATTTCGATCGACGAGTTTATCTACATCAGCTGCTGCAGGATGCCAAGGCCTTGTGTATCCAGTTGGGTATTATTGATGCCGCCGAATTTTACTGCCCAGGTTACGAAAACCGTGTGTTGGTGTTAGCGCGGGTGAAGTTGGATAAAGAGCGCTTTTTTCAGCGTCTTCAAGCGGAGCCACTACTGGCTACCCGCAAGCGGGGCTGCCGGCTCAATTTTTCGATGCGCCTGGTTTGGTAATTGGGAGAGGCTGGCTTTTTCCTTCGGCAGGTTAGCTTTTTCTTAGCTCTAGCACTTTAAAACCTTGCTCTTTATTCACTAGCTGAATCGATTTAAAAAAGGGTTTGGCAATGGTTTCCAGCGCGATGAACTGGTTTACCACCACCAGCGCCACACCGTTGTCTGTAAGAAATTCCGCCATTTTTTGGCAAAAGCCGTTGGTTAAGGCTTTGCTGTGTTCAAACCCCTGGTGAAAGGGTGGATTGCAGAGGATTAGCGGGAAGGTCTGTGTCACCGGGCCGCCAATATCCCCCGGCCAGGCCTGAATGGCCAGGCCATTGCGGGTAGCATTTTCCGCAATCGCCAACAGCGCTGCGGCATTATTGTCGGTGGCGTAAAGCTCGGTAAAACCCAGTTCGGCGGCGGCCAGTGTCAGGTACCCATAACCGCAGCCTAGGTCCAGCACGGCGCATTGGTGCTTATCAAACTGGTGGACTTTTGTTGCCAGATGTTTTGCCAACAGTGCGCTGCCTTGGTCGATTTTGTCCCAACCAAAAATACCCGGTTTGCTGTAGAGCTCCAGCTGCTGCAAGTGGCCGATGGCACGCAGTTCGGTGTAGGACTGGTCGTCCAGTAATGATGGCTCTGTACAACTGTCGGTTTTGGTCAGGGTAACCAAATAGTCATTGCCGTGTTTCTCAATACTGGCGCCGCCAAACAGAAGCTTACTGTTTTTTGGCACACTTTTAATACCTTGCTGTTTCTCCCCGGTTAAATAGAGCTTGCCGCCGGCGGCGAGATGCAGGGCGCATTGATTTAATAAAAAGTTAAGCTGTGCCCTCTCTTTCGGAATGGCGCTGTAGATAAAATCGAAAGGTTTGTTGTAGCTGGCGGCATCGATATTGAAGTCGCTGAATAGGGCGACGTCTGGATTAAACAACTGGTACTGGTCCCAGCGATTAGAGATAACGGTTGCATGGCTGATCTGGGTGATGGGGTGGCCCGTCACCGACAGATTCTCCGTCACCAGCCACAGCTGATTGGCCGCACCTTGTTGGCTATTGTGCTGATAGGCGTGAAAGAGCAGATCAAGAGCGGTGGTCATGGTGGTTACAAATATTGGTTAATTTCACTGGGCGTGAGTGGCCGGTAGTCACCAGGTTGTAGCTCCGGGTCGAGGCGGGTGGGGCCGATCCGCTCCCGGTGCAGTGCCGTTACCTGGTTGTCGACACTGGCCAGCATCCGTTTCACCTGATGATAACGGCCTTCAAAGATGGTGAGCAGAATAACTCTCTCAGAAATAACCTCCACCTGTGCCGGAGCGGTTGGGGTGGGGGAGTCGTTGAGTACCACTCCCTGTTCAAGCGCTTTCAGGGCGGCTGGGGTAATGGGCTCGGCCAGAGTCACGCGATAGGTTTTACCGAACTTTCCACCGGGGGCGGAGACCCGGTGGTTCCACTGGCCATCGCTGGTTATAAAGAGCAGTCCCGTGGTATCCAGGTCCAACCGGCCTACCATCTGAATCGATTGATTACTGGCCAGCCGCGCCAGCATTGGCCGGTCGCCTTGCGCGTCTGCCGCCTGATACAACACGTCGATTACCGTTGGGTTTTGCCCTTCCTCATTGGCGCAGACACAGCCGGCGGGTTTGTGGAGCATGAGGTATAGAGGCTCAAAGCTCTGCACCCGCTGGCCAAACAGCTCAACAAGGTCATCAGGTTGCAGCTGATACGCCATATCTCTGGTGGCTATGCCATTCACCAACAGCTCCCCGTTTTTCGCCGCCCGCTTTGCCTCATTACGGGAAAGGGAGGTGTTATTGGCGACAAACTTGTCGAGGCGCATGACTAACTGGCTTCCCAGGTTGGCAGGTGGGCGCCCCAGCCGAGCTCGGTTATCAGTCGGCCCATGCAGTCGGTGAGAGGGGCGCTGATGGTAACCATCTGCTCTGAAACCGGGTGGACAAATGAGAGAGAATCCGCGTGCAGGAGTAGTCGTCGACAGCCGAACTGCTCCTGGAAGAAGCGGTTGTGGCTGCTTTTGCCATGCTTGGCATCACCGATAATGGGGTGACTGATGTGCTTCAGATGGCGGCGTATCTGGTGCTTGCGGCCGGTGTGGGGCTGGCAGCGGGCTAGGGAGTAGCGCGCCTGTGGGTACTTGTCGACCGGATAGGGTAGTTCCACCTGCGCCAGGCAGTGGATATCGGTTAGTGCCGGCTGGGCGGGTTTATCGGCCTGAGCATGTTTGTCGGCGATTTTGTCCAGCTCCTCTTTTAACGGGTGGTTGACAGTGGTGGTCTCTGCTAGCCAGCCGCGAACGACAGCGAGATAACTCTTGTGGGTACCTGCTTGCCAATCGTTGCCCATCAGCCTGGCAGTCCCGGCATCGAGCCCGAACAGCAGTACGCCGGAGGTGGGTTTGTCGAGCCGGTGCAGTGGGTAGACGCGCTGGCCCAACTGATCGCGCAGCAGTTGCAGGGCAAAGCGGGTCTCGTGGCGATCGATTGGACTGCGATGGACCAGCAGGCCCGATGGCTTATTGATTGCCACCAGGTAGTCGTCCCGATAGAGCAGGGCCAGGGGCTGCTCCATTAGCGGCGGATTTTCTGCTCGCCGGAGTCCACAGATTGGTAGATAAGGGTGTTGATGGTCATCGGGCCTACGCCGCCGGGTACCGGCGTGATGGCGCTGGCGCGCTCCTGCAGCGGCGCCAGCTCGATATCGCCCACGCCGCCGGGGTGGTAGCCGGCATCAACCACAACGGCGCCATCTTTAATCCACTCAGCGCGGATAAACTCCGGCTTGCCTACCGCACCGACCACAATGTCGGCTTGGGCGATTAATGCGGGCAGATTTTCGGTTCTGGAGTGGCAGATAGTCACGGTGGCGTTGGCGTTGAGCAGCATCATAGCCATGGGCTTACCGAGAATAGGGCTGCGGCCAACCACCACAGCGTGCTTGCCCGCCAGGGGGATGTTATACGCCTCCAGCAGGCGCATGATGCCCTTGGGCGTGGCACAGCCGTAGGCACTTTCACCCATACTCATGCGACCAAAGCCCAGGCAGGTGACGCCATCGACATCTTTATCGAGGGCGATGGCATCAAAGCAGAGGCGTTCGTCGATTTGTGGTGGCACTGGGTGTTGCAGCAGAATACCGTGCACATTGGGGTTGGTGTTGAGCTTGTCGATTTCGGCCAGCAGCTCCTCGGTGGTGGTCGATTCCGGGAGCTCCACTTTCAGGGAGTCCATGCCAATGCGTTGGCAGGCATTGCCTTTCATCTTTACATAGGTGGCTGAAGCTGGGTCGCCTCCCACCAATATGGTCGCCAGAATGGGTGTTTGGCCGTTGCTGTCGGCCTTAAGTTTGGCAACTCGCTGGCTGAGTTCTTGTTCAGTTTTGGCCGCGAGGGCTTTACCGTCTAACACCAGTGCGGGCATATAAGCATCCTTTAAGATTTCTGCGGTTCTGCCTGTTAGGAACCGTCTGTTTGCAAAGGGCGCTATTCTCCCACAGAGCCAAGGCCTGCTCAAACAACAGATGCTGTTAACCGCGCCAGAGAGACTGATGATTTTCTGGCCTAAGTGGTTGGTTTCTTTAAGAGATTTATTGTTTTAACTGTTTTAAGTCGTTGACGTGGCTGGGGGCTATAGGTATGATGCGCACCTCTCAAAGCAGGGGGCTTACTGCTAACCTGGTTTGAGTGCTTGTACTGAGGTAAACACTACCGCGGTATTCGAAATCGGAGTGTAGCGCAGCTTGGTAGCGCATCTGGTTTGGGACCAGAGGGTCGGGGGTTCGAATCCCTCCACTCCGACCATTTACCTTTTGGGTAGATCGCCAGTAGTAGCCAGGTTCGGAAGCAAACTATGCGCCCGTAGCTCAGTTGGATAGAGCAACGGCCTTCTAAGCCGTGGGTCGCAGGTTCGAATCCTGCCGGGCGTGCCATTGAGTCTGGCCCTGTTCAGCCCTCACTGGTAACTTTGGAAACTACTTTGGTTTCCATGGCCAATTGGCCAACTCACTGTCAATGGTGGCTGTAGCTCAGTTGGTAGAGCCCTGGATTGTGATTCCAGTCGTCGTGGGTTCGAGTCCCATCAGCCACCCCAATTCCCCAAACTTTCCCTACTTCCTCAAATCATCTTTCTGGTTTCACATCAGCGGCAGCTTGATGGTAAAACTGGTGCCCTGATTTTCCTCGGATGTAACCTCAATCGAGCCATTGTGGTGTTCGGTAATAATGAGGTATGAGACTGAAAGCCCAAGCCCGGTACCTTCGCCCACCCCCTTGGTAGTAAAGAAGGGATCGAAGATATAGGGCAGGTTCTCTTTGTTTATGCCAGGTCCATCATCGGTGACTTTGATGAATATAAAGCCTCCGTCGCTCCAGGTATTAATACTGATGTTCGCAGCCCGCTGATGATGTTCCGATGCCTGAATGGCATTTTGCAGCAGGTTGAGCATTACCTGTTGGATCTCTGGCGGTGAACATTCGCAGATATCCGGATCGGCCGTTAGGTGAGTGACTATTTCGTGCTCAAATCCCATCTGCGCACCTAACGCCTCTCTGGCTTTTTGTTCCAGTTCCACGACATCCACAATCAGTTGGTTGATGTGCTCCGGCCCTTTGGCGCCGTGCCCGCTGTGGGCAAAACTAAGTACATTATTGACAATCGCCACAGCCCGTTCGGCGGCTTCGCGTGCGCCCACGAAAAATTTATTCAGGCCTCGCTCGATAAAATAGTCCTGCAGGTTTTGTAAATCGATGCCGGTGATACGGGCTGCTGTCTGATTTTGTGGCAGCTCCAGGCTGGTACGGCGCTGCAGATTCTGTAAATTATTTAGCACCGCACTCAGTGGATTGTTTATCTCATGCGCGAGGCCGGCGGCCATTTGGCCGAGGGAAAGCAATTTTTCGTTTTGTACCATGAACTGTTCAACCTCGATGCGCTTGGTGACATCGCTTATTAGTATCACCGCCCCGGCCTGGGGTTTTGGCAGGGGAAATATACTGAGGTCAATAAAACATTTGCGCTCGTCAAAAAAGAATTCAGTTCCTTCGTTCACTGTTGAAATCTCATCTTCAATGACAGCGATAAGTTGCTGCTGATAATGTTTTAAACCGGGTAGCAGCGCAAAAATATCCTGGTCGATGGCTTGCTCCGGCGTTTTACCGGTGGCTTGCGCCGCGGCTGAATTCCATAAGCTGACCTTTAATTCATTGCTTAAGCCAATGATCAAGCTCGGCAGTGAGTTCAGAATACTCTGGTAATATTTTTGGGTGGTGGCCAGGAGTAGCTCGGTCTCCTGATGGCGTGCAATCCGTTCGATTAAATCTGTGTTTTTATTAGAGAGTGACTCGGTTCTCTGTTTGACTTTGCTGTCGAGTTTCACTCGGGCACTGTGCAGCGACTGCATAAGCCGGAAGCAGATAACTGCCAGGGCTAAGGAGAGCAGTAGTAACCCGGTTATCAGCATCAATGTCATATTATCGGCTTCTAATTGGTTGGGGCTCTCCAGTGCGCTGCTGGCTTGGCTGAAAAAGATCAGCGGAAGTAGGGGGGTAACAGCCGGCCGGCGGTAGGCCAATCGTGAGGTTGGGATCATTGTTATTATCGTGCCATGAGCCTAGTGGGATAGCGGTTGACTATCCTACATGATAGCCAATTTACGCACAAAAAATGGCCATAGATTGGGCTACTACCGAACAGGAATAACCGGGCGGGAAAAGGTTTGACATCAAAACCCAAATGAGTAGAATGCTCGCCACGCTGCTGGGTGGTTAGCTCAGTCGGGAGAGCGACGGCCTTACAAGCCGTAGGTCACAGGTTCGACCCCTGTACCACCCACCACTTTCTCCAACGACCGGAGAGTATAAGTGGCCAGCAACACATTCGCGGACCGGTAGTTCAGCTGGTTAGAATGCCGGCCTGTCACGCCGGAGGTCGCGGGTTCGAGTCCCGTCCGGTCCGCCACTATTTAAGAGCCTCGCTTTATGCGGGGCTTTTTTATTTCCAGCCAAGCCCAAAGGACGGGACGATGAACCCGCGCAGCGGTGCGACCCAATGCGACCTCAGGCGCATTGGGAACGAGGAGCGTAGCGACGAAGCCCTGAAAGGGTCACAAAACCCCCTAGGGTTTTGTGGTTAGTCCCGTCCGGTCCGCCACTATTTAAGAGCCTCGCTTAATGCGGGGCTTTTGGGTTTTGGTCAGGCACTGATAGAACCAATAGTTGGCGCAGAGAGGGCGATTTGAAGGTGGCTGTCTCCGCGCCGGTGCTTTGGTGCCCAGCTATTTGAACTGGACTGTCCAGTTATCGACGTGTCAACTTTGGCGCTGGCGCTAAATTATCGGTTAGACTCCTTTGTGTTTATATTCCACAACGACATAAATTGAGTTATGAACACACAAACTACTGCTGCCGTACCGGAGGCCAAGATCTTTGAGTCCAATGGTCTGAAGTTGAACTACTTGGATTGGGGTAACCCCGATGCACCGCCACTGATTCTGGTGCATGGCATGTGGGATCACGCCAGGAGTTGGGATTGGGTGGCAGAGGCGCTCTGCCAGCAGTGGCACGTTTTTGCCTTGGATCTAAGGGGCCATGGTGATAGTGGCTGGTCAACCGAAAATGCCTATCTGGCCGCCTATTTCCTGGCTGACTTTACCGATTTTATTGACCATTTGGGTTACACCAAAGTGACCATCGTCGCCCACTCTTTTGGCGGTAACTGTAGCACCCGTTTTGCCGCTCTCTATCCGCAGCGTGTTCAAAAATTGGTTCTCGTCGACGCCATGGGACCTAATGCTGAAGTGACCCGGCGCTGGCACGAGGAGGGGGTTGTCCGTCGCACGCGGGATTGGCTGGAAAAGCGTGAGAAATTGGCCGCACCGCGACCGCCTTTCGCCAGTGTTGAGGCAGCCGCCGAACGCTTGATGCGCACCAATGGCCAGCTGACACAAGAGCGAGCGCTGCACTTGGCCAAACACGGTGTGCGACCTGTGACGGGTGGATTCCTCTGGAAGCAGGATCCGTCGGTGGGTAACTTCTTACCGGAAGACTTTGCCATAGAGCTGGCGGAGTATTGGCGGGCTATTACCTCGCCCACCTTGCTCTGTTGGGGCGACAAAAGCTGGACTACCAACCCGGCCGAAGATGGCCGTGCTGAGTTGTTTGTCGATGCGCGCTGCCACTGGTTTCAGGGGGCGGGGCATTGGTTACACCATGACCAGCTAGACCAGTTTCTGACAGTGTTGAATGATTTTCTGTAGCTCGATAGCCACCATTGGTTGAGCGGCGGTTGGCAGGTCTGCTATGGCTGGCGACACCCGGTTAGGAAGCGTGGAGGCGGGCGATTGGCCTGTAATAGGGGGCTGTAAGCTAGGCGTGAATTTGCGTTGAAGGTTCATTTGCGCTCTTCGTCCTAGCCTGAATACGGCGTAGCAGGGGCTAACCCCTAGGTGCAGTTACAGAGCGCTGGGTGTCACACTGGTTATCCGTTGAATTAGCTCTACCATCTGGCTTAACTGCACCAATCGGACATTTTCCCGACTGTTCCATCCAACGACAACAAGCATATTAGAGGATTCCATGAACAATTTTTCCCGCGCGCTGCTTTTTTCAGCGTTCGCCCTGATCGTTTCCGGTTGTTCTGAAAAAGGGGAGGTAACCAGTGATACTCAGGTTGCTGAAATGGAACAGGCCGTGGCGGCCGAGCAGTCGGTTGGCGTGGAGAACGAGGATTTTCTGCTGTTCGTCGATCGTGTCGCACAGATGTCGCTGCTGCAATCACCACTCACTGCCACGAGTTTGGGCGTGAGCGATGATTTTGTCGGTGAACATTTTAACGACAAGTTAGGCGATTTCAGTCAGGCGGGATTAGAGCGGCTTAAACGGGAGCACGATGAACTGCTCGCGCAAATGGCACAGTTTGATCCGAATGAGCTCTCCGGTACAGCGCTTACCACCTACCAGGTGGTGCAGCATGCATTAACGGTGACTGGTCAGCTGAAGCCATACACCAACGGCACATTTCAGCCAATCAGTTACTTTTCGCTCTTCCCTGTAACGCAAATTTCCGGTCCCCATATCGATATTTTGCGTTCGCTGCAGTCTGAGCACCCGCTCACTTCAGAAGAGGACGCGCGCGATTACATTGCCCGGTTGAATCAGATCAAGCCCGCGTTTGCTGATCTCTCTGAAGTGGTGTTGAACGATATCAATCGCGGACTGACTCCACCCAAGTTTGCGGTGGAAGGAGCCATCGGTTTTATCTCACAAGTGCTGGAGTCGCCAGCAGGGGAGAGTTCATTAACCACCACTTTTACTCAACGGCTTAAAGCCACCAGTGACCTGGACGACACCACCATAGCCGCCTTAACCGCTGAGGTGACCATGGCCGTAGAGGAGAGCGTCTACCCGGGGTACACCCAGTTAAAAACGACATTAGAGAGCATACTGCCGCAAGCATCGGAAAACGCTGGTGTTTGGGATTTGAAAGATGGCGACACTATCTATCAGTTGGCATTGGAAAACTTCGGCGCCAGTGGCAAATCCGCTGAGGAGATCCACCAATTGGGCTTGTCTGAAGTTGCCCGCATCCAAAAGGAGATGGCTGTTATTCTCGACGCCCAAGGAATGGATAGCAGCGATGTAATTGCCACCTTCAATAAACTCAGTGAAGACCCCAAATACCTGTTCGCCAATACCGATGCCGGCCGCCAAAAACTACTCGACTATCTCAACGGGCAGATGAAAACGGTAACCGAGATGTTGCCGATGATCCTGAAAACCCTGCCCAAGGCTGCCGTTGAAGTACGCCGTATCGCCCCCTACGAGCAGGATGGTGCGCCCGGCGGTTATTACACAAATCCCACCCTGGATGGTTCCCGCCCTGGCATCTACTGGATCAACCTGAAAGAGACCAGCGATTGGCCAAAATTCACTTTGCCGACGCTGACTTACCACGAAGCCAGTCCCGGGCATCACCTGCAGGTGGCCATTGCCCAGGAGATCCCCGATATGCCTATGCTGCGCAATATGATCTGGTTTAGTGCCTATGGCGAAGGCTGGGCGCTCTATGCTGAGCGTCTGGCCAAGGAGATGGGGCTCTACAAAGATGATCCACTGGGCGACCTGGGTCGGTTGCAGTCTGAGCTGTTCCGTGCGGCTCGCTTGGTAACCGATACCGGCATCCACTATAAGCACTGGTCGCGCGATCAGGCTGTGGATTATATGTATGAAACTATTGGTGGCAGCCGTGCGGCGATTGAGCGGGAAGTGGAGCGCTACTCCGTTTGGCCGGGCCAGGCCTGTTCTTACAAGCTCGGTCAGATGAAGATCCTGGAGTTACGGGATTTGGCCAAGGATACACTCGGCGATAAATTTGACCTGGCCGAGTTTAACGATCAAGTATTGATCTACGGCTCAATCTCCCTGTCGGTGCTGGAGGCCAAAATCCACACCTGGCTGGCGAGCAAAGGCGTAGATCTGTAACTGTTGGGCCACCTGAGGTGACTTGGGTGGCCGCTCCTTCCTGTTTAAATTTCCCCTGCTTCAGACATAGAGCTGCCACCAGCACGAGGCTGGCTTGGAAACTCTTGCTGTACGCCAGACGAGGAGTTTGGTCTGGACCCGGGGTAGGGGAGTTGAGTGGGGCGATCAGTCGCTGGTAATTATGGGTAGGGCGTGAGCCCTGCGGATGCCCAGGAGGCCGCCGGTAAGCGCGCTTAAATCTCGCACTCTTTGCCCTGCAGGCTCTCGGCCAGGTCGTCCAGCTCGGCGACTACCGGGCTGAAGCGGCTCGATGGGTTTAACTGGTAAATCACCAGCACACAGCAATCATCGTGGTGCCTGCGGCTCTGCACCCGGCCCACCGCACCAGTTTCCAGCTCCGCCAGGAAGCGCGAGGCAAGACTGGCGGTGGGAAATCGATAGGCGATCTCTGCTTTCATGGGATTTGTGAAAACGTCTACTTAGCGGGTGGAATAGGGAAGTTAACCAGTGACCACTGATCGGGCTCCACGTTGAGATACCAACCCTGGTCACCCCAATCACCCAGAACGATCCGCTCCCCCTGGCTCGTACCCAAATCGACAATATGACGGTTGGGTCGGTGGGTGTGGCCATGGATCAGTTTAGTGACGTGCTCGGCCTGCATCTGCGCGACCACCTCCGATGGCGTCACATCCATAATGTCTTCAGCCTTCATGGCATTCATCGATTTACTCTGCGCGCGCAGTTGCTTGGCCATCTCCCTACGGACTGCCAGTGGCTGCGACAGTACCTGCGCCTGCCAGGCCGGCGAGCGTACCTGTGCGCGAAACTCCAGGTATTCGCTATCGGTGGTGCACAGGGTGTCACCGTGCATCAGCAGCACTGGGGTGTCGTACAGGTTCACCACAGTGCTTTCGTTGAGCAGGGTGATCCCGGTCTCCTCGGCGAAGCGCTCACCGATGAGAAAATCGCGATTGCCGTGTAGGAAATAGGTGGGTACGCCGGCCGCAGCATAGCGATTGATTGCTTCTTTTATATGGAGGACAAATTCGCTGTCATCGTCGTCGCCAATCCAGGCCTCGAACAGATCACCAAGAATATAGAGGGCGTCGGCTTTCGACGCCTGGTTAAAGAGAAATCTCAAAAACGCTTTGGTGATCTGTGGCCGGGATTCATCCAGATGTAAATCTGATATGAACAGAGTGCTCATCAAGCAGGCCTTATGCGTCGACAGTTGCCTTTTCGATAATCACCGGGTCGACCGGTACATCCTGGTGGAAGCCCTTGTTACCAGTGCTTACGCCCTTGATTTTGTTAACGACATCCATGCCTTCAACCACCTTGCCGAAAACACAGTAGCCCCAACCCTGGCTGGTTTTGCCGGAGTGGTTAAGGAAGCTGTTGTTTTTCACGTTGATGAAAAATTGGGCAGTGGCGCTGTGCGGATCCATGGTTCTGGCCATGGCGACGGTGCCCACTTCATTGGCCAGACCGTTGTCAGCTTCGTTTTCAACAGCGGCGCGGGTCTGCTTCTCTTTCATGTCGCTGGTCATGCCGCCGCCCTGAATCATAAAGCCATCAATTACGCGGTGGAAAATGGTACCGTCGTAGAAGCCTTCTTCTACATATTGCTTAAAGTTAGCGGCTGTTTTGGGTGCCTTCTCGAAATCGAGTTCCAGCTTGATAGTGCCAAAATTGGTAGTCAGTGTGATCATGCAGCTCTCCGCCTGGTGATTTTTTGCCCGATTGTCGGTGATTTGAGGGGGAAACGTGGCGATTTTTTTGGGTATTGCAACCGGCTACAGCAAAAAAATACCCAGTCGCGGGTGCCCCCCATTTAGCAGGCGGCTATAATACGCGCTTTGGCTTTAATCTGAAACCGTACTCACCAGGCCAGTTGCTTATTACGCTATGAGCCTCCTGAGGAGTTGCAAGAGTTAGGACTTGAATGACTAAACCGAACGAGTCAACCGTAGAGAGACCGCTTAATTTTATTGAACAGATCATCACTCAGGATCTGGCAACGGGCAAACACTCCACTATCACCACACGCTTCCCACCCGAGCCCAATGGTTACCTGCACATCGGCCACGCCAAGTCGATCTGCCTTAATTTTGGTTTGGCAGAGCGCTTTGGTGGCGTCTGCAATCTTCGCTTCGACGACACCAACCCGGCGAAAGAGGACCAGGAGTACATCGATGCCATTATCCGCGATGTCAATTGGTTGGGCTTTCCTACCGGAGGTGATGCCAAGTCCCAGATCTTTTTCGCCTCCGCCTACTTTGACCAGCTCTACGATTGGGCTCTGGATCTGATTAAAAACGGTAAGGCGTACGTTTGCGGCCTCTCGCCGGATGAGGCCCGTGAATACCGCGGTACCTTAACCGAGCCTGGGCGGCCCAGCCCCTACCGGGATCGCTCGGTGGAAGAGAATCTGGCTGAGTTTGAGAAGATGCGCTCCGGCGCCTATGACGAAGGTGCCTGTGTGTTGCGCGCCAAAATCGATATGGCGGCGGGTAACATCAATCTGCGTGACCCGATTCTCTATCGAATTCGAAAGCAGTCCCATCACCAGACTGGCGACAAATGGTGTATCTACCCCACTTATGATTACGCCCATGGCCAGGGTGATGCCATCGAGGGGATTACTCATTCAATCTGTACCCTTGAGTTTGCCGATCATCGTCCGCTTTACGAGTGGTTGTTGGATAACCTGCCGGTGCCCGCACAGCCCCGGCAGTACGAGTTCGCGCGCCTGGAGTTGAACTACACCATCACTTCCAAGCGCAAACTGAAGCAGTTGGTTGATGAAAACTACGTTGATGCCTGGGACGACCCCCGTATGCCAACCATTGCCGGTATGCGTCGTCGCGGCTACAGCCCCCGGGCTTTGCGCAATTTCTGCGATCTGATTGGTGTTACCAAATCCGCCAGTACCGTTGATGTAGGGATGCTGGAATTTGCCGTGCGGGATGACCTGAATGCCAATGCTCCCAGGGCCATGTGCGTTTTATCGCCCCTGAAATTGGTGATCAATAATTTTGCAGACCATTTTAGCGAGAGTACAATCGCCGTCGGCCAGCCTTGTCACCCACAGCATCCGGAGATGGGTGAGCGCACTTTGCCCTTCACCGCGGAAGTCTTTATCGATGTCTCTGACTTCACCGAGGACACCAGCTTGTCCCGTAAAAAGTTCAAGCGCCTGGTGTTGGGCGATTACGTTCGCCTGCGCGGAGCCTCGGTCATTAAGGCGGAGAAGGTGGTGCGCGATGAGGCGGGGGAGATCAGCTACGTGGAGTGCAGCCTGGTACCCAACACCATCGGCGAAGATCCACCAGAAGGCATCCGCCCACGCGGTGTGATCCATTGGGTTTCCGCCACGGAGAGTGTCGAGTGCGAGGTGCGCTTGTATGATCGGCTGTTCAACGACCCAAGCCCGGATGCCGGCGGCAAGGAGTTTTTAGACTGCTTGAACCCCGAATCACTGGTTGTGATCAGTGGCGCCCGTGCAGAAATAAACCTGAACGGTGCGGAACTGGGGGTTGCTTATCAGTTCGAACGCGAGGGCTATTTCACCCTGGATAGCCGCTATAGCACAGCCGAGAAGCTTGTATTTAACCGGACCATCGGCCTAAAAGATAATTGGGAGAGCAAAGTCTCCTGATTGCTCTATTTAACCGTATATCAGCAGTAGCCGGGTAAGATTGCCCGGCGGGTAGCACCATGACTTTAGAAACAACAGCACCGTTACATCTCTACAACACACGCAGCCGCAGTAAAGAGCTGTTCGAGCCCCTGGCACCCGATAGTGTGAAAATGTACGTCTGTGGGCCAACCGTCTACAACTTGGTTCATATCGGTAATGCCCGTCCGGTGGTGGTGTTTGATACGCTTTTTCGCCTGCTGCAGAGCCGTTATCAAGAGGTGGTTTACGCTCGCAACATTACCGATATCGACGACAAAATCATGAAGGCGGCCAAGGAGAACGGCGAGCCCATCAAAGCCCTCACAGACCGTTACACCCAGGCTTATCAGGAGGATATGGCGGCGCTCAATAACCTTGAGCCCACCATCGTCCCCTTCGCCACCGAACATGTCGGCCAGATGATCGCTATGGTGCAGAAGCTGGTCGAAGCCGGCCACGCCTACGAAGCTGAAGGGCATGTGTTGTTCGCGGTTCAATCCATGGCTGATTACGGCAAGCTCTCCAATCGCAACCTGGCCGATATGCTGGAAGGGGCCCGTGTGGAAGTGGCGCCCTACAAACGCTATGCCGGTGACTTTGTGCTTTGGAAACCCTCCAGTGATGACGAGCCCGGTTGGCCCAGCCCATGGGGATTTGGTCGTCCTGGCTGGCACTTGGAGTGTTCCGCGATGGTGGAAACGCACCTGGGAACCACCATTGATATCCATGGCGGCGGCCGGGATCTGATATTCCCACACCACGAAAATGAGGTAGCGCAAAGCACCTGTGCCCATGGCGGGGAGGATTATGTCCGCTTCTGGATGCACAACGGTTACGTCAATATCGATGGCGAGAAGATGTCCAAATCCCTGGGCAACTTCCGCACCGTGCGCGATCTGTTACAGCAGTACAAAGGCGAAGTGATCCGCTTCGCTCTTTTGTCGGCTCATTATCGCAGTGAGTTGGATTTTTCCAAGGAGCTGCTCGAGCAATCCAAATCCGCGCTGGACTCCCTATACGGCGCTCTACGTGACAGCACAGCTGCGGCTGCCGACGATTTCGATATCACCACCAGTGCAGGCTACCTGGCGCTGTGCGACGACCTGAACACTCCACTGGCGGTAAGCGAATTGCACCGTTTGGCGAAGGCCTTAAACAAGCGGGAGGGCAATGAGCCCGCGATTAAAGGCGAGATGCTGGCACTGGGTAAGTTGTTGGGCCTGTTACAACAGCGGCCCGACGAGTGGTTTCAATCCGGTGTTGGTGCAAGTAGTCTCGGTGAGGCGGAAATCGAAGCGCTTATCGAGGAGCGTAAACAGGCCAAGGCCAACAAGGATTTTGCTCGAAGCGATGAGATAAGGGATGAGCTGAAAGCTGCTGGTGTTATTTTGGAAGACAGTAAGCAAGGTACGACCTGGCGACGCAATTAGCAAAATCAGTCGATGGGTAGGTGCTTATGAAAACTCTTTGGAAATTAATAGTGCCGGTGGGCATCGTCCTCTCTATAGCCGTTTTGGTTGTTGCGGCATTTATACCTGTGGCGGACGAACCGGTGGAGGTTCAGGTTGTCTACGATGAACCCTGGTGTGAGGCGATGATGCTAAAACCAGGTAAGGAGTGGGGCGAGGAGGAGACCGTCGCCTTTAGCGAGCATTGCCTGCAATAGACGGGACTCACAGCCAATGTCGATAATTGGCAACTAAACCAAACGAATAAAAACAATTAAAACAGATCAATAGGGATATGGAATCATGGGGATAGGAGTGGATGTCGTGGAGGTAAAGGAGGCTAGGTTTTCCGCCAAAGTATTACTCAGTGTGCCCTTCGTCTTGGCCAGTATCGTAATGGTACTTTGGCTGAGCTGGCAGCTACTGTCTGCGCTCAATTTTAGTTATCCCCTCTGGTATCGGGTACTGCACATTCCCGCGCATATAGAAAAATATGCTCCACAAAATTCTATCCGTAAGGATTTCTCGAATACTACCGCCGAGGAGCGCTACCGACTATTTGGCGAGGTGGTAGATGCCATCAATAGTGGTGGTGAAGGGTTGGCCGAAATCGAATACCACGATGTTAATGGCGTAGTCATTGATACCATGTATACCGAATCAGAAGTGTTGCATCTTCAAGATGTCGCCAACTTGATAACAGCCTTCGATTACCTCTCTTATTTTGCTATTTTGGTGGTTATTGGTTACAGCATTCGTTACCTCGGCTACTGGGGTGGCGCTCCAATTAAACCCAATTGGCGGGCACTGCACGCTGCGGTTGCCGGTTTGTTGCTAGCGTGCGTGGCAATAATTTTTGTTATCGGGCCGAAAGAGGTTTTCTATTTTGCCCACCGTACGATATTTCCACCAGATCACCCTTGGCTGTTTTATTACCAGGAATCACTGATGTCCACCAGTATGAAGGCCCCAGACCTATTTGGTGGTTTGGCAGTTGAATGGCTACTTTTTGCACTGACTGGCTACTATCTGTGGATCTATTTTTTTGGTTATTTAATAAAGCGGCGCATTCGCGAGCAGGAAAACCGATAGTTTTACGGTAGAATGGCAGGCTTAAGTCGTTTGCGGCTTTTTTACGACCCACACATATTGCCAGCCTTACCCACCAAATAAATTTATGTTTAAGCATGATCTTCGCCTGGAACAGGTTTACAGCTTCTCGCGTTTAGATGAGAACAATCCACTGTCAACCGTCTCTCCCCATGGATTTCAATTGGAAGACCGCTATTGGCCAACGGTAGAGCACTATTACCAATCAAATAAATTTGCCAAGCCCGTTATCGTTCAGGAAATTCTCGATGCCGAAAACGGCGTGGCTGCCTACAAATTAGGTAATCGATGGTGGAAATTCGGCCGTCACAAAGATTGGAAGCAAAAACGCCGTGTACGGATGACGCGCGCGTTGTATACCAAAGTGCAGGTCCATCAGGAGGTGAAAAACGCGCTGATGGATACCGGCGATGAGCGCATTGTGGAGACCTCGCTGTACGACCCCTATTGGGGTATCGGTCGTGACCAGCGGGGTGAAAATATGCTCGGCCAAATTTGGATGGATATCCGTGCAAAACTAAGAGCCGATCAAAAAATAAAAGATAATCAACGGCAAGTATAGGTGTTAGCGTTGTTTCGGATTTAACTTATTAGCGTTTACCGACACATAAATAGATAACCTTCGTTAGCCGCCAAACACCATTGTTTAATAGTCAACCGGTTAGTTGAATACAAGTGTGAAACAGCATAAAAACTAGAGTAGTAATAAAAAAGGCCACACCATGTTGGGTGGCCTTTTTTATTAGTGGTAGGGCGGGGGTGGCGACTAGCCGGTGTTGAGCCGGCTATTGAAACTTCGCTGGGTTTAGCTGACTCAGCCTCTGCGCATAAAAAGTGGCAAAGGCTGATCGACAGATGCCTGATAACCATCGGTGAAATCGTTCAATGAAGTTATTGCGGTTTCCAAATCGATGGTTTCATCATCAAAGGCGAACGCATTAAAGCCGCAGCGCCGTAAATAACAGAGTTGATCCCGAATGATTTTGCCACTGGCCCGCAGCTCGCCGGTAAAGCCGTATCTTTCTCTGAGTAGCCGGCCTAAGCTGAATCCTCTGCCGTCCATAAACGCCGGGAAGTAAACCTCAATGACCGAAAACTGATTCACCTGGTCGCCAACAGACTCTAGGGTATCGGTACTGGTTATGGTTAACCCTTTGCTGCCAAGTTTGCCTGACCAGGTTTCCGGTTGTTCTGACCAGAGAGCGAGGGGAATCAGGTACTGGCCAACGGCCACTTGGTCCGGGGCGGCATCCCTGTCGAGACGCTGCCACTGGTTGGCGGTAATAACGCCGTCTTTAATCAGCTTTGGCATAGACGCGCTCCTTAAACGGATCAATCCCTACGCGCGCGAAGGTATCAATAAAAGGTTCTTCGGGGTGTCGTAGGTCGACATAGGTTTGCATGATGGTCGAGATGACGTCGGGCATTTCATGTTGTGAAAAGGCCGGGCCAAGCACACTGCCCAGGCGGGTGTTGCTGCCGGCGTCGCCACCCAGTTGCACCTGGTAGAACTCCTGGCCTTTTTTGTCGACTCCCAAAATACCGATGTTACCGACGTGGTGGTGGCCACAGGCGTTCATACAGCCGGAGATATTCAAATCGATTGGCCCAAGATCGTAGAGGTAATCGAGGTCGTCAAAGCGGCGTTGGATGTCTTCGGCAATTGGTATCGACTTGGCATTGGCCAGGGAGCAGTAGTCTCCACCCGGGCAGCAGATCATGTCGGTCAGCGTGCCGATATTGGGTGTGGAAAAGCCAAGGGATTTCAGCTCCTGCCACAAAACAAACAGGTCGCCATATTTAACATCGGCAAGCACGATGTTTTGCTCGTGGGTGGTGCGTACCTCACCGAAGCTGTAGCGCTCGGCCAGGTCGGCAATGGCCACCAGTTGTTGATCGGTGATGTCGCCTGGTGCTACACCCGTTGGTTTCAATGAAAGGGTAACTGCTCGATAGCCGGGTATTTTATGTTCGCGCACATTACGCACCAGCCAGTGGCTGAAAGCTTTGTTGGCATTGGCCTCGGCTGCTATTGCCGAGACGCTGTCATCGGCGCTCAGCTGTTCGTAGGCGGGGGCGGTGAAGAATTGCTGGGTGTGGGTAACCTCTTCGGCGGTCAGTTTGGGGTAGCTTTGGGCAAGAGCCTGCCACTCCTGCTCGACACGATCGCGGAATGCGTCAACGCCAAGTGCTTTTACCAGAATTTTGATACGAGCCTTGTATTTGTTCTCCCGGTTACCCAACAGGTTGTAGACCCTCAAAATGGCTTCCAGGTAGGAGAGCAGGTCCTCAACGGGAAGATTTTGCCGAAGCAACTGGCCAACAACCGGGGTTCGACCCAGCCCGCCACCAACATAGACATCAATGGCCACTGAGCCGTCGGCCGCTTTAACCAGCTGCAGGCCTATGTCGTGCACCTTGGTCGCGGCGCGGTCGCTAGCAGCGCCGGTAACGGCGATTTTGAATTTACGGGGCAGAAAGGCAAATTCCGGGTGAAAACTGGACCACTGGCGAATGATTTCGCAGTAGGGACGAGGGTCGACGACCTCATCCGGCGCAATACCGGCAAATTGGTCGGACGTTGTGTTGCGTATGCAGTTGCCACTGGATTGAGTGGCGTGCATATCAACAGTGGCGAGCTCCGCCAGAATATCGGGAACCTCAGCCAGCTCCGGCCAGTTGAACTGGATGTTCTGGCGGGTGCTAACGTGGCAGTAGCCTTTGTCGTATTCGCGGGCAATGAACGCTAATTTTCGCAGTTGCTGGCTGTTTAGCATGCCATAGGGCACATTAACCCGCAGCATTGGCGCCAGGCGTTGTACATAGAGGCCATTTTGGAGGCGCAGAGGTAGAAACTCCTCATCTTTCAGTTCCCCTGCGAGATAGCGCTCGGTTTGCCCACGGAATTGGGCAATGCGCTGTTGCAGTATGTTCGTATCGTGGTGATCGTAGACGTACATGTAGTGCAAATTACCTTTGAAAGACAGCGAACGGCTGGTAACCCAGCACCTTGATCGTTACTGAGCCAAAAATAGGCGCGCAGGATACACTAATTGCCAGTGTGTCGCGAGTTCCTAATTTCGGGTAACGCGGGTAGAAAAGTAACGATAGTGTTTCGTTTTGATAAGTAGAAGGAATGTTTAGGACTAATCTTATGCTCTAGTGCGCTTATATAAGTTTTTTCTCTTGCTAACTGAAATTTCGATGGTTAAATAGCGACTGTAAAGCCTTCTTAACATCTCAAATAACAATAATGGAGCTTACGCATGAATCATGAAGTGCAGGTTAGACAAGAAGAAGACAATATCGCTGACTCTATTGCAGCGGTTGTTCTGATTGTTATCTTTGTTGCCACTTGTTTATTCTGGGTTAGCGGCCAATAAGGATCCTGGAAGGGCGCAGGATTAGCGCCCACGCTGCCTATTCAATCTACCCCCCTTTCAGGGCAATCACACCCTCCAGTAGTAATCTCAACTATTAGCAATCTCCACTATTAGCAATCTTCACAGAAAGCGCTCTCCGAGTCGGTAAAGTTCTCTCTGGGTATACGCCCTTCTGAGGATGATAGAAGCGTTCTTAATCGCCAATCATCATTTACTTGGCTTTTTGCCTGCATGCCTAGCGGTGTTCCTCCTTTGTGCTCTGCGAGCACGTTTGTGGCGTTCGCCAATAGAGCCGCAGTTCTATTGCGGTCTGTGGCCTCCATAGGCTACCACCGGCATACCACCGGGTTAATTATAGAGCCTAAGTGACTTCGCCATTACTGGCGCTCTATAACCCTGACTTACAGGGGTGATTCAGGCTGAAACGTGAAATGTATGCTCGGCTACGGCGGTTACTCACCCGTCACCGCCTGGATGTCGGAAATGACGTTATCGGCTAGGCGAGAGGGGGGTTAGCTCTCAGGCAGAACCAGGCTTACGACCGAGATAACTGCGAATATGAACAGGGCGGTGAAGATAACGCCGGCTAGTATAAAGGGAAGGATACTGCGCTGATTGAAATCCCGATCCAGGTTTTTGCGGCTCTGAACCCCAAAAGCAGCCGCACAAACGCTGATTATGAGACTGAACCAACCGGTTTTATTTTCTTTATTCATAGGGTGGTTTCCGTATTCGGAGCGTCCTTGCTCGCTGGTGTTCTGTGTCTGGTCTTTTATTTAAGGTGTGTAGTTTAAATTGGGTTGCAACCAACGCTCCACTTCACCAATAGAGAGGTTTTTACGCTGGGCAAGGGATTCGACCTGATCCCTACCAATCTTACCAACCGAGAAGTATTTGGCCTTGGGGTTCGCAAAGTACCAGCCAGAGACCGAGGCCGCTGGCGTCATGGCATAGTGCTCGGTCAGCTCGACCTCGCTGTTGGTGTCGGCGGAAAGTAGCTGGAACAGAGTCGCCTTTTCGGTGTGGTCGGGGCAGGCGGGGTAGCCTGGAGCCGGCCGAATACCCTGGTAACGCTCGGCTATCAATGCCTGGTTATCCAACTGCTCATCTCGGGCAAAGCCCCACAGCTCTGTACGTACCCGTTCGTGCATACGCTCGGCAAAGGCCTCGGCCAGTCGATCAGCCAGCGCTTTCACCATAATACTGTTGTAATCATCGCCCTGGGCTTCGTAGCTCTTCGCCAGCTCCTCAGCACCAATACCCGCAGTGACGATAAAGCCGCCGATGTAGTCCATCCTGCCGCTCTCTACGGGTGCGATGTAGTCCGCCAACGACTTCAACTCCGCAGTACCGGCTGTTTTTTGCTGTTGTTGGCGCAGGTGATGCAGGGTGGCGACTTGCTCTGTGCCGTTTGCATCGCTGTATACGGCGATATCTTCGTTCTGGACGGTTTGGGCAGGCCAGATACCAACCACCGCCTCGGCGCGAAGCAGTTTGTCGTCAATCAGTTTCTTCAGCATCGCCTGGGCGTCGCTGAACAGATTACGGGCTGCCTCACCGACCACCTCGTCATTGAGGATCTTGGGGTATTTGCCGACCAGATCCCAGGTGATGAAGAAAGGGGTCCAGTCAATGTAATCGACCAGCTCTTCTAGTGGATAATCTTTAAACACCTTGGTGCCGGTAAAGCTGGGCTGCACCGGCTGGAAACTCTGCCAATCCAACACCGGAGCGGCTGTTTTGGCCTGTTCGTAGCCCCATTCGGTATCTTTGGGCTTGCGGTTTGCAGTGCGCTCGCGAACGATCACATACTCTTCTTGCACTGACTGTACAAACCCAGGCCGCAATTCATCGCTCAGCAGGGAGGTGGCCACTCCGACAGCGCGGGAGGCGTCAGCCACATAGACTGCCTGGTTGAGGCTGAATTTTGGGTCAATTTTAACGGCGGTATGGGCTTTGGAGGTGGTTGCACCACCAATCAGTAACGGCTTGTTAATGCCGCGCCGCTCCATTTCAGAGGCGACAATCACCATTTCGTCGAGGGATGGGGTAATCAGGCCAGATAAACCGATGATGTCACACTCCTGTGCCACAGCGGTATCGATGATCTTTTCACACGGTACCATCACGCCAAGGTCGATCACCTCGAAATTGTTACACTGCAGCACTACACCGACGATGTTCTTGCCGATATCGTGCACATCGCCTTTTACCGTCGCCATCAATACGCGGCCGTTGGATTTGGCCAGGCTATCTTTTTCCGCCTCAATAAAGGGCTGCAGATAGGCGACCGACTGCTTCATAACCCGGGCGGATTTCACCACCTGGGGTAAAAACATCTTACCTTCACCAAACAGATCGCCAACCACATTCATACCATCCATGAGTGGCCCTTCGATGACATCCAGTGGCCGCTTACTGCCTGCTCTGGCCTCTTCGGTATCGGCTTCTATGTAGCTGTTGATGCCTTTCACCAGGGCGTGCTTCAGTCGCTCTGCCACTGGCAGGCTGCGCCATTCCAAGTCTTCCTGTTTGCTGACCTTACTGCCACCGGCTTTGTACTTGTCGGCTATCTCCAATAACGCGTCAGTCGCGTCAGGGTTGCGATTGAGAATGACATCCTCAACCCGCTCGCGCAGCTCTGCTGGGAGTTCGTCGTAAACTTCGAGTTGGCCGGCGTTGACGATCCCCATATTCATGCCCGCCTTAATGGCGTGATAGAGGAAGACGGAGTGAATCGCCTCGCGTACCGGGTTGTTGCCCCGGAACGAGAAGGAGACGTTACTCACCCCGCCAGAGATGCCGGCGTAGCGCAGATTGCTTCGGATCCAGGCTGAGGCCTCTATGAAGTCGACCGCGTAGTTGTTGTGCTCCTCAATGCCAGTCGCCACTGCGAAGATATTTGGGTCGAAAATAATGTCGGCCGGGTTAAAGCCGACCTGTTCGACCAGTATCTGGTAGGAGCGGGCACAGATCTCAGTTTTGCGGGCAAAGGTGTCGGCCTGGCCGCTCTCGTCGAAGGCCATCACAATAACCGCGGCACCGTAGCGATGGCAGAGGGTGGCCTTATCGATAAACTCCTGTTCACCCTCTTTAAGGCTGATGGAGTTGACCACCGGCTTGCCTTGAATGCATTTCAGGCCCGCTTCAATCACCGACCACTTGGAGGAGTCCACCATAATGGGTAAGCGGGCAATATCGGGCTCACTGGCGATGAGATTGAGAAATCGGACCATGGCGGCTTCGGCATCGAGCATCCCTTCATCCATGTTGACGTCGATGATTTGCGCGCCGTTAGCCACCTGTTCATTAGCCACTTCGAGCGCGGTGTTGTAGTCCTCTTCGATAATCAGCCGCTTGAATTTGGCAGAGCCGGTGACGTTACAGCGTTCACCAACGTTAACAAAAAGCGATTCGGCGGTGATATTAAAGGGTTCTAGCCCGGAGAGGCGGCAGGCAGGCTCAAGCGCCGGTGCCGTGCGGGGGGCGTAGTCGGCTACCGCTTCCGCTATGGCTTTGATATGCAGTGGTGTCGAGCCACAGCAGCCACCCACGATATTTACCAGGCCACTGGCGGCATACTCGGCGACAATGGTGGCCATCTCTTCGGCACTCTGGTCGTATTCACCGAATTCATTGGGCAGTCCGGCGTTGGGGTGGGCTGAGACGCGGCAACTCGCCACCTTTGCCAGCTCTACCACGTATTGGCGCAACATATCGGCACCCAGGGCGCAGTTCAGGCCAATACTCAATGGATTGGCGTGGGCCAAACTGTTGTAGAAAGCCTCTGTGGTTTGTCCGGAGAGCGTTCGGCCAGAAGCATCGGTTATAGTGCCTGAGATCATGATTGGCAGGCGGACATTATTTCGTGCGAAGTACTCCTCCACGGCAAAGACTGCGGCCTTGGCGTTGAGTGTGTCGAACACCGTTTCAATCAATAGAATATCGGCCCCGCCTTTGACCAGCCCGTCGCACGACTCCAGGTAGTTCTCCACCAGGCGATCAAAGGTGACGTTACGGGCACCGGGGTCGTTTACATCCGGGCTGATGGAGCAGGTACGCGAGGTTGGTCCAAGTACTCCGGCGACGAACCTGGGTTTATTGGGGGTTTGTTGGCTAACGGCATCGGTAACCTGGCGCGCCAATTTGGCCGCTTCATAGTTGATCTCATAAACCAGCTCTTCCATTCCATAGTCCGACATGGAGAGCCGGGTGGCATTGAAGGTGTTGGTTTCAATGATGTCGGCGCCGGCATCCAGGTACTGTTGATGAATAGAGGTGATGATATCCGGGCGGGTAATGCTGAGCAGGTCGTTGTTGCCGCCAACATCGGTAGGGTGATCACGGAATCGGGCGCCGCGGTAGTCTGCCTCAGTGAGCTTATAGCTCTGGATCATCGAGCCCATCGCGCCATCCAATATCAGGATTCGTTGATTAAGAGCAGATTCCAATTGATGGAGGCGATCGGCGGTGTTGTTCATAGTCGGTTCTTAGCTGTCGATGGGTAATCTATATCAATATATTTTGATATAGGTGGTCGCCGCGCAAGTGTACCAGAGTTAATGCGCCATTCAAGGCCTCATTTTATGTGGTGCCCAAGGGGTTGGTGACGCCTATTTTGCTTATAGCCAATTGTTAGTGGAGCTTGCCGTCTTGTAATATGGCCGTGTCAATTTTGCGCTGCCACTGGAGAAGCGGGCAAATGTTTGGCACAATCCTGACTATTGCAGTCGGGTTTTGGTTGGTGTGAAGTCATTTCAACATGCCAACTCACCGTCGTTCTTTTTTGTATAGAAGTTTGGTAACTCACAATATGGTTAAGGTCACTATTACTGAATCGGCACAGGAGTACCTGGCTGAGTTGTTGAAGAAACAGGCAGTCGATGGCATTGGTATTCGCATGTTTGTCTCTTCCCCAGGTACGCCGCAAGCAGAGACCTGCATTGCTTATTGTCGCCCTGGTGAAGAGAAAGAGGACGATGTGCTGGTTGAATACAGTGGCTTTACCGCTTACTTCGAGCAGCGCAGTCTGCCCTACCTGGAAGAGGCCAAGGTCGATTACGCTGCCGATCGGATGGGCGGGCAGCTCACCATAAGGGCTCCCAACTCCAAGATGCCTAAGGTCTCAGACGATAGCCCTTTGGAGGATAAGATCAACTATGTCCTCTATAACGAAATCAATCCAGGTTTAGCTGCTCATGGCGGTAATGTTTCTCTGGTGGAGCTGACCGAAGATAACTACGCAGTGCTGAAATTCGGTGGTGGCTGCCAGGGGTGTAGCGCTGTCGATCTAACTCTGAAAGAGGGTGTGGAGAAAACCTTGAGGGAGAAACTCCCGGAACTGGCGGGTGTGAAAGATATGACCGACCACACCGATACCAGTCACGCTTACTACTAAGCCCTCAAGCAGCAACTCTGAGGCCGATGGCCAGTAAATAACAACCAGCAAAGAGAAAAAAGCCGCTGTCTGACAGCGGCTTTTTGTTGATCTATTAACGGGCTTTTCAGTTAACGGATTTTCAGCGCTAATGCCGTGTTACGGGCGAATGGATTACTCGTCGTCCATACACGAGCTGTAGGCGAGAAGTGTTTCCAGGTACTGAATTTTGACGATCGCATTGCGATGCTTGGGCCGAACCAAATAGGGGCCGGTTTCTGCCCATTCGATATCAAAACGACGGTAGATTCGTTGGCCGAGATTATTACAATGGACGGTGATGATCTCTGTGGAAGACTGGTCCATCAGGATGTCATCGGCTAGAAAGGGGATCAGCTCACTAATCGCTTGTTCCCGGCTGATCTCTTCATCACTTAACAGAAACAGGTAGTCTTTGTTAAGCATGCTGGCGATGCGAATTTGGCACTCAATGGCCGTTGCACGCTGCATAACCCCATCTTGGGGGCCATGGTCTTGCTTGTAGTCATAGTACGAGCGGTTGAAACCCATATCCTTGCTCCTCCACTAGCTCTCAGCCCGATATCCTCAATCAGGCTAGTAAAGCATTCTCCTTTTTAAAACTACATTAAGCTAACAAGTTTTAAAAAAGATAACCACTAGCTATATGAATCAATTGTAATAAACGGTCAGATAATTGTAACAGGCAGCAGCGGATGGCGGGGGAGTTTTTTTTTGATATTTGGAAGCTGCCAATGGCGACAACACCATTGGCAGGCAAAGCTTCCAATTAAGGGGTGAGGCGGGTAGGCAGTACCGATTCCAATTGTGCGGCCATTTTCAACAGGGCCTGCTCTGTGGTCGGCCAATCGATACACTTATCCGTTACGGAGATTCCATATTTCAAGTCAGCCAAATCCGCTGGAATAGGCTGGCTACCGGCGCCTATGTTGCTCTCAACCATCAACCCGATAATCGATTTATTGCCTTCAAGAATCTGATTGGTGGCATTGTCGATTACCAAAGGTTGCAACTCGTGGTTTTTATTGGAGTTGGCGTGACTGCAGTCGATCATGATGTTCGGCTCCAAGCCTGACGCCTGCAGCTCCTTCTCACACATGGCAACACTAACGGAGTCATAGTTTGGCTTGCCATTACCACCACGTAACACAACGTGGCCATAGCGATTGCCGCGTGTGTGAATGATAGAGACTTGGCCATCGTTGTTAATACCCAGGAAACGGTGTGGATTGGCGGTTGATTGCAGCGCATTGATCGCCACAGTGAGGCTGCCATCGGTACCATTTTTAAAACCCACAGCGGAAGAGAGGCCACTGGCCAACTCGCGGTGCGTTTGGGATTCGGTGGTGCGCGCACCGATGGCCGACCAACTGATCAAATCCTGCATGTACTGCGGTGAAATAGGGTCCAGTGCCTCAGTGGCGGTGGGTAACCCCAGTTCTGAAATATCCAGCAGCAGTTTGCGACCGATGCGCAGCCCTTCATCAATTTTGAAGGAGTCGTTGAGGTATGGGTCGTTGATCAGGCCTTTCCAGCCCACGGTTGTGCGCGGTTTTTCAAAGTAGACCCGCATAACGATGTAGAGCGTATTCTGTACCCGGGCTGCCAACTCTTTCAGGCGGTGGGCGTAATCCATAGCCGCTTCTACATCGTGGATGGAGCAAGGGCCGACCACTACCATCAGGCGTGGGTCTTTACGATCCAGTATGTCTCGTACAGCTTTACGGCCTTCAGTGACGGTTGCGGCGGCGGCGGCAGATAGGGGGAGTTCCCGTTTGATATCACTGGGAGTGATCAGTAATTCTTGTGAAACCACATTTAAGTCATCTATGTCTTGGCTCATGATTGTGCCTATAAAATTGCTAGGTTTAATAAGGTTATGCGCCAAGGTGCCCGGTCCCTGGTAGTCAATCCTTTTCGTTCATGGAAACTTTTTTTGCTTAAATCGCGGCATTGCTATAACCGCTCTTCCGCAAAAAAACTGTGCTAAGCGCTAGCGCTTACATTGGTGGGCGACCTTTCTACACTCTTTGCCTACCCGCGCATAATAATCGAAACAGGGGCGTAAATTTACCCCCAAGCGCGAAAAACTTTACTATCTTCGCCATATTTCAGGTTAATGGGCATAAGTGGTCTATAAGTGGGAAATAGAGCGCGGTCTGAACCGGATTGGATTGCAGTTCGGCAAACAGGTGCGCGTAGTTGGCCAATTGCTTTTGGTAATGAGCCAATTCTCTGTCGAGAAAACTCTCCAGGCTCTCATCACTACGGGGTTGGCTGGTTTTGTAATCGATAATCCAACGTACGCCATCCTCGATGAAGGTGCGATCGATGATATATAGGCTGTCGGTTTCGGTCTCCAGCAACGGTAGTTCACAAGCACTCTCGCGATGATTCCCGGACAGCACCCATCGGGCCTGTTCTGACTCCAGAAGTTTCGTGGTGAAACGCATCAGCTCACGGGTTGTCTTGCTGCTGTTGATACCATGCTCGGTTAACCAAGCGGAAATCTGTGGTGCCAGGTCTGCCAGGGTATCGGGGGTCCACTGTTCGATGCCGCGCATGGCGATAACCTCCAGTAACCGATGGATTACTGTGCCGGTTGCTCGGGCGACCAGATTGGCGTAATTGGCAAAGTCGGGGGTGTTGTTCTCCTGCTCAAATTCGCGGCCGCGAAACGGTGCCAACAGGTCACTGGCCGGGAGCTCCACCACTGCGCTTTGTACCAGCCGTCGGATTTTATGCCACTGCTCTGGAGGGGTGTCATCGACCGCACGAAGCACGTTCTGCTCACTCTCGTCTATGGCTGTGGTTACGGGTTCGATCAGCTGCATAGTGGCGTTAAAAATTGGCCAAATACTGGCTAATAACGTGTTCTCGCTGGGCCCTTTGGGGCCGCCATTTTTCTCGTCCCACTGCAATGCGCCGAGCAGATGTAGCTGTTTGATGGCCCGGGTGCAGCCGACGTAAAGCAGGCGCACTGATTCATAGCGGCTGCGTTCTTTGTTCTCTTCGCGCAGAAACTTGTAGAGCGAGGGGGCGTCGGGGTCGCTGTCGTCGGCTAGGGGGGCCATCAGCAACAATTCATCACCGGCGTGTGAGAGCCGCGATTGCCAGAGCAGTAACTCCTTGTCGTCCGAGCGGGTGCGTTTATCCAAGCCCGGGATAATAACGTGATCGAACTCCAAGCCCTTGGACTTGTGAATGGTCATTACCTGCAGCTTGGGGTCTGCGCCGGCGGTGGGGGCGGCGAAAAGCTTGTCGATGGCCAACTGAAAGGCCTCCCAATCAGCGATATAACCGGCCCGTTCATGCTTATCGAGCAGCTGAAAATAGACGTTGGCGTTGTTGAGATCACTCCCCTCCAGGAGGCCAGCCGGGCCCGCCAGGCTCATCCAAATACCTTGCAGCCAATGGCGTAGCCGTTTGCGGCGGCGCTCTTGCCAGGCACTCTTTATGACCGCTTGCAATGTCTCCAGGTGTTTTTTACCGTCGCTGCTGATAGCCAGGTCGGCGACCTGTGCGTTGAGCAGGAAGCTCAACACGGAAGGGGTGCTTTCGCCGTGAGCGATAGCCTCGGCAATGGCTAGCAGATCAGCCGGTGACAGGGCACACCAGGGCGCCCGTAACACACTGAACCAGGCCAAACGGTCGGCCGGGTAGAGCAGGGCCCGGGTGAGCGAGATGAGGTCGACTATTGCCTGCCGTTCGGCAAGGGGTTCGATCTCGGTGGCCATGGCGGATAGGCCGGCACGACCAAGTGCCGCGGTAATTCGGCTGAGGTGGCCACGGCTGCGTACCAACACGGCGATGGTCTCATCTGGGTGTTGGTTGCGCGTCCGTTGAATAATTGCCACCACCTGTTGGGCCTCCATAGCCGAGGCGCTGCCAGGTTCACTGGCCAGTAAGCCGTAGCAGTGGATGCTGTTGTTTTCTGTGGCCGGGTTGCCATTGATGTGGAACGCCTGGGCGGGCGTGTAGCGCACGGCACCACGGGCGATATCGTCGGTTTGGGGGAAGGCTGAAACAAACGTTTGATTAACCCATTCCACAATGGGCGATTCACTGCGAAAGTTGGTGTTGAGGGCACGTGCGCTTGGCAGAATGTTACCAATGCCGTTCTGCTGTACCTCCAGGAAGAGACCCACATCGGCCCCCCGGAAGCCATAGCACGATTGCATCCCATCACCCACCAAAAACAGCGTACGGCCATCGTCTGCCTGCCAGCCTGCGGTTAAACGGCCCAGCAGCTGTAGTTGAGAGTGGGAGGTGTCTTGGAACTCGTCGACCAGAATATGCTGGATTTTATAATCCAGGCGCAGCAGTACATCGGTAATCTGCTCCGCATCCAGGGCGGCAATGGCGGCCTGGCTGATCTCAATAAAGTCGACCGAGTGACTTTGGCTGAATTGTGTTTTCAGGTGCCCAACCAGCAGTGGTAGTACCAGCGTCAGGTTATCGAGGAACTGCCAGGCCTCGGCGGGGTATTCTGCCGCGGGTAGGCGCTGGGTCAGTGCCAACTGCTCCTTCAAACCGGCAATGGCCTGGCAACCTTCAATGATCTCCGCGGCCAGCTGCTTGTACTCTTTGCTCTGAGCCTTTTCGGCTGTAGTGGCACCCGGCAGCAGGCCTATGGATTTATCGAAGCGTTTTCGATACTCGCCACTGTTGGTGAGCAGCAGCTTGAGCAGCGCGCGCCAGCTGGGGAGAGCGCTCGATTCGGCCGCAGGCAGTGTTGCCAGGCTGTGCAGGTCGGCGATGGCGCTATCATCGCCCAGTTCTGCCAGCTGCTTGCCACAGAAGTTGGCCAAACGCAGTAGGTCGCCGGCCAGAGGCGCTAGCAGTTGCTGGCAGAGCCGAAGCTGGTCTTGCGCCAGCAGTTCGATATTCTGCTCCAACCAATGGCGCTGATCGCGGGCGGTCATCAATGGCGTCAGCCATTGATCGCGCTTAGCCAGGAGCTGAATAAAGAGGTTCTCCAGCCGTTGGGCATCGCCATCCAATGCCGTCAACAGCCCGGCGATGCCACTCTGGTAGGGGCTGCCCGGGCGCTCGATCCAGGCGATGGTCTCGCGCGCGGCCAGGCGGTAGATCAGTTCCGGCTGGTCGATGTTGTCCAGACCAAGGCCCAGCCCGCTGTCGAGTGGCAGTTGATTGGTAATCGCCCGGCAAAGGCCATCGATGGTGGTGATGCGCAGCCTGGCTGGATTCTGTAGCAAATGCCACTCATGCTGCTGGTCCTTGTGCAGCACCGCGCGGGCCAGTTGCCAGGTTTTGCGCTCATTGCCCGATTCAGGTTGTGGTTGCTCGGCGGCAAAGGTTAAGGCCTTAACCACCCGGTCGCGCATTTCGGCGGCTGCTTTGCGCGTGAAGGTAATGCAGAGTACCGCTTCCGGGGTGGTGACTTCCGCCAGCAGGCTCAGTGCCCGTTGTGTTAGCAGACTGGTTTTACCAGAGCCGGCCGGGGCGGTAACCACAAATGAAGTGCCGACGGCCAGGCTCTCGTCACGTACGGACTGATCGGCAGGGGCGCGGCTACTCATGGTTTTTACCCGCCAGCCAGACCCGGTAGAGCTCGGATTGTTCGTGTAAGCGATTCAGCGGCAGGTAATCCTTTTGATATTGGGTGACACTGGGGTGGTAGTTGTGAATGTGGGTTGCACCACTTTTAAACTCTTCGGCCAGGGACTCTAGATCGCTCTGCCACGCCTGTAGCAGCTCCGGCCAACTGGTTTTGGCAAACTGATCCGAGGTTTTCATGCCTGCGGGTAAGCTTTTGAAATCACCCACGCCAACCAGGTTCTGGTTGCGGCTGTTAACGGCAGCAAAGGCGATGCCGTTGATGGCGCTAGGGTTATTGAGAGTGTAGAGCGGTAGCTGTGGGGCGGCTATTCGCCCGGGTAGCCACTCGTTGATGGATTGGCTGTTACCGGTTTTATAGTCGACAAGCAGATATTGTTGGTTAATCTCATCCAACCGGTCGAGGCGTAGCTTAAAGGTCATATTGGCGATCTTGACCTCATATTCCTCTTCAATGGCCTCCACAGTAAAATCTTCCCGGCTCTTCTCCAGGGCAAACCAGAATGTGAGGAACTGCAGTTGACGGGAGATCTCCAGCCGTTTTATCTCCGGGGTGAGGGTGGGCACAAAGCTCTGAAAGCTGGTAACCACATTCTCTAGCTGCTCTTCGATTAAAACTGTCAACGCTGGCTCAGACAGGGCCAGGAGTGCTGTTTGGCTTTTCAGTTCCCGCCAGATATTGGCCAGCACCAGATGGGTGATCTGGCCCCGGGTTGAGGCGGTTAAGTAGTTTTCGATGGTTGGCAGAGGTTGCAGCCCCAGTCGGAAGCGACAGAAGGCATTGAAGGGCAGGGCAGCCTGCCACTGTAACACGGAGACTCCACCCACCTGGTTTGCGCCCGGCGAGATTGCCGGAGCCTGTTCGCAATCGACCCATTGCCATTGTCCCTGGGCCTGCAACAGTTGGCCCGTGGCCTCCCATTTGGTCTGCAAGGGTTCGGCTTGGCTGTCAACCGGCGTTGTTACCGGAGGGAGAATGGTCGTCCAATCACTGGTGGGGATGTCGGTAATCAGTCCGCTGGGGCTCATCTCGCTTTCACCGTCCATCTCAGCCGAGCTGAAGATTACCCAGTCCGAGCTGGTTTTAAGACGCTGGGTTAACGATTGGGCGTAGGCGAGCTGCTTGGCTGCAGTGGCATTGGGCATGGCCAGGCGGCTCTGCAACTCAAAGGGTAAGAGTGGGTTTGGATTGGGTGGCGGCGGCCAGGAGACATTATCGCAACCCAATACCCAGCAGTAGTCAAAATTGAGCGCCGCCCCCTCCAGCGCTCCCAAAATTTGAATAGGTGACTCTGGTGTTTGTGCCTGGAAGGGGGTGGTTTGTGCCAGCTGGGTAATAAGGCCGATGGTATCCGCCAGAGGCATTGCCTGTTGTAGCAGATCACCGGCAACCATCTGTTCAAGCAGCCCCTGGAATTGAGTTACCTGCTGAAACTCACTGCTGTCGAGGCGACGCCGGCCCGGCCACCCCAAAATTTGCAGGCAATCGAGTATAAAATCCAACCATTCACTGGTGGACCTTTTAGCTGCGCCATGGCGAAGCTGTTGATCAATGCTGAGCCAGGGATTGCCGATATTTAGTGCTTCGGTTTGGGCGCAGTAGTGACGGAATTGGGCACTGCTAATCTGCGCTTGCGGCGCTTTATAAAGGGCCATAAGCAGCGCCTGCGCCTGCTCGGGGTGGTCGTCGACTAACCAATAGGGGGATTGCAGCAGGGCGTTGCAGGTATCGATGGCAATACGCCCCTGTAGAAGCCGCAGTAGATCAGTGGCATCTTGAACAATCGGGGTTGAGCCCAGGGGCACGCCGGTGGAAAAATTGAAGGGCAGGGTATAACGATCCTGGGTGGTGTTGAGGTAGTGAGGTTCAAACTCCTCGATAAAAACCTGCTCCACCTCATCGCGGATTTGGCCGAGGTTAGGCGCAATAATAGCTACGGATTTGTTGGGCGCGGCTTCCAGCTGAGATCTTGCCCACTGTGCCGCTGCGACTATCTCCTGCTGTTTATTGGGAAAGCTGAGTCTTTGACACTGGGCTCCGCTCACCTCAGCAGGCTGAAGATAACTGACTGTTTCTGCCGACGCCTGCAGTAGTGCTTCAGTTAATGGCGGAATATCGTCAAATCCGAACAGCAAAACCTGCTCCGCTTTTGGCAGTCTGCCATCGGTAAACGCTTGCAGCAGACGTTGCTGTTTCTGCTCAGCCAAAATCCATTCCCGCTGTTCCAGGTTGCGCAGAAAGCGTTCAAACCAACGTTGAAAGATTGCGTTGGTTTCTGAGTTATCGGCTAGGGTTTTCGGGCTCTGTTGCCATAACAGTAAGCTCTTGAGAGCGGAGTCCGCAATCGGGTAGAGCTGCTCGGAACCGACTAACGGCAGGCCGTCGAGATCGGTGTCGATAATCTCCTGCCACATCAGTCTCCGGGTAACGGAACCGACAGCAATCAGCTTGGCTACCTCGTCATTGTGGCTTTGTAATTCACTCCAGCGTTGCTCTAGCCAACCATTCAGGCTACCGAGTTTCGGAGCCAAGACCACGCTCTGTTGAGTCGCTATGGCTTGGGTATAAGCGGAACGAATTTTCGCTGACTGGCGGGAGTTGGCGGTGATGATTGTTTCACCGTTACGTAAATAACCGAGTAGGGGCTCGATGTTGAACAGCTTGGGCAAAATGCTATTCCCATCTGAAAGGATAAAGTGAATTTACAGAAAATTTAGCGCTAAAGAGTAGCGATGGTGAGATGCAGTGGCAAGTGGAAAGTGATGCGCGTGGGCGGTTTGGGGAGGTATCACCAACCCTGTAAAAGGTGCTGGTGTACCGGGTAAAGAGCTACTACTTAGGCTAGGAGACTTTATGGTCTAGCTGGAGGCCATGCGCTCTTTGAAGTCACGAACGGCAGAGTTGAAGTCCTCTGCAACTTTGTTCATCTCGTCGACCATTTGATTATATTTTTGATCATTTTTAACACAGGCTAAAAACGCATTGGCCGCATCCATATACGCCTTAACATCGTTTTTGGCTTTTACCATTTGTGGGGTTACCGCAGTAACCGGATCTGGAACCTCAGGTGTTGAAGGTTTATCACAAGCCCACAGTCCGGTTGAAAGTGCAAACAAACCAAAACCGGTCACTAGTTTAAGGGAAAGCTTCATTAGCCAAGTCTCCATTGCTTTAAATCAATCAGGGTGTCAATGACCCTTTAAAATTAGCATAGGATCGAGTAGGTGGTGGCGGTTGAATGGCGCGTTAATCCACAAAAATTGACCAGTGATCGCCAAACCAGCTGGCGAGCCACTCCATAAGAAAAGTATGGTTATTTATCGGCGCAGTGAAAACCGACTGGTATATCGGTGGATTATAATTATTTGGAATTTTGGTTTTCAGAACCTCATTCGAGTCGAATAACAGGCTCTCTACACGTCGAGCAATTGCCGATCCGGAATCCACCCAATGGCGAATGTTAGGAAGGGCCGCACTGAGCTCTTCCTTAAGTAGGGGAAAGTGTGTACAGGCGAGAACAATAGTATCCAGCTCGCTGGCCACAGCGTCGCTGGTAAAAATGGAGACTTCATCGGCCACCTCTGCCATTAGTGCATCGCCCGAAATCAATTTGCGTTCTGCATATTCAACCAATTTAGAACTGCCGACTTTAACCACTGTGCAGTGCGGCGCGAAATCTGCGATCAATTGCGTGGTGTAGTCACGGCTGACTGTGCCTGGTGTTGCCAGCAAACCGATGGTTTTGCTGTGGCTGATGAGTGCCGCGGGCTTAATTGCCGGCACCACGCCGACCACCGGAATTGAAAATCGCTCGCGCAGTACCGGAAGGGTGATGGTACTGGCTGTGTTGCAGGCCACCACAATCAGGTCCGGTTTTAGCGTCGACTGCAGCCCGTGCAACACCATATCGACACGCTCGATTAATTCGCTTTCACTTTTTGTGCCGTAGGGAAAGGCGGCGTTGTCGGCGGCAAAGGTTACATTGAGCTGAGGTAGCCTTTTGATCAATTCCTGCACGATACTCAACCCCCCCACGCCGGAATCAAAAACCAGCACGGTTGGGTTGCCATTGTTGATGGGACGGGGTTGGCGTTGTGTGTTCAAACAACGAGATCCTCAATACAGGCGAGGTATTTGGGGTACTCCTTGGCAAACAACTCACGGCCGCCTATTTGGTAGGCTTTTAGTAGCTGTTTGCGTGCCTCCAGTAGCTGCTCAGACTCTAATAGTGTCTGGCCCAAGCGCAAGCGAACGAAGGGATTATCGTTCATATCCGGGCAGTGTAAGCAGGATTCCAGCGCTTCCAGGGCCTGGGGCAATTTAGCCATACGGAAATAACAATCACCTATGGCTGCCAAAACCCAGCCCGCTTGTGGGTATTGATTTTGCGGCTTGGGCAGGGCCAGCCAAGCTTGGTAGAATTGCCGCAGTGCTTGTTCAAATTGACCGGAGTCGTACTGCTGATACCCCTTGGCACAAAGTGCCCGGATGGTGTTGGTGAGATGCTCAGTATCGGTCATGAACGAAAGCGTCGAAGCGTGAGTGTGAACGCATGTTAGCAAGGCGATCATCAGTGGGCAATCTTGGCTCTGCCAGCCGTTAATCGCCGAAATTGCGTTAACAATTACCCAATTAGGTGGGCTTGCCTACTTTTATACCAGCTGTTGTTTTGAATCTAACTGGCCTTGTTTGGTAACTCTCCGCATTAGTGCGAGATAAACGCGCCAGGGCCTGCTTGAGGTGGTTTTTGCGTATGTATTGGATTGTAGTGTTGGCGGTAGCAATCATAGTAATTCTGGCCGCGATTGCAGCCTATTATGTTTGGTTGTTGATCAGGCAGCAGCAACAGCAAAAACAGCAATTACAGGAGCTGGAAGAGCAACGGGAAGCACAGCGCCAACGCATCAATACCAGTATTCAAGTGTTGGCATCCGGTGCTATACAAGGGCAGCTGACCTTAACTGAGGCCAGTATCCGTATTGGTGTGTTGCTGGAGAGCTTGGCGATCGATGATGAGACCAAACACGAATACCAGGCTTTTTTTATACTTGCGGAGAAGACCGCTCACATTCCAATACTCGATGCTTGGAAAGATCTGAGCACCAAACAGAAGTTGCAATTTGATCAACAGCGCGAAGACCTGGAGCGAGAGTATGGCGATTTTGTGTTGGATGCAGCCACACGCATTATGGATAAGAAATTTTAGCGACCGCTAATTTATCTTTGCCAGCCGCTCCGTGGATCTCTTTTGGTGAGGTGCAGGGGCGACTACTCTCGAGCTTTTAGCCAGACACCACACTCCATGTGATCTGTGTAGGGGAATTGATCAAACAGGGCAAATGCCTTGATTTCGTGGCTCTCCTGCAGGGCGATAAGGTTTTGCTG
This sequence comes from Halioxenophilus sp. WMMB6, assembly GCF_033283405.1. NCBI lineage: Bacteria > Pseudomonadati > Pseudomonadota > Gammaproteobacteria > Alteromonadales > Alteromonadaceae > Halioxenophilus > Halioxenophilus sp. WMMB6. Next base: position 476,754 of record NZ_JAWMQR010000001.1, read on the forward strand.
CAGCGTATATGGATTGCACGAGATATAGAGAATATTTTTAAATTGGCCCGCTAGCGCCAAGGTCTGTTCGTCCAGGCCGGCTCTGGGAGGGTCGACAAAAATGGTTGAGAAATTAAAGCCTGGCAAATCGATATTAGCCAGCCTGCGAAATGGACGTACGCCCTGATAAGCTTGGCTGAACTCCTCGCTGGAGAGGCGCGCGATATCTATATTGGTGCGTTGGTTAACCGCTATATTGTGTAGTGCGCTGGCGACCGATGTTTTGGAGATCTCTGTCGCCAGCACTCTCTCAAATTGGTAGGAGAGTGGAATGGTAAAATTTCCGTTACCACAATAGAGCTCCAGTAAATCGCCGGTAAGCTGTTTTGCGCAATCCACAGCCCATTGCAGCATGGTTTGACAGACGCCGGCATTGGGTTGCGTAAAGCTATTTTCCACCTGTTGGTAATAGTGGGCTTTACCGTCTACCTCGAGTGTTTCGTTAACAAAGTCGCGGCCCAAAATTATTCGCTGTTTCCGGCTGCGGCCAATTATATCGAGCTTGGCAAGATTGCCGGCCAGGCGTTGTTGCAGGTTGTCTTGCAGAGCAACGGCCTGCTGCTGCCATTCATCGGTGAGCGGACGGTGGTAGATGAGTGTAATCAGCAACTCCTTGGTGGTGCTGCTAAGAAATTCGACCTGAAATAGCTTTCGTTTCAATAGAGGGGATTGATTTAACAACTGCAGTAGCACCGGCATGGCGAAATTAATCGTTTCGCTTGCCACTGGGAATTCGCTCATCAAAATGGGTGGCGCTGATTTATCACCGGGAGGCTGCATAGCATAAAAACATTCATCGCCCTGGTGCCAGATTTTAAATTCCGCACGCATACGGTAGTGCGTAGGAGCTGAAGGAAAGAGGTTTATCTCTGGCAGGTGCAACGGAGCAAACAGTTGCTCCATCGCCTGTAACTTGACATTAAGTTCGGCCTGATATTGGCTGGGACGGATAAAATCGCTGGACATCAAAGGTTACTCATGTTGACAGGCGAGATTGTAACAGAACGAGGCCCGGCGGAGGCTAACTTCTTAAGGTTGTGTAATAGGGTTGGCAGAGGGAGTTATAGCCGTGATCAGATTAATAACGGTCGCTACGAATCAGCAGGGGCTCTATGACATTACATCGCGTGTCAATGAGCTGGTCAGTACATCGGGTTTGCAATCTGGGTTGTGCACGCTCTTTATTCAGCACACCTCCGCCAGCTTGATCATTCAGGAGAGCTATGACCCAAGCGCCAAGGCCGATTTGGAGAGTTGGCTAAATCGTTTGGTGCCAGAGCTCGATCCGCTCTATAGCCATACCCTGGAAGGGGACGATGATATGCCGGCCCATATTAAATCGACACTCACTGCCACCAGTTTGGCTGTGCCATTTATGGATCAGCGTTTGGCGCTGGGCACTTGGCAGGGGGTTTATCTGTGGGAGCATCGCCATGCGGGGGGGCGCCGTAACCTGGTGGTTCATCTCGGGGCCTAAGCTGTTGCCAATAGGTGTGTTTGCGGTTAAGCGCTCTGATGCGCTATAGACAGTTGGTGGGTTTGGGCAGACCAGCGATTTTACTGGCGATTTTAGCCGGGCTTTCAGGGAAGAGTTTCAATAAATAAATACTGCTGGCTTTCTCGGGCCCCAGCTGAGCTTTAATCTGCTTAACCAATACCCTCATGGCAGGTGAAATAGTGTAGGTGTTGTAGAAATCTCGTAGCAGCCAGATGATTTCCCAGTGAGATTCGGTTAGCTCTAACCCCTCTTCAGTGGCCAGCAGCTGCGCCACTGCTTCATTCCAATCATCCAAATTTGCCAGAAACCCGTTTTCGTCCAGGGCAACACTCTCCCCGCTGGCAAGGCGTAGGCTGCTCAAGGGTACCAACTCATGTTGCGTGGATATTTTGCCACCAGCTCAACCCAGGCTTCGTAGTCCACCAGCTGGATATTGTTCAGCAAGTGGTTCTCCAGGCCGCGGGCTTTCACATCACTAGCTAGTGCATAGAGCGGACAGTTACACCCTTGCAGGTGGCCGGCAAATGGGGATTGGGCGCTGGCCGTGTAGACGCCGTCGTTAATTAACAACAGGGCATCCTCGGCGGTGAGTAGTGATAAGCACTCCTCGATATAGCCTGCCCCAGTGGGGGAGTGACTGAGAATGTGTAGTATCACGAGGTCAGAAGCTCAAGATATGAAATTGGTTATTAAGCAGTTGGTGGATACCATCAGCAGCCAGGGGTTGTGCGGCGATTGCCAGGTCGCTTACCTGTATGCCGCGTTGCGCAAGCGATTCGGCACAGACGTAAATGTCGTCTATATCGTACATAGGCAATGCGGTTATCAATTTGGCGATCGATTTTTGGCCGATGCTGTCGCTCTGCTGGTTGGCTAGTAATTGCCAAACCCCATCGCCTTTAAAGAGGACGGTTATAGCCATCTCAAAGGCGCCGAAGGTAAGGGCTACGTCGATTGCATCGCGGCCATTGCGCGTAGAGTAGGGCGGGTGGCTAACCAATAGCAGGCAGTTTTTAGTTTCGTCGTCCATCACATTACCCAAAAGTAACAAGGCGGTCGCAATGGTTGGCTGCATCGACCAGCAGACCCAGCCCACCCAGCGTAAAACCATCAGCGAGATTGCCAGCGACCTTGTGGTGGCGTACTGCCTCGGCTGAATCTAATACGCCGCGGCGAATACCGGCTGCTATGCATACTGTTAACTCAACGGGCGAGTCATCCCGTAAACTTTGCCACAGTCGCGTTAAGTTCAACTCATCCTGCGGTGGTGTGGTTAGCTCGTTGCCGTTGTAAACGCCATCCTGGTAGAAAAAAACCGTAGCCAGCTGATGGCCGGAGCTAATAACCGCGCGCGCGAAATTGTAGGCGCTGTAACTTGCGACGGAGGCGGGCGGGGAGAGGACAATAAGAGCAAATTTCATGGTCGAATAGTAAACAAAAATGCCCCTTTAATGGGGCATTTTTTTAACTTTACAGCTGGAGAGTGGTTTACTCGTCGTTGAGTGCGCCTAACAGGTGGAGTAAAGAGGTAAACAGGTTGTAAATATCCAGGTATAAGGCGACGGTGGCCATTATGTAGTTGGTTTCACCACCGTGAATGATACGGCTGGTGTCAAAGAGAATAAAACCAGACATCAAAAGCACAACCAGCGCAGAAATCGCCAAACTAAAAGTGCTGATCTCAACCCCAAAGAGGCCCGCTACCAGCGCGCCCAGAGAGGCGACCACGGCCACCAACAGGCCGACCATCAGGAAGCCGCCCATGAAGGAGAAGTCCTTACGGGTGGTTAAAACATAAGCAGACAAACCAAAGAAGACCAGTGCGGTACCGCCCAGCGCCTGCATAACAATGGTGCCACCGTTGGCCATGCCCAAATAACGGTTGAGGATTGGGCCAAGCGCGGCACCCAGTAAACCGGTAAAGGCAAATACTACCCAAATACCATTAGCCGAGTTTGCGGTTCTTGGCAGTACCAACCAGACTAACCCCAGTGCAATCAAGCTGCACACCATACCCATACCGTGGCTCATGTTAACCGCCATAGCGATTCCTGCAGTCACAGCACTGAACAGTAGAGTCATTGCCAGCAACGAATAGGTGTTACGCAATACCTTGCTGACCTGTCCCGCCTGATCAACAGCGGAATATGTTGCAGAAATGTCTCGCATAGATGTTCTCCAGTTATTAGAAATAGAATTCGGTGAAAATAATACGGACGGTTAGACCAAAAGCAAGCTTATTCGGTTCAATCTCAATAATTATTCTCATTCACAACCGGATCGATATACAGCTGAATGATTAACGGAGAAATGAATTATCTTTTGAAGAAAAGCAGTAATACCTTGGGGATTTTGGGGCGTTCGAACTGGGGGAAGATGGTGGAGGGGCAGGGATTCGAACCCTGGGAGCTGTTACACTCAACGGTTTTCAAGACCGCCGCTTTCGACCACTCAGCCACCCCTCCGGAAGGTTTGCGATTATACAGAGCTAGCAAAGCAAGGCAATAGCGTAACTCTTTATTTTTGCAGGGATTGTTAGATTTTTAATGGGAAATGCCCGGCACTTGGCCGGGCAGTAATCCTCAGCTGGCCGCAGACTTGCTGCGCGGGTCGTTGGCTGGCCGTTGTAAGTCGCGAGGCTGTCGGCTGATAGACGCTGGCTTGCTGGTATCCAAGGGTTCAGACAACGAAACAACATGGCTTACCGAGCGAATGTCGTGGCTCACTTGAGTGCGCGGATTGACCCGTGGATCATTGCTCGCGCGTCCGGACTCTTTAGCTGGCGTGGCAGTGACAGCCAGAGTACTTGGTGCGCTCTCTTGAGTGGTACTGGCGGCGTAACTATCACTAACCTCTGCGGTTTTTTCTACTTCACTCTGCGCTGCAGCGGTTTCTGTTTCAGCTTGGGGGGCGGCTTCGGGGGTGTCGACAGCGGCTTCAGCCTCTACTGCCGGTTCGCGCTCCGTTTCGACTGCTTCTGCGGCGGCTGCCGCAACCGGCTCCGGTGCTGACTCAGTTTCGCTGGCTGCTTCTGGCTCAGCCTTTCCTAGTTCTGGCTCCGCCTTTGGCTCTACCGCTACGCTGGCTTCTGCGGGAGCTGCTTCTGGTTCAGCCTCTTTCAGGTGAACAGTCGCAGAGGTATCGCCCTGATCGTAACCAAACTCAGCGGTATTGGCAGTGGATTCGACTTCCACAGAGACAATCTCCTCGGCAGAAGTGGACTCCTCCTCTGACAGGGCCGGCTCAACAACTGCTTCCTCAGCTGGTGCTGATGTGGCGATACTGACCTCTTGTGGTTGCTCTACTTCAGGTTCAGCCGGCTGCTCTGCGCTGAAGGCTTGCTCCTGAGCGGCAATTGCATTGCCGATCTGCTGCTGTAAAGACTCTTCGATTTCAGCAGCAGTGGGCTGCACCTGGCTCTCTAGGGCTACAGACTGATCGCTCGTATCCGCTACGGTACCGCTTTCGGCATTATCACGGCGTCCGCGTCGACGGGGCTGCGGCCTGGCACGCTTGCTGGCTGGTCGCTTAGCTGGGCGGTCTTCGCTCTCAGGTGTGGCCTGTGCCTGGGTTGTCTCCTGAGGTGCCGTTTCGGTCGCTGCTTCTGGGTTGCGATTACGTGGCTTGCGATCCTTGCGTGGGCGTCGCTTCTGTTTGTTTTCCTGCTCGTCGGTTGCAGCGGCCTTCGCAGGTTGCTGGTTATCAACAACTTCTTGCGACTCCTGGCGATTTCTGTTGCGGTTATCTTTACCGCCACTGCGTGGTCTTTTACCGCGATTGCTGGCGCTGGAGTCTGAGCGACGGCGAGAGTCGTTACGTTTTTTCGCTGGTTTTTTCTTCTCTTCCTCACCTTCAAACAGCGCTTTGACCATTTTGATCAGTTTGCTGATCAGGCCTGGTTCTTTAGGTGGTGGTGGCGCTGGCTTGCTGGGGGCAATTTGCTGGACAACAGGCTTCGGCAGTTCTGGTGAGACCTCTTTGGTGCTCTGTTTTTGCTCAGTACTGATGTCTTCTGGCGTCAGCGTAATCTTGTAGCTGGTCTCCATGGCGCCTTCGTCGTCGGCGCGTAGACGCTGTACTTCGAAGTGGGGGGTATGGAGCTCATCACTGGGTACGATAACCACGCGCGTGTTGTTGCGCGTCTCGATATCGGTGATCGATTTACGCTTCTCGTTGAGTAGGTAGGTACCCACGGATACCGGCGTAATGGCGCGAATTTCCGCGCTGTGTTCTTTTTGAGCCTCTTCTTCGATAAGGCGAAGAATCGCCAGGGCCATGGGCTTGGTGCTCATGATCGTGCCCTGGCCACTACAGCGGGGGCAGACCTTGGAAGTGGTTTCACCCAGTGACGGGCGCAGTCGCTGCCTGGACATCTCCAGCAGGCCGAAACGTGAGATTCTGGAGGTTTGCACGCGGGCGCGGTCCATCGCCAGAGCATCGCGCAGGCGGTTTTCCACTTCGCGCTGATTCTTCGAGGACTGCATATCGATAAAGTCGATCACCTGCAGGCCGCCAATATCGCGCAGACGCAGCTGGCGGGCGATCTCGTCGGCGGCTTCGAGGTTGGTTTGCAGAGCTGTCTCTTCGATATCGCCACCTTTGGTGGCGCGGGCGGAGTTGATGTCAATTGAGACCAGGGCCTCGGTGACATCGATAACAATGGAGCCGCCGGAAGGGAGCTTGACTTCGCGCTGGAAAGCCGTTTGGATCTGGCTTTCGATCTGGAAGCGGCTGAACAGTGATGTTTTCTCACTGTAGAGCTTCACTTTGCTGCGATAGTTTGGCATGACCTGGTCAATAAACATGCAGGCCAGATCGTAGGCTTCTTTGTTATCGACAATGACTTCGCCAATATCCGGGCGCAGGTAGTCCCGGATGGCTCGGATGATCACATTGCTCTCTTGAAAGAGGAATTGTGGTGCCTTGGACTCGTCAGCCTGGGTTTTGATGGTGCTCCAGAGGTGCAGAAGGTAATCCAAATCCCACTGTAGCTCTTCGGCACTGCGGCCAACGCCCGCAGTACGCACGATCACTCCCATGCCGCTGGGAACTTCAATTTTATTAAGTGCTTCGCGCAGGTCGTCGCGTTCGTCGCCATCGATTCGACGGGAGATGCCACCCGCGCGTGGGTTGTTAGGCATAAGAACCAAGTAGCGGCCTGCCAAGCTGATAAAGGTAGTGAGGGCGGCACCTTTGTTTCCACGCTCTTCCTTATCGACCTGGACAATAACCTCTGTGCCTTCTTTCAACACGTCTTTGATTTTGACGCGGCCATCGACCTCTTTGGGGCTCTTGGAAAAGTACTCTCGGGAGATCTCTTTAAGGGGGAGGAAACCGTGGCGTTCGGAGCCGTAATCGACGAATGCGGCTTCCAGGCTTGGCTCAATGCGGGTGATTTTGCCTTTGTAGATGTTAGCTTTTTTCTGTTCGCGAGTTTTGTTTTCGATGTCGAGGTCGTATAACCACTGACCATCCACTAACGCAACCCGTAACTCCTCGGGCTGTGTAGCGTTAATAAGCATTCTTTTCATTGATGTCCTAACTTTATAGCTAGGCGCTAAGGCGGGCGGGGAGTGTGACGCGAATGGAGCAGGGGCAGGCTCTAAACATCAGTTTTGGCTTACAGCTCAGGGATCTATCCGTTCGTGTTGGTGGTTTACCCTGATTGTGTTTCGGCCTTTGTGTGGCTGATTTACACGGTTTGTAAGCAGTTTTTGGTGTTTATAGGATCTCTTTTTCTGATCGATTGCCCATGCTGTCCCTTATGAAGTGGGGCTTGCTTGTCTTGTGTGACAGTACTTTAAAGGGACCTACTAAAAACAGTCGGACCATCATCGGTTACTGGATTTCGCTATAAATGGTTGTGTCTCGGCCCTTTTTTGGGCCGGAGCAACTCGTGCTCTATTGGGATTAACATCTGCCTAGACATTGGGAGGCCTGCCGAGCATTGCTCTGAGGGGCCTCTACCCATTTATATCGATCCTAAGCTACCTAACGCTGTGATCCTGACTCTCTTTTTATCAACCAACTACTCTCGGTTTGAGTCGCCTCTTCTTTGGAGTTGCTGTGGCTCAGATTCGCCGCAGTATGAGTTGGTTGATTTAAACTTGTCTATTCGCTTTACACTTCCTGCGCAACTCTAGCGCAGTTTCATTTAATCAGCTTGATGAGCTGGTTTGTTTACAAGTCAGGCCGTTTCAATCTGTCAGCTATGTTGATATGCGAGCCAACTCTTACGACCTGTGTTGATCAGAAAGACCTTACTGGGTATCCAGCCGGCTAAACAGTGACTTAGGCCGTGATCTCTCGAATCTTGTTTGTGGTCTTTAGCGGTATTTCCTTCAGGCACAAAATGCGTAACCAAGAAACCAGCCTAACCCAGACCATTTCGCAATATATCAGCGAGCACCCATTAGAGCAACCTAGACCCTTCCCGAAGGGCAGTTTCGGGCGTATTTCGAGGCTTTTGGGACGAATTAGGTGAACTTGAGCAGCCGATGGCGGGGTTCTCGGGTTATGATTGCCTACTTTTTCACTCACCAAACCGCCAATTCCCTTGATTTGAACCCGTTATCACCACTATAGGTCATACCCGGGCCAGGGCTCGAAAGGTTGATGACCAGATGGTTTAACCGGTTTGCGGTTGGCAGCTCTCCATTAAGACGAGGTAGTTCATTGCAGGAAGAATCTCAAAGTCCCAAGCCTGGTGCCCAGTGGGTCACTATTGACGCAGATTCGGCTGGCCAGCGCATCGATAACTACCTGTTAACCCGTTTAAAGGGGGTGCCTAAGTCCCGAATTTACCGGATATTGCGTAAAGGGGAGGTGAGGATCAATAAAGCACGGGTAAAACCTGAGTATCGGCTGCAAAGTGGTGATTTGATCCGTATCCCACCGCTTCGTTTGGCAGAGCGGCCCCCGGTACCCGTACCCAGTCAATCACTTTGGCACTGTCTGTCTAATGCCATCCTCTTCGAAGATGAAGGTTTGATGGTGGTTAACAAGCCCGCCGGCATTGCTGTTCACGGTGGCGATGGCGTATCTCTTGGTTTAATAGAGGCTATGCGACAGGTTCGGTCAGACTGTCCTTATTTGGAGTTAGTGCACCGGCTCGACAAAGAGACCTCTGGTTGCGTGATGTTGGCTAAAAAGCGGTCTCGACTACGGGCCTTGCAAGCCTTTTTGCGTTCAGCCGGTGGCGTTGACAAGCGCTATTGTGCGCTGGTGGTTGGCGCCTGGCCCGAGAAGGCTGTTTTGGTGGATGCACCGCTACTGCGCATGGAGCTGGCCGATGGCAACCGAATCGTTAAGGTAAAACCGGATGGCAAACCCAGCCAAACGCAATTCCGTATACTGGAGCGCTTTCAGCTGCCTGGTGTTGGCGATTTGACCCTGGTTGAGGCCAAGCCTCTCACCGGGCGCACCCATCAAATCCGCGTACACGCGCAATATTTGGGTCATCCACTGGTAGGGGACAGCAAATATGGCCGCGATGATATCAATCGGTCACTCGCTGCAAAACTGCCGTTACGCTTATGTCTACACGCGGCACAACTGGCAATACCCGGGCATGAAGGGGGCGATCTCGTGGTTGAGGCGCCGTTACCTGGCGATTTCGCCAGTTTGCTCGATGTTTTACGGAGTGGTAACTAAGCATGCTGTTTGTTTTTGACTGGGACGGTACGTTGTGCAATTCACTGGATAAGATTGTCCGGTGCTTACAAGAGGCCGCAAATTTGGCCAATTTGGAGGATTTATCGGCTGCTGAAGCCAAAAGCGTGATTGGGCTGGCTCTGCCAGAGGCCATCCAGCAACTGTTGCCAGATGAAGACATATCCACGCGAGCGCAGGTTGCTGATTTCTATCGTGATGCTTTTAACCGCGATACAAGCCAACCCCAGTTGTTTGACGGTGCAAAGGAGACTCTTCTTGAGTTGAAAGAACGAGGCTACCGGTTAGCGGTGGCTACGGGCAAGAGCCGGGCCGGGCTCGACCGAGGGTTATATGAAACGGGATTGCAGAATTTCTTTTGCGCCACCCGCTGCGCCGACGAGACGGCCTCCAAGCCAAACCCGAAAATGCTATTGGAGCTACTGGCAGAGCTCAACATGTGTCATACCCGGGCGGTAATGGTGGGTGACACCACTTTTGACCTGGCTATGGCCAACGCAGCTGGTATGCGTGGAATTGGTGTCAGCTTTGGGTCGCACTCAGTGGCCGAGCTTAACCAGCATCGTCCCGCCGTGATTATCGATCACATAAAAGAGTTATTGGGCTGGCAGATTGAACCCGCGGCTGCTAACAAGACTCAATAACCACACATTTTTGATCACTATTATAAGCAGGTACTCATGCAACAAGATTCTCCCTCAGTCCCGAATCCACGTGAATGGTCGCTGATCGAAAAACTACTGCTCGAATCCACAAAAGAGCAAAAACGTGCCCGGCGTTGGGGTATATTCTTTAAGGTTTTGGTTTTCATCTATATTTTTGCGGCGTTATTGCTTTTCCAGGTCAATGCAACGCGCACAGGCGGCGTTAATGTTAAGGACGATCACGTGGCGGTAGTGCCCGTTGAAGGGGTGATCGCGGCGGATGAAAAAGCCAATGCCAATGCCATTGTAGGCGCACTGCGCAAAGCCTTTGAGGCAGAACACAGCAAGGCAGTACTGTTGGCGATCAATAGCCCCGGTGGCAGTCCGGTACAGGCAGGATACGTTAACGACGAGATCTATCGCTTGAAAGCCCTACACCCAGAGAAGAAGGTCTACGCCGTAATCTCCGATCTGGGCGCCTCCGGCGCCTACTATATTGCCGCAGCTGCCGATGAGATCTATGCCGATAAGGCCAGCCTGGTGGGATCAATAGGTGTTACCGCCTCAGGCTTTGGTTTTGTTGGCCTGATGGACAAATTGGGTGTGGAGCGCCGCCGCTACACTTCGGGTGAGCACAAAGCCTTTTTAGACCCTTTCAGCCCCCAGCAGCCAGAGGAGGTAACCTTCTGGCGAACAGTGTTAGAGGACACTCATAAGCAGTTTATCGCCCAGGTAGAGAAAGGGCGCGGTGATCGCCTGGTTGCCAGTGAAAACCTATACAGCGGCCTGATTTGGAATGGTGAGCAAGCTAAGGAGATGGGGCTGGTCGATGGCCTAGGCAGTGCCGGTTACGTGGCCAGAGAGGTTATTGGTGTCGATAAAATGGTCAGCTACGGCGCCAAACCCAATCCTTTGGCTGCTATCCTCGAGCGTTTTGGTGTTTCTATGGGCGCCGGGTTTGCCAAATATTTAACCACCCAGCAATCACTAACCCTGCAGTAAAAGTCTAGGTAATAGTAGCGGATGGCGATAATCCAGCTGAATTTAGAGGGTTGTAGCCAAATGCGGTTAGGTGTCTAGCGAGGCTGATCAGGGGTAAGCCAATAAGCGCGGTCGGGTCTTCACTCTTTATATAGTCAAACAGCGCGATACCGAGTTGCTCGGCCTTGAAGCTGCCAGCGCAATCATAGGGCTCATCGACCTGTAGGTAATGCTCGATTTGTTGGGGTGTCAGGGTTTTGAACTTAACTTTCACCAAATCGACACTGGCGTGGTTATCCTTGGTTTGGCTGTTAAGTAGGCAGCAGCCGGTCGCAAAGCTGACTTCCTGGCCGCTGCAGCGGCGAAGTTGTTCACGGGCTCTGGTTAGGTCGCCCGGTTTGTGGAGAATTTGGTCGCCAAGAAATGCCACCTGATCCGAGCCAATCACCAAAGCAGGCTCTGCCAACTGGTCGGCAACAGCTTGAGCCTTCTCTAAACTCAGGCGCCGGGCTCTATCAATGGGTGTTTCGCCTGGAATTACCTGTTCCTCAATTTGACTGGCCAATTGTTGGAATGGGAGGTTAAAGCGCGCCAATAGCTCGGCTCTATAGCTGGATGTGGAAGCTAAAACGAGTTTCAAAATGGGTTTTCTCCCTATTTACGGCATATCTGTGTGAAATTTGACTTTTTCTTTGACAGCTCAGGGTTGTATCCCTAGAATTGCGCGCCTATGAATCACACCCCGGATTTGAGAGTGCTGCCAAGGCTGATTGATGCCCGTAAAATGGCTCATCAAGGCAGTGATTTGGTCGGCATAATACCAATTCGGGCTTTGGATCGTCTGCAGTCGGCACTGGAAAGCGATGAAGGGGATGTCTCCCTGGTGTTATCGCTGGGTATCGATCAACAGGGGCTCGCTGTGGTAACTGGAACAGTTAAAGCCGATGTGCTGGTGTTGTGCCAGCGATGTTTGAGCCCGATGACCTACCCGGTTGATACCGAGGTCAGTTTGGCCATAGTGCCAAGCGAGGAGCGAGCCAAAGAGTTGCCCAAGCGATTGGATCCATGGTTTGTCACCGACAATGCCGCGGATTTATACAGTTTGGTAGAGGACGAGATTCTGTTGGCGCTACCCATGGTGGCGTACCATCAACAGGCTTGCCTCAAGCCAGAAGCTTATAGCTCTGGCGATGACAGCAGTGATCAGAAGGGTGAGAAGCCCAACCCATTTAGCGTTTTGGAGCAACTTAAGGGCTCGCCGAAATAGATTTTTGCAGAAGGCGCCCCTAGCTGCATTAGACTAGAATTAAACAGTTTGAATTTTAGGAGCTTGTAAAATGGCTGTTCAACAGAACCGCAAAACTCGTTCTCGTCGCGGAATGCGTCGCTCACACGATGCCCTGACTGGCCCAACCCTGTCATTGGATCCAACCAGTGGTGAAAAACACCTGCGTCACCACGTAAGCCCAGACGGCTTTTACCGCGGTAAAAAGGTTGTTGACTCCGGCGAAGAGTAACGTTTGTTAGACAAACCTTTCCGCATAGCTGTCGATGCTATGGGCGGGGACCTCGGTCCCCGCGCCACTATCCCTGCCTCTATCGAATTTGCCAATCTTCACCCTTCCGTTCACCTTAGACTCTATGGTGATCCCTTTGCCTTAGCCGGTTTAAAATTGCCCTCAAATATAAGCCTCCAGGAGAGTAGTTCTGTTATCTCCATGGACGAGTCGCCGTCAAACGCGCTACGCAATAAATTGGATTCCAGTATGGCGTTGGCATTGGCCTCGTTGGCAGAAGAGGTGCCTTTTGATGCCTGTGTCAGTAGTGGTAACACCGGCGCATTGATGGCGATTGGGCGTCACTTTTTAGGGACATTCCAACACCTTAAGCGGCCAGCTATCTGTAAAGCGATTCCTACGATTACTGGCCACAGCTATATGTTGGACCTTGGCGCCAACGCAACAGCGGATGCCTCATTGCTGGTCAATTTTGCACTGATGGGCAGCGCACTTTGCGAGGAGATAGACGAAATCCGACGTCCGACTGTAGCGCTGCTCAACATTGGCATCGAAAACAGTAAGGGTAATAACCTTATTAAAGAGGCACACGAGATACTCTCGCAGAACCGGCAACTTAATTATGCCGGTTTCATTGAGGGTGACTCGATATACAGTGGCGACGTGAACGTCATCGTTTGTGATGGGTTTGTTGGCAATGTTGCCCTTAAGGTCAGTGAGGGAGTCGCTAAGATGGCACTAAGCCAGTTGCAGGGTGCTTTTCATCAGAACCTCTACGGCCGTCTTCTTGGCCAAATTGCCCGGCCTCTGTTGCGAAAATGGCATAAACAATTTGAACCCGCTCGCTATAATGGCGCCTGTTTTCTAGGGCTCAATGGTTGTGTGGTGAAGAGCCATGGTGCGGCGGATGAGCGTAGTTTTTTGTACGCTTTGGAGCTGGCGCGAGATATGTCTGCCAAGCGTCTGATTGGCCGCCTTACTGAGCAGTGCGCCAACCAACTTATAGAATAGTTCCCAATTTTCAATAAGTTACATGAACTGTTGAATCCACTTCTAAGAAGAGTTTTGTTATGAGTGCCTCTAATTTAGCGTTCGTATTTCCTGGTCAAGGTTCGCAATCCAAAGGTATGCTCGCCGACATGGCGCAGGAGTACCCAATTATTGGTGCTACCTTTAGTCGCGCGTCCGAAGTGTTGGGCTACGATCTATGGGATCTTTGCCAGAATGGCGAAGATGGCGCCATTGATATGACTGAAGTGACCCAGCCTTTGCTTCTTACCGCCAGCTACGGTTTGTGGCAGGTGTGGCAATCTCTATCTGACATAAAACCGGCCTACATGGCGGGTCACAGCCTGGGCGAGTGGTCTGCGTTAACTTGCAGTGGCGTCGTTGCGTTTGAAGATGCTGTGCGGCTGGTGCGCTCCCGCGGGCAATTCATGCAGGAGGCTGTCGCCCCGGGAGTTGGCTCTATGGCTGCCATCATTGGTGTGGATGACGATCTTATCCGCCAGTGTTGTGAATCCGCTGCAGGGGAGGAGGTTGTCTCTCCGGTTAACTATAATTCTCCGGGGCAGGTGGTTATTGCGGGCCATAAAGCAGCGGTTGAACGTGCCATCGAAGCCTGTAAGGCCGCTGGTGCAAAGAAGGCGGTGCCCTTGGCAGTGAGTGCGCCATTCCATACCAGCCTGATGAAACCCGCTGCCGATCGACTGGCTAGCCTGGTAGCTGAAACAGAGTTTAAAGCACCTGTTGTACCGGTGATTCACAATGTTCACGCACAGAGCGAAGTGGAGCCGGAGCGTATAAAAGAGGTTATGATCCAGCAGATCTATCAGCCTGTATTGTGGGTCGATTGTGTTCAGGCGCTGGCCGCTAAGAGAGTCACTCAGGCGGTGGAGTGTGGCCCTGGCAAGGTGCTGTGTGGTTTGATTAAACGAATCGATCGATCGATCAGTAGCGATAGCACCGACTCAATCGACGCCATGAGCAAAGCGGTTGCCGCCAACAGCAATTGATAAACCAGAAAATCCTAATTTACCTTAATAATAGGGATTCAATATGTCTTTGAACGGAAAAGTAGCGCTGGTCACCGGTGCGTCTCGTGGGATTGGTGCTGCCATTGCGTTACAGCTGGGTGCTGATGGGGCTACCGTCGTGGGTACCGCCACCAGCGAATCCGGCGCCGAAAACATTTCAAAAATGTTGGCTGAGGCCGGTGTCAGCGGTAAGGGAATGATGCTTAATGTAACAAACCCCGAATCCATAGCGCAGGTGATCGACACAATCTCTAAAGAGTACGGCGCGCCAACTGTTTTGGTAAACAATGCCGGTATCACCAAAGATAACCTGCTGATGCGTATGGGTGATGACCAGTGGCTGGATGTGATCGAGACTAACCTTAACTCGGTTTATCGGGTCACCAAAGCCGTTCTGCGTGGCATGATGAAGGCTAAGTGGGGCAGGGTGATCAATATCGCTTCTGTGGTTGGTTCCATGGGTAACCCTGGCCAGACCAACTATGCAGCTACCAAAGCCGGCGTGGCGGGTTTCGCCCGCTCATTGGCAAAAGAGGTCGGTTCGCGTGGCATTACCATTAATACCGTGGCGCCAGGCTTTATTGATACCGATATGACCCGTGCATTGAGTGACGATCAACGTGCACTGATGTTATCTGCGGTACCACTGGGGCGCCTCGGCGAGGCCCAGGAGATCGCTGATGTGGTGGCATTTCTAGCCGGTGACAAGGGCGCCTACATCACTGGTGAGACCATTCATGTCAATGGCGGCATGTATATGAACTAAAAAGGCGATTTTAGCGCTTGCCCTGAGTGATCAGGCTGGGCTAAAGTGCTTGATTTGCAAAGCAAAATAGCCAGAAACACCAATAAATTTAGCTTCGCTGATTCACAATCACTGTGCAATCAATGTAAAATGCGCGGCGATTTGGCTGAACCTTAGATGATTAGTCTGGTTTAGCGTGGTTGAAGAAAGGCTCAATAGAATTTATACCGACTAGGAGTTTAATAAAGACATGAGCAGCATAGAAGAACGCGTAAAGAAGATCGTAGCCGAGCAATTGGGCGTTAAAGAAGAAGAAGTAAAAAATGAAGCCTCGTTCGTTGAAGATCTTGGCGCTGATTCTCTCGATACCGTTGAATTGGTAATGGCTCTGGAAGAAGAGTTTGAAACCGAAATTCCAGACGAAGAAGCCGAGAAAATTACCACAGTACAGCTGGCTATCGACTACATCAACGCCAACCTGGCGTAATCACTTTCGTCGCTGCTACACATCCAGAACAATATTTAAAGCCGTACTAAGTCGATTAGTACGGCTTTATTTTTAAATGATGTGGCCGCTGGTTAGTTACGGCTGATGGCGGCAGACTATGCTCCGCAAGGGGCGCCTTTGACGCAATGATAGAGTTTTCTGGAGGCTATAGTGTCCCGTAGAAGAGTTGTTGTGACCGGATTAGGCATGGTTAGTCCGGTTGGCAATACCGTCGCAGAGACCTGGTCTAACATTTTGGGTGGTGTTAGTGCCGCCCGCACCATTGATCAGTTCGACATCACACCTTTCACTACTAAATTCAGCTGCTCTGTGCGTGGGTTGGATATCGAATCCTATATTCCCGCCAAAGATGCCAAGAAAATGGATACCTTTGTGCAATATGGCATTGTTGCGGGTATTCAGGCTGTACAGGACAGCGGTATCGAGGTAACCGAGGAGTTAGCTCCCCGAATGGGTGCAGTGATCGGCTCAGGTATCGGTGGTTTATCTGAAATCGAAAATGTCTCTTTGACTATCGAACACAAAGGCCCGCGTCGGGTAAGCCCTTTCTTTGTACCCGGTTCTATCATCAACATGATCGCTGGTAACCTGTCAATCAAATATGGTTTTAAAGGCCCCAACCTCGCTGTAACTACAGCCTGTACCACCGGTACTCATGCGGTAGGGCTGGCGGCGCGCTCGATTATCCTCGGTGAAACCGATGTGATGTTGGCCGGCGGGGCCGAAATGGCTACAACCCGTGTGGGGCTGGCCGGTTTTGGAGCGGCACGGGCCTTGTCCACGCGCAATGACGACCCGGAAAAAGCCAGCCGCCCCTGGGACGTCAACCGCGATGGGTTCGTATTGGGTGATGGCGCCGGGGTGTTGGTATTGGAGGAGTACGAGCATGCCAAAGCCCGCGGTGCGAAAATTTATGCTGAACTGATCGGTTTTGGTATGAGTGGCGATGCTTATCACATCACTTCGCCACCTGAAGATGGCGCCGGTGCGGCGCTCTCCATGCAGAACGCTCTGCGCGATGCAGGTATTTCCCCAGATCAGGTTAGCTACATCAATGCCCATGGCACCTCGACTCCAGCGGGAGATATGGGTGAAATCAGAGCCATGCGCACTGTTTTTGGTGACAACTTGCCCAATATTGCTGTCAGCTCAACAAAATCGATGATTGGCCATTTGCTGGGTGCAGCGGGCGCGGTTGAGGCGATATTTGCGGTGTTGTCCATTCACGATCAGGTCGCACCGCCGACGATTAACCTTGATAACCCGGACCCCGAGGTCGAAGGGCTTAATCTTGTTCCGCATAAAGCCGCCAAAATGGATATTTCCGTTGCACTTTCAAACTCGTTCGGCTTCGGCGGTACCAATGGAACCGTGGTGTTTGGGCGTGTTGAGTAGCCCGGTTTTTGAGCATCGCGATCTCGTTGAACTCGTTTAGGACTCTCCTAAAGAGTGGCTGCTGCAACACAACCCAACGCTAAAAATAGAGTGAAGAGATTGCTGAAACTGCTGCTGATAGTGGCAGTTTTAGTAATAGCATCGGGCGCCTATAGCGTATGGCAGTTTAACCTATGGCTGCATAAGCCTCTGGCCCTGGAGTCAGAGGTAATCCTTCAGGTTGAGCGAGGCTCAACCATAACCAAAACGCTCATCAACCTAGCTAACCAAGGCGTGGTCTCCTATCCGAAGGCACTTTTGGTTTACAGCAAAATTACCAAGCAAACCGCCATTAAGCAGGGTGAGTATCGAATCACGCCAGGAATGTCGTGGGTTGATGTTAACCAGATGCTTATCTCCGGTAATGCAATCGACCATCAATTGACCCTCATTGAGGGGTGGCGGGCGGCCGATGCGCTGCAAGCCCTGCACGATAATCCCCGCGTGGTGCGCACTTTAGACTCGCTCCTCGACCCAAGTTTGGTAAACCAGCTGCCCGCAGAGCATGCTAACCCAGAAGGGTGGTTTTTTGCCGACACCTACCACTTTCGCAGTGGCGACACCGATTTGGCGATACTGCTGCGGGCGTACAATAAAATGCAAACCACCCTGCAGCAATTGTGGCAGCAACGGTCCGCCGGCTTGCCTTATGACTCTCCATATCAGGCTTTAATTATGGCCTCTATCGTCGAGAAGGAGACCGGGTTAGCCAGTGAGCGCGCGCAGATCGCCGGTGTTTTTGTTCGTCGCTTGCAAAAGAATATGCGCCTACAGACAGATCCAACGGTAATTTACGGGTTGGGCGATAGCTACCAGGGTAATTTAACCCGTGCACATTTGAGCCAGCCCACCGATTACAACACTTATATGATTCGCGGGTTGCCCCCGACACCGATCGCCCTGGTTGGTTATGAGTCCCTGGCCGCGGCCATGCAGCCGGCCGAAGGCGATGCGCTCTATTTCGTTGCCAAGGGCGATGGTAGTCATCAGTTCTCTGCAACTCTGGCCGAGCACAACCGCGCTGTACGCCAGTATCAAATCTTAAATCGCCGTGACGATTATCAATCCGCTCCCAAGCAATAGTCAGCGAGAAGCCCAAAATGGATAACAACAAACGTGGACGATTCATTACCTTCGAAGGGGTAGAAGGGGGCGGCAAGAGTTCCAATATTCCGTTAGTTAAAAACTTACTCAGTGATGCGGGCATAGACGTGGTTGTTACCCGTGAGCCAGGTGGTACGCCGCTCGCCGAAGAGATTCGCCAGCTTATTCTGGCCAAACGGGATGAACACGTGGATGATTGTGCCGAACTGCTGTTGGTATTTGCCGCTCGGGCACAGCATTTCAATCGACTGATTTTACCGGCTTTGGAGGCGGGTAAGTGGGTGCTGTGCGATCGCTTTACCGATGCCACTTATGCTTATCAAGGCGCCGGCCGTGGGCTCGCCATGCAGACTATCGCCCTGCTGGAAAATCTGGTTCAGGGCGAGCTTCGCCCGGACTTAACGTTACTGTTCGATTTAGACGTTGCCACAGGCATGGCGCGCGCTCGCGGACGGGGAGACTTAGACCGCTTTGAGCTGCAGGAGCTAGCTTTCTTCGAGCGTATCCGCGCGCTCTACCTAGAGCGGTTAAAAACGGAAAGCTATTACCGTTTAATCGATGCCAGTAAAACGCCAATTGAAGTGGGACAGCAGGTGAGTACTGCGATACAAAAATTTATGGGTGCTCACCAATAGCCGATATGGAGATCAGCGGAAAATGAAGTTGTTGGGCATAGGACAATTTGCGGCTGTGCTCGGATGCTATCTCTGGTTAGGGGTAATCAGGGTACCGTTGCAAATCGAAGCGAATTTTAGTGATCTTTTATTGCACGCAACCGGTTATACCTTTGCCGTGTTTTCGGCTTATGTCGCATTTCCCAACTATACCCTTTTTTATCGGATGCTCATTCTGCTGTGGACATTTTCCGGTGGCGTTGAATTGGTGCAGCACTTTTTACCATGGCGCAGCTTATCTGGAGTGGATATGCTGGCTAATGGCTCGGGAATTCTGATGGGTTACCTGTTGCTCAGTATGGTTCGCCCACTCATTGACTTTTTGTTAAATCGTTTCGGTTTAAAGGCCAGCTGAAACCTTCGTGAGTGAAGTTCATTTCACAACCGGTGACGGGGTGGGTGAAACTGATCTGCTCAGCATGTAGGTAGAGCCGAGCTGCGGGTAGTGTCAGTGGCGCGCCGTAGAGGGTGTCGCCCACAATTGGGTGGCCAATGTGGGTCATGTGTACACGCAGTTGATGTGAGCGCCCGGTGACGGGCATCAGTCGTACCAATGTGCATTGCTGCGCTTCATCTCTTGCCAATACGCGATAGTGGGTGAGTGAGGGTTTGCCGTTGGCAGCAACCATTTGCCGCGGCCGATTGGGCCAGTCACAAATCAGTGGCACATCCACTTCGCCCTCGTTAGGGTTCAATAGCCCCGTTACTACAGCCAAATATCGTTTGCCGATGGTTCTGGATTGAAATTGCCGGGCCAGGTGGCTAAGCGCTGCTTTTGATTGCGGTACCAGTAACAGTCCGGAGGTGGGCATGTCCAAACGATGGACGATTTGGGAGTTGGGGTAATCTTTAAGTAGCCGGGTTAGGATGGAGTCTTTGTTTTCTGGTAGTCTGCCAGGAACCGTTAGCAGACCACCGGGTTTGTTGACCACCAATAGATGATGATCTTTATGCAAAATTCTCAAATCTGTCATTGATCCAACGCCCAACTAAATTTATAGCCATAGTGCCCACCACATTCGGGATGCTGAACTTTACCGGGCACCAATATTTGCGACAACCCTTTGCTTTGAATCTATGAGTAGTTCAACTGAAATTATTGTTCCCTATCCTTGGCAGCAGGGCATATGGCAGAGGCTTAATCAGCAGCGCAGCCAGAGTAAATTGCCCCATGCCACTCTATTCGCCGGCGTGGCCGGCGTTGGTAAGGAGAACCTGGCCAAAGCACTGGCGCAGTTGCTTTTATGCCAAGCGCCCGAACATGATCTGGCGTGTGGCAGCTGTAAAAGCTGCCTATTACTTCAGGCACAAACCCATCCTGACTACCACCTGGTGATGCCTGAACCCGGCAAACAGATCAAAATTGAAGAGATCCGGATTTTGCAGGAATCGCTCACTAAATCGGCGCAGCAGGGCGGTAGTAAAGTTGTGGTTATGGGGCCCGTGGAATCACTCAACAGCAATGCTGCCAATGCTTTCCTCAAGACTTTAGAAGAGCCAACAAGTAATACTTTTTTAGTGCTTTTTTCCCATCAGATTAGCGGCGTTATGCCGACCATTCGCAGCCGCTGCCAAATTCAGCAACTCGGGGTACCCGACCTCAACCAAAGCCGCGAATGGCTGAGCCAGATTGCCGGTGAACGCGCCCAGACGCTATTGGATACCGCAGCCGGAATACCGCTTAAGGCGCTGGCGTTGCTCGATGCTGATACTTTGGAAACACGCCATTCCGTTTTGCTGCTGCTACAAAAGCTAGAACAACAGCAGTTGGGCCCGGTCGCCTGTGCTGGTCAATTAAAGAGCTACAGTTTAGAGACCATCTGTCTGCTGCTAACGGAGACCATGGAAAAACGAATCCGAACGCTCTATGAGCGGGAAGAGGCCAACTCCAGCCAACCGCTGGCTCAGGCTTTGCTGCAACTGCGCGGTAAAGTGGTGAGGCTGTTAGAACGGCTGCGGCGCGGTAGCAACCCCAACCAGCAGCTTGCATTGGAAGAGGTGTTGATCGATTATTCCCGCGTTTTCACCGTACGAATGAGATAGCCAGTTCGGTTTCCCGCAAATTTTCGACTACACTTAACGATGGGCTTGTGGTAAGCCAATCAAACAGTTAGATGAGATAGAGACTATCAATGAAAGGACTAGGTGGCGGCGCTCGCAATGGTATTTTATCGCTGACGATAAAAGACAAGGCTGTATTGTACGCGGCTTACATGCCATTTGTTAAAAATGGTGGTTTGTTCATACCCACGGCCAAAAGTTATAACCTCGGCGACGAAGTGTTTATGTTGCTCAACCTTATGGATGAGCCCGAGAAGATCCCTGTAGCCGGTAAAGTGATCTGGGTTACGCCTAAAGGTGCCCAGGGCAATCGTGCTGCCGGCATTGGCGTTCAATTCAATGATCAGGACGATGCCGCCAACCGCAAGATTGAGACTTATCTCGCCGGCGCGTTGGAATCCGACCGACTGACCCATACAATGTAGCCATCCAGCTCCCGTCGGGGAGTTTCTCAAAATCCCCTTTCACAAAAAGAGCAGAGACATGCTTGTAGATTCCCATTGCCATTTGGATCGGTTGGATTTAACTCCCTATGGTGGTGACCTAGACAAACTCATCGCCGCCGCCCAGGAGCGCGGTGTCGACCGGATACTCTGTATCGCCATCAGTGTTGAAAATAGGGCCGCTGTACAGCAGTTGGCTGATCAATACGAGATGGTATATGCCTCCACCGGTGTTCACCCACTCGATATCGATGCCGGCCGGGTATCGATTGATGATCTCTGCCAGTGGGTACAGGGTCATACCAAAACCGTGGCCATTGGCGAGACCGGGCTCGATTATTATTACGACGACAAAAACAAGCTGGCACAGCAGGAGTCATTTGTCGTTCACTTACAGGCGGCGGGAATCACCAAGACCCCGGTTGTGGTACATACCCGTAACGCTAAGCAGGACACACTGGCCCTGATCCGTGAACATGGCGACCTTGAGAGCGCGGGGGTTTTACACTGCTTTACGGAAGATTGGGATATGGCCAAAAAGGCCATCGACATGAACTATTACATTTCGATTTCTGGCATTGTTACCTTTAAAAATGCCGGAAACGTGCGCGAAGTGGTTAAAAACATACCGCTAGAACGCTTGTTGATAGAAACTGACGCGCCCTATCTGGCACCGGTACCCCATCGGGGCAAGCGCAATGAGCCCAAGTATGTGCGGGAAGTGGCGGAATACATCGCTGAGTATCGTGGCCTTTCGCTCGCGGAATTGGCTAAAATCACCAGCGATAACTTTGACCATTTGTTCTTAAAAGCCTAGCTACCAAAGGCCTTCAATTTAAATTCCTCTAGGCGCTGCAGTTGGGCGAAATCTTCACCGTGATTGGTTCGCACCTCACCCCATAGCTCACTGGCCAAGTCCGTTAATGACTCTTCAGTCCAGACGCCCTGGTGTATCCAATTAACGATCGCCCCCGCCACATTGGGGTAGTGCATGGTGACGTTGGGCTGGTTCTCCAGCCACTCCTGCACCGCATCTGTAGAGAGAGTGTTCATCACTTTGCCAAGCCCAAGTTGAGCTAACGCTTCGGCGTTGGAAAGCTGTTCCATCTGCCCATACAGGGGTTTTACCAGCAGCTTTTTACCCAAATCGAGCGCTTCACTGGCCAACTCGAAACCGGCATTACAGATCACACCATTGGCGGTGGCCAAGTCCTGTTTGAAACCCTCCCGGCTGAGTGGCCGGTATTGGATATTGCCCTCAGCCTTTGCTGCTTCAAACTCACCATAGTAGGTGAATTGATAACCGGAGATAGGCTCGAGCATCGCTTGTACCTTGGCGGGGTCTTCGAAACCCAGATAAACCAGTATCTTATTTTCGATCACCCCGTTTGTTTGGGGTGGGGTATCGGCAATAGGGGGGAGTATTGGAGCGCCGAAATGGTGCCAATGTAAGCCAATACCCAGATTCACGGTGGCAAAGTGACGCATTATCGCTTCAGCCAGCCAATTATCTCCCTTCTTGGGGATGGCATGATGGAAAGCGTACTGATGGCCAACACCAATCACTGTTTTTTGGGCCCATTTACCTGCCCAAGCGGTGATGGGCTCGAAATCGGTGATAATGAGGTCGTATTGGCTAACGTCGAGATTGCGGATATCGCATAGAAGACGGCTGATGCTGTTGTGCTTTAAGGTGGCAAAGGGCGCCACCTTACCGGATTTGTGCAGAAAAGTTAGGCCGCCATAGCTCTGCCATTGGCCAAATGGCTCCATGTCAAAATACTTGTTACGCTCCCGGCCACTAAAAAGGAAATCGACCTGTGTGTCTGGGTGGTTTCGGAAGGCCGAAACCATTGCTCGTGCACGCGTGATATGGCCGTTTCCGGTGCCCTGCACGCCGTAAAGGATCTTCATCAATCAGCCTTTTAAAAACAAAAAACCTTGCTCAGCGGGCTGAGTGGTCAGTAAAACGATGGAGTCTATAGAAGGTAATTTAATGTGAACAGACCACAACTTAATCCAAGCGTGGCTCCAGCCAGTGTATCGGTAGGAAAGTGAACTCCCAGCATCACCCGCGATGCTCCAACGGAGGCGGCCCAGGGAAGCAGAGCCCAGAAGAGCTGCGGAAAGAGCCCAGACAGTATAATTGTCATCATGAAGGCCGCCGACGTGTGGCCAGATGGAAAACTAAATTGGTCGGAGGGTATGATTGCCGATTGGTAGTTGGGAATAGCTTCTGGCGGGCGATTGCGTTTAAAAAACTTCTTGATGAGGGTATAGAGAGTCCGCTCCAGAACAAATGCTGCCAGAAAGGCAGGGATTACAGCGTAATAGTTGTTCAACGCAAGAACGATCCCACACACAACGTAGAGCGGGCCGTCTGCTGTTTTTGACACCCAACGACTCACTTCAACTAGTATCTCGTGGTTTTTACGCCGATGACACCAGTCGAAGGTGAGAAGATCGAAGTTGTGAATACTCTCCAGTAGCCTCATCCAGGTCTTTCCTTTGTGGTATAAAGAAGCCCAAATTTATGATGCGACAATTAAACGAGCAAAATATGACCACAATATGACAGCTATGGCAGACCACAGCAAATCGGATTTCAACTGCTAGCCCGATTGCGCAGCCGGTGTCGTGCGTAGGCAATCAACACTGTATCTTACTTTAACCAACTTAATCCCGAGACAAAGACCCTATCCTATGAAGCAACAATTAGCTGATATGTTGGCATTGCAAGAAGAGATCAACCGGCAGGTTCATCCCAATTGGCGGGAACAGAACTTCGAATGGCACCGTGCTATCTGGATTGAATCTGCCGAATTACTGGATCACTACGGCTGGAAGTGGTGGAAGAAGCACTCTCCGGACCTGGGGCAAGTTCAACTGGAACTCGTGGATATATGGCATTTTGCGTTGAGTATGGCGCTGCAGGAGCATCAGTCTCCGGATTCGGTCGTTACCCAATTGGCAGAGGATTTGGTACCGGTTGCCAATAGCGGTGCCGGTTTTGCCGAGGTTTTAGAACAGTTTGTAGCCAAGATTGTGGGTGACAAACAGTTCGACGTAAGCCTCTTTTCTCAACTGCTGAACTTTGCCGAACTCTCATTTTCCGACCTCTACGAGATGTATATCGCCAAGAACATACTGAACCGATTTCGCCAGGATCATGGCTATAAAGAGGGCACATACATTAAGCAGTGGCAGGATAGGGAAGATAACGAACATCTCGCTGAGCTACTGGATACTTTCAAACAAAGCGGCTTTGAACTAGGCGAGACTAGCTTTTTTGATTGGTTGTATGGCCAGTTGCAAAGTCGGTACCCCGGTTAATACCGTTTTTTTGATTCACAACGGTCGGTGACAGTAGCGAAAGAGGTGAAAAAAACTGTCATTGGCCTATAATTGCCCACCTTCGACAGATAACCAGTCTCTGGCTGTCAAACTGAACACAAAACCACTATTGGAGATTTAAAGTGAAAGCACCAGTACGCGTTGCTGTGACCGGAGCAGCAGGTCAAATTAGTTACTCTCTGCTTTTTCGTATTGCCGCTGGCGAGATGCTAGGCAAAGACCAACCTATAATCCTGCAAATGCTGGAAATTACTCCCGCACTGGGCGCTCTGAAGGGCGTTGCCATGGAGTTGGATGACTGTGCATTCCCATTGTTGGCCGGTATGGTTTGTACCGATGACGCGAATGTTGCTTTCAAGGATGCCGATTACGCCTTGTTGGTTGGTGCTCGTCCACGTGGACCTGGTATGGAACGTAAAGATCTGCTGGAGGCCAATGCCGCGATCTTCTCCGTACAGGGTAAAGCCATTAACGACCACGCCTCGCGTGATATTAAGGTCTTGGTTGTTGGTAACCCGGCTAATACCAATGCACTTATCGCTCAGCGAAACGCTCCTGATATCAACCCACGTCAATTCACCGCAATGACTCGTCTTGACCATAACCGTGCGATGACTCAACTCGCCGAAAAAACTGGTAAGACCATCAATGATGTTGAAAAACTGACGATTTGGGGTAACCACTCATCTACCCAATACCCTGACATTCATCAGACTAAAGTCGATGGTGCCAGCGCCATGACCTTGATCGACCAAGCGTGGTACGAAAACGATTTCATTCCTACTGTCCAGCAACGCGGTGCGGCTATTATTGCAGCTCGTGGTGCGTCATCAGCAGCTTCTGCAGCGAATGCGGCCATTTTCCATATGCGCGATTGGGCTTTGGGTACGCCTGCTGGTGATTGGACCTCTATGGGTGTATACAGCGATGGCAGCTACGGCATTGAAGCTGGCCTGATTTACTCTTTCCCTTGTGTTTGTAAAGATGGCGACTGGGAAATTGTTCAAGGCGTTGAGTTAAATGACTTTTCTAAGGGCAAAATGAAAGCCACAGAAGAGGAGCTGCAACAAGAGCGTGACGCTGTTAAGCACCTGCTGCCTTAATTGCAAAAATGCTCCCGCCGGTGCAATATCCTAGTTGCCCCGGCCGTTGCCACAAACTGGTAGTAATAATTGCTACCAGTTTGTGAACAGGAGCGATGGAAAGCCAATGTTTCGCGGTTGATAAAACAAGGAATTCTGTAATGCCTCACCCCAAAGTTGGTAACTTAGCGCCTACTTTTTCCCTCAAAAATCAAGATGGTAATACCATTAAGCTAAAAGACTTTCGAGGCGAAAAGGCGGTTGTCCTTTATTTTTACCCCAAAGCGCTCACTCCAGGCTGTACTACACAGGCGTGCGGTATACGGGATATTAAAGCTGAATTGGACAAGCGCGGTGTGGCCATCTTTGGTATTAGCCCGGATCCCGTAGCACGCTTACCAAAATTTATAGAAAAGCACTCCCTAAATTTCGACCTACTATCAGATGAAGATCATGCCGTGGCAGAAAAATATGGCTGTTGGGGTATGAAGAAGTTTATGGGAAGAGAGTTCATGGGCTTGATACGGACCACCTTTATTGTTGGTAAGGATGGCAAGCTACTAAAAATTATGGACAAGTTTAAAACAACTACACATCACGACGAGCTTCTATCAATTTTGGATGAGCTTGTTTAACCATTAAGCACGAAAGCTGAACTTCTACAGACATTTTTAGCCATAGGACTTGGTCTAAGAGGGTCCCCCAAAAATTACAGCTATTTTCTCAAGCGCTTGTTTATATGCTTAGTGACTTGTAATCGGTTGCCAGATATCGATAGCAAATAGCAATATTTACAGCTACTGAAATTTTGTATTTACCGAGTGGTCAACTGAAACAATTGACCGTTGTTGTAGTGTTGTAAAAGTCATAACCTGCTTGCAGATGCCAAACAGAGGCGCCTTAAGTTAGTAAAAAAATCTAATATTATGTTCTTTTGTAATAAGAGTATTCTAATTTGATCTTTTTATTGAATTAATTGTTTCGCTTGTGGAAATTTCAGATATCTGCCAGCCAGTCTCATGTTAGACGGTTTTAAAACGTAAACCTCATCGTATATTTCGGATTTGTTGGCGTAAAGGTTTACATGCTGTCGTTTTATATGCTGGTCATGGGGCGTTAATAACACTAGTTTGTACATACTTTAGGTGAAAGTCATTTAACACGGTGTAGGACCATAAACCACGAAGTTTGAACTTTTTATTCATTGCGTGGTTCAGGAGCGTTTCGTTGAGTACATTAGCCCAGCAAAAGCAACTACCAGATCCAGTAGTTGAATTGTCTAAATACAATTTTGAAAATTTAGTCGATCGGCTGCGTTTCTTTAATGAAGTTCTAACTGCATCTTCAGGCAATCTCCGTTCTGTGTTACGTAATTATGTTAGTGCGGGTTGCAAGATGTTTAAGTGCGACTCTGGGTTTGTTGGTCAACGTATCGGCGGAGTCGTTAGGATCGTTGTTAGTGATTCTGTCCTCGACTCCATTTTTGATGGCCAGTTGGTACAAGTAACTGAGCCACTAGTGTCAAATGTACTAGCGGAATCTACGCAGTATGTATCAGAAAATGTGACTGGAGCTGCTTTTCGACCTATTAACATTCCCTATAATGGAAGGGTCGTTCAAAATGTATTAGCTATGCCACTGAGAGTTTATGGCGAAGTATTTGGGCTGGTATGTTTTTTTTCCACATCCAACATTCCTCGTAATTACTCAACCGAAGACCGTGAGTCCATCGAATTGATGGCAAAAGGAGTAGCCAAAATGATAGAGTTGCAATCCGCCTATAAAGATCAGAAAACTGAAAAGCAGGACTACGCTACTCCCGGCGTTAAACATTTCGACGATTATTTGCTGCAGGCAAGGTTGCCTGAGGTCTATGGTGTAGCAGGTAAAGTAGTTGAGGTGTTGAAGAAGCGAGTAGGGCAGCTTCCATTAGGTATTGGCGATATCGCTTCAGAATTAAGCCTCTCAAAGAGAACTTTGCAACGACGCTTACAACAGCAGGATTTAAGTTATGCGGAAATTCGTGACAAGGTTCGATTCCACTATTCTATCGATTACCTGATAGAGCAAAATGCCAGTATCGATAGTATTTCTAGCGCGCTGGATTTTTCAGATAGAACCTCCTTTACCAACGCATTCAAGCGCTGGACAGGGCTCTCTCCCAGTGCTTTCAGAAAGCTGTTCAGAGATTATGCCTAACTCACCAAGGCGTCCTCACAGGCTAAAAGTTAGCGCTTTTGGCCTGTAGCCTCTCTCTTATCTCAGTTTGCGAGAAGACCCCAAAACCGTTACAGTAGCGGCCGAAAAAGGTGCACGCCCATCTAGCTTGATAGCCTCGGCGTGCTTGGTCAAAACTTAACGAGATGTTTGGATGAGCTTCCTGATTCCACAAGCTTTCGCACAAACCGGTGCGCCACAAGCTGAACCCACTTTCTTCCCATTGATCATGATCGGTGGTCTTTTTCTGTTCATGTATCTTTTTATAATTCGTCCGCAGCGCAAACGACAGAAAGAACATACCTCCCTCATCAGCGCGTTGAGTAAAGGTGATGAAGTTGTGATGACCAGTGGCCTACTTGCTAAAATCACTAAAGTTGATGAGGATTACATCAGCGTCGAGGCGGCTAATAATGTCGAGCTCCGTTTTCAGAAATCTGCTGTACATGCAGTTCTGCCCAAAGGCACAATTAAGAAAGTTTCGTCTTGAATTTGGTTCTGAGAAGGATGCCAGGTCGTATTGACTTGGTAATTCTTCAGGATTAAACGATGCTGCCTTTCCCCCCTCGTATCTCCCTCGCGCGCACACCAACCCCCTTTGAGAACCTCAATAGAGTAGGCCTGTGTAACAATGCCCCTCGGTTGTGGATTAAGAGAGATGACCTTACCGGCAGCGGACTCAGTGGAAATAAAGTCCGGAAACTGGAATATGTCATTGCTCAAGCATTGGCGGAAGGGTGTGACACGTTAATAACTTGCGGTGGATTACAATCCAACCATTGCCGGGCTACAGCCCTAGTCGGCGCCCAGTTAGGTCTCTCCGTACATTTAGTGCTGCGCGAGGAAGGCTCCGGCGAGCTAGACGGTAATCTGTTTCTAGATACTCTTGCCGGGGCATTGGTTGAGCGGATTCCTCGTAAAGAATACTTTACTTCCATTAACGAAATCCTTGATCAACGGCGTGAAGACTACGCCTCTCGCGGAAAAAAAGCCTATGTCATTCCCACAGGCGCCAGCGATGAAGTTGGAATTTGGGGGTATGCGCAATGCGCGCGTGAACTGGTGGAAGACTTCAAGCTGCACGATCTAAAGCGAACCGTAATCGCTTGTGCATCCGGTTCAGGTGGTACACAAGCTGGTCTGAGTTTGGGTGCGCACTATTTCTTACCCGGTACAAAGGTCATTGGATATGCTGTTTGCGATGACAGCGAGTATTTCAATAACAAGGTAAGAGAGGATATCACCCGTTGTTGTACCCGCTATGGTATCGAGCTGGAGGTGAGCAATTTGGCAATCGAGACTCGGGATCATGCTATAGGTCCTGGCTACGCCAAGGGCTACCCTAGTTTGTTCGAGTGTATCATCAATACCGCTCGCCAAAGTGGATTACTCCTGGATCCTGTATACACAGGCAAGGGTTTCCATGGCTTATTGAAGGATATAGAGGCTGGGTTGTACGCTGATGTGGATGATCTGGTTTTTGTCCATACAGGGGGTATTTTTGGTACCTTTGCTTTCAAAGAGCAATTCGGTTTCGAGCCAAAAGACTAGCAATTTCTACCCTTACTAACGGTCAGATGCTTTCTCAATGAACGATATACAGAGCAACAAACTGGTCATTGCCGTTTCATCCAGTGCCCTCTTTAATCTGGCATCTGAGCATGAGATCTATTTGACGCAAGGGATTGAGGCCTATACAGAATACCAAATAGCCCATGAGAACGATCCGCTTCAGCCGGGTGACGGGTTCGAGCTGGTCGCTAAGTTACTCAAAATTAACGATTTAAGTAGTAGTCATGGACGGGTTGAGGTAGTTCTTTTATCTCGTAACACGGCTGATACCGGCTTAAGAGTTTTTAATTCTATTGAGCACTGGGGTTTACCCATTACGCGCGCCGCTTTCTGCGGCGGCAATAGCCCTTACCGCTACATTAAAGCGTTTGGGTGTCACCTGTTCCTGTCCACCCGTGATGATGATGTACGCATGGCTCTAGAGGCTGGGGTGGCAGCGGCAACAATACTACCAGGCTCCTCTAAAAAGAGTGGTGATTCACTGCTTAGAGTGGCTTTCGACGGCGATGCGGTGGTTTTTTCTGATGAATCTGAACGTGTTTACAAAGAGAGTGGCCTGCAAGGCTTCAGTGATAATGAGGTTGCTCAAGCGAATTTGCCGCTGAAACAGGGCCCATTTTCTGAATTTCTTTTGGCACTTCACAAATTGCAGGGTGAATTCCCGAATGATTGTCCAATCCGGACGGCACTGGTAACTGCCCGGTCAGCTCCAGCCCACAAGCGTGTAATCAATACACTACGCCTTTGGGGAGTAAGACTGGATGAATGCTTGTTTCTTGGCGGGATGTCTAAGGCTCAATTTCTTAAGGCCTATGGAGCTGATATCTTTTTCGATGACCAGATGAGCCATTGTGATCTTGCCAAAGAGCATGTCGCAACTGGGCATGTTCCCCACGGTATTGCCAACCATTAAATTCAGCCCCTAGCTACCATTGGCTTTTAACTGAAAAGTGCTTTAGGTGGTTAAAAGAACGCAAATTTTACTCCCAGCCCCATTAAGATGGTTGCCAGAACAGGTTGTAAAACCTTGTTGGGAAGCCGCGCGCCTATTTTGGTGCCTACGTGAATAGCGGGTAGAGAGCCGATTAACAAGCTACCCAAAAGTATAAAATCGACATTGCCCAATAAGATCAAATGGCCTAAGCCTGCGATCAGTGTAAGCGGTACCGCGTGTGAGATGTCTGTGCCGACCACCTGTACAGCGGGCAACTTGGGGTAGAGTACAAGTAGGAGTGCGGCACAGAAAGCGCCCGCGCCGACAGAAGATAGGGTAACAAAGACTCCGAGCAAAAAGCCGGCAATGACTGTTATGAGCGATGAATTGCGGTGCACCCATCGCAGGTTTTTCTGATCATCTTCTGTGGGTTTGGATAATCGCGATTTAAACAGCAGAACCGCTGAAGTCAGGATCAACATAATGCCCAAGCTGGTGGTAAGCAGCGGCTCATACTGCTTGGCATCGGCAAAAACGGAATCGAGCAGTGTGGCAGTCATCAGTGACGCGGGGATACTACCTGCGGCTAATAAGCCGACCAGGCGCCAGCGGACTGTACCCTGGCGACGATGAGCCCAGGCACCGCTGGCTTTTGTGACGCTGGCATAGAGGAGGTCTGTTCCAATTGCGACATTGAAGGGGAAGCCGAACAGAAGCAGAATCGGTGTCATTAGCGAACCGCCACCAACCCCGGTTATGCCTACCGCTAGACCCACAGCGGCGCCGGCCAAAATAAACAGCAATATTTCCATGTAGTGTGGCCGTCCGCTCCAGAGATAAACTTAATTGAATAAAGTTTAAAAAACTGTGTAATTAGCACTGGCAAATATATCGTTTAATAACTATTCTGGAAAAGAATATTTGTTTATATTTTTATAATCATAAGAACAACATTTTATCCGCCATCTGGGAGGGTTTATGAAACTGCAACAGCTGCGTTACATATGGGAAGTGGCACACCATGACCTGAATGTTTCGGCGACCGCGCAAAGTTTGTATACAAGTCAACCAGGTATTAGTAAACAAATCCGCTTGCTAGAGGACGAACTGGGGGTCGAAATTTTTTCGCGGAGCGGAAAGCATTTGACTCGTATTACGCCGGCGGGAGAAGCGATACTCAAAACCGCAGGTGAGATCCTGCGCAAAGTCGAAGGAATTAAGCAGGTCGCTCAGGAGTTCAGTAACGAGCGCAAAGGTAGCCTCTCTATAGCGACAACCCACACTCAGGCACGTTACGCACTGCCTAAAGTCATTAAAGAATTCATACAGCAGTATCCTGAAGTCGCTTTGCACATGCACCAAGGTACGCCCATGCAGATTTCAGAGATGGCTGCTGACGGTACCGTCGATTTTGCTATAGCTACCGAGGCTTTGGAGCTGTTCAGTGATTTGGTGATGATGCCTTGTTACCAATGGAACCGCAGCATTGTGGTCCCTAAGAATCACCCTCTGGCGCAGGTCTCTAATCTCACCCTGGAAGATGTTGCCAAGCACCCGATAGTTACATACGTGTTTGGCTTTACCGGGCGGTCAAAGCTAGACGAAGCCTTTATTGATAAGGGGTTGGCCCCTAAGGTGGTCTTCACCGCAGCTGATGCCGATGTCATTAAAACCTATGTGCGACTAGGGTTGGGAATCGGAATCATAGCTTCTATGGCCTATGATCCAGAGGCCGATGCCGATTTGGTAAGGTTGGATGGCCGCCATCTGTTCCAGCCAAGCACCACTAAAATCGGTTTTAGGAGGGGTACATTCCTGCGTGGGTTTATGTTCGATTTTATCGAGCTGTTCGCGCCTCATTTGACGCGTGAAGTCGTTGAAGAGGCCTTCAGCCGACAGTCTAGGGCAGAGCTGGACGAACTCTTCCACAATATGGAACTTCCTTACTACTGATCTGGAACCTGCCAGGCGCACCTTTTTCCAAGGGGAGTGGTTCTTCCAAGGGGAGTGGTTCGCCTGCAGGAGGACGCTGTAGTTTAAGCCCTGGAGTCTAGCTACGTAGTGGCTCCAATACCTCCTTCGCGAATTTAATGTAGATGGTGTGGACTTCTGGTTCTTTATCTTCATGGTAAACCACGAAGAAGGGCGCCCGCTCAACCTTAAGCTCCTTGGCGACTATCATTCCCGGGCTATTGCTATCGCGCTCATCGGCAACCAGTACTTCATCTAGGTATTTATCCAGGCCGGATGACTCCAATTTAGCGAGCACCTCTCCGCATTTCTTACACGGTGATCCATCCGCTAAAATCTTTTTTACCATTACTATTTTCACAAGTTAGATCTCTGTAATTTTCATTTACTTCGATGTAGAAGGGCTGCCATCGAACTGGGTTAAGCCTTCCAATATTGTGTTGATCTTACCGATTGCTTCGCGGTATTCCAATTCACCTTCGGAGTCGGCAACAATACCGCCTCCACTCCAGCAGACGAGTTGATCATCACAGCAGGCGATGGTTCTTATCGCAATATTGGTGTCCATACGGCCATTTGAAGAGAGATAGCCGACGCTACCACAGTAAACTCCGCGCCGATAGGGTTCGATATCCTCGATTATCTGCATAGCCCGCTTCTTGGGCGCACCCGTTATGCTGCCACCCGGCCAGGCATCAGCAAGGACTTTGGTCGCCGGAGTGTCGTTGGAAATCTCACAAGCAATAGTACTAACCAGATGGTGGACGTTAGCAAAGCTCTGTAATTCAAAGAGCTTTTTAACCTTAACACTACCCTGCAGTGCGTTTTTACTGAGATCGTTACGCAGCAGGTCGACGATCATTAAATTTTCAGCTTTATCTTTCGCACTTTGCCGCAACAGTGCGGCGTTATTCTGGTCCTGCTCTCGGTTTTCTCCCCGAGGCAGCGTGCCTTTAATGGGGGCGGTTACTACCTGATTGGATGACTTCAGGATAAATCGCTCGGGAGAGAAGGAGAGAATTTGATCCCGTCCAAAACGCAGAAAGGCACTGAATGGACTGGGCAGTCGGCTGCGAAGAGATTCATAAGCCGGGTAGGAATCACCAGAGAACTGGCCGAGGTTCGGCATGGTGTAATTGACTTGGTAGCAGTCGCCTAGATGAATATGGTTGATTACTCTGTTGAACCCTAACTGGTACTCCGGTTGGCTAACCACGGGGTTTAGTTTGGTCAGTTGGAACGCTGGAAGTTTACCAGTGGAGCTGCTTTCACCCGAGCTTTGGATTCGCTGCAAAATCTCCAGAGCGCCCTTGCTGATTTGATCATCCTGCCAGTAGTAGAAAGTCGAGCTTTTTTGCTCGTGATCGATAACCAGAGAATGGTAATAAACACCCCAGATAAAATCGGGGTTATCGAGCAGTTTGGGCTTCTGGCTCTCCTGATTATTGGCTTCGTAAGTGAAGTATCCAAGCAGGCCTATGGCGAAAGGTGTTTCCCCTGCGTCTACGCAGGGAAGTCTGGCTCGTGCCGCCTCCACATATTCGAATGGCGTCATGTGGCCCGGTTTCTGCTCCGCTGTAAGAATCTCAGAGGGCAGGGCCGAGAGTATATCGTAGCGGCCCATTTTGCAGCCGGGGCGGCCGCTATCAATCCAGGCGGCTCCGGGTAGATGGGCTATTGTACGAAAAAGGGGGCTGGGGTCCTCTTCGTAGGGCATGGGCACTGCTTTTAACAATTCGTACACTCGGAGTTAAAAGCGTGATTATAATGATTCCCAACTCTGGTGCCAGATTAGTTGTTTCGCTTCAGGCGAGCTTGGTTATCGTTTGTGCCAACTTCAGCCTCAACTCCTTCAGGACAGCTGCTTATATTAGGGAATAGATATGGCTTTCCATTCGTTAGAGAAATTACATCGAATCCATGAGGGTTTTTTTCAGACCTACCGCATCGATAGCCTGGATATATTTCTGGTGCAATACAACGGCAAGTTGTATGGCTATAAAAATTACTGCCCACATCAGGGCGCCCCAATGACCTACGGCACGATTATTGGTGGAGCTATTCGTTGCCCATTACATGGTATTGAGTATCGGCTTGACGATGGCGAACCGGCCAATGGTAACACTAAACCGTTGGAGCCCATTCAGCTGATCTACGAAGGGAATTCGGTGGGTATTGAGGTGTAAGCCCTTTAGTCGGTAGAAAGCAGGGGCGGGCTAGTTATAGTTTTATCTCGCGCAGGTATGGGTTGCTCCAAGTCTGGTGTTCCCACACCAGAAAGAACTGTTCACGTTCAATCTGCATCTGTTGCGCGTTCAGGCGCCTTGTTTCGCAGTGATCCGGCAAGCGCTCATCCCCCAGTGCCCTGGTGGTGTAGCTGCTGTTGTTGCTTATCATCTTGAACTCTGGGAACTCCGCGGCTTCGTCCGCGGCACAACGCAGCTGCAATTTGCTGGGTAGTTTATGGGCGAGTGCAATGAGTTGGGTTAGGATACTCAGATCTGGTTGCCGTTCATCGAAGACAATAAATACCCGCGCCATATTGCTATTAAGTAGTTGTTCTTTGAGTACTTCAACACGACTGCCGGATGCCAACCAGTGGTTGAGTGATTCTGGGCAGAGTATCAGTAGATCCCGCGGGTTTTCGGATGCAAGTTCGGCAAACTTTGCGTCGCAGTCGTAGCTGAGTGAGGTAAGTGATCTCTGCGAATAGGCGTGTTTCTCTGCATCGCTGGTGGTATGGTCATTGGGTGCTAAAAATGATGCTAGAGCAAAATGCATCTTTTTATGGGGGATATTGGCATCCAGGAACTCTTCTCCGGTTGCCAGAAACCCAAGCCGCTCGTAAAACGGGATAACCGTGACTTGAGCATCTAGGTGGGGTGTTTGTTGTCGGGCGGTAACGGCTTCAATGCAAAATTGCATCAACCTTGCACCCAGTCCGAACTGCCGAAACGGTTGAAGAATTGCCACTCGGCCAATCTTCCCCTCGGCTGAAATGCGGGCACAGCCAACGGCAGCCTGTTCCGAGCCGACCCGACACAGAACCTGTTGGTATTGCTCGTCCCTGCCGTCAATCTCTTCCTCTTCGCTGACCCCCTGCTCCTCAATAAACACGGCCCGGCGTATCGCAAGCAGCGCATTCTGTTCGGCCTGCCAGTCGACAAATTCGATAGTTACCGGTTCAATAATCAAGTCTGATGCCTCCTATTGGCCCTCTTCGACATCGGTAAGAAGGGTTAGTGCAAGTAACTCCGCAACCACACGTTGATCAGACTCTGTTAGCAGCTGCGCGCAGATGGCATCGCCGGCGACCTCCGCCTGGCTGCAGAGCAAATGGGCTAAAGGCGTGGATACCTGCCACTGCCTGCCATCCACGAAGAGATGAGTATAGCCCTCGGCATCGATATAGGCCCAGCGGGTATCCAGTGTCTTGATAAGCTGACGGGCGACAAGCTCTGCCAGAAGGTCGTCAATCTCTGGGGGAGTGAGCGCCGGCGGCTCGTCATCATCCGGGCCGGCGTATTTGTTGCGCGTCATCTCCTGGCCAAACCACAGCTCAAATTGGCTTCGATCATTGGCCAGTTGCAGCAGCCAACTTTGGAAGTGATCAAGTTCCCGTTGGGTGATCTCTCCGATGTTGAGATTAAGTTGAATATCCTGATCACAGAAGCGTTGATCTGCGCCTGGTTTTTGGCTTAAAAAATCGACGAAGCTGGAGAGCGACTCACGAATGCTAGGGGCTCGAAAGCCGATCGAATAGGTGATGCAGTCACCCTCGGCTACACCAAAGTGGGCATAGCCTGGGGGCAGGTAGAGCAGGTCTCCGGTCTCAAGCAACCACTCCTGCTGTGCCTTAAAGTCACTTAGTATCGAGAGCGGGGTATCCGACAGGTGAGGGGACTGATCGTTGTAATCCGGGCTGATCTGCCAGCGTCGTGTGCCTTCGCCTTGAATCAGAAAAACATCGTACTGGTCTAAATGGGGGCCAACACTGCCTTGATCAGCGGCGTAGCTGATCATAATGTCATCCAGCCGCCAATTGGGTAAAAAATTAAACTGGCTTAAAAGCTTATGCACGTGCCAATCCAGTTGATCAACCGCCTGTACTAGCAGAGTCCACCCCTTTTCGGGGAGCTTAGCAAAACGTTTATCGCTGAATGGGCCATGTTCTAACTGCCAGGAGCCTCTGTTATCGGTAATCAGCCTCGATTCGACATCATCTTCCAAGGCAAAGCCGGCGAGCTGATCACCAGTGATGGCTAAGGCTTCAGGGGGGAGGGCCCCCCGAACAAGTAAGGGTTTCTTCTGCCAGTACTCCTTTAGAAAGGTTGCAACAGGCAGATCACCCAGTACCCTCAGTGGTGAGGACACGTTAAACGTCTAACGCCTGCTGTACCGCGTTGCCTATGTAGCTATGTGGTGTCAGCTCCAACAGTTCAGCCTTGGCTGCTTCCGGTATATTCAATCCGCTGATGAAGGTACTTAGGGTCGTTTTATTGATGGACTGGCCCCGGGTAAGATCCTTCAGCTTCTCATAGGCCTGGGGAACCTGATAGCGGCGCATTACCGTTTGGATGGGTTCTGCCAGCACTTCCCAGCTTAATTCCAAATCTTCAGCCAGTCTGTTGCGGTTGATTTCCAGCTTGCCAAGCCCTTTCAGTACGGATTCATAGGCAATCAATGAGTAGGCCATGCCCACACCCATGTTGCGCAATACGGTGGAGTCGGTGAGGTCGCGCTGCCAGCGTGAGATAGGCAACTTGGCGCCCAGGTGCTGCATAACGGCATTAGCGAGCCCCAGGTTGCCCTCGGAGTTTTCGAAATCGATGGGGTTAACCTTATGCGGCATGGTTGAAGAGCCAATCTCTCCGGCTATCGCCTTCTGTTTGAAGTAGCCTAGCGAGATATAGCCCCAAACATCCCGGTTGAAATCGATCAGGATGGTATTGAAGCGCGCCACCACATCAAACAGCTCGGCGATATAGTCGTGGGGTTCAATTTGGGTGGTGTAGGGGTTCCACTGCAGGCCCAAACCTTCAACAAATTGTTTGGCATTCAGCTGCCAATCGACATCCGGGTAGGCGCTTAAATGGGCGTTATAGTTACCGACGGCACCGTTGATCTTGCCTAAAATCTCTATTGACTGCAGCTGCTGCAACTGGCGTTTCAAGCGGGCGACCACATTGGCGAACTCTTTACCGACGGTGGTAGGAGAGGCGGTCTGGCCGTGGGTGCGCGACAGCATGGAGTCTTGGGCGTAGTTATGTGCCAGGTCCGCCAGGGCATTGATAATTTTGCTCCAGTATTGGACGGTAATCTCACGACCCTGACCCAGCATGAGGCCATGGGAGAGGTTGTTGATGTCTTCAGAGGTACAGGCAAAGTGGACAAACTCAGCCACGGCGTTAAGTTCCGGCTGCCCGGCGATACGCTCTTTGATGAAGTATTCAACTGCTTTCACATCGTGGTTGGTGGTGCGTTCAATCTCTTTGATGCGTTCGGCATCGGCCACACTGAACTCGCTGGCTACCCTCTCCAATAGCTCATTTGCCTCGTTTGAGAAGGGGGGGACTTCGCTGATCGCAGGGTGTTGCGCCAAGGTTTGCAGCCAGCGTATTTCGACTAAAACCCGGCTACGGATAAGCCCATATTCACTAAATACCGCTCGCAAAGAGTCGGTTTTACTGGCATAGCGGCCATCAATAGGGGAGACGGCAGTTAGAGTGGTTAAGTCCATGGCTGGGGTACCTTCGGCAACGGAGTCGGATTTCAGAGGGCCGGCATCATACAGGAAAACTGGGTTAAAGCCGAGTTGCCTAGCCGCCAATACCCGGGTTTACAGCTTGTATTGATTATCGATCTCGCGATAGAGCTGTTCAGCGCAGGCTTGAAGCTTTTTCTTTTGCCAGAGCAGCTTCACACGGGAGCCGCCAACCTGTCGCCAGAGAATGGTGGATCGAATGCCGGCGAGCAGCAGCGCACGGATCTGATTGGCAATGCGTGGCTGTTGCAACTGATTGAAACCCCCACGGACCTGTATACGAAATGGATAGGTGCTCAAGGTATCTGAATAGATGCCAGCAAGGTTGGCAATCACGTTTTCGTGACAGATATCAAAGTGATCCAGCTGCTGTTGGCATTGACTAAGACGTTTGCTTATAACCGCCAACATGGCGGGGTTGCGGCTGAGCTTTTTCTGAAGGTGGAGCAGGCTCAGGGCGTAGCGAAGGCCATCTGGGCTGGTTTTGCTGGAGTGACCTTGCAAGTATTCGATCACCACCTTCAAGCCGAGGGCCAGGTTGCTGGTATCGCCAAAGACCGCGAGCGTATCTTTTGGGTCAGTCACAAAAACCGAGGAGATGCAGGCTTTAAAGCTTTGTTTGTTGCAAGTGCCGGTTTTGGCCAGCGCTTCTACCAGGGCCACGGCCTGAAAAACACCCGCTAGTGCGAGTGTTTGATCGTAAATTTCACTCATCGAGCGGAAGACCTTAGGGCATCGCCGTTTGTTGATTCGCTGATATTAAAACCACGTTCAATGGTGGCTCCGCCAAGGCAGCGCTCACCCACATAGAACACCACGGCCTGGCCAGGGGTTACCGCTCGTTGCGGTTCGTCGAATACGACTTCCAATTCGCTTGCTGAATTATCATTGCCTAATGAATCAATGTTGGCTATGTTGACTGTCGCCCACTGGTCGGGCTGACGGTAGCGTGTTTTAACACAGCAACGAAATTCGGTTGTTTCAGGAAAGTTACTGTTGATCCACAGAATTTGGTTAGCCGAAAGGCACTCTTTGTATAAAAGAGGGTGAGCGGTACCCTGTACGACCACCAATTGATTACTCTCCAAACGTTTTTCCGCAACAAACCATGGTGCTTCTCCCGCCCCTTTCACTCCACCAATCCCCAGGCCCTGGCGTTGGCCAAGAGTGTGGTACATCAAGCCAGCGTGTTGACCTAAACAATGGCCATGTTCGTCGACGATATCGCCTGGTTGCGCGGGCAGGTACTGCTCCAAGAAATCCTTAAAACGCCGCTCGCCAATGAAACAGATGCCGGTGCTGTCTTTCTTATTGTGGGTGACCAGGCCATGCTCTTCGGCCAAGGCTCTCACTGCGGGCTTCTCCAACTCGCCAACGGGAAACAAGCTCTTAGCGAACTCGGTCTCGCCCACGGCGTGTAGAAAATAGCTCTGGTCTTTGTTGTTATCGAGGCCTTTCAGTAGATAGGTGTGGCCATCCTGATCTGCGCGGCGAACATAGTGCCCGGTGGCGATATAGTCGGCGCCCAGCATCTGAGCGTAGTCGAGAAAGACTTTGAACTTAATCTCCCGGTTGCAGAGGATGTCGGGATTGGGTGTGCGGCCAGCCTGATATTCGGCCAGAAAGTGCTCGAATACGTTATCCCAGTACTCAGCAGCGAAATTGGCGGTGTGCAGGCGAATACCCAGGCGATCACACACCGCTTGCGCGTCGGCTAAATCTGCTTTGGCGGTACAGTACTCTGTGCCATCATCCTCGTCCCAGTTTTTCATGAACAGGCCTTCTACCTGGTAGCCCTGTTGCAGCAGGAGTAGGGCACTGACTGAGGAATCTACACCGCCAGACATGCCGACAATGACTTTGGTTTTACGGTTGACCATAGCAGCTCTAAAGATTGGAATGTTCAATGTTATCCGGAGTGCGATTCTAACGTTGGTGAGCGACCATAGCCAATGGATAGAGCTGTCCGGCCAGGTACTGATCAATGGTTGAGAGGATCATGGGGCTACGCAGTTGCTTGGCCAGCCCTGCTATTTCATCCCGTGTTAACCATAGTGCTCGTAAAATGCCGATATCGAGCGTGGCCCCAGGCACATGCTCTTTTGCTAATGCAACGAAGGTATGGCGAACAAAGGTTGTACCGGCAGGGGCTTGGTATAAGCACACCCCTAGGTAGTGTTCAGTGGTGGCCAGCCAACCGGTCTCTTCCAAAATTTCTCTCTCTACCGCTTCCGTCAAGCTCTCATCGGCTTCGAGATGGCCAGCGGGCTGGTTGTACATCACTTGCCCTTCAATTAGCTCCTCTACCATTAAAAAGCGGTTATCCCGCGCAATAACAGCGGCGACGGTGACATGGGGTGTAAAACGTTCTGTCATGGTTGTTTCGGCTTTTTTCGGGATGGGTTTCGGCGACTTTGGTTCGATTTGCGAGTTTGTGGTTTGGTTTGGGGTAGATGCACGGTTTCAAGCCGGTAATCACCAGGCTGCATCCCTTGCAGCTGCCACGGGCCGATAGCAACGCGCACAAGGCGTAAGGTTGGCAGGCCCACGGCGGCTGTCATGCGTCTCACCTGGCGGTTCTTGCCTTCGCTAATCGTGATTTCCAGCCAACTGGTGGGTATGCTCTGCCTGCTGCGCACCGGATTGGTGCGCAGCCAAAGTTCAGGCTCGTCAATTAGTTGAATCTTAGCTGGCAAGGTTTTGCCATCCTTCAGGAGAACACCGGCTCTTAAGAGGGCGCACTCATGCTCGGTTGCTGAGCCTTCCACCTGTACCCAGTAGGTTTTGGGTTGTTTGTGACGAGGGTGGCTCAATTGGTGTGCCAGTTGACCATCGTCAGTCAACAGCAAAAGTCCCTCTGAGTCGAGATCTAGCCGCCCGGCTGGGTAAAATCCAGGTTTGTCGATGTAGTCGCCCAGCGTTTTGCGGCCTTGGCCGTCTGTAAATTGCGACAAAACATCATATGGCTTATTAAAAAGTAGGATTTCAGACATTAAAGAACAGTTCAGCGGGGCACAAAACGAGGAAGACTGGGAAATTGGAGTATAACGATATTATGCGCGCCTAACGAGTGGAGCGCGCAAAGGTAGAGGGTGGTCAAACCCTAGCCAATAAACGGCGAAGGCCCGAAAACGCTGATTCTCGGGCTTGGCTCGAGGATTGTTAACTATCAATGGTTAGGCTTTCTAAGTCGGATTTCGCAGACGTAAATGAATATAGAGAGCCCACCGATTGATGGTTAGAATCTCTAGCTGACGCTTTCCGCCTGCTTTAAAACAGGTGGCGCTTCTTTTGCTAGAGCCTGTGGAGGCGCTGACTGTTGAGAGAGGCCAACGGGTGTTATCGCAATAGCGTGCAAACCTTTGTCGCCCTTAGCTACGTCAAATTCGACTTGCTGTCCGGCTTTTAAGGTTTTATAACCATCCATTGAGATCGCTGAGTAATGGGCAAATAGCTCGTCGCCACCGTCATCTGGAAGAATAAATCCGTAACCTTTGGCGTTATTGAACCACTTAACAGTACCTGTAGGCATAGCAGATTCCTTTTGGGTAATAAGCCTAATTTTTCATGTTGGCTTACATTGTTATTTTTGTATTGAACCCAATATTTTTATTGTTAAAAAATGCAGGTTGTTTCTTGAGTGGCCGGAAGCAGCGCTTAGTTATATTTTGGTACGCTTGACTGGCCAACCCTTATACTCGTACGAATAAACATCTGTTGTCAAGTTCATGACACGGATCTGTTTGTGATTGCGATTGAGGCGGTACTTAACGTAAGGTTAGAATCAGGCGACGTATTTTGTGGCTCTAAGGAAAAGGTATCGCGGGTAATATGAATTATCATCGACTAACATTAATGAGTAGTGACGCCGATGATTCTGAGGGAAATCGTGAGGGTG
The DNA here is from genome assembly GCF_033283405.1 of Halioxenophilus sp. WMMB6. Lineage (NCBI taxonomy): Bacteria > Pseudomonadati > Pseudomonadota > Gammaproteobacteria > Alteromonadales > Alteromonadaceae > Halioxenophilus > Halioxenophilus sp. WMMB6. The sequence continues at coordinate 518,901 of NZ_JAWMQR010000001.1, forward strand.
GCCTGGCAGTTGCAGAGCAAAAACCAAAGCTCAAGCGGCCGTCGATGTACAAGGTCATTATGCTCAACGATGACTACACTCCAATGGAGTTCGTAGTGGAAGTGCTAGAGCTGTTTTTCTCTATGCACCGGGAACAGGCTACCCAGATCATGCTCAAAGTGCATACAAACGGCAGTGCGGTGTGCGGTGTCTTTACTCGGGATATAGCGGAAACAAAAGCTGCGCAGGTCAACCAATACGCGCGAGATAACCAGCATCCATTGTTGTGTGAAATCGCTGCGGCGGAGGATGACGAGTAAATTTAGGTTGTTTCAGCGAGGTCGAATCAATGTTAAGCAAGGACTTAGAAGTTACCTTGAATCAAGCCTTCAAGGGAGCGCGGAATAAACGCCATGAGTTCATGACGGTCGAGCACCTCTTATTGGCATTGATAGATAACGAGGCAGCTGCAGTAGTGCTTCGTGCGTGCGGTGCAGATTTGACTAATCTACGCAAAGAACTGGTTGAATTTGTTGATTCGACTACCCCCCTTATCCCCGAATCCGACACAGAGCGGGAGACTCAGCCAACCCTGGGCTTTCAGCGTGTGCTTCAGCGGGCCGTGTTCCATGTGCAATCATCCGGTAGAAAAGAGGTTACTGGCGCTAATGTGTTGGTAGCAATCTTTAGCGAGCAGGAAAGTCAGGCCGTTTACTACCTCAAACAGCAGAATATCGCTCGAATTGACGTTGTTAATTACATCACCCATGGCATTTCAAAGGTGGCAGGGCAGAATGAGCACAGCAACGACCCCGCACAGGAGCAAAGTGAAGATGAAGGCCTTACCCCTTCAGAATCCGGAGCCAGCAACCCGCTCGACTCCTACGCCACCAATTTGAATGAGGAGGCAGCCGCAGGTCGCATCGATCCTTTAGTGGGTAGAGATGTTGAGCTTGAGCGTGTCGCTCAAGTGTTGGCTCGCCGCCGCAAAAACAACCCACTGCTGGTGGGTGAGTCGGGTGTGGGTAAAACCGCCATCGCCGAAGGCCTTGCCAAGCGTATTGTCGATGGTGATGTACCCGATGTATTACTCGATAGCGTTGTCTACTCCTTGGATCTTGGATCCCTTTTGGCGGGTACCAAGTATCGAGGAGACTTCGAAAAACGCTTCAAAGGGCTGCTGGCACAGTTGAAGAAGAGAGAGAAAGCCATCCTCTTTATTGATGAAATCCACACCATTATTGGTGCAGGTGCTGCGTCTGGTGGCGTTATGGATGCCTCCAATCTGCTCAAACCACTGCTGACATCGGGTGAAATCCGCTGCATAGGTTCCACTACATTCCAGGAATATCGAGGCATTTTCGATAAAGATCGGGCACTTTCCCGTCGATTCCAAAAAATTGATGTGAATGAGCCGAGCGTCGAAGACACCTATCAAATTCTAAAAGGACTGAAATCGCGTTTCGAAGAACACCACGCGTTGAAATACACAGATTCCGCATTGCGTGCGGCTTCTGAGCTGGCTTCGAAATATATTACCGACCGTTTCATGCCCGATAAGGCGATCGACGTCATCGATGAAGCAGGGGCGTACCAGCAGTTGTTGCCTCTGAATAAGCGCAGACGCCAGATCGGAACTGCCGACATTGAAAAGATTGTCGCTAAAATTGCTCGTATTCCGCCGAAAAGCGTTAGCAGTTCCGATAAAGAACAGCTTAAAAAGCTCGATGAGCAGCTGCGTATGACGGTATTTGGCCAGAACGATGCGATTGACGCATTGTCCACTGCCATCAAACTGTCTCGTGCTGGCTTGAGCTCCCCCGATAAACCAGTTGGCTCTTTCCTCTTTTCCGGTCCTACCGGTGTGGGTAAGACGGAGCTCTGTCGACAATTGGCCTCGGCATTAGGTATTGAGTTGCTCAGGTTCGATATGTCTGAATACATGGAACGTCACACCGTTTCACGCTTAATTGGTGCGCCTCCAGGTTATGTTGGCTTTGATCAGGGCGGCTTACTGACAGAAGCCGTTACCAAACACCCACATAGCGTCGTGTTGCTGGATGAGATTGAAAAGGCCCACCCAGAAGTATTCAACCTGCTATTGCAGGTAATGGACCACGGCACACTAACTGACAACAACGGCCGCAAAGCGGATTTCCGTAACGTCATCCTGATTATGACCACCAACGCGGGTGCCCACGAGATGAGCCGGGCCTCCATTGGCTTCTCTCACCAGGACCACACAACCGACGGTATGGAAGCGATTAAAAAGATGTTTACACCCGAATTTCGTAACCGTTTGGACGCAATCATTCAATTTACCTCTCTCAGTCTGGAAGTGGTCAAAACTGTGGTTGATAAATTCCTGGTTGAGCTGCAAACGCAATTGGACGAGAAGAAGGTGGTTCTCAACGTAACCGAAGAGGCTCGTACTTGGCTGGCTAATAACGGTTACGATGAGAAGATGGGCGCGCGACCAATGGCCCGTTTAATCAAAGAGAAACTGAAAAAGCCGTTGGCTGAAATGGTGCTCTTCGGCGAGTTGACCAATGGAGGCACTGTCGATGTTATGATAGAAAACGACGATATCGCCATTGAGTTAGAAGAGGAGTTAGTTTCTACCTGATATTGGCGTGTAGAGAGCAGAAGCGCATAAATTTTGGCAGGTTAGACGCCGGCTAAATGTAGGTAGCTGTGTTTAGGCTCTCTTTAGTTTAGCTTTGTCGATAGGGTAAGGCTAATTTATTACGCCGGCGCGGGCCGCTTAAGCAGTCTGTAACCTGCGGTCAAATCCTTAGCAAATAAAGCAAAAAGCCGCTTAGCAACTGTGCCAAGCGGCTTTTTTGTTAGATGCGTTTCGTTGGGGGGGGGCTTAACGAGCGCGATAGGTGATGCGTGCTTTGGAGAGATCGTAAGGGGTCATCTCAACTTTCACCTTATCGCCGGTGAGAATACGGATGTAGTTTTTCCGCATTTTGCCTGAAATATGCGCGGTAACTATATGGCCATTTTCCAACTTGACCCGGAAGGTGGTATTGGGCAGTGTATCAACGACTTCACCTTCCATCTCAATGTTGTCTTCTTTCGCCATCAAATAAATTCCTCAAATTCTCTACTTTTGCCAGCTAAAGTTTGGCCGGAGTTGTCTGAACGTGGCCCCATATTGGGTGTCATTTAAGGGTGCCCGTATAAAAGAGGCGGGAATTGTGCCTGAATATTGGCCGCACGCCAAGCCTCATCGAGCATAAATAGTGAAGGTCTGCCACGGGATGTTTGGCTAAAACAGAGGTGTAGCGGGCTTGGAGCAGAATTTCGTTAATAAATTGCGGACGCTAGGTGCAGGGCAGGGTTACTCAAAATGGTCTGCTTGTGACCAAAATCCAGACTGGAACAGTTCCAGAGGCTGGAATTTGGTTTTATAGCTCATTTTGCGGCAGTTTTTAATCCAATAACCAAGGTAAACATGGTGTAAACCGCTTTCTAGGGCGATTTTAATTTGGGCCAGTACTGCATAGGTGCCTAGGCTACGGTGCTGCATATCCGGGTCAAAAAACGTATAGACCGCCGAGAGACCGTTATCCAATAGGTCGATGACAGCAACGGCCACGAGTTTGCCATCAAGCCGCATTTCAAGATAGCGGGTTACCCCCCACTCTGAAGTAAGAAAAGAGTGATACTGCTGGCGGCTGGGTGGGTACATGTCACCATCGATATGGCGCACGTTAATGTAGTGTTGATACAGATCATAGTACTCAGCCGCATTGATATCGTTTATCACCTTTAGCTGCAGGTCGGAGTTTTGCTTGGCGCAGCGCTTTTGCTGACGGTTGGCGCGGAAAAGCGCTACTGGGATACGCGCGGGAATGCACGCGGTGCACCCGGTACAGTCCGGCCGGTAAAGGTGCTGTCCACTACGCCGGAAACCCACCTCCGAGAGCTGGCTATAGACCTTTTTATTGATGCTGGCATCCGGGTCGACAAAAAGGGTAGTCGCTATTTCATCCTCTAAATAGCTGCAGGCGTGAGGGTGTGTTGCGAAAAGGCGTAAATTTGCGATGGTAGTCACATCTATATCCCGATTAGCGACTTAATCCTATTTCACCACTCCATTTACAAGCAATATCCAGGCTACCTGAGCCTAAATTCGTGGCTTCAAATCAGATTACCGGGTTTTGGCAAGCCTGCAAAGCGTTGTTTGGCGCCAATAATCGACTCAAATTGCCCTCGATCTATTTCACAGGCACCAAGTGAGAGGAGGTGGTTGGAGGTTACCTGGCAGTCGATCAACTTGTAATCAAGTTCCTGCAGTTTGGTCGCAAGCGTGATGAAGCCGAATTTGGAGGCATTGGCTTCCAGACTGAACATCGATTCTCCATAGAAAATCTTGTTCATGGCGATACCATACAGGCCACCAATCAGACGCTCATCCTGCCAAACTTCAACACTGTGGGCGTAGCCCAACTGGTGCAAGTTTATATACGCCTGCTTGAGTTGTTCTGTTATCCAGGTGCCCTGGGCGTGTCGGCGTGTTTCACCACACTGGTGAATAACCTCAGCAAAAGCTTGGTCGTAGGTAACCCGGTATTCACCTTTGCGAATCAGTTTAGCCAAGCTCTTGGAACAGTGCGCCTGTTGCGGGAAAACGACACAGCGGGGGTTGGGGCTCCACCAGAGAATGGGTTCACCTTCGTTATACCAGGGAAAGATGCCGAGAGAGTAGGCTCTTACCAGACGAGCACTGCTGAGATCGCCTCCAGCTGCCAGTAATCCATTGGGTAAGGTAAGGGCGTAGTCGGTATTGGGGAATTCGATATCGGCTCGGTCGAGCCAGGGTATGTTGACCACTGATTTGCAGCTTCCGAATAGGCTGATGCCAAAAGGGAGGGGGCAAGAGCAACCTTGCCCCCGCGCTGGTTACTCCAGGCCGTCGAGATATTTTTCAGCGTCCAGAGCAGCCATACAACCGGCACCGGCTGAGGTAATAGCTTGGCGATATACCTGGTCGGCAACATCACCCGCCGCAAAAACACCAGGCACACTGGTTACTGTTGCAAAGCCCGCGGAGCCGCTTTTCACTTTAATATAGCCGTTGTCCATATCCAATTGGCCTTGGAAAATGTCGGTGTTGGGCTTATGGCCAATGGCGATAAAGACGCCGCTCACAGGTATCTCTTTACTGCTGTCGTCCTTGGTGCTTTTCAGGCGCAACGCATTAACACCCTGATCATCACCCAGCACTTCATCCAGCGTTTGGTTCCACTCTAAGCGAACGTTGCCGTTTTCTGCTTTGGCCAGCAGTTTATCTTGCAGTATTTTCTCAGAGCGGAGAGAGTCACGGCGGTGAATCAGAGTAACTTCAGCACAGATATTTGATAGATAGAGAGCCTCCTCTACGGCGGTATTGCCGCCACCAACTACCGCAACCTTTTGGTCCCGGTAGAAGAAGCCATCACAAGTGGCACAGGCGCTAACGCCGCGGCCGGCAAAAGCCTCTTCTGAGGGCAGACCCAAATATTGGGCAGAGGCGCCGGTACAGATGATAAGAGCATCACAAGTGTAAGAGTCCGAGCCCTTTAACATGAAAGGGCGAACGGAGAGGTCAACCTCTTCGATATGGTCAAAGACAATCTCTGTATCAAAACGCTCAGCATGGGCCTGCATCTCCATCATCAAGTCAGGGCCCTGCAGATCATGGCGGCCGCCTGGCCAGTTCTCGACCTCGGTGGTGGTGGTAAGTTGCCCACCTTGCTGCATACCGGTAATAACTACGGGCTTAAGATTTGCGCGAGCTGCATAGATAGCGGCTGTATAACCAGCCGGGCCGGAGCCTAGGATGATCAATTGGTGATGTTTCGCTTCACTCATTTCTAGACCTTTGACGTAATTTGAACAGTAAATGGTTAATAAGGTTGGATGATCAGACCGATTGAGATGACTTGATTCTTAACAGTTTGGTTGAATTACTGTCACAAACTCTATGGTTTATAAAGGTTTTTTCTCTTTGATTGGTCTGTCAGGCTTTGCAATAATTTGGTGACGACAGATAATAGGGCATTGGTCTGTTCGACTCAAAATTATCTTGATCTATCATTTGCATAGTGGCAAGCAATTAAAAATAGCCTTGCAATTGCATTTCGTAAATCGATGGGCGGCGCTCTGAGTGAACTGCTAGCCAGCTCGACTCTCCAACCGGAGGCGCAGTGGGCTATTTTCAAAGGTTGGCGGACCGCCCCCTCGATGTAGGTCTATTCGGCCGCATTACCTAATCAGTTGGCCATACTTGGCCATAAGCTAGTTGAGTACTGGAGACTCCATTTGACACAAGCAGAGACAGAGTCAGGCTTCACCACCGGGGCACACAAGTTGCGTCGCATCCTTACCGAGGGTGTGCTGGTGATCCTGGTGGCATTGTGCCTTTTTCTGGTATTGGCTCTGGTAACCTACGACGCTACTGACCCCGGTTGGACCAGTACCGGGAGCGGCGGCAATATCAATAATGCGGGTGGGGCGATTGGCGCCTGGCTAGCGGATGTCTTCTACCTGTTATTTGGCTATATCGCCTATCTGTTCCCCGCACTGATTGCCGTGCGTATATGGCGGATTTTGGTCAACCGCAAAAGAGAGGCTCCGGAGTTCGATTGGGTACTGTTTGCCCTGCGTTTGATCGGCTTGGCAGTGGTTATGGTAGCGGGAACCGGTTTGGTTTCGCTCAAGTTTGGCCTCGATTCCAGCTCTCTGCCGCTCTCCAATGGCGGCATTCTTGGCGCCACCGTCAGCCAATCCATTGAGTCCGCTTTCAGCTTCATAGGTGGCACGCTCATTCTGGTGGCGCTGTTTCTGTTCGGTTTGACGGTTTTTACCGATCTCTCGTGGCTGAAGGTGATGGAGTCCATCGGGGCCGGGGTGCTGAAAACCATCGCACACTTTCGGACTAAGCGTGAGCACAAGCGTGAAATACGTACCGAGCGTGAAATAGCCGCTGCCGCTGTGCAAGAGCGCCAGGAGAGCCGTGCCAAACGTAAGCAGGCACTGGAAAAAGCCGAGCCTATCGCTATTACCCCGCCCAAGCCTAAACCCAAGCCCAGCGAACGGGTGCAGAAAGAGAAGCAGGCGACGCTCTTCAACGAACCAGTGGTCGGTGAATTGCCAGCTATTTCATTGTTGGACCCAGCAGATCACGATGAGCGTAAGGGTTTCTCGGAAGAGTCACTGACCGCAATGAGTAAGCTGTTGGAACTTAAACTGCAGGACTTCGGCATCAGCGCCGAGGTGGTCGCGGTGATGCCAGGGCCGGTGGTCACCCGCTTTGAGCTGCAGCCGGCACCGGGCATTAAAGCTGCTCGCATCACCAATCTGGCGAAAGATTTGGCACGCTCTCTGGCCGTTATCAGCGTACGGGTGGTGGAGGTTATTCCCGGCAAATCGGTGGTGGGTATTGAGATACCCAATGAGCAGCGCCAGATGGTACGCCTAAGCGAGGTGTTGGAGAGCAGCAAATACGATAAGGCCAAGTCGCCGCTATCGCTGGCTTTGGGGCAGGATATCGCGGGTGAGCCGGTTATCGCCGATTTAGCCAAGATGCCCCACCTGCTGGTTGCCGGTACCACCGGCTCTGGTAAGTCGGTCGGCGTTAATGTGATGCTGTTAAGCCTGCTGTTCAAATCGTCGCCCGAAGAGGTGCGGTTGATTCTGGTCGACCCGAAAATGTTGGAACTCTCGGTCTACGAGGGTATCCCACATCTACTGACCCCTGTGGTCACCGATATGAACGACGCCGCCAACGGCCTGCGTTGGTGTGTGGGTGAGATGGAGCGCCGCTACAAGTTGATGGCGGCTTTGGGCGTGCGCAATATTGCCGGGTACAACCGCCAGGTCGAGGATGCCATCAAGGCCGGCACACCCATTAAAGACCCTCTATTCAAGCCGGAGGAGCACTACGAACCGGGTGCCGAAGAGGCTACCGCTCCAGACCTGGAGACCCTGCCTTATATCGTGGTGGTTATTGATGAATTTGCCGACATGATGATGATTGTCGGTAAGAAGGTAGAACAGCTCATTGCCCGAATCGCGCAAAAGGCCCGGGCGGCCGGTATCCATCTGATACTCGCCACCCAGCGACCATCAGTGGATGTGATTACCGGCCTGATTAAAGCCAACGTACCGACGCGTATGGCCTTCCAGGTCTCCTCCAAGATCGACTCCCGTACGATTATCGACCAGGGCGGGGCGGAGCAGCTGCTCGGCCATGGCGATATGCTCTATCTGCCTCCCGGTAGCGGCGTTCCAGTTCGGGTACACGGTGCATTTGTGGATGATCACGAAGTGCATAAGGTGGTTGAGGATTGGAAACGCCGGGGCAGCCCCAACTATTTGGACGAAATCGTCGATGAGAGCGCCAACAGTATTCCGGTACCGGGCTTGGCCACGGAAGGTGGCGATGACGAAGATGCGGAATCTGACCCTCTTTACGACGAAGCTGTTGAATTCGTAACGGAGTCGCGCAAGGCTTCTATCTCCTCCCTGCAGCGTAAACTGCGCGTTGGTTATAACCGGGCTGCCCGTCTAATTGAAACCATGGAGGCTGCCGGTGTGGTGAGCGACATGGGCCCCAACGGCAACCGGCAGGTGTTGGCACCGCCGCCCCCCAAACACTAAGTGAGTTAATTCTAATATGAAGTTATGGCCCTCTTTCATAGGCATGCTATTGGCGGTTGTGAGTTCGTTTACCAGTGCTGGTGGCGAACAACAAAGATTGATCGAACTGCTCGAGCCCTTAGCCAGCTCCACCGGCCAGTTCAAACAGATAACCAAAGATGCCAGCGACGCTGTTATCCAGTCGTCGGAAGGGACTTTTGCCATCCAGCAGCCCGGCAAGTTTATGTGGCGTACCTCTGCGCCTTACGAGCAGTTGTTGGTCTCGGACGGCCAAACCATCTGGCTCTACGACCCAGATTTGGAACAGGTTACCATCAAGCCCGCCTCCGGCCAGAAAGATCAACTGCCCATTCGTATTTTGAGCGGTGATTTCGACCTATTAGGCAGCGAATTTTCCATTCAATCGGGTGCTGCCACTGGCAGCCAGCAGGTGTTTAGTCTTCGCCCCTTGGCCCCAGGCTCACTAACTAACATCGATTTGGTATTCGACGGTAGCCAATTGGTGGCCATGCACGTTCAAGATGCTTCAAAAACGGTCACTCAGTTTGAGTTTGTCGGTCGTCGTGACCTCACCACTCAAGACGAAGCACAATTTAAGTTTCAAATACCAGAAGGCGCTGATGTCTTCTATGACGAATAGCGGACAATGACCCAATCTCTGTTCGATCAGCAGGAAAACGAGCACCAACCGCTGGCGGCGCGAATGCGGCCAAGATCACTGGCGGAGTATGTTGGTCAACAGCATCTGTTGGCAGAGGGCAAGCCACTGCGCAAGGCGTTGGCCTGTGACAAACTGCACTCCATGATTCTTTGGGGGCCGCCAGGGGTAGGTAAAACCTCGCTGGCGCACACCATTGCGGAATCCTCCGGAGCCTATTTCGAACCGCTCTCCGCAGTGCTGGCGGGTGTGAAAGAGGTGAGGGCGGCGGTAGAGATGGCCAAACAGCGGCGTGCTGGCCGAGGCCAATCGACGGTGGTGTTTGTCGATGAGGTGCACCGCTTTAACAAGTCTCAGCAGGACGCCTTTCTGCCCCATGTGGAGGATGGCAGCATCGTTTTGATTGGTGCCACTACCGAGAACCCATCCTTCGAATTAAACAACGCGTTGCTGTCCCGCTGCCGCGTCTATCTGCTTAAAAGCCTCACCGAAGACGATCTCAGCGGCCTGCTGCAACAGGCGTTGACAGACCACCAGCGTGGCCTCGGCACACAGCAGCTGACAATAACCGCCGACGCCCGTCAACGGTTGATAGTGGCAGCTCAGGGTGATGCTCGAATGCTGCTCAACCTGTTGGAGATGTGCAGCGATCTTTTGGGGGAATCGGAGCGGGAGATCAACCTAGCGTTGCTCAACGAGGTGCTCTCATCCGATGTACGCCGTTTTGATAAGGGGGGAGATCTCTTTTACGACCAAATCTCCGCTTTGCACAAATCTCTGCGCGGCAGCGACCCAGACGCAGCGCTCTACTGGTTCGCCAGAATGCTTGATGGTGGCTGTGACCCCTTGTATATTGCCCGGCGCTTGGTGCGCATGGCCAGCGAGGATATCGGCAATGCTGACCCGCGCGCTCTGGAGATAGCCCTGAACGCCTGGTTGGCACAAGAACGCCTGGGTAGTCCGGAGGGTGAGCTGGTGATTGCCCAGGCGGTTACCTACCTGGCCTGCGCGGCCAAGAGCAACGCCGTCTACAACGCATTCAATGCGGTGAGGGCCGATATAAAAAGCCAGCCCTCATACGAGGTTCCCTATCATCTACGTAATGCACCAACGAAATTGATGGAACAGCAGGGCTTTGGCGATGGTTACCGCTATGCCCACGATGAACCCGAGGCCTTTGCCGCCGGTGAGAATTACTTTCCTGAACCCCTGCGGGAGAGCCGGTACTACAACCCGCCAGCGCGTGGTCTGGAGATTAAAATCGGGGAAAAACTGCAGTATCTGCGGGCACTTAACCAAAACAGCCCGCGGCAGCGATACGGACAACAGGCCAATGAACCTAATGAGCAAGATTAAACCCATAGCAACCAAAGGAGTGATGCCTTGGCTTGGTTAGCGGTAGCGCTAGGTGGCGCCATGGGGGCCATGGCCCGTTTCGGAATCAGCACCTACTGGTTGCCAGTAATCCCTGGCCGATTCCCCTGGTCCACGTTGTTGGTTAATGTGTTAGGTTCGTTTTGCATTGGCGTGCTGTACGTCATTATCGTGGAGAAGGCGCTGTGGTCGCACCAGTGGCGAATCCTGTTAATGACGGGCTTTCTGGGCGCCTTAACCACCTTCTCAACCTTTTCGATTGAGTCGGTAAACCTACTGCAGCGGGGGCAGGGGCTATTGGCCATTACCTACGCGGGTAGCACCTTACTGGCCTGTATCGCCGCCAGCGCCATGGGGCTCTGGTCTACCGCCCGGATCCTATAATTTTCAAACTGAAACAGATTCATTATGTTAGATGCCAAATACGTTCGTACCAACCCAGCCGAGGTGGCTGAGAAGCTTAAAAAACGCCACTTCGTACTCGATGCCCAGCTGATTGAATCCCTTGAGGGCCGCCGGCGTGAGTTACAGCTCTCGGCCGAATCCCTGCAACAGGAACGCAACAGCCGTTCTAAGAGCATTGGCCAAGCCAAGGCGAAAGGGGAGGACATTGCACCTCTGTTGGCGGAAGTGGAGTCGCTTAAGGCGTCACTTCTGAGCGCGGAGCAGGCACTGGGCGAAGTGCAGAGCGCGCTGGACACTCTACTGGCCGGTATTCCCAATATCCCCGACGACGAAGTACCCAATGGCAACAGCGAAGATGACAACATCGAAATTCGTCGCTGGGGCGAGCCGAAGAGTTTCGACTTCGAGGTAAAAGACCATGTCGACCTGGGGCTGCAATTGGGCCAACTCGACCTGGAGTGTGCCGCCAAGCTGACTGGCTCCCGCTTTGCGGTGATGAGGGGTGGCCTGGCCCGACTGCAGCGGGCACTAACCCAATTCATGCTTAATACCCACCAGGATTGCCACGGTTATCAAGAGATCTACGTGCCCTACATCGTCAATCAGGACTCCCTGTTCGGCACCGGACAGTTGCCTAAGTTTGAAGAGGATCTCTTTAAACTGACCGACGATCGTGAGTTTTATTTGATTCCAACCGCCGAGGTCCCGGTCACCAACACCCTGCGCGGTGAAATCGTCGATGAGGGCAGCCTGCCACTTAAGTATGTCTGCCACAGCCCCTGTTTCCGCAGTGAGGCCGGCGCCTATGGCCGCGATACCCGCGGCATGATTCGTCAGCACCAGTTCGAGAAGGTGGAGATGGTGCAATTTGTTCGGCCGTCAGAGTCTGATCAGGCGCTAGAGGATCTAACCGGCCACGCTGAAGCTATTCTACAAGCGCTGGGTTTGCCTTATCGCACGGTAATTCTGTGTGGTGGCGATATCGGCTTTTCCGCTGCGCGCACCTATGACATTGAGGTCTGGTTGCCATCCCAGGAGAAATACCGTGAAATCTCCTCCTGCAGTAACTTCCGGGATTTCCAGGCGCGCCGCATGATGGCCCGATACCGCAACAAAGAGACCGGTAAGCCCGAATTGCTGCATACCCTGAACGGCTCCGGCCTGGCGGTGGGGCGCACCTTGATTGCGGTGATGGAAAACTACCAACGGGCCGATGGCAGCATTGCCATTCCCGAAGTTCTGCAACCCTACCTGGGCGGTAAAACAGTAATTGAGGCAAGCTAGTGAGCAATGACCACTGACGCGAGCAACAGGCCAAAACTTGGCAAGGTTTTCCTGGTGGGAGCCGGGCCTGGCGATCCAGAACTGCTAACGCTCAAAGCGTATCGGGTTTTGCAGGCCGCTGAAGTGGTACTTTACGATCGTTTGGTCTCGCCCGAGATCATGACGTTGCTGCCTGAAAGCGCCACTCAGGTTTATGTTGGTAAGCGCCGTGCGGATCACAGTGTGCCTCAGACGGATATCGGCCAACTGCTTGTCGATTACGCCCTGAAGGGTAAATTCACTGTTCGGCTCAAGGGGGGCGACCCCTTTATCTTTGGCCGCGGTGGTGAAGAGCTGGAGCAGCTGGCAGCGGCTGAGATTCCATTTGAGGTTATCCCCGGCATTACTGCCGCCTCCGGCTGTGCCGCTTCCGCAGGCATTCCCCTAACGCACCGCGACTACTCCCAATCAGTAAGGTTTATCACCGGCCATCTGCAGGATGGCTCAATCAACCTGGATTGGGAGGCACTACGCTCGCCCAATCAAACCCTGGTTTTTTATATGGGGCTGGTGGGTTTAACCACAATTGCCGCGACCATGATCAGTATGGGGCGCTCGCCAGATACCCCGCTTGCCGTGATTGAAAAGGGCACAACCCCGCAAGAAAAGATCCATATATCCTCCCTGGCTAATGTAGAAGACCTACTAGCTACTACTGTTATCTCGGCGCCCACACTTATCATTATTGGTGATGTGGTCAAATTACACGCGCTGCTTGCCAAATCCTGATCAGAAAACACGCAATCCGCTCGGCTATCCGTTCACTCCCTAGTCAGCCACGGCTGGCGGTTAATTCCCTGTTGGCGCCTAGTTTTTCCAGGGATCTGAACTAGGCTATTAGCAATACATAGTATCCGCTGCGGGTTGTGCTAGACCGGCTAATGACAAAATTTTCTGCTGCCATAAAGATTTATACCTACCTGCCGATCTATAAACCGATAGAAAACAGCTTTTGGAGCAAAGTGTCCCAAAGCCGCACTCTACATTAGCTATGCAATACCAAAGCGATTGCGAGGATAAATATAATGAATTGGCTCGGTAGCCTACGTATTAAGTACAAGATTCTTTCAGTGGCCTTAGTGGGGACTGTCGGCTTCCTAGTGTTTCTGGGGCTGATTGTTAACACAGGTAAAGCCAATAATCAGCGATTAGAGCAGGTCCGTTCGGTTCATTTTCCCATGCTGGAGATGGCTAACAGCAATATTGTGCTGCTGGATCGGGCAAATGAGCTAATGGGCAATGCGGCCAGTACCGGTGAGCATGAGATGCTGAAACTTGCCCGCAAATCGGTGACGGATCTGAATGCCAACCTCGATAAGCAAAATGAGTTAAACCCTGGGTTTACCTCAGATATCGCCGCCGTGCGACGCTCCGTCAATAACTACTTCGAAAAATCCGCAGCGCTCACCAGCTCTATGATTGACGGTACTGTCGATTTTAATCAATTGGCCGATTTGGCCGACGAGAAATCCCGTTTGGGCGATCTTGCCAACGCCAATCTGCGGGATTTCCGCGAAAAAGCGTTAACCACCTTTTCCGATACCATCAAAACGGTGAATGAAGCTCAGACAGATAACCTCACCATGGGCATGATCATTGGCGGCATTACCATTACCGCTCTGGTTGTGATTGGTTTTAGTGTGGCACTCCTGGTCACCGGTAGTATTGAGCAGGTTATTCGCTCCCTGAAAGATATCGCCGAAGGCGAGGGAGACCTAACCCAACGGCTACCACGCTCCACTAAAGACGAAGTGGGTGAGCTGGTGCAGTGGTTTAACGTCTTTGTTGAGAAGCTGCATGGCACTATCGGTGAAGTTGTACGCGTAATTCCACCGCTGACCTCGGTTGCCCAAGACCTCAATTCGGTCTCCTCGGAAACGTCTCAAGTCTCTCAGCGCCAGTCGCAATCGGCCAATATTGTCTCCTCAGCCATGGATGAGATGTTGGGCAGCGTCAATGCCGTTGCCAATAACGCGGGCTCCGCGGCACAAGCTGCCTCTGACGCCGATATGGAAGCGAAAGAGGGGCTCTCCATTGTGCAGAATACGGTAGTAACTATTAATGATCTGGCCGCCGAGGTGGAGCGCGCCGCTGAGGTGATCGTTCAGCTGGAAGCCGACACCGAAAGTGTTGGCGGTATTCTGGATGTGATTAAAGGTATTGCCGAGCAAACCAACCTACTCGCGTTGAACGCGGCTATTGAGGCTGCGCGGGCGGGAGAGCAGGGGCGCGGTTTCGCAGTAGTGGCCGATGAAGTTCGCACCTTGGCATCACGGACTCAGGAGTCCACCCACGAGATCCAAAAAGTGATTGAGCAGCTCCAGTCGGCGGCGCAGTCAGCAGTGCAGGTGATGGCGCACGGTAAAGAGCAGGCTCAGAAGAGTGTTGATCAAGCCGGGGCAACCGGAGCATCATTACAGGCGATTACCGCCAAGGTAACCTCGATTACTGACATGAACCAACAAATAGCCCATGCAACCGAAACCCAGCAGCGTTTTGCTAACGATATACAGCAGAATGTTTTGAGTATGCGCGATGCCTCTGAGGTGGCCGAGCAGAGTACCGACCGGGTAAACAACCTGAGTACCAGCTTGCAGCAGTTGGCGGATCAGCTACAGCAGGTGGCCTTGCAATTTAGAGTCTAGAGGTCGCAGGCGTTATGGAGCCTATTCACAACAAGCGTATCTACACTCCACCCACTAAGGAGACCCGGAAGACGCCGGCGGTGGAACAGGCTCATGCGACCAATCCGATTGCCCCCAGCAATCCGACCAAATCACCACTACCTGTCTCCCACCCCAAAGTGGAGCGTCGTTCCGGCAAGGAGCGACGCCAAGGCTCGCCCCGTGAGTTTCTTGAGCTGCGCTCCGGTCGCGATCGCCGCAAGCGTAATTCCGTCGATATAAAAGTTTAACGCCTAACCACGCCAGCCTATTTATCCCCAGCTATTAGCCCTGCTTGAGTCAGCCGCCGATCGGATCGTGGCTTGGCCAGGCCGCAGTTTACACACGCTAGTCTGATCAGCGTAGAATAGTCCCAATTTTTTGGGGGCTGTAAATTCTATGTCGCGATACGATTTCGACCTTTTTGTGATTGGCGCTGGCTCTGGTGGGGTAAGAGCAAGCCGCACCGCTGCCAGCCAGGGCATACGCGTGGCAGTGGCTGAGGAGCTGTTTCTCGGTGGTACCTGTGTCAACGTCGGTTGCGTGCCGAAAAAGCTATTTGTTTATGGTTCACACCTACCCGAAGAGGTTGATATCGGCCGCGGCTTCGGTTGGAGTGTTGATAATCTCAGCTTTGATTGGCCCACCCTGCGCGACAATAAAACCCGGGAAATCGAACGATTAAATGGTATCTATCAACGTCTGCTCGACAACTCAGGAGTGAAGCTATTTAACGGTCGCGCCACCCTGTTGGACGCTCACTCTGTGTTAATCAATGGGGAAACAGTCACTGCAGAACGGATTTTGGTTTGTGTTGGTGGTTGGCCCTATATTCCCGACTTTCCCGGCAATGACTGGGTGATCAGCTCCAACGAGGCCTTCTACCTGGAGGAGTTTCCAAGCCGCGTTCTGGTGGTGGGCGGTGGTTATATCGCCGTTGAATTTGCCGGTATCTTCAATGGGCTGGGCGCTAAAACCCAACTCGCCTATCGTGGGCCGCTTTTCTTAAGGGGTTTTGACGGTGAGGTTCGTGAATTTCTTGCAGAGCAGCTACCACACAAAGGCATCGATCTCCTGTTTGAGACAGAAATCAGCGCGATTGAGAAACTCGATGACGGCTCGTTACAGGTTGAATTTAATAACGGCCGCAGCACGGTGGTCGACTGTGTCATGTATGCCACCGGCCGCACCCCGAAAACCACTGGGCTTGGCCTGGAAAATACCCAGGTCGAGCTCGATAGCAATGGAGCGATTGTTGTCGACCAAAACTTTCAAACACGAGAGCCTTCAATTTATGCCATCGGCGATGTCATCGATCGTGTGGCCCTAACGCCAGTTGCTTTGGCAGAAGCGATGGTATTGGTCGATCATCTCTACGGCGAACAACAAAAACAGATCGATTACCAAAATATTCCCACAGCGGTTTTTTCCCAACCCAATATCGGCACTGTAGGCTTAACCCAGGAGGAGGCAGTAGCAAATTACAAGGTTGTTAAGGTGTTCCGCTCCAGTTTTAAACCAATGAAGTTAACATTGGGTAACCATAATGAACGCACCTTTATGAAGCTGCTGGTCGATGGCGAGACCGATAAAATTATTGGCGCGCATATGGTCGGTTCTGAAGCGGGAGAGATCATTCAGGGTTTGGGGATTGCCATCAAGGCCGGTGCCACCAAAGCACATTTCGACTCCACGTTAGGTATTCATCCAACCAGCGCTGAAGAGTGGGTGACCATGCGTGAGGTTAGTGAAGTTATCCGCTCGTAAAACGCATTTGACGTACTATGAATGATTCAACCTGGCTAGTTAGTCATGAATCTGCTGTGCGGCTGGCCATATTCCTCGCGACGTTTGTGCTGATGGCGCTGTGGGAGCTGGTGGCACCACTTCAGGCGCTATCGCTCAATAAAGGATGTCGTTGGATTAACAACCTCCTTTTGCTGGTGACTGATAGCGTCGTTTTGCGGATGGCGCTGCCAATCGCCGGCAGCGGTGTAGCGCTTTTCTGCCAAAAACACCAAGTCGGTCTATTCAACAGCGCCAATGTGAGTGTGCCGATTGCTATGTTCTGCTCCATAGTTTTGCTCGATTTAACGCTTTACTGGCAGCATAGAATATTTCATTGGTTACCCTGGTTATGGCGCCTGCACCAGGTGCACCATGCCGACCTCGACTACGATGTCACCACGGGAATCCGCTTTCACCCGTTCGAAATTGTGCTCTCCATGTTAATAAAGATTGCCGCAATTATATTACTAGGTATACCACCCATGGCGGTGGTCGTTTTTGAAGTGTTATTGAATAGCTCGGCGCTCTTTAACCACAGCAATATCAAACTGCCGGGCTGGTTAGACGCCAGGATTCGCCTGGTGGTAGTAACGCCGGCGATGCATCGAGTCCATCACTCCGATCTGTGGCGGGAGAGCAACAGTAACTTTGGTTTCTTTTTGAGCTTTTGGGATCGTTTTTTTCGCTCTTACCTGCCTAAGCCACAAGCTGGGCTGGCTGGTATGAGAATAGGCCTTGATTACGTCCGAACAGAGGCGATAGCCAATAACTTGCCGGCCTTATTACGTATGCCGTTTACAGTAGCGCCCAAGCGATGAACTAAGCGCTGTGCAAAGAGCGGTATTGACTGGGTGAGACGCCCAGCATCTGCTTAAACAGCCTGGAAAAATAGAGCGGATCCTGGTAGCCGAGCCTACTGGCCACACGCTTTATGGGGTCGGTACTGTTATCCAGTAACAGACAAGCGTGTTCCATTTTCAATTGAATGAAATACTGTATCGGTGCGTAGCCTGTGTAGGCTTTGAATTTACGAACGAAGTGAAACTTTGATAGGTGGCATAGTTCGGCCAGGTGGTCGAGGTTGATTTCCTGATGGATATTTGCCCGCATATAGATGAGGGCAGGGCGCAAAGAGTGGTTGAGCGAGCCCTCCTGACTGGGAAGTTGAGCCAAGTAAGCCAGATGCAAAAACAGCGATTTCAAACTACTGGCAATACAGAGGAAATTGGCGAGCGTCAGGCCTCTGCTGCGCATCTCAAACAGCAGCTCAAAATGGCTTTTCACACTCGCCTGCAGGCCAATATTTAGGATGATTGAGTCGCCAAACATCTGTTTTATGTAATTCTCCACCAGCTTTCCATCAAAGTGAACCCAATAGATACTCCAAGGCTTTTGGCTATCGGCCCGGTAGTCGTGGGCATAGCCTGGCGGCAGTAGAATCAGGTTGCCCGCTTGTACTTTATGGTCTGTTTGCTCCAGCATCAGCTCGCCAGCGCCAGCCGCACAATAAATCAATAGATAGGTAATATGCTCTGGTCTTTGCATACTATGTTGCTGGGCTTGAGGGTAAAAACCCATGGCCAACGGATGTAGGTCAGACGCCAGGGGATGCGTAGCTAATTGTTTTAAAAGGGGTTTTGGCGTAATCTGGCGCACCCCGTTATCCGGTAGGGGCCAGTGCGAGGTGAGCCGATCGTCGTGGTTGGTGCTGTCTGAGTTTCCGGCCATACTAATACAGATTTCTATTTTTATGTTGGCGGCAATATAATCCATGTAATTGGCAATTTCGTCAATTTGCAGGGCTTATTGCCTATGTTTAAATGGCCCTGTAACTGCTTACATGCATTTGCGTAATAAATACAAGAGGATTTCACATGTCCAACTTAACCTTCATTGATGCCGAGGGTAGTCAATTTCCAGAGGTAATGCCTCTGTTCATCGGCGGTGAATGGGTTGCCAGCCAAGCGACAGAGACTCTGGATGTAACTGATCCAGCCACTCAAAACGTTTTAACCAAAGTTCCATTCGCGACCGAAGGCGAAGTGAACGCAGCCGTAGCCAGTGCCAAAGAGACCTTCGAAGCCTGGAAGGATGTGCCTGTTCCTACGCGCTCCCGCATTATGCTGAAATATCAGGATCTGCTGAAGCAACACCAGGACGAGTTGGCCACAATCATTTCCCAAGAATTGGGTAAAACCTTTGAAGATGCCAAAGGCGATGTTTGGCGCGGAATCGAGGTGGTCGAGCAGGCAGCCAATATTGCCCCAACCCTGATGGGCGAGACTGTACAGAACGTTGCCACCAAAATCGATACATTCTCACATCTACACCCAGTCGGTGTTTGTGTAGGTATCACCCCGTTTAACTTCCCAGCTATGATTCCGCTGTGGATGTTCCCGCTGGCGATTGCCTGTGGTAATACCTTCATCCTGAAGCCATCGGAGCAGGATCCAATCACTCCAATGCGCTTAATCCAGTTGTTTGAAGAGGCGGGCGCTCCAAAAGGTGTGGTACAACTGGTACACGGTGGCCGTCACCAGGTTGATCAGCTGTTGACTCACCCAGACGTTGCCGCAGTCTCCTTTGTTGGTTCTGTACCTGTGGCCAAACACATCTACAGCACCGGCACCGGTGCCATGAAACGCGTACAAGCGCTGGCAGGTGCTAAAAACCATATGGTCATCATGCCAGACGCTCAAAAACAGCAGGTTATTAACAACCTGATGGGTGCCGCTTGTGGTGCCGCTGGCCAGCGCTGTATGGCCATCTCTGTAGCGGTGTTGGTGGGCGAAGCCCGTGAATGGAAAGATGACCTGGTTAAAGCCTTTGGCTCTATTCGCCCCGGTCACTGGAAAGATCCTCACGCCTCCTACGGCCCACAGATCAGCCCGGCGTCCAAACAGCGTATTATCGATGCCATCGCCAACGGCAAGGCGCAGGGCGCTACCTGTCTGTTGGATGGCAGTGACTGCACTGTCGAAGGCTTCCCGGATGGCAACTGGGTTGGCCCAACCGTTTTTGCCGATGTAACACCAGAGATGGATATCTACAAAGACGAGATCTTTGGCCCGGTATTGTGTTTGGTTGAGGCAGAAACCCTGGACGACGCATTGAAACTGGTAAATGATTGCCCGTTTGGTAACGGCACCTCTATCTTTACCTCTTCTGGCGCCGCCGCACGTAAATACCAGCATGAAGTTCAAGTCGGCATGGTCGGTGTTAACGTGCCCATTCCGGTACCTCTGCCGTTCTTCTCGTTCACCGGCTGGAGAAACTCCTTCTTCGGTGATCACCACGCCTACGGCAAACAAGCGGTGCGCTTCTATACCCGTGCAAAAACCGTTACTCAGCGTTGGTTTGAAGACGATATCGCCAGTGGTCCAAACATGACCATCCACCTGAAGTAATTCAAAGTTAGTGGGGTTGGCAGTGTTGCTGCCAACCCCACAATTTTTACCTCAGGCAACGCTTAATCAATCACCAATATTTGACTGTTTAGAGCCCTCTATTTGGGGGTTCCGGCCACACTCGGCCCAAAAAAGCTTCAGCAGTTTGTCTTACAACTGGCAATAGGAATAAAAAAATGAGCCTACAGTTAACCGAAGATCAACTGGCCTTCCAGGAAGCCGCACGTTCTTTTGCTCGAGGCGAAATGGCTCCTCAGGCAGCCCGCTGGGATGAGGAGAAGATTTTTCCAAGAGAGGTGATTGCCGCAGCCGGTGAATTAGGCTTTTGCGGTATGTACTCACCAGAGGCCTACGGTGGCTTGGGGCTTTCCCGGTTAGACACCACTATTATTCTTGAAGAGTTGGCCGGTGGCTGCACCTCCACGGCGGCGTTTATCTCCATCCACAACATGGCCACCTGGATGCTCTGTACCTGGGGTAGTGAGGCCATCAAATCCGAGTGGGCCGAAAAGCTCACCAGCGGCCAATGTCTCGCCTCCTACTGTTTAACCGAGCCCAACGCGGGCTCTGATGCAGGTTCGCTACGTTCCAGCGCGCGCTTGGACGGTGACGACTACATCATCAACGGCAGTAAGATGTTTATCAGCGGTGCTGGTGCGACCGAAGTGTTAGTCGCCATGATACGCACCGGTGCACCCGATTCCGGCGCCAAGGGAATATCAGCTTTTGCCATTCCCGCGAATCTTCCCGGTATCGAATACGGCAAGAATGAGGTGAAGCTGGGCTGGAATAGCCAGCCTACACGCGCCATCTCATTTGATAATGTACGGGTACCCAAAGAGTGCCTGCTGGGCGAAGAGGGCGAAGGTTTTAAAATTGCCATGAAGGGTATAGATGGCGGCCGCATCAACATTGCCGCCTGCTCAGTTGGTGCCGCGCAAGCCTGTATCGATATCACGCAGGAGTACATCCGCACCCGCCAGCAATTTGGCAAACCCATCGCTGAAAATCAGGCGTTACAGTTCCGTCTGGCTGACATGGTTACCGAGCTGGTGGCCGCCCGCCAGATGGTGCATATGGCCGCGCAAGCGTTGGATATGAACCACCCGGAGAAAACCGTTTACTGTGCAATGGCGAAACGCTTCGCAACCGATGTCGGTTTCGAAGTCTGCAACCAATGTTTGCAGATGCATGGTGGCTATGGTTACCTGCGTGAATACCCCATTGAACGTTACCTGCGCGATGTGCGGGTGCACCAGATATTGGAAGGCTCCAACGAGATTATGCGGGTAATTACTGGTAGGCGTTTACTGCAAGATAACGCCACCCAGGAAGTACGTTAACAATCCTTCACGAATTCGATAACTGTTGCTGAATAAAAAGCTCTGGAAACAAGATGACAACTGACGATCAAGCTCCTGTTATTTTCGAAGAACTAAATTCAGCCGGCGGCAAAAAGATTGCCACGGCAACGCTCAATGCCCCCAAGTCGATTAATTCGCTCAATATGACAATGGCAGAGATGCTCTACCATCAGCTGCTCGATTGGCAGGAGGATGACTCAATAGCCTGCGTGCTGTTGCGAGGCAGTGGCGATAAAGGCTTTTGCGCAGGTGGCGATGTACTACAGCTGCATGACTCCGCCGTTAAGAAAGATAACCGTGCACAACTCTTTTTCACGCAGGAATACCGCCTCGATTATCTCATTCACACCTACGCCAAACCGATTGTTGTCTGGGGCCATGGCATTGTTATGGGGGGCGGTCTGGGACTGATGGCGGGCGCCAGCCATCGCGTGGTAACGGAAAAAACCCGCTTGGCCATGCCAGAGGTAACCATTGGTCTCTACCCGGATGTTGGCGGTTCTTGGTTTTTAAATCGTATGCCTGGCAAGGTGGGCCTGTTCCTGGCATTAACCGGCGCCTCCATTAATGCGGCGGATACACAATTTGTCGGCCTTGCCGATTACTTCCTTAACCACAGCCAATGGGATGAGCTGCTCTCTAAATTACAAGCGGCAAACTGGCAGGGCAACTCCGCCTCTGTGGTATCTGCGCAATTGATTGCACTCGCCAGCCAAGCAGCGGATAAACCCGAATCACCAGTGCACCAACACTTTGAGATAATTGGCGAACTTTGTACAGCTGCCAGCAACGACGCTGTGGTGGCCAATATTGTTAACTATTCCGGTGATGATGAGTGGCTCAAAAGGGCTGCCGGCACGCTCGCCAACGGCTGTCCGACGACCATCAAATTGGTATTTGAACAGTTGCAAGCCAGTAAACACCTTTCGCTGAAAGAGGTGTTTCAAATGGAGTTGGTGCTCTCCTGTAACTGTATGAAGTTAGATAATTTTGCCGAGGGAGTTCGTGCCTTGTTAATCGATAAGGACAAATCGCCCAAATTTACCCCGGCAAAATTGGCTGAAGTGACGGATACGTTTATTGCGCAGCACTTTGTTGCGCCCTGGTCAGGTGAACACCCCCTGGCTGATCTTTAACTTATAAGAGGTGAACCATAATGAATAACAAAACTGTCGCCTTCATCGGCTTAGGTAATATGGGTGGCCCGATGGCTGTCAATCTGGCCAAGGCCGGATTTACCGTCAATGCGTTCGACCTTTCACCGGCCGCATTGGATGCTGCCAAAAGTGGCGGTTGTGAGCCCTTTACTGACTCATCTGCCGCAGCGAAATCTGCCGATTATGTGGTTACCATGCTGCCCAATGGGCAAATCGTTGAAGCGGTCTATTTAGGGGAAAACGGCCTTCTGTCAGTGGTAAAACCGGATGCCCTGGTGATTGATTGCTCTACCGTGGCCCCTGAAAACTCCAAAAAGGTTGGCGAGGCTGCCGAAGCCAAGGGTATTGCTTTTATCGATGCCCCGGTTTCGGGTGGTACTGCGGCTGCTGGAGCGGGTACCTTATCGTTTATGTGCGGCGGCAGCAGCGAAAATGTGGAAAGAGCCAAAGCGGTGCTTGATGTTATGGGTGCGAATATCTTCCATGCCGGAGCCGTCGGCGCTGGCGCGGTAGCTAAAATCTGTAACAACATGCTGCTGGCAATCCATATGATCGGCACCTCTGAGGCTATTCAAATGGGGGTTAAAAATGGCCTTGATCCCAAAGTATTATCGGACATCATGCTGAAAAGCTCCGGCGGCAACTGGTCTTTGGAGAAGTACAATCCCTATCCCGGCGTAATGGAAACGGTACCCGCCTCCCGCAATTATGAAGGGGGCTTTTTTGTCGACCTGATGCTGAAAGACCTCAACCTGGCAGTGGATGCCGCCAAAGCATCGAGTGCGACTATTCCACTCGGCGGCCTGGCTCGCAACCTCTACTCCCTATTCCGCGAGGGCGATGCCGCCAATGGTCGCAAAGATTTCTCCAGTATCGTAAAAATGTTCGGCCAAATTCCTGAGTAATTGCCACTCGTCCGAAAGGCTGCCCGGCGTCTGTGCCGGGTAGTAACTGCAGTGGTACACTTCGCAAACGGTAAATATCCCCAGGTCGTCACACTCCAAACCTATTTACCGGGAGGCGAACATGGTTATCACCGCGCGTCAGGCTGATGTTACTGTTATAACACTCATCCCCAACCGTTCTGCAAATGGCCGCCAACTTAAACTTTTCTTTCTTCCACTTGCCGCTATCTCACTGCTAATCGCCACTTTCTGGACATTTATGGGCGCCTGGGTTGTATTGCCTTTTGCCGGGTTGGAAGTGGGGCTGTTGGCTTTTATTCTGCATCGCGTCTGGCTTTTCAATCAGCGGCAACAGCAAATCACCTTAAAGCGCGATACCATTGCCATCGATGATGACGAGCCCGCCTTTGCCAGTAATTGCCTCCTGCAGCGATCTGAAACACGGTTATCCATCGCCAATTCGCCAGCAGCGGAAGTCGATGAAGTCTGTCTGTTCGATACCGCCCATCGAGTGGAGCTGGGCGGCTTTCTGAATAACAGCGATAAACAATTAGTGGTAACAGAACTGAAAGGGGAGGGGTTACCGGTGTTTCTTTACGTTCGCGCCGACAGCTCGATGTAGTAGACCCTTGGCTAAATAGAGCGATCTTTACCGCTTTTCGCGCGCCGCTTATGTTCGCTTTGAACATAAACAGTATCCGTAGTGGCCATACTGGCGTGACCTAAATCTTCCGATAAATCCTTCAAGGCTCTGCCTCGTTCAACTTCCATGCTGGCACCGGTATGACGCAACCAATGAGTTGAGGCCTCTTTTAATTTTTCCGCAGCTACTGGGCCTTTCTCCTTGGTCATGGTCTGTTGGGCCCGGTCAAAGACTTCTTGTACCAAGCGCGTCAGATGGCGGGTGGTCATGCCGCCCTGGCCGCGTATTTTCTCAACCAAAACATTGTAATCGCTGCTGCTTGGTAAATCGGCCAGGCCGCGGAAGCGGCGGTAGCGAACCAGATAGGAGAGAAATTGCGTGGGCACTGAAACATCGCGTAATTTACGGCCCTTACCAAACACCTTTAACCACCAGTTGCCGTCTTCATCCTGCCAGAAGTGATTCATAGTTGGCGACCAGGTGCTGCGTTCAGAGAGTTCCGACACCCGTAAAAATAGCCCCTTTAATGCCGCGATAATAAAGAGATTGCGCTCAAAGAGCGGGTCACTATTGGCCATGGTTTCTGCGGCCTCCAGCACATACTGCCACTGCTCCTGGGTAAGCCGGCGAACCTCCTTCACCTGGGCGTCGGCGATAAAATAGCGGCAATCCTTTTTAGCAATTTGTGCCGGGTTGCCGTGACTGATTTCTTCATTCATAAGATAGTTAAAGAAAGCCGAAATAGCGGTAAAGGCGGCATGAAGGCTCTCCTGAGAAGGTCGATATTGGCGCTTACTTAAAGGCTTTTGGTCCGTTGATCCTTTGCGCCTGGTGATGCGAAAAGGGCACCACAGATTGTTACTGGTATGGTAGCCGTCGATAAAGATAAATCGATCAGCCGCTGAAAACGAAATCCAGTTTTCAGGTGGCTGCCAGCAGAAATCCGCATATTCCAGAATGTCATTTTTTCGCAATTCCGGTACCGCTAATTTTTTGACATGAAAGAGCCATAATAAAAATCGCTCCACCTCTGAGCGAAATCTAACGTAGGTGTGTTCTGATTTATTGCGCCCAATGTAGAGCAAGAACTCCATAGCCCATTGCCAGTGGCTTACGCGTATTGAAGTATCCTGCTGTAAAAACTCCTGTAACTCTGGATAGTCGCCCATTCTAAAGAGTCGCAACTCGGCAAGTGTGGGAAACAGTGGAGTAGGGTTGGGTAGGGTGTCCATTAGAACTATATGCGCCGATACGAATTAATATTAGACATAAGGCTAACCTGCTAACGCCGGGGACGTCAACGGCAATCTGTTTTGCGATAGAAAGGGGAGTTATGGGCTAGTTTCTGGTGATTGAGTTGTACCATCGCTGTATTTGCTAATCGCGAATTAGAACCGTAAAGAGTGGTAACTTGGTTAACCAAAAAAACAGCGCTGCTTTTCGAAAGTTAAACAATTTTTTTATCCGCACATACGATGCCGCCTAACCCGTACCTGTTTAAATCAATCTGCCCTGGAGCAGGGCACATAGCTTTCGCTTTTTAAATCCTCGCTTCTATTTAAATATTGTCGAGATGGCTATGGTATTTTCGGGTAGCGTGGTTAACGAACCAAATCCCCTAAGTTTAGGTTTTCTGCCGGCAGACGTTAGAGCTAATTAGTAGCTGGGCGTTGAGGCATATTTAAGATCTTGATTGGCAGCGAGGGGTAGCCTAATCATTTCAGGCTTATAAAAATTTCAGCAATACCCTCCCTTTAAATTGTTAATTTTGGGCAGTATCTAACCACTTAGATAATTCGGGTGTTGCAATGTTAGTCATACGAATTTTCAACCGCATATTAATACACGGGCAAAATAACTTATTACTAACTCGTTTTACTCCCGGGGTGAGTAACTAGGCTTGATGCGCCTGTATTTTTTATGGCTTATTTATTAGCCAAAGGCTTATCGTTTGTAGGCCCAGTCGACATCACGACGTCGATTTTAAAGCGCGATTATCATAGCTACGTTTTAATCGGATAATTTGCCTGCGCCAGGGATTTCAAGCTGTAACCGCACTAGAACAGTATTCGTACTCTCCTCTCGAGAGCTTATACTTTGGTAGTGTTAATGGCAGTGATAATGCCGAAGTGATGATCGATTAGCTTTTGCTAGAACGAGCAGAAACAATAAATGACTGTGCGCGAGATCTCTTGTCTCGGGCTCTCAAGGCCAGGCATTGATTGCAAGGCTGTCAAGTAACAGGCAAGCCGGCTTTTTGGTTTTCTCTGTTGCGCGGTGCTAGTGACACAAGAGGCCTGATGGTGTGCGAAACTTTTGAAGTCGCCTTGTGCTTAAGTGATAGAAAAAATAGGCATTAACCGAGGTGATCTTATATGTAGATTAATAGTCACTAATAAATAGATTGCATTAACTGCTTGAAACCTCGGTTTTATTCGCAACGTGGTACGGGTGATTACCCTGGCCTGTGGTCTTAAATTATCCGGATAGCCTTACGCCCCTGGAAATCCGTTTCCCTCTACAGCCCAAAATAATTGGCTGACCACTCCGTCATCGACAACGCTTTTAATCTCCCGTCACACCCCAACACCAGCTAATACGCCATTTGCCAGCGATCTCCAGAGCGTTATTGAACAACACTGTTGATCCTTCTTCGACACAAAAGGTATAATCGACGGGTTTAACATGTGGCAAAGACGGCTAGAGATAGTGGCCGAATCGCCATACCTGATCTGGCAGAGGAACCTTAATGACTAACTCTAGAGCTTTACAGGGCGTACGTGTGCTGGACCTGACCCGAGTGTTGGCAGGCCCATTCTGCGGTCAAATCCTGGGCGACCTTGGTGCTGATGTGACTAAAATCGAACGTCCTGGCGCTGGAGACGATGGCCGCATGTACGGCTTCTCAGCCCTCAAAGATAGCGAAGGCAACCCTACGAGAGAGTCCGCTTTCTATCTCACGGCCAACCGTAATAAGAAATCACTTACCTGTAATCTGTCCAAGCCAGAAGGGCAAGAGCTGATCCGCAAACTGGTCGCGGAGTACGATGTACTGATTGAAAACTACAAAGTGGGTAACTTGGCACGTTATGGGCTCGATTATGAAAGCCTTAAGGCCATTAACCCGCGCCTGATCTATTGCTCGATCACCGGTTACGGGCAAACAGGCCCCATGGCACCGAAGCCAGGCTACGATGGTCTGTTTCAAGCAACAGGTGGAATGATGGCCGTCACTGGGATTCCTGCCGGTCAGCCCGGTGCCGGCCCATTAAAGGCGGGGCCAAGTCTGGTTGATGTATTCACCGGCCATAATGCAGCGTTGGCAATATTAGGCGCGTTGAATCAACGCCACAGCACGGGCCTCGGCCAGTACATTGACGTTGCCCTGCTCGATTGTTCGGTGGCCATGGTCTCGCACATCATGCAAGACTACCTGGTGTCCGGTAACCCGCCGCCGCGTCTTGGTAACGGTGGCAATGGCGGTGGCCCGGCTGATCTTATCAATTGCTCTGACGGCATCATTTATATTACCGCTGGGACCGATGAGCACTGGCGTCTGCTCACCGAGTTGATGGAACGCCCCGATCTATTTAGTGACCCTCGATTCGACACCAACCCCAAGCGTGGTACAAATCGGAATGAATTGGTGGCCATTATCAATCAGTGGAGTATGGCTTGGAAGGGCGCTGATCTCTTAGAGGCCTTGGATAAAATAGGGTTACCTGCAGCCCGGTACAATGAGTTGCCCGATGTCTGGGAAGATGTTCAAGTGCAGCATCGCAAACTGAAGGTTACTGTGCCGCATCCTTTGGCCGGCGAGGTGACCATGCTGGCCAGCCCTCTGGCTTATATGTCCGGGTCGCCTATGGACTATACGGCGCCGCCGACCATAGGACAGCATACCGACGAAATATTAGGCAGCCAGTTGGGTATGAGTGAAGACGAGATTGCCGAGTTAAAAGCCAAGGGTATTATTTAGCACCCGTTCTTGGAAAATTAATTACCAAGAGCGTTAATGAGCGTCTATCAAGATCAACCAAGGTTAAGTTTAGTCCACACAGTTGATTCAACTGCACGACGCATAAGTCATTAAAATAATAAGGAAGAGCATCAATGAAAGTTGCAATTATTACCGGCGCGGGCAGTGGTATCGGCCTGGAGACCGCGAAAATTATGCATGGCATGGGTATGGCCGTTGTTGGTGTTGGCCGCAGTCAAGACAAACTCGATAACCTGGTCGCCGCCCTAAACAATAGCGACAGAGTTGCTACCATATCCGCCGATGTCACCGCTAAAGAAGCTCCCAAGCAGATCGTTGATTTTACATTGACGAAATTTGGCGAGATTAACTTTGTTGTGAACAATGCGGGTATTGGCAGTCCTAAGCCACTGCATGAAACAGATGACGACACTTACGACTATTTCATGGATATTATGCTGCGAGCGCCTTTTCGACTCTGTCGAGAAGCCGTTGTCCACATGAAGGATGGCGATGCGTTTGTCAATATCACATCCACCTATGCGGAAATCGGTGGGCGTCGCGGAGGGGCTTATTCTGCCGCAAAAGGCGGCTTACGCTCTTTGACTGAACACATGGCCTGTGAATACGGCCCACAGGGTATACGCTCCAACTGTGTTGCCCCCGGAGTAACCATGACTGATATGGTTAAAGACCGTATGAACGATAAAGCCTTTGTGCGAACGAATGTTCAAACCACACCCTATCCACGTTTGGGTTCCGCGGAAGAGGTTGCCAGTACAATCGCTTTCCTGTGTTCACCTGGTGCCGGTGCTATCAATGGTCAAACGGTTGTGGTTGATTGCGGGTGGACTAAAACCAAATATTTGGCTCCAGAAGTGCTGGCGCTCTAATTCAAAACTTTTCTATCACAGAAGATAAAATAATATTATGAATAAAGGCTCTGTCGAAGATCGTTTAGAAATCCGCGAACTTATAGAACAGTTTGCTAATGCCGCGATGGTAATTAACGTCGAAAAGTGGGGAGACACCTGGGCCAATGAAGGCACTTGGAACCTGCCCTCGTTCAAAACGCCTGTCTCCGGTAAAGCGAATGTTATAGCCGCCTTTGCTGAAAAAATGGCCTACGTCGACTACATGAGCATGATCTCTGTGCCTGACTCTCTACAAATAGAAGGCAACAAAGCCAGCTGCCAGACATTCTGTCGGGAATTGATTTACCCTAAAGCAGGAGGTCGCGTCATAGTGGTCGGTTATTTTGATGATGAATTTATAAAAGAAGATGGCCGCTGGAAGTTCCTGTCACGTTTTTACACTGTGATGGGTAAAGAGCTTTAATCGCGCAGTCGGTGGCTCTGCCAAATCGTTAAATTACAGAAGAGCCGGGCTCACTAACACAAAGCGATACCTCATTGTTATTAAAAATCGTGTTGCATTTTTGGTGATAGGCGTGGCGTTGATTTATCGCTACTCTTCTAAGTGAATCCTGCAAAGTGCACCAGATAAAGTGTAGCGATAGGTCTTATCTAGGTGCCTGCACACTAATACAGATAATAAGGGATCTACAATATGGCTATTCAGTCCGGCCGATACACAACGTCTTCCTCACCAACTCCCGCCGACGGCTGGCAACTGGAGCAGCTAACACCGCCTAGCAGGCTCTTTGGGGCCAATGGAATGCGCACCGGCACTGATGGTCGCGTTTACGTGGCTCAGGTCTCCGGCAGCCAGATTAGTGCTGTCGACATCAACACCGGCGCCGTGGAAACCATCAGTCCAAAAGGTGGCGACATCATCGCACCGGATGACATCGCTTTTGATGATCAGGGCAATATTTTTGCCACAGAAATCACCGAAGGTCGGGTCAGTGTATTTCGTCCTAATGGCACGGCTCAAGTGGTATGTGGTGATATGCCCTCAGCCAACCCGATCACAATTTATAAAGGTCGATTGTTTGCCGGTGAATGCCGTCCAGGTGGCCGCATCATGGAGCTCGATTTAAGTGGTGGGGCGCCACGAGTGATTTTAGAAAATGTACCCATGCCCAATGCTATGGAAGTGGGTCCCGACGGTCTGCTCTATATTCCTATTATGGGTACCAACGAGATCTGGCGAGTAAGCCTTGAAGGTGGTGAGCCAGAGGTGGTCGCTAAAGATCTTGGTGTGCCTGATGCAGTTAAGTTCGATGCCGAAGGCTTTATCGTCTCCACCCAGGTGGCCTCCGGGCAGGTGCTACGCATTAACCCTAACACCGGTGAGCGCAAGGTGTTGGCAACTATTGCTCCCGGGCTAGATAACCTCACCTTTGTCGATGGCCGTATTGTTGTCTCCAGTATCTCCGGCCAGATCAACGAAATCTTGGCGAATGGTGAAATTCGTTCAATCGTGCCCGATGGTTTCAACTGGCCACTTGGCCTCGCTTTCTGCAGCGACGGTACGCTGTTCGTTGCCGACGGTGGTTTCTCCTACGCTCTTCCCATTGGTGGCCAGCCGCAATGCCTGGGCATGTTCTTCTATCCCGGTTATCCGGGCTATGTGCGTGGTGTTCTTGAGTCAGCCCCCGGAGAGTTTGTGGTAACGACCTCCAATGGCACCGTCTGCCGCTGGACACCCGCTACGCAAACCTCCGAGGTATTGGCCGAAGGATACGACCGACTATACGGCGTCGCGCAAGGTGGCAATGGTGAACTCATTTTTGTTGATGCCGCCAAAGGAGAAGTTTTTGCTCTGGCTTCTGGCAAGGTTGAGAGCATTGCCACCGGCCTTAATGAGCCATTGGGTGTAACCGTTGCTCATAATGGCAGCTGTTACGTGTCTGAAGAGGGGGCCGGTCGTGTAGTAAAAATAACTAACGCTGGTGCCGAGCCTGTACTCGATGGCTTGATTAAACCACAGGGTATTCTGGCCGTTGGCGATGATCTATTTATCGTGGATGCTGGTTCGAAAGAGTTGATTAAACTCAACCTCAACAGTGGTGCGCGCGACGTTATCGCCAGTGATTTACCCGTGGGAGCCCCAGAGGGCGTTGTTCCCAAATTCCTAAACGCCATCCCACCCCTGGCAGGGCCCATGGGTCCCTTTGCCGATATTACCTGTGCACCGGACGGTACTTTGTACCTCTCTGGTGATGCTGATGGAACAGTGCTGGCCATCAAATCAATCTAGTTAAAAGCTGCAGCGAAATAATTTGAAAAATTGGAGTAAACAATGAGCGACAAAACATTAGACTGTTCCGATCTGGAAAACTATATGGGCAAACCGATTGCCCCAGCTCGGATGAAAGAGCCACTGCATGTCAACGATATCCGACGCTGGGCGCAGGCTATGCATTATCCCAATTTATTGCACTACGATACTGATTTTGCCGCCGAAGGCCGTTTCGGAAAAATTGTTGCACCACAATCGTTCGCCGTAGCTGCGGATGACGGCCACGGTGCTGGCCCCGCCTGTGTTGGACGTATTCCCGAGTCACACCTTATTTTTGGTGGCGATGAGTGGTGGTTTTATGGCCCCAAAATTTTTGGTGGTGATGAAATCGTTAACGAAAAGATCCCATTCGATTTTGCGGTAAAAGAGACCAAGTTTGCCGGCCCCACTTGCTTCCAGCGCGGCGATAACAACTACTACAACCAAAACGGCGATTTCATTGCCAAGCAGCGTTCCACCGCAATCCGGTACCGTGCCGACCTGGCTCTGGAGATGGGTTCTATGGCGGGCGCCGAGGAAGATCCAGTCTGGACGGACGATGAGCTAAAAGCACTGGAAGATAAAAAATACGAATTTATCAAAATGATGCACGACCTCGGTCATGGCAAGCGCTACTGGGACGACATCACCGTCGGCGACGAGCTACCGGTCCGGGTGATTGGCCCTCACAGTGTTGCCAGCTTTACCACCGAATGGCGCGCCTACCTGTTCACCATTTGGGGTGGCACTCATCGCCCGGGTATGGACCTGGAAGCACTCGGTTTCACCAAGGAGATGGCCGGCCACGAAAACGATCCAGTCATGGAACGCGATAACCCAGAGTGGACCGATGGTGCCTATTTCGGTCCCTCTCGCGGTCACCTTTTCCCGAAATACGCACGCATGATCGGTATGCCGCGCGGCTACGGTTACGGTGCCTCTATGGGTGCCTGGATTCTAGACTACCTGGGCGGTTGGGCCGGGGAGTGGGGTCAGGTGGTGCACTGCAATTCAGCCTATCGTGGCCCAGCCTTTACCGGTGATGCCACCTACATGACGGCTAAAGTGATCGACAAAATGGTCGACGAAGAGGGTCGTAACGTGATTCAGGTGGATGTAAAAATGGCCAACCAGTTGGGCGCCACCATGGCCACTGCCAAAGCGGAAATTGAACTGCCGACGAAATAGGGCTGTCATGCAAACGCCTCTACGGAGGCGTTTTTCTTATACGCATCACCCAGTCAGTCTGAGGCTGACTAGATAGTTACTTAAGATAATTGAGCAAATTATGTCCGATCTAAGATTTGATAATCGAGTCGCTGTAATAACCGGAGCCGGACGCGGATTGGGTCGCGCCTACGCACTGCTCCTCGCGCAACAAGGCGCTAAAGTGGTGGTCAATGACCCCGGTGGCAGCTTGCAGGGCGAGGGTACGGATATTGGGCCAGCGCAATCAGTCGTTAACGAAATTGAAGCCGCGGGTGGCGAAGCCGTTGCTTGCACCGAGTCGGTGGCCACTCCAGAAGGCGGGCAGGGCATTATCGATTGCGCGCTTCATAATTACGGCAAGATCGATATTCTTATTCATAACGCCGGTAATGTTCGCCCTGGTTCGCTGAAAGAGATCAGCTATGAAGATTTTGAATCCGTGTTGGATGTACATCTACGCGGTGCGTTTCATGTGGTGCGGCCAGCCTTCCCATTGATGTGTGATGCCGGCTACGGCCGCATTGTACTCACCTCGTCGATAGGCGGGCTGTACGGTAATCATAACGTGGTTAACTACGGCGTGGCTAAAGCCGGAATTATTGGTCTTTCGAATGTGGTGGCGCTGGAAGGGGAAGCGGAAGGTGTTAAGTGCAATGTCATTGTACCGGGTGCTGTCACCCGCATGGCAGAAGGGATCGATGTTTCCGCCTATCCACCTATGGGACCTGAATTGGTTGCGCCAGTGGTTGGTTGGTTAGCTCATGAAAACTGCTCCATCACCGGTGAGATGTTAGTTTCCATTGCCGGACGGGTGGCCAAGGCATTTATTGGTGAGACGGAAGGGGTCTACCAACCGGACTGGTCGATTGCCGATGTTGGCGATCAAATGGCAGCTATTCGTGGTAGTGAAAACCCGCTTATTTTCCCAGTGGTACCTAATGCCCATGTGGATCACATTCGTTATAGCTTCACCATGGCCAGCACCGCAAAGAAATAGCCGTACCGTAAAAATGTAGATCAGCGGCGTTTGTGCTAGGTTCGTCATCACGTAACGCCGTTGAATCATGGCTGTATAAGCAATGAGTCACTAATAGTACCCTGTGGTATTTTAGCAGCCAACTTTCCACCAAAGAGCCAAGCCAGATTTAATTGATTAACTCAAGAACCCTCCTATAGATAAGCAATTTTGCGCTAGAACAATAATGTACCCCGGTGCATGCTTGACCACTCGCATGTCTTTCCTTTATAAATGCGAACAAAATAATATAAATGCCATCACAAGGCTGTGATAACCACCTAAATTAAATAATAAAAAAATAACACCATAATCTTGCCAAATAAGAAGCCACAAACAATAGGGTCATCCCAAGTAGTTTATTGGGTAATACAAAATAAAAAACAAAGTGGTGATATCAATGAAGAGAACCAAAACCCCATTGCCGTCTATCCAAACTCGTTCATTTTTTAATGTTGCATCTTCTCATTTAGTGCTCTGTTCCAGTGCTGGATTATTGACCATTTCTGGTGCTGTTGCGGCGCAGGATGATCCGGCCGCCACCAATGTTATTGAAGAGGTGGTGGTTACAGCACAACGCAAAGAACAGCGCTTGACCGATGTGCCTTTTACTGTAAATGCGCTGTCCGATACACAATTGGAAAAGGCCGGCGTTACCAATATTTTTGATCTGCAAAATACCGTTGCCGGATTAACTTTTGGTGGCGTCGGCAATCTTACCCAGCCTGCCATTCGTGGCTTATCAACCGGCGTGAGCACTAATGGTAGTGAAAACCCCAACGCGCTCTACGTTGATGATGTTTACTACAGCCAGGGCAATCTGTTTGGTGCCAATTTGCCAGATATACAACGCATCGAAGTTTTGAAAGGGCCGCAAGGTACGCTGTTTGGCCGCAACTCTGTCGGTGGCGCGATTCGCCTGTTCACCAAAGATCCTACTTTTGAAAACAGCGGTAATATTACGGTTGATTCTGGGTATTACACCGGTGAGGGCGACAGCCAGAGCTCGCCACATAATGCAGTACGTGGTTTTGTCAGCATCCCAATGGTAAGCGATACCTTGGCCATGAGTCTCTCCGGTGGCTATGATCACACCGATGGTTTTCTCACCGATGATGAATCCGGTGATCAGTACGGAACCGTTGTCCGCTCCAATGCTCGTGTTAAATTCCTCTATCAGCCAACCGACAGCATCAAAGCGGTGGTCAGTGGTTTTTATCTGAAACACAACGATGAAGGGCTGCAATCGGCCACCCCCTACAACGGCTGGGTGGTCGCCAGCTTGTATCCCGGCTCCGTGGTGTCAAGCACGCCCTATCACACCGCGTTCGATAGTGGTAATGGCCTTGAATACAATGATGCGATAGTCAAAAGCAGCGGCGGTAGCGCGCGTATCGAGTTTGATATAGGCGATATTGGTACATTAACCTCTATTACCGCTTACCACGATACTGAAGTGTTTAATCAAACCACCTTGCCGCAAGCCAAGGGGTCGGTCACCTGCGTGACCACCTTTGCCTGTGTTGATTACTACTACCTGGCAAATAATAAAGGGGTGTCGCAAGAGTTTAATTTCGCCTCGGAAAAAATCGGTATTGTCAGCTATACGGCGGGTCTTTTTTACTACAACCAAGACTCCAGCACAGTGACGGCCATTCAGGAGACGGTGGTACCTGGTGGCATACCGGTTAAAACCAATAAATTTAAAATCAATTCAGCCGCTGTTTACGGTCAAGCGGATATCGATTTAACGGAAGCTTGGACGTTATCAGTCGGTGGGCGTTATACCCGCGAACCACACGAAGATACCATCACCTATCCAATCGTTGAAACACGTAAAGAGACCTTCGAAAGCTTTATTCCGCGGATCAGCCTGCAATACGAACTATCGCCTTCTGCCAATATTTACGCCACCTATTCGGAAGGTGAGAAGAGTGGTTTGACCGGTATCGATAACACCGCCAGTAACCCGCCATACCAGAGTATCGATCCCGAAGAGAACAACGCCTATGAAGTCGGATATAAATACGCGGCGGCGTCGCTGGCGGTAAATTTATCCGCCTTCTACTACGACTATAAAAATAAACAGGAGCAGGGTTTTACCGGGGGCGCCGTGTTTGTACAAAATACCGGCCCGGTTGAAATCTACGGTATTGATGCCGATGCGACTGTGCAGTTGAGCAATGAGTTTATCCTCAAAGGCGGACTTTCCTGGGTGCCGGTAGCGGAGTACACCGATTTTGAAGGGGCTGTGGGTTACACGGTGAATGTGGGCAGTGGTGTTATCTCCCAGGTTGTATTCGATGCAACCGGCGAGCGGTTGATGAAAGCGCCGGAATTGACCGCTAATCTCTCGCTTGATTATGAGAAGAGCACGGACGCTGGCTTTTTCGATGCCAGTGCCAATGTCAGCTACTCGTCAAAGGTTTATCACGACATCTACCAGGTGATCGAGCAGGACGATTACTTTACGCTGAGTGCCCGAGCCGGTTATACCTTTTCCGATCTTGGCTTGCGGGTTGGTATCTACGGCCGCAACCTCACCGGTGAAGACTATATTGCTCACGGCTTCCCAAGCGGGCAGGGCTTTACCGCCGCCTACGCTCGTCCTCAGGAGTTGGGCCTCTCGCTCAATTACAGCTATTAATCAAAGGGGAGGGCTCGGTGGTGCCGAGCCCTTTACAACTCCGAGTGATAATCCTCAACGACCACTCTCCACAACACTTCAACTACACCCGACACCCTAAGTAAATCCCCATATTGAACTTGTCAGCCTAACCTATCCGTACCACTAAATTCCAGCTCTTGGTTGACGTTAACGTAAACGTTACTTAAAATTCCCAACACTGTTGTTCACAAAAGACCGCATAAACGATGGCAGCCGAATACACCATTTCCGATCTCTCTGCAGAGTTCGATATCACCACCCGCACCATCCGCTTTTACGAAGAGAAGGGTCTGCTCTCTCCGCGTCGAGAGGGTAGTTCTCGCATCTACACACCGGCGGATCGAACCAAACTCAGGTTGATCTTGCGCGGTAAACGGCTTGGTTTCACTCTGGAGGAGAGCCGGTCGATTATCGATATGTACGACCCCGAAGCCGGTAACCACGAACAGATGCAGTCGCTGCTCGCGAAAATTCGCGAGAAACGCCACCAGCTTGAGCAGCAATTGCACGATATCGAAGTGATGATGCTCGACCTACGCGACTCCGAAGAGCGCTGTTTAGAGGCGATGGCGAGCCCGGATCAAAGTGCGAAACAAAGTTAAAGAAGTAGTTTCAATAAGTATTTTAAGTAACTGAAAAATCAATAGTTCTATTAACGGAATAGAATATGGCAACGATAAAATCGAAAATAAACAGCCGCAGCGAAGATTTCGCTACCAACGCGGCGCACATGCAAGCGCAGGTTGACGACCTGCATGCCAAACTGGCAGCCATCAAACTGGGTGGTGGCAAAGAGTACCAGGAGCGGCATACCTCCCGAGGTAAACTGTTGCCGCGCGAGCGAATTAACAATCTGATTGACCCGGGCTCACCTTTTTTGGAGTTGTCACAGTTGGCCGCGTTCGACGTCTACGGTGAAGATGTACCGGCGGCGGGGATTATCACGGGTATCGGTCGGGTAGAGGGCCAGGAGTGCATGATTGTCGCCAACGATGCGACCGTGAAAGGGGGCTCCTACTACCCATTAACGGTGAAGAAGCACATTCGTGCGCAGACCATCGCCGAGCAGAATCATCTGCCCTGTATCTACTTGGTGGACTCCGGCGGCGCCAACCTGCCGCGTCAGGATGATGTCTTCCCAGACCGGGAGCACTTTGGCCGTATCTTCTTCAACCAGGCCAATATGTCAGCCAAAAACATCCCCCAAATTGCCTGTGTAATGGGCTCCTGTACCGCCGGTGGTGCCTATGTACCGGCCATGGCCGATGAATCCATCATCGTCAAAGAGCAGGGCACTATCTTCCTGGCCGGGCCACCACTGGTTAAGGCCGCCACCGGTGAGATTGTTTCCGCCGAAGAGCTGGGCGGCGCCGATGTTCACTGTCGAACCTCCGGGGTCTCTGACCACTACGCTCAGAATGATCACCACGCGCTAAAACTCACCCGCCAGTGCATCTCCCGTTTAAACCGTATGAAGCCCAACAGCCTGGATATCCGCGAGCCGGTAGCACCGCTATACGATGCCAAAGAGATCTACGGCATCATCCCGAAAGATTCGCGCCAGCCCTACGATGTGCGAGAAATCATCGCCCGTGTGGTGGATGGTTCTGAGTTTGACGAATTTAAAGCGCTCTATGGCACCACCCTCATTACCGGCTTCGCCCGTATCTTTGGTTACCCCGTGGGTATTGTGGCCAATAACGGCATTTTGTTTGGTGAGTCCGCCCAGAAAGGGGCGCACTTTATCGAGCTCTGCGCCCAGCGCAAAATTCCATTGGTATTCCTGCAGAACATCACCGGCTTTATGGTGGGCAAGCAGTATGAATCCAGCGGTATCGCCAAACACGGCGCCAAAATGGTAACCGCGGTGGCCTGTGCCAATGTCCCCAAATTAACCGTATTGATCGGTGGCTCTTTTGGTGCCGGTAACTACGGCATGTGTGGTCGTGCTTATGACCCTCGTTTCCTGTTCATGTGGCCTAACGCCCGTATCTCGGTGATGGGTGGTGAACAGGCCGCTGGTGTCATGGCGCAGTTGCGTCGCGATCAGATCGAGAAAAAGGGCGGCGCTTGGAGCAAAGAAGAGGAGGCTGAATTTAAAAAGCCGATTCTCGACACCTACGAGCAGCAGGGCCATCCCTATTACGCCTCTGCCCGACTTTGGGATGACGGCGTTATCGACCCAGCCGAAACGCGCATGACTCTGGGCCTGGCCCTTTCAGCGGCGCTCAACAAACCGATTGAGGCGACGCAGTTTGGCGTCTTCCGCATGTAATTCAGGTAGCTGCACAAATGACAGAAGCAACATTAAAGGTAGCTATCGACAACCGGGGCGTGGCTACCGTAACCATGAACCGCCCCGAAAAACACAACGCCTTCGACGACTCGGTCATTGCCGAACTGACCAACGCGTTTAATGAACTCGCCGGTAATCCCGAAGTACGCGTGATGGTGTTGGCGGCTGAAGGCAAGAGCTTCTCCGCCGGTGCTGACCTCGGTTGGATGAAGCGTATGGCCAGTTACAGCTACGACGAGAACCTGCGCGATGCCAATGCTCTGGCCGGTATGCTGAAAACATTAAACACACTGCCTTTCCCAACCATCGCCCGCGTCCAAGGTGCAGCCTTTGGTGGTGCCGTTGGCTTGGTGAGCTGCTGTGATATGGCGGTAGCCGGGCCCAAGGCCAGCTTCTCGTTAAGTGAAGTCAAAATCGGTTTAATTCCCGCCACGATCAGCCCCTATGTCATTGCCGCCATCGGCGCCCGCGCAGCCCGGCGCTATTTTGTTACCGCCGAGCGGTTCAGTGCCGAAAGCGCACTGCAACTGGGCTTGGTGAGTGAGTTGGTAGAGGCCGAGGCGATGGATGCAACCATCACTCAACTCGTGGATGCCCTGCTGGCCAATAGCCCGGCGGCCATCCTCGCCGCCAAAAAACTGGTGCTGGACGTGGATAACCAAGTCATCACCGATGAGCTGATTAAAGATACCAGCGAACGTATCGCTGCCATTCGTGTATCCCCAGAGGGGCAGGAAGGTTTAACCGCCTTCCTCGAAAAACGACCAGCGACCTGGGTTAAAGGGTAGGAGAGCCAGAATGTTTAACAAAATCCTGATCGCAAACCGCGGCGAGATTGCCTGCCGCGTGATAAAAACGGCCCGTAAACTGGGTATAGCCACTGTTGCTGTCTACTCAGATGCGGACGCCAACGCCCTGCATGTGGCCATGGCCGACGAGGCCGTCCACATTGGAGCCGCCCCTTCCAGAGAGTCCTACCTGCTTATCGAGCGTGTGATTGCCGCCGCCAAACAGACCGGTGCCGAAGCGATTCACCCGGGTTATGGCTTTTTGAGTGAGAACGCCGAATTCTGCCGTGCCTGTGCTGAGAATGGCATTGTCTTTATTGGCCCCCCGGTGGGTGCCATTGAAGCCATGGGCTCCAAATCCGCCGCCAAACGTATTATGGAAGCGGCCGATGTGCCTCTGGTGCCCGGCTACCACGGTGAAGATCAAGATCCAGCGCTGCTTAAGCAGGCCGCCAACGATATGGGTTACCCGGTACTGTTGAAGGCGACCGCCGGTGGCGGCGGTAAAGGTATGCGACAAATTTGGAGCGAAAAGGAGTTCGACGAGGGGCTGGCGGCGGCCAAGCGTGAGGCCATGAACGGCTTTGGCGACGACCGAATGCTGGTAGAAAAATACCTGACCAAACCTCGCCACGTTGAGATTCAGGTGTTCTGCGATCAACTCGGCAACGGTGTATTCCTGGCGGAGCGCGATTGCTCGGTTCAGCGCCGTCACCAAAAAGTGATCGAAGAGGCACCGGCACCCGGTGTGGATAGCGAACTGCGCAGCAAAATGGGCGAAGCCGCACTGCAGGCCGCGAAAGCGATCGACTATGTGGGCGCGGGTACCGTGGAGTTCCTGCTCGATGAAGATGGCTCTTTCTACTTTATGGAGATGAACACCCGTCTGCAGGTGGAACACCCCGTCACCGAGATGATCACCGGCCAGGATCTGGTCGAGTGGCAGCTGCGCGTTGCCTACGGTGAAACCCTGCCATTAAGCCAAGAGCAGGTGCCGATCAATGGCCACGCCTTTGAAGCGCGAATCTATGCCGAAGACCCTAACAACGACTTCCTGCCGGTAACCGGTACTCTCTCCTTCCTGCAACCGCCGGAGGAGAATAGCCATGTGCGGGTCGATACCGGTGTGTTACAGGGCGATGAGGTGAGCGTCTTCTACGACCCGATGATTGCCAAGCTGATTGTTTGGGATGAAGACCGTGAAAAAGCACTGCGCCGTTTAGGCAAGGCGTTAAGTGAATACCGTATCAGTGGGATGACCACCAACGTCGATTTCCTATACAACCTGGCCACCTGCGAGCCCTTCCAGAAAGCGGAGTTGGATACCGGTTTTATCGGCAAACACCATGAGAAGATCTTCCACGACGGCGAAGCCGATATCGCCAGCGCGACGGCGCTGGCTGGCCTCTATCTGGTATTGCGCCGGGCGCAGGATGCCACCACCAGTGTTAGCGCCCAACGCGACGCCAACTCGCCCTGGAACTTCAGCAACGCCTGGCGTCTGAACGAGCCCCACATCCATCAGTTCGAGTTGGAATTGATGGGCCAAAACTACCCAATTGTTATCGAGCAGTTGGGTGAGGGCTGTGCGGTTAGCTACAACATCACCGCCGCCGGTAAGACCGTGCGCGCCCAAGGCAAGCTCAATGGCAGCGAGCTCTACGCTGATATCGACGGTTATCGATCGCGCGCGGTAATTGCCGAGCACGACGGCGTTTACAGCCTCTACACCCAAGAGAGCGCACTGCAGTTCTGCCAGGCGCAGATCGACCTGGGTGACGAAAACGCCGGTGCCGGAGAGGGTGCACTGACCGCGCCTATGAACGGCACCATCGTCACCCTGTTGGT
The DNA here is from genome assembly GCF_033283405.1 of Halioxenophilus sp. WMMB6. Taxonomy (NCBI): domain Bacteria; kingdom Pseudomonadati; phylum Pseudomonadota; class Gammaproteobacteria; order Alteromonadales; family Alteromonadaceae; genus Halioxenophilus; species Halioxenophilus sp. WMMB6. Next base: position 560,211 of record NZ_JAWMQR010000001.1, read on the forward strand.
GGAAGCTGGCGCCGAGGTAGAGCAAGACTCTGCCCTGCTGGTGATGGAGGCGATGAAAATGGAGCACACCATTCGCGCTCCAGCCAAGGGTACCGTGAAGGAGTTCTACTACGCTCCGGGCGACCTGGTCGAAGGTGGTTCTGATCTGCTCGACTTCGAGAAAGCGGAGGCTTGAGTATGACGCTTCCTAAGCAGGTAAAAATTGTTGAGGTGGGCCCGCGCGATGGCCTCCAGAACGAACCACAGTTGGTGTCGGCCGAGGTGAAAATCGGCCTGGTGGAACGTCTGGCGGAAGCCGGGCTGCCCATGATTGAAGCGGCCAGCTTTGTGTCACCCAAATGGGTGCCGCAGATGGCAACCTCGACCGATGTTTTAAAAGGCATTCGGCGAAAGCCTGGGGTGGTCTACTCTGCGTTAACCCCGAATCTGAAAGGGTTGGAGGCCGCCATTGCGGCTGGTGCCGATGAGGTAGCTGTGTTTGGCGCCGCCTCGGAGAGTTTCACTCAGAAAAACATCAACTGCTCAGTAGCCGAAAGTATCGACCGTTTTGTACCGGTCATTGATGAGGCCAAAAAACACGGGCTCCGGGTGCGTACCTACCTCTCCACGGCGGTGGGTTGCCCGTACGAAGGCGATATTTCGCCCATTGCCGTACGCGATCTGGCAAAAACCTTGTGGCAGATTGGTTGTTACGAAATCTCGTTGGGCGATACCGTCGGTGTGGGCACGCCCGGCAAGATCAAAGCCATGATCGAAGCGGTATTGGAGGTGGTGCCGGTGCATGCCCTGGCGGCCCACTTCCACGACACCTACGGCCAGGCATTAGCCAATATTTATGCCGCACTGGAGTGCGGTATTAATATCGTCGATAGCTCTATCGCCGGCCTGGGCGGTTGTCCCTACGCCAAGGGAGCCTCCGGTAACGTCGCCACCGAAGATGTGCTCTATATGCTTAATGGTTTAGGCATAGAGACTGGCGTGGATATGAGCAAACTGCTTGAGGCGTCGCGTTATATCAGCTCTGCCCTAGATCGCAAACCCGCCTCAAAAGTGGCCTGCGCTCTTTCCTAGTTTGCACACGTTCCTACTCTGTGCTCGCGTCTAGTGAGATTATCTAAGCCGCCTGTCCAGGCGGCTTTAATTTTTCTCCAAAGCACTTTTACCGGGCATTTACCGGGCATTGCCAAAGCTCGCGGTATTGGCCGCTAGCGGGATAATTTTTCCCGCAGCGAATTTGGGCCTATATCTTCAATAGCATAACCATCCGGGTGGGTGGCAGAGCGCCACAGGGTGGTCAGTTGTGGCGATTTATGCTTCGGCAGCCAACGCAGGATTTTCGCCCGGGCCTTTAATAACCCCTGCACCCAGCGCCGGGTGGCGGGGCTAGGCAGGGGATAATTCATCGCTTTTAATAAGCGTTCGTCCATCAAGGCGTAGACCACCGGTTCGGCAGCACGCCAAAGAAATTTAGGCAGATAAAAACTGAGTAACAGGTCCCGCGTAGCATTGCCGATCTGTACACCAGCCTCGCTATTGGCGTACATCGCCTGTTCATACTCCTGACTCCACGCTTCAAACGCTTCGAGTGTCTCCGGGATATTTTCAATACCCATGCGCTTGCCCACTTCAACCCAAAAGTAGTGCAGGGCGAGTCGCTCTTGCTTGAGTAGTTTGCGCCAACCAAATCGATCCAGCCAATAGATGGGCACAAAAATAAAGGTTGAGAGAGTGTAGAGGAAATCTTCGTTCTTAATTTTGTAGTGGCCATGTATGCCGTTCATGCGCTGAATAAACGCCTGGCCTCGTTCGGAATCGTAGCCATTGATCAAAATCTCATTAATGATGATGGCGGTGTCGTCATAACGCCGTTGGGTAGCCTGGGTAAATTCGCCGGTTTTATTTAATACAGTGGCAATACTCGGCACAGCGAAAGTTCTGAACAGCGCCAGCTCCAACGCCCGGGTTACATCCCAGGGAAATTCCAGATAGGCGGTGAGAAAAACAATGCGTTGGCAATCGGCCTTTGCATCCAGTCGTTCGATCTCTTTCTGTATATCGATCCGTCTCTTCATGGTCGCTCCGCAACAGTAGCTTTGGTGAACACCGGCCTTGGACCAGCAACAAAATAGCAAATACCAAAGTGGTATTAGTCGTTGGCCGTTTCTGCAACTGATTGTGGTGTTGAATTTATGATTTTTACTATTTTTTAAATTTCCACCAAAAAATGTCAACGCGAATTTCTTGTTGGAAAACAAGCAAGTTTATAATTTCCGAAGGATTTAAAGGGTTGGAGCAGGAAAAAATCCAATCACCGCCGACGCGGCAATTGGATTAACAGAGGTTCTTTTGTGGTAAACCTGGAGGGCGGATAGCGCCAAACAGCAGGCAAAATGACTCTCTTAAAATAGCCAGTCTTATGTTCTGTAGCTCAGTTTATGCCTGGGCCAGACGTTCGCTGGCCAGTTTACGCAAATCAGCCGTTTTTATTTTAGCGCTACCGGTAGTTTGCAACTCATCCTCGGCAAAAAAGAGCACTCGACGGGGCACCTTAAAGCTGGCCAGTTTCTGCTTGGCAAAATTGCGGATCTCTTCATCGGTAGCACTCGCACCGGCATGTAAAACAATGCAGCTGACGACCAATTCCCCCAGCAGCTCATCGGGAGTGCCAACGGTTTGACTGATCTTTACCCCCGGACAGGCGCGAATCACTTCGTCAATCTCCAACGGGGAGACGTTAGCACCACCGGTTTTGATAATGTCGTTTAAGCGGCCCTGCCAGAAGAGCCGGCCGTGCTCATCGATATAACCGCCGTCATTGGTTCTGAAAAAGCCCTCATCATCCAGCGACTCCGCCAACGGAGTACCCAGGTAGCCCAGCATCAATGTTGGGCCTTTTACCGCAATCTCGCCACGCTCCCCCTGCTTCAGAGTGGCTCCGGTGAAGGGGTCGACAATTTTTAGGATTGCTCCCGCCGAAGGCAGGCCATGGCTGTTGTGAGTGACATCCTTGGGGGTATTGGCTTTGTAAACCGAGATCAGGGTAAAGGTTTCGGTACTGCCGTAGGCGTGCTTGGGTTCCAGCCAATCGGTATTGATGGTGGGGTGCTGGGCAATGGGTGAATCACGGTCGATGTAAACCATGCTCGACAGGTCAACACTCTGGAAATTACTGGCTCCCACCAATTGCGCCCACTGGTGTGGCCAAGCCAATAACATAGTGGCCTTCTCCTCGTCCATTAACGTGAGCGCTGCCTCCGCATCAAAGAAGCGTTGCAGCACAATAGTACCGCCAGAGGAGAGTGCGCTGCCCAAGGTCATGCAGAAGTTGCCGGAGAAGAAAAAGCCATTGGCAGACCAGGTGCGCGGCGGCTCCTGGATGTCGTACCACTCCTTCCAACGCCAGAGCTGCAGGCAGACAGAGCGGTTAGCACTCAAAATGCCCTTGGCTTTGCCGGTGGAGCCGGAAGAGAAAAAGAGCACGCCTGGGTCGCTCGGCAGTACGGAATCGGCACGGGCAGCGACCTGTTCTTCATTGGTGTTGGCGCCACGCGCTAGAAACGCGTCCCAACCTTCAATGGCCCCCAAGCCCTGGTTGGTATCCACAACGGCAACAGTGTGTAGAAATGGGTAGCGGGTGGATCGCAAATGCCCCGGTTGGCAGCTGGCCAACTGCGGCTCCAGCTCCAGTATCATTGCGGCAAAGTCCTTTTTCAGAACATGTCGCTCCAGCAACAGTACCGAACAACCCGCGGTCTCGAGTACGGCGTCGAGCTCGCTGGCGGTGAAAAAGGTGGAGATGGTGGTGGCGATACCACCAGCCAGAGCCGTACCAAAAGTACAGGATAAAAACTCCAGGCGGTTAGTGGCGATAATGCCCACCCGCGTACCCTTGCCGATACCAAGTGCCACCAGGGATTTGGCAACGGCTAAAGCTTGCTGCCAGAGATCGTTATAACTCCAGCGCTCTATGGACTCCGGCAGGTGCATTACGGCGGCTTCGCGCTCACCAAACGCTTGGCAGATCTCACGGATATAGCCCGCCAGGGTCAGACTCCCCACAAAAGTCTCTTCGGCCAGCGGTATTCCACGGGAGATCGCCAGGTTCATTGGGGTGCTACTGTCACTCATACTACTTCCATTTTTTAACAAGGTTGTGCGGGTGTTAGAGCCCGGTTCAAACGGGCTTTTTGGGTAATTTAATTTCGGCGGTGCCAGTGCACATGGTGGTGCCAGAGTGTGTGGCCATCTTGTGCTTGACCTGAATAAGGTAATTGCCTTGCTCATCCTGCAGCTTGTCGACCACCTCGGCGGTTTGCACAGTGGCATCGCCGGAAAGCGCAGGCCCGCGGTAATTGGCAATGGAGTGCAGCACCATGCCGTGTTCACCGGCCCAGCCGGCCAGGTAGTCGGTTACCCAGGCACCCATAGAGGCACCGTAGCCGTAAGCGCGGGGCATACCTATTTTGCGGGCAAAGTGGGGGAATAGGTGGCCCCGGGAGGGGCCGTAGTAGGCGCCGTCGGTGAGCTCGGGGTTAACCAATTGCATAGCGGGGTCGTTTTCAAAACCGGCCATCTCCTTGGTAAAGCCGAGGGCTTCTAAATCCAGTGTGCGTAGGTCGAGCGTACCCCAGGTATTAACAATGTAGGCGCGCCACTCAGTGGTAAAGCTGGCGATAGAGTGCGGGCCAAAGACACGCTCGGGCAGCAGGTCACCAACGCTGATGTCGTCCCACCAGCGCTCCTTGTGACCAAGATCGTGCAGCATCTGAATCCAACTGAATTTGCGCTCTTCCAGTGCTTCGATATCACTGTCACTCCACAACGGCTCTGCCATTGCCGCCTGGTCAACGGAGCTACCCCCGGCAGCGGCCAGGTAGCGAATAGAGGTTGAGCGCTGTTTGGCGATGGGGTTGCCATCCTGATTGGCGTAGTTGTTGTCGCCACGCTGGAAGCAGGTGGGGCCGGCAAAGCCGGTCTCCTTTACTACGTAGTCAAAGGGAATGCGCTCGTTGAAGATGAAATCACCCGCGACCACCGGGGTATCATAAAACCACCACTCATCGCCGCCAAATAGCAGGTGAGAGTTGGGGATCTTGCCAACACAGGCGGGGGCCGCGCCGTGGCCATCGTCGGTGGCAATGGCAAAACTTTGCGGGGCGACCAATTTACCGAAACGGCTTTCTGCGGCGAAGGCCGGGTCGTAGTGGAGACGGTTGGGGTAGTGCATGGCGTGTGCCCAACGGCGGATATCATTGTTGGCAATAGCTTCACGGATGGGGGCGGAATCGATGGGTTTACCCAGATATTGATCAATATCGGAGGTATCCAGAGTCAGTTTTGTCACGCTTCAAATCCTTAAATAGATATAAATTACAATAAGATATGATTTATTTTTAATGTCATTTATTTATGGGGTTCGCCTATTGATCATGCACAATGGCAACATGGGTAGGCTCACCATTGGGCCCCATGGGGGAGTCGTATTCAGTAACCGAGCAGACCGGGTTGGCGTGGCTGGCAAAGAGTTTCGCTTCGTCGTCTTTAATAAACTGAAGACGCTCCGGGTCGGCAATAATGCGTTGTGAGGCTTCAAAGTCTTCCCGGCTATTCCACCAGATCTCCATCAGGCAGTCATAGCCACAGTCATGCACCTCGCCGGTGACCGGGTTCTTTTCGGGGGTTAGGTAACGTCGCACGTAGCGCACAGCATTGGGAATGGAGGGAGCGCGGCCTTGGCGTTTCGATAGCTGTGAATGCTGGTTTTCGTAGTAGTCCATGAACTCTTCCAAGCTCATGTCCGGTCGTTTGCGAAAGAAACAGATCTGTTTAAACACGTTGCCACCTTATTGTTATAGGACGTTGGTCAGTTACAGCCATTTTGGGTAGTGGCTGACAGTGTCTGCGGTACGTGATATGTTGTCCAATGCAATAATTAACGAAATCTATGCAATATTGTTATGGATCTATCCCTCAGTAAACTGCAGCAACTCATCACGGTCGCTCGTACCGGCAGCTTTTCCAAAGCCGCGGTTGAATTGAACATCAGTCAACCGGCGTTGAGCCGCAGCGTGGCCGCTATTGAGGACCGCTACGGCTTTCAGATATTTAATCGGGTAGGGCATGGGGTGCTGCTGACAGCGGCCGGCAAACAGGTAGTGGCGCAAGCACAACCGTTGCTACAGAAATTGCGTCTGTTCGATAATACATTGCGGCTGTTTGGCACTGGCGCAACGGGAACATTGTCAATCGGCTTTGCGCCACTGCTGGCCAGCCAAACTCTGGCGAAATTCGCGGCGGATTACTTCCTGGGCCGATCACAGGTGCAGTTGCGCGCGGCTGTACGGCCGGGCGAGAGCTTAGTTGAGGCACTGAAAAACGATGAAATTGAGCTCTTGTTTGTGCCCGAGTCGTTTATTGAGCCCGACCCGGAGTTGGCCATGGAGCCGCTGGGTGAGATTCAACCCGCGTGTGTGGTAAGGGCAGGGCATCCGCTTACCAAGTTGGCGACGCCTTCCCTGGATGACCTGGAGCAGTATCCCTGGGCCAGCTCCGTGGCACCGCCATTTTTGGCCGAATTACCCAACCCAACGCTGTTTGAGTGCGACAACTATCACATCCTTCGGGAAACTGTCGTTAACAGTGATCTGGTCTGTATCTGTTCGCTCACGTTTGTTGAGCAGGCGTTAGCCAATGGTGAACTCACCGTGATTCAGGTTGCAGGCTTGCCTCTACCGCCGCTGAAAATCTTCTTTGCCCGGCTGGTTGGGCGGATCAGCTCACCGCTGGCCGTCGACGCCATTGCGCGCATGCGGGGGCTGTTAGCAAATTGAAATAATAATGTTATTGCAATTATTTTAAGATTGGCTTCTCCTTTAACCTTGCCGCATGAGTAGTTGATTTGCCGTTACCCAGCTTCAAGTCGTCATCGTACAAAGTGCTAAGCCTAGCGAAAAACTCAATCGTAAACTTACCCGACACACTGCTACATCGATCGGTCTTCATTGGGCTGGCAGTGCAGTAACGTCGGGGACTCCCACCCTAATCCAGGAATTGTGTGTGCCACCAATTATATCCATTCAACAATTAAATAAAGTTTATGACTCCGGCTTCCAGGCATTAAAGGAGATCAATTTAGAGATCAACGCCGGTGAGATTTTCGCTCTGCTGGGGCCTAACGGCGCGGGCAAGACCACCCTCATAGGAACCGTGTGTGGTTTGGTTCGCCCCAGCAATGGCCAGATCAGCGTCGCCGACCTGGATATTGCCCGGGATTATCGGCAGGTAAGATCGAAAATAGGCCTGGTACCTCAGGAACTCTCAACCGATGCGTTTGAATCGGTGTGGGCCACGGTAAATCTAAGCCGAGGTCTATTCGGCAAACCACCAAACCCGGATTACATCGAAAAGTTACTTCGCGATCTCTCTTTATGGGATAAACGCAAAAATAAAATCATGACCCTGTCGGGCGGCATGAAACGGCGGGTACTGATTGCCAAAGCTCTCTCACATGAGCCAGACATCCTGTTTTTGGATGAGCCCACCGCCGGTGTCGATGTGGAGCTCCGCCGCGACATGTGGGCCATGGTGCATGAGCTCAGGCAGCGTGGGGTAACCATTATCTTAACCACCCACTACATAGAAGAGGCCGAGGAGATGGCCGACCGCATCGGTATTATTAACCGCGGCGAAATTATTCTGGTAGAGGAGAAACAGACGTTACTGGCTAAGCTCGGTAAAAAGCAGCTGACGCTGCAATTGCCAGAGCCCCTAGCAGCTGTACCGGAAGGGTTTGCTGAGTTTGCGCTGGAACTGGCTGAGAACGGCAACACCTTAATTTACACATTTGACGCCCAGGCTGAGCAGGCCGGCATTGCTGCGTTACTAAAACGGTTGGCGGAGCGCGGCGTTGATTTTAAAAACCTGAAAACCAGTGAAAGCTCATTGGAAGATATATTTGTCTCTTTGGTTCGGGAAAAAGGCGAGGGTTGATGCAATGAATTTTTATGGTATACGCGCAATTTATCGCTTTGAGATGGCGCGCTGGTTTAGGACCCTAGCACAGAGCATAATTTCACCGGTGATCTCCACCTCGCTCTATTTTGTGGTGTTTGGCGCGGCCATCGGTTCACGCATGGGAGAGGTTGATGGTGTCAGCTACGGTGCTTTTATTATTCCCGGGCTGGTGATGTTGTCGCTGCTTTCAGAGAGCATCTCCAACGCCTCTTTTGGGATCTATTTTCCCCGTTTTTCCGGCACAATCTATGAAGTTTTATCGGCACCCATCTCAGTTTTTGAAGTGATCTGTGGTTACGTGGGCGCGGCCGCCACCAAGTCGGTATTGTTGGGGTTGCTTATCCTGGTTACCGCACGCCTGTTTGTCGACTACAGCATTACTCATCCAATCTGGATGCTGGCCTTTTTGGTATTAACGGCAGTTACCTTTAGTTTGCTCGGTTTTATTATTGGAATATGGGCAGACGGTTTTGAAAAACTGCAAATTGTACCCCTGATGGTGATTACCCCATTAACGTTTCTTGGAGGCAGTTTCTACTCCATCGCCATGCTGCCGCCCTTGTGGCAGAAGATCGCATTGATAAACCCTGTGGTTTACCTCATTAGTGGTTTTCGATGGAGCTTTTACGGAATTTCCGACGTGGGTGTAGGGATCAGTTTGTCGATGATTGCTCTGTTTATGGTGATCTGCATCGCTGTGATCAGCTGGATTTTTCACACCGGCTACCGTATTCGAACCTAAACCCGCCTGCTGCCAGTGGCCACTCGCTATAACCGCGATTGGCTGCCTTTCCTGATGATCAATCCCCAGAGAATTACTGCCCGATAGGCTCGGGCAGGTGGCCTCAAATAGTGGTTCAGCTAATAGTCATTCACCGCACAATTGCCGCGATAAATTAGCAGCCGCGCTCAATAAATCGTTTTTTAACTCTTCCATACCATTGCGCCGGCCAATACTGATAGCTACCAGCGCATGGCTAAGGGTGTCGCGGCTTTTCCACACCGGTGCGGCCACGACCGTTACGCCCGAAATATAGTTGCCTGAGTCAATGGCATAACCTTGCTGTTTGGTCTGTTCGATCTGTTGTAGCCAGTCTTCCATCGATGGAGGTTCATCCCAACGTAGGCTGGAAAACTTCTCGACCAACACACTCCTCGGAATTTCACCAAACGCGGCAATACAGCGACCGGTAGCGCTGATCAATGCCGGAAAGCGGCTGCCTATTTGAGCGCGCAACTGGAAGTTGGCGGTCGCCTCGGAGCTGGCAACCACAATCATATGTTCGAGGCCCACGATTTGAACGCCAAGCATTGTGACATCGTAACTGTGGCTAAGACGGTCGAGAACGGGCTGGACGATATTTGAAAACTGGTTTCTGCCCAACCACTGCCGGGCAAGTGTTAGAACTCCTGCTTCCAAGCTATAGCGTTTGGTATCCGGGTCGACAGAGACGAACTGCTCAATCACCAGGGCTCGTAAAACATTGAGCGCGGTACTGGGCACTAAACCCAACTCTCTGGCGATAGTCTGTAATCCAAGCGGAGAATCGCTCTTGCCTAGCAAGCGCAAAATGGCTGCAGCGCGCGAAATAGCGGGGGCTTTACTCTCTTTTACGGCGAGGGCAAGCCTTTCATCCTTAGTCGTTTTCTTATTGGAATTTTCCATTGTCCGGCTTCTGGTTAGCACAAATTAGCACCGGCTTATGAAGCCGTTAGAACAGAATGCTGAGTAATCGAATGAATATCAAGTGAAGTTTAGCTCAGGATTGGTATTCAATATATAAAATACAATTTTATATTTACAACAATTGCGTTCTGTGGCAATGTTGCCTCCCACAAAACGGCGCTGCTTACTCAGCCGTAAACCAATAATCAAAACAATAGTGGTAGTTAAGAAATGACCAAGCTGACGGACTACACCTCCTATGCTGATGCGCAGTCACATGCCAACTCAGCGGCTCTTTGGGAACTCTTCGATGGTGATCGCGAATACCTGAACATTGCCAATGAATGCATCACTCGGCATGCGGACGGCAGTGGTCGTACCGCGGTACGCATTGCCCACGCCAGCGGTGAAGATGAGATTCTTAGTTTCGATGAACTCTCGTCCAAAGCCGCGCAATTTGCCCATTGGCTGGATGCCGAAGGTGTACAGAAGGGCGATCGAATTGCCTTTATGCTTGAGCCCTCTCTGCCTTTTTATGTTTGCCTGTTTGGTGCCATGCAGACCGGCGCTATCAGCGTGCCGATGTTTACGCTGTTTGGCCCCGATGCACTACGTTTACGGATCGACGACTGTAAACCAACCATCCTGGTAACCAATGCCCAGAAAGCGGATACCGCACGTGCAATCGACGGTTTGCGCGTGGTGGTGGCTGATCAGAGCCTGCTCGATGAGATTGCAAAATACCCAACCAGCTACGAACCCAAAACCAAGGCCAGTGATTTGGCCGTTTTCCAATACACCTCGGGTACCACTCGGGAGTTGCCGGAAGCGGTAAGACATACCCATAAATCCATTGTTACTCTAATGTTCGCCGCTCTTTATGGTACCGGCGTACGACCTGGTGACGAATATTTCTGTCCGTCGTCACCTGCCTGGGGCCATGGCCTGTGGCACGGCACCCTGGCGCCTTTGGCTTTGGGTGTGACTACTGGTACTTTTGCCGGCAAGTTTGATGCAACCCGCTTAATGAAAGCGCTGCAGGATTTCAAAATCACCAATATGTCTGCAGCCGCTACCCACTATCGTTTGATGAAAAATGCGGGTACGGTAGAGCAATTCACTTTCTACTTTAAAAAGCTTTCATTTACCGGCGAGCCCATTGATCCGGCAACCCTGGAGTTTATCGATCAGCACTTCAAGGTTCCTGCCTGCAGTATGTACGGCACCACAGAGATCGGCGTGGTTCTGGTCAACTTTCCAGGAGCAGAAGATTTCGAACGCAAGCCTGGTTCACTGGGCAAGCCCATTCCTGGTCTCAAGCTTGAAGTTCACCGCCCGGACGGCACGCAAACTGACCCGGAAGAGGTCGGTGAATTGATGCTCTGGAAAAGAGATCATTGGGAAACCACCAAAGACCGCGCGCGCGTCGATGCTGATGGCTACCTCTACCATTGTGGCCGGGCCGATGACGTAATTATCTCGGCAGGCTGGACCATGAGCGCCGTGGAAATTGAACACACCATGCTTAAACACGACGACGTAAAAGAGGTGGGTGTTATTGGTGTGCCCGATGATAAACGAGGCCAGGTAGTGAAAGCATTTGTCGTTACCGACCGTGCGCCTAGTCCCGAATTTGTTGAAGAGTTACAGACTTTTACCCGGGAGCGACTTGCCCAGCACGAGTTCCCGCGGATCGTTGATTTTGTGAGTGAGCTTCCGAAGACGCCGGCAGGCAAGGTTCACCGCAAAAAGCTTCGCGATGCCGAAGCTGCCAAAGCCGCCGCAGCCGGCGCCTAAAATTAACTGGAGAGAAGACAACAATGGCTGAAAATAAATTTCCTAAAATCACAGAAGAAGGCTTGGCCGATTTACGCAAACGTATTGGTGTAAAAATCGAAAACACCATTGAGCCATGGAACTTCGAGGCTACCCGCGACGCAATCCGTCACTACGCCCACGGTATTGGTGATAACAACCCACTGTGGTGTGACCCTGAATACGCTAAAAACACCAAGTACGGCGATGTAGTAGCTCTGCCAAGCTTCCTGTTTACTGCTAGCCGAATTATCTCTGGTTACTGTGGTGGTTTGTCAGGTGTACATGCCATGTGGGCTGGTGCCGACTGGACTTGGCACAAACCGGTAATGCGTAACGACTCCTTCCGTACCGAAGCCTACCTGAAAGATTTGATTGAGCACCAAACCCGTTTCGCTGGCCGCGCCTTCCAGCAGATCTACCACGTTGATTTCTACAACCAAAATAACGAACTGGTTGCCGAAGCTGACAGCTGGGTATTCCGTACCGACCGTGACGAAGCCCGTGAACGTGGCACCAAGTACACTGAAGTGCGCGGTAAAGTTGAGCCGTTCACCGATGAGCAGCTGGCCGAGTGGGGCAAACTGTACGACGAGGAAGTGATTCGTGGCGCCACTCCCCGTTACTGGGAAGATGTTCAAGAAGGCGAAGCACTGCCTAAGATGATGAAAGGCCCTATGACTGTGACTGGCTTTATCTGTTACGCGCAAGGCTGGGGTGGCCTCTACATTCGCGCCAACAAACTGGCTCACGAAATGCAGAAAAAACACCCGGGTACTGCCATCAAAAACCGCTTCAATGTGCCTGACTGTCCTGAGCGTGTTCACTGGGATGAGGATTTTGCTTTGGAAGTGGGGGCACCTGGTGCCTACGACTACGGTCCGGAGCGCTGCTCTTGGTTGACCCACCACGCCACCAACTGGATGGGTGATGAAGGCTTCCTGCGTAAGTCCAAGTGTGAAATCCGTCGTCACAACCCAGACGGTGATGTGATCTTCATCGAAGGTGAAGTAACCCGTAAGTGGGTTGAAGATGGCAAGCACCTGGTTGAGATCAAGCAAATTGCTAAAACTCACCGCGATGAGCTCTCTGCTCAAGGTTACTCGGTCGTTGAGTTGCCATCCAAAGGCTAATGTAGCCAAATTCATCTCGGTCGTTCTGACCGGGATGAAACGCTTGACGATGGCCAGTGGCGCAAGCCCCTGGCCATTACATTAAGGGGTTGCCACTCGACTTGCACACGGCAATCTCCACCATAACAAAAAGATCATCAGTGCATATCGGCAGGTTACATAATGAAGGACGAAAGCAGTTCTCCTAAGTGGGCTGGCCCGCTTCAAGGTATTCGTGTCCTGGACTTCACCCGCGTGCTCGCCGGCCCCTCTGCGGCCCTGGCGTTAGCGGATTTGGGCGCGGAAGTAATTAAAATAGAACCGCCCGGTACCGGTGACGAGACCCGTACATTCCCACCATTTCGTGAAGGTGAAAGCCACTACTACCTCAGTATTAATCGCGGTAAAAAAAGCATCGTCGTCGATTTAAAAACCGAAGAGGGCGTTAAGCTGGTTAAAGAGCTGGCGGTAAAGTGCGATGTGCTTCTGGAAAATTATCGTCCCGGTGTAATGGAGCGTTTTGGACTCGACTATGCCGCGTTATCTGAGTTAAACCCTGGTTTAATCTATTGCTCCATTTCTGGCTTTGGCCAGACCGGCCCACTCAAAGATCGACCATCATTCGATATTGTTCTGCAGGCGCTTTCTGGAGCGTTAAGCGTTAACGGCGAACCCGATGGTTTGCCCACCAAACTGGGTATTCCCTTAGGTGACTTGGTGGGTGGTATTAATGGGCCTATCGGAATCCTCGCAGCACTGCACGAACGCAATAGCACAGGCAAGGGGCGTTGGGTTGATGTCAGCCTGCTCGATGGCATGATCGGCATGTTGGGCTACCTGGCTCAATTGGCATTTTTCACCGGAGAAGATCCAAAGCCCCAAGGTTCTCAGCACCCCAATTTAGTCCCGTATGGCGTATTTCCGGCTAAAGATGGGTCTATTATTGTGGCCTGTTTAACCAACAGTTTTTGGGAGCGAATCTGCCAGGCACTAAATATGGCAGAACGCATTCATGACCCGCTGTTTGATAGCATTCAAAAACGCCGAGACAATCGTGCCGCTGTTAACCAACTGGTATCGGATTTCACGCAACAACGAACCGTTGCAGAACTGGTAGATATCTTCACTGCGCATCAGGTACCTAACGCCCCAATTTTAGGAGTCCAGGAAGCCCTGGCTCAACCGCAGGCGGTGGCTCGCGAAATGGTGGTGGAAACCGACCACAAAGTCCTGGGTAAAATACCAATCGTCAATCGGCCCATTAAATTTGCTGGAGCACCGCAACCAATACCAGAAGCACCACCAGTGCTCGGTCAACACACCGATGAAATTCTTTCTACCGTTCTTGGACTCTCCAAGGAACAGATTACTGAGCTGCGCAGGGCGAATGCTATCGATTGATGCTAAACCTTCGCAGTTAAAGGCTTTACTGGTACGCTTACCAGTGATACTGGAATCTGTTGGTGGTTTCAAGGCATTGTTCTGACACAAACCTCGCGGTTCAGCAGACCGGGTATTCCATTTAAAAACCAGAAGCAGGCGAGGGGAGAATTTCATGTCTGAACTTAATTTTGACAATCGAGTAGCGGTCATTACCGGAGCTGGTCGTGGTCTGGGGCGAGCCTATGCCGAACTGCTTGCTGCGCGTGGTGCCCAGGTGGTTGTCAATGACCCCGGCGTCTCCATGAAGGGAGATGGCATTGATACCGGCCCCGCAGAAGAGGTGGTACAAGCAATTAAGGCTGCCGGCGGAGAAGCTGTCGCCAATACCGATACCGTAGCCACTGCCGAAGGTGGCCAGGCGATTATTCAAACGGCGCTCGATAACTATGGCAAAATCGACATTCTGATTCACAATGCCGGCATTGTTCGCCGCGGAGGCTTGCACGAGTTAAGCATTGAAGACTTCAACTCCGTGCTAGATGTTCATATGCGTGGCGGCTTTCACGTAACACAACCTGCATTTGCCAAAATGCGTGAGGCGGGTTACGGCCGCATAATTTTAACTGGTTCTATTAATGGCCTATACGGCAATGCAGGTGTGGTTAACTACAGCATGGCCAAAGCCGGGCTGATTGGGCTCTCCAATGTGGCGGCATTGGAGGGGGCTGAGTTCAATGTAAAAAGCAATATTATTCTGCCCGGCGCAGTAACGCGCATGGCCGAAGGGCTGGATACCAGTAAATACCCACCGATGGAGCCGGAGATGGTTGCTCCAGTAGTGGCCTACCTGGCCCATGAGTCTTGCGAAGTATCCGGTGAAATGCTGATAGCAATGGCAGGCCGTATCGCCCGAGCCTACGCAGCGGAAACCAAAGGAGTTTATCACCCTCACTGGACCATCGAGTCAGTAGCTGATGAACTTGCAAAAATCCGCAACACTGACGACTCTTTAATATTCCCCGTAGTTCCCACCGGCCACCTCGACCATTTGAAGTTCTGTTTCGAGATGGCCGCTAAGGGCGAATAACCAAATGTGTAATTTATAAACGAGAGAGATCATGACAAACGTGCTATTTCCCATTCCGGGAATGTCTGTTGTTAAAGGCATACCGCTGTCAGAAGAGAAGGGCACAGGTGCGTTAACTTTGGGTGGCTTTCTAAAAGAGGTCACCGCAGCCTATGGCCCGCGTGAAGTGGCCGTGATGCATACCGCCGACGGTATTGAGCGCTGGAGTTACAACGACCTGTGGGAAAAATCCATGGCGGTCGCCAAAGCGCTTCTGGCCTGTGGTGTGGGCAAGGGCACTCGCGTTGGTATATTAATGACCAACCGCTTTGAATTTGTCACCTCGCTCTTTGGTACTGCCTTAGCAGGCGGTGTCGCGACTGCCATGAGCACCTTCTCTACGCCTTCTGAGTTAGAGGTGTTAGTTAAAAATTCCGGCTGTTCCGTATTAATGCTGGAACAAAACATTCTCAAGAAAGATTTCGCAGCCATTGTTTCGGAACTGGAGCCGCAAATCAGCACGATTAAAGCCGGTGAGCTGTTCTCCAATAAATTTCCATTTCTGCGTTATTTGGCAACCGTCGACAATGAAACTGATCAAGGTGCGATTGAGGGTTGGGGTAACTTCCTGAGTCGTGGTGCGAGCATCAGCGACGCATTGGTAGAGGCTACTGCCGCTACCGTCGCACCGGCAGACCCGGGTGTTTTGCTCTTCTCCTCTGGTTCAACTGGTAAACCGAAAGGCATTCTCAATGCGCATCGGGGTGTTTGCCTACAGATGTGGCGCTGGCGCAATTGGTTACAATTGGCCAATGAAGGGGTTCGCTGCTGGTCGGCCAATGGTTTCTTCTGGTCCGGTAATTTTGCCTGGGCTATGGGCAGCACTCTGGCCGCGGGCGGCTCTTTGGTATTGCAGAGGGTATTTCAAGCCGAAGAAGCGCTGGAGCTGATGGAAAAAGAGAAGGTTACCTTTTTGGTGGCCTGGCCACACCAGTGGGCACAATTGGTGGACGCTAAAAACTGGAACTCTGTGGATCTCTCTTCGCTGGTTTATATCGATAAGAGTTCGCCGGTGGCTGCACATCCAACCGTGAATACCGATTGGGTGGATGCGACTCATGCCTATGGTAACACCGAAACCTTTACTCTGAGTTCTGTCTTTCCCGCCAATACACCAAAAGAGATCTCCGCTGGCAGCCATGGCGTTCCCGCTGCAGGCAATACCTTTAAAATTGTGGACCCGCTGTCCGG
Source organism: Halioxenophilus sp. WMMB6 (assembly GCF_033283405.1). Lineage (NCBI taxonomy): Bacteria > Pseudomonadati > Pseudomonadota > Gammaproteobacteria > Alteromonadales > Alteromonadaceae > Halioxenophilus > Halioxenophilus sp. WMMB6. The sequence goes on from NZ_JAWMQR010000001.1 coordinate 576,517, forward strand.
AGATACGGTCGCGCTCGGTGAGCGCGGTGAGATCGCCGTTAAAGGCCCAACGTTAATGCTCGGCTATATCGGTACCCCGTTGGATGAATCGGTCGATGAAAACGGCTTTTTACGCACCGGCGATGGCGGCTACTTTGACGAGAATGGTCGTCTGATTTGGGAAGGCCGACTCAACGATATTATCAAAACCGGGGGCGCAAACGTTTCGCCGGTTGAGATCGATATGGTTATCGAAAAGGCGCCCGGCGTAAAAGTAACAAAAACTGTGGGTGTGCCCGATGAGCTGTTAGGCGAACTGGTGGTTGCCTGTATCGTGCCACAGGATGGCTTCAGCCTCACTGAAGATGAGATCCGCAATTTCGCCAAACAGGAACTGGCCAGCTACAAGGTGCCACGTCGAGTCCTCTTTTTTGACGAGTCCGAACTCGAAACTACCGGAAGCAATAAAGTTAAAACAGCCGAGCTCCGGAAACTGGCCGCCGAACGATTGGCAAATAGCTAATCGTTTTCAGTTGGGTTGACAGCAAGCGATGTTTACCCGGCTTTCGTTATATTAACGGATCTCTAATATTTATACTTTAATGGTATGGCTGGATTGCCGCTGCACATTCGGTAATCTAGCCAGTACCTCCAGGAATTCCTTATGAGCAGTAATCAGCAAAACACCTCCGTTGACACGCCAGAGGGGTGGACCAGGCGTGAGATGAAGGGTATTCCCGCAAGCTTGGGCGCTCTTTGGACCCAAAAAGGGGAGAACGGCTGGCACTATGCCATACAGCTTGATGAGACCCATGCCAACGCTCAGGGATTCATACACGGTGGTGTCATGATGTCCTTTATCGATCACGCCTTAAGCCTATTAATCTGGGAGGCAACCGATCGCGCCATGTGTACCACGGTGCACCTGGACAGCCACTTCCTTTCCGGCGTTAAACCACCGGCATTTCTGAAATTAAATGCCGAAATAATCAAGAAAGGGCGTAACCTGGTATTCGCTCGAGGGGCATTATTGTTAGAGGATAAAACCGTAATGGAAGCTAATGGTGTGTGGAGTGTGGTACCCAGATCTCCCCAATAAGCTCAATAGTTAAGGGCCTTGGCCCGTACACCACAATATTGTCAGTCCACGTTCCCATCTCAAATAATTCATTTCTCGCACTCTTAAAAACGGCTGTCTGATACCCGACGGCCTCCCTCTTTTCAGTTATCCAACATCAGTGTTGATCAGTGATCAGGGTTGTTGATTCAGGTCAATACAACACCACTGTACACACAGCATCATTGCATCGTCGACCATTGGACTTAAGTCGTAAGGTTATCGAACCTGCATTAAGGGTGAGTGAAAACCGACGACGCGCTATAACCTAGGCGAACCTGAGTACGCATATGCGTACACTTTTGCCAAGATAACTTTTAATAATGACAGCCGACCCGGAGGACTTCCTATGAAAATGGAAGATATGGTTATTATCAGCGTTGATGATCACATCAGCGAGCCGCCTGATATGTTTAAAAAGCACCTGTCAGGGGATGATTTAGCAACAGCGCCCACTTTCGTACAGAAAAATGGTGCTGACTACTGGACATACCAAGGTATGACCATGACCTCTGTGGGGTTGAATGCCGTGGTAGGCCGACCAGCAGATGAGTACGGCATGGAGCCTCAATCGTTAGAGCAGGTACGAAAAGGTTGTTACGACCCCGCAGCCCGTCTGGACGATATGAATGTTAACGGTATCGCCGGTTCACTCAATTTTGGCAGCATGGGTGGTTTCGATGGCAGCCGTTGCTTCCATAAGGCGCCCGACAAAGATCTCGCTGTAAAACACCTGCGCGCCTATAACGACTGGCACATTTTGGAGTGGTGTGGTTATGCCCCTGGTCGCTTTATTCCCTGTGCACTGCTGCCAACCTGGGATATGAAAGCAACCGTTGAAGAGATTGAGCGAATTGCCAAACTCGGCTGTACCGGAGTTACCTTAAGCGAAAACCCAACCAAGATTGGTCTGCCCAGTATTCATAACGCCTATTGGGAGCCGATGTGGAAAGCGTTGGTAGAAAACGACATCACCATTAACCTGCATATTGGTTCTGGTAATGCTGCACCACACGCCTCCATGGAAACGCCAATTGAAGCGTGGATCACCACCATGCCGATGTCGATTAACGTTGGTGCAGCCGATTGGTTAAACCTCGAAGCCTTAAAACGTTACAGCGACATGAAGATCATTCTCTCTGAGAGTGGTATCGGTTGGGTTCCATACTTCCTGGAGCGAGCTGACTTCAGCCATTCCCGTCACCATGCTTGGACCAACTCCGACTTCGGCGGCAAGAAACCATCCGATATTTTCCGCAAGCATTTTATGACCTGTTTTATTGATGATGCCTTCGGATTGAAAAATCTCGAGGACTGTGGCGAAGATATGGTTGCTTACGAGTGCGATTACCCACACTCCGATGCCCTGTGGCCAGAAGTGCCCGAATTTTTGTGGAAGAGCGTGCAACATTTGACTGACGAGCAGATTGATAAAATTACTCACAAAAATGCGATGCGCATGCTGCGTTTTGACCCCTTCAAACACCACGCTCGCGAAGAGTTAACCGTTGGCGCCTTGCGTGCGAAAGCAGCTGCTGATGGTGTTGATACCACACCGTTGTCGTCCGGTGGAGCAGCGCCACTGGCAGAGGGTGAATCCAAACGTACCGTCACCTCCGGTGACATCATGAAGATGTTTGAAAAACAGGCCAACGTAGCTTAGAAAGTCAATTACTCGTGCGTAAAAAACCGGGCGCCAAATGGCTCCGGTTTCGAATAATAAGGTTAGGCACAGGAGCAAAGATTATGAATACTGCAACCGCAACTTTAGAAAAATTGGAAGCCGAAGACATCAGACCACTAATCGGTAGTCGCGTTCATTTGAGCAAAGCGGCACTGTTAAGTGGTGAACATGCCAGTGACCTCAAGGATCTTCTGGAACAGCGCGGCGTTCTGGTTTTACCTAAAATTAATTTTACAGACGACGAACAGGTTCAATTCACAGAAACCCTAGGTGAGTTTTTACCAGAAATTCAAGGGCAAAAAGTATACAACATATCACTCGATTTAGAGAAAAATCCAAACAGAGACTATCTGAAAGGTTCTTTATATTGGCATATTGATGGCACTATGAACAAAGTGCCCATTGGCGCCGCCATTTTGTCAAGTAAAGTGCTGCCAACCTGGGGTGGCAACACAGAGTTTTGTAACACCTACGCAGCCTACGACGCACTTACCGATGAGCGTAAAGCGGAAATCGCCAATATGCGCGTAACTCACTCTATGTGGAATACACAACTGTATCACACACCGGAGCCGACATTGGCTGAGCTGGAAATTTGGCAATCGATGGGCGAGATCGAATTACCATTGGTGTGGACACATAAATCAGGCCGTAAATCCTTGGTGCTCGGCAACACCGCTCAGGATGTGATTGGCAAATCCCGGGCGGAGAGTGCAAAAATACTGCACGGTTTACGTGAATGGGCGACACGTCCGCAATTTGTTTACAGTCACGAGTGGTCTGTTGGTGATACCGTTATTTGGGACAATACCGGCACCATGCACCGGGCAATGCCGTACGATCCCGATTGTGGTCGACTTTTACATCGCACCAAAACAGCCGGTGAAGAGCCGATTGTTTAATTTAATATTTAGTATCGACAGGCACCCATCGGGTGCCTTTTTTTTGCTTGGACAAAATACATATTTAAACGCAACCACTGTTTTAAATTACTTTTTAAAACAGCTAATGGCCAACAAAATTTTGATAGAGATCAACAGTAAAAGGTAGGGGTCGAGTAGAGTAACAACATCAATCAACAGTGTTGTTCACTAGAACATTACTCAATAAAACCCCGGGCGCAAGACCCAATGGAGGCTAACAATAATGACTCTATATGACGTTGATTTACCAAAGGCCGAAGAGATCGATATTCCCGCGTTAAAAGAAAAATACAAACAAGAACGCGATCGCCGTATGCGTAACGAAGGTCAAAATCAATACATTAAACCTACCGAAGATTTTGAGTATGTGTACGAGGGCGATCCCTACACACCTGTTACCCCTCGGGAGCCTATTGCCAAAGAATTCGAAGTTGTAATTCTGGGGGGCGGATTTTCCGGCATTATGGCCGGCGTTCAATTGCGCAAGGCGGGTATCGATAACTTCTGCAATATCGACCACGCCGGAGATTTTGGCGGTGTTTGGTACTGGAACCGTTACCCTGGGTTGCAATGCGACAACGATGCTTACTGTTACTTCCCCTTGCTGGAAGAGATGGATTACATGCCCACCAAGAAATTTACAGAAGGGTATGAGATTTTAGAGTACGCGCAGAGCATCTGCCGTAAGTATGGCTTGTACGATAATGCTCTCTTCCACACTCTGGTTAATCGTGTTAACTGGGACGAAGAGGGCAAGTGCTGGCACGTCCGCACAAAACAAGGTGACGATATTCGAGGCCGACATCTGATTGTTGCCAATGGTCTTTTAAATATTCCGAAATTACCCGGGATACCAGGTATCAGCCAATTTAAAGGCCACATGTTCCATACCGCCCGCTGGGATTACGACTACACCGGTGGTAGTCAACGGGCGCCAATGTTGGATAAATTGGCCAACAAAAAAGTGGCCATTGTCGGCACCGGCGCAACTGCCATTCAGCTAGTACCCTACCTGGGTAAATACGCTGAACAGTTTTATGTCCTGCAACGTACGCCTTCCTGCGTAGACACCCGCCGCAACTCAGAGACAGACCCGGAGTGGGTAAAATCTTTGCAGCCGGGTTGGCAAGAGGAACGTCGAGCCAATTTCCACCGGGGCGCCAACGAACGTTACCAGGCCAATGAACCCGATATGATTGTCGATATCTGGACGGAAGTTAACCGCCGCTTAACCGACGAGTTCAACAGCGAAGATCACTACCCGGATATGGCAGAGTATGCAGACCGTCGTGACGTGATGGATTTCCGAGTAATGGAAAGGCTGCGTCGTCGTGTGGATGCCATTGTTAAAGATAAAGCAACCGCTGAATTGCTGAAGCCATACTATCGCTACCAGTGCAAACGCCCAACCTCTAACGATAACTATTACGAAACCTTTAATCGTCCTAACGTTCATCTTGTCGATGTATCAGAGAGCCAGGGTGTTGAGCGTTTAACTGAAAACGGTTTTGTAGCCAATGGTAAAGAATATGAAGTTGACTGCATGATTTTTGCCAGTGGTTACGAGGTAACCAGTGACCTGGATCGCCGTTGGGGTTTTGAGGAGTTTACCGGCCGTGATGGCTTATCCATGTATGACAACTGGGCCGGTGGTTATAAAACCATGCACGGTGTCATGACCCATGGCTTCCCCAATATGTACATCGTTGGTTTAAACCAGGGCGGACTAAACTCTACCCTCACTAAAAACTTCGAAGAGCAGTCCAAACACATTAGTTACATCATTAAAGAGGTAAAACGCAGGGGCGCTTCCGTAGCTGAAGTTACAAAAGAGGCTCAGGATGCCTACATTCAGCATTTGCGTGAAACAGAAATGGATAGAACCGAGTGGATTCGGGAGTGTACCCCCAGTTATTTCAACAACGAAGGCAAGCCCGATGTCGATGAAAACGGCAACGAAAAATACCGATTCTATCTGGGTGAAGTGTATGGCCCTGGCTGGGATGCCTTTATGAAATTGTTGGAAGACTGGCGCACCAACGGTGAACTAAGTGGTTTGGAGTTGGATTAATCGTACCCGAGGGAGGGTGCACTATCATCCTCCCAATCACAAACTTTCCATTGCTTAAAAAAGCTGGACTCGGAGGATAATATGAATAATCGGGTCAATATTGAAGAGTTATCAGAACCGCTGACGTTCCCAACGGACGCCTACGTTTCAAAAGAGTATGCCGAAGCCGAAGCCGACAAACTGTGGGCGAAGGTGTGGCAACATGCGGGCAGGGTAGAGGAGATCCCCAATGTGGGTGACTATATCACCTATGAAATCTGCCACGACTCAATCATTATCACCCGCACCGGGCCGGATACCATAAAGGCTTATCATAATGTCTGTCCGCATCGCGGCCGTCGTTTGGTATCAACGCCCAAAGGAAGTAATGGTGTCTCCGGTAATACCCAGGTATTTACCTGCAGCTATCACGGCTGGGCATTTAATGGTGATGGTGAAAACACCTACATTCTGGATAAAAAGGATTGGCAGGATAAACTCACTCATGCACGCACCTGTTTGACCGAGGTAAAAGTGGATACCTGGGGTGGCTGGTTGTGGATCAATATGGACCCAGACTGTGTTCCTCTGCGCGAGTATCTGGAACCTGCGGCCTCTATGCTCGATCCATTTAAATTCGAGCAGATGCGTTATCGCTTTCGCCAATATGTTGTCTTTGACTGCAACTGGAAAGTAGCCTTGGAAGCCTTTATGGAGCCTTACCATGTTGCCGCTACCCATCCGCAATTAACCAAATACGGTGATTTTTACGCCTGGAGTAAGGCACAAGGTCTGCACGGTAATGATGGGTACGATACCCCCGACCACAGCACCGACGACAGCGCGGCCACGACCACAGTTCATCGAACCGGTAAAGGACACGACGCCCGTAAGATGATGGGTGAAATGCAGAAAGAGTTTTGGGAAACTGTCGGCGCAAGCACCACCCAGGTACTGGTCGATGCTGCCTTGCGTTTGGTGGATGAGCTGCCCGAAGGGACACCGGCGAACGAGGTGCACGAACACTGGCTAAACTCTTGTAAGGCTGATTATGCGGCTATGGGTATTGAGTGGCCGGAAATAAGTGACGATGAGATGGCAAAAGCGGGACTGGCGTGGCATGTATTCCCCAATATGGGGATTTTGCAAGGGCCAACCTTTGCACTCTGTTATCGCACACGCCCTTTTGGCACCGACCCCGATAAGTGTATTTATGAAGCCATAGCCATTGAGCGCTACCCGGAAGGTGAACAGCCTAACACCGAATGGGTGTTTGCCGACCCCACTGAAGAGAATTGGCGAATGGTGATCGCTCAGGACTTTTCCAATATGGAACAGGTTCAGCTGGGGTTAAAGTCGCGGGGTTTCCGCGGCAATTTGCCCAACCCTCACCAAGAGCGCAAGGTTACTAACCTACACCGTAATTTGGCGAAATATATGGGGGTAGGGGAGCCCAAACCACTTAACTAGTTGTTGTATCGTTTTATTCGGCGTTGAAGGGCTGCCTCGAACTAATTTGGGGCTCCCTTCCTTTTTAATTTAAACGTGCTTTACGGCATTCCTTGCGAAAAAATACTCTCTCACTATATCGCCACGCGCGTCTCGATATAGCACAGCAATAACACCCTTTTTAGCTTTCCTAAGTTGCCAACCTGGTTTCTGTCCAAACTGTTTGAGCCCATTGATAGCAGTTTCGCTTTTCCAACGCTGGCGCCTGGGGGCTCTTAAGCTGTGGCAATTGGTGTTTGGTAGAAGGAAAAAGCGCGTTATCCACTGCCTGTTGCACTACGCCAATAACACCGTTGATCACAGTGTCAGAGATTTTGAAAGCGGATATATAAATTCGACTACACTATGCTTCTGGATGCTTTATTTCGCCAGGATGCTCAACCCTATACCGGTTTAATTACCTGCCCAGGCGATTAACCGCTAATACTGACATTCAAGCCCAGGTTCATTAGCCCGCATACGGGGTAATTCTGGCCAGTGATAAATTTGGCATCCTCAGAGGCAAGGAAGGTAACCAGTTTCGCGATGTCGTCTGGGTCACCAAATTCGCTGTAGCCCGTCGAATCAATCAATGCCTGTACCGCCAGATTTTTGCGCATTTCCGGCGGTATGCTTCGCCCAGCTTCACTTTTTATCGGCCCGGGTGAAACACAGTTGACCCTTACCCCCTGCTTTACCGACTCTTTTGCCAGCGCCTTGGAAAAAGCAATCACCGCACCTTTAGCCGCAGAATAGTCAGCTTGGCTTGGAAGACCAATCATCCCCGCTACTGAGCCAATATTGATTATCGAGCCGGCCCCCTGTTCGAGCATGCCATTAATCACAGCTCGGCAGGTATGAAAAACACCTATTAAATTGGTGCCAATGACTTCGTTCCAGGTATCGGGCTCTGAATCGCAAAAAAGGCTCATTTTTCCGCGAGCACTGCCGCCGGCGTTATTGACCAGAATGTCGATTCTACCAAAGCTGGAGACTATGGTTTCAACAGCCTGTTGCACGCTGAAATAATTAGAGACATCCACTTGCAAAGCCAGGCAACGTCGCCCCAGCGCTTCAACCTCTTGCGCTACTTTTTTTGCTGGCGCCAGTGTGCGGGCAGCGATAACAATATCAGCACCCGCTTCAGCCAGTGCCAAACTGATACTGCGACCAATACCACGTCCGCCACCGGTTATCACCGCCACTCTGTTTTCTAATTTCATGCGCCGCCAATCCTCAATAGAAAAAGTCGTTATACCAAGTGGAGTACTCTTCATGGCCAGGAACATCACGGGCATTGGCGGTGCCATCGATGGGGATTTGCACCACGGCAGGTTTGCCACTGGCCAGTGCGCGCTCAACGGCCGGGCCAATCTCCTCTTCCCGCTCAACATATTCGCCATGGGCGCCATAGCCTTCGGCTATTTTATCCAGCCGCAGTTGGCTACCCCAGTGTGCTTCTGTTTCCGGTGTGTCGGGCCCCAGCATGCCACGATAGCCGCGTACCTCAACCCCCCAGGCATAGTCACAAGCAACAATGCACACCACTGGCAGTTTTTTGCGCACAGCAGTTTCCAATTCGGAGGTATGGAAGAGAAAAGCGGAATCACCGGAAACCAACACCACGCGACGATCTTTCCCTACCGCCATCTGCGCGCCGATGGCATAGGGTAACCCCGTGCCTAAATGGCCAAAATTCTGATTCCAAACGCTATCCCAGGGTCTGTTCTGGGCGTAGGTCCAGGTGTAAATGCTGGTGGCTCCGCCATCGCGGACAAACACAGTTTCAGGGGTAAGGGCCTTGGTGGCCTCTATCATCAGGCGGCCGGGGTGTATTGGGGTAACTGCGCTAGGTGCTTTGGCAAGGTAGGACTCTCTGTTGTCCGCGTGTTCATTGATAAGCGCCTTTACATATTCGGGTAACTCACGCTTATCATTGGCCAATGCCGCATTCAGCTGCGGCACCACATCTCTTAGGTCGCCCAACAGGGCGACGTCTATGTGGCGGTTGACACCGAAGGCGTCCGGGTCGCGTTCGATATAGATCCACTTTCGATTTTCATCTCGCTCCGCCCAATGGCCACCCGTACCGTGGTGTACCGGCTCGCCAATCTCAGTGCCGATGGCGACAACCAGGTCTGACTCAGAGACTGCCCGAGCACCGGCAGGCGAGAACCCGCAGGGGAAGGTCCGCTCTTCTGAACCTGGCAGGTAGGAGCTGATGGGGTAGGTGTGTATCACCGGGCACTGCAAAGTATTGGCTAGATCGGCTAAGGCAACATGAGCCCTGGCAGTAAAGGCGCCTTGGCCGATCAACAGAATGGGCCGCTCTGCCTGGCGAATAAGATCCGCCGCCTGATCAATAGCGGTTTGTGCCGCTGGTTGATGTAATAATCGGTAGCTGGCAGGTAGGGCAACCGGCTGTGGGTTAATATCCGCCTGCATAGTATTCATCGGCACTTCAATATAGACCGGCCCTGGTTTACCAGAGAGCGCCTGACGAAAAGCCTCCTGGATAATTTCATCGGTCTGCTCAGGGTACTCAATTACCGCCACATATTTAACCGCCTCTTCAAAATAGCGGTACTGTGGAGTGTATTGAATACGCCCGCGTTTAACCCGACGAGCGGCGATTTGTGCCCGTTGACCACCAATAAATATTACCGGGGCATTCTCTTTTGCTGCATTGATAGCGGCGGGGACAAGATTGGCCACACCGGGCCCCTGGTTACCAACCACCACACCGGGGATGCCGGTCATACGCCACATAGCCTCCGCCATAAAGGCCCCGGCCTCTTCGTGGTGGGGAGCCACTACCTGCCAGCCGCGCCGCTCAGCGGTGACAAACATATGGAAAAAGCTGGGGTCGGGAATACCAAACAGCGTTTTTACGCCTTCAGCTTCCATCAACTCGAGCAGGCGTTCATAAATTTTTATTGCCATAGCAGGTCGTTTTTTCTTCTTAAGTGGGAGACCGTATCGTGGTTAATAATCAAGAGTTAGGCGGGCTTGTTTCTAACAAACCCGCGCATCACTCGAAAAATTAATAACGAAGGATTAAATGGAATCCGGTCCAGGCATAATTTTCCGGGTTTGCGTAATGCAGGAGCCAAAACTGTGGAAGCCGGTGGCATGCAAGCCGCCAGTACCACCACAACAAACAACCAGAACATCTTTCGGTTCAACAGCGACATAGACCCGGCCGTTGATAACGCGATCTTGCGCCTCTAATTGTTGGCGATGATTGGTTGTTAAATAGTCGGCATCGATACTGGCGTGGCGCCAGATCAGCTCCTGAATATCCTCCAGGTTGGGAATGTCGCGATGAAGAATTTCCGCCCACACCGGATTAATCGCCACCATCATTTCGGCATAGGGCATGGCTGGCGAAAATCCATTAGCTCCGGGGTAGGCGAGCGATTTTCCAATCATCTCTACAAAGTCCTGCCCCTTTTGTGAGGTGGTATCAATAATATTTTGTGTGCCCATGGTGCCGTATACCGAGACCGCATCACCTTTAATTCCGCGACGCTCGGCAAACGGCGCCCAGGGTGACCGCTCTTCCCATTCACCAAACAGAATTCCAGGAATACGGCCCGGGCTGCCAAAGGTGGTTTGGCAGGTAACCCCAACCTCCTGGCCGGCTATATTTTTTATAATCAGCCGAATCGCTCGTCCGATAGCGACACTGGTGGAAGCTGTCCCACCTAAACAGCCGTGTTTATAGGGGATATTCAAACGGTTGCGAATATCGCCGTTTACCAGAGTTAGTGGAATTACCGGCGCGGTGGTGGCATTAAGACCAAACAGTTCAAAGTTGGGCGCAGCCATGGCCTCCAATGCAGCAATAATTAGAGGCAAGCCTTCCGCGGGAGCACCGGCCATCACCGCATTAATTGCGATTTTCTCAACGGTGCAATCGGCATCGATTGGCGGTAACTGGCAGATCACCTCATCTGCGTAGCGGTTGTTAGCCGCCAACATGGTGCGCACACGCGTCTCTGTGGGGGGGACCAATGGCAGGCCATCGCCCCAACCTTTACTCATGGCATACTCGGTAAAAGCCATAACATCATCAATTTCGGCTTCGTGCGTCTGACTGGAGAGCCAATCGATATCACAGCCGGCTTCGCCGCAATCTCTCAAATTAACCACTTTTTCTTCTGTGGCCAGGCCACTGCCCAGTGCGATATTTCTGCTCATCCTACAGCTTCCTCTTTTGTATTAAGCGTTGCTCCCATAGTTGTCACTACACCGGCCAAGTGGTTGTAAGCAACGGGCTCAACCTCTGTACGGCTTTTTTCATTGAGCGGGTAAGGCAGAATGTGTATACGCAGGCCAGAGCGGCCACCCCTGGCTGCCAGTTGGTGGCCCAACTCTTCAAATACTTCGGTGCAGATAGCGGTGGTGGGTAGCCCTTTATCGGCCGCTGCCAGTGCATCGCGAATAGTCCAGCCGGTACAGGAGCCACAGTTGCCCAGGCCAACCACGGCGACATCAATAGAGCTTAAAAACGCCTCCAGCGCCTTGGCTACCCGCTCTCCCTCTACGCCGGTTCGGCCCTGATGGGAGCGCCAGAATTTCACCTGGGCGCCAGCCTTTTCAAATTCAGCGGCCCAAATTTCGGCAACCCAATCCCAAGCCCGCCAGATTTCATCCAGACGAAAACCCACTGTTTTGCCGGCAAGTGGGCCAGCGTCAGGGCCAGGGGTTGTGATGTCATCGGCTCTTACCGCGGTTGGATCGAGAACTAGACCTATGGTCATGGGAATCCTCCTAAGATTTGGTGGCGGGGGCGGATAGCCGGCCGCAAGCGGGTGGGAAAAATTATTGAATGAAGCGTTGTATTTATTTTTTTAGTCCAATATAGTGGACTTTATATATCAATATATTGGACATGCTAACTCTGTTGGAGATATGAATCAATGCTCGTAAAACAGATAACAAATCTCTTCTCACTAATGGAGCTGTTTATACAGAGCCAACGGCCGCTCTCAGTACGAGAGATTGTCAGTGAGCTCGGCTGGCCTCGCTCCAGTGTTTTTAATATTGTTTCCACGCTGGTTGAACTGGGTTACCTATACCAACCGGTTGCCCGTGGCGGTTATTTCCCAACCTACAAGTGGATGGAATTAGCACGTGATCTGTCCGAAGCTCAGCCACTTCCAGATACAGTGCATCAACTGTTGGAGGATTTAGCGGACGAAACAGGCGAAACCGCCTTTTTGGCGGCCGGTGAGGGCAGTAATATTGTCTTCCTGGACGTAGTGGAGTCTGCTGCTGAGATACGCTTCATCGCAAACATTGGCCAACGCTTACCAATCCATATCACTGCCGCAGGCCGGGCTATTCTTTCACAAATGCCAGAACAGGAGCGGGGGGGTCTGTTAAAGCGTATACGCTATCAGCCCTACGAAAAGGAGACGTTTTTATCACCCGAATCGGTTGAAGAGGATATTGCCAGTAATTCCATAAAGGGGTGGTATTCCAACTTGGGCAACTACGCACCGGGCGTTGCCGGCGTAGCGGTTGCCTTCCCATTTATGAACCGTCGCAATGCCATCGCTCTGGGCGGGCCGGTATCGCGTATAGAAGATAAACTCGAATCGTTAGGATCACTGCTAACCAAACGGGTGGGTGAATTTTTAAAACAACATAATCGTAAGAGTAAACGCTAATATCGCCACTCGTACGAAACACCAGATCAGGACAACCAGCATATGAACGCAAACCCTTCTATAAAAACTGTAAAATCAGCAATTCGGACCATGATGCTTTTCTCGGTTTTTGCAGAAGCGAAAAGACCTCTTACGCTCGGAGAGTTGAGCCGAAAGATGGATGCCCCCAAGAGCAGCTGCCACGAACTGGTACAGACACTCGCCCAAATGGGTTACCTGCTGCTGCTTGACGGTGGCAAAAGCTACTATCCCTCCCGCCGTTTGTGGGAGATGGCCGAGCAGATCTATCAGTTCAACCCCATTAAAGAGAAAATCCATGAGCAGCTACGTGCGCTTAGGGATCAAACCGGCGAAACCGTATTTATCGGCCGTTTACAGGGCTTGAAAGTTGTTTATGTGGAGGTGTTCGATGGCACTCACACTATTCGCTACACCGCCAATTCCGGCGATTTAAAATCAATACATGCCAGTGCGCTTGGCAAGGCCTTACTGGGCGAATTGCCGGAAAACGAAAGAAATAAACTGATTACTCAAATGAAGCTTAACCGCTTTAACGAGCACACAATCACCAAAAAATTTGAGCTAAAAGAGAACATATTGGCGTGTAAGGAAAACGGATTATATGTAACCAAAGGGGAACATCAGGCGGATGTTATGGGTCTGGCCATACCTGTTACCGTACAAAATCATCTCCTCGCCGTTGGTTTGGCCGGCCCGATTCCGCGTATTGAACATAACCTTAGGCGTTATGGGCAGGCGCTGAGCGAATTAGTGAGTGTCATTTCACGATAACATTGTTTAACTGACACAAAGAACTAAAGATCGCATATGCATACATATAAATGTGTATACGAATTTATAGGTTTATAAAATTTCATAACAGTTTGCTTTGCAAGCACTCAATGGTTTATAAAAATAATACGCACTAACCAATAACCGGTAACGTTGCACACCTACTATAAAGTTTAATTCAGTCGGCAAGTAGTTTAATTCGGTGTAGTGAGCCCATTTAAACTACTTGCCTGCTTGCACATCAGCCACCTTCCATCGGTGGCGGGAGTTCATCATGACAAATCTTCCCCTGGAACCCATAGGTTCGGATTTTGGCGCTCGAGTCAAACTAACTGCTGCAGACCTGCTACAGGAGGGTATACCAGAACAGTGCCTGGCATTACTTAACCAATATAATGTGCTGGTATTTCCAGAGATAAATGTAACTGACGAAGAACAGGTGGCCTTCAGTAACCGACTGGGCAAAATGCAGGGGTCTAAATTTAAATCCAAAGATGAGAATGCCAAGGACGACCTGGGTATCTACCCAGTAACCTTAGAGCCCAATCAAGCGCGCTTTATCGATTACGTGCTTTCCAACGAACACTGGCACATGGATGGCACCACCTATAAGGTCCCCCCTAAAGCGACCAACCTGAAGTGTGAGCATCCACCAAGTGCCGGGGGCGACACAGAATTTTGCGATCTTTTCCTGGCTTACGACCATTTATCAGAGGCAAAAAGGCAGCGGATTGAAAATTTACGGGTAATTCACAGTGCCGCCAATGCCAACCTGAAAACCTTTACCAAGCCGTCGATTTTAGATGTGGCGCGCTGGCTGAAGGATGGCCCGCCTACAGAGCAACCGCTGGTATGGGAGCAGGCCGATGGCCGCAAATCACTGGTTATTGGCTCCACGGCTGACCATATCGTCGGTATGGAACTCGAAGCCGGCAGAGCGCTCCTGCAAGAGCTGCTCGACTGGTGTACTCAACCACAGTTTTGCTACCGCCACCATTGGTCCAAGGGCGATATGGTTATCTGGAATAACCCCGGCATGTTACACCGCGCACACCACTATACCGTTGACTCCGGCCGCCTAATGCATCGCACAACAATTATGGGCACAGAGAGCACCGAATAACTCCCGTCACAACCAAATTTTTTGAGTATTAGAAGGGGATTTCCATGAATAGAATCAATAACCGTGTGGCGGTGGTTACCGGCGGAGCCGCCGGTATCGGATCCGCCGTCTGTCGTTTTCTCGCCCGAGATGGGGCCGATGTCGCCATTTGGGATTGGAATACCGATAACGCCGAGGCCGTTGCCGAAGAGATTCGTGGCTACGGCCGCCGAGCCATGATCTGTAAGGTAAACGTCGCCAACCAGGCCGATGTTCTGGCCGCCGCTAAAAAGGTGCATAACGAATTGGGGCCGGTTGGCATATTGGTGAATAACGCGGCAATTTCGCCGGAAAAGGATTTCGTCGAGATCAGCGAAGAGGATTGGGATCGTGTATTTGATATCAATCTCAAAGGGACATTCTTCTGCACCCAGGCGGTGATCAACGACATGATCGATAACCAGTGGGGCAGGGTAGTCAATATCTCCTCCTCCAGTGCCCAGTCGGGAGCACGGCGTATGGTGCACTATGCCGCCACCAAGGGAGGTGTCATCGCCTTCACTAAAGCGCTGGCCCAGGAGGTCGCCCCTTTGGGCATTACGGTCAACAACGTGCCACCCAGTACCGTCTATACGGATGGCTTGAAGTCGGTTGAAAGCCGCTTCCCTAACGGTCTGCAAGGTTATGTTGATTCCACCATACCAGTGAAGCGGGTAGGTCAGCCCGAGGATATTGCCAACGCTGTGGCCTTTTTGGCGTCAGAGGATTCGGGATTTATCACAGGAGTTACTCTAAGCGTCAATGGTGGGCGTTACATGCTCTAGCTAGCCCGCGCTTCCAACGAGTCGCCGGCCTGTACCAGGCTGGCCCGGCCCAAGGTAATTAACCACAAGCTAATATAACCTCCTCCACGCTCAATCGCCGCCGTAGAAGAGTAACTTACCGTTACAGCATAAGAATTCTAGAGAGCCGGTGGTTTTGATCTAGAGTACCGCCCGCGATAAGTAGACAACACTGTTGTTCTTCTATTAACATCACCTGTCTAACTGGTCGTAATTAGCGATTTACATAACAAAAAGACGACAGACGCCGAATACAAGAGGTTGTATATGAAGTGTAATGCCACTGATGTGCCAGCACCCCATGAGATTGATATCCCCGCCCTGAAAGCCAAATACAGTGATGAACGCGCAAAACGTGTCCGTCCTGAAGGCCAAAAGCAGTACACCAAGCTTAAAGAAGACAAGGAGTTCAACGAAGAGTACCTCCACGACCCGCACACCCCGGTAGAGGAGCGTGCCCCACTTGATGAAGAGCTGGAAGTTGCCATCCTAGGTGCGGGTTGGTCGGGTATTTTGGCGGCCTACCACCTGAAAAAGGCCGGCGTAACCGATTACCGTAATATCGACCACGCCGGTGACTGGGGTGGTGTGTGGTATTGGAACCGCTATCCCGGCATCCAATGCGACAACGACGCCTACTGTTATCTGCCGCTGTTGGAAGAGACCGGCTTTATGCCCACCAAAAAGTACTCCGATGGCTACGAAATCTACGACTACTTCAAGATCATCGAAAACAAATTCGAACTCGGAGAAAAGGCACTTTTCCACACCGTAGTGCAATCGCTGCAATGGGATGAAGCAAGCAAGCGTTGGCTTATCGGCACTAACCGTGGCGATAACATTCGCGCCCGATTTGTGATTGTCGCCAACGGATTGTTGAATATTCCTAAATTCCCCAAAGTTCCCGGTATTCACGAGTTTAAAGGCAAGATGTTCCACACTTCTCGCTGGGAGTACGACTACACCGGTGGCGAATATCGTAAGCCTGTACTCGATAAACTGGCGGATAAAGAAGTTGCCATTTTGGGTACTGGCGCTACTGCCATTCAGGCAATTCCCTACCTCGGCAAATACGCCAAGAAGGTCTACGTCCTGCAGCGTACACCTTCGGTTGTTGACCAGCGCTACAACCACCCCACTGACCAGGATTGGGCGGCCAGCTTGAAGGCAGGCTGGCAGCTAGAGCGAATTGATAACTTCCACCGCGGCGCCATGGTCGGCCGTTTCAACCCCGGTGAGGAAGATCAGGTGTGTGACTTCTGGACCGAAATCACCCGCAATATGTCGGCCGACCTCAGGAAAGAGGGCACCGATGAAACTGTCGACATCATGGAGTACTACGCCCGCCGCGAGACCATGGATTATCAGGTGATGGAGCGCATGCGCGATCGTGTCGATAGCCTGGTGGAAGACAAAGAGACCGCGGAAGCCCTGAAAGTTTGGTACCGCTTCCTCTGTAAGCGCCCGCTCTCCAACGATGATTATTACGATACCTTCAACCTGCCAAACGTTGAGTTGGTAGATGTCTCTGACAGCCAAGGCCTGGAGTGCATGACCGAAAACGGCTTCAAAGCCAACGGCAAAGAGTACAAGATCGACTGCATGATCTTCGCCAGCGGCTTTGAGGTAACCAGTGACCTGGATCGCCGCTGGGGTATTGATACCTATACTGGTCGTGATGGACTCTCTATTTACGAACATTGGAAGTACGGTTACAAAACCCTGCACGGTACCATGACCTCCAAGTTCCCCAACCAATTCTTCATCGGCTACTACCAGGGTGGTGTCAACGCGTCCACCACTCACCAGTACAGCCAGCAGGGGCTACACGCGGCCTATATCATCAAAGAGGCCATCGACAAAGGCTACCAAGCCGTTGAACCCGCTGAAGAAGCTCAGGCTGCATGGGTGCAACATATCCGGGAAACCGCGGCTAATGTTGAATCCTTTGTTGATCAATGTCCCCCCAGTTACTACAACAACGAAGGCCAGAAGGTCATCGATGAAAACGGTAACGAGGTCTATCGTAATTTCCTCGGCGAGATTTACGGCCCAGGCTGGGAAGCTTTTGAGCAGATCGTTAGTGATTGGCGCAACAAAGGCGACCTGGAAGGAATGGTTAAAGAGTAATCGTTGTCACACAACAAGGGCCGGCGTAGTGCCGGCTCATACAATAACAACCCAATAATTCCGCTAAGCGCTGCATATCCAGTAAAGGCGCAGCGACCAAGATACAAAATCGGGAGCAGACAATGAGTAGCGTACCAACAGACGACAACTACGGCCCCTTATCAGACGAAGACCTTGGCAAGCCGTTAACCTACCCCGTTGAAGCCTTTATCTCCCGGGAGTACCTGGAGAAAGAGAAAGAGCTGCTGTGGCCCAAAGTATGGCAAATGGCGGCGCGCCTGGAAGATATACCCGAAGTAGGGGACTACATCACCTACAACATCTGCGACGAGTCGATTGTTATCGTTCGCTCTGCACCCGATACCATTAAAGCCTTCTACAACGTCTGCCCGCACCGTGGCCGTCAGTTGGTGAGCACACCCGACGATCAAAACTGCGTGAAAGGTCGCAAAAAGACCTTTGTTTGTGGTTTCCACGGCTGGCAGTTCAATTTAGAAGGCGAGAATACCTTTATTCTCGATCCACAAGATTGGCAGGGTATTCTTGATAAATCCCTCACCTGTCTAACCCCGGTTGAGCATGTCGATACCTGGGGTGGTTGGATCTACGTTAATTTCAATAAAGAGGCTGAGCCACTGAGTGACTTCCTGGGTGAAGCCGGCCGCATCCTGAGCCATTTTCAGTTTGAAAAAATGCGCTACAAGTGGCGTCAGTGGGAGATCTACCCCTGTAACTGGAAGACCGCCATTGAGGCCTTTATGGAACCCTACCATGTAGCCGGTACCCACACTCAGCTGCTGAAATACGGCGAGTTCTACGCTTACAGTAAACCCTATGGTTGGCACGGCGTGAGCGGCTTTGATGAGCGTGATAGCAGCGCCAAAAACAGCCAGAGCAGTACCGTGGTGCGTACCGGCCGTAAAGACCAGGACCCGCGTATATCCACCTATGAATTAATTCGCGAAAACTACGAAACCGTAAACTACTCAGCCTCTACCGAGACCCTGGTGAACGCCGCGAAGCGTTTAGTGGATGAACTGCCGGAAGGCACGCCCCCCGGCGAGGTGATGGCCCACCTGATGAAATCAGCCAAAGCCGACGATGCCGCCCGTGGTGTGGATTGGCCGGAAATTCCACCAGAGGTGATGTCTGAAGCGGGCCTGGCGTGGAGCATGTTCCCCAACCAAACCATACTCCAGGGGCCAACCTTTGCCCTCTGTTACCGCGTACGCCCCTACGGTGACGACCCCAGCCAGTGTATTTTCGAATCCTACGCTCTAGAGCGATTCCCCGAAGGGCAGGAGCCAAAACCGGAGTGGGTGAAGGCCGAGCCTACCGCCGAGAAGTGGGGCTCCGTATTGGCTCAGGATTTCGCCAATATGGAGTTTGTGCAGAAGGGGATGAAGTCCCGTGGTTTCCGCGGCACCCTGCCCAACCCACATCAGGAACAGAAAATTACCAACTTCCACCGCCATCTCTCCACTGTGATGGAAGGTCGCGGCGCCATAAAACCGATTAAAAAAGATTAAGCTTCTCGGCGCACATTTACGCTTGAAACGATTTCTGCCACCACACTGTATGCTCGATTAAGAGCTAAGGCGAAGCGCCGGTAGCCAATAAGCCCTACCGGCAGGCTATAAATTTTGGAGATAAACTATGTCAGTACCTGTTCATGAACGCATTGTGGATCTACTGGAGGCCGAAGGCATCGACACCCTGTTCGGCATTCCCGATCCTGGTTTTATTCATATGGCTATGGTTTGTGAAAAGCGTGGCTGGAAAGTGGTGGCGCCGCACCACGAACAAAACGGGGCATTTATGGCCGATGCCTGGTCGCGTATGACCGGCAAACCGGGTGTCTGTTTTGGCACTCAAGGCCCAGGCGTTTCCAACCTGGCGACCGCTATGATCGTCGCCAAAAAAGAGGGCTCACCCACCATCTTTTTTGGCGGTAACCGCTCCCGTACTGCCAACCAGCGCGCCCGCGTAGGCCGCATTCAGTATATGAACCAAATGGACCACTTTAAGCCACTGGTTAAATACGCGGCCATTGTGGAAGAGCCTGATCAGGTGGATGAGATCGTACGCGAAGCCATTCGGCAGGTAACCACCGGCAAGCCCGGGCCCGCCTACATTGAATTACCGCTCTCGGTTATTCACGAAACCTACAACTGGCCGCCGATTCAATCCCCCGAGAAGTACCGCATGGTTGAGCAACACGCCAGCGGCCCCATGATCAACAAAGCGGTAGAGCTGATTAAAGCCGCGAAAAACCCAGTACTTCTGGTGGGTCAGGGCATGTTTACCTCCCGTTCGCACGCCTTGGTCGCGCAATTGGCTGAAAAGCTCGACTGCCCGATTCTGCAAACCTCCGGCTGCGCCATGACCATCAAAGGCCAGGAAGATCGCACCTTCGCCTACGGCTTCTCACCGGCTGGCCGAGCCGCGGCCAGTGAATCGGACCTCTGTATCGCCATTGGTACCGAGCTTGGTGAACCCGTGCACATGGGTATCGGCCGCCACTGGGAGAAGGGCGACGCACAACGTAAGTGGGTCTACCTGGATCGCGACGCCTCCGCCATGGGCGTTAACCGCCCCATCGACGCACCGCTGGTTGGTTGCATGCGCGATATCATTCCGCAATTGATCGAGGCATTGGGCGATTACCAGGGCAGCGCCAGCGAAGAGTTCAAAGGCTGGATCACTCAGCAAAAAGAGTGGAAAGCCAAACTGCTGGCTGAAGTACCCACCGGCGGTACTCCTGTGCACCCTGCGCGATTAATCGTAGAGGCTACCAAGGTAATTCCCGAAAACGCCATCTACGCGGCGGACGGCGGCTCCACCACCATCTACGGTTGGACCTATACCCAATACAAGCCTGAAGATCTGGTTTGGAACCAAAACACCGGTCATCTGGGCACAGGCTTACCCTACGCGATTGGTGCTTCACTGGCCGCCAATAACGAGCGCCCAGTGGTATTCGTCACCGGCGACTCTTCATTCATGTTTTCACTGAATGAGCTGGAAACCGCGGTACGCAAAAAGTGCCCAATCGTCACCGTCGTTGCCTGTGATTACTCTTGGGGCTTGGAAGTCGGCTGCTGGAAAAAACAGGTCGGCCCCGATTCACCCGAAACCGAGGCCCATTGGGGCAATTGGGTCCGCTTCGACAAGATCGCCGAAGGCTTTGGTGCCACCGGTTATTTTGTTGAGCGCGAAGAGGATATCGCCTCAACCGTGGCAGAAGCTATTGCCGCTGGCAAACCGGCCGTGATTCAGGTTCCCGTCGATGCCTACGCCAACGCCATGGATGCACCTAACTATGAGGAATTTAAATCCTGGTACACCGACTTTAAAGCGGGTTACGGTGCCGAAGCCGAAGACGCTTACTAGCAGACGGTTAACTTGGCAGCAACAGCCAGCTTAAAATACGCCAGTCACACGAGAGCGCTAAACTCTGTGGCTGGTGCCAAAGCGCCGCACCTGTTTGCGGCGCCCTTGCTTCCAGCCAATACTTAAATCCGGGCACGCTGCCCGTAACATAACAACAAAGGATCACGGACCATGCGCGAGTACCTTAAATTCTATATCGACGGCCAATGGGTCGACCCGGTCACGATGCAAACTACCAATACCATTAACCCAGCCACTGAAGAGGTCTCTGGCACCATCGCGTTGGGCTCCGAGGCCGATGTCGATAAAGCCGTAGCCGCGGCCCGCAAAGCGTTTGCAACCTGGTCACAAACCACCAAAGAGGAGCGTTTGGCTGTTTTAGAGCGCATTCAGGAAGAGATGGGCAAGCGCGCCGAAGATTTGGGCGCGGCAGTTACCGAAGAGATGGGTGCGCCCTCATTCCTGGCCAACGGTTTTCATATTGGCCTCGGCCAGGGCCACCTGGGCACCGCCATCGAAGTATTAAAAGGTTTCGAACCCGAAGAGCTGCGCGGCAACACCATGATTCGCCACGAACCTATCGGTGTAGTCGGCATGATTACCCCTTGGAACTGGCCGATAAACCAGGTCACCGTGAAGGTTTTCCCAGCACTGGCAGCCGGCTGCACAGTGGTACTTAAGCCATCGCAGGAAGCACATTTCTCCGCACAAATTCTGGCCGAGATTTTCGATGCCGCCGGCGTGCCAGCAGGCGTGTTTAATATGGTTCAGGGCCGTGGCTCCGTTATTGGCACCGCCCTGGCGCAACATGTCGACGTTGATATGGTTTCCATCACTGGTTCCGAATCCGCCGGCGTACAGGTGGCTATCAACGCCGCCCCTACCGTTAAGCGGGTTACCCAGGAGCTGGGTGGAAAGAGCGTCAACTTTATTCTGGACGACGAAGATCTGGCCGCTAACGTTGCCAAGGGCATCGGTGGCATGATGCTCAACTCAGGCCAAACCTGTAGTGCCACCTCCCGTATGCTGGTACCTATGTCGCGCATGGCGGAAGCCATCGCCGCGGCCAAACAGGCGGCGGAGGCCACTGTGGTTGGCGACCCAACCACCGACGTCTACATGGGCCCAGTGGTATCCAAATCTCAGTTTGAATCCATCCAGGGTTACATTAAGCAAGGTATGGAAGAGGGCGCCGAACTGGTTACCGGTGGACCCGGCCGTCCGGAAGGGTTGGAGAAAGGTTTTTATGTGAAACCTACCGTCTTTGCCAATGTTACCAACGACATGGTGATCGCCCGTGAAGAGATCTTTGGCCCGGTGCAGGTGATTATCGGCTATGACGATATTGACCACGGCATTGCCATCGCCAACGATTCTCCCTTTGGCTTGGCCGGTAACGTAGCCGGTAAAGACTTAGAAGGCTGCCGTGCGGTAGCACGTCGCATCCGTTCCGGCTGGGTATCCATCAACGATGGTTTCGACTTTATGTGTCCGTTTGGCGGTTACAAACGCAGCGGTAATGGCCGAGAGTGGGGGGCCTTTGGCTTCCACGAATATTTTGAAGTGAAGGGCATGCTCGGTTACGTGCCTGCAGAAGGTTAGTCCAACTAACGGCAATCGAAAGGGAGGCCTCGCGCCTCCCTTTTTGTTTTGGAAGTGCTCACTGTTATTGAGCGGGAATGGAATCTAGCTTTGCACTGGATAGTTTACGGTATGGGCATCAGAATAGGTTGGTGATTAAATGGTTGCTACGTGTTTAGCATTAATAGGTGCTGGGTTAGCGCTATTGCTTGTGTCTGTTGCATTCATGTAATTACTAGGCGGCGCTGGTGCCGCCATCCACCAACATATCTATCGCCGTTACATACGCGGCCATGTCGGAACAGAGAAATAGCGAGCAATTGGCGACATCGATGGGCTGGCCGAAGCGTTTTAATGTGGTGGCGTTGATTTGCATTTGGCGTATCTGTTCGGAGCCACCGGCAGACATGGGTGTTTCTATTACTCCCGGGCAGACGGTATTAGCGCGAACACCGCGCGAGCCATATTCCAAGGCGACGCTTTTGGTCATCTGGCGAATCGCGCCTTTAGTGGCCTGATAGGCAAAAGCACCAGGGCTGGCAATAACGCCGAGCATGGAGGCGATATTGACTATCGCACTGTTGCCGCTTTTAACCAATTCCGGTAGTACAGTTTTCATACCCAACCAGATGCCGGTTTGATTGGTGGCAACTACTTTTTGCCAGCCTTCCATGGTCTCTTTTTCGGCTCCGGCGGGGGAGACAATGCCAGCACTGTTTACCAAGGTTGTTACCCCGCCAAACAGCGAAACAGCTGTGTCAACCGCAGCCTGCCACTGTTCGCCACTGCTAACGTCCAGGTTGAAAAATTCCGCTTTGCCGCCGTTGCCTTTTAACTCGTCAGCAAGCGCGCGGCCAAGTTCCTGCTGAATATCACACAGTAAAATGTTAGCGCCTTGTTGGCTGAACAGACGGGCATGGGCAGCACCAATGCCGCTGGCAGCGCCCGTAATAATGGCTGTTTTTCCTGAAAGTATTTGGTTCGTCATTATCGTTACTCCACCATACCCAGCTCTTTCACCGTCAGACGATCGTAATAGTCCCGAAATTCCGCAAATTTTCCGTCGACCACACGGGTTGCGTTCATTACTGGTAATTTCATATGTTTGTTGCCAACGATATGGTCATCCACACGCTCACTTAAAATCCATTCACCCTGGCTAACCATATTGACTACAGAGACATCAATTCGAGTAAGGTGATCAAACACTTTAATCAACCATTGGCGTACACCTTCTTTACCCTCCAAGGCCATTTTTTCCGGTACGTTAAGATATTTGCAATCTTCACTAAACATCTCGGCCATGGCACCCCACTCGCGAGTGGCCCAGTAGCCAAGAAACCGTCGCATAAGTTGTTCATTGCTGCTCATATTTTTACACTCGTTATTATTATTAAAATGTGAGATTAAATTCTGTCCCAGGTGAGCATCAGTTTATCGACGCCAAAAATGCCACCCGTGTGATACTGATACTCTTCACCTGCAATCATTCGAATGTTTTTAAATTTGCTCAGGAAAGCTTCAATTACGACCCGCATCTCTCGGCGCGCCAAATGCATGCCTAAGCACATGTGGGGACCTGTGGCAAAAGCCAGATAACGCGCTCCACGATCAATGTTTACGGTGTCTGGATCGTCATAGGCAAGTGGATCCCGCGATGCGGCAGGGGTGCATAGTTTAATAACATCGCCAGCTTTAAATTGAATACCATGGAACTCAAAATCCTGGCGCGCGCGACGGGTAGGGGAGGCCACACCGTAACAGCGCAGGAACTCCTCTACTGCTTTGGGTATATCCTCGGGGTTAGCACGCAGGCGATCTTGCAACGGTAAGTCATTTGCCAAATGTCGGAAGATCCACCCCAACATACTGTAAACGGTATCAAGACCGCCTATGTAAAAGAGGTAGCACATCCCAAGAATCTCTTCATCTGTCAGGGGACGTTCACCGTTGAGTTTGGCTCCAACCATAGCCGACATTAAATCGGATGTGGGGTTCTGCTTCTGCTCGGCTACAAAAGCCTTAATAAATTGCAAAATGGCCATCATCGAACCCACTCTTTTTTGCGGATCCGATTCACGTAGCATGGAACGCTCCCACACCAGGAACTGAGCAAGCTGCTCTTTGGGCATGCCAATCACGTCCAGAAAGATCTGCGCGGGAAATACCTCACCAAATTCACTGATGAATTCACAGGAGCCACGATCTTCAAATTTGGCAATAAGATCAAAACAGGCAGCTTTTACCGCCTCGTCCATCTTAACCACAGACGCGGGCGAGAAGATTGGATTAAGGATATTGCGATAGGCGGTATGTTCGGGCGGGTCGAACTCAATGGGATTCAATTTCCAGGGAATGCCCAATACTTCCAAGGCACGATAATCACTGGAAAAGTCCTGCCAATGGGTAAAAGCTTCGCGCACGTAGTCATTGCGGGTAATGAACCAACCGGGTTCACCAAAGCCGATATTTGGCGTCCAATAGATACCTGGTCCCTGGTGTAGGCGGGCAATGGCTTTAAAAGGGTCATTCCCCGCCATTGCGTAGGCTTCATAACTTTGGTTAATGACTAGCTCTTTGGGTACGTTTGCAGGGATCTCTATCTGGTCGGCAATTACACTGGTCATCGGTTATCCCTCAGCTTATAGAAAAAGGGTGGCTCCCTTGGGGTGGAGCTCATTATTTTGCAGTGCAAAGTAAACTACACCGTACCGTTTACATTGTCAACGAAACTCGCTAGGCTTAGCGACAAGCTCAAGCGGGGCAAAAATAGCGTTTAAGGCGTTGAAGGCACTGGAGATAAGAGCGATAAAACATCGAAAACAGGCGTTAAAGCCTGCTCGGACTTCCCTGCAGAGGGTTGTATCAACAAGGGCAATCCGCTTGCCCAACCACCAACAAAATTGAGTGAGAGTCGTTATCCTGTGTCCGAGCCAGCAGAAAGAATCAGTGGTCGCGATCAGCGCCGTATGCAGAAAGAAGAGCAGATTGTCACGGCGGCAGCTGAGCTGTTTTTTAAGGAGGGCTATGGTGGAACGAGCATGGATCGCATTGTTGAGGCTGCCAGCGTCTCCAAACGCACGCTCTACAACTACTACAAAAGCAAAGATGAGATTTTTATCGATGTTATTCAGCGCCAGCTAGGGGCTATCTATCAAAACTTCGAACCCGGCGAACTCGACAATCTGAATCTCGCTCAACAACTGCAGAAGATTGGTGAACATATTCTGCAGCTGGCCAACGCCGAACAAACCTTGGCCCTGTTTCGCAATTTGGTAGCTGAATCCCAGCGTTTTCCGAAGCTTGCTCACCACTTTTTAGAACAGAGCCTGGAGCGTGTTATTGCCGGAATAGCCGAGCTTTGCGAGCGTCAGGCAGAAACTGCCAATCTTGTCATAGCAGACCCCCACGCGGCTGCCGAGCACTTTCTGGATATGGTCACCGGCTCGGCCTACAACCGGGTGATCTTTGGCACAACCCTGCCCATGAATAATCAAAAAATTAAAGCGCGCACACAACAGGCCGTGGATTACTTTTTTAGAGCCTTCCGACGTTAACGCGCGACCGCTGCGCCATTTTCCCCGGCAAGTTAGGTCATTCAGTGGATAGACGTTGGTTCCAGCCAGCCTGGAGCGTGTTTTTCCAGTCATCCTGCATTTCCACTAGCTACGCCATAACTCACACTTTCCAAGCCATATCCCAATACTATCCAGGTAATGCAAGGCAGTGTGGACCCGGCCAGAAGCGGCCTGATGTGCATACCGATTATGCAACAGGGGTCAATCTAAGACGTCCCAACCACACTTTTGCAACACATGTGTTGTAAAAGTGTGGTTTTAGGGGTATTTTTACCCGGCAAGTTCAAATAGTGACCCAAGCGGAGGAGAACATAATGAATAGACCCGCTGATCCATTTCAACCGGTTTCCAAGGAGGCTTTGGCCTTTGTTGGTACCAATCCTATCCCGGCCAAACCCTACTACGATCCAGACTACTTCCAGTTGGAGGTAGAGGCGGTTTTCAAAAAAACATGGATGCAGATTGGCCACATCTGTGAACTGCCACAGCCAGGCTCATTCATCGTACGGGAACTGGACTTTGCAGGGGTTTCAATTCTCATTACCCGTGGCAAAGATGACGAGATTCGGGCTTTTCATAATGTCTGTACCCACCGGGGAACCCGATTGGAGCAGGCCACGGAAGGGCGCAAATCGATGTTCAGCTGCCCTTATCATATGTGGACATTTGCCAGTGATGGCGAGTTGAAGTCAGCACCGGATTTCGAACGATTCTATGTAACCGATAAGAGCCAGTGCAACCTGCCTAAAATTGCCGTAGGGGTTTGCGCAGGGCTTATCTTTGTAAACCTCGATAAAAGCCCTGAGCAGAGCCTGGCCGATTTTATCGGCCCGTTGGCAGAGCGTTTGGAGCAGTTACCAGTCGCCAGAGCGACCTCGTTTTCTGAGTACACCTACGAAGTTGATGCCAACTGGAAACTCACCTACGACAATTTCCAGGAGAACTATCACCTGCGCTTTATTCACCCGCGCTCCGGGGAGGCGGCTGGCGGTGAGGAGAACCCCTTTGGTTACCCCACACAATACGGCTTTCATGATCCACATCGCACTCAAACCATCTGGTCTAACCCGGCACCAAAGGTAAAACCCTTCCAGATGTTTGGCTTTACCAAGGGTGCCATCATGTCAATGAAAGATGGCCTGGATATGACCATCAAAGACTACTTTGGCATCTTCCCTAGCCTGTTTATTCTGGGCAATGCCAGTACGCCTTTTTCACAGAGCATTATGCCCATTGCCCATAACCGCTCCCGCAGTGTTATTCGCCTGTACTGGGTTGGTGAAGACGATAGCGCCACCCGGCGTTTTGCCCAGGAGTTTGCCCTGGCAACTGCGCTGGATATCCACTCTGAAGATCGCGCCGTGATTGAGGCTGGGCACAAGGGTTTGGCCAGCGGGGCCCTGCAACATATCCATTTCCAGTCTCAGGAGGTGCTCTGTCGTCACCTCTTCAAAGAGGTGGATAAACGGGTTCAGGCGTACAAGGCTTCACATGCAGGAGAAAAGCAATGAGTTCAGCCAATTTACTGCCCGAAGGGTTTGAATCGCTATCGCCATTTGTGGAGCAGTGGGCGATCGATCGCTCTTGTGATCGTCTGCAAGCCCGGCTGAATAGCTCCTATGAAGAGCGCGAAGTCTTTTTCGAGGCCGGTAAGGGGCTGGCAGAGCCGGCCTTGGCACTGCTCGGCCAAAAGCCCTCCAAGGAGTACAGCGAGCAGGAAGCGCGGTTAATGAATCTGGTATTAACGCTCGCCCATATTGCCCAGGCCGTGGAAATTCAGCGCGATGACGAAGATTTTCATGCAGGCTACGCCAAATACATCACCATTAGCCACTCTGCAGCTGATCGCTGATCTGCGGCGGGCCATCCTCCCTCGGTATTTGGGCGTTGTCGATCTACGCCCAAATACTGATACAATCGCCCCATTTTTTAACCGGCAGTCGAGCTAGACGATGATTTCAGCAAACGATGACGATTCAAAGCAGCGCAATAAGGGCTACCAAAAATCCCATCAGAAAATGGTCGAAACCGCGATTAAGCTTATCGCCGAGAAAGGGGCTGAAGCGCTCAGCCTGGCGGATCTAGCCCGGGCAATGGATGTCAACCGCACCACCATTTACTATCACTTTAAAAATCGCGATGAGCTTATCAGCGAAGTTAAGCAGTGGTCGTCTGTGCAGCTGGCAAAAGGTATCGATATTCAGATCCCGCGCCAGGACCGTGTCGATTATATTACGCGTTATGTTCTGGAAAACCCTGAGTTGATTAAACTCTGGCTGGAAGATCTTATCTCGGGCAAAAAAATTGAAGAGTGCTATCCGGTTTGGCACAAACTGGTGGCCAGCACGGCCGATCTTTTTGCCAAGGAAGGTGAAGAGATAGATGCAGAAATTTTCTGTTTGGAGCTATTGATTAGCGCTTTCGTCACACCGTTGGTGTTTATCCGCAGCGTTAACCCAGATGAAAGTAAAGAGAGTTTAATTGCGCGGATTAGCAAATTGCACTTACGCAACCTCTCCAAAGAGCGAGTACTGACCTCGCCACTGGTCTTCGGCAGTAGTCAAAAAACCGCTAGCGAGGATTAATCTCAAGCTTAGAGAGTTCTCGCCGGTTAAATCTACAATAAAAAAATGAGGTAAACGCGCATAAAAAAGGAGACCATCTGGTCTCCTTTTTTGTTTGCAGTATGAGTTACTGCTGACCCTCTGCGTACCAGGTACGGAAGCGATCGTAATTGGGAGTATCCAGGTTTTGGTTACCACCGTGGTTGATCACAGGGTCGATGGGTACGTGGATTACCGTTGGCTTGCCACTTTCGAAGGCAGCGGTAATGGCTGCACCCAGATCTTCGCCTTTCTCAACGTAAACGCCTTCACAGCCGTGGCCTTTGGCGATTTCATCGAAGCGGACATTCTTGCTCCAGTGTACGCCAGGCTCGTTGGTGTTACCGTGGCCGAAGGTACGCTTATAAACACCCACTTCCAGACCCCAGGCGTTATCCACCGCCACCACAATAACCATAGGCAGGTTAAAGCGCTGGACAACTTCCAACTCACCGATGTGGTACAGGAAAGCGGAGTCACTGGTGGTGAACAACACTGGGCGTTTACCGCCGTCCGCGATAGAGGCACCCACCGCGTAGGGCAGACCAGTACCCAGGCAGCCGAAGTTCTGATTCCAGATTACATCGCGTGGTTTGCTCTGCAGGTAGGTCCAGGTGAAGATCACGGTACAGCCACCATCACGCACATGAATAGCGTTCTCTGGCATGGCTTTGGTGGCTTCAATTACCCACTGCCCCGTGTGCACACGGCCGCTGGGTGTGGTGAAATCCTGTTCGGTTAATTTCTGCAGGCGCTCTTTGTCCTCTTTGACCCAGCGGGCCAGGTCTGGATGTTCGGCACGCGGAGAATCTTTCAAGGCGGCAGAAAGCTGCGGCACAACGGTGCGTAGGTCGCCAACCAGGGGGACATCGATGGGGCGGTTTTGGCCAATGGCTTCGGCGTCCAGTTCGATATTGATCCACTTGCGATCGACATTGCCCTCTTTCCACAGATAACCAACACCGTAGTGAACCGGCTCGCCAATTTCAGTACCAATCGCCACCACCACGTCAGATTTGGCGACGATCTCGTCGGCAACAGTGGCAAACAGGTAAGGGAAGGTGCGATCTTCAATACCTTCAATAAAGGCGGTACCACCCGAGGTTTGCAGAACCGGGCAACCCATCAGCTCAGCCAGTTCACGCACTTTGGCGCCAGCACGGGTGCACTGAACTGCGTGGCCAACCAATAAAACCGGGCACTCGGCATTTTTGATCAGTTCAGCGGCCTGGGCAACCATGTTGCCGTCGGCACCCGGCTCCACCAAGCGGTATTTTGCAGGTGGCAGGGCAGGGGGCACATCCAGATCTTGTTGAATAACGTGTGATGGGTACTCGATGTAGACGGGGCCAGGAGTACCAGACTGACAAACGCGCAAAGCGTGGCGGATGATCTCATCGGTTTGATCCGCGTATTCGATACTCGCGCTCCACTTAACGGAGTTTTCGAACAGTGATTCCTGCTGAATAAACTGGATGCGGCCGCGGCGAACACGACGTTCAGTAATACGAGCGCGTTGACCACCGATGTAGATCACCGGAGAGTTTTCAACCAAAGAGTTCATCATGGAACCGGAAGAGAGCGCAATACCTGGGCCGAGTGTGGCGATACAGAGCGCCGGTGTACCATTCATACGGGCATAGGCTTCAGCCATCATGCCGGCGGCCAACTCGTGGTGCGGGGTTACAACGGTCCAGCCGCGCTTTTCAGCTGCAACGAACAGGTGCACAAAGTTGGGATCAGGGATACCAAAGACGGCTTTTACACCCTCGGCTTCAAAGAGTTCGAGGATGCGTTCATAAACTTTCACGGTCATCTATTATTCTCCCGTTATTTTAAATAGCTGTTGTTAGCGCGCTGGCACTTCCTGGCGTCGCTCTGCGTGAGCCGGCTGCACCGGAAAGAAGCCCATAAAACTTGGCAATCGGCGGTAGCGTGAAGCCCGCCTCTTGCTAACCCTGACTTAAGTTTTTGTACAGACAAATTTACCGTGCTTTTTACAGCACCCAAGCCGTTTAACGTGCTTGAAGAGCCAAAGTCTGTGACTTATAGACGCACAAGAATACCTTTTGCGCCTCTTGGAATCAATAAAAAATGCCTTCATTAGTACGGACAAATGACAGGCTTATAACATGATGGCGGCGGCGAAAGCCGATGGCTGGGGTTCTCAACGTTGCCAACCCAAGGTAAGGGAGGAGTGAGCAACGCCAGCGGGGAGGGAGGCTAATCCCTCATGGTGGTAAGCGAGGTAATAATACCGGCAATGATCTGGCTGATGGCCGCCTGTTGCTTACTGGAGGTCTCCTGGGCGTGACTCAAGGGTTTTAGTGCGGACATGAGCGCCTGTTGCTGCCGGACGTCGATATCGGCCAACAGCGCTGCCTCTTTTAAATTGAGGGCAAACTCCTGGTACCCATCACTAAGTTCGCAAGCGCACTGCCCAATCAGCTCTTGCACACCATTCAGCTGTTGGCTCACCTCGCGGCAGAGCTGATCGATCTGGTGATTGCGCACTGCGCGCAGCTGCTGCCGGGTTTCGATTAACTCCAGTTGCGCTTCACAAGCGCGCAACAGTATCGCCAGGTGATCACGAATGCGGCCACACAACTCGCTATCGTCCAGCGGCATGTTTTTTACCAGAATCGTCACACCCTTGCCGTTATAGATCGACTTGTTGTTCAAGCTGATGATGCGGCCACCTTTTCTGGCCAGGCTGAGCAGTTCCGCCTCCAATGGTGGAATAATTTCACGGGAAGAGAAGTTTTCTTCCCGATCTGCAGAGCGCAGCTGTACTGAAACCGCTAAGTTTAGATGATCAGTAGCCGAGAAAATCGCCTTTGCCAACTCAGCAAAATCGTTAGCGCCGTAACTGTTCTCAAAAAATCGGATCACTTCGCCCAGCTCTCCGGCGTAGTGGATAGCGGAGAACATCGCCTGGCGGGTACCGTTCAGAGTGGATTCAATTTCGGTATAGCGCTGCTTTTGCTGAAGCAGCAGCTGCACTTTGGAGGCGAGCTCTGGCAATAGGATGGGTTTACCAATGTAATCGTTGGCTCCCGCCTCATAGCCTTTGAGCTTGTCTTCCAGTGTGGTTAACGCTGACACAAAAATAATCGGTAACTGCTCCGCAGCGGCAAGTTTGCGCACTTCACGGCAAACCTTTAAGCCATCCATGCCAGGCATGTGGACGTCCAATAGTATTAAATCTGGTGCAACAGACTGGAAAAGGGTGAGAGCCTCCTCACCGCTGGTCGCGAAGCTCAGCTCATAATACTGGCCAAGCGCACTTTGTATAAGCTTCTGATTAGTGGATTCGTCATCAACCGACAAAATTCGATACATACTGCCACTCTCGAAAATTGAGTTCCTTGGTATATGGGGTTAGGAGTACCGTTAACATGACCCTAGCCAAGGGCAAAGCTTAGTGCAAGCTTTGCGCGAGGTGGGCCTGTGCTTCCGTTACCTAAACGGTACTGGTGGTCTCTAAATGATGGCGCACTATATTGTTAAAATGGCCGATATCAAAAGGTTTTGTAATATAGCCATCAAACCCTGCTGCTTTGATTTTAGTGATATTGTTCAACATTGCTGCCGCTGTTACGGCAATGATAGGCACTGACTGCAGTTTTCTATCCGCACGAAATAGTTCCAGCAACTGAAAGCCATCCAGTTCTGGCATGGTTAGATCGACAAGAATCAGATCCACCTGGTTGGCTTGCGCGGTGCGCAGGCCTAATGGCCCACCGTGCGCTTCCAGGTAGCGAATATTTTCCGCGCTTTTAAAAATACTCTTTACCAACTGTAAGTTGGCCAAATTGTCGTCTATGTATAGAACCGTTTTCTGGATGGTTGTGGGCAGAGTCTCACCAGGGCTCTTGTCACTGTGCGCTAACACCGGAAGATATTGGTCAAACTCCAGGGTTTCTATCTCTACCCAAAAACGGCTGCCAACACCCACTTTACTACTAACACCCAGCTCCCCCCCCATCATGTGCACGAATTTTTTCGTTAAGGTTAGCCCTATACCGGTGCCTTCGATATCCGCTTTATCTTTCTCTAACCGGTTAAATGGTTCGAATATATCGGCCAGCTTTTCGGGGCTTATGCCATAGCCAGTATCTTCAACATCAATTCTCAGGCGGCTGGGTCCTATTTGCTTAGTAGACACCAGCACCGACCCACCTTTGCGATTATATTTAATCGCATTATTGATCAAATTAATCAGCACCTGCTTTAACTTAACCGGATCAGCTTTTACAGGCTGATCAGAGAGTTCGCCCACTAACAGCTCGACCGAGTTAGTCAATGCGACCCCTCGCAGCAGTGTGCAGATATCAGTGATAAGCGGGCCGACCTGCACGGGCTCAAGCGCTAGATCAGAGCGGCCTGCTTCCACCTTGGCTAGGTCAAGCACTTCGTTGATTAGTGCCAGCAGATGCCGACCAGCTTTTAATATTTCCAGAAGATTGTCTTTGCTCTCATTGGAGAGGCTATCATCCAGCTCCAACAATTGTCCGAAGCCAAGAATGGCATTTAAGGGGGTGCGCAGCTCATGGCTCATATTGGAAAGAAATTCTGATTTGGCCTGATTTGCCTGAAATGCTTCATTGCGCGCGCGAATTAATTCCGCTTCTTTCTGTTTAATTTCATCAATATTGGTATTTACACCAATCAACTTGCTGGCATTACCGGTCTGGTCATATTCAATAATACTGCCTTGCGTTAGAAACCAATTGTAGCTGCCATCTGCGTGTTGCAGCCTAACCTCCATATGGAAGTGGTCGGCACGGCCATGAGCAAAATCGAATATCGCCTTGCGAGCCTGGGTATAATCTGCCGGATGAATCAACGCACGCCAGGTATCGGGCATATCGTCCGATTCGGGAAAATCACCGTAGTAGCCGAGCAGTGACAGGGCGGTAGGAGAGAGCCGGACGCGATTATTGTTGACGTCAAATTCCCAAAGCCCGTAACCAGCGCCCTCTACCGCAAAGGAGAAACGCTGCTCCATATCGCGCAAACGGTCCTCCAGCAACATTAAATTGGTAATGTCCTGATGAGTACCCTGTATAGAATCGATACCGCCACTGTTATTGAGAGTGACAACACCGGAGCCTCTTACAAAACGGAGTTCCCGGTTATCTGCTCGGTATATACGGTGCACAATACTGTAGCTTCCACCCTCCAGGACCTGTCGATAGATATCATTCACCACTGCCCGATCATCTGGGTAGGTCAATTCGTGCAGGCGGTCCACGGTAGAGGAAGAGCCGTCCGGCTCCATACCAAACAGCTCAGCAAAGTTGGCGGAAGCCTCAAAGGTTTTATTTTTAAAGTCGGCGTACCAGCTAACCAACTTGGTTAGCGTTTGTGCTTGTGATAACTGCGCTTCCCTATGCTCCAGACTCAATTGGGCTAATTTTCGAGTATCAACGTCCTGCACAACCCCAATCATACGTAACGGAGTACCATCCTGAGCTCGCTGCACCGCACCGCGCTCCAATACCCAACGGACACTGCCGTCAGGCCAAACCACCCGGTGTTCGATATCGTAGGGAGCATCTTTCTCAACGGCATCTGCCACTGCCTGTTCAACGGACTTACGGTCTTCCGGGTGGACTGCATTAATAAAGTTTTGGTAGCTGGTGACCAGGTCACCCTCTTTATAGCCAAATAGTGGTGCAATTTTTTCCGACCAAAAAAGTTCATCGGTGCGTATATCCCACTCCCAGGTACCTATGTTGGCGTAAGCCTGGCCACGGCGTAAGCGCTCTTTGGAGCGGGCTAATTCTGCGGTAGTGAGGCTGCGCTTGGTCGCACTGATAATCATGTCGCGCAAGAGCAGAACGAAGAACTCACGCACTTGCCACCACGGTTCTATATCGTGGTCGTAACTGACCACCAATACTCCAGAGATCTGATCGCCAATATGAATGGGTAGAACCACGGCCTGACGGCTAGGGAATTCGCCAAGAGTGTTATCTATGGAACGTGGCAGTGTGGTAATGCGGTAGCGAAATTTGTCGGCATCCTGTAACAGGTTGAGGCAATTCTGCCGCATCTGCGCACAATCTTGTTTCCTGTTGCTCGGCGCACAGGAGAGTAATTCGTAAGCGATAGTTGAGTTCTTAGTCTGTTGCAAAAACAGTGTAATTTGGCTGCTGCCCAAAGTCTTTTGGGAAATATTTAACGCGTTGTCTATCAGCGGTTCGATATTGGGATTGCTGGAGGAGAGTAGAACCTGGCCAATTTCCGATAGCGCACCACGTAATTGGCCGCGTAGTTTGTGCTCCTGCTCTGCCAGTTTAACTGCGGTGACATCGGTGCGGATGGAAATGTATTGTTTGGGTTTTCCGTAAGCGTCACAAATGGGGGTTATTGAAGACTCTACCCAGTAAAGGCTGCCATCCTTACGCCGATTGCAGACTTCTCCTTTCCACAGCTGCCCGGCACTGATGGTTTGCCACATCTCGGTGTAAAAACGATTAGAGTGATGAGTGGATTTTACAATACGATGGTTTTGACCGATCAGCTCACATTGGCTGTAGCCGCTGATTTCACAAAAAAGGTCGTTGGCATAAACAATATTGCCCTTGGCATCAGCAATGCTAACGATAGCATGCTGATTGAGCGCTTGGGCCAATCGCTCCCAATTACAAACCACATTGCCCGAGAGGTCCTGAATTCCCTCGAGATTGTTACTGTTTACCACCATAGTCTTGCCTAATATTTACAACTGCTGGCTCTAGTTAACTACTTTTTCCAATTGGAATAACCACTCATTTTTCTTGCATCCGAATCCCGTTCCTGACTACAGCTTTGGTTGCTTAAACTCTGGCAGTAGTAGCAAAACAGCTGCCGAACTCTCGCCGAAGCAGGGTGGGCGGAAAGCAAGTTAAAACGAATGTCAGCAATATCTAATATTAGCTATTTAAGTAATTGCGGGTCTTACGGTACTGATCAATGTTTTACTTACTAATGGCGCATAAATAAACAGTGTAGACCAAAGTATCATTGATATAGATCAATATCATTTGAATTAATACTTGTTCTCGCTGCGGCTTGATACAGGTCATTGAAAAAAACTATTTTGTATGAACGTTCTGTTACGGCGCTCGGCCGCAGAGCAGAATGCTCGATCAAATTCGATGCGAGAATAAATTCCATTTCAGGTTAGATAAATGGTGTAAACCATTGCAATATCGAAATATTTTGGCACCATCCAGGCATCATGCTCTATCCTTATTTACGGATGGATTTTCTGTATGGAGCCTGTCTTAGCGTGTGCCCAATAACCCAAAGAGCCGACAAATACATAAACAACTCGTCCCATCATGCCCACATATTAGTGGTGGATGATGAGCCGACTAACCTTAAGCTGATTGATCGCATATTGCGCAGCGCTGGTTACGATAACCTCACTCTGCTCAACAACCCTTTGGAGGTGATTCCTCTCTACCTGCACAACAAACCAGATCTGATTCTGTTGGATATTAACATGCCAACGCTCAACGGTTACGAGGTGATGGCGCAATTACAAGGCCTACGCGATGAGTTGCCTTCCCCGGTAATCATGCTTACCGCGCAAGTTTCAGACCAGCACCTGCTACAGGCCTTTGCCAATGGTGCGCGTGACTACGTCACCAAACCATTTAACCGCAATGAACTGTTAGCCCGTGTGCGCAATCTTTTGGAAGCCCACCTGGCGCACAAGCTTGTCTGTGATCAGAATTTGATGTTGTCTGCCCTGGTTAAAGAGCGAACCGAGGCGATAAGCCACACGCGGCTACAGGTGGTTCAACGACTGGGTAAGGCGGCCGAGTACCGAGACGAAGAGACCGGCAACCACATTTTGCGCATGAGTAACATCTGCGTGCTGCTGGCTTCTGCCATCGGCTGGAATGATGGGCAATGTGAACTGATGCTAAACGCGAGTCCCATGCACGACATCGGTAAAATAGGCATTCCCGATAAAATATTACTGAAACCCGGTAAGCTTGATGCGCAAGAGTGGCGGGTAATGCAGAGCCATACGGTGATTGGCGCTAAGTTATTGGACGGTGACGACTCTGACCTGTTGCTGATGGCTAAGGATATTGCTTTAACTCACCATGAAAAATGGAACGGCTCCGGCTACCCCAATGGGTTGTATGGCGAGGATATACCCCTGTCCGGGCGAATAGCTGCGCTTGCCGATGTATTTGATGCTCTGGTTTCAAGAAGGCCCTACAAACAGCCATGGCCTTTTGAGGAGGCTGTTCAGTTTATAAAGACCAATAGCGGCGTCCATTTTGATCCGGAGCTGGTTGAAGTGTTCCTTAAACATTTAGAGCAAGTAAGGTCTATTCAAAATCAGTACGGAGACCAAGCCGTCAGTCTACACGCCTGATTCGAGGGCATTGCCAACGCTCTCTCTTTCCTCAATACAAAGCCCCCGGGAGAAAACCTCGGCAACCATCTTAGCCCGCCTCAATGGTAACAGGCACTCCCGAATAGAGCGCCATGCCACTGATCGAGTCGATTGTTGACTTACTGGTAAGCTTATTGATGTTTGCTTCAAGATGGCCATGAGGAATAGATACCACGCCCGCTCGCATGCCAGTGTCTATGCGAGCAATTAACTCAATCGCGCCTTTGTCATTGGAGACGCGAACCTTCTGCCCATCGCCAATGTTGTACGCAGCCGCGTCAATGGGGTGTATGAGCATATCGGCCTCGGCACCTAAAAAATCCAATTGCGCGTTAAATTTTCGACGCTGACGACGCGATGAAAAACAGAGCGGTTTGGGTTGGCCGAGTTGGGCCTTGTCCGTGGAATAGATCTGTTGCCACTGTTGCAGAAGCTTTTCCGGAACAAGCCGCCAGCCG
This sequence comes from Halioxenophilus sp. WMMB6, assembly GCF_033283405.1. Taxonomy (NCBI): domain Bacteria; kingdom Pseudomonadati; phylum Pseudomonadota; class Gammaproteobacteria; order Alteromonadales; family Alteromonadaceae; genus Halioxenophilus; species Halioxenophilus sp. WMMB6. The sequence goes on from NZ_JAWMQR010000001.1 coordinate 614,325, forward strand.
CCAATGCGTTCGATATGGTTATCGAGCCACCGCGCAGGAAATTCCATCGGCAACTCCACATAGCGCGCCTTTTTAAGTTCCTCAAAAGAGCAGCGGGCACTGCCCATCATGTGCGCCAGCATGGTCTCATCGGCACCAGCAGTTCGGTCATCCACTGGCACATGTTCGGCTACGGGCATGCCCGAACGGCGCATTATTTCAGCAATAACCCACCAGGCTGAACGGCGCTCGCCCAAAGGTTTTACCAGGGCTTCGGAGTATTGTAGTGAGAGATTCCAAGCCAGGGTATCCCAGCGGGTAAACTCCGGTCGCTCGATGGCATCTTTGGTGGGTAGAACATGAGTACTGTAAGCGGTGGTTTCGTTATTTAATATATCCACCGTGACATTCAATTCAAGCTCGCCGAGTGTTTGGCTCAGTTCATTGGTATCGGGAAAGCCGCGCAACAACCGGCCACCAAAATTCAATAATGCCCGGATGTTGCCCGCTTTAATCTCATCGGGTAGTACCGCACAGGGCCAATCGCCAATGATACCCGGTACTTCCGGACGGGTATTGGAGCCTGGTGTCCAGGGGTCCAATTGGGGTAGCTCGAAAGATTCGAATGGGGTTAGAAAACTCGGATGAAACCAAGTGCCACCCGGCCTGTTCATTGCTCCGGTAAGGATCATCAACAACCAGGCAAACCACTGAGTCATGTTGCAACCGAATGACATGGTAATGCCGGTGCCGGTTTCAATCACCACCTTGCCATGACGGCGAACGGCCGCCAGCAGATCTTTCAACTCCTGCTCTGTAACGCCAGCAATATCGGCGGCCACACTGCACTCCAAGCCATCCAATGCGCCACGTAAATTTTCTAACCCCTGGATAGGTTGCTGGGGATCCATGGGGCCGCCATCCAGGATCTCTTTGGTGAGCCAAGCGAGAATCGCATAATCCTTACCGGGGTAGGCAGCCACATGGCGAGTGGAGAGGGCCGCTGTTTCGGTAAAGTGTGGATCGATGGTCCATACCTCTCCGCGTTTTGCCACCGCCTTGATCCAGGTAGCCGGATTGAACATGCCGGTATTGTGCGCGTGGCTGACCATCGGGTTGGTACCCACATAGAGCAACAGCTCAACATTGTCGTAGTCGGTTTTCGGGTTAAGCCCGGGAAAAGCCCCCATACTACCGGCCACTAACACCTTGGCCACGCCGTCGATTGTCAGTGGCGTAAATTTGGGGCCATAACCCAACGCCCGGTAGAGCGCCTCTTCCATGGCATAACCAGAGGAGTCCAGCCCCAAACCACTACCGAAATTGATCGCCACCGAGTGCGGGCCATGTTTATCAATAATTGATTGCAAGCGAGTAGCAACGTCATCCAGAGCTTCATCCCAAGAGACAGGCACCAACTCACCATTTTGCTTCATCAGTGGCTCTGTAATCGCTTCGGGAGCATGGTGAAGTTGGCCAATGGCACGGCCTTTAGGACAGGTGTAGCCCTGCGTGAGAGGGTGTGCTCGATCTCCTCGCACCTTGAGGACCTGTTGGTCTTGGATTTCAGCCACCAGACCACAGTGCACCATGCACACTTTGCAATAGGTAGGTTTGGTTTCTATCTCGGCTGCGGCCATTGACAGTGCTCCCGTTGATATCCTTGGTTATTGTTATAAGTGATCAATTGATCAATTATTCACAAGAGGCGGGGCGATAGCAACCGTCCTGAGCAAGGTTTTACGAGGCTTGATTACCACCATCGACAATGGCTTGTAGTGCCCGCGCAAACCAGCGGATGGAATCCTTAGGCATGGGTGTATGGGTGAGTTTGAGTTGAATAGAAAAACCGTTTAAAAGCACCAACATATTAATTGCCCGCGCTTTAGCCTGTGGAGGCCCCAGCCACTCAGCCAGGGGCTCCAGCACATGTCGGGCAGCCACCTTTTGAGCGATGGCATGGGATTGCGGGTCGGCGATGGCCATTACCATCATGGCTGTTAAATTGGGGTTGTTTTCACCCACCATCAACTTGGCCATCTCCCTGCCAAAATGCTCTTTGTTCTGCACAAACAGGCTATGGCTGTAGATGCCGTGCACCAGCGCCTCTTCGAACAGATTGGCTTTGCTACCGAAATAACGATTAATCAAAGATGATGAGATACCCACTTTGCTGGCTATTTCACGCGTGCCGGTTTTGGCGTAACCGAGCTCCGCAAAGGCATCAAACGCAGCCGTTAAAATACTGGCCCGGGTCTGTACGGCGTTCCTGCGCTTAACAACCTTGTGCTGCTCCGTCATGGCGATTGAGTCTTTTTAGTCGGTGAATAAACTGAGAATACGTGAAGGTGGCTATGGGGTAAATCGAGCTGTACTAACGTCGGTTATAGAGCAGCGAAGTAGGCCTAATTAAGTGGGCTGAAAATCAAATCGCACGGGGCTTAACCGATAGGGCATTGCCACCCAGGGAAGTTGAGTGGCAATGGTGTCTAACACCCATTGTGGGGTACTGTTAATGACCGGTAGCGGCCGACTCATCCACTATGGGTGTTTTTGCCAGGCTAAATAGGGCAATAGCACTGGCGGCCAACAGGGCTGCAGAAATCATTAAGAATGGTTCGTAATTTTTAAAATGATCGTAAATGGCACCAGCGGTTAGCGGACCAAACGCTGTGCCCAGCGTTAACGCCCCAACCAGTGCACCATACAGAGCAGCAAAGTTTTTACGGCCAAAATATTTCGACGCCAGATAGGCAATAACGTCGACTTCCGCACCCAGTGTTAAACCGATGGTCATCGCGGCAATTACCTGGCAGATAAAATTGTTACCCGCTACCACCAACAGCAAACAACCAACGAGCGGCATTATAAAAGCACAGCCACCGACTGCGTAACCTTTGAATCGATCAAGCAGAAAACCAGTGCCCAACCGCCCAACGATAGAGCAAATACCAATTAAAGAACTCAATGTTGAAGCCACATTACCCGTGGTTTTCAGGGCGGCCATAATGGGCACGAAGTGGACAAAAATACCGATAATAGTAAATGAAAAACAACCGCCGGCCAGTAACAGTTTATAGAGAGCTGGAGAACGCAACCCCTCTTTAATGGTTAGCCCTTTGAGTATTTTTTGTGCAGGATTACTGCCAACCACAGGTTCGTGTTTGGCCTCTTTCGCTGTTTTGAAAAAGAAAAATAGTACCGGAAACACTAACGCTGCCCAACCTAACCCCATACCAATAAAGCCCATACGCCAACCGAAATTAGAGATTAAATACTGGGCTATAGGTGGGAATATTGTTGCCGCCACAGAGGCGCCACAGAGTGTTATGGCCAGGGCTAACCCGCGCGAGGCCGTAAACCGGCTGGTAACAGCCAACGTCCATACCGTTGCCTGAATAAATAGCACGGCAAAGGCGATACCAAGCCAGAGCAAAATCCAGTTGCTATGGCTGCCGGTGGCAGTACCCAATAACGCAAACGCCACACCCATCAGCAGTATACCTAGCAGGCCAACAACCCTGGGGCCTATTTTATCGACCAGCATGCCAATGGGCATGCAGAGTAGGGCGTTGGTGAATGAGGCGATGGTAATGCCAAATGAGATCTCTCGTCGGCTCCAACCAAATTCGTTCTCCAATGGCACAATAAACGGGCTGAATCCGTAGACAAAAATTACTGAAGTGGCATAGCCCAAAGCGGCAGCAATGGGCAGGTACCAAAAATTTCGCCACTCGTCAGCGGCCGTGGGTGAATGCATTGTCAGCCCTCTTGTTATTTTCTATTGTTAATCTTTAACGCGTGTCTTATTACTGTTGATTAAGCATCTCTGCTCGAGTTGTGTCATCCAGAGGCACCGCTCCCTCTTCCATGGGAACGCGCAGACTATTGGCCATAAAGGCAATGATGGTATAGCAACCAACACAACCGATGATGTCCATAATTTGCCGATGATTGTACTTTTCCGATAACGCCAAGTAGGTTGCATCACTCAGATCAGTGTTCTTATGCAATTCATCGGCGGCCCGTACCAATAAGGCGTCTTCAGCTTGTAGGATGGCTGCATCCGGCCCCTGTTGAATCCCGGCGATCTCCTCCTCCGTAAGCCCTGAGCGTTTGCCCAAAACAATATGCTGCACAAATTCGTACTCACATTTTCGCAACCATCCGGTGCGTAGAATCAGCAGCTCCCGTTCGCGAAAAGTGAGGCTGCTGTTGGCGGCAACGTGGTTGTTAAAGGTTAAAAATGCTTTGGCGAGCGCAGGGTAGTTGGCAAAAATGCCCAGCACATGGCTGCCGCGCATATCGCCACTTTCACTTTGAAATTGCGTCATCACAAATTTCAAACCGCCGGGAAAGGCTCCCAGCGCATCCATAATTTCGTCATCCCATTCAGGGATGGGCAAGGGCGCCAAACGGGCGCTCTTAGAATCAGACATGGTTATCTCCAGATTATTGTTTTGATTGGGGCCAAAGGTTGGATCAGCAGCCTTTGAAATTTCCTGGCCGGCGTTCGTTTACCGCCCGCACCCCCTCGGCAAAGTCTTCGGTCACCTGCAGCTTTAACTGTTCGGCATGTTCATGCAGCAGGGTTTCGGTGACCTCTTGTACCAGGGTTTTACGCAGCGTCGCCCGGGTGGCCAAAATAGAGAGGGGCGCATTAACCGCAATTGACTCGGCAAACGCCATGGCGTTATCAAGTAGAGTGCCGTCTTCCGCAATCCGGTCGACCAGCCCCCAGGGAGCTACCTCTTCAGTTTTATAACGGTCAGAGGTGAGGAACATCTCAGCTGCCCGCTGCTGGCCAATCAGACGGGGCAAAGTGTGGGTTAGGCCAAAGCCCGGGTGGAACCCCAATTTAACGAAATTGGCGGCAAAGCGGGCGTTAGCGGTGGCAACCCGAAAATCGGCCGCTACCGCCAAACCCAGCCCGGCACCAATAGCCGCACCGCCGATGGCGGCCACCACGGGCTTGGGGCTGGCAAAAATACGAATCGCCTGGTCGTAGAATTCGCGCAAGGGGTCACTGCCTTCGGCGCCAAAGCCGTTGGGGGAGGCCAGGTCGGCACCGGCGCAGAAGAGGTCGGTGGCAGAGGTAAGCACCACGCAGCGAACGTCATCATCAGCAGCCAGGCTCTCCAAGGCATCGGCGATACCGCGCAACAAACTGACGGTGGCAAAGTTGAGGGGTGGGTTTTGAAAAGTGATCTTGGCGATATGGCCGAGAACTTCTACATCGATCTGTTCGGACATGGTCTGCTTCCTGTTGCCGGCACTGGCGACGATAAACCAATGCTTATATGCAGCATTGTTGATTATTAATACGAGGCGCTAAGTTTATCCGCCTAGTTGTGCTTGAGCAAAGGGACATTCGACCTGGGAGCGGCGATATAAGCCAAAGTGGCAAGTGGTTTAAATCCTTCACATAGCCGGTTAGGGCTCTAAGTAAAAGATACCGCGCAAGTTGAAAAATGGCGCCGTGGGAAGGGTAGTCCACCGCCGGTGACGGTGGCCCTTCGATTACTTGCCCTGCCAATCGGGCTGGCGTTTTTCAGCAAAGGCGCGCGGACCCTCTTGGGCATCATCACTGTTGTAGCAGTACTCAGAGGCGTGGCGGGCGGCGATAAGCGCAGCAGAGCGGCCCATCTCCGTAGAGACCATCACCGTCTCGCGGGCGGCTTTTACCGACAGTGGCGCACCGTCGAGAATTTCTCCGGCCAGCTCAAGTGCCTTATCGAGCAGCTCAGCCGGCTCAGCCAGGCGGTTTACCAGGCCTATCTCATAGGCGCGTTGGGCAGTGATTGGTTTACCGGTTAGCAGGATCTCCATCATGATGCGCTGAGGAATCATATGAATAAGCGGCGAAGCCCAGGGTGAACTGCGGCCCACCTTTACCTCGGTAACAGCAAATTTAGCGGTGGTTGAAGCCACACAGAGGTCGCAAGCTTGCGCGATCATCCAGCCACCGGCAAAAGCGACACCATTCACGGCGGCAATTGTTGGCTTGGAGAGCTCCACCGTATCGTAGGGCACGGGAAACATATCCCGAGGCGGCACTTTCATACCAGTGGTGACCATCTCTTTCAGGTCCCCGCCGGCGCAAAAGGCCTTTTCACCGCTGCCCGTTAAAATGGCGACGCGTAGTTTGTCGTCCCGCTCGAACCGGTCCCAAGCCTGAAACAACCCTTCACGCACTACCTTGCTCAGGCAGTTACGGGTTTCGGGTTGATTGATGGTTATGATGGCGATGCCGTCATCGCGGGCATCAAATAAAACTGCGTCACTCATCGATTAAAAGCCTCGTTGTGCGATGGTATGGGCCGCCCGGGAGAGCTCTTCCTGGAAGTCGGGGTGGGCAATCTCAATCAGACGGCGGGCGCGTTCGGCCAGACACTGGCCTTTTAATTCCGCAGCCCCAAATTCAGTAACGATAACGTCAACATCGGTACGCGCCGTAGTCACCGGGCCGGAGAGGTCGACAGTGATGCGGCTGATGGAGCCGCCCTTGGCGGTGGCAGGCAGGGCAATGATCGCGTGGCCACCTTTGGAACGGGCACCGGCGCGCACAAAGTCGACCTGACCACCGGTACCGCCCATATAGCTGGAACCACTCTGTTCGGCGTTGGCCTGGCCGGTTAAATCCACTTCCATGGCCGAGTTAATGGTGACCAGCTTCTCCAATTGCGCCAGTACGGCGGCATCGTGGGTATAGGAGGTGGCGCACATACGGATATTAGGATTTTGATGAGCGAAGTCGTAAAGCCGACGGCTGCCAATGAGGGCACCATTAATAGAGACCCCGGTATCAATCTTCTTGCGGGCATTGGTAATAACCCCCGCTTCCATCAACTCCACCAAGCCATCACCCAGCATGCCGGAGTGCACACCCAGGTCTTTGCGATCGTGCAGCAGGCGCAAAATGGCATCGGGCACAGCACCAACACCGGTTTGAATCACCGAGCCATCTTCAATGTAGGCAGCGCAGTGGTTGGCGATGGCCTGATCAAGGTCGCTGATTTTCGCCGGCGGCACCTCCACCGGTGGGTTGGAGACGGTAACGGCGACATCTATGGCCGACGAGTGGATCAGCTCACCATTACAGAAAGGCACCTGTTCGTTGACCTCGGCAATCACCACCCGTGCTTTGTCTACGGCAGCTTGCACATAGTCGCTGATCAAGCCACAGCTGTGGTAACCGCGCTCATCGGCTGGGCTCACCTGAATAAAGGCGACGTCACAGGGCATGATGCCAGCCTCAATCATGGGCGCCACCTGGCTGACGTGGATGGGAATCACCGACAGCTTGTTGGCTTTGGTCATGATGCGCAGGGAGCCGATGGCACCCATACTGTAGAGGTGAAAACTATCGGCGGTTTCCGGCGTAAACAGGCCAGAAAAGCTGGTGGCGATAAAGGCAGAGAGGTTACCGATGGCCTGGCCCTGGTCGATCAACGATTTTACCAGGCTGGTCGGTTCACCACAGGCCTGGCCCATAATGATGTGGTCACCTGAGCGCAGGTATTGGCTTAACTCCAACTGGCTGGTATCCAAAACCCGTGTCATGAACGGCCTGCCTGAGCCAACAGGGCTTGGGCACGCGCCAGGTGAGGACGGTCGAGCATGGCACCCTTGTAGCCGATGGTGCCCACGCCTGGGTTGGCAGCAAACAGATCGACGATCTCCTGGGCCGCGGCCAGCTCCTCTTCGCTGGGCGTGAAGGCCTGGTTGATAACCTCAACCTGAGCTGGGTGAATAGCGAGCATACCGCGGTAACCGTCGCGGCGAACCTTCTCAGCCCGCTTTTTCAAACCCTCAAGGTCTTTAAAATCGCCCTGTATGGTCTCAATGGCGGCCACACCGGCGGCTCCGGCGCCCAATACGCATAGACTGCGCGCCAGCTCGTAGGTGAAACCATAACTGCCATCGGGATTGCGGTTTTCGCTGGCACCAATGGCGTCGGCCAGATCTTCAGCGCCCCAGGTCATGGCGATCACGCGTGGCGCATCTTTGTAACTGCCCGTGGTAAACATGCCATCGGCGGTTTCTGTCACCAGCACAATGACCTTGGTAACACCCTGTGGGATGCCGTTGGCAACCTCCAGTGCGCAGAGGTAGTGGTCGAGCAATTCGACATCGGCGCGGCCATAGGCTTTGGGCAGCATAATGCCGCCCGGTTTGCCGGGCATGACCGCGGCCAGGTCGGTTAAGGTATGGGGGCCATCGAGCGGATTTACGCGCACCCAAAGACGCGCGCGAGCCGCCTCAGGTTGTGCTTTAAGAAATTCCGATATCTTATTGCGGGCATTGGATTTTTCTTCTTCCGAAACGGCATCTTCAAGATCGAAAATTACCGCATCGGCCGGGCCGTCGGTGGCTTTGGCCATCTTTTTGTCGCTGTCGCCTGGAGCAAACAGCCAGGAGCGGGGAACCGCGTAATCTGTAGTCTCGGTCATGGAAGCTTCTCGTAGTTATTTGGCCTAGTAGTTATCTGAATTAGTAGGATTTGGGCAGCTCGAGCACTTTCTCGGCAATAAAGTTCAGAATCATGTGCGGGCTAACCGGTGCTGTGCGTGGAATCAGCACTTCGCGCAGGTAGCGCTCAACATGATACTCCTGGGCGTAGCCCATGCCACCGAGTGTCAGCATGGCGGTGTGGCAAGCTTCAAAACCGGCTTCGGCCGCCAGGTATTTACCGGTATTGGCCTCTACGCCGCACTCTTCGCCCTTGTCGAACAGGGTGGCCGCTTTCATCACCATCAAATTAGCGGCCTCTACCTGAGCCCAACACTTAGCCAGCGGGTGTTGAATGCCTTGGTTCATACCGATGGGGCGGTCGAAGACCACTCGCTCCTGGGCGTAACGGGCCGCTTTCTGAATCGCCACGCGGCCCAGACCAATCGCTTCGGCACCCAATAGAATCCGCTCTGGGTTCAAGCCTTTCAGGATGATCTTGAAACCATCGCCTTCGTTGCCGATGCGATCCTCCTCCGGGATAAACAGGTCATTGATAAACAGCATATTGGAGCCCACCGCATGGCGACCCATTTTGGGGATCAGGCGGTGCTCAATCTTGCTGCGGTCGAGGTCGGTAAAGAAGAGAGAGAGGCCATCGGTTTTGCGTTTGCACTCTTCCAGGGGAGTAGTACGTGCCAGCAGCATCATTTTATCGGCGACATGGGCGTTGGTGATCCAGATCTTTTCACCATTGACCTGGTAACCACCATCGACCTTAACGGCACGGGTTTTTAACTTGGTGGTATCGAGGCCGACATTGGGCTCGGTGACCGCAAAGCACATCTTCTGCGCGCCCGAGAGAATGGGCGGAATCATCCGTTGCTTTTGCTCTTCGGTGCCGAACAGATCGATGGGCTCCAGGCTGAATACCGGGCCATGAATACTGGAGGCGGCGGTCATGCCACCACCGGCTTCAGAGACTGCCTGCATCATAATGGCGGCCTCGGTGATGCCGAGCCCGGCACCGCCAACACTCTCCGGCATGGCTACGCCCAGCCAGCCACTCTCGGCCATGGACATATGAAACTCATAGGGAAACTCTCCCTTGCGATCCACATCCAGCCAATACTCATCAGAAAATTGAGAACAGTGCTTTAAGACTGCCTCACGGATATTGCGTTGGTCTTCGGTGTAAGAGAAATCCACGATTTCGCTCCTTTCATTCAAGCGCGGCGGAGCGGTAATGATCACCGACCCCGCCAGATAGGTAATAGGGTGCGCGATGACTATTGGTCGGCGATGACCTCGTCGTTAGCACAGGCAAAGCCATAAGTGGCCAACACCGCCTCGGTATCAGCGCCAAGGTGGGGGGTAGGGCCGTGGACTTTACCGGGCGTTTTCGAAAACCAGGTGGGCGGGCCAGGAAAGCGCACGGTGCCACCGCTGGTTTCGATGCGCTCGAAGAAACCGACAGCATTTAAATGGGGGTTATCGAACAGCTCTTCGGGCGAGCGCAGCGGTGCGGCGGGAATGCCCAACTTGCGGAATAACTGCAACCACTCGTCGGTGGTTCGTTCTTTAAAGGTCACACCCAAATTGCCATACACTTCGTTAATACGTTTGGCCCGTTGCGCCAGTGTTGCCATATCTGGGGTTACCCACTCAGGCTTGACCGCATCGACAAACAACGACCAGTGTTTGTCGTTGTAGATAAGCGCAGAGATGTAGCCATCTTTGGTCTGGTAGGGTTTGCGATTGGGGGCGATGGCCCGGTGGTAGCCGGCAGGGCCAACCGGGGGATCAAAAATGGCCTGGTCGGCGTGTTCGACCAACATAAACGAGGCCATGGTTTCGAACATGCCCACCTCTACCTCTTGGCCTTCACCGGTGCGCTCCCGATGGAACAGCGCCATCACCGTGGCATAGAGCACGGTAAGGCCGGCCACCTTGTCGGCCATAATGGTGCCGACGTAATTGGCCTCACCAGTCAGCATCGACTGAACCGCCGGCAGGCCGCATTCGGCCTGAATGGTATCGTCGTAAGCGGGGAGATCGGCATCGGGTCCGCGCCGGCCATAACCGTAGCAATTGGTGTACACAATCTTGGGGTTGATCGCGGCGATATCTTCATAGCTGAAACCCAGCCGGGCAATCGCCTTAGCGCGCATAGAGTGGATAAAGACATCGGCGGTTTCCACCATTTTGCGGATGACCGCTTTGCCTTCATCCGACTGCAAATCCAATTGAACACTTTTTTTACCGCGGTTCACGTTAATAAAAACACCGCTCATTCCGGGCTCTGTGCCAGTCGATACATACCGGGTGGGATCGCCACCACCAGGTGGCTCGATCTTGATCACTTCTGCACCCATATCCGCCATGATCTGGGTACTGTAGGGCCCCATCACCATAGAGGTGAGGTCAACAACGGTTATTCCTGCCAGTGGGCCTGTCTTGTTCACACTAATCTACTCCGACGGTGTTACCTGCTCGCATTCAAAGGGCTTGAATGGGTTTGTCTGCTTTAAGTTGGCCCGCTGAGCTTTGCTAGAGACGCAAAAGCCAGAGAGCGGGGTACCTACGGCCTACTTTTTAATTTTTTCAGGTGAGCCAGTACCCATGTAGGCGGCCAAATTGCGGTGCAGGTTGGCCGTGGCTCGCTCCATGTAGGGGTTGGGTTTCGGCCCGGTAAAACCGGCGGATTTCATACCCTGCTGTACTGCGGCCATGTTGGAGAAGTCCTGGGAGAGGACATAACACCAAGCCTCTTCGGTGGCTTCGCAGTACTCCCAGGGGGCGTTTGGCTCTTCGCCTTCCGGGAAGAGCTCGTAGACCGCACCCTCAAAAATGCATTTGTCAGGATCGTAGCCGTAGGGGCGGGCGCTGTAGCAGAGCATATTGTTGACGGCATGGCCGATCTGGAAATTAGGGAAGATCTGCCAGGCAGTACCGCTTTCGCCCACATGCTTGGGATCAACTGTAGGCCAGACAACGCCGCGCGCCTCGTCGTCGCTGCGCGCGGTTTTTAACCAGTGCTGCAATACCTCACCAGGTGGCGTACCTTCCGGCAGGTCATCTTTTAAGCGCAGCGCGGCATTAACCAGTGTCGCGGTGGTATTGGTGTTGGCCTTCTCCCAGGTGTAGACCTGCATTTCAGCGGTGGAGAGACGAGGGTCGGCATTCATGCCCAGGCGCAGCTTGGCGGACTGGTTCTGGTCCATATCTTTCGGGGCTTCGTAACCCAGGTTACTGTGCTTGCCCTGTGCTTTCGCCCAGCCGCGAAACTCACCAAACTTGTTGAATTCCGGGTGGGTTGTGGCGACGTGGTAGGTTTCGTTGAACGCTTCCAGGGCGACCTTCCAGTTACAGTCGAAGATGCCCCATTTACGCCAGCGAACACGCATATTTTGCAGCTGGAAGGGCTCCAGCATCGAGGCGGCCGGCTGCAGGTAATCGCGTAGCGGCTCACAATCGGGATCCATGTTTATCCAGATCCAGCCACCCCAAAAATCGATGTTAACCTTGGCCAGGCCAACACACTCATCGGTAAGCGCACCCTGCCAGTCTTCACGGTAGGGGATACGGTCATTGTTGCCGTTAAGGTCAAACCGCCAGCCGTGGTAGGCACACACGAAGTTGGCTTTTTTGCCACTGCCATTGCGCTCGCCTTTGGGCGGATCAACCAGGCGACGACCTCGGTGTGGGCAGACATTGTGGTAGGCGTTGATGGTCTCTTCATCGGACCGTACGATGAGGATGGAGTCGTCCAATATTTCGAAGGTAAGGTAGTTACCGACTTCCGGTACATCTTCTACCCGGCCAACTTGTAGCCAAACTTTTCGCCACAGCTTGTCTCTTTCTGCGCGGGCGTACTCTTCCGAGATATAGGCCTCGGTGGGGATGACTACAGCTTCGGTAAGATCGGTTACGGCTATCTTGTTATCGTTGTCGCTCATGGCGCCCTCGCTTTTGGGATCTCTTTTATCGATAGTTTGGCCAGACTCGCAGAGTGAGGCCATTGATTACGGCCGCCGGCAACACTGGACATGCGTGGCAAAGCGCTAATAATATGTCCATACATTTACGATGTCAAAAAGCGTATTCGCAACATTTTTACGGAATGAATCATCGAATAACATAATTATATGTACGGACTAATAGTTGTTCGTCGAGCAAGAAGAGTCCCAAACCAGAGCTCGGCCTGAGCCAGATTGCCATTTGGCTTTCCGGGCGCCGCTAGGCATAATGCGCAGAAATGGCGTACCCATGCAGTACGCCAAACAGAGGAGAGAATTAACCTGCTATGGACGCCAGTACCGCGCTCAGAACAAGGATAATTTTCGATTATGGAATAGAGCCCAGTGAATAAGCCAGTCGATGCCAAACCTGCCAGCAGCAGCAAATCATCCTCAAATCTGCCCAAGTCCGGCTCCGATGACCCACTCTATCTGCAGCTGGCCCGCACCCTTAAAAACGAGATAGTCAGCGGCAAATACCCTGTCGGGTCTTTGTTGCCCACTGAAGACAACCTGTGCGAGCGCTTTTCAGTAAGCCGCTACACGGTGCGCGAAGCATTAAGAATTTTACGGGATGACGGGCTGGTCTCTTCACGGCGGGGCGCGGGTACACTGGTGATCCCACCCAGTTCCAACGCCTCGGATATCCACCAGGTGATGTCGATTAATGACCTGGTGGCGTTTGCCTCTGACACCCACTTTGTTATCAACCCGATAACAATGATCAAAATCGACGACAAGCAGAGTGGCCGAACAGGCCTGCCGCTGAACAGTGAATGGCTGCAGGTGAGTGGTTATCGGCATGGGCGAGAGTCCTCTACGCCGGTTTGCTGGACCGAGTATTACATCAATCGCGATTTTGCCGCTGTTGGCCGGCTACTGCAGCGCCAGAGCGGCCCGATATTCCCACTAATTGAAGATATGTTCGGGTTGAAAATTGCTGAGGTTCAGCAACAGATTTCAGCGGCACTGATAACCGCCGAACTGGCAGAGGTACTGAAAGTTGAAGCCGGTTCGCCAGCGCTGATTGTACGGCGCACCTACAAAACCTCGGATGATAAAGTGGCCCAGGTAACTATTAACGTGCACCCGGCTTCGCGCTATCAGCACTCCATGACCATGCGGCGGGTAAAAGCCTAACAACCCGCCGCCAGGCTCATACGATTAAGCAAAAATCTCCGCTAGGAAATTCTCCATACTGATCAAGGCCCGCCGCTCGGCCACCGGGCAGTAGACAGTTCCGGCGGCATCGTCGTTGGCCTGTGGATTGGTAAAGGCATGCTTGGTGTTGCCATAGGCATGTATCTGCCAATCGGCACCGGCTGCAGTCAGCTCACTGGCCAGCGCATTCACCTGCTCTGGCGGCACCATGGGGTCATCGTAACCGTGCAGGCAGAGCACCTTGGCGGAAATCTTCGGTGAGGGAAGGTTATCGGCCGGCATAAAGAGGCCATGCAGGCTAACAACACCACTTACCTCCGCCCCCGTTCGGGCCAAGTCCAGAACGCACAAGCCGCCAAAACAGAACCCAATAGCCGCCACTTTGTCGGCATCCACTTCCGGTTGCTCACGTAAGATTTCAATGGCCAGGGCGATTCGCTGTTGTAGTGCTGCCCGGTTTTGCACCAACGGGGTCATTAGGGCGGCGTTTTCCTCAGCAGAAGAGCCGCGAACGCCCTTGCCATACATATCCAAGGCAAACCCCACATAGCCCAATTGCGCCAGATACTCCGCCTTGTTGTCTTCAAATTCGGTGCGCCCGGCCCAGGCGTGCGACACAGCGACCGCGGGCATGGGCTGTGCGATGCTGTCATCCCAGGCCATATAGGCTTCAAGCAACACACCGCCATCGTTGTACTCTACCGTTCTAGTCTGGATAGCCATCGCCTTTCCTTATTGCTGAATATGAATGGATTGGCTCAGCGAACCCCAGCGAAGGGCGCTAAACCAGAAGTCAGAGAGAAAATACGGGAGATGGGGAGAAGACGCAACGGGAGCCTAAGCTCCCGCTGGGCTAGAGACTAGCAAATGTAACGGCCACCGTTGACATTGATCGTCTGGCCGGTGACATAGGCCGCAGCATCTGAAACCAGATAAGAACAGGCGGCGGCGATATCTTCAGGCTGGCCCGCCCGTTTCATTGGTGATGCAGCAATAACCTGATCCAGCGCAGCGCCAATCGGCGATGCCCGCATCATCGGGGTATCGATGAAGCCCGGTGGAATGTTGTTCACAGTAATGCCTTTATCGGCATACTCCATGGCCAAGGATTTGGTCATCGACATCACACCCCCTTTGGAGGTGGCGTAGTGAACCATACGGGCCGCACCAGTTTGTGCGGAAGAGGAGGTAACGTTAACGATACGCCCCCAACCCGCCTCCAGCATATCGGGAATCATCTCCTGGCAGCAGAGGAGGGGGCCCTTGACGTTGATTCGCAAAATGCGATCAACGGTCTCCTCGTCGATCTCCAGGAAGGGGATAAACCCGGTGATGCCGGCGTTGTTAACCAAGATGGTAATCGCACCAAAGGCTTCACGGGTTTTCTGCGCATTATCAGCGATGGCGGCTTTGTCGGCGGCATCGCCTACACAACCGATCGCCTGGCCGCCAGCGGCGACAATCTCATCGACTGTCGCCTGGGTGGCATCGGCATTGAGATCCCACACAGAGACCGCAACACCTTCCTGAGCCAACTGCTGGCTGATCGCTTTGCCAATACCACTGGCACCACCGGTAACGACGGCAACTTTGTTAACGGACATTATCCTAGTCTCCGCAATCAGCTGGCGGCAGCGACGATAGGCTCTTCGCCTTCCAACTTGGTGCGGTGCATCATGCGGCCACAGGCTGGATCGTAGGGGCGAGCGCGGTGCATGGTGCCGGTGTTATCCCACATTACGGTATCGCCCACGGTCCATTCGTGGCTGTAAGTGAATTGTTCTTGAGTCGCCCAATCACGCAGTTTATTGAGGATAAGCGCACTCTCTTTGGCTGGCTTATCAACCACCTGGTAGGCGGTACAACCAAGCACCAGAGATTTACGACCTGATTGGTGTGCCCAAACCAATGGCAGCTCGGCATCACCAATAGCCATCATTGCCTGCAGCTTTTGAACACTGGGCTCGGGCTCGTAGAAGAAGAGGGAGTTCCAGGCCGAGTGCATAACGGTAAGGCCATCGTATTCGGCTTTTTCTTTGTCAGACAACTGCTCGTAAGCGGCGTAGGTATTACAGAACTCAGTTTGGCCGCCTTCGGGGGAAAGTACCTTACCAGAGAGGATAGAAGCCAAAATAGGTACCTTATTCATGGTACCGTCGATATGCCAATACATAGAGCCTTTGAGGTATTCGGCGCTGGCGCTGTGCTTGGTATCAAGAGTGATCTTGTGAACCTCTTCGCCAGCATTGAGCAACTCAGGAGCAAATTTGCCAAGGGTTTTGGTAAAGGCTACCTGTTCTTCATCAGTAAAATTAATTTCAGGAAATACGAGAACACCACGCTGCTCCAATAGCTCACGAATTTCTGTTGCATATTTACCGCTTAACAACTCTTCTTTGGAGTTTAAAACCTGTGAACCAATAAAAGGCTTAATCTCTTTGGATTGCAGTGTCATTTTACTTTCTCTCCTAATAACTATCCGAAAACATCTTTCAATAACGGATCGGGGCAATATCGAAAACTGGAATTCATAGCCGTATGGAATCGGTCTGATACCAATAAGCGTAGCAGTGAAGCCTATTCGTCGGCGCCACAAGGCCAAAAGTATGGACAAAAACTAGCACCCATACCTTAGCGGGGCAATTCCCCGGGCCGGAATTGACCAGATTGCTACATACTAGTCCGGGACGGCAAATATAATTGATCTATACGGCTAATAATAGCTGTGCCACCCATATTTATACACCGTTAGTTGCCAATCGCTATGTTTAAGTTTGTCCAGACCAAAATATTAAACAGAGCTATTACATTTGTTGAATGTGCAGGCGCAGCAAAGCGGTTTCGATACTGTAATTCCAGGTGTTTTTATAATTAGGCCCCTTTTGAATAAAAGCATTTGCGAGCCATATTACCCCCCGAACCAGCTCAACTATTCAACAGATATTAATTATCTGTTGGAATTATTTTATGGAAAATTTGTTGAAAAACATCTCCATTCCGAGGGGAAAAAAGCAGATAACGTACCAATGGCTAACCAACGGTTTGGGGTAGCATGTAGACAAAAAGTTTAGGTCTATAGTCCATACATTTATTCGTTTTACAAAAGATAATGTACCAACACGACTAACAACCTTAGACGTTTAGACCAGATGCATCGGTTCGCATACACAGACAGCCAATCAGTAATCAGGTGAACCTATAGCCACTTTCCGCCGTGCAAACGCCGCTGCTCTGTGCGCAACTTACTTTTGCGCAGGGGTAGATGGAAACCAATTAAGCGAAAAACGAATCATGGCATGGTAGTTTCATAGGCCAAACCGAATAATGGCCGGAGGACGAACCGCTATCCAAGCCCGCCTGGGAAACACAATGAGCAGGGCTAAAACAATAGCTTTATGCAATTTAATGGCTCTTTTTGCCGTTACTCTGAACAGCAGCGGTGTGCAACATAGACACTGGCATGCCATAAACCATTCAGGTGGTTCTGTATACATGAAAAGGGAGCATGGTTTAACACCCAATAATACAGCCAGTGAAATAACATATGGATATACGTATATCCTTATGTTAGATTTCGCCAACTTAACAGAGCCATTTAGGTACAAACCGTGGATGCAGTGCAACTATTCAAATGTTTGTCGGATACCACCCGGTTAAAAGCGACATTGCTCGTGTATCAAGAGGGTGAGCTCTGTGTTTGCGAATTGATGACTGCATTAGCTGAGAGCCAGCCAAAAATATCACGTCACCTGGCACCGCTAAGAGCGGCAGGGATATTAACTGACTGCCGAAAGGGGCAATGGGTCTACTACAGTATTAACCCAAACCTACCGCACTGGGCGATAAAGATACTGGACCAAGCATTGAAAAGTGAGAAGGTACCATTGTTGTCCTGTTCCCAAAATTTAAAAGTGATGAACAATCGTCCCTCCTGCAATTAATAGGCTGCCAATGAAAATTTTGTTCGTCTGCACGCACAACCGCTGTCGTAGTATTCTTTGCGAAGCTATTACCAATCAGCTTGCCAAGGATCAGATCACCGCCTTTAGTGCTGGTAGTGAACCCAGTGGGGAAGTGCATCCACTTACTATCAGAACGCTTTCTGAAAGGGGCTATAGCACCGACGCTCTACGCAGCCAATCCTGGAATGAATTCACAACCCTAGTACCCGATGTGGTAATTACCGTCTGTGACAGCGCCGCCAATGAACCCTGCCCAATATGGTTAGGCACAGCCATAAAATTGCATTGGGGGCTGCCCGACCCCTCCAGATTAGAAGGTGACGAACATGCTGTTAAACACGCGTTTAATCAGGTGATCGATACCATTGAGAAGCGCACCCAAAAACTCATGGGCATAGTCGGGCAGGGCTTATCAAACAGTGCCTTAGCCAGGGCGTTGTCTGAAGAAATCAAAGCAGGGTAACCATGGGAATATTTGAGCGGTACCTCTCCCTTTGGGTGGGGCTTTGCATACTCACGGGGGTTCTATTAGGTAGCTTGATTCCTGGGCTTTTCCACTGGTTCGCCACAGTGGAATATGCCCACGTTAACTTTCCGGTCGCGATATTTATTTGGATTATGATCTATCCGATGATGGTCCAGGTAGACTTTACCGCAGTCAGAGATGTTGGCAAGAAACCAAAAGGGCTGGCATTAACCCTGATTATCAATTGGTTAGTAAAACCATTTACTATGGCGGCACTGGGTTGGCTGTTTTTCAAACTACTATTTGCGCCCTTAGTGGATCCTGATTCGGCATCGCAATACATCGCCGGTATGATTTTATTAGGTGTGGCACCTTGTACGGCGATGGTGTTTGTATGGAGCCAGCTCACCAAGGGCGACCCCAATTACACTTTGGTTCAGGTTTCGGTGAATGATCTGATCATGGTATTTGCATTCGCGCCTTTGGCGGCACTGCTGTTGGGAATCAGCAACGTCACCGTACCTTGGGCTACGCTTGTGTTATCGGTTGTGCTTTACGTGGTGATACCGCTCGCGGCTGGAGCGTTAACGCGCAAGCTGATGGCACAGGGTAAGCTCGATAGTTTTGTCCACCACTTAAAGCCTTTCTCCATTATCGGCCTGCTGGCGACTGTGGTTCTGCTATTTGGCTTCCAGGCGAACACAATAATCACCAAGCCATTGGTAATTCTACTAATCGCAATTCCGTTATTGATTCAAACCTATGGTATCTTTGCTATCGCTTACACGCTGGCGAAATTGATCCGATTGCCACACTCAATAGCCGCACCGGCCTGTATGATCGGCACCTCTAATTTTTTCGAACTGGCTGTGGCAGTGGCCATCTCGCTATTTGGTTTAAATTCGGGCGCCGCATTGGCAACGGTTGTGGGTGTATTGGTTGAGGTGCCGGTGATGATCTCTCTGGTACTGTTTGCGAATAGAACCCGTCACTGGTTTCAGTAGCTACAGATTCACGTGTTAAAGCTGGGTAGGACGTGGCTAGCAAAAACCTCGGCGTACTCCTGAAATTTTTCAACAGGCAAACCCGGTGGACGCATCATCATAAAGTGCTCAAAGGGCATTGATTGCCGCATACATTCAAACTTTTCGATTGCTTTTGCGGGAGTGTCTATCTGAAGGATGCCGCTCTTTTTAAAATCTTCCAAACTCATCTGCTGCAAAATACCATCGGCACCAGACGCTTTATCCTCATTGAGCCAGATGCTATAAGCATTATTTACATAGTGGTAATAGGGGGCCAATTCGTGCATTGCTTTTTCTGGATCGTGAGCGACCAAATAGAAGAGCCCCTGGATTCTAACACCCATTTTCTGTGGATTTTTACCTAGATTTTTTACCTTGTTCAGGTAGGCCGCACAGACCTCTTCATTGCCAAAATAGCCATCGGCATATTTCGCCACACGCTCCAGTGCTTTATCAGCAAAACCACCTATATAGAGAGGAATTTTACCTCGTGGCGGTAATGGATTAATGGCGGCCTCGGTAACATTGAAATGTTTGCCGGCATAAGTGACGGTATCGCCGGCCCAGAGAGCTTGGATAATCTCCAGAAACTCGTCAAAACGCTGGCCGCGTTTGGTGAAATCGACACCAAATGCAGCCGTTTCCCGTCGTCGGTAGCCAATCGCCAGGGCGATTTCCAATCGACCATCGGCGATGATATCAAGTACAGCACAATCTTCTGCAAATTTAACGGGATGATAGAGCGGCGCCAGCGCTATGGCGGTTCCGATTTTTATGCGGCTGGTCTTCGCTGCAATTGCACTCAGAGCCACTAATGGTGATGGCATATAGCCGTCGTCGGCACAATGGTGCTCTGGCAGCCAGGCGCCTTGAAAACCAAGAGACTCAGTCCAGGTAATTAACTCCAGGGTTTCAGCATAGAGCGAGGCATTGGGGCTATGCCAAGGTTGCGGATTACGAAAGTCGTAGAGATAACCAAAGCTTAAAGGCTTGTTCATAGTCGATCAGCATCTATATAGGCGTATTGTTGGTTTTATAGGCCATTGACCAAGAAGGCGTTAAATTTACCGGCATTTTGACGATGAACCACAGCTTCCTGGTATTCTGGGCTGAAGTACCAATCTCTTGCCACATCCATTGATTCAAACTTGAGCATGATTACGGCTTCAGGAACAGTGCCTTCGAGGCCTTCAATTTGGCCGTAGATAACAATGGGTTCCACCGGCACATTGGGTCTTTTGGAACGTGTCAATGTTTGGTAGGTGTCCATTTCCTGCTGATCGATGATTGGACCTTCGCGAGTCACAACGATGTAGGCTGGCATAGGATAGTCTCTTTTTTATTGTGTTCTTAATTTTAGAGGTGAGAAAATTGTCCATATTAGCGCGTTTAAAGCCGATTGAGCCCAGGTAATATGAGGGATTTCGACACAAAGTCTGGTTCAAGATGCAAGATATTCCACCCAATCAAACCTGCAGAACATTTCCGATACTTACCAGTATAAGACATAGTGATTTAATAGACGTTGGCTAAAACATTCCCGCTCCAGTTAATACTGCCCCAACTCAGCAAATACCACCACGACAATGTCCAACACTCTTATACCCATTTCTCTTTCTAGGAATCGATAACCGAAGCTGATTCCTATCCCGCCAAATACTTTCTAACCCGTGATGTACACTAGAAAAAACCAAGTTATTGAGTGTGGACCGATAGCTATCAATCGCAGAACGAAACACCGGATAAATTTACAACGGTTTTACGATAACAAATTTGTTGTTGACGGATGACCATCAACTACCCAACGAAGTTATAAGATAACTCATTTTTTCAATCTAATTAGCCTCACCTTCAACGATGGTTGAAATCTGCAATGCTACCGCCTAGGAAATGAGATTTTTCAGCCCCATTGCTACATGTACGTGCTTTTGAATGTCTATTGCCAACGGGCTTTTAACTGTTTCCGTTTTTAATCTGTTCTTGGTTGGGTAGCCACAGGTAACGCTTTGACCCAGAACTCAGGAAGTTACCGCTTTTTACGCGTCGTCACATCGGGCATATCAAGAGCGACACTAACAGTTTATGGCGATGCGTTTAGTTCATGAGCGCCTTAGCCGGGTCTTGATTGCGAAACAGTCGCCTTTTTCGTGCGTGAGATTTCACAACAGCAGATTCATTGATTAGACTCAGCTAAATAATGCTGCTTCAGAACCTCAAATGCCAATTTCTTCTCCCCCGTTTCGGATACCAACCCTTTACGATTATACGTATCCTGAATGCCATTCAACTCGCGCAGGTGTGAGCGAAAATCTTTCAATACCCACGGCGAATAGCCTTGTACAAATTCACTCTTAGCAAGCATATCCAATTGTGCTCGATAAACTTTAGCTTGATATTCCTCAGACCAGAGTAAAGCATTTTCGGAGTGCAAACCGTATTTAGCACCGGCGCCAAATTCCGAGATAATCATGGGTTTGCCATAAGGGTTACTGATGCGCACTTTTGGCATCACCTTGAACATGGCATCACGCACCAGCATCTCATCCAAGCCTAGAAGCTGGGCCATGTACTTGGAGTAGTACCAGCCGAAATATTCATTATAACCAGCAATATCCACTACCCCTCCCAACGGGTCCCCGACCACAATAGTTAACAGCTCCTCGCTTTGCGACACGGCCGCCTGTGAAGATTCGCCACCACCCATCTTGGTTGCCATGGCCATTAGCCGTTGGCGATCTGCTGCTGCCAAATTGGGGGAGTGTAGAACTTCGGAAAAGAGCTGTTTAGCGAGACCCTTAAACTCCTCGCCCTGGCCACCAACCAATGCCGACGCAATCGGGCGTCGGCTTACATCCAGTGAGCGAGCCAAATTTGCTAACTGTGTGAGGAAATTGAGCCTAGCTTCACTTTGCGGGAAGCTTTCGTTGGCTATAGACCACATGATAATCGACGCTCGATTCATATCCCGAGTGACATTCTCTGTCAACTGAGCTTTTGCTTGGGCTAATGTTTTTGGGTTCTCCCAATCGATCAATGAAACAATAGGCACCTCACTCCAGACCAGCAAACCCAACTCATCGGCAAGCTTTAAGGTATGTTCATTGTGTGGATAGTGCGCCAGCCGAACATAATTGGCCCCCAACTCCTGCACCAATTTAAAGTTAGCCAATACATCTTCGCGCGTAGTGGCTATACCCGCGTGCAGTGTCGTCTCCTCATGTAGACTTATGCCACGTAGGCGTAACGGCTTCCCATTTAGAAGAATCTTTAAGCCATCGGTGGCTATCGTGCGAAAGCCGATTTTATCGGCCACCTGTTCACCAGATTGGGCCAGCGTGACATCGTAGAGCGTTGGTGTTTCAGGTGACCACAGCTTTAAGTTTTTTGCCATTAACGAAAACTTAGCCCGGCCACTGGTATCGGTGGTGGCACTAACCTTAATACCTGCCTCGCCAATTTTCAGGGTAACCTTGCGTTGCGCAGCAGCACTGCCGGCCAGTTGCACCCAACCCTCAATGGCACCGCTCTCTTTATTGGCCAGAAAAATATGGTACTGAGAGATATAGGTCTCCGGCAGAGTGATTAAGCCAACATCGCCAATCAGCCCACCGTATTTCCAAAAGTCAGAGGTGCGCATGGTGGGTATCGTGGTTTCGTCGAGAGCAGCATCGACTCGTACGATTATGCTATTAGGCCCGGAGACCAAAAAATCGGTAACATCAAAATTGAAAGAGGTATAGCCACCGTGATGCCGCCCTACCAGCCTGTCGTTTACAAATAGGTCGGTGGTGTAATTGGCACCGCCAAAGTGGAGAAAATAGCGCTGCCCGACCTTGGGCTCCAGTTCGACACTTTTGTGGTACAGAATACGGCTGCGATAACGGTCGAGCTCCGGTCGCTGACTATTCCAATCACCCGGCACACGCAGTTGATTGCTAGCGTCAAAGCTATGCTCCAGTAGCCGATGTTCAAAATCCTCCACGCCGGTGGCACCCGAGAAATAGTCGTGTTTGGTAATTACCCGCCATGCCATGCCGGCTTCGTCGATGATAATGTCCCACAGACCGTTCAGGGATTGGTAGTCGCGACCAAAGGCATTTACCAATAGAGGAGTGGTGTCTGGGTAGGGAGTATCCGGTTCACCCTTAAAAAAGTCGGTCGGTGCGGGCTCTTGTTTACCCCTCTTCTCCTCGGCGTGAGCCACAGTGATGGTCACCAGTGTCAGCAGAAATGCGATTAGGTAGAGCCCTAAAGTTTGAAGTAAACGGGCTTCTTGTTTAAATGATTGGGTTATCATCGTGACTCTCCGCAGTAATATTTTTATTTTTGTTTATACCCACACTGCCTGGCGGCTGCAGCGTATCGTTTAAAGTGGTTCACTACTGCAAGCCTACTACAGCAGCGAAGCACCGAAAGCCTGCAATATTCACCCCGGCCTTGTTTAATATTAATTTAATATGGGCGGCCCATTATGGGCAGGAACGCGTGGGTATTGCCGTGTAGGATGGGTCCTGCTGATCACGCGTGCCACCAAAGTGCTGACTCATCGGTGTAACCGGACGAATCTCATCAAAATCGCGAATGGCGATACGTTTATCGAGGCCCCAACGCCCTTCTCTTTTAGACCAGGTATCTATATAACGACTCCACACCATCATCTGCATCGGTTGATTATCTTTTTCCAAGCGCAAAGTCGCCGTCACATAAGATTCACTAGTGCCAGAATCACCGCTAAGCTCAAGCAGAATATTGGTGACCTGGTGGCTGTGCATTTGCAGGTGTTGATGCTGCTTGCAAATTAAATCGATCACACCAGGCCCATCGCCTTGATAGAATTCACCATAATCTGCGAAAGCGCCTGAGTTCCAAATTGAGCGGCCTAATGCTATATCCAATCGATCAACAGAACGGCAGTACTGATAAATAAGGTCTGTAATTGCACTTCTGTCGATCAGGTATTGCGTATTTTTTTGCGCAGTCATATTCATTAATCTCAGTTCTGAATTACAGGGCTAGCCGACGCAGGCCAAGACTATTTTATTGGAACCGCCCGGCGTCGAGTTCTTTAATTTTGGTTATCATGGTGTCTGATAGCGCTGTATAAACCTGAGCTCGCCCTTGTAGTGCGACTATCGCCTCCTCATCGGTAGCGACGTTAAGCGCACAATTTTGTAGCAGTTGGCCGACAGCACCAATCAACGCTGCTTGCTGGGCCAACACACCCGAAAAATCATTGGAGGGTGAATAGAGTATTTTCTTACTTCCATTTACCGTAGAGCGGCGAATATGGCCAAACACTTCCAACCCTTTGGCTGAGTTCCATGCCCCTACCCGGCTCATTTGTAAGGCTCCAGCAATGTCATCCACAGAGACTGGTTGTTGCTTCAGGAACAGAAAGCCGAGAACTTTGCCCGCGGCAGGTGCCAGTCCCCATGGGGAGAGCAATGAACTGAATTCGTTCACGAACTGAAGCTCCGCCTCATTTAATTGGTCAGTAGACATCCAAGCATAACTCCTTCACAATGCAATATTAACAATATATTAAATATAGTTAATATGCACTAGCGTTATTTTCACCCCTGAGCAGCCGATGTGCATACCAATATACAGGAGCCTTGTGAAATGAACCTGAAAGAAAAATATGGTCCTTGGGCCGTTATCGCCGGCGCCTCTGAAGGTGTAGGCAAAGCATTCGCTCATCGGGTAGCTGCAGAAGGCATCAATTGCATACTATTATCACGCCGCATAGAACCTCTGGAACAACTCGCTATTGAGCTTAAAGCTGCTCATCGGATTGAGTGTGTAACAGCCAGTATCGACCTATCCACTGTCGATGCGGTCGACGCCATCATCAACGCCATTGGCGGCCGCGAAGTGGGACTTTTTATCGCCAATGCCGGTGCCGACAGCATTAACTCCCGCTTTTTGGATAGACCCTATTGCGAGTGGCAAGATCTTATTCATCGTAATGTATTAATGGTCGCAGGCTGCTGCCATCATCTCGGCGGCTTAATGCGAGAGCGGAAGCGAGGCGGAATTATTTTGGTGGGCTCCGGAGCCTGCTACGGTGGCTCAAGCTTTATGGCGGTTTATTCCGGCACCAAAGCGTTCGATCTCTGCTTTGGCGAAGGCTTGTGGACTGAGCTTCGACCCTATGGCGTTGATGTTCTTAATCTGATTTTAGGCCAGACGGATACACCCGCCTTCCGTGAAACCCTCGCCAAAATGGGGCAACCAGTACCGGAAAATCTTGCCGCACCGGAGGATGTCGCCAGGGTTGGCTTACAGCGGTTGCCGCATGGGCCAGTGCATAACTGGGGGTTAGAGGATGACGCTGCCGGTTATGCCCCCTCTTCTGCTGCAGCACGGCGAAGTAGAATAGAGGCGATTGATCGGGCAACTAAAGCGATCTTTGGCGATAATTAATGCTGTTTTGCAGGAAGAATATGAGAGTGCCAAGCTGGCTCGATTGATCAAGAACGCATTAAGCAGCCAACGCTTAGAACCCGGATATATCTACTTCCTATAACGGGTAAGCAGCTGGAATAGCGCTTCCCAATCAATAGGTTTAGCCACATGGTCATTCATACCAGCGGCCAGAGCCATATCACGATCCTCCGCCATTGCGTTTGCCGTCATAGCAATAATGGGTAAATTATCCAGCTGCAACTGTTCACGAATAAGCCTGGTTGCCGAATAACCGTCTAGTTCGGGCATCTGTATATCCATTAACACCACACCGAATTGTTCTCTGTTGCTCTCGATAATGTCGATGGCTGCTTTGCCGTGCTCGGCAACGGTTATCTCCGCGCCTAACTCTGAAAGTGCCTCGATGGCAATCTCCTGATTAAACAGGTTGTCCTCGACTAAGAGTATATGTAGCCCATTGAGTGTTAAAGGGGTTGATTGCTGCGTGACCGCGCTCGAGGCTAATACCTCTTTATTTTGTAAAGCCTCGGTTAATGTCTCCAACAGATAGGTCGCAGTTATTGGCTTGGTGACGAAGGCATCAATACAGGAACTAGTGGTGTTGTTGTCCCAAACTTGGCGGTCTAACAGTTTCCTGCACATCATAAACAACAACGGCCGATCTGAATAAGGTACCTGTTCCGCTTGATACTTGTCACGAAGGAAAGCAGGGAAACCAGGCTGCTGCGTTTGCATTAAATAACTGTCAGCCAAAACCAGATCATAAAATCGACTGGTTTTAGCGAAATGCATGCTAATCATCTCCATAGCTGAACTGGCACTTATGGTTCGATCCACCAGCCAGCTGGAATCAATGCCTTTCAACAAACGAACAACCACATCACAAACAGATTTATTATCGTCGACCACTAATACTTTTAAATCTTTTAGTTCGTCGGCAACTGTCCCATTAAAGGTTGGCAGCAGGCCCGCCAGTAGCGGAATGGAGAACTCGAATAGTGTTCCCTTGCCCAACTCACTATGACCGCTTAACTGCCCTCCCATTAGATCGACCAAGCGCTTAGAAATCGCCAAGCCTAAACCGGTACCACCGTATTTTCTGGTGGTGGAAGCCTCGGCCTGAGAGAAGCCATCAAAGATAGCACTCCACTTATCTGAGGCTATGCCAATACCGGTATCGATTACCTGGAATAGAAGCTCCTCTCCGTTGGTAGTGACCACCACCCTTACCTCACCTTGCTCAGTAAACTTAATGGCGTTGCCTGTTAAATTAATTAAAATCTGCTGCAGGCGTAATGAATCGCCGATTACAACAGGAGGAACATCGCTATCGATATCAAACAGTAGTTCAATCTCTTTAGCTCCCAGATTGGCCGCCATAATATTACCGATATTACGCAGCCACTCATCCAAGATAAAACTGTGTGCTTCCAATGCCATCTTGCCAGCTTCTATCTTAGAAAAATCAAGAATATCGTTGATTATCTGCAGTAGAGTTTGAGCTGCCGTTTCACTACGAGCAATGTAATCACGTTGCTGTATACTTAATTCAGTACGTCTTATCAACTGCATGATGCCTAATACGGCATTTAGGGGTGTGCGTATCTCGTGGCTCATATTGGCAATAAAATTCGACTTAGCTCGATTGGCGGTTTCTGCCAGTGCTTGTGCGTCAGATAACTCTTTTTGGCGTTTTTTCTGCTCACTGATATCCCGCATTACCGTTGATAAAAACTCCACCTCTCCCTTTTCGTTACGGTGAGCAAGTATCACTTGAGAAACTGGAATTTCGTACCCATCACGATGCAAAAGCAGGCTTTCCCCCTGCCAAACACCTGTTTTCAATACCGTAGGAATCGCCTCCTCCAGTATAAACTTAGAGATGGTTTCGGTATGCATGTCACCGATTTTCATCGAATCCAGGGCATTAGCGCCGCTCAAACCAACCATGTTGATCGCTGCGGCATTATGATAAAGGAGGTTGCCACTGATGTCGGCCGTACCGATAAAATCCGGGGTTTGCTCAAGTATGGCTTTGAGCTGGTCGGTTTTCTTCTCGATGGCAACGCGATTGCTAATATCATTAAGTGCCGCGAGCAATTTCACGCCGTGAGCGGTAGGCAATGTATTCAACCCGATTTCCACAAAAAATCGCGAGCCATCTTTTCTAACCGCTTGTAAATTTGTGCGCAAACTCATATCTCTTCGCCCCGGATTTTTCATAAAATTTTGTCTATGTTTGGGGTGGTGTTCACGCAAATTATCTGGCATCAGCAGTTCGACGGGTTTTCCTATTAACTCATTCTCGGTATATCCAAATAGATTTAACACTCCCTGGCTAACCAACTCAATCACGCCATCTGAGTTCGCCATAATAAGGGCAATTGGCGCGGCATCTATTATATTTTTGATCTCTTTGCGCTCGACACGCAGCCGATAATTTTTTAAATAGATGGTAAAAAATATCAGTAAAATCACAAAGCCAGCTACGACACCAGGCAATGCTTTTAATTGATGACCGAACACAATATTGTCGATATACCGTTTAGGCATAGCGATCGCCAATTGTAAAGGCAACTCTCCATTGTTGATATTCAATGGCTGAATCAACACAACCTCAGTTTGATCTAAAGCTTTATCAAAATAGGTGTTAAGCGTAGAAGAGTACGGATTCTGTTCAATAAATTGTGAATCCCAGGAATAGGGACTACCCAAATCGAAGCCAAAACTTTTGGAAGCGTCGGGGTGAATCAGGAACTGACGCTCGTCATTCAGAAGATAAAAAATATATTGACTATTAAGGTTCTTTTGCAGCGACTGAAATAGCGTACTCAAACTTGTGTTGATAATAACAATGCCAAAAATATTGCCATTATCATCGTATATCGGTGTGCTGGTTCTTAGCATTGGTGTATGGGGAGTATCAATTAACCCATGTTCCTGGTTTAGCGTGATCGGAGCAATGCTGACACCACCCGTTGGTTGTTTAATAGCGAGCTGAAAGTATTCCCGCCTGCCCTTGGTTTGCAGTTGATCTTCCGGGATAATATTAATCTGGCCATCGGTTCTATCAACCCGGACCAACTCACGGCCCTCATCCGTTATACCAATGTACCGAACCTGTGTTACATCTGAATGGTTTTCTAAATAAGCTCTAAAAATAACCTGTAACCGCTCACGCCAAATGGTTAAAGAGGAGTTTTGGCGAGCATCCATACCATCTCCGGCAGTGGCACGGATAATTCCATTTATTGGTGGGAGAGCAGCGAGAAAAAGGGTGTCATTGGCACGATCCCGCACCAAGTCTTCAATCATCGCCTCACGTTCAATTAAGCTATTTTGCAGTTCCGCCTGTAAATTGATAGCAGCAGTTTTGCTCTCAAAATGGCCGATGGCTATAACCACTAATGCGATTAATAGCATAGAGGTGATCACAAAAGTGATGATGAGACTGTGAGTCGATCTGAGCATGGCTAAACCTAGGTTCCAATTAAAGTCAGTTTAGCCAAAATTTATAAATTAGGAGCAACTAATGGTCTGATCTGAGATTACGGCCGACATCCACGGCGGATTGATGACCCAGCTGCCAAACATATAAGGTATTGAATTTCGAAGATTTATATCGTATGACCGGACAGAATTTACCCTATGCCAAGGTATTTACTTAGGAAGGTTCGAATTGACTGATTGATCTCTCTGGCTGGCGTTGATTTTGGCGCCAACAGATCAAAGCCATGGGGGCACTGTGGACTTATCCATAATTCACAATCAATACCACTTGCTCTCAGTCGTTCGGCATAACGGCAATTTTCTGCGTAGAAGAGGTCTAGATCGCCAACGCCAATCCAGGTTGGCGGCAAACCGGTTAATGATTCCCGTCGGGCCGGTACCGCATAGCTGGCAATAGTGTCATTGCCCGGGTCGCAGCCAAGGTAACTACGCCATCCGAAGCGATTACTGCGGTTGTTCCAGAGACGGTGCTTAATAGAATCCAACTCTCTATTATTTGCAGTGCGGTCATCCAACATGGGATAGGTGAGAATTTGCGCGGCCGGGTGCACCCCATTGGTATCTGCAATCCTCTGCACAAGCCCTGCCGCCAGGCCTCCACCCGCACTCTGCCCCAATACCGCTAAACGATTTGGATCTACTCCCCAGTTTTGACAGTTATCCAACATAAATTGCCAGGCCGAATAGCAGTCGTCCAACGGTACAGGGAATGCGTATTTGGGTGCTAAGCGATAATCGACCGATACCACGACCAATCCCAAGGTTTTGGCGAGCTTGTTACACTCACGGTCATTAATCGATACATCGCCCATAATATAACCACCACCGTGTATCCATAGCAGACCGGCGCCACTACACTGTTGCGGTCGATAAACGCGAACTGCGGTCTTGGCCAGCGCGTGATCAACAATCTCGACTTTGGGTATGGGCTGCTTCCGCTTGGGTTGTAGCCATTGCACCAGCTGCAGCAGTTTGAAGAAAAACCAATTGTCAAAAGGGATATTCGGTATGCGTTTATAGGTAGGTTGTAGTTCCGGGTGAATGCGATCTAGTTCCATAATTTTTAATTAAGCTCGTTATTTTAGTTTTACTTAAATTTAAAGTTCGAAGAGTACATCGGTTCGAATGATGTACTTTGTTCCATTCACTATCGGTTCTGAACTGTGAGTGCAATGCCATGGGTGTAACCCATGAGGAAAACAAAGCACTCCACCCGCAGGGGTACGTACATCGACCACTCGCCGCTCCTCTTCAACTCGATTGGGAACAAAAAATCGGGTAGCACCGCCCTCAAAATCGTCATTCAGTAGAATGAGAAAGGTCATTAAACTATAGCGGTCGGTGTAGGCATTGGTAATCAGACGTCTATCAATTACTCTGCTGCCGGGCCAAGATCCATCGGTATGGGGCTTAAAATAGTCGCCAGGCCGGTAGCGGTAAAACCGAAAGCGGGCATTGATTCCCAGTGGCCGTTTGCCATCAAACGGCATTAAGTCCGCCATAACCGCAACCACCGCCCGACGCCATATAATCTCATCCGTAGCAGCGTCTACAATCCACACTAGGTTATCGTTGTGACGAATCTCACGTGGCAGTGAGACCGCAGCATCGGGAAGATAGCCCAGTCGCTCACTGAGCTGAATAAACCCCTGGCACTCGCCTGGAGCTAGTACATCGAGCAGTTGATAACACCCTGGTACCCCTTCGACACTCAGCTTCGTAACAGCCCGCGAATACGGGCCAAGCTCCAGGCCAATAGGGTTTAGTCCGACATTGGCCCAGGTGGGTAAGGCCGGGTGCTCTGCGCCCGGTTCACGCGCAACGACATAGAACGCTTTTTGATCGATCATTTTATGTACTGGCCTGTGCTCAGGTAATAGACGTACCACATTTACCAACCGATATTATTCGATCTATTCACGGCATTGGAAGCCATCAATTACCCTTTCAAATAAGATAGTTTATACTGCCGCAGACTTGGCAAGCCCGTTTTATCTGGGTGCGGGCTGATAATAGATGATTGGATTTACAATATTTGACGTGAACAGACCTAATGACTGGCAACATAAAGCTCGCCGCTCAATTGGATATGGTGAAGCTGTTGGGCATAGAAGCACAGGCTGCGATCCTGACCAATCGACTACACGAGGAGAATTGACCGCATGGCCAGCCTGAACGAAGCCCAAAGAGTCATTGCTGTACTAGGTATGCACCGCAGTGGCACCAGCTGCTTGACGGGCTCCCTGCAAAAGGCCGGCCTAGAGTTAGGTAACTGCCATACCTGGAATCCTTATAACCAAAAGGGGAACCGTGAAAATCAGGCTTTTGTCGATCTTAATGATGAAATTTTAGCGGCAAATAAAGGTGCCTGGAATATTCCTCCGAAAAAAGTTGAGTGGTCCGCAGAGCAGCTCGCCAAAGGCCAAGAACTTCTAACCGAGCATGAACAAATACCGGTATTAGGTTTTAAGGACCCTCGTACATTACTAGTATTGGACGGCTGGAAGAAAATCATCAAAACAATGGAGTTTGTCGGTATCTTTCGCAGCCCTATCGCTGTGGCAAAATCACTGGCCCACCGCAATAATATGCCCAATAACCATGCTTACGAGCTTTGGTATCGCTACAACAAAGCACTCTACAAAGAGTATAAACGGCACCCCTTCCCTGTTCTCTGTTTTGATCTCCCCGAAGCTCAATTTAACGAAAAGGTCGACCGTGTTGTAAAAGAGCTAGCACTAAATGCCATACCTGACACAGACCGATTTTACGAAGCAGAATTAAACAACCACGCTAATTCAGAGCCAGCCAAGCTACCGTGGAAGGTACAACGTTTGTATCGCAAACTACAGGCGATCAGTTATTAGTTCTATGTATAACAAAGCTCCTACTCAGTAATCAAACAGTACATTCACTGTTATAAGTAGATCACCATGTCTTAACTACATGCATATAGAAGTGCTTGATGAAACTTGTTGATGCTTTTCCAAACAGGTTCGTCATTAATTTAGATTTTTCGTAAATCTGTGCAGTAGCGGCAGCACCGCACAGAAGTGAACGGCCATCGGCCCATATCAATTTAGCTAAACAGGCATTCATCATTGACCACGATCATCTGTTTCTTTGGCATTCTCATTCTACTCACTATCGCCTTTCTGCTTTCTCGCTCAAAAAAATCCATAAGCTGGCGCACAGTGGGCATCGCCTTTGGTCTGCAATTTTGCTTAGGCGCTTTTGCGCTTTATCTGCCTGCTGGTAAAGCGATATTAAGATCTCTCTCTAATGCCATATCTCAAGTACTTAGCTATGGTACTGCCGGCATTGAGTTTCTGTTTGGCGATGTCGGCAGAATGAAAATAGGCTTTATTTTCGCGTTTAATGTCTTACCGGTCATTATCTTTTTCTCGGCCCTGATTTCGGTGCTCTACTATTTGGGCGTTATGGGTTGGGTGGTAAGAGTATTGGGCGGCGGTCTGCAACGGCTATTAGGCACCAGCAAGGCTGAATCCATGTCGGCTACGGCCAATATATTTGTCAGCCAAACCGAGGCGCCGGTGGTCATACGGCCCTATATAGCCTCCATGACACAATCGGAAATTTTCGCAGTGATGGTGGGCGGAATGGCCACTGTCGCAGGTTCCGTGTTAGCCGGCTATGTAGGGCTGGGCGTTGAACTCAAATATCTGCTGGCGGCCAGTTTTATGGCGGCACCCGGGGGGTTCCTCATGGCTAAACTGTTGCTACCGGAAACCGAGAGCGTGGTCGAGCATAACCAGATAACCGCAAACAACCGGGATGAGTACGCTAATATTTTTGATGCGGCAGCGGGTGGAGCCAGCAACGGTATGAAACTCGCCGTCAATATTGGAGCTATGCTGTTAGCGTTTATTTCATTGATCGCCCTTGTCAACGGTATGCTCACGGGCATTGGCCACTGGTTTGGTATGGACAGCCTCACACTGCAGAAAATTCTTGGTTGGCTATTTCAACCAATAGCCTTTTTACTGGGTGTGCCTTGGTCCGAAAGTGGCGTGGCAGGCAGTTTAATTGGCCAGAAGTTGGTGCTTAATGAGTTTGTGGCTTACGTCGACTACTCCAACCTTAAGGATCAGTTAAGCCCCCATACACAAGCTGTGGTTACCTTTGCACTCTGTGGTTTTGCCAATTTCTCCTCAATCGCTATACAGTTGGGAGGCTTGGGAATTATGGCGCCTAACCGGCGCAGTGATATCGCCAATCTCGGTTTGCGGGCAGTATTAGCCGCATTTTTGGCAAACTTAATGAGCGCGGCTATTGCGGGATTTTTTATTTCGCTGTTATAGCTAACAAACGGCAATGCTTAAAAACCGTTTTCCCGGAGCCGCTCCGCCAAAAACTCACCGGCGGTCATTGATGTTGTTAACTTGCTCCCCTCCTCTACAAATTTGGGAAGCGGATCCAGGATCACCTCGTTTCTCGGGTGTACAAAGAATGGGATAGAGTAACGGGCGCGGGTATTATCAGTGGGGTTTACCACTCGATGCACCGTGGCCGGCAATCTGGAATTGGTCAAACGGGCCATCATATCACCGGTATCGACCACCAAGTCTCCCAGTTCGTTTTCGATAGCCAACCATTTACCATCACGATCCAACAACTGCAAACCGGAATCTGTAGCGCCAATCAACAGCGTCATTAGATTAATATCGGCATGAGCGGCCGCACGAACACCTTGGCTGGCTGCCACTTTTTCAAGCGCGGGGTAATGTATGAGCCGCTGTACGGAGTTGCCCTCGCAAATCATCTCGGAAAAATAGTCGGCTGGCAGCTCCATAGCAGAGGCAAGTGCGGTTAATAATTGTTTGGCAACATTATTAAGTTTTTGGTGAAGTTCAATAAAAAACTCACGAAATTCTGCAATCTCATCCGGCCAGATATTAGCCGGGTAATCCTTTAAATACGGGCTCAGGCCCGGTAATTCCGGCCCAATATGCCAATACTCTTTTAAATCCGGGTATTCGAAACCCGCCGCTGTCTCCTTGCCGAAACTGATATAGCCACGCTGACCGGAGCCTGTCTCATAGCGCTGCTTTACCGTATCGGGCAAGTTAAACAGACTTTCCGCCAACCGGTAGGCCTGCTTGAATAAACTCGGATGAATTCCATGATTACGAATAACCACGAAACCAAACTCCGCTAGCGCATTGTAAAACTGATCAACAAACAACTTCTGGCTGGAAGGTATGAAGTAATCTTCCAGGCTAAGGCTAGGAACCTGCCGCGTTTCACTCATTGGATACCTACCACGGGTTGAAATTGTTACTTAAGCGTGAATGAGCCTGGCAATAGTTCTGCAATGCTTGCCTGTAATTCCAGGTCGCTATCGCAGATGGATATTATCGTAGCACTATTGGAAAATTCCCGAATAAATTGCCGGCAAGCCCCACAGGGTGGTGTTGGTTCCTGAGTGGGGGTATACACGACTAACGTATTGATTGTCCGTGAGCCAGCGGTTACCGCTGAACAAATCGCATTGCGTTCAGCGCAAATGGCCAGGCCATAAGAGGCATTTTCCACATTAACACCGGTGAACATCTCACCTTCGTCATTATAAAAAGCGACAGCAACGGGAAACCGGCTATAGGGTGAGTAGCTCTTGGCTGCTGTATCCCGGGCGGCCTGTTTTAGAAGATCTATATCCATAATCTAAAGATTTTTAGTGATAGTGTTGATTTTGCCCCTGGCCACTCCTTGATGGTGCCGAGGCGCTATTAGAGAGCCTGCTTCTGAATGGCCTGACTCCCGACCACTGTAGCGCAATAGCTTAAACGGTTAAGGCGCATTGGCAAACCAATTTTTAAGCGACCGATAGCTTCGCCAAAGAAACGTTAAGAGGCTGGCGACGCCCTAGAACCTGTCTATTATTAAAAAAAGTCAGTTGCAATTCTCCAAGCTTCCGCCGGTTTTTACCGGCTTTTTTCTTGGTGTGGCTTTATGCAACCTCATCTAGCCTTCTTTCTTAGCCGTTTCATCCTCATAAAGCGGCCATTGTCAGGTATTGTAAACACGCCATTTCCACCCTTCAGTTGCCTCATTACGACGCTTATCTGCTGCTCGTTAGTTATCGTTGACGGATTACAGTTAATCGATTAAGTTTTACTGATGTCTCTGTTCAGCAAACACTGGTCGGCTGCAGTTATCTTTACAGCGTTCCAAATAGGAGGTGTTAGTGGTGGCAACCCTAAGCAAAGGCACCCCAGCGAGCTTTAATTCGACCCATATCAGATTAACCTCTCACACGGTAGATCAGCCTGGAACTGTACCGTTCATCGATTGGGGGAACAAAGATCCCCTACTGCGAGGGCCGGTCATCGGTACGGTAAGCAACCCTTCCCATCGCAACTGTATTGGTACCCACAGCGGTAGTTACACCATTTACAGGGCGCTATCGATTGCCTCAGGCAAATACCCGCCAAGCCATAAGCCCGATCTCAATAACACTGAGCCCACTGAAATAATCACACCACAGGAGTCTTGGTGGCAGCCTGGCAAAATAATCTCCCTCGATCCCTGGGGGGCAAATATCGCCACAACCTTCCATCAATTTCTTGAGCAGGGTTTTAATATTCAACCGACAATAGCCGTCACACAGGCCAGACTGCAGTTACCGGAAATTCGTGAAGCACTCGCAGCTGGCCGTTTGCAGGCCGATGATTGTTTCGTTACCAGCAAAGGCGATGTAAGAGTTACCAAAGTCGCAATCGACCCCGTATGGCATCTTCCGAGTATTGCCGAGCGCTTTCAATTGACGGAGGCGGCGCTTAGAAAGATTCTGTTTCGTGAAACTGGTGGCATGTACCCCGAGTTAGTCACCCGCTCTGATCTAAAAGTTCTTCTGCCCCCTATTGGCAGTACAACCGCCTATATATTTGGTCGTATTGCCGATTTAGCCAACCCAGAGGTTGAACTAACCTGCCGGGTACACGATGAGTGCAATGGTTCCGACGTTTTTGGATCGGATATCTGTACCTGCCGGCCATACCTTACCTACGGTATAGAGGATGCCGTGCGCACCGCACAAAGAGGCGGTGTCGGCTTGATCGTCTACTTTCGCAAGGAAGGCCGAGCACTGGGCGAAGTAACCAAATTTTTAGTGTACAACGCCCGCAAAAGACAACTCGGTGGCGACAGCGCAGCCACCTATTTTGAACGAACCGAGTGCGTGGCTGGCGTGCAGGATGCCCGCTTCCAGGAGTTAATGCCCGATGTGCTGCATTTTTTTGGCATCAAACAAATTCACCACCTCCACTCCATGAGCAACATGAAGTACAACGCCATCACCAATAGTGGCATCGTTGTGGAAAATCGAATCAGTATACCGGCGGAATTAATTCCCGAAGATGCCCTGGTTGAAATAGAAGCCAAAAAGGCCGCCGGCTATTTTACCGAAGAGGCCACAAAAAACAGTGATGAGTTGGCGGCAGTGAAAGGCAGGAACCTGGATTAGCCATGGCAAGCAATACCTTCGAGCTCTCTGCCCTATTCTCTACCGAATTAATCCGGGAACGTTCTAACCATATCTTTAATTTGGCGTTGTCTGGTAAAACTCATTTTCAGGTTAATCTGGAGAAATTATCTGCAGCTGCACAGTATGTGGCTGATCTTATCACGCAGAATTATCCCGACTTGAATGTCCCCTACCACTCCCGTTGGCGACACTTTGAAATTGGCGATGAATTTCAGCTCAATCAATATCGCGCACTAACACAGTCACTTGCGCCGTTGGAAAAAGCCCGTCTTGGCTTTGATCTTATTGTGCCATCGGTATTAATCGATGCAGGGGCTGGCCCCCATTGGCGATATCAATCCAACAACAGCGTCGCACCCGGTCGATCTGAGGGGTTGGCATTAGCGAGCCTGGATATGTTTTTAGCAGGCGGTTTTGGTGCGGGTAAGGCAGGACTGCCGCAAACCGAGGCCGATAGTTTATTGGCCATTACCGAGGCGGACTTTGCCCGCTACTTCAATATCTCCAATGCCAACCCAATGGCGGCCGTCTCTGGTCGCGTACAACTGTTAGTTGATTTGGGTAAAACGCTGGCAGAGCAGCCAAACTATTTCCCTAATAAACGGCCCGGAGATCTTGTCGATTTTCTGCTTGGCAATTTTAAAAAGCCTTTATCAGCACTAACAGTTCTCGCTACCGTGTTACACGCTTTTGGCCCTATTTGGCCGGGCCGTATTGCCATAGAAGAGACCAATCTCGGCGACACCTGGGCCTACCCCCAATTAGGTGAGGGTATTGCCGGTTTGGTACCTT
Organism: Halioxenophilus sp. WMMB6; assembly: GCF_033283405.1. Classification (NCBI taxonomy): domain Bacteria; kingdom Pseudomonadati; phylum Pseudomonadota; class Gammaproteobacteria; order Alteromonadales; family Alteromonadaceae; genus Halioxenophilus; species Halioxenophilus sp. WMMB6. The sequence goes on from NZ_JAWMQR010000001.1 coordinate 651,626, forward strand.
TCCATAAACTCTCCCAGTGGCTTACCTACTCTCTGGTAGAGACACTGCAAGATGCCGGAATAGCGGTGGTTGACGTCGAAAAGTTAACCGGCCTGGCTGAGTATCGCAACGGAGGCTTTCTCCTGGATTTCGGGCTACTCGAATTACGTGATGAAAACGATAGTCGTCAAGCCTGGCCTCCCGCCAGCGAAATTATTATTGAGTGGCGAGCTTTGACCATCGTCCTGCTGGATCTATTGGCTGAAAAAATTGCGGCAATACTGGGGTTACGCTCCGTTGATTTTCCATTAGCGAAGGTCCTACAAGGCGGTACCTGGCAGGCGGGTAGACTCCTGGCCAGGAATCTCCGTCCAGACCTCTCGCCACCGCTGCAGATCATCAGTGATGGTACGGTTTTTTAGGTGCAAGAGAGTGGCCATTGAACGCTATTATCGATTATTTAGGAACCTGTTATGTCGGTAACCTTGGTTAACCACCCGCTGATACTGCACAAATTGGCCAGCTTACGCGATAAAACGACCGGCTCGGACAAATTTCGCCAGTTGCTCGGAGAGCTGGCTGTGCAAATATTCCTTGAAGCAAGCAAGGAACAAAAAACCATAGCAGTAAAGGTAGATACCCCCTTTGCAGAGTGCTCATCGGAAAAGGTCGAACAAAAATTTGCCTTAATTCCAATTATGCGAGCCGGTATTGGCATGCAGGAGAGCATTCAACGCTTTTGGCCCGACTGTTCCGTTGGCCATATCGGTATTTACCGGGATAAGTTCCTTAATACAACTGTGGAGTATTTCTGTAAAATGCCGAAGGAGTTGGATCACTCGGTTGCCTATGTCCTTGACCCGGTCATTGCCACCGGAACCACCGCCGCGGCGAGCGTTAGTCGGCTGTATGAGATGGGTGCAACAGAGGTGAAATTTTTATCCATTATTGCGTGTGAGGAGGGATTGGCACTGCTTGCCAGCCAACACCCCGAACTGAAGATTTTTACCGTCTCGACTACCGAGCAGCTGAGCGACAATGGCTACCTTACCCCCGGCATTGGTGATGTCGGCGCTCGCTATTACAATAACCAGTAACGTTAATGTTGTTATAAGCCATCATTATGGCCATTAAAACCCGTTGCCATTTAAGGAATATTTGAGTTTGACAAAAGCCCATATCATAGCCGTAGCCGGAGGCAGCTGCTCTGGCAAAACAACCATGGCACTCAATGTTTGCCGTGCGTTGGGCGCCGGTAATTGTGCCATCGTCTACCAGGATAGCTACTACCGTGGGCTGGCCTCTATTACCAACTATGATCTGCCCGAGGCAATTGATTTCCAATTAATGGCCACGCATTTGAATAGTCTCAAACAGGGTGAGATCATCGCTATGCCGACCTATGATTTCACCACTCATAGGCGCACTGAAAAGCAGGTCAGCCTTGACCCCAAACCAATTATTCTCGTCGATGGCATTTTAATACTGCACGCGCCTGAGTTGGCCAACTGCTTTGATTTCAAGGTTTTTGTTGAGTGTAGCGAGGAAGAGCGGCGTAAACGGCGGCTCGAGCGGGATACCCGTGAACGCGGGCGAACCAAAGAAGAGACACTACAGCAGTTTAATAACCAGGTGGCGCCACTGCACAATCAACTGGTGGAGCCTTCAAAGCAACACGCGGATTTTATCTGCCAACAACCCGGCCCGGCGCGATGCGATGAAACCTTAAGTGCACCGCTCTTGGAATACTGCAAGCGCCTGCTGCCGTAGGCGGCGTGCCTTGATGTTTTCAGTGGTTTACAGGATGAAGATCTTTTTACTGGAGGCCTTTTACGGAAGGACGATGTAAAGAGGGGCTTTGCGGCAACGACGTATCAATCCCCGCTCACTCCCCACTCAACCCTTCAGAGCATTCTGTGAACCATTTGCGTGCTATTTAGCGCGCTCCGCCAAGCTCTCCCGCTGTAACACCGATACCCCCAACTTGATATCCTGATCAGCCAACTCAGGGTTTTCCAGCCGCTTGAGCAGAGTTTCAAAGGCCGTGGTACCCAGTTGGCTAATAGGTAGTGCGATCGTGGTAAGCGGAGGAAAGACCAGATCACTCCAGTCGATATGGTCAAAGCCAATAATTGAAACCTGATCGGGAACAGCGATACCGTGCTCGTGGTAAAGCCTTAACAGACCTATTGCCAAGGTATCGTTAGCTGCAACCACACAGCTGACATCACTGGCTAGAATCTGCTCGGCTATCTCCTCCGGAATGGTAATGCCGTACTCGACCGGGAAATCCCAGGCGACATCCACCTTGCCCTGCAGCGCTTCGTAAAGCCCCTGCTTGCGGAGATTGGCCACAGGCGAACGCTCCGGCCCGGACAGAATACCTATGTCTGTGTGACCATGGCTGAGCACCAGTTGACCCTGTAACTTACCACCGGAGTGAGAATCCGCGTAAACGTTATCAAACCCTGGTATTGGCCGCTCGGTCATCACCACCGGGCATGTCAGGTTATGCTTGGTTACCGAGTCGTCATCGATTGGGCACCAGATCAGCCCCTCAATGGCATATTCCAATAGTCGACCAACACCTAGAGCCTCCTCTTCCGGGGAGTTACGGGCATCAACCAGGAACACAGAGTAACCCTGGCAGCTGGCCGCATCGACCACCGCTTGTGCCATTTCGGGGAAGAAGGGGTTGCAAAGATCTGGTACAACCAGACCAATTGTGTGGGTTTTGCCAGTGCGAGTGGCCTTTGCCAACCGATTTTCCTGGTATCCCATCTCGCTGGCCAAGGCGAGAATTTTTGCTTTCATTTCAGGTGATACCGACCCGGTACCATTGAGGACATAGGATACAGTGGCTTTAGAAACACCCGCTCGTTTAGCGATATCCTGTGTAGTTACCCTCTTCTTTTTCATTCATCTGGCTCTGCTGTAGAAACTTGATCGCATCCGGCACCTTGGGATAGCAGTCGTCGGTTAGCTAATTAACGCTGCACTGTGGGCCTATCTTCATTATTAAGTTGTTCTTCTCCAACTGGAGCGACTTTATAACTCAAATACCCAGTGACTGGCTAGGTTTTCACCCCTTTTCCTACCAAGGCAAAGCGCGTTACCGCCCGCCGCAATAACTTCAAAGCGGCTTTGTCTTCAGCGTAAGCGGCCAACTCAAACAGATCGAGAATCTCCTGCAATGCAGCATGTTGTTTGGGATAGCGTTGCTGAAGGCGCTCAATAAAACTTCTGGCGCTCTCTCCCTGCCTGCGTACCAGCCCTTGCCTCCGGCACTTTTGGCAAAACTTAACAAACAGCCGCATCTCGGTCGGCAAACGTGTGGGCCTATTGGCCAACCAGATATAGAGGGTAACCAGGCCAAGGATCAGCGCAACGCTGCCGACCAGCAGCAGTCCGGCATTCCACCAGGTGATAACACCAAGCAGAGAACTCAACAGGCCCAACTGCTGCTCCTGATCATAATTCAACACCCAGCGCTGCCAGTTGTAGTTCCAGATATCCAACTGCAAGCGCAGTCGGTTCATCAGGTTGATATGGCGATAGGCCTCTATTGAGAGAGGATTGCTCACCGAGCGCGCAAACACCGCTTGAATACCCGATTCCACCCGCTCTGGTGCTACCGCTGCGGTAGGGTCGACCCGTGTCCACCCTTTTTCCGGCAACCAGACCTCCGCCCAGGCGTGGGCATCCGACTGGCTTACCTGCATAAAATTTTCGATCCACTCCCCACCCTGATAACCGGCAACCACCCGTGCGGGCACCCCGGCGGCGCGCATAAAAAAGACAAAAGCGCTGGCGTAGTGTTCACAAAAGCCCTGCTTGGTACGCCATAAAAAATCGTCAACACTGTTTACCCCCAGAGGCGGTGGCTCCAGGGTATAGGTGAAATCACTGCTGACCATGGTCAGAAAACGCTGAATCAACGCTTCGCTATCCACCGAGCTCTGTGCCCACTCCTGTGCGGTTTTGCGGGTTGTGGGGTTTACATCAACGGGCAGCTGCAGATTGCTCGACTCAGCCCAGGAGGAGAGCTCCTCACGATCGAGCGTGTAGTTCAGGCTTGAACGAACCTCGTACTTCAATCGTTGTGAGACCACCCCCTCTTTCACCAGGGTAAAATCACGGGTAACGCCCGTACCGCTCTCATCGACTTCCGCCAATGGCAGGGCAAATAACCAAGGCTGATGGGTTGGTTCAAGGATGATTTCGTACTCTATCGGCGCGGACAAGGCCTCGCCTTGCTGTCGCCAGCTTTGGTGAGGTTGACGACTCGAACCATCAACCCACTCCACCAGAGTACCCTCCGGATAACTGCCCCAACGACTGGGTGACCAGGTACGGCCATCGAAATAGGACATAACAATGCCCCGCCAGTAGAGGTCGCGGTTACTCGGCACGGCACCGCGAAAACTGACGGTAAAGGCTCTACCACCATCCTGGGTGAGTTTGGAAATATCACCTGGTGACATACTGCCACTGACACCGGTGGTCGCAGCGTTTTGCGGTAACGGCACCGACCAAAGTGATCCCAGGCGTGGGAACACCAGGAACAGAACCACCATAACCGGTATGCACTGCAGCGTCAGTTTGATGGCCAGTGGCAAGGTGGGTATGGGCCGGCTGTTCTGCCCCTGGTTAAGAGAAATCAACGTGGCAACCAAGAGTACAAAGCAGAGCAACGAGTAGATAAAGTCGACGATAGTCTGGCTAAACAGAAATTGCGTGGCCGTGGTAAAAAAGCCCAATAAAACCACGGTCATGGCATCTCGGAAGCGGTGCATCTCCAACAGTTTTAACATTTTGGAGAGAATCAACAGCCCCACCATCGGTTCCAGGCCGAGTAGCGTGCCATATTGCCAGCGCAAGCCAACCACTGATATCAACGCCAGCAGCAGTTTTATCCAGCGACCGGGTGTGTACCACAGGCCGCGATGCAGCTGCACCCGCCAGATTAAGATGCCGATGATTGCCGCTATCTCCCAAATGGGCAGATGCCGGCAATGGGGAACGATTACCGCCACTAACGCCAATAGCATCCAGGCGAGGGAGGCGCGTGGCAGCGCTAACGCCGGGCTCACGGCTGCCCCCCTCCCGCAACGGAAGTGGTTGGTGGTTCAAACAGCGCCAGTGCCTTTAGAATGCTTTGCAGATGATTTTTACCACGGTTGGGAGGCAACTCTAATCCGGGCAGCTTTAAACCATATTCATCTCTCAATTTTTCCGCCTCCAGCGCAAGATACGCCAGTCGTGACAATCGTGCTTCACGGTCGAGGCCAGGCAGTAAGCTCCAATCCAACCAAATTCGGGTATCGAGATGGGCACTGTAGTTTTTGGTGTGTAACCCCCTGCCCTGTGCATAGTGTTTCCAGGCAACGTGTTTAAGCGAGTCACCCGCCTGGTAACTGCGCAGGCTGTAAAAATCTTCGCCGCCGCTTACTGGCTGCAGCTGTCCCTGCTGATGATCGGAGGCTGAATGAGGCAATGGCTTACAGGTAATTGGTTTAGGGTAGGTTAATATCAAAACATCCAAATCGATATGACTCCAGCAACGCCACAGGCCAACCGGAAAGGTGGTCTCCAATGTGACTCTGGGTGGTCTATACCAACCACGCTGTTTGGCGGGCACATACAGAGTGATTAATTGCGGCTCGTCGCGCGGTAGTTGCAGTCGAATGCGATTACCTTCCGACCAATAGGCATCAATAGCAAAGCGATTGACGCCGCCGGGAGTAAATTGCAATTGCACTTCAGACATCTCGCCGGCAAAAACCGGTTTTGCCTGGAGGTATTTAATTTCTAAACGGAAAAGGTTGTTAAAGGTGTGAACAATGGCAACCAGAAAAAGTGCCGCTAAAAAATAGGCGAGCGCGAGTGCCAGGTTGTTTTCGTAGTTGGTACCCAGCAGCCAAATTAGAGAAGCCGCGAACATATAGCCCCAACCATTGGCGGTCGGCAGTATAAACAGCTGCTTCTGGCCGAGTTTTACGCTCTGCCGGCGCGGTATTGCCCGTTCTAAAAATCGCTGAAAACGCCGCTCAACCCAGCGCCGGGGTTTAGCCAATAACTTCCACATTTTCCAAGGCCCGTTCCACCAATGCCAAACCGCTTTGGCCGGTGTAATCGGCAAAATCTCGCACTCTGTGGCCCACTACCGCGGGTAGCAGCGTTTGAATATCTTCTGGTACCAGATGGCTGCGGCCGTGCATTAGCGCCCAGGTACGTGCGCAGCGCATCAGCGATAAGGCTCCGCGGGTGGAGATGCCAAAAGCAAATTCGGCAGAGGTACGGGTGTATTGAATCAACCGTTGCACATAATCCAGAAGCGCCGGCGAGGCCTGCACCTTGTTGGCGGCCTCAACAATAGCGGCCAACTGTTGCGGCTTTATCCGACAGCGCAAACTATCAAGTTTTGCCCGCGGATCAACACCGGCCAACAGTTGTCGCTCAACACCTGGGTCGGGGTAGCCCAGGCAAATACGCATTAAAAAGCGGTCAAGCTGAGATTCCGGCAGTGGAAAGGTGCCGTCTTGCGACGAGGGGTTTTGAGTGGCGATAACAAAAAAGGGCTGGGGCAGAATTCGCGTTTCACCATCAATGGTGACCTGCCGCTCCTCCATCGCTTCTAACAGCGCGCTCTGCGTTTTGGGCGAGGTGCGGTTGATCTCATCGGCCAACAACAGCTGGGTAAAAATGGGGCCCGGGTGAAATTCAAAGCGGGTATTTTGCTGATCGAAAACGGAGACACCAATAATATCGGCCGGTAGCAGATCGCTGGTGAATTGTACCCGGGCATATTGTAGGCCGAGCACGCGCGCCAAGCTCTGCGCGAGTGTGGTTTTACCCATCCCCGGTTGGTCTTCTATGAGCAAATGGCCTTGGCTGAAAAGACAGGCCAAGGCCATTTTGACTTGCAACTCTTTGCCAAGAACTACTTTACTGACCTCGGCGACTAACGATGATACCAGGGGTTCCATTTACCCTATGCCTTACTCTGTTGAAGGTTGGGCACACTACCAACGTACGGCTCAGCTGACGCGCAGCCCTGCGAACGAGAGTTCTATATGCCAAATGTTTTTATAGTAAAGCATCAAATGGGCAAATTAGCCTAACAACGGTAGCTAGCAGCAGCAAAAGCTGTGCAGCAGTTCCTATTGCAGAACTGCGGCTATGCCCCGCTCCAGGTCGGCGATCAGATCGCCACTGTCTTCGAGGCCAACAGCAATACGGATCAAGCTTTCGGTAATGCCCGCATCGGCCTTCTCCTGGTCGCTAAGACGACCATGGGTGGTGGTGGCAGGATGGACAATCGTGGTTTTGGCATCACCCAGATTCGCCGTCAGCGACATCAGGCGGGTGGCATCAATAAAACGCCAAGCCTCCTCGCGCCCACCAGCAACCCGAAAAGAGAGCACACCACCAAAGGCGCGCTGCTGCTTGGCTGCCAAACTGTGGCCCGGGTGTTCCGGCAAACCGGCATAGAAGACTTTTTCGATGGCTGCGCTGGGCTTCTGGCTCTGTTCGACGAGCCAGGTGGCGAGTGTAAGCGCATTGGCAGAGTGGGCATCCATTCTCAACTTGAGCGTCTCCAGCCCCTTGAGGAATACCCAGGCGTTAAAAGGGCTCATGGTCGGCCCACAGGTACGAATAAAGCCCAGCACTTCGTCCATATCGGCTTGGTTACCGACAACCGCACCGCCCACACAGCGGCCCTGCCCATCCAGGTATTTGGTGGCGGAGTGGACGACGATATCGGCCCCCAGCGCCAACGGCCGCTGCAGCGCTGGCGTACAGAAACAGTTATCCACCACCAATCGGCACTGGTGCTGTCTGGCCAGGCTGCTTAAGGCCGCCAGGTCGACCACATCGCACAGGGGGTTGGATGGGGTTTCGACAAACAACAGTTTTGTTTGCGGCGTAACGGCCGCTTGCCACTGGCTTATATCCAGCGGGTTAACAAAGGTGGTGGTTACACCAAATTTGGCCATGAATTTGGTAAACAGCACTGAGGTGGTACCAAACACACTGCGGGAGCAGATCACATGATCACCAGCGGCCAAAAGCGCCATACAGGTACTGAGAATAGCCGCCATACCCGACGACGTGGCAACTGCGGCCTCGGCCCCTTCCATTGCCGCCAGGCGGTCCTGAAAGGTACGTACCGTGGGGTTGGTGTAACGAGAGTAAACATTACCGGGCGCTGCACCGGAGAAGCGATCTGCGGCGGCCTGGGCCGATTCAAACACATAGCTGCTGGTCGTGAAGATCGGCTCGCTGTGTTCGCCCTCAAGGGTACGCACCTGGCCGGCTCGAATCGCCAGGGTCGCCACATCGGCATTGGTTAAAAAGTCATCATCTATCATGATTGTTCTAACTTGGGCTCCACTTAGGCGTAGTGACTGGCATCACTTTCGTTGTGTATGCCTATTAGCGCTTCTTCATCGCTGGAGATAAGGTTCATCGCTTTGCTGTGATCATTGCGGGCGGCATCGAGGTTATCGAGATACTGCTGGTCGACGTCGCCGGTCACATACTCACCGGTAAATACAGCGGCTTCGTACTGTTCAATGTCGGGGTTGCCATCCATAGAAGCGGCAATCAGGTCGTCGATGTCCTGATAGATAAGCCAATCGGCGCCAATCTCCTGGCAGATCTCCGCTTCCGTACGGCCATGGGCAATCAGCTCATTGGCGCTCGGCATATCGATACCGTATACGTTAGGGTACTTAACCGCCGGCGAAGCGGAGGCAAAATAGACTTTATTAGCGCCGGCATCTCTGGCCATCTGGATGATCTGCTGGCAAGTGGTACCGCGCACAATGGAGTCGTCCACCAACAGCACATTTTTACCCTTGAACTCCAACTCAATAGCATTCAGCTTTTGGCGTACAGACTTTTTGCGCTGTTGCTGCCCGGGCATGATGAAGGTCCGGCCGATGTAACGGTTCTTAACCAGACCTTCCCGGAATTTAACGCCTAGATTTTGTGCCACCATCTGGCCGGCGACCCTTGAGGAGTCGGGAATGGGAATCACCACATGAATGTCGTGATCGGGCCGTTCGCGCACAATTTTAGCGGCCAGACGCTCACCTTGGCGCAGGCGTGCTTTATAAACCGAGACGCCATCCATAATGGAGTCCGGCCGAGCAAAATAGACGTGTTCAAAGATGCAGGGGCGCAGTTTGGTCTGTTCGGCGCACTGTTTGGCAAACAATTCGCCATCGCTGGTGATAAAGAGCGCTTCGCCCGGTGCCACATCGCGCACCAACTGGTAGCCGTTAACGTTAAAAGCAACGCTCTCGGAGGCGACCATATGGGCAGTACCCTTGTCCGTACTTAACTGGCCATAAACCAGCGGTCGAATACCGTTGGGATCACGAAAAGCCACCAGACCATAGTTGGCGATCAAGGCCACCACAGCGTAGCCACCTTTAACCCGCTTATGGACGCTGGCCACCGCGGAGAAGATATCCTCAGCCGTCGGCACCAATTTACCCAACTTTTGCAGTTCGTGAGCAAAGACGTTGAGCAACACCTCAGTATCGGAGTCAGTATTAACGTGGCGCAGGTCGGTTTTATAGAGCATCTCGGCGACAGCGGCGGTATTGGTCAAGTTGCCGTTATGCGCCAGGCCGATGCCGTAGGGTGAGTTAACATAAAATGGCTGCGCCAGTGCCGGGCCGGAACTGCCCGCGGTTGGATAGCGAACGTGACCTATACCGAAATTACCCACCAGACGCTGCATGTGACGCGAGCGAAAAACATCGCGTACCAGGCCATTGGCTTTTTGTTGGGCGATACGGCCGTTATGACAGGTCATGATGCCTGCCGCATCCTGGCCCCTGTGTTGCAGCATCGTGAGAGCGTCGTACAGCTCTAAATTGACATCAGAATGCCCTACGATTCCGACTACTCCACACATACTTTAGCCTCTTCAAATAGCTTACGGCCGGCCTGTTTGGTGGTTGGGCAGAAGAACCAGAAATCAGCCATGACCAAACCAGATTCCAAACAAGGATTGCACTTCTTTAACAACAACGTTAGCGGCAGACTCGAGCTTCAGGAATTGAGGTATTAATACCGATTCCCGCCACCAGGTGTCCTGATTAATGGGCAGCACATGTGGCACCAGTAACACCAGCGCCAGCACCACCAGCACCCCGCGCGCCAAACCAAACAGAAAACCGAGGAACCGGTCGGTACCAGTAAGCCCGGTGATGGCCACCAAATGCGCCAAGAGATGATTAACCACACCACCAATCAGCAATGTCATAACAAACAAGATAGCGAAAGCGACGGCAACTCGCAGCGAAGGTGTGGTTATAAAATCGACCAGGAGCGATGCCATTGGCTCGCGAAAGGTCAGGCTGATAACGATAGCCAGCAGCCAAACCGCCAGTGACAACGCCTCTTTAATGAAACCGCGCCACAAACTAATTAGTCCGGACAGCAGTAAGATAGCCAGAATCGATATATCAGCCCAGTTCATTTACATTCTTTGGTGTTCTGGCGTCTCAAAAACTTCAGTGTTCACTTGCGTGAGTTCTAAACTGGTGCGAATTCTAACAGTTGAAGGAAACTCCGTGCCAGCGGCATTTCCGATTTTCTCTCGCTTAGGGCGATAACTTTAGAACCAGCGTATTGGCGTTTAATGCTTTATCCAACTTCTTTTTGATACTTTCGGCGTCTTCCCGTTCAATGCTGGGACCAACATAAACCCGATAGATCGCCTGCCCCTGGTAGCTGGCCTCACGGCTATAGGCGCGAAAATCCTGGCTAAGTAACTTGGTTACCATGGCATTGGCCCGCTCCTGATCCTTAAAACTGGCCACCTGCACTACCCAGGAGATTGGCAAGCCCTGGTCACTCAATACGGCGTTGTTATCTGCTACTGGCCTTTTAGCTGTGATTACTGTTGGGCTTGGGCTACTGGCTGTAGAGCTGCTCGGTGCAGGGCTGTTGGCTGCAGGACTGCTGGTCGTGGAGCTACTTGTTGGTGGCGGTGGCGTCACGCTAGTGGGCTCAGGTTCACTCTCCGCCAGAAACACCTGGTCTTGGGTGGGCGGTTCGGCAATATCCACGGGCGGCTGAGGCTTCTCGTGTGGGTAGAGGGTAAACTCCGGCATCGGTGGGATCTGGGTGTTGGTATCCACCAGTTGATCCTCTTTGCGCTGGAGCAGACTCGGTAGAAAAATCACCCCGATAGCGGTCAATACACAAGCCCCGATGATTCGCTGCTTAACACCACTATCCATGGCGGCACCTCCGGGGGCTGAAATTCCTCTTTGTAACTGAACGTCGTCCGACCATTATCATTTACTTAATCCAAATTGTGGCTCTGTATCGCCTGTTTCCCTACTGACAGTGACCTCGGGGGCAAGCAGGCACGCTTCCACGGTATAAAACGAGCCGAACACCACTACCAGGTCTGGCTGCGCAGCCTCTGCCGCTGTTAACGCCGCGGCCATCTCCTCGCAACAAAGCGTGTCTCCCCCGGCGCGTTGCAATGCCCGCTCGACATCCTTGTTATCTGCGGCCCGGTCATTACCTGGAAGCTGCGGTAAAAACCACTGGTTAACCAGAGGAAGCAGGGGCTCAATAATCTCTGGCAGTGATTTATCCGCCATCACAGCAAAAACTGCCGCTAACTTTAAGCCATTTGCAGCTGTTTTTGTGCGCTCTGTAAGCAGATCCGCCAACAACCTGGCTGAGTCTTCATTGTGCGCCACATCGAGTATCAGCGGCAGGTTTCGATAACTGGCGGCCTGAAATCGGCCGGCAAGCGCCAGCTTGTGGGCGAGCTCCTGGCACTGCTCATTACTGGGCAATTGCTGGAGCTCAGAGAGCGCCGTCAGCGCTGCTGCGACACTGGCGAGGGGTAGATTGGGGCGAGGCATGGTTCGCATCTGCCTTTCGCTGGCAGAGTTCTCTTGCCACCAGTGCAGCAGACCACCCTCCTCCCGCCAGTTAAAGTCGATACCCACCTGTCGCAGTCGCGTTTGTCTGTTTCTGGCCGCGTCAGCGATAGAGGCCGGTGGCTTACGGTCAGCACAAATGGCCAACTGCCCGGGCCGGAATATCCCGGCCTTTTCTGCGCCTATTTTCTCCCGGGTGTCGCCCAGCCACTGAATATGATCGATTCCGATAGAGGTGATAATGGCGATATCAGCGTCCCAGATATTGACCGAATCCAGACGGCCACCCAAGCCCACTTCCAGCAACCAGTAACGCACCTGATACTCCGCGAAGAGCCAGGCGGCCGCCAGTGTGGAGAATTCAAAATAGGTAAGGCTAATCTCGGCTCGGGCCTGATCAATCGCCGCAAACGCCTTTAGCAGATCATCGTCAGCGACATCGCTTCCATTAATACGTATACGTTCGTTGTAGCGTAGGACGTGGGGAGAGGTGAAGGCACCGGCAGAGAGCCCTTGGCCAAGCAGAAACTGTTCTAAGCTGCGTACGCAGGACCCTTTGCCATTGGTGCCCGCTATGGAGATCAGCGTGCAACCCCGAGCTTTGAGCGTCGGGGTATCGAGCTGTAGCCGATGGGCGACCGTTGCGATACGATCTAGGCTCATATCGATGGCTTTCGGGTGCAGCGTTTGCTGCCACTCCAGCCACTGGTCTACGGTCTGGTAACGCATCTTGCGACTCGAGGTTTTAAACTTAAGCCGCTACGCCGGTCAGTTTTGCAAGCAAGGCGTGTATTTTGTCACGCAGTTCGTTACGGTGGATGATCATATCAATGGAACCATGCTCCAACAGAAACTCACTGCGCTGGAAACCAGGCGGTAACTTTTGACGAATGGTCTGCTCGATAATATTAGGCCCGGCAAACCCAGAGCGAGCGCCCGGCTCGGCAATATTGATATCGCCCAGCAGTGCCAAAGAGGCGGAAACACCGCCGTAGACCGGATCTGTCATGACCGAAATGTAGGGAATGCCGTTCTGTTTCAGTCGCTCGATAATGGCACTGGTTTTAGCCATCTGCATCAGGGAGATCAACGCCTCCTGCATGCGAGCACCGCCGGTTGCAGAAAAACAGACCAGCGGCATGTTTTCAGCCAAGGCGAGTTGCGCCGCCCGGGTGAAGCGCTCGCCTACCACGTAACCCATAGATCCGCCCATGAACGCAAATTCGAACGCGGTGGCTACTACCGGTAGGTTGTGCAGAGTGCCGCGCATGGCAATCAGCGCCTCTTTTTCACCGGTGGCCTTCTCCGCTTCTGCCAGACGATCTTTGTATTTCTTATTGTCTTTAAACTTCAGGCGGTCACGTGGCAGTACATCGGTAGCCAACTCTTCGCGGCCGGCTTCATCCAGGAAGATATCCAAACGTCGGCGGGCACCAATGCGCATATGGTGGTCGCACTTGGGACAAACATCGTTGTTACGCTCAAGTTCGGGCCGATAGAGCACCGCTTCGCACTTCAAACACTTCTTCCAAAGGCCTTCCGGTACTTTGCTAGCCCCACGTTTACGCTCACCTTTGGCGATATTGGGTCGAATTTTATCTAACCAGCTCATAATTCAATCTCTCTACGTAACGCCTCAATAGGCGTTTAAGAAGTTTATAGTTCGTCCAATGCCGCTCGAATCGGCTTGATAAGTTCTGCAACAGCGCCAGCAATCTGCTCGGCTGGCTGTCCGGCCATTTCGCCCATTTTAGCGACCAGCACACTGCCGACAACCGCGCCATCGGCATGTGCAGCGATGGCCTTGGCCGATGCACCGTCTTTGATACCAAAACCTACGCAGATAGGCAGATCGGTATACTGACGAATACGGGTGATGTTTTCAGCGACATTGGCTGCATCTAGGTGGCCAGCACCAGTAACCCCTTTCAATGACACATAGTAGAGAAAACCAGAGGCCAGGCTTACGATCGATTGCACCCGCGCGTCGGTGGTGGTGGGCGCTAACAGGAAGATATTTTCCAGCTCGGCAACCTTCAACTGGCTGTTTAAATCGGCGGCCTCTTCCGGCGGCAGATCCACCGTTAGCAGGCCATCGACACCGGAGGCGGTTGCCAGCTCGGTGAAGGCCGCATAGCCCATACGCTCTACGGGATTGGCATAGCCCATAAGCACGACCGGGGTTTTACTGTCGGTTTTGCGGAACTCCGCTACCAGAGCCATGGTACCGCGCAGGCTGGTATGGTGCTCCAGAGCACGCTCATGCCCCTTTTGTATCACTGGCCCTTCGGCCATGGGATCTGAGAAAGGCACGCCCAATTCAATGATATTGGCGCCATTGGCCACTAATGCGTGCATGGTGGGCAGAGTTGCCTCGGGGCTCGGATCACCATTGACGATGTAGGTTACCAGGGCTTTACGACCCTGCCCTCGGAGCTCAGCCATGCATTGATCAATACGGTTCATTCACTAATTCGCCTGTTCTATATGGTGATGCCATCGATGGCTGCGACGGTATGAATATCTTTATCGCCCCGTCCGGATAGATTCACCACGATAATCTCATCTGGCGTCATAGTGCGGGCGAGTTTATCGGCGTAGGCCACCGCGTGGCTACTCTCCAATGCCGGCATTATGCCTTCAACCTTGGTTAGCATACGGAAGGCCGCCAGTGCCTCCTGGTCATCAATGGCCACATAATTGACCCGACCGAGATCTTTCAACCAGCTGTGTTCGGGGCCAACGCCTGGGTAGTCCAAACCGGCAGAAACTGAATGGGTTTCGATAATTTGGCCGTTTTCATCTTCCATCAGGTAGGTACGGTTGCCGTGTAAGATCCCGGGAATGCCCTCATTTAAAGGAGCGGCATGGCGACCGGTTTCGAGGCCGTCACCTCCGGCCTCCACACCATACATCGCTACCGAATTATCCGCCAGGAAGGGGTGGAAAAGGCCAATGGCATTGGAACCACCACCGACACAGGCGACCAGCGCATCCGGCAGCCGTCCGGCTTGCTCCAGACACTGAGCACGCGCTTCACGACCGATTATGGACTGGAAATCGCGCACCAGCTGCGGGTAAGGATGAGGCCCAGCAACGGTACCGATAATATAGAAGGTATCGTCGACATTGGTTACCCAGTCGCGCATAGCCTCGTTCATGGCATCTTTCAGCGTTTTGGAGCCAGAGGTGACGGGGATTACTTCTGCCCCCAGCAGCTTCATTCGGTAGACATTGAGCGCCTGACGTTTAACGTCTTCTGCCCCCATGTAAACCTGGCACTCCATACCTAAACGGGCCGCAATAGTTGCCGTCGCCACACCGTGCTGCCCAGCTCCGGTTTCAGCAATAACGCGTTGTTTACCACTGTGTTTGGCCAGCAGTGCCTGGCCAATCGTATTGTTCACTTTGTGGGCGCCAGTGTGGTTGAGGTCTTCGCGCTTCAAATAAATTTGAGCGCCGCCGGCCAGCTTGCTCCAACGTTCAGCGAGGTACAGGGGGGATGGCCGCCCGACAAAATAGGCGAGATCGCGATCGAATTCGGCTAGGAACTCGGGGTCGGTCTTTAACCGTTGATACATGGCATCAAGCTCGTCGAGCGCGGTTATCAGGGTTTCGGATACAAACCGGCCGCCATAGGGGCCAAAATGACCGCGACTATCGGGAAAAGCCGAATAGTCGACTGCCATTGAACTGTTGCTTTGCTGGTCGTTAGCCATTATCTCTTCTCAAATTAGCAAATTCATTGCGCTACGCGCTTGTGCAGTGAAACGGATTTAACCGTACGGATAAAATCAGCCACTTTTTGGGCACTTTTTACGCCGGGTGCCGATTCCACCCCACCACTGACATCTACGCCATAGGGCGTTGTCTCCCGCAGTGCCTGAAGGATGTTTTCCGGGTTTAGGCCACCCGCCAGAATCAGTGGTCGGGCCCCAGAGTTGGGAAAACGGTGCCAATCAAAGCGTTGGCCGGTACCTCCGGGAACACCGGGCTGATAGGCATCGAGAATGAAGCCTGCCGCGTCCGGGTAGGCGTCGAAAATGGGCTCCAGTTCGAGCCCCGGTGCCATTCTAATCGCCTTGATGAATGGCCGCTGAAACTGGCGGCAATATTCGTTACTTTCACTGCCGTGGAACTGCAGAACATGCAGCGGTACCGACTGCAGGCAGCGCTCCACTGCGCTCTGTTCAGCATCAACAAAGAGCCCAACCACGGTGACAAATGGCCCGACAGACAGGGCTATCTCTCGAGCAAGCGGTTCTGCCACGTTGCGGGGACTCTTAGCGTAAAACACCAATCCAATGGCGTCGGTACCTGCCTGTTTGGCTGCTAATGCATCCGGCACGGAGGTAATACCGCAAATCTTGGTCCGAGCCACTTCGCCACTGGTCATAAATTAGTCAAAAAACTGATGAAATTTCAAGATCGCGCATGATACCAGATCACAGGTAATTGCCGCCAACGGCAGTGATAAAAGCGTTAACTTCAACCTTGCAGTGGTATCTCCAGGAAACCGGGGCCGGGTCGCGAGCCGGGTAGACCAAAGTTACCCGGATAGGCCACATTCACCAGATAGAGGCCCGCGGCCGGCGCTGTAACTCCGCCCTGACAGCGATCCCGGGCTTCAAGCACATGGTTTACCCAGGAGAGGGGCTTTTCGCCAGCGGCTATTGTGGTCAGTACGCCGACAATATTGCGCACCATGTGGTGCAAAAAGGCGTTGGCCGAGACCTCTATAATAATGAATGGCGAATGCTCAATGATCTTCAAGTAATGAATAGTTCTAACCGGACTTTTAGCCTGGCACTGCGCTGCTCGAAAGGAGCTAAAATCGTGCTCCCCCTCCAGTAGCGCCGCGGCTTGCCGCATCACCGTCAAATCCAAACAGCGTTTATCCCAAGTTACCAGGCCATTCTGGATGCCTGGCCGGGTAGGAGAATTGAGAATGATATAGCGATAGGTTCGGCTTTGAGCACTAAAGCGGGCATGAAAGCTAAAGGGTACGGCTTTCGACCACTGAACCGCGATCTGGTCTGGCAGCTTAGTATTGACCCCCATCGTCCAGGCTTTTAGAGGACGCTCGGCCATAGTATCGAAGTGAATCACCTGGCCGCTGGCGTGCACACCCGCATCTGTGCGTCCGGCGCATACCAGCTCAATGGGCTCCGCCGCAATATCAGACAAGGCAAGGTGCAGCATACCCTGTACGGTTTTTGGGTCGTGCTTTTGCACCTGAAACCCGCGAAATAAGCCGCCGTTGTACTCAACACCCAAAGCAATTCGCTGCATACCTTGGGGAATTTCAGTCTCATTAAATACTTCACAGTTGCGACTGTAAGGCTTGGTCATTGGTGGGGTTACCGGAAATCTGGTCGTTCTATAAAGCTAGCGTGTGCCGGCCATTGTAGCTCTGGAGTACGAAGCCGTCACATCGAACACTATGCTTCAAACAAAAACCCCAGCACTAGGCTGGGGCTGTGGGGTGTGAAGCAACACGCTTTTAGGACGGGATTTTATCTAACAGTGTTTTTGCTTCCGATTTTTGTTGATCACTACCCTCTTGTAGTACTTCATTGAGAATATCGCGTGCGCCCTCACCGTCCCCCATATCGATATAGGCTCGGGCCAGGTCGAGTTTGGTGTCGGATTCGTCCGTATCGGCGAGAAAATCCATGCCATCGTCCAAATCGCCATCAGACAATGAATCTTCATCATCGAAATCGGCGAAATTCTGCTCTGAAGAGGCCAATACCTCATCAAACATGGCATCTGAACTTAATGAATCGTCCAGCTCATCACCGCCCATAAAAGAGTCGGTATCGTTAAGTTCAACCTCACCAGCGAGAGCGTCCATTTCGTCGTCTAAGGCGTCGAGGTCGAGCGCTGTATCAAAATTAAGATCGTCACCCAGATCCTGTAGGTCACCATCCGAGTCGTCGGAATCCATCAGCGACGAACCACTATCGAAGCTCACCTCTTCTTCCGGAGTGTTGTCGTAGCTTTTTTGTGGTGTGATCAGATCGCCCTCGGACAACGCATCGTCGCTTGGCTCCTGCCCTTCAATTGCAAAATCAAAATCACTATCAAGATTGACCGAGTCATCGCCAAGATCATCATCCAAGCCAAGAGCAGCGAAGTCTAAATCTGAGTCGATGTCATCAAACATTGACTCGCTCAGCTCATCGCCCTCAAGGGAGAGATCATCCATATCAGACAACTCGTCGCCTTTGGCTTTGCTGTTACTGCTGACGCTCTCCTCTTGCAGAGATACCGCAGGCGCTTCCGGCTCGTCGAAATCGAGCGAGAAATCGCCATCCAGATCGAGAGTTTCTGGCTCTTCATCGGGAATGGAGAGCAGCTCATCTTCAGAGCTCTCTTCGCTGGATAGATCGAGGTTGAAGTCATCTAGGCCCAGATCATCAGAAAGATCCAGCTCATCTTCTGCAGCTTCTGCCGTTTCGGTTTCACTACCCAGATCAAACGACAAGGCGATATCGTCATCGTCACCCAAAGAGAGGCTATCCGATTCCAACTCCAGCTCACCTGCGGTGGAATCGGACATATCATCAAAGTCGAAGTCGAACTTGCTATCAGTGGCAGCTGCGCTGCCAACATCTTCACCAGCATCGTCAATGGCATCAGACTCAGCGTTCAACATGTCTTCGAAGTCCATGTCGAGGCTGATCTCATCACCAAGCCCACCGTCCTCTGGCTCAGCAGTGGTCTCTTCCGATTCAAATTCGGGATCAAGGTCGAAATCGAAGTCGTCAAACTCACCGGATGTGCTGCTATCTTCATCCAACGCAGAGAAATCATTTACCGGCGCAGAATTGTCGATGCTGATCGTCTCTTCATCGTCATCTAACTCTGCAGCCATGGCGTCAAAGTCGAGTTCTTCAACGGGTTTCTGCGCCACAGAACCTGCTGCGGCCACGCCAGCTGCCACAGCAAACGGGGCCGCGTCAGCGAACTGACTGCGCAACACGGCTCCACGACCAATGGCACCGCTATTTCCGGAGGCATGAACCTCCTGGAAATTCTCATCAAATTTCTCTAGTTCGCCAGATTCCGCGTAAACTTCGAGCAACTTAACACGGGCATCGGTGTTGGCAGGATCGGCACGCAGCGCGCGTTTCAGCATCTGCTCTGCCTGATCATACTTGCCATAGGCTATGTAAATATCAGCCTCAGCAATAACCTCTTCTGGAACCAGGTTACTGAGGTCTTCCTCTTCCTCAGCAAGCTTCTCAGTAGGTGTTTCGATATCGCTCTCAAACGGCTCCATCTCGGTATCGAAATCACCATCGAAAGATTCACCGTCGATGTCCAGCGTTTCGTCTTCGTCCGAAGCCTCTTCGAACGGATCAAATCCCTCTTCTTCCTCGTCTTTTTTGCCAAGCAGTTTTTTAACAAGAACGAAGATCGCCAACAGCACGGCCACTAATACCGCAGCAACCAGGACAATATTGTCCATAATTTTGTCGACCAACGAGGGCTCGGGCGGTGTTGAAACAACCACCGTGCGGGCATCCGGTTTGGTAGCCGGGGCCGGTTTGGCCGGGGGCGGAGTCGCCTCCTCGGTTGTAGGTGCTTCAGCGGCATCATCAGTGGTGCCTGCCGGTGCTTCAACGGCGGCTTCTGCAGGAGTCTCTTCGGACGCCGCGCTGCTGGCATCGGCCATCTCAGCCTCTGGCGTAGAACTTTCGGCCGGCTCTGCGGTTACATCAGTGTCTTCATCCTGGGCGGATTGCTCCGCCGCCAATTGCAAGGCGCGCAACTGCTCATTGGAGACCTCGACCAGGCGCTCCATTGTATCGATCTGCTCTTCGAGATCAGCAATGCGACCTTTCAGCTCAGTGTTCTCGCGATTGGCGGTATCAAGCTGCTCCATTGCGATGGCCAGATCGTTCTCCAGAGCAGCGGAAGACTGGCTATCTGAGCCTCGGCCAGATCCCGGTGAAACTGAAGTGGAGCTATCGTCACCAACTCCAACCGTTACACGGCCACCTGTGGATTGTGGACCTGTAGCTGAGCTCTTGCGGGTATCAGAGACCAATGTTGGGCCGCTGCTCGCGCCTTGACTCCACCGGTCATTCTGGAAGGCAACCTCGTTGATTGCCTGAGTACGACTCAACTCGGAGATCTGTTCGCTAGTAGGGACCCGCAGAACCTGGCCCTTACGCAATAGGTTGATATTGTTATTGATAAACGCCTCAGGGTTCAGGCGTTGAATAGCGATCATGGTCTGCTGAACGGTATATTGGCTACCTGGACGAACTTTTAATGCGATGTTCCACAGGGTGTCACTGGCTTGTACTGGGCCATAGGTGTCGCCTGAGTAGCTGGCCGGCACGCTGCTGGGGGCGGTAGGAGTTGGGGCGCGCGGGCGAGTGACAGGAGCGCTGGACGCCGGCGCAGTGTCTGTCTGGACTGGTGTTGTAGTTGCCGGGGCGCTGACTGTGCTCTCCGATTGAGCACTGAACACCGGCAGATCCATCAACAAGGTGTATTCACGCAGAATACGACCACTCGGCCACTGGCTCTCAATCAGGAAGTTTAAAAAGGGCTCTCTTACTGGCGAGTTGGTAGTGATGTGAACCACCGGTCCACCTGGAGCCTCGAGGTCAACACTGAACTTCATCCCCGTCAGGAAGAAGGTTTTATCGACGCCGACACGCTCGAAATCAGCATTGGAAGCCAAACCCACCAAAATCTCTTCTTCGGTTAAGTCTCTAACCTGAAGCAGTCTGATTTCCGCGTTTAACGGCTCATTCAGCGAGGAATTTAGCTTAATCTCTCCAAGGCCAAGTGCAGAGACCTGCTCTGCAACCACAAAGCCTACAGCGGAGATGATTGATGCCAGTTTACTAAGACGCATTGGACGCCCCTTTATTATTTCCATTGCATGTCTGGGTTAACTGTTTGCAAACGACTCACCGCCTGGTTTAGGAAGTGACTTATGCGTAGCCTAAAACCCTGATTCTTTACGAGGAGATGCTCCCAGCCTCGCTCGAGACACCATAAACCTCGAATTTGGATTCATAGATCCACGTAAGTATTCATTATAAATAGCATTTTCGCAACGATAGCGCCGCCAAATGGCTCGTTTATATCATAATTATCTTTATTATGTTGATGTAATCCACAGTTTTAGAATTTAGCACGCGATCAAAAAAGTGCGTAATCGAGCAGCGGCACTGGGTCACAGATAGCGAAAGGGCCGCAAAGCGGCCCCAACAGCGATAGCGTATAGACTACTTTTCCAACAGGATTCGCAGCATACGGCGCAGTGGTTCAGCCGCTCCCCAGAGTAACTGATCGCCTACAGTGAAAGCGTTCAGATATTCCGGCCCCATACTCAGTTTACGCAACCGGCCGACAGGCACACTTAAAGTTCCGGTTACTTTGGTTGGGGTCAAATCAGCCA
The DNA here is from genome assembly GCF_033283405.1 of Halioxenophilus sp. WMMB6. Lineage (NCBI taxonomy): Bacteria > Pseudomonadati > Pseudomonadota > Gammaproteobacteria > Alteromonadales > Alteromonadaceae > Halioxenophilus > Halioxenophilus sp. WMMB6. The sequence goes on from NZ_JAWMQR010000001.1 coordinate 672,962, forward strand.
TTGATGCTTCCCGGGTGTTGGGTACCACACTCACCCAATCATTGGCCTCTTTAATGAGTGATTCAATTTCGTTTAACGGAATATCACGCGTTAATTTAAGTGTCAGCGCCTGGCTGTGGCACCGCATTGCGCCGATACGGACACAGGTGCCGTCAATGGGAACTGGGTTGGCACTGGTGCCCAATATTTTGTTGGCCTCGGCCTCGGCTTTCCACTCTTCCCGGCTTTGGCCAGAATCCAATTGAGTGTCAATAAATGGCAACAGACTGCCAGCCAGCGGGTAACCGAAATTGGCTGTCGGGAAATCCGAACCGCGCATGGTCTCAGCGATCATGCTGTCGATGGTTAATATCGCGCTGGCCGGATCGGCAAGCTGATCAGCAACGGCGGCGTGCAAAGCACCCATTTGCGAGATCAACTCACGCATATTTTGAGCACCGGCACCACTGGCCGCCTGGTAAGTCATCGCTGTGGCCCACTCGACCAAACCAGCCTTGAAGAGCCCCCCCAAGGCCATCAACATCAGGCTTACAGTACAGTTGCCGCCGATAAAGTCCTTGGCGCCAGCGTGCAGCTGATCGGTAATCACATCGCGGTTAACCGGGTCGAGAATAATGACCGCATCATCGGCCATACGCAGCGCCGAAGCTGCGTCGATCCAATAACCCTGCCAACCCGCCGCACGCAGCTTTGGATAGATCTCTTTGGTGTAATCGCCTCCCTGACAGGAGACGATAGCCTCCATTGATTTGAGCGCATCAATGCTATTGGCATCCAGTAAATCGGGGCAATCTTTACCAATGGCAGGGGCTTTACCGCCCACGTTAGAGGTTGTGAAAAAGATCGGCTCAATATCGGCGAAGTCATTTTCCGACTGCATCCGCTCCATAAGAACAGATCCCACCATTCCTCGCCAACCAACAAACCCTACACGCATTTTGAACACTCTCTGCCGCTCGTTATATGAAAGGCCGCGATTCTACCACTCAAGCGATCATGCGGCTATGGACCAGGCACCGATTCCAAGGTCTCCTAGGGCCCTATTTCGTCTGTGGTCGCTAGCCCCTTACCCACCAAATTAGCTGTCGAGCCAGACCGAATCGGCCCACTGCCAGATATTGGGCCAACTATCGGATCCGTCGTCTGGCCAGGTGCTCACCTCGCCCATTGGGTCAATAACGTAATACCCCGCGTGATACTCGCAGATAGGCAAAAGATGACGCTCGAGCCCCTCTTCCCAAGCTTTGGATGCCATATCCGGAAGATAAGTGTGGGCAGCCGGGTCGGCGATGGTGGCGGGTTCCAAATGGCCATAGATCACGTCGCTGACTTCCAATAGAAATTCTCTATATTCGTCTGGCAGGTGTATCAGTAATGCCTCTTGCACCTCCACCAGCTGCTCAAAACTGGGCAATTCCAGCGGTACGGGAACACTCTCATTAGCCTCACGCAATCGTTCAATAACTTCTTCCATTGGTTCCTCGCACAAACCTAGCAGTAAACAGATGACAACCCATCGCCAACATGGCGGCTCCACCGTAAAAAGTGAATATTTTGTGATACAACGCTTTCACACTTATTGCCACATTTATAGTCAGATAACCTACCCCGCGCCAGATCAATCTGTAGTCTGGGATTGTGAAAGAGATCCGTTGTAGGATAGTCCGCGAGCGCATAACAGGGGTAGCACGAATCGGCTCAGCAACCAGAGCCCAGCTAAACAACATGGATATCAGCTCATGCTTATACAACCAGATAACTCAGGTGTTGCAATGGATATACAACCCAAACACGCCCCTGGTGACCACAACCACAAGGTTCAAGTCAAAAACCAGCGTATCCTGGTGGTGGAGGATGAACAGGATATCGCCAACTTGATCAAACTCCACCTCCATTCAGATACCTGCCAGGTAGAGACCGCATTCGATGGCCTTGAGGGTCTAAAGAAAGCCGTTGCTGAAACCTGGGATCTGATCATTCTGGATTTACAACTGCCGCGGCTGGATGGCCTTGAGATTTGCAGGCAGATACGCGCCAACTATAACTACGTGCCCATCCTCATGCTCACCTCACGCGATACCGAACTCGACCGGGTGCTTGGCCTGGAGTTAGGCGCAGACGACTATCTAACCAAACCTTTCAGTATTCTGGAGTTATCGGCCCGCGTAAAAGCGCTGTTACGCCGGGTCAGTATGATGGGTGAACTCAGCCAGGAGAGCTCTGACATCCTGGTACGCAATGATCTGATCCTCGATCGTACCCGTCGAACCGTCACCGTCGCGGGCAAAATGGTTGAGTTAACAGCCAAAGAGTTTGATCTCCTCTGGTTTTTTGCCTCCCATCCCGGCCGGGCATTTACCCGTCTGGAGCTGCTGCAGGAGGTATGGGGCTATGGCCACGAAGGCTATGAGCACACCGTTAACTCACATATCAACCGTCTACGGGCAAAAATAGAGCCCGATCCGGCCAACCCCACCTTTGTCCATACGCTTTGGGGTGTCGGCTACCGCTTTGATACCCCCAACTGAGCGCGGGGGTAAAGCTTAGGTGCCTATATACGGAAAGTTGTCCCTGCTGCTGGTGACCTTCACCTTGATGGTGAGCGCCGCCATCGTTTCGGTAAGCCTATGGAGCACCAATCAATACCACGCCGAGATCACACAGCTTCTCAATAAGGAGCTGGCCAGCTACATCATCAAACATCAACAACCGTTATTCGACGATACCGGTGCGGTCCGAGACAAAGTATTAAAAGATACCGCAATGCACACAATGATGATCAACCCGCTGGTCGAGGTCTATCTGCTGGATGCCGATGGTCAGATTTTGGGCCACGCCCTCAACACAGACGACGTGATTTTAACCAGCGTTGATCTAGAACCCATCAAACACGCATTAAGTGGTGAAGCCCAGGGCCCCATCTACGGCTCGGATCCGCGCCTACCAAAAGAACGCTGTATATTTTCAGTGGCGGAGATTTCAAATAACGGCGTTACTGAAGGTTATCTGTATGTGGTTTTATCCAGCCAACTGTTCCAGACATTGGCCGAACAGTTAAGCTCCAGTTACGTGATGCGGGTAACCTTTGCCGCCATAGCCGCACTGCTGCTGGTATTATGCCTGGGCCTCTACCTTGGTTTTAGCCGCATAACCAAGCCCCTTAAACACCTCACGGATCAAGCCCGCTCCTTTTTCAGTGAAGAGCAAGAGGCACTAACCACCAGCAAAGAGTTACCGGCCGATGAACTAAAAGCCTTAGAGGCCTCTTTTTCGGTAATGCAGGAGCGGATTAAAAGCCAGTTCCGTGAGATGCAACAGAGTGAGCGCCTAAGAAGAGAGCTGATATCCAATATCTCCCACGATCTGCGCACACCACTGGCCAACATCCAAGGCTATATCGAAACCACCCTACTAAAGCTGGGTGAACTGGATGAAGAACAACAAAAAAATTATCTCAAAATCGCGTTAAAGCACAGTAAGCGGTTAGGCAATTTAATTTCCGCCCTGTTTGAATTATCCAAATTGGAGAGCCGCAGTGTCAGCGTCGACAAATCCCCCTTCCCCCTGGCGGAGCTGATTAGTGACATCAGCCAGGAGTTTGCCATTCAGGCCGAACAAAAGCGGGTCAAAATAAAATTGCAGCCAGGCGATAACAATTACATGGTCTTGGGTGACCTAAGTTTAATTGAACGGGTGTTTCAAAACCTGATCGACAACGCCCTACGTCATACTCCTGAAGGTGGCGAGATCTGCATTAAACTGAGCACCGACAACCACAGTGTTTACGTAAGCTTGAGCGATACCGGCACCGGCATTAGCCAAGACGAAATACCCTATATTTTTGATCGCTACTATCGCAGCGCTAATGCCACACCGGTTACCGCACAATCCGGCACCGGTCTGGGGCTCGCCATTGTCAAACGTATACTGGAGCTGCACAACAGCAGAATCAGCGTAATCTCCAAACCGAACGAAGGTGCTCGTTTTGAATTTCCTTTACCGTTAGCGCAATAATTTACACCATCAACAACCTCTATTTTGACTGGTTTTTTGCTTTTGTTGTGCTTGCCCCAAGGGCAACAGCCTCTCAATTTATTTCGCACACACTCACGCATATTTAACCAATTGATAACCCGTTTCGAATAGCCTCAAAAGCAGCTATACGGTAAAGAGGTATTTACATCTCTTTACACTAGGCCTCAGCACTTTCATTTGCCCGTCACAATACTTTCATAGCGATGTAAGAGAATCCCCGCCGGATTGTTTCTTAGGGATACCTAAATAATTGTTATGGGGATTTATAAATGGGTCTTAAACCAAAACTGTTAGCCGTTTCAATTGCGGCTGTAATGCTCGCCGCCTGTGATGGCGACGATGGCCGCAACGGTGTTAACGGCACAGATGGTATCGATGGCAGCACTGGTCTGAGCAGTCTCACTACTCAGACAAACATTGCTGACGGTGATGCTACCTGCTTCAACGGTGGGGTACGCATTGATAGTGGAGTGGATGCCAACTCAGATGGCATTTTGAGCAGCAGTGAGATCGACACAACCAACTATGTGTGTAATGCCGCGAACGTGAATTCAGCGAAAAACTTTCAACGCATCGCCACCTTCCCGGTCTGTTTACAAATGGATGCCACCTGCGATGTCGATGACGAGACTGTAGCTGAAATTGTTGCGGCAAGCAGTGATGGCAAAACATTGATCTACACCGACAGCCAGCGAGAAGTTCTTGGTTTTACCGACATCACCAATCCTGAGCAACCCGCCGCCTTGGGCGTACTTCCTCTTGCCGGAGAACCCACCTCAGTTGGTGTTGCCGGCGATTATGCGTTAGCTGCGGTAAACACATCAGCCGATTTTATCAACACATCCGGTGAGTTAGTAATTGTTGATATTGCCACGCAAACCGCCGTTCGTACCATCGAGCTGGGTGGCCAACCCGATTCTGTAGCCATTAGCCCAGACGGACAATACGCCGCCATCGCCATAGAAAATGAACGCGATGAAGATCTTAACGATGGTGCTCTGCCACAAGCGCCTGCCGGTTACCTGGTAGTTGTAAATTTAGCAGGAGAACCCGCCGCCTGGACCAGTACTAACATCGACATGACCGGCCTGGCCGATATCGCCGCGGGTGATCCAGAACCGGAATATGTCGACATCAACAGCGACAACATCGCTGTCGTAACTTTTCAGGAAAACAACTATCTTGTTTTGGTTGACTTGGCCAGCGGAGCCATCGTTAATCACTTCTCCGCAGGAACCGTTAACCTTACCCAAATTGATAACGTTGAAGAAGACCCAGCCATTATTTCGCAGACCGATTCACTGGATAACATTCCCCGAGAACCCGATGGCGTAACCTGGCTGAACAGTGAATATTTTGTCACGGCAAACGAAGGTGATTGGCAGGGAGGCAGCCGCGGATTCACTGTGTTTAATACCGAGGGTGAAGTTATTTTCGACTCCGGCAACTCACTGGATCATCTGACGGTACAACTAGGTCAGTACCCGGACGGCCGCTCGGAAAACAAAGGCAATGAGCCGGAAAATGCGGAATTTGGCGTGTTCGGCAGCGAACGATTCCTATTTGTAAACTCAGAGCGCTCAAGCCTGGTATTTGTTTACGATGTAGCGGATTTCACCAAGCCTGCTTACAAACAGACTCTGCCCGCCGCCTTAGGGCCTGAAGGCGTGGTGTCCATCCCCTCCCGTAATCTGTTGGTGGCGGCAAGTGAAGAAGATGCTCGTGGTGATAAGTTCCGTGGCTCTCTCAACATCTATCGTTATGGCACACAACCAGCCAGCTATCCTACGCTCTACTCAACTGAGCGTGAAGACGGCACACCCATCCCCTGGAGTGCTATGTCTGGCCTGGCTGCCGATCCGTTATCGCCTAATACGCTCTACTCTATCGAAGATAGTTTCTATGGCAAAAGCCGTATTTTCACTATCGATACCAGCAGCAAGCCAGCCCTGCTCACCCACGAAACCCGCATCAGTGATGCCAAAGATGTTTTTGCCGGTATCAGCACTGTTGCGCTAATGGATCCCTCAGTCAGTGATGATGACCCCACGCGCGCCGATGTCTTTGATGAAGCTGACCTGGCCCTGTTAATTAACGACGATAAGACCATCAACGTTGACCCCGAAGGTATTGCCGTTGCCAGCGATGGTGGTTTTTGGGTGGCCTCAGAAGGCAGTGGTACCGTGGGTGACGCCGGCCGCCCCGTGAACAGCCTTAACTTTATCTTCAAAACGGATGCTTACGGCGTTATTGAATCCGTAATCACCCTTCCCGCCGCCGTTAGCGACAACCAGCTACGTTTCGGTTTTGAAGGGGTTGCGGAATACAACGGTGCCGTTTATGTGGCTTTCCAACGGGTTTGGCCAGGCGATAGCGCAGTTCGTATTGGCGTTTACAATATTGCCGGTGCCAGTTGGAGCTTCCTCAACTACACCCTGGATGCTCCAGAGTCGCAAAACGGTGGCTGGGTAGGTTTGTCTGATCTCACCTCTCTGGACGATGGTCAATTCATGGTGGTAGAGCGGGACAACCAGGCCGGCCCTGATGCTGCGATCAAGCGACTCTACCGCTTTGATGTAACTGGATTAGTGGATGGCGATACCGTAACGAAAACCCTGGTTCGCGATCTAATTCCCGACTTGGCCAAAGCGGGTGGTCTGATTGCGGAGAAGATTGAGGGTATGGCGCTATCGGCCGATGGTGATGTCTGGATCATCAACGATAATGACGGTGTCGATGACAACAGTGGTGAAACGCAGTTGTTAAACCTGGGTCCTATCCTGGACTAAATGCCAATTAGACCTGGAGCCAACCGAGATCAGGCGGTTGGCTCCAGCCTTTCTGCTTTGCAATAACCCTTGCCACTACTCACTGACAGAACCTTTAACAGTACTCACTGGCCAGCGTAGAGACTAACGCCTCTGCCTGTTCATAAAGCTCAGCATCGCCCTCAGTTAACACCTCCAGCAGTGCTCTCTTCTCGGCAATGTAAACCTTGGCAAAGGTTGGGTCATGCTCCACGATAGTCGAGACGTTATCGATAATATCGGCCAGTTTAATCGTCTTTGCCCGGGAGCTTGCCCTGGCCGTATGATGATAATCAACCGCTTTACGCTCCTGCCGAGCGCTATCCATATTGCCGGAAAGGTTGGTTAGCTCGGCCACCAGAGTGGCGATGTCCTCGCCGAACTCAACCTCCAGTTGATTCAGTGTAACTTTGGTATCCTCAACAACATCGTGTAACCAAGCCGCACAGATCATGGCAATATCTTCCGTTACGCTGGAAACCAGTCTAGCAACCGCGGCAGGGTGAACAATATAAGGCTCATTGGTATATTTGCGTCTTTGGTCGATAGCATTGTGTGCGTTTTGCGCAAACTCCATCGCCTTAACAATTAACATAAGAAAGCCTTTTTACAGTTAAACGTTATCGGCTCCGCCCTAAGTTTCACAGCTGGTATCCATCAGCAATTACTGGGTCAGACAAGCCTATGGTCGTTGCAAACCTAAAGCAAAAGCCAGTGAATAGCAGCCAGATAACCATCACAGCAAATGGAAACCTAGCCTATTTAGCAGCTTGCATAGTGGTTTGAAACGCGGGCTAACGTTACTGAAAATATAAAAGGCTTTCAAGCCACAGGGTTTTCCAGCAGCCACTCATCGATAACTTCTTTGGCTGCACGAAAGGCTTCTATGCCTGAAGGCGCACCGCAATAGACGGTGGAATGGAGCAAAACTTCTTGAATCTCTGCTATTGAACAACCGTTACGCAAGGCGCCGCGAACGTGTGTTTTAAGCTCTGCCGATGCCTTCAATGCGGCCAGAGTAGCAACCGTTATCAGGCTGCGGGTCTGCTTGCTTAACCCCTCTCGGACCCAAGTGTCACCCCAGCAATTTTCAGTGATGTAGGTTTGCAGAGGCGCGGTGAATTCGGAAGCGGCCTGCAAGGTTTTATCAACATAAGCATCGCCCAACACCTGCCGACGCATCGCCATGCCTTTATCAAACTTTTCCTGATTCATAAGCCCTGCTGCCCCCGATTGCAATGATAGTGGAGACATTTCGGTTGAAATGCCCCCTCATACACCAGATTAACGACCGTAAAATGCGGTAAAACTGCTGGAACCCAAGGTATTGGCGTTGATCATAAAGCCGATCAGCGCAGCCGTGGCATCGTCCGGCACACCCAAAGTTTCTGTTTTCAGCGCGAACACCGTAAATACATAACGATGCGGTTTATCGCCTGCGGGCGGGCAAGCGCCACCAAAGGCGTGACTACCAAAATCGGTACGCGCCTGTTTAGTACCAGCCGGCAAGGCCTCGCTATCAAGCACACCAGCGCCCTTAGCCAATGCCGTTACATCGGCAGGAATATCATAGACCACCCAATGCCACCAACCCGAGCCGGTTGGCGCATCGGGGTCGTAAACGGTTACCGCATAACTTTTGGTACCTTCTGGGCCAGGCGTCCAGGTTAAATCCGGTGATACATTCTCGCCGCTACAACCGAAGCCCTTAAAGACCTGCTCGTTGGTTAAGGTGGCGTTTGGCGCGATCGTTTTGCTGGACAAGGTAAGATCACCTGCAACTGCCCACTGTGATAACAGGCCAGCCGTGGCCATTAAGATAATGTTTTTTAATTTCATAACTCCCCCATTGTTTATCTGTTTTCTATTTTTCAACTGGATATTGCCATACCACGTATTTGTGATTTCGATCTGGAAATAGAGCAGTCCATAAGCACTCATGTCCGGCAATGTTGGCTCTAGCGCTCCCAAAGGTTGGCTTTTTAAGGTGCGCGGCATAGCAAAAGGTAAAACATCATAAGGCACAAGTCAGTAACTCTCATCGGCAAAATAGAAGTTTTATATTTTTGTAAGAAGTACTAACACTGAAAGCCGACACTGGATCAGCCGACGTCGCGTGCAAAGCCGTATCATAAGCTAACAGAACACCCGGCCAAACATCGATGCGATACTGAGTAACAGCCATGCGCCCCTACTATTCAAGTAACCGCTGCTTCAGCTTTTGATAATCTTTGTGCCCCCCACCACACCCATCCAAACCCACACGATGACCTTAACAACAACTGCTGTCAGCCCCAGCTGCAACAAAAACAGCATCATTAGTGCTATTGCGTAGCATTTTCAGCCGCAGAGCCGAGAGCAGTCCTCTAACAGGCATGAGTATCTTGGCCTGCTGAGGGAGATCTACAATTTCCGGAGTGGAGTTCAAATGGTTTGGCAAAGGAGGCTACCGTAGGATTCTGTCCGGCCAGTCCATAGCGGCGTCTGTAACGCCAACCAAGGTATCTGCAAAGTGGAATGCTGGTCTTTTCGTGAGTGTGAACCTGACCTACGCTAAGAGCAGGTTGCAACGCGCTCTGGTTATTTCAGCTAAGCCGCCTTTTTATACATCTCTAGCGGGTTATTCATCTCTAGCGGGCAGCCATCCGCACCCGGGTGTTGGCTGTAGCCAACGGTCACTGGCTGTTGGCTTCTCACAATAGAAGAGCCTTAGAAGCCGCCAGCACGAAAGGTGATACTGAAGAGATCGCCGCCGGCATCGATACGGCCTTGGCTGTATTCACCAAAATTGAGATCGAGTTTCAGGTAACGCCAGGAAAAATCGAGCCATGATTTATTACCTAGGGGTATGCCGATACCCAGGCCAAAACTGGATCCAGCACCCGACTCGCTGGACGGGGGGCCTTCCAGTGTAAACCCCCTGTCACCGGGTCTTACCGTCCACATATCACTGTTGTAATAGCCTCTGCCCGCGCTTAAAAACGTGGTAAAGCGCTTGAGCGGGTAGCTTAGCCGCAGGTTCAGATCGATGCCGTAGGTGTTAATTCGTAGATTATTGTTTGTGGTACCTGGAATTACAGCACCATTGCGCTCGTAGTCGGCGCTAAACCACATTAACCCGGTGTCCAACGCCAAATATCGATTAAATACCCAGCCGAAATTAGCTCCGTAGCCATAGCGATTATCACTGACATCCATTTGGCCGGAATTGTCTGCCGCCTCAAAGTCAGTAGCCGATAGGGAAAGATAATAATGATCGAGCAGCGACGTTAGTATTTCTGCTTGCTGAGCGTTGTCAGACGTTGATTGTGATGGGCTATCGCTTGCCGCTTCTGCGACGGTCGCTGCTGCTGTGCCCGCAAGGAAAATAAAGGCCGGTAATACCAGCGCGTGAATAGAGTGACCGATTCTGGAAGTCATGGTGGAACGCTCCTGCTAGGGCCTGTTAACACTAATTTAGCACCTCTGTTGAGCTTGAAATGAGCTCGATCTAGGCGCGAGCCGCGTAGTTTGGTGAGCCCAAATCAGCGGTGAGCAACAACGAGCGAGCTCATTTCAGGCTCAACCCATCGGGCTGGGGCCAGTTTTTTGCCCAGCGTTGTTGCCAGCCGCTTATGTAGGCCCACTACATAGCACGTCTGGCGCCTAGCTGGACAAAAAACTGACCTCCAGCAGTGGTGCTAAATTAGTGTTAACAGGCCCTAGCATACTCAGCTGTAACCTGGAACTGTTCAAACAACCCTAGATTCCTCCCTGCCGGAGCCACTGCAACAAAACAGAGGGCACTAAGGCTATCGGCCGGGTGCAGGGTATTGAGGTGACGCTGGAGTTGGTTAACCCTGCAGTTGGAGCGTAAGAGCTGTCGCCCGGATCTCGGGAGGGGCTTGCGCTGGGCGAGGAGCTGGTAGCGCCCAGCATCCCCGCCCCGGCTGGCCATCCTGGCCGCCACAGCTGGCATGATCCTCCTCTATTTTTAAACTGTCTATTGCTTATTTAAACTGACTATTGCTCAGAGGAAATTTTCCCGCAGCCTCAGTTGAGAGCAGATACAGGCCTTACCCGCCTATGCCACCTTACTCCCACTCGATTATAAATAAGCAATTGTTTTTCTTTATTTTCAGATAGTTATAAATCGACACATTCACAATACCACGAAAAATACCCTGCCTAGAAATTTCTTGAAAATAGTTTCACTTTCTGCTGATTAGCCCCTCTTTACAAGGCGAAACCAGAACTGCAGAGTGAGACTACTACCCCCAAGGGCCAGTAAAAAGCCCACACTCTGGGATCAATGATATCACAGCATCTCTCCCGTTCCCGTTACGACAAGGGTTGGAAGTGCCCGTATGGTTACGCTGACAAGGATCAAGCCCGCCTTAAGTTTAATTGCTTTTCTGGAAATTAATGGTAGAGAGTGCGCCGTGAAAGGGGATACGTCAGAAAAAATTCGCACTACAAAGCAAAGTACTATCGATTCCGGAAAATGCGTTTCTCAACGATGATGGCGATGAATGGCAATGTCAAAGAGAATATAGACATTCAAACACAGCCTCCGTGCCCATAAAAATCCCTGACAATACGCACTTAGATCGTTCCGGCAATGACTGGTCATGTAACTATCCATTTTGGTAACAAGGTGAACAATGTTATTTTACGGACTAAATTTCGAGTTGATGTATTTGATCCTGCAAAATAGCGCTACTCAGGTATATCTATTGGCAGCCCAATAGCGTATGTTCTCTGTCCTGCCCATGCGGAATGCCCATATCCTTTGATATTCGATTGACAGTTAGCACCATTTCACAACCGTCCCTCTAAATCCGGTCTGCTCATTGCCCATGTTCATTCACGAACGACTAATCATGTGAGCAAAGCCGTGGAAGCCTATTTAACCAAGCAAGAAACCACCCTGATTCACGGGGTATCTTATTACATTAAATCCCTCAAAGATAAAACACAGTTTTTCGATCCTGAGGGGACGGCTGCTGCGCTCGGAATTTCTTCGGCCATGTGGCCGATAAGCGGCATGTTATGGCCTTCTGGTATTATGCTCGCAGAAGTTATCAGTGAATCACCATTAAACAACTTGCGCATACTCGAAGTCGGTTGTGGGATTGGCTTGGCAAGCCTGGTTGCGTCCTCCAAAGGAGCGGACATTACCGCCAGTGATTACCACCCACTCACAAAAACACTTTTAGCCGATAACGCTGCTCTCAATGGTCTGCCCGCCATACGGTATTTTCACGGCGATTGGCACAAGCCGATAACAAACCGGGGAGTCTTTGACTTAATTATTGGTAGTGATCTGCTGTACGACAGCGATAATATTGAAATACTTGCCACGTTTATTAACTGCCATCTTGCAAAAAACGGCAAAGTGATACTGATAGAGCAACGACGTCGGTTAGCCAATAAATTCGTAAAGCATCTAACCGCTTTTAATATTCATTGTGAAATCGAAGATTTTCCAGAACAAAAGGTAAATGGCGTAAGACTAAATTTTAAGCGCTATAACTTTTCAAGAACGCCCACTTATTGATAACTGGGAGCTTTACGATACGCTTGACACAGAGAGCGAAACTCTCTAAGGTTCGCACAGCTAAAAACTTAGCCTCTAATTTTCAACCTCCATCTCGCCGCAGTTCGTCGTCCTGTAGTTTCTAAATTTCAGTCTATTTTCTCTAGTATCCCCCAAATTATATTTGGTCATTTTTATTTATTTCAGGTTATTCTTATGTCAGAAAAAACTACAGGAACCGTAAAATGGTTCAACGAATCCAAAGGCTATGGCTTTATCGAACAACAATCAGGCCCCGATCTTTTCGCTCACTTTAAGTCAATTATCGGCGATGGATTCAAAACTCTGGTTGAAGGCCAGTCAGTTGAGTTTACTGTAGCTCAGGGGCAAAAAGGCCCACAAGCCGAGAACATTGTTGCGATTTAGCCTTCATCACAATGTTTTTTGCGTGCCGGTGCTTGTAGCCCCGGCTCTACACTTCTTGATGTATATTTCCAAACCCGTTTCCTTGCTCTAACCTAATCTTCTTTCTATGACAAAACGATTAGTAAAATAGAATCCAATAGTTATTGATACAGTGTATTAGCACCCGATTCAAAGCTGGAAAATGATGAAGATTTGGCGGCAGTTGATATAATCATTGCCACCAGTTCAAAGTAGCCGAGCCTGAATTACGGACTTTTTAACACCGTCCTAAATACCATGTTCAAAAACTTCTTGGATAGAAATTATTCTTAGCAAAAACTCATTGTTATTCGATGTCTTTTCCGAACGAAATTCTTGAAGGGTAGCATTTACGCAGTTTTTCTTATTTGAGAGAATCATAGCCACGCTCTTTTAGACTAAAACCTTAATTTTCAGTAGTTCTGTGCCGCATAGAGTCCTCACCGACAGTATTCTCGAGTAGGATTTTGGACCTTGAAAATAACCTTAATACAATCACCCCTAACAATGCGGAAAATAGTGAGGCAGACAATATACCCAGTTTTGCAGCATTAATTTGCTCCAGATTATAGGCTAAGTTGGCAATAAACATCGCCATGGTAAACCCTATACCTGCCAGTAATCCACCACCAAGAATCATGGGCCAAGGTAAGTCTTTGGGTAGAATCGCAATACGCAGATGAACTGCTATCCAGCTGAATAGCAGTACACCGATAGGCTTACCCAAAACAAGCCCAAGGAAGACAGCGATTGTTAATGGGGTTGCGAAATCTGTGGTAGTAATTGGAATGCCGGCATTGGCGAAAGCAAACACTGGCATAACTACAAAACCCACCCAGGGGTGAAGTAGCATCTCCAGGCGCTCCAGAGGGGAAAGAGCCTCGCGTGCTGCCGCTTCGGCCGTTTTCAGTGCTTTACGATCAAGCGTATTGCCACTCCAATGATCCCCTCGGGGATATGCCACCACACAGTCCATAATGGTATGCAAGCGATCATCGCTGACCCACTTAGTCGTGGGGGTCATCAGGCCCAGTATGACCCCCGTCACTGTAGGATGAATACCCGATGCATCGACAGCCAACCAAATCCCTCCGCCTAATAAAAAAAACAGCGTAATGCTACGAACTCCGAGCAGTGCCATCGCTTTAACTGCCGAGAAACCCACGACCGCGAGCATAATAGCGAGCCAGTCAATTTGATCGCCATACCCCAAGGTCACCACAATAATGGCACCCAAATCATCCACTATAGCCAGCGACAACATAAAGACCCGCAAACTTTTGGGAATACGGGTTCCCAATAAGGCCAGACAACCAATCACGAACGCCGTATCTGTCGCCATGACTGTTCCCCAACCGTGCTGACCTGACTGTCCCCACTGAAAAAAAAGATAAATCAGTGCGGGAACTAACATACCGCCTACAGCTCCGGCAATCGATAACATCGCCACTCTAAAATCGTGCAACTCTCCTAGCACTAACTCACGTTTGAGCTCCAGCGCGATCAGAAAGAAAAACAAGGTCATCACGGCATCGTTAATCCAGTGATGCAAGGATCGCTCAAGCTCAAGGGTGCCAATGTGAACACCCACAGGGGTATTCCAGAAATGACTGAAGGATTCATTTAACGGTGAATTGGCCAGATACAGTGCGAGCAGTGTAAAAAACAGTAACACCATGCCTGCAGCAGCTTCAACTTGAAAAAAACGTGACAGCGGCTGAACTAACCTATCGATATATTCCTTTGGCAATTGTGTGGAATGCCCTCGTTCAAAACCAGACGATTTATTACTCACTTTCCCCAGCACCTCAACTTGACGATATTCTTTCAGATTCTGAAGCAGCGCTTGCAGAGTTCTCTTCCAGGTCGAGCCCGGCATCATTCATTGCGTCTTGGAGCTTGTTGTATTGAAGTTTTTGAATGTGATAGACATTCACTCGCTCACTGGCAATGCCATGTTCAGCGATTAGTCCTGCGCCTGGCTTGCTCAATTTTTTACTCCGATAATTGAATTTCGGTAGACCCGCTTAACTCAAACTTCGTACATCCTTTGATGCTGTAAACAAAATATTTGGCTGGAGTGATCATTAGTGCCGGGCTCTCACAAGCGTTAAATAAGTTGCACAGATACTTTTTGATGAACTGGGGTAACAGTAGGCCCAAATTGATTATAAACCGCCACATCGGCAGCATCGCGGCCATAACCAATAGCAATATAACCACCCTTTTTAACTTGCCGGGACGCATCAAAGGTATACCAGCGATCGGCAACATAGGCTTCAAACCAAGCGTGTAATTCCATTGGCTCAAGACCATACAAATATCCAACGACCATACGAGCGGGAATACTCAAGCCCCGGCATAGCGCAATACCCAGATGCGCGAGATCTCTGCATACCCCTGATTTTTGCTGATTCACTTCAATCGCAGATAATGATGAGAAGCTGCTGGCTGGTTGATAGCCAATCGTGGTGTGGAGCCAGTGTTCAATCTCGGCTACCTGGTCATAACCGAGTTGTTGATCAGCTGTGATTTCAGACGCCATATCTCCAAAACGGTCAGATTCACAATAGCGGCTGGGTAGCAAATATTTCAGTACACTGTCTGGCAGATTTTGAATATCAACAAAAGTCCCACCAGGTGCTTGATCGACATTGTCAGCAGTCATAATTCGGGAAGAGGTATATACAGTAAAATCACCCGGCGGAGCGATCAGGCGTTGGCAAAGATTGCCATAGTCATCCGTAAACTCAAACGCAGGAACACTCGGATAGAGAAGATACTCTTCGCTTGCAATCCACTGTTGTGCACCGCTTCTTGGTCGAAGCATTAAAATAAAAGGCGTTGGAACATCTATCACAAATTTTAATTCACAGCTTGTTTGTAACCACATATCGAAAATATCCTTTCGACGATTAGTCCAATTCTGTAACCCAAACATTCACCATCATATTTGCGCCAGGCGGCCCATGAAAGGCCCCACAGATAGGCGGCACGGATTCCGGTAATCTTGCTACAGCGACAGCAATATGCTCGGCCCCGACAATATTGCCTATGGTAGGGTCAAAGCCTTTCCACCCTGCACCAGGAAGAAACACTTCAGCCCAGGCGTGGGTAGACCCTGATTGACCGAGTGAATTAGTGGTAGCGTTCGAGTAGATGTAGCCGCTGACAAACCGTGCCGCAAAGCCCAATTGCCTTGCAGCGGCCATAAAAAGGAAAGCTGAATCACGACAGGAACCTGAACAACAAGATAGGGTTTGCTCAGCGCTTTGCACACCTTCTTCTTCGCGGCTCCGGTAGGTTAAGGTCTGATAGATACGCTGGTTTAGCCGAAGTAATAAGGCGAAGGTTTGAATTTTCTCGCCAGGCTGCCAAATATCATTAATCCAGTTTGTTAGGGTGTTGGATGCTGCCATGCCAGGTGGAATCATATATGGAGATAACAGCACTTTATCTTCATCGGTGTAATAAAAGGGGTAAGCGACCGCATAATCCGCAACCAAAAAGTCGTGGGGGAGTTGGTCATATTGTTGGATAGTGATCTCGCTTTGTACGGTCAGAATTTGTGTGCTGTCAATGAAGGTCGCAATGGCAACAGAATTTCCTTCCACATCCCGGTGCCAACGCAGTGTAGCAGGCGGAGATATATCCAGCTTTGAACTTTCAATACGGAGTTCATGCCCCTCCCTTGGCCGCAGCCGCAAGGTGTGTGGCTGTAACAAAACCATACCGGAAAAATTGTACTGAGTCTTGTGGACTATTTTATAACGTTTCATCCAGTCTTCACCCAGTTAACCTCCAGCGGCTTTACATAAGCCTCGATTTTCACGATAAGGTTCATTACATCTCCAGCCATCTCCCGCCGAATTAAGATGCGCATTCGCAGGGATAACGATGAGAGAACACAACTCACCCTTTTTTTCATACCCTCTGATACATCGCCAATCATTGCCCTCATCTTCGAGGTAGGCGTTTTCAGGTAGAGTAATTTTGATACACGAATCGTCCTCTTTTCGATATCCACGTTCACATTCCCAGCTTTCCCCACGCCGATCAAGGAAAGCATTGTCAGGGATTTTCAACGCAATGCAGGTGCTGTTTAGTTCTTGATAACCTCGCTTACATTCCCAACCCTTATCGTAGGTTGAAGATGTAGCATACGCATTGGCCGGAATAACAATGCTTTTGCAGCTTTTACCAGTACTTTTATAACCTTGCTCGCAATTCCATCCGGAACCATAGTTTGAATCGTTTAATACAGCATGTTCAGGCACTTCAATTTTTATACACTGAGTTGAGTCTTCCCTAAAGCCTTTTTGATTAGGTCTGTACCCTCTCTCACACTTCCAACCCGTGCCATATTGGGCATCGACCAAATAAGCATTGGCTGGAACGATAACAGCCTCACAGCCATCGTCGTTTTTCAAAAAGCCTCTATCACATTTCCAATCCGACGCGTAGGAACTAAGATGCGCATTTTCCGGTATCTGTATCGGGATACAGGCATTGTCCTTTTTTTTAAATCCTCTATTGCAATCCCAACCAGACCCATAAGTTTTTTTGTAGGCATTTTCCGGTATTTCTGGAGCATCAGTTTGTGCCGATAGATTGCCAACAGAAGCTGTCAGTAATGTAACAATGGCTACAAAATTCAATAGATAGTGTTTTAATTTCATGGCTGTAATCCATTCTTGTTAAAAGTAGAAGCTAGTGGCCTCTCTCGCCGATAGGTATAAACTTTTGAAACAAAGGGCGAGGTCATTGCACGAACCAGTGCGCTGTAATTAAGCTGAAAGGTCACCTCTTCTCCCACAAGCAGCTTATTTTCGGTAGACTCAATAATGAGGTGATCACTACTAGCCCCAAGAACCTTGATACCCGTGGGAGTTTGCATTCCACAGGGATCGACATCCTGTATGCCAATGGCCAGAATAGATTGCCTCACAGGGCCTCGATCACTAACGGGTAGAGCTTCTCCGAAGGCAGCCTGCGCAATATTACCCGTCGGTTGAGATGGTTTGATTTTCGATTCGATAACTTCCGCAACAAGGGTAATGGCGTCTGAGAACAAGCCATCTATTGGATGACGCTGGAGCGTCTCGCGACCGAGCAAAATAGCTTCACCGAGACGTAGATTATTAATTCGCCCTGTTTCGTTGTTACCGTCCAATGCCCATAGCAGATTGGCCGAATTGCCTCCAGACACCACGTCTAGCGTCAAATTAAACAGCGTTTCAATGCGCTCTGCCAGTTCCGATAATATAGCCATGTTGGTAGCATCAGGAGAAACACCACAACGGCAGGCGAGATTAGTGCCGATACCTATGAGTAAGACATGGGGTAAGCAGATGACCTCTCGTACCGTGTCGATCAAATCATCAGGCATAATGCCTTCTCGGAGGTCTCCCAGCTCTACCATTAACAGTATTTGGTGGATTCGATTCTGCTTCTGTGCTTCGTGTGAGAGCTTTTTAATGACCTCGATTTCAGTGTTGCAGCTTGTATCCGCAAATTTTACAACCTGTTCTACCTGACTCAGCATTGGTGACCGAATGAGTATCATCGGAACATTATTGGCCTGTACATTGTTGCCTGTGAGGCGAAGGGCCTTGATGTTTTCGATCCGCGAATCCCCCAACCCAGCCACCCCTGCTTGCAGGAAGGTGTTGGCAACTTCCACTGAACCGAGAGACGCTTTGGTTATTCCTGTCACTGAAATTCGGTGCTCAGCGAGTCGTGTCACCAATTCATGGGCATTGTGATAAATCTTGTCGAGATCAATTTCCAATCTGGGCGCAGCCATTAGGCTACCGTCGGCGTTTTCGCCTGAAGATTCGGGAAAGCTGCAACGACCATCTGCACCAGATGCTCAGGTGATCGCGTTAAGGCATCGGTAACCGGAATACACAAATCCTGCTCATATTGACTAATGGCATCCGTTACATCGGCATCGGTCATGTTTTCATGATTAATGGTCAAGCCGATCACTCGAGTGTCGGCAAAGGTCTCAATTAAATGGATTTCTGATAAAGGCGAAGGCATCGGCATTTGCGCAAAATCACAGCGATGCTGTCGCGCGGGAGCGTGCTGCAATACCACACCGTTAGCGCAGCTACCACGCAGAATAAAAGCCGAGGAAGAAAAAGCGGGATGACTTAAAGCACCTTGCCCCTCAATAATAATTACATCGGGCCGTTCATTTTCAAAAGCTTCAACAATGGTTGCCTCTAGTTCACCCACGCAGAATTGTGACGGAATCGCATCGAGCGCCACACCATAACGTGCGCCTTGAATTAAGCCCGTTTGCCCCGTACCAATCATCACAGCCTTGATACCCCGATCATTCAGCGCCCGATTTAAAACTGTAGCGGTGGTACGTTTCCCAATAGCGCAATCTGTACCCAGCACGGCAATACGTGGGCAAGTCACCTCATTGATACGACCACTGAACATTCGCAAATCTTTTTTTGCTCGCGGTTTGCGGATATCCAGAATTTTTACCTGGCTTGATTCGCAAGCCGCTATAAACACCGGGTCATCATTCAAAAATTCATGCAAGCCATTGACGATGTTCATGCCATGACTCATCGCCTCAAGTATCAGACTGCGTTCATGAATGGATAACATACCGCTGGCAGGAGCCATACCAAAAATAAAGTAATCGGGCACTTTTCCAGCCTTTGACAAGGCATCGGCAAGGTCTTTGCAGATGGGTATATTGTTGGGTTTGTCATCCAGTATCGTACCGCTATCAAGACCGGATTTTTCGCTGTCGATGACAGAAAGGATTCTGTACTGTTCAGAATGACGCACAAGTCCGTTGGCTGTTTTACCGTCAATGGCGGCGAAATTTCCTTCGCAGTAAACAATAGCAGTCGTTGTTTGCTGACTAACACGCAATGGTTTTAATGGTAAATGCTCAGCTCCCCCCGTAACGATGGCCGGGATAACCGAGTGCTTGATAATGGGTGAATTGCCTGATAATGCAGGCATAATGGTTCCTTGAGTAAAGACTCAGAGGAGGCAACCAGATCGTGCCGGCCAGGATTAGCCGAATGTCAACGAGAAGTCCCGCTAAGTAATGATGCCGCGGGAAAAATATCCCACTGGCTGGAAGTGATAGGCTAGCTTAACACAAGCAACAGTTAACTGATATGAAAGTAAGTATTTTGTCGCTTGCATGTCAGGCCAACCACTTGGCCTCACGAATAGCCTGCTTAACTACTGGTATTAGTGGTGGGGCTACGCTCAGGACTCGTATTCCGCAATGGAGCAACCTGGAAATAAATTCGGGCCGGCCCGCCAGCTCTCCACACAAAGAAAGTGGTATTTCGCGGTTATCATTGTGTACGAGTTGTAAAAGTCGGAAGATCACATCAGATCCATCATCAAAATACTGCTCTACAGCCGCGTTATCCCGGTCAGCCGCGAAGGTATATTGTGTCAGATCATTGGTGCCAAAACTGAGAAAATCGACATATTTTCCAATCGCTTGTGCTGAAAGAGCCGCTGCTGGTGTTTCAATCATCGCTCCTATTGAAGGAACTTCTGATAGCCTCATTTTTTCACCTAGTTTCAGCAACTGTTCCTTCACAATTAACACATCGCTCGGCAGGGTAACCATGGGAATGAGCACACGAATATCAAGCTCTCTGGAAAGTTCTAATATAGCGGATAATTGCGTAGAAAGGAGTTCGGGATATTCCAATAACAACCGAATACCCCGCCGCCCTAAAGCAGGATTGGTTTCTGCCATAAAACCAAGAAAAGGCAACGGCTTATCCGCGCCGATATCCAGGAGACGGACGCATATAGCATGCCCTTTAGCTGCTGCCAGGGTTTCGCGCATTTCATTAATCAGTTCATCTTTATCAGGAGGCACACTGCGCCCCAGATAAACCTGTTCTATGCGGTATAAGCCAACACCATCCGCACCGTTATGCATGGCTTTTTCCGCATCCTCCCGGCAACCCACATTGGCCAACACGGAAATAGAAACTCCGTCTTTGGTCACTGCCGGGCGCTGTGCATGCACTCCTGCAGCCTCAAAAATCTCAGCTTTAGTTTTGATTTTTTCCTGAAAAACGGCTTTATCATCAACATTAGGTCTAATCGTCACCGCTCCCCTATCCGCATCCACTAATGCGTAGGCATTGTCAGGCACACTGGTAATCAAGTTCGGAATTCCGGCAATAGCCGGAAGCCCTATTTCACGCGAGAACAAAGCTGCGTGGGAGCCTAAGCTACCATACTGTAAAAGCACTGCGGCAATAGGCCGTCCTGCCAAAAAGACGGTATCGGAAGGCAGCAAACGCGACATCACAAGAACACAGTTATCGGGGATTTTATCTAATGAATGAACCGTGATACCGGCCAACGCATTTTGTAATCGAATTGATATATCGTGCATATCGTCGCCTTTATCCCTGGCGACCTGGGATTCCATCAGTAGAAATCGTTTTTCCCATCGAAGAAATACGGTCTTTACTGCACTGCTGGCACTGACGAGATTGTCGACTATTTCCTGACGCAGTTCATCTCTCAAAACCCGGTCATTAACCATTAACTGATGTGTTGCAAACACTTCGGCAAGCCTTGCATCAATCTGTTTTTCTACACGTGTAGCCAACTCCAGAAGATCGTCAGAAATAGTGGCTGTTGCCGCATCCAGACGGGACAACTCGTATTCAATACCGTCGCCGTTTCCCTGTTCGGAAACATCGATTGGTCCCAGCAAACTATGGTGGAGATGGGTCAGCCCCTGGGCAAGCCCTGGGGATATGGGTTTCCCGGTTAATATGAATGATGTTGTATTGGGTGCTTGGTTGTCTTCTTGAGCATTAGTCATCATCTCAATATCCCACACCGCCCCAAGGGGTTTGGCGGACTGCTTTTAAAGTGACCCCATGCTTTTGATCCGATTGTCATTCTTTGCTTTTTTTGCTGCCTTTTTCTCTTTCTGGGTCAATAAAGGCTGCTTCTTAGATTCTTTATTACCTTTTCGTTCCTTGCTCATAAACTACTCCACGTATGGGTTGAGTTATTCCTTAGTGACACGCATGCCTTTAAGGAATTTGAAAAGATCGCTGTCAGTAGAAAGTACGATGGTGGTATTTTTACCAATCATTTCAGGATAAGAAGCCATGGTTCGCGTGAACTCGTAGAATTCCACTGATTGCTGGCTTTGATTGTAGGCCCTGGCATAAATTTCAGTAGCTTTGGCATCCGCTAGACCACGAATTTCCTCTACCTGACGATAGGCTTCAGACTGAATTTTGTTGAGGTCACGCACCCTGTTCCCCCGAATTCTGGCGGCTTCGCCATTGCCTTCGGACAAAAATCGTTCGGCAATTTGCCGACGTTCACTGATCATCCGGTCATAGATTTTTGGTCTTACGCTTTCGTTGTAGTTAATGCGTTTAAAGCGAATATCCAGTAGCTCAATTCCGAACACCCCCACTTTTTCAGTCGCTGCCTTGAATATTTCCTGCTCCACCAACTTGCGGCCTTTTTCGATAGGCACCAGTGCACCCATAGTAGAGCCTTGTTCTGTGGAAGGTACAGCAACTTCACCAAGGACAGTGTTATCAATGAGTGGCACACGATCCTTGGTAGTGCGGATAATTTCAATCAATTCGTGTTTGGCTACCGCGTTGCGCGTTTCACTACCAAGAATATCGTCCAGCCTGGATTGCGCACTGCGCTCATCACGCAGGCGTAAAAAATATTGTAGCGGATCAACAATTCGCCAGCGGGCAAACAAGTCTACGGAAATATAGAGTTTGTCTTTAGTGGGCATATCGGAAGGAGCACCATCCCATTCCAACACGCGTTTGTCGATGGGATTTACCTCTTGCACAAAGGGAATTTTGAATTTAAGACCGGCCGTCGTTACCGGCTCGCCAACAGGCTTACCAAACTGGGTAATGATGGCCTGCTCAGCTTCATCAACGGTATACAGCGAACTCCCCAGGACAAATACACTAACAATGACAATAACAAAGACTGTTATAAATCGACTATTTTTCATGGTTGATGCTCCTTTTTCCCATCGAGATTGAGCAAAGGCAACAGGCCAGAGCTGGCATCATCCATCAACACTTTTGATTCGATGTTAGGCATCACTGCCTGCATAGTTTCGATGTAAATACGACGACGCGTTACTTCCGGTGCTTTTTGATATTCCGCAAACAGCGCATTGAATCGCAGAGCATCACCTTCAGCTTCATTGATACGTTTGATGCGATAGCCATCTGCTTCGCGGATACGCTGATCCTTTTCACCCTCCGCCAACGGAATGACCTTGTTGTATTCCCGTCGCGCCTCATTAATGAGTTTTTCTTTCGACTGTTGCGCCTGATTCACTTCATTAAAGGATTCCTGCACAGGCTTGGGTGGATTGATGTTTTTTAACTGCACCTGATCAATGCTGATTCCCATCACGTACTTCGTGGATAGCTCTTGCATCTTGACCAATGCTTCAACTTCAATCTCCTGCCGACCAATGGTAATCACTTCATCCACAGTTCGATCCCCCACTACCTCTCGCATGACCGATTCGGAGACATAACGGAGCGTTTCTGCGGGCTCACGCACTTCAAATAAAAACTTGACTGGATCAGAGATTCGGTACTGCACAACCCATTCCACCAGCGCGGCATTCAGGTCGCCAGTCACCATTTGTGTTTCACGACTACCATCGCGCGCGCCCTGATAAGGATCACGGGCACCCGGTGTGGCAAAACCAAACTCCTGCTTTAATTGCCGCTTGACAGGAACAATCGTAGTCTCATCAATACCTAGAGGCAGCTTAAAATGTAGTCCTGGCGGCACGTCTTTGAGGTACATACCAAACCGCTGCACTACGGCAACAGAATCGCTGGGCACCGTGTAATAAGCCGACCAAAGACTTAAGCCTATAAGTAACAGAAGGCCAATAGTCAGTAACTTACCAACGCTGCCGTTATTGTTTTTCCCTGAATTACCGCCCCCGAATGAACCTTTTAATCGGTCAATGGCTTTTTTAAGTATCTGATCAATATCAGGTGGTGATTGGGGTCTACTCCCCCATGGGGTGCCAGAATCATCATTTTGGGACGGCATTAGATAGCCTTTAGGTAGGGGGCAGGCAAAATAGCCTGCTCCCTACCCATATGGGGGCGGAATATTTTTTTACAAGGCTAAAAGTACGATTACGATTTACCCACCAGGCAAACCAATTAGGATTGTTAGTCTGTCCCGCTCGTGGCACTACTGTCTATGACGTTACGGCGTGCAATAGATACTATTAAAAATGCCATTGATGATGCAGATTATATTATCAATTAGATTGTTTTTATCATTACAATTCAATAGGTTACAAATTCCTGTCACTCCCACTCGATGGTAAATAAGCACCTATTTTTCTTAATTTTCATATGGTTACGACATGGGAATTTTCGCAATACCACGAAAAATACCATGCCCAGAAATTACTTGAAAATAACTTCATTTTACCAATTAGTCCCACCACCACCAAACCTTGTAAGCCTTCGATATTTAACCTGCCAGGATTGTCCAATTTAGGACCGCCCCCACCAGCCCGTTAAACACACCGATCCCAATGCCCCCGATCTACAAGTCAAGCCATGACTACGCCGCAGTGGCTGGATCAACATCTATTTACTCGCAAAGCTTGCCTTATTTTATAATTACGAACAGAATAAGGATTGTTCGCAACAAATAACAAACACACCCAAGGCCCGAAATGGTCTCCAGCTTACTAAACGAATACACGCACAAATTCCCAGCCGTTCGCGGTATGCAGGCAGGCAGGCCATGCTACATAGCGATGTGCCCAATGCGGCTTATACCCAAATTATTTGTTTTCGACGAAGATGTCGTCCCCCCCGAGCTGCGCGCTCAACGTCGCCTAAATGAGAGCCGGGTACCCGACATCACACATTATCTAGTCGAAAACCCTGGCTCCTATACGCTATCGGCGATCACGGCATCCATTGACGGCTCGGTTATTTTCGAGCCTGTGGCAGATACTGGACCGGCGATTAACTTGGGCATGCTCTCCATTGGAATGGATACCCAGATTCTGGTCAATGATGGGCAGCACCGCCGTAAAGCCATCGAGCAGGCAGTAAAGGAAGCCCATGAGTTAGGGCACGATAATATCCCAGTACTGTTTTTCGTTGATGAAGGACTGACACGAAGCCAGCAGATGTTTGCCGACCTGAATAAGCACGCCGTTCGGCCTTCGGATTCGCTCAGCACTCTCTACGACCATAGGGATGGTGGCTCGGCGCTTGCCAGATACGTTTTCGAAAGCGTGCCCTGCTTTAAAGCCCTAACTGACCTTGAAAGCAGTAGTCTCTCCAAGCGAAGCAGCAAGCTCTTTACCTTGAGCTCTCTCAAACAGGCCTCAAAAGCTCTCTTAGGTAAACGCGGGAAAGACCCAATATCAGAGATCGAAATGCAGCTGGCTTCTGAGTACTGGGAAGCTGTCTGTAGTAACATGCGCGACTGGCAAGATGCCCTCGAGCGGAAGATCTCGACCTCAGATCTTCGAGAACAATACGTCCACGCTCACGGGATCGGGTTGGGAGCCTTGGGGGAAGCCGGATCAGATTTGCTCAGGCAATTTCCAGACGATTGGAAAATAAAACTCTCACACCTCTCGGAGATCGACTGGAGCCGCTCAAATATTAAACAGTGGCGGGGCCGGGCCATGGACAATCATGGCAAGATCAGTAAGACACGAAGTAGCACCGTACTCACAGCAAACATCATCCGTCATGCACTCGGAGTATCCCTGGGTGCAGAACAACAACAGATTGAAGACCAGCTGAACTCATGAGCCAGAGAAAACCTCTATACCCCAGCATGGATAAAATGCTGGAGGCGTCCGCATTCGCCGGCCGCCCGGCATACGATCTGATACGTGAAATACAGGACCTGTACCTGGAGAATGACAAACCATGGGTCATCGGCTTTAGTGGCGGCAAAGATAGTACAACTGTTTTGTCCCTCATCTACGTAGCTCTGACGCGCCTGCCGGAAACAAAACGCCACAAACATATCTACGTAATTTCATCTGACACTCTAGTTGAAACGCCCATGGTCGTTGACATGATCAACGACTCCATTGAGGCCATTAATAAAAACGCAGAACAACAGAAGCTACCCATCTCTGCCCATGTTGTGTACCCGGCGTGGAACGAAACCTTCTGGGTAAATCTATTAGGCAAAGGCTATCCTGCGCCGACGCAAAACTTCCGTTGGTGTACGGAACGGATGAAAATCGACCCAGTCAGTGCCTTTATCAAAGATAAAATTGCCCGTTTTGGTGAGGTAATCGTTGTCCTTGGTGCCCGTAGCCAAGAAAGCTCCTCCCGTGCCCAAGTCATCGCCAAACATAAGATCGAAGGCTCTTCACTATCACGTCACTCATCGTTGCCCGGTGCATTCACCTATATGCCGATTGAGGATTGGACCTTCGATGAAGTTTGGATGTACCTGTTAGGTGCTCCCGCCCCCTGGGGGGGAGACCACTTCGAACTGTTCGAACTTTACAAAGACTCAAGTGCAGGGGAGTGCCCCTTGGTGATAGATACCAACACACCATCCTGTGGTAACTCCCGGTTTGGCTGCTGGACTTGTACGGTCGTCACAAAAGACAGAGCCATTGAGGGGCTGATTGATTCAGGTGAAGTGTGGCTGAAGAAGCTTAAAAGCTTTCGCAACAAACTCTTTAAAACTACGCTCCCAGAAAATAAGAACGAGTTTCGTAACTTTAAGCGCCGTACCGGACGTATTCAGTATGCACGCGGCGCAATAGACAATGACAATATCGCCGAAATCAAAACCATTCCCGGGCCTTACCTGCTCGAATACAGAAAGCAATGGCTGAAAGAACTACTAACTATTGAGAAAAACCTCATAGAAGAGGGGCGTAAGATTCAGCTTATTCATCCGGAAGAGCTACATGCCATTCGTAAAGAATGGATGTTCGATCCCAATGAGCCAGACTGGTCAGACGAACTGCCCAAAATCTACTACTCCGTATACGGTGAGGACTTAGACTGGGTCGAGCATGATAGTGGTGCCTTCTCACAGGCAGACGCCGACCTCATTGCTGAGCTTTCAGCCGAGAATGGCGTGCCTGCAGAATTGGTCATGAAGCTTCTAGAACTTGAACTGTCTATGGATGGCCTTAGCCGCCGCAAAGGGTTGTTTAACAAGATTGAGAGCTTGCTCAAGAACGACTGGGGAAGCATGGAAGATATCCAAGCGGCCAAAGCCGCAGCGACCCACACTTCAGACTTTAAAAATCAACTGAAAAACGAGCTCAAAGCCGACAGCACAGATCTACACCTGAAATCTGTCTATGACGAACAACTCAAAGCTCTGACAAAAGAGTATGAGGCACTGAGCTAATGATTCTAAAAAGTCTCTACCTGCAAGATTTTGGTGTTTTCCAAGGCAGCTTTGACGACAACCATGTCGACCTGGAACCACGGGTAAAATACAACCGTAAACGGCCCATCATTCTTTTCGGTGGATTGAATGGTGCTGGTAAAACAACAACTCTTACAGCTGTGCGACTTGCACTCTATGGCAAGCAGAGTCTCGGCCGTGCCGTGTCTGTACAGAACTACCACCAGTTTTTAGTTGATGCCATCCATAAACCTAAGGGTAAGGTTCTCGCACCTAATACTGCCGGCATAAAGCTTGACTTCAACTTTGGGCGACAGGGCGAGGTCATCGACTACACCGTCGAGCGCGTCTGGACAGTGCGCGGCAAGAGCGTGTTTGAAAATGTCGAAATCTTCCAGAATGGTGAGCATCTCAAAGATCTTACTGACCAGCAAAAACAGGCGTTCCTCAATGAGTTGATTCCCATTGGCGTGGCCGACCTGTTTTTCTTCGACGGAGAGAAGATCGCCGACCTCGCCGAAGATGACAACAACAGCGCATTGGCTGATGCTATCAATCGCCTTTTAGGCTTGGACATAATCGATCGGCTAAAGGCAGATCTAGGTGTTTACTTGCGTGATCAGAAGCGAGATAAGCTGCCCTCTGCTATTCAAACGGAGATGGAGGCCCTCGAGAACAGTTACCAATCTCTTTACTCCAAATATCAGTCTCAACTAGCCGATATCGAAGCTCTAAAGATTGAGTCGACCGAGCTCGAAACGACTAAAGAACGCTTAAAGCAGAATATCAATGATCTGGGAGGTGCCTGGGCCAGCAATAGGCAAGAGGCCGAGACCAAAGAACAAGCGCTGAGAGCCAAGCGGAATGAATTGCAAGTGCAAATCAGAAATCTGATTGCAGATGCGGCCCCTCTAGCATTGGCGAAAAATCAGATATCTGCTCTGCTAAAACAGCTGAGTGACGAACAACAAGCTAAACGCCAACTGGTTATCCAGGTAGAGCTCCGTAAGCAGCTAAACAAAATTCAGAACGCATTAATCAAGTCACTCGGAAAAGATCACAAGAAGGCCATTGAAGCCTCCATCGGAGAAAGCTTACACGCTGCGACCTCCATTGATACGGACATTATCCACGACATCTCCGATAGCGAGTTCAACCGTCTGAATCACTTAATTACCAAAGTTGTGCCAGAACAACAGGCCAAAGTGAAAGCGCTCTCTAGTGAACTTGAAGAAGTCGAAGAAGAATTAGCTAATGTCGGCCTCAATATCTCACGTGCACCAGATGAACGCCGGATTTCTAACTTTGTTTCCGAGCTGGGCGAAATCGAAAACTCCCTTGGACAGCGCCAAGTGGAGACCAAACAAAAGACTGAAGCCGCAAAAGCCACTCTGCGCGAGGCGATGGATAGCTTGCGTAAACTTCGAGACAAAGAGAAAGAGTTCGGTAACGTAACGAATCTTGATCAAGCGGTCACTTTAGCTGACCGTACCCGAGGTCTACTGGAAAGCTTCTCCAGCAGAAGTCGAGAAACCAGGATCAATACCCTTGAGCAAGAGTTTATTAAGTCGTTTGCCAAACTAGCCCGTAAAGACGATCTGATGATTACCGCCAAAATTGACCATGAGACCTTCAATGTTTCGCTCGTCGATGGCGCAGGCCAAATCATCGACAAGAAGAAGCTCTCAGCAGGTGAGAAGCAGATCTACGCCATTGCCATGCTGGAAGCCCTCGGGCGCACCTCTGGCCGTAACCTGCCAATCATTATTGATACGCCGCTAGGCCGACTCGATTCGCATCACCGTGAAAACCTGGTCAAGAACTACTTCCCAACGGCCAGCCATCAGGTATTGATTCTATCGACGGATACCGAGGTCGATGAAGACTTCTATAAAGAACTGTCACCAGAGATCTCACACGCTTTTGAGGTCGCTTACGATCCACAAGCCGGAAGCTCCGCATACTACGAAGGCTACTTCTGGCGGCACTGAGCCAGAACAATTCTGGAACCAGGAAAACGACAAAAAATTACGAGAGATACCATGCTGCCACAAAAAATGAAAATCTCAGAAAAGGCCTTTACGTCTCTGCGTCGTCTACAGAACAACACAGGCCTGACCGTGAATATCGGTGCTCGCCTTGCGTTCTTTACCTCGATTGAGCGTGGCTTCACCTGGAGGGGCGAAGATATACATCTTACGCAGCGTGAACTGGATAAGTACACTTGGCTGGGCGACCACGGTGATATAGTAGAGATGCTATTGAAGCAGAAGTACCCAAACCTTGAAGCGAAGGATTACTACAAGGCTTGGGGTAGTCATGTTGATAATGGAGCACTAATTATGGAAACCACAAGGAATATCAGTGACTTCCAACTAGGAACGTGAATATTTTCTAACGATTGTAACCATAAAGAGACTTGTATATAACAGTCCAAACGTCGCAATAACACCTGAAATTAATTTCCCATACCATAACTTAGGAGTTATATCGCCATAACCCAGAGTGGTAAAAGTAACAATGGTGAAATAGAAACCATCCCACAAACCATCCCAAAAATCTCTTTCGCCTGGTACAACCAACAAGAAAGAGAGAACCGTGAAGATTGGTAACCATATCAAGATATTAGCCAATACCTTTTTAGGACTTTCACCATAGTTAGAAGTCAGGCAGTAGGTCCAGTAGGCAATTTTTTCAAACCAGCTGCCAGTTCTTAGACGGATATTCATTTCATTGATAAACACAGAAGAAGCTGCGTCATGATCTCCCACGTTTTGGAATTGAATTCGAGCATTCCTGAGAAGTAGCCTTTTATCATCAGCAGCAGCGGCAAAGTCCACAGCTTTCTGATATTGCTGTGCCGCGTCTTCAAACCTAGAAATCTTAACGTTATGATACGCTGCATTTTTCAAGCAAGCTACGACTCTCTCCTTATCGTCATACTCTTCAGCATATACGGCAGCAGACGCCCAAAGGTCTACTAGTTCAGAATCATTTTTACCAGAATACTCAGCTGCTTTAGCCAAGTTCAAAGCACAGGTCACAATTCGTGAATCCTTCATCGCCGCCATTTTCGAAACTAACGACCTTAGCCCAGAATATGAGCCCGAGTTAAGTTCATATTGCGGTAAATTTAGTAATTCAAGATCACTCTCGGAAAGTTTTGGAGACTCATTCAGTATTTCATTAGTAGGTGCTACTGAACCAGTATCTTCAACCTCTCTATGAAAACACCATCTTCCCGTATCACTGGCTGCTATTCTTTTACCTTGAGATATTATCCACCCTTGGAATTTATCAAAATTCTCTTCAGCAAAATCCTCCGAACTCGCATATGTCATTTCACTTTCATAATCATTATTATGATCGAGGAAGAAATCCTGAAGAAAATCAAACCCTTCTACGTAACCCTGCGATTCTAAAACGGAAATGAGCTCAACGAGCGCATGGTCATACCATGTAAGCATCAATCTAGCTCCCATCCGATAAACTTTCTATCCAGGATATTTCTTAGATCTAAAAGTAAATCATGCTCTTCTCTAGAGAAATCTTGAAAGTTATCAACGAAGTCAGTAAATTCAGTTATCCTCTTAATCCTTTTAGTAAGATCAAAGTCATAATCTACATCTTGAAATTTCACTCCGCTTTCTATTTGAGACCGCACCTCTTTGATTTCTATATTTCTTGCGAACGACCTGAAAACGGTAGGATTATTTAGCTCTGGTTTTTCAGTACCGCTTTGTGAAATGGCGTCATATAGCCTGTGTAAATTATCAGTATGGGTAAATTCTTTCAGATCGTCATCCCAACCCAACCATTCATACTTAAAGAACTTATTTGCGCCCGAAGCTTCTACAAATAAAGAAAACAAACTTGGTTCAGCAAAGCAACCATATTTAGGGTCTCGCTTCATCTGGTGAAAACACAGATATGCCTCATGTTTTTTTTGTACTTCCTTTGGCCTCATGCCAAGAAGCGCTCCTATTTCTTTATACTCTTGGCCAGAGTCAAACATATCATTAATTAATTTTGAACTTTGATAAGCTCCCCACTGCTTTGGTCCAGACACATGCCGTATCCCCATAAGGCGTCGAGAGTAGTCTTGAATCTCGGGCTCGGTTCCATTTACAAGGATCACATTTATACTAGAAGATTTATCAATCAGGCTTTGAGGAAACCCATCCCTAAACCTATCTGCTTCCTTGTCGTAAAAGTTTATAATCAAAGACTTAAATGCAGCCGTTCTTCTATTTCCTTCCACAACCAGATATTTTTTTAGATCACCTTTGTTATCTATCTCTCGGACCACAATTTTATCAATTTCAAGGAATCCGTTTTCAAGCATAGAGCTTTCAAGATCTGAAATGTTCTTACGGATTAACTTCTTTTGTATGTCAGATTGCAACTCAACTATTTGTTCGACTGAATAATTAATTGGATCTTCACCGTTGTTCAATCTGTAATTATTCGGGTCCAACAAGAGCTGGCCAAGGGACACTGTAATTTCTGTTTTTTGAATACTCATATTATACATTCACCAATGGAGCCATTTTGATCTCCCAAAATGCCAGATCCTTGATCTTGGCTACTTTCTTCTTACCATCCACACATAAGCTGTAATGCTTCTCGAGCTTTCGAATTTGACCCATAAAGTATTCTTCATCGCTTTTCGTTTGCGTATTAAATATCGCTTTGATCTCCTGCGATTTGATATTCGCTACCTGATGAATCACCCAGGACAGAATCAGGGTCGAGTAGTCGTTATCTCCGGTTTTGAAGTGCGTTAGTTCTTGCGTCGATAAAATCGTACCTACGCCAAATTCACGCCCTTCTTTCAAAATCTTCTTTAAGCTTTCGAAGTCTTGGGACATAAAGTTATCTGCCTCATCGACTAGGATCATCTTAGAGATCTGACGGAAATTTCCATCCAGCTTTGAGCTACCCTGCTGGTGCATCTGGGTATAGAAGAGATCGAGTGTGAGAGCGACCACCAGGTTCTGAATGCTAGGGTCGTAGCCCGACAGATTAATTACCGTCACTCCATCAACCAGATCATAGAGCGACTTCGTTTTACTGCTGTCCGGCTCGAATATTTCAAAGCTAATCAAATCGTCCAGTGCCGCATAGAGTGAATCCTGCTCGACTTTATCCTGAGCCTGAAATTCTGCCCACACGTCCGCAAGAGTCGGTGGTAGCTTGCTCCACGTGCTCTTATCCTGTGGGCGAATACCGGCTGCCTCGTAAGCATCTATAACCAAAGTCCGCGCTTTGTTTTGCTGCTTCGCCCCTAATCCGAATGCTTTGGAAATGGTTGTTCTGAAGAGATTCGCCGTATGCATTGGCTGCATCGGTCTATCACCAAATATGGCCAGCGGGTTGAAGGGCAGATGGTACAGGTCATAGACCTTAGCGCCTGTCGCCTTAACAAAGTCATCTTTAATGTAATCAGCCTTGTAATCGAAGATCAGAATGCCGATAGGCGTACCACCAACATTGTTATGCTGATTACGCACCATCTGAGTAATCATAGACTTAGTGAACTGCGTCTTTCCCGTACCCATGGTTCCAATAATACCGGTGTTGGTATTAAACAGCTTTTCGGTATTTGTAGGCTCCCAGAGTACCGGTTGATTATTGGATACATCGGTACCGAACTGAATAACCAGGGGATCTTTTGGCTTGGCTGGCTCCGCTGGAGTAATAGGCAAGGGTACATTGTATATGGCCGAGGGTTCTGCAGCCTTAGGACTCTCAACACTAGGGGCTGGATCACTTGTGCCAGCTTTAGGTTCAGAAGCATCACCAACCTTCGTTGACTCTTGATTAAAGGGTACATGGCTAACAGAATCACTAAGAATATAGTTATTAGGTACTGCCAATAGGCGGCCCGCCTGAAGCTCTCCTTTCAATTTCTCGTAGGGCTGATGTACTAAGCCTGCGAGCTTGCTCATAGGGATGTCAATTTCAAGAATCCCGTCGATCTCTTCGTAACGTTCTGTGACACAGGAATCTGTATTAAGATGAGCTACGACCATTCCTAAGGGGTAGTTTTTCAGATGTGCTAATTCGTAAGCACCTTCTAACCACTCTTCCCGTGCGGACAGCAGCGCGTCAAAGTAGTTATCGCTGAATACCTTATAAAGCTGATACTTCTCAACCTGCAGGAGTACCTGGCGAACAAACAAACCACGATACAACCGGCCAGCCAGGTTCTTCTGGCCGAGTAATCCTTCCATGTACTCTTTCAATTCACGCGCTTGCTTGCGCGCCTTTTCGAAGTTCGGGCGTGCGCCCGCTTTAGACTCAACCGGCAACAGGTATAGTTTCCCGTCTTTGAAACCAGCAAACAGAACGTCGTCAGAAATCGCGCCCTGTTTAATACCGAAATTATGCCGAGAGAAGTCTGAGTCGCTCATTGCCAGACCAATATTTCCTGCAACCCGGATCATCTCGGCTACTGACAATGGCACCCAGCAGATATCGGACTGAGACAGCATCGCAGCAACAGCTTTGTATGAAGCAATAACACCTTCTTTGCCCAGCTTCTCCTTGTCAGGATCATTCACCATTTGCAAGAGCCACTCACCGTTGAAGGCGTTGAACTCACGAATCAGGCTCTCACCCTGCCCGCCAAGTACACTGCGATACAGCTGTGATTGCTTAGTTACTGTAATGGCGTCATACCCAGCGGAGCTGGTGTATTGATCTGAATAATGGATCAGGATGACGTCATCTGTATTGGAGAAGAAGTCCAGGGTCACTTTGGGATCAACGATAGTGACCCACACAGAGCTATCGTACGACTTATCGAGAAGGCGTTTAACAGAGTCACTCACCGCAAGGCTTATGGCCGAGTGCTCGTGATATGAGTCGCTACTCAAGCGCGAAGGACGCCACATCGCTCCAAATAACCGCGCGATCTTGAGGTGGGGCTTGTCTGCATAATCAACTCCCTTTAGTCCGAATGCGGTAAAGTAAGCATCGTTCTCGCTTCTGGATGATTCGCCATTCAGCAAGCCGCCACATGCAACGCCAGAAAGGTGCTCATCGATATTGTTGTCACGTGCATCGACAACCTGGTTGTTCTTAAAGAAGGTGAGATGCGCATATGCTTGCTGCTCGGTTTTACCATTTAGGAACTTGCTGAAGGTCAGTCGGGTACGTAGGACGTCGACAATGGTATCGGTATTGCGCTTGGCCTTACCTTTATCGAGATCGTATCTATCCTTGATATCGTCATAGGTCGCCATCTCGGCGAACAGATCGAATTCTGTTTCTATCTCCTCGTCGTCATACAGGTTTACATGAATGTAGCGACCTTCTTCTAGATGCTCCATGTAGTAGGCCAGAAGACCCCGAAATAGCTCGTGGTTCTCAGCATGGTTAACCGAATTAATGAGTATCGGCGCTGAGGAAACGGTATCGAAAAGTCGCGAGAAGGTCTCCGTGAATTCTTCAATTTTGTGCCGTACCAATTTGCTGATGTAATCAAAACTACTGTCTTCGCGAGGTACTATTTCCAGCCAGAATGCATTTTCATCAACTGTTTGCGTGTAGCTGTACTTCTGCTCTTTATCGAACAGATGCGGTATTAAACCCCGGGCAGTCAGACGTTTGAGAGTCACTTCGGGCAGAGTGCGGAAGCTGAGTTCATCGCCGTCAGCCTGTATACTCTCGATCAAGTATAGGTAGTAAGAAAGTATCAGGGGATGGAACGGAGTCAGATAGCTCTTAACTCTATTCTCTTCACTATCACGAATACTCGCAGTACCCAGCTTCATCACAAACTTGGTACAAGGCGATAAGGTTTTACCTCGCTCAACTGATTCGAGATATGCGAGATAATTCTCCACGTATTTCCTGGCTAACCCGACAAGCGTGGGGCCCCAGCCTTCGAGAGAAGGCAATGTGCGTCGGCTACCTGTTTTAAAGTGCTGGAGAAACGCTATATAGCTCTGGTGTAGATTTTTAAGTTCAGGAAATGCCTTCAATCCAGAAGCTGGTAGACCTTTCTCTTGAGATGCATCCCAGCAAACCAATTCTGATGCAATAATTTCCCACTCAGCATCGAGGAGCTGCTTTCGCAGGAATAATTGCATGACTTCCTGATTTTCTACGACAACGGTACCTTTCGACTCTTTATAGACACCATAGTAACCATCATTGAACATATGACGGGTTCGACCCGTATCCATAAGGAGCGGTAGAGTAAGCGACTCTTTCGCCGATTCCCCCTCGATTTGAATGGGAAGTTCCGTCTCTCCGCTTTTCAGAATGAATCGGACTTCATCTGATTCATCGTAGATCTGCTGATAATCGAGCGTTCCAACTTCATTAACGTCGATAATTTCATCGTTATCCTTCAAGGTAATCGATGTATTTAAGTTAGGATTGGTCTCCAATATTTGTATATCTGACTGAATAATGAGTGATTGGCCACGCCCAGTCGCTTTAATCAAATATTTGTTAATAATGTCGTCAAAGCAGAATCGTCCCTCAGGCACCACAAGGCATTGGAACTTAAACTGCTCGCTGGAAATATCTCGCCTTGTCTTCAAAGAGAAGAATAGCGGTTCCTGAGTCACCTCACCTGTAACCGTAAGGGTCGTATTGTTGCCACGAGGCTTGTGAATGAGCTCTAACAGCTTGGCGGTCTTCTTAGGTTGTATCTCGAACTCGCTCTTTTCAGTTCTAGCACCTGTGAACTTAAGATCAATCTGGAAGGTACTTTGATCTGTAGGAACCTCTAAGAGGATGCTCTGATCCCGCTGTCCGGCTGCGGTTTCTTTCTTACTGCGGCGCTGAAGGTTTCCGCTACCAGTATCCACATCGATAAATTCTAAAGCTTGTTTTTTCTGCTTTTGGATTTCAGTGACAAACTCATCATAAGTTCGATTCTTCCAGTCATCGCTATCTATAAAGTTATCTTTTACGAACTTTCCACCAAATTTGCTTAAGCGATCTTCCAGCTCGGTGGGATGATGCTCAAGCTCAAATTCAATTTCAGATCTAAGCTTCCGGTTTTCTTCCAATCGGCGTTCAATCTGTCTTTGATTTGGGGTAGTCGTTGCGCTCCCCCATGAACCCGTCAGGTGTGGATCATTAAACAACCCTAACTCATCAAATCTCAGATCGCCGTCTATCATTGATTCGTAAAGGCTGCGATACCCAAAAATACTGGCGCCATCGGACGCAACGATCTTTGCTTGCAAATCGAGCAGACACTTTGACGTTTGCCTATTAGTCATGCTGTCGTCGATCAGACTTTCAAGAAGCTCTCTGATTTTTGCAACTGACCAAATGGCTCCTGTTTGGGCTAGGTCGAATGTACTGTTCGTAATAGTATCAAGCGCGCTGTTGTGCACCATAATCAGAGCACGTTCATCATCTACAACACTATCTCTGAGTTTCGCCAGATAGTTGTCGGTATAACAACCATCCTCTACCGATCTTTCCTCTGCGTGCCCAGCGATCAGAACCTGGATGCCATTTAAGTTCAGATAACTGAGGGCGGTCTCTTCGTCTTGGACAGAACCATCGGCGGCATCACGTAATGCAGCCAGCAGGCGCACGGTGTTCTCTGGGTCTGTTGAGCGAAACTGAAAGCGATCGCCTGGTTTGAGCCTTGCCGCCAACCAGGTCTTCAAGTGGTTTACGAGAAAACCTTCAAATTGTTTTTCGGACATATACCGCATCCCCGCTGTCGCTCATCCGCTCGAGATTTCCTACTCGCTCGTAAAATTCTATTAACGCTTGTTGAGACTGCTGATCAAACCAGACCCCCCGGCGCTTAAACTCTTCAATTAACTGCTGATACTGAAGCTTTTCTTTGGCTCCCACAGCTAAATTCGTCAATAGCAACAGGTAGTCCTGATTCATAATCAGTACTCGCCCACCACGCTTACGGTTCTGTATAAAATGACGAGCCACTTCAGTTTCGAATGAAGCCACTACTTTCCTGTTTACCGTCAATTGGCTAGAACGTGGCTGGTTAAATATTTCTTTTGCTGATGAGACTATGGCCTTGAATACATCTTCCGGGGTGCTCAGTTCACCACTCCAGGGTTCCCGCCCTCGCGTCGCTCGATAGCTTTCAAGAAAACACTTTAACCCCCTGTGGAGTTCATGCTTCTCTTCCTCTGGCAATCCCTCAAGATATTGATAATGCTTCCATAACGGATAACGAGTTGCTTCTTTGTTATCAGGTTGATTGAGGTACTCTAGCGCAGACAAAACAGGGAACAGATCTTCTACGTAATCGACCAGAGTACTCAAAGCCTCACGAACGTAGGTGCGCTCGCTACTGGCCCGCTCAGTATCCATGATGAAATAAAGTGGCTTGCTGGTAGGCTCAGTGCGCCAGCTACGCAGATTCATCGCCAACTGGGCGCTATATAGAAAATTGTATAGACCTACAAAAGCCTTCAAATTCTGCATCATGTAACCAGGATATCGACACAGCAGAGATAAGTCGGCCGCGAAAACTGCGCCCATAAAGGGCAGATAGTCCTCCGTTGCATCCGGTGGAGATAGCTCACGAACAAAGGATTGAAATTCGTCAAGAAGATCGGCTTCAAGAAAGTTCAGGTTTTCAGAGGAGACGGGCGTTACCTCTGGCCTGGAAAGTAGCATGTTGCCTAATACCGCACCCACATGCCGGGTATTCCCAGATGATGCACTACCTGCCTTGAACAACATGAAGTCAGGCGACACCTGTAAGAGGCCTTTGGCATCATCACCGAAGTACATGTGCTTTACGATATTTTCAAAATCTTCATCAGCGATTTTCTTCGATAATCGCGTCATACTCGCTTCTGTGTACTTATCAAGAGAGGCTCCTTTCTTTAACACTTTGCGCCAAGCAATAGAAAGCAACTCTCCGGCAACCGCCATAACGTCAGGATCGCTAATCTTCTCTCCACGTTGCTGTCGAAACGTCAGAAAGTGATTCACGAAATTGCGGTCTTTAATCTCTACAGAAGCTGCCGCCTGTAAATTTTCCTTCAAGCTCATTAGCAGGCCTCCGCTACGAATTCATCTTCTTCAAGCAGTAGAGACCAATCGCCGCTTTCGCTATGAAAATATAAAGTTTCACTTTTTGAGGCGATCCTGGTTATTTCTTCAACAACCTCTTCAAGAATAACAACCGTGTTTTTATCGTGTCTGTTAGGTCTGTAGCCCGCCATGATCCGTTCTGTCAGTTCTAAAAAAGAGACCGTTATAGGAAATGGTGTTACAGACTGCTCTCCAACTTTTATCGCGGCAAAGAAACTATGTATCTGCCCTGAGTTCGCCTCTTTGAGTGATTTTGAATCTAAATTCACGTCAACTTTAGCGGACATTATTACGCCATTACGCTCCGCTAGATAAAAGCCATCGCCAACCTGCTTTGGAGCTAGGCGATTCGCAAATTTGGTCAGACTTGCAATGAGAATTTTGCTGTAAAATTCTCTTAGTTTTCTCTTGTCTGATAGTGAATGATGCAGCTGCCAGATTTTTATGTAGTCTTCGAAGGTAATATTCTCGAAATCTGATGAGAACTGCTTGTGATAGTTATTTTCGAAATCAATGTCTCGAAGTAGATAGAATGCTCTTATCCAACTACTAGGCGACATTTCTACAACGCCATAACGGTTCTGATACTCGTTTTTGAAATATTCAAATTTTGTATCACTAATATCGAGCGAACGCTGTACAACAAATTCATCGATTTTCTGAGAACGCTTCAGACAAGGATCAAGATTAGACAAGCTCTCGGCTAGCCCACCAGAGTTTGAGGAAAATAGGTTGTCAAATAGATTTGACTCTCCAGCAATTAGACTATGAATAAAATCCAGGATGGCACGTGCAGAAAAGAACTGATCGTACATTAAGCGAACATGAAGCAATGTTTTTACTATGATTTGTTGGACACTTTCTTCTTGCAGTATTCGATAGTTCTGATACTCGAGTTTATGATGATTTTTCTCATCACTAAGGTAAGCGGCGTATAAAGGATTTGCATTGCTTCTGGCCGTTACTTTCGCGAGAAGCTTGGAAATGAACTCTGACCCTACCTTGCCTTCTTCTAGACTGAACTTCGGATAGTCCTCAAAGCTAAGAAAACGATAGCTACCCACATTACGCTCGCCTTTAATGAACCGGCCTATAGCCTCCTTGATCACAGCATGACGCTCGTCTCCCGTATTCTGGAAGTTGAACATCATTCCAATATTAATGCCTACGACAAGGGGCTGGTCAGATAACTCATGCTCATCAAAGAGCTGGTTAAGTGCCTCCACGGCATTCTGGTCAGGTTTAAAGCTATGGGTGGCATCAAGATGGAAACGATATCGCTTTGAATAGTTATCGTAGTGGCGGCGAAGGGTTTCTGACTTCCCATCTCCACTTGAGCCGCATAGAAACAGAATGCTATCTGGAGATGTTGAGGATTCGAGAGCTGCAATAAACTGCTTTTCAATCTCTGTTTCCACATATAGATAGGAGCGAAGCTGTTCAATTTCATCTGATGATTTTTTGAGGGTCGATACTGCTTGTGCAGAGGATCTAGCCAAGGTTCCCAAAAGATCTTGAAAATTCATATACCTTCCATGATGTCAGCCATATAGGCATTACACGCTATGTTTAACCACTCGCTCTTTTTATCTCCTTGAGCCCACCAATTTTACTGCCAGAACATCTGTATAAAGGCCGGATGCTATTTGTATTTATTCACACCAGTGGTCCTGATAGCTATCCCGGCTTAAGTGGCCCAAGCAACTATTCGTAGTGTATCAACACTACTAACTATGGTTAATACATATTAAGCACACCAAATCAGCCCGTCCGATCAAATATTAAACAACTCCTTCCTTCAAGGGTCAGAGTCACACCATATCCAGCCAGAACCTGCCCCAGGACCAAAACTGATTAGCATTTAGACAGAAGCACCGAATGCTATAATTGGGCTACATTTCAGCGAGCAGATGACATGCAGATCAATCGCCGTCGTGACAAATCACGCAAAGTCACTAAAACAATGATTATTCGCTCAGTGGCCAGCTCTACAGCCTTAGAGACGGGAGAGGCAATCACAAAAATCGAAGCCAAACTGAAAGCGGGTAGTAAGAAGTACCAGCACCTGACGCTGGCATCCTGACTGACGCATCACTGAAGTGGCTTAGCTATCCAGCGCACTTTTTGCCTCCGCTAAATTCTGAGGGGATTACCGCCTACCCACACCTCGCAAGGACCTGCCACTCTGATCCCCGCGCAGCCTTGCTGATACTGGTCGCACGCGGGTCGCTATCCCCAAGGCTCAGGCAGGGCCTGACCCGGGAACACGTTTTTTACCCTCCATTCCTGCCCGCTAACCGGTCAAAATCTCAATCACAACCATCCCAAAACCGATCCCCCTTTAAACAACACGAGATAGAAAGCCTGCGCAAACTCAAGGGGTAAATCAGCCTCCCGTAGATACACTTTGTTGATCTCGAATGGCTTCCACCACCAAAGCAGTCTGCTGACTGTCTATTGCCGCTCCATGAGTGCCACCGATCTTTGCCCTGAGATCTTCGACTCCAAGTGCTTTCGTTAACATATCTAACGATGGTCCCCGGTGGCTGCACGGCAAATTCGTTGCCTGCGCCCAGGGGATAGCCGCTTTCTGACTGCAAAACACACCTTGAATTGGCGGCATTGATAAAGCGTATCGGGAGACGTGATCCAGCAGGATCGGCCAGTCAAAACTGGCGTTGTGAATGACGATGAGCTGATCTTGCAGGTATTCGGCGATCCGACACCACTGAGAATCGAAGGATTCGAATTCAGCGGCCTGTTCGTTATTAATGCCGTGTATCGACTGTGCTTCTTCGGAAATGTGTTTTTGTGGCCGTGTTTTAAACTCGACGGATTCCACTACCCCTCGATTTTTCACCACAGTGATGCCAAGTGTCACAATATCCGGTGGGCCGTTCTCATCGGGGAGTCCAGTGGTTTCGGTGTCGAGGACGATGTAATCGTCCGGCAGTTGGGTAAAGATCCACAGCAGCTCTTTATACATTGCCATCACCTCCTGCCACTGCCATCGAGGGATTCGACATTTACGATCACCCCTTGGTCATAGTGGTAGCGAAGATATCGCCAGTGGATCGCATCGGAGAGCGCTCTTGCGCGCATCACCCCGTAGCACTCGCCTTTTGCCCTTACGCTTTGGTAGTGAACACCGAAACTTTTGCTATCACGTAACGCGTAACCCAGCTGCTGGGCATGGCCGTAATTCTCTCGATCATAGATACCATCTCCCACCAGATGACGGACATCATGCAACGTTGTCGGACCCAACTGTGCGCGGATTACGCGCATTTCCTGAGTAGTCTTGTCGATCCGGGATTCCCGCAGAAAGCGCGCCCGGTGATAGGACGATTCGGCGATGGCGACCGCTTCATCGGCAGCGCAGTAATAGATGCCAAAGTCCCGGTTGAAGCGACCACCCCGCCCATCGACCGGAGGGTGGGTGAAAGCCGCCATGATCCAGGAGGCGCCATCGCCATAGACGCGATCTTCCGGGGGTACCAGGCGAATATCACCGACTTCATCGCGCAACCTGGGATTGGTTAGCGATTCGACGGCGTAGAGCACGTCCCAATCCTCGGGATTGGAGACGCGCTCAAACAGGTGGATCTGGGGATAGCGCGACAGGATGACCCGGTAGACCGGCTCATTGACCTCGCTGACAGGCAGGTTATCGATAGCGGTCACCAGCCACCCCGTTGGGCATCGAGAAAATTCCTCACCACCGCCAGGTCAACCACCTGACCGGCCAACAAGCGATCCAGCGGTGCTGTTCCGTTGAACAGCGGATTGTCGTTCGGCGTTGCCAGCCACTGGTCCGCCAGTGCCCGATCAGGCAGCAGAATTTCGAGGGACTTATAGATCCCCAGGATGTAGCTGGCCCGCTCCAACAGATCCCGCGTCAACTTGGCCTTTTCCGGCTGGCTCTTCCAGTTGTAGAGGGTCTTCTCATTACTGAGCCCCAATAGGGTCATCTGCTGGGCACCCGTCAGACGCCATTGGCTGAAGATATTGAAAATGGCCGGCAGCAACGAACTGGTGACACTGGAGCCACGTTGCAGTAGTTGTTCAGCTTGCGCGATCATGCTTACTTCCTCTCAATCTCTTTATCTCACCCCAATAACTGTAATATTACAGTTACCGAATACAGCCTAGCAAACTGTACTGTTACAGTCAAACATATCAAAGATACTTTTGGAAGGTGCTCGCGGTGATCCAGTCCGGCCCGCCAACCAGTCAAATATTAATCAAATCCACCCCAAAACCGATCACCCTTTAAACAAACTAATGGAGTAAATGTGCCAATAGAGCACAAAGGCATGGCTTTATAACCAAACTATTGCTCCATATAGCTCTTATTCTGATTAAATTCACTTGTTTCTTATATTTCGTTTATTTCGTTTGTGCTATATTTGCTCAGCTAGGTGCCACTAAGAGCACTCAATCAAGTCAGATATCTATGGAGG
The DNA here is from genome assembly GCF_033283405.1 of Halioxenophilus sp. WMMB6. Classification (NCBI taxonomy): domain Bacteria; kingdom Pseudomonadati; phylum Pseudomonadota; class Gammaproteobacteria; order Alteromonadales; family Alteromonadaceae; genus Halioxenophilus; species Halioxenophilus sp. WMMB6. Next base: position 715,714 of record NZ_JAWMQR010000001.1, read on the forward strand.
TTTGGTTATGTCTGCTCAAAAAATAGTCCACTTGCCTACCCAGGCAGAGGTAGAGCAAGCCAAGATCTCAAGCCGTACTCTGTCCAAGTACGCCGATGTAGACCGCGTACAGCTAGCATTACGTGGCAGCAATGGCGAATCCGATGACCTGGTGCTGCCGGGTCATGTCCTGCAAATTCTGCTGGATGTGCTGTCTGAGATGTCAAAAGGCAATGCGATCAGCCTGATCCCCCATCATCAGGAGGTCAGCACTCAGGAAGCCGCTAACTTACTGAATGTAAGCCGCCCCTTTTTGGTCGGATTGCTGGAAAAGGGGGAGATTCCCTTTCGTAAGGTAGGAGCCCACCGCCGGGTACTCTTGACCGATGCACTGGCTTATCGGGATAAGACCGAACAACTGCGAACCCAGGCGCTGGACGAGCTGGCGGCCCTTTCTCAAGAAGAGGGTATGGGGTATTAGATTCCCATGAGCAAGTTCACAGTTGTCTACGATGCTTGCGTGCTGTATCCCGCGCCCCTGCGGGATACACTGATGCGTCTGGCACTGACAGACCTGTTTAAAGCACACTGGACCGATCAGATTCACGAAGAGTGGATCAATGCATTGTTGCGTCAGGGAAAGTTCACCCGCGAAAAGCTGGAGCGCATACGCGACCTGCTGGATGCCCACGTAAAGGACGCCAAGATCACCGGGCATGAACCGCTGATCGAGACTCTGCAATTGCCGGACCCTGACGATCGCCATGTGCTGGCCGCCGCTATTCGGTGCAATGCCGATGCAATCGTCACCTTCAACCTTAAAGACTTTCCCCCCGCTGATTTGGAGCCATACGGAATCGATGTGCTTCATCCAGACGATTTTATCTACTACCAGATTGATATGGCTCCAGCGATTTGTTGTTCAGCCATCAAAAAACAGCGCACTGTGTTAAAGAGCCCCCCGATCGAAGTCGATGAATTTCTGGCCATTCTGCAAAAACAACAGCTCCCCCAGTCAGTGTCAAAGCTCAGGGAGTTTTTTGACTTTCTATAATCCTCCAATGCCGTATTTGCTGCTCTGGATACAAGATTGGGATCGCCCGAGTCTTACCGTCTTTGGTCCAGGACGCTTTCAGACGAATGTGCGTACCCTGCCGAGTAAGCCGGCACAAACTTAATCGCCTCCTTACGGCACTATCCAAGCTCCCATCCGGGTTGCACAGACACAGTTGCTTCAATGGGTGGTTCAGGTCTCTCAACGTGTAAATTCCAGTCAGGTAAGTGTTTCTGACCAACCGACAGGCACTTAGCCTGACAGGTTCCGCCGAAGCGGAAAGGTCACGGGACACGACTCCCATATAGACCTGATATGCCTGGGTCTCAGGCACCTGGCTGCTCTTCTGCTGAAGATAGGGCCAGGTATCCATTGGCTCAAAAAGCCAGGTTTGATGGTGAGGTTTTACTCTCCTGTTGAATGAATGGAACCATCGGTCCATGCGTTAAAGGAAACCGTCGACGCGACGGGATATTGAAGTTCGGCTGTTGATCCGCCGGGTGTGAACTGGCGTTGGCCAGATTGAAGATAGGAACCATGTCCTGGAGTTAAGGAATCATTGAAGATGAGCTGCAGCCGAAGCTGTGCGCCATGAAAGCTCTGTTGACGCAATTCCGTTGGTGCCATTTAGGATGGCGAGAGCGACTCTCTCATCCACGTTTCCGCCGTGGCCGCGGTTGAAGTCGTTTTGATCTCATAGCTGCCAGCTTAGTTAGACAGAATCCACCCTGCATCCAGAAAATCGCGCGCAACCCCGCGTCGTTACTGGCTTTGCCGCCCTCGTCACTACCCCGCTTCGCTTGGCAGTGACGAGGGCTACCCCGTGCGTATCTCCCCGTTGCCATGCCATCAGGCCATCCCTGGTTCCACTGGAACCACCCTCATTCACCGCTGGTTCCAGTGGAACCAGCACTCAGCGATCAACGTGACCGCCCGGCAACAGCCCCAAAATCTGAACGGCCACCTGCCAGCGGCCGATCCAAGCCACCAGGCAACCCGTGGTTCCAGTGGAACCACCATCCTTCACGGCTGGTTCCAGTGGAACCAGCACACAGCAATTAACCTGAACGCCTGTTAACAAACCCAATATCCGCTTCGCCAAATACCAACAGCCATCTGCGCGTACCATTTTGGATGATTTTGGCGAAAATTTGGCGCATCAAAAAACACACCAGCAGATGAATTCATTTGCAGGTGTAGTTGTAGTAGTAGTTTTTAAATAATTACTACAACTACTACGTACGTAAGGTAAGCCAGCACCAAATTTTGGTGGCGGTCGTTCACCCTGCGCAATTTCTTGTTCGCTATCGCGCTGAGCCGCTAAACCAGTTCCCCTCCCGGCCTTAGCCAAATGCTAAGTATTTTTTACTTCAACGAGGCGGGTCACGATGGTAGGTTTTCCGGGTGGCTGATTTTCAGCAAGAACCCTCCAGACTCGACAGGAAAGTCTCATGGCCGATACCCACCAAGCTCCCGGACGAAAAGTGTTGATCAACCGCAAAACCCTGCTGGGCATCATCCCGTTATCCGACAGAGCGATTTTCGATATGGAGAAACGGGGTGAATTTCCCCGTCGCATTGTGCTCACCAGCCGCAACGTGGCCTGGGATCTGGAAGAGGTGGAAAACTGGATCAGATCACGAAGGCAGTCTGGTGCTCGCGCGTTGCGTCCCGGGCCCACGGTGGCGTCGCGCTAGTCCAGCCGTCAATCATGTCGGCCCACTCCTGCAACATGGCCGTGCGCTGCTCCCGGTATTCCGCTTTGTTGTAAATGGCCCTTACCCCTTTCTGCTCGTGGGCCAGGCACTTTTCCACCCAGTCGGTGTTGTAGCCGGCTTCATGCAGTAAGGTACAGGCGGTCCGGCGCAGGTCGTGAGGGCCAAATTTCCCCAGCGGTTCGCCCTCCTTCTGGGCGGCCTGCCAGGTCAGGGCCAGGACGCGATTCAGGGTTGCGGCACTCATGGGCAGGTCGGAATCGTAGCGCGACGGCAGGACATACTTCGAGCCGCCAGCAAAGGTCTTGAGCGCAATGAATATATCCAGCGCCTGACGCGACAGAAACACCAGGTGGGGATTGCGGCGCTTCATGCGCTCTTTCGGTATCGTCCAGAGCGCTTCGCTAAAATTGATTTCTGACCAGGTGGCGTTGGACAGCTCGGACTTTCGCACCAGGGTCAGCAACAGCAGTTTAATGGCGGCCCGGTATTGGGGTGAGGTCCCGATACGATCCATGTAGCGGTACATGAGGCCGATCTCGTCCGGGTTCAGAGTGCGGTCACGGGGCTCAAACCGGGCGATGCTGCTGGGACGCACCAGGTCCGCCGGATTCTCCACCTTTTGCCCGCGTTCAATTGCCCAGCGATAGACCAGCATGACCACCTCACGGGCGTGCACGGCGGTGGCTGGCGCCCCTCGTGCCACGATGGTATCGGTCAATGCCCGCAGGTCTTCGTGGGTAATTTCAGACAGGTGCTGATTACCAAAGCGCGGCTTCAGTTCACGGTTATAGACCGATTTGCGCATATCACGGGTCGAGTCAGCCATCCGATAACTGTCCAGCCACTTCTCGGCCCAGTCCCCAAAGGTGGCCGCCCCCTTCACACGGCCCCTCTCCCGCGCCTTTTCCCGGGCGGGCGACAGGCCGACCGCGATCATCTTCTTGGCCTCCCCCAGCCGCTCCCGGGCTTCGGCCAGCGTGATACCCCCCGGGCCGTAGCGGCCGATGGTCAGCGTCTCCTGGCGGCCACGGATGGCGTAATTGTGTCTGAAGGAGAGGGCGCCTGACGGGGTCACGGCCACGTACAGTCCGTCCCGGTCGTTGACTTTGTAGAGTTTTTCCCGCGGCTTCAGATTTCGCAGCTTGGTGTCGGTGAGCATGGCCAGCCTCTCTGTTTCACACCTAATACCATGAAAAAACGGCCAAAAATCGGCTATTTTTTCCTTTTAAATCATAAGGTTAGGCGATTCCAATACCATGATATAACCAAAACAGAGGTTATGGTACGGGCAGATTTCGTCGTCGTGGCTCAGACGATACCATTAAAAATACCAAGGGAAAAACGCTGCTTGGGGTTGCCAGACAGTGCCTGACAACGCCAGGCACCAGAGGGAAAAACCCATTTAGAACAATGGGTTAGAAGAGTTTTACTGCTTGTGACTGCCGGTCAGTGCCAGACCCAGGCTCACTCCCACTCAATCGTCGCCGGCGGCTTGCTGGAAACATCGTAGGTTACCCGCGAGACGCCTGGTAGCTCATTGATAATTCGGCTGGAGACGACTTCCAGCAGCTCATAGGGCAAGTGCGCCCAACGCGCAGTCATAAAGTCGACCGTCTCCACTGCCCGCAGGGCAATAACCCATTCGTAACGACGGCCATCACCTACCACACCTACCGATTTCACCGGTAAAAAGACGGCAAACGCCTGGCTGGTTTTGTGGTACCAATCCGCTTTATGCAACTCTTCGATAAAGATGGCGTCGGCCTCGCGCAGAATATCGGCATACTCCTTTTTAACTTCGCCGAGAATTCGTACACCCAAACCCGGCCCCGGGAATGGATGGCGGTAGACCATGTCGTAGGGCAAGCCCAACTCCAGGCCAATAGCGCGCACCTCATCTTTAAACAGTTCACGCAGTGGTTCTACCAACTGCAGAGCCATATCCTCTGGCAAACCGCCGACATTATGGTGGGATTTAATCACGTGGGCTTTGCCGGTTTTTGCCGCCGCCGATTCGATAACGTCCGGGTAGATGGTGCCTTGCGCCAGCCACTTCACGTTATCAATTTTGGCCGCTTCGGCATCGAACACCTCGATAAAGGTGTTACCGATGATTTTGCGTTTACGCTCCGGCTCATCAATACCCGTCAGGCGCGAGAGAAACATCTCTTCAGCATCCGCCCGGATCACTTTTACCCCCATATTTTTGGCAAACATATCCATCACCTGGGCACCCTCTTCCTTGCGCAACAGGCCGTTATCGACAAATACGCAGGTTAGCTGGTCGCCAATAGCGCGGTGTAAAAGCGCGGCCACGACGGAGGAGTCTACGCCACCGGAAAGCCCCAACAGCACATGATCGCCACCTACCTGTTCCCGTACGCGAACAATGGCATCTTCCACAATATTGGCTGCGGTCCACAGCGGCTCACATTCACACATGGAGAGGACAAAGTGCTCGAAGATGCGCTTACCCTGCAGGGTATGGGTTACTTCCGGGTGAAACTGTACGCCGAACAAGCGCTTTTCACGATGGACCATGCCGGCAATTGCGCAGGAGGGAGTCGATGCAATCACCTCAAAGCCATCAGGCATCTCAGCCACCTTGTCGCCGTGGCTCATCCATACATCCAACAGCGCGCTGCCATCGTGATCAATGTGATCTTTGATATCTTTGAACAGCTCATTGTTGCCGTGCAATTTTACCTTGGCGTAGCCGAACTCGCGTTTGTTGGAGCCCTGTACCGCACCACCGAGCTGCTCGGCCATGGTCTGCATGCCGTAACAGATACCCAAAACCGGCAGGCCCATTTCGAACACCTTCTGGGGCGCTCGTGGCGACTCCCCTTCGGTAACCGATTCCGGACCACCAGCCAAAATAATCCCCTTGGGGTTGAATTCGGCTATCTCCTCTTCACTCATATCCCAGGCGCGTATCTCAGAGTAGACACCAATCTCCCGAACACGGCGGGCAATCAGCTGCGTGTATTGCGAGCCAAAGTCCAAAATGAGGATACGTTGTGAATGGATATCTTGATTCATGGCGTTTTCCAATCAAAAAAAAATAAAACGGGGCCGCTAGGGGCCCCGATTCTGCAAAGCTTGGGGAGTTTAACGACCGCCAATGGGGTAGTTTGGCGCTTCTTTGGTAATTTGCACATCGTGCACGTGGCTCTCGCCCATACCGGCTGAGGTCACCCGCACAAACTGCGGTTTGGTGCGCATCTCATCGACCGTGGCACAACCGGTATAACCCATCGCGGAGCTAAGCCCCCCCATCATTTGATGCACAATCGCCGACAGTGGGCCTTTATAGGGGACGCGGCCTTCAATGCCTTCCGGCACCAGCTTCTCCACCGCACTGCCATCCTGGAAATAGCGGTCGGAAGAACCCTGGGTTTTAGACATAGCCCCCAAGGAACCCATACCACGGTAGGATTTATAGGTTCGGCCCTGGAACAGCTCCACCTCACCGGGTGCCTCTTCGGTACCGGCAAACATGGAGCCCATCATTACACTGTTGGCCCCAGCAACAATGGCCTTGGCAATATCACCGGAATAGCGGATGCCGCCATCGGCGATAACGGGAATACCACTGCCTTCCAAGGCTTGTACCACGTTGGCGACCGCGGTGATTTGGGGAACACCCACACCGCTGACAATACGTGTGGTACAGATAGAGCCGGGGCCAATACCCACTTTAACGCCATCGGCTCCGGCATCGGCCAAGGCCAAAGCGCCGGCGGCAGTGGCGATATTGCCACCGATTACCTGCACATGGGGAAAGAGAGTTTTTATGCGTCTGACGCGATCCAATACATTTTTTGAGTGACCGTGAGCGGTATCGACCACAATCACATCCACTCCGGCCTCAACCAGAGCCGCTACCCGGTCATCGGTATCCGGACTGGTACCCACCGAAGCTCCCACCCGCAAGCTCCCTTCTGGGTCTTTACAGGCATTGGGGTAGGTTTCTGCCTTGTTGATGTCTTTTACAGTCACCAAGCCGCGCAGGTCGAAGTTGTCGTTAACCACCAACACCTTTTCAATGCGATGCTTGTGCAGCAGCGCCCGTACTTCGTTGGCCGAAGCGCCCTCGCGCACGGTAATCAGCTTCTCTTTTGGGGTCATAATGGCGGAGACAGGCGCCTCCATATTGGACTCAAAGCGCAGGTCGCGGCCGGTGACGATACCGACCAGGTTGCCGTTATCGAGTACCGGCACACCAGAAATATTGTTTTCAATGGTGACTGTCATCAGGTCGCGGATGGTGGCGTTGGCATCAATGGTGATTGGATCTTTCACCACACCCGCTTCGAATTTTTTCACCGCCCGTACTTGGCGGGCCTGACTCTCGATAGTCATGCTTTTATGAATAATACCAATACCGCCCTCCTGGGCGATGGCGATGGCCAACCGGGATTCAGTAACGGTATCCATGGCCGCTGAGACCAGGGGGATATTCAGTTGAATTTGCCGGGTAAGTTGCGTTTTCAAACTCACAGATTTAGCGGTGATCTCGGAATATCCGGGCACCAGTAGAACATCATCGAACGTTAATGCTTCTTGAGCGATTCGTAACATTGAAGCGAAGCTCCCACAAAATGGCGACTACCGTCGCGAGTCAATACGGGTTCTCTCTGTTCAGCCCGTTTATTCATTGCCTTGCCAGGCTGTTAGAAACCCTATTTCATAGCAGGGTATTGCACCCAAATTGAATGAAATGGGCGTGAAAATTTAAACCGGTTATTATAGCGGCCGGCGTACAGAGACGCTAGCACGGTGCGTCATATTGTCTGGTCGGCGAGTAGGAGCTTCATCAATTCGGAACCGGGATTCGGAGCCGGCACCGGAGCCAGCTGGTACCTGGTTGCTCAACCGCCGCTATGACCAGGGCAGCAAGCTTACTCACCACCAACGCACAGCAGCGCTAGCTACCTGCTGGAATCTCTTCCAACAAACTGCGTGGCCAGTGCCGTCATGCCCTCACTGCCTTCAACCCGGGGTGAACAGCTCGCATCTGGTATGGCGCAGATCAGTACCCTACAATGCGCCGATGAAATTGACCGACCAAGCCACCACCTCCCGTACCGTACTCAGCATCAGCCAGGTTAATAACCTGGCTCGTCAACTATTGGAAGATCACCTGCCACTACTGTGGGTTGAAGGTGAAATCTCCAACCTGGCCAGGCCATCATCAGGCCACTGGTACTTCACCCTAAAAGATGAACGGGCACAGATTCGCTGTGCCATGTTCAAGAATCGCAATCGGGATGTGGCCTTCACGCCCAAGCAAGGCGATAAGGTAATCGTGCGCGGCAAGGTCAGCCTCTATGAAGGCCGTGGTGATTTCCAATTGATTGCCGAGCACATGGAGGAGTCAGGCTTCGGCCAGCTGCAGCGTCAATTTGAGCTACTGAAAACAAAACTGCTCAATGAAGGTCTGTTTGATCCGTCCCGCAAGAAAAGCCTGCCGGAGTTCCCGCTTCATATTGGTATAATCACCTCCCCGACCGGTGCCGCCGTCAGAGATGTGTTATCGGTGCTAAAACGACGCATGCCCACGGTGCCGGTGACGATTGTGCCGGCAGCGGTGCAAGGTCGGGAGGCGGCACAGCAGTTGATCAGCGCGTTAACACTGGCGGAGCAGTCTGGGCTATTTGATATATTGGTGTTAACCCGTGGCGGCGGCTCGCTAGAGGATTTATGGTGTTTTAACGATGAGTCCTTAGCCCGTGCCATCGCTGAGTGCCCTATTCCGATCATCAGCGCCGTTGGCCATGAGGTGGATTTCACCATCGCCGATTTCGTCGCTGACCTGCGTGCGCCGACACCTTCGGCCGCAGCTGAGATACTCTCCCACAATCAGACCGACCTCAAACAGACGCTGCTTGGATACCAACAGCTACTGCTAAAAACCATCAGGCAGCTACTGCGAGAGAAGCAACACAAAATCAACCATGTCAGTGCCCGCCTGAAACACCCCGGGGACCGTCTGCGCAACCAGGCACAACGGCTGGACCACCTGGAGCTTCACCTAAAAACGGTATTAACCACCGGCCTGCGCCAGCGCAAGGATGTAACGGCAAACTATTCTGCCCGTTTACAAAACCTCCACCCCAACAAACAGATAAGCCGCTATCAAAGTACGCTGTCGACACTACAAAAACAGCTATCCCGCGCTTTAAGCGTGCAGTTACGCACACTTGCACAGCAACTGCAAAGCAGCTGCCAGCGCCTGGATGCCATCAGCCCGCTGAATACGTTAAAACGTGGCTATGCCATCGCCCAGGATGAGCAGGGACGGGCTATTACCGATGCCGCCACAAAGCAGCCAGGTAATTCAATTTCTGTGCAGCTGGCGCGGGGTAAATTGCAGGCGGAGATTACCGAAATCATTTTGCCAAACACCCCAGAAGATTAAACGAAGGTATTTAACGAGGGCTATTAACACCCCCGCCTAATTAAAAGGCTCGTAGCGCTCGTAATTGGTGACTTATTCAAACTGACCGGAAATGACCGCCACCGGCCCTGCTCAAACACAAACCCAGAGCCACCTGACAGCAATCGATAGACGAAAAAAAACCACTAAATAAGTTAGTGGTTTTTTGTTGAGCCGGATAACAGTTAAGCGGCTAGATGCTGCCGAAATTCATCAGGCGATTAAAGCGGCGCTCAAGCAGATCATCCAACGACATTGCACAAAGCTCGTCCAGTTGGGCTGACAAACGAGTGCGCAAGCGATCGGCCATTACATCCATATTGCGGTGCGCACCGCCGAGCGGCTCAGGGATGGTTTCATCAACAATGCCCAACTGCTCCAACACGCTGGAGGTAACCCCCATGGCTTCGGCAGCCGCAGAGGCTTTCTCGACGGTTTTCCAGATGATATTGGCGCAACCCTCCGGTGAGATCACAAAGTAGGTGGAGTACTGAAGCATATTGATTTGGTCGCCCACACCAATCGCCAGAGCACCACCGGATGAACCTTCGCCTATCACGGTACAGATAATCGGAGTACGCAGGCGCGACATAACCGCCAGGTTCTGTGCGATGGATTCGGAAATACCGCGCTCCTCACTGTCGATACCCGGATAGGCCCCCGGGGTGTCGATCAGTGTGAGTACCGGCAATTTAAACCGTTCGGCCATTTCCATTAAGCGCAGCGCCTTGCGGTAACCTTCGGGCTTTGGCATACCAAAATTGCGGCTCACCTTCTCATTAACGCTACGGCCCTTCTCTTCACCAATCACCACTACCGGCCGGCCTTCCAGGCGGGCAACACCGGCAATAATGGCTTTATCATCGCCAAAGTGACGATCGCCATGCAGCTCATCCCAATCGCTGAACAGACGTTTTACATAGTCACTGGTGTAGGGTCGTTGCGGATGGCGGGCTACCTTTACCACGTCCCACGCACTGAGATCTGAATAGATGCTTTCAGTGAGTTTTTGACTCTTATCGCGTAACTTGCTGATCTCTTCCGTGATGTTAAGGTCGTTGTCTTTGCCCACTAGCTGTAGTTCTTCGATTTTGGCTTCTAGTTCAGCAATGGGCTGTTCAAAATCGAGATAATTTGGATTCATATATTGGTCTTAATCTACTCTTGCACCAGGTTGGTACATTTAGTCATTTAGTTCATTACAAGGCAGAACAGATATTCACAAACAACGTTTCACCGGCCAACCAACTGAGATATACATCACAAAATTGCCTTTGTTTGGCGTCTTAAGAGGCTTCAAATACCGTTGTTTATCGAGTCCACCAGCCTGGTATCGCTATTTTTGGGCGGCCTATATTAAATTGTTATTCCCATAAATTAAACCTCTTCCGATAAGCACGAAAAAAGCCACAATAGTTGCTTAGTCGTAGAGTAGCTCCACATTCTTTTTACCCAAGACATCCTGCAGGGCATTCACCAATTCATCCTGGGGCTGCACCAACCACTCCCGGCCGAGGCGCAAAGACGCTTTCGCGCCAGGCAGTTGATACTCAATCAGTACCGGACAGTTACCCTGCTGCTTAAATGGCCCCAGGTTACTCAGCAGTTGATCAGCAAAATTGGCTGGCAGCGTGGGCGCGTCCAGATGCAGACGCAGTGCCTTGGCCTTTTCCAAACGCGCCTGGCCCAGGCTGAACACCTGATCCGCCCGCATCTTCAGGCTGCCACTGTAATCGTCGTGGCTCACCTGCCCTTCAATCACCAGCAGTGCGTCCTTGGTGAGCAGCTCAGCGCACTTTTTATAAGCATCGGCGAATATAGCAACTTCAATACGACCTGACCGGTCATCCATAGCCACAAAGGCCATGGTATCGCCGCGCTTGGTTTTCATGGTCCGCTGGGCGACAACCAGGCCGGCAATCTTCTGGGATTTTTTGTCGGCGCGCAGGTCGCTGATGCGGGCTGAAACCAAATGCTTGACCTCGTTGGCGTACTCCTCAATGGGGTGGCCGGTGAGGTAGAGTCCCAGAGTATCCTTCTCGCCCTCCAGCCGCTCTTTAATGGTCCAGGGCCGGGTTTGGGCAAACTCAGCATAGACATTGTTGCCAGCCTCCTGGGTAGGCACCACATCCCCAAACAGATCCATCATGCCGGCGTTGGCATTGGCCGCACTCTGCTCTGAGGCCTGCACCGCCGCACCCAGCGCGGCGAACATCACTGCCCGGTCGTAATCGATGTCGACACCTGGGCCGATACCGTCCAAGGCACCGGAGCGAACCAGTGCTTCCAACGCCCGCTTGTTGACCCGTTTCGGATCAATGCGCTTACAGAAATCGAACAGATCGGTGAACGGTCCACTGGCGCGTGCCTTGATAATGTTCTCGATCGGCCCTTCACCCAACCCTTTGATAGCGCCCAAACCGTAGATGATCTGATCATCACTGTTAACGGTGAACTGGAACTCGCCGCTGTTGACATCCGGCGGCAACGGCATGCGACCCATCTCACGACAGGCCTCGATAAAGGTCACCACCTTGTCGGTCTTATCCATGTCGGAGGACATGGTGGCGGCCATAAACTGGCTGGGATAGTGAGCTTTTAGCCAAGCGGTCTGGTAAGAGACCACCGCATAAGCGGCGGAGTGGGATTTGTTAAAACCGTAGCCGGCGAATTTTTCCACCAGGTCGAAGATCTTCATGGCCAACTCAGGGTCAACCCCCTGTGACTTGGCACCATCCTCAAAGGTGGAGCGCTGTTTGGCCATCTCTTCGGGCTTTTTCTTACCCATAGCCCGGCGCAGCAAGTCCGCACCACCCAGGCTGTAGCCGGCCAGCTCCTGGGCGATCTGCATTACCTGTTCCTGATAAACAATAACCCCGTAGGTCGGCTTAAGAATAGGCTCAAGCTTCTCGTGCTGATACTTGGCGTCCGGGTAAGCCACCTCGGCCCGACCATGCTTACGGTTAACGAAGTCGTCCACCATGCCGGAATCCAACGGGCCAGGTCGGAACAGCGCCACCAGCGCGATCATGTCTTCGATGTTATCCGGCTGTAGACGCTTGATAAGGTCTTTCATACCGCGCGATTCCAACTGGAATACCGCCGTGGTATCGGCCGCTTTCAACAGTTTAAAGGTCTGGGCGTCATCCAGAGGAATACGGTTGATATCCACCGGCTCTTCGCCTTTGGCGATACGCGGCTGGTTGATCATGCGCACGGCCCAGTCAATGATGGTCAGGGTACGCAGACCCAGGAAGTCGAACTTAACCAGGCCGGCCGCTTCGACATCGTTCTTGTCGTACTGGGTTACCAGCCCCTTGCCGTCTTCATCGCAATAGAGGGGTGAGAAGTCTGTAAGTTTGGTTGGTGCGATAACCACACCACCGGCGTGTTTACCGACGTTACGGGTGACCCCCTCCAGCTGCAGTGCCATGTCCCAGATCTCCTGGGCGGCCTCATCGCCGGCCAGAAAGTCGCGCAGCATCTCCTCCTGCTCAAAGGCTTTGGCCAGCTTCATACCTGGGTCTGGAGGAATCATTTTCGAGAGTTTGTCGGCCAGGCCGTAAGATTTGCCCTGCACCCGCGCCACATCGCGCACCACCGCCTTGGCGGCCATGGTGCCGAAGGTAATAATCTGCGATACGGCATCGCGGCCGTAGTTATCGGCGACATAGGCGATCACCTTGTCGCGGTTATCCATACAGAAGTCAACGTCGAAGTCGGGCATGGAGACCCGCTCCGGGTTAAGGAACCGTTCGAACAGCAGGTCGTACGCCAGCGGATCGAGGTCGGTGATTTTCTGTGAATAGGCCACCAGGGAGCCAGCACCGGAACCCCGGCCGGGGCCCACCGGAATATCGTGATCTTTAGCCCACTGGATAAAGTCCATCACGATCAGGAAGTAACCAGGGAAGCCCATCTGCATGATGATATCGAGCTCAAACTGCAAACGGTCGGTGTACTCTTTGCGGCGCGCGGGGTAATCGGCCGCGTGGTGGTCCGGAAGGATCACCTCCAGCCGCTCAAACAACCCCTCGTAGGATATCTTCTCGAAGAAGACATTGGTACGCAGCATGTGCGCGTATTCCGGGGACGCTTCCTGGCCAGCCCACTTGGCCTCCATCGCCTTTTTGGCCCTCTCTTCCAGCTCGTGATAGGTGATGTGGTGGCTGAAAAAGGGATCCTGTTCGAAGTCATCGGGAATGGGGTAATCGGGCAAGTAGTAGTTACCAAGCTCGATATCCAGATTACAGCGCTTGGCAATCTCGACACTGTTGGCCAGTGCCTCGGGGAGATCTTCGAACAGCTCTGCCATCTCTTGCGGGCTCTTCAGGTACTGCTGATCCGAGTAGCGTCGCTCCCGTTTTGGATCATCGAGGGTACGCCCTTCACCGATACAGACCCGCGCTTCGTGGTATTCGAACTCCTCCTCGGTGAGGAAGCGGACGTCGTTGGTGGCCACCACCGGCACCTGAAACTGCTCCGCCAGCTGTACCGCGCTGTGCAGATACTCTTCATCTCCGGCGCGATTGGTGCGCTGCAGCTCCAGATAGAAGCGGTTGGGAAACTCCTTCTGCCAACCAGCCAAAAGCTCCGCCGCCAGCGCGGTTTTATCGTTCAACAACGCACGGCCAATATCGCCCAGTTTCCCGCCGCTCAAGGCGATCACATGGTCGCTGTGCTGGCCGATCCACTCGCGCTGCAGGTAGGCCACTCCGTGCTTCTGGCCATGCTGGTAGGCCAGGGAGATAAGGTCGATGATGTTTTTGTAACCCTGGCGATTCATCGCCAGTAGGGTCACCAGCGTTGGCTTCTCTTCGCCATCCAGCACCCAGAAATCAGCGCCACCAATAGGCTTTACGCCAGCCGATTGGGCGGCACCGTAGAACTTGATCAGCCCGTAAAAGTTAGTCTGGTCGGTGACGGCCACGGCGGGCATGCCCATCTTGGCCACCCTTTCAACCAGAGGCTTGATGCGGACGATACTGTCGACCAGGGAAAATTCGGTGTGCAAACGGAGGTGAACAAAAGGTGCAGTCATAGAACGAGGCTAAGAATTGTGGTTTTAATAAGGTTGAACAGCGATAGCACAGGCGTTTTGAATCTGGTTGCTTAAGCGAGCCTATTGGCGATTAGCTATTAGGGGGTGAGCGAGCTGCCTGGCTACCCGAAACGGGTTATTTCCAGCGATTCTCCCAGGCATCCATAACCTTGATTGCGTAGCGATAACTACCATAACTGCCATTGTAACGGGCCAGCGCTTCAGCCCAACGACCATTTTCCTTGTCGAGGTAGTGTTTGAGAATGGTGATACCGTACTGCAGATTGGTTTCCAGATCTATCAGGTTGTCGTCCGGCCGGCCAATTTCGTTTTTCCAAAAGGGCATAACCTGCATCACCCCTTGCGCCCCAGCCACTGAGACCGCGTAGCGATCAAAACGGCTTTCCACTTCAATGACCGCCAGCACCAGGGCCGGCTGCACACCCTGGGCCGTTGCCAGCCGGTGCACCTGGCGCAGAACGCCCATACGCTCGGAGGGATCTTTGATAAACGGGGAGAGGCGGTCCGACATGGATACCAACCAAACCTCTGCCTCGTACTTATCGGTAAAACTGCTGCTATTGGCGATGGTATCCAATAGCAGCTGGCGCAATTCCGCATCCACGTGAGCAGGACGGGCCGCATCGGCGAAGCTTGGCTCCGGCAGGAACAGCGCCAGTGTCAGCAGCAAAGCAAGGCCCAGTGGTTTTGGCATTAACCCATCTCTTGGTTGGTCTTATGGATGAGTTTAGCAGTTGCCACCCAGCTGCGCCTGGATGAAGGCCACCACATCCGCCAGGGCGATCTCCTGCTTTTCACCGGTTTTGCGGCACTTGTACTCAACTACACCCTGCTCCAGACCTCGGTCACCGACGATAATCTGATGTGGCAGACCCATGAGTTCGACATCGGCCAACATCACACCCAGGCGCGCCTTGGCTTCGTTCATAAACAGGGCATCAATGCCCGCCGCTTTGAACGCGCTGTAGAGCGCCTCACACTGCTGCTCCACCGCCTCCGACTTGTGCATGTTGATCGGCACCAACGCCACATCAAATGGCGCCAGTGCCTGTGGCCAGATAATGCCGTTATCGTCATGGTTTTGCTCGATGGCAGCTGCCACCACACGGGAGACACCAATACCGTAGCATCCCATGGTCATAATCTGTTGCTTGCCGTTCTCATCCAGGACAGCGGCGTTCATTGCCTTACTGTACTTATCGCCCAGTTGGAAGATGTGCCCTACTTCGATACCGCGCTTAATTTCCAGCACGCCTTGACCATCCGGGCTTGGGTCGCCAGCGACAACATTGCGAATATCGGCCACCTCGGGCAGCGGCAAATCACGCAGCCAGTTAACGCCACTTAGGTGGAAGCCATCTTTGTTGGCGCCACACACGAAATCTGCCGCATGGGCCGCCGCGCGATCGACAATCACCTTACATTGAATACCTTTGGGCCCGATGGAACCGGCACCGGCAGCCGCCACCGAGCGGATCTCAGCCTCGGAGGCAAAAGTGATGGGCGCGGCAACAACCGCGAGCTTTTCAGCTTTGATCTCATTCAGCTCATGGTCGCCGCGCAATACCAGTGCCACCAGGCACTCTTCGCCAGTGTCGGCATCAACACCTTTCACCAGCAGAGTCTTCAACACTTGCATAAGCGGCACATGGAACAGCTTGGCCACCTCTTCCACGGTGTGGGCACCGGGGGTGGCAACCTCGGTCAGCTCCTCGTGGGCGGGCGCGCGTTCTCCAGCCGGTGCCAGGGCTTCGGCCAGCTCTATGTTGGCGACGTAATCACTCTCGGTGGAGAAGGCGATGTCATCTTCGCCGCTGTCGGCCAAGACATGAAACTCGTGGGAGCCGGAACCACCAATAGAGCCGGTATCGGCCGCAACCGCACGAAAATCGAGGCCCAGGCGACTAAAAATAGTGCTGTAAGCCTGATGCATGACATCGTAGGTCTCTTGCAGAGAGTCCTGATTGATATGAAACGAGTAGGCATCTTTCATGATGAACTCGCGCGCGCGCATGACGCCAAAACGGGGGCGGGTTTCATCCCGAAATTTGGTTTGAATCTGGTAAAAATTAACCGGCAGTGATTTATAGCTTTTAAGCTCGTTACGGATCAGGTCGGTGATCACCTCTTCGTGGGTTGGGCCCAGGCAGAAGCTGTTATCGTGTCGATCTTTTATACGCAGTAGTTCACCACCATACTGCTCCCAACGACCCGACTCCTGCCACAACTCGGCCGGCTGCACCACCGGCATCAACAGCTCCTGGGCACCGGCGTTGTTCATCTCTTCACGCACCACAGCCTCAACCTTGCGCAACACCCGCAAACCCAGCGGCAGCCAGTTGTAGAGACCCGAGGCCATCTTGCGGATCAATCCAGCCCGCAGCATCAACTGGTGGCTCACCACCACGGCGTCGGCGGGGGTCTCTTTTTGCGTGGCTATTAAAAATTGGGTCGCTCGCATGCTAGCTTGGCTTCTCTCATTGGGGTTTTGTGTTATTGGGGCATCTGCTGGTAGCTCAGCCCGGTTTCTACTAAAGGCGGGTATTCTATGGCTATGATGCCGGTCTGCCTAGTGGCGTTGGTTACACCGCCGGCAGAGAGCCCTTGGCATGGCTCGATTGGGTAAAATGTTTGTCGTGATCTATTGAAAGCGGCAGACATCGCTGCCAGGATAACCCAACACATTGTCGTTTGCCGGCCGTGATGTGCGGCAAATATTAGCGAAGGATGATCTATGTTCAAACTCGACGCCGCGTTGGTCAGCGATACCGTGCTTATCGGCCACTTTCCCCTGAGTTTGGTGTTGCTGCACAAAGACGCAAACTACCCCTGGTGCATTCTGGTGCCGCAACGGGCCAGCATTAAAGAGATCTACCAATTGGATGAGGAAGACCAGATTCAGCTGTTGCGTGAGTCTTGTACGCTCTCCGAAACCATGGTCAGTATGTTTGACCCCGACAAGATGAACATCGCGGCCTTGGGGAATATGGTGCCACAACTGCATATACACCATGTGGCACGCTTTAAAACCGACGGCGCCTGGCCCAACCCCATCTGGGGAACACAACCGGCACAGGCCTATGAGGGTGAAGCGCTGGCTAAACGGGTCTCGCAGCTGCGCAGCGCACTGGATGGAGACGACTTTACCATCTCTGATGAAGTCCCCGAGCCCACCTCCACTTTCAGCCCCACTATTGAGACCTAAACCTGAAAGCCCAAAGCCTAGGCCCTCTTAGCTAGGTGGTAGACAGGCTATTTTCGCGCCGCGGAAAAATCCAACATACGGGTCAGCGGCAACATGGCCCGCTCTCCCAGTTTGGGATCTACAGTTATCTCATTGGCGGCCGCCACCTCTGGCGATTCCAAAAGCTTCACCAAATTCTCCAGGCTGTTCATTGCCATCCATGGGCAGTTGGCACAACTGCGACAGGTGGCACCATGACCAGCGGTCGGGGCAATAATGAGCTCTTTATCGGGGCACTGCTGCTGCATCTTATAGAAAATGCCCTGGTCGGTCGCCACGATAAACTGTTTGTTCGGTAGGGTTTTGGCAGCGTTAATCAGCTGCGATGTGGAACCGGTTACGTCGGCCAAGTCGATTACCGCGGCCGGGGATTCCGGGTGTACCAATACTGCCGCTTCCGGATAGAGCAGCTTCAGATCTTCCAATCCTTTCGCTTTAAACTCTTCGTGCACGATGCAGGCGCTGTTCCACAAGAGCATGTCGGCCTTGGTTTTGCGCTGAATATAGTCGCCCAGGTGTTTGTCGGGCGCCCAGATTATCTTCTCACCCTGGGCATCCAGATAATCAACCACATCCAGGGCGATGCTGGAGGTGACCACCCAGTCGGCGCGTGCTTTTACCGCGGCCGAGGTATTGGCGTAGACAACAACAGTTCGGTCTGGGTGTTGGTCGCAGAAGGCGCTGAACTCGTCAACAGGGCAACCCAAATCAAGCGAGCAGGTTGCCTCCAGAGTTGGCATTAGTACGCGCTTTTCGGGGGTGAGAATCTTGGCGGTCTCGCCCATAAACTTAACACCGGCGACAATTAATGTCTTGGCGGGGTGCTGGCTACCAAAGCGGGCCATTTCAAGGCTGTCGGATACACAGCCACCGGTCTCTTCCGCCAGTGCTTGAATCATCGGGTCAGTGTAGTAGTGAGCAACCAGCACCGCATCCTGCTCACGCAGCAGATGCTTAATACGCTCTTGGTAATCGAGTACCTGCTCGGCGGTTAATTGCGCGGTTTGCGGGTGTGCCAGATAGTCGTGAACCAGGTTACGCGCCTGCTCAAGTGCATCATTGTCGATGGTTTCCATCACACCTACCTCTCATTACTCAGTGCCACAGTGTTAGGGTCAGGAATTATACACGGTTTGCCCAAAAAACAGTTATTCAATTTATTCCTTTAAATATCATAATCTTACAAGGAATTCATAATGTATATCATCAATATATTTGATCAATATTTGCACTAAACAGTAACACCTATGGACTAGCGCTGCTGGTTCAACAGAGTGGCAACGGCCGAGATTCTAGCCTGACGAAGAGGCTCCGTGAGCTCCGCTCCACGATAACCCTTAGCCAATAGCGGTTTGACATCCACCTGCCGGGCTTCGGCCATGCTGTCGAGCAACAGCTGCGCCTGGGGATAGGCCTCATCTGCCCGCCCCTTGCGCCCCCGAGCGTCTGCTTCGCAGGCCGCAGCAAACAGAGCTACACGTTCGGGCCGACGAAATGCATCCAAAGCCTCCAACAACGCCACCACAGAACCGGGCTTCATCTCCAGCATACGATGACAACGCAAGTGGTGTTCGCATACCAATCGCCCTAGTGCAGCGTAATCTTTGGGCACTTTGAAGCGTTGGCTCATGGCGTCGACCAAAGGCAGCCCCTTTCGTTCGTGGTCGATATGCTGGGGCCACTCTCTTTGAGGCGTTACCCCCTTCCCCAGATCGTGTACCAGTACGGCATAGCTGACCTGTGCGTTATCAAACAGTTGGCTGGCCAGATCGATAGAGAGCATGACATGCAGGCCGCTATCAACCTCCGGATGATGCTCGACTGCTTGCGGCACACCAAACAGTGCATCCAATTCAGGAAACAACTGCGCCAGTGCACCACAGGCCCTGAGCACACGAAAAAATTCGCTGGGGGTGGCTTCAGTGAGCGCCCGTTGAGTCTCCTTCCAGACCCGCTCGGGAGTAAGTGTTGCTAACTCGCCACTACTGCTTAGCTCGGTCATCAATGCTAAAGTCGAGGGGTGAACGGTGAAGCCAAGCCTGGCAAAGCGGGCAGCAAAACGGGCAACCCGCAATACCCGCAGCGGATCTTCAGCAAACGCCGGAGAAACGTGGCGTAAGGTTCTTTCGGCTAGATCCCGGCGACCACCATAGGGGTCGACGTAGTCGCCCTGCTCGGTTTTAGCGATGGCATTAATAGTCAGGTCTCTACGCTGTAGATCCTCTTCCAGGCTGACTTCCGGGCCAAAATCACACACAAAGCCACCATAACCAACACCGCTTTTTCGCTCGGTTCTGGCCAGTGCGTACTCCTCCTTGGTTTGTGGGTGAAGAAATACAGGGAAGTCCTTGCCCACCTGTTGGAAACCAAGCTGTAGTAACTGCTCCGGCAGTGCGCCGATGACGACATAATCCCGATCAGCCAGCGCCAGGCCGAGCAGCTCGTCACGTACGGCGCCACCGACCAGATAGGCCTTGAGGCTAGCGAATTCGTTTTTCATTTATATAAGCAGTATTCGGGTTGGTTAGGGGCGGCAACAGCTTACCACTATTGAGTTTAAAGACGAGCCGTCGGCCGCCTTAACAAGACGGTTGTGGAGATTGCGGGGAACAGCAGACATAAAAAAACCTCCCATTGGGAGGTTTACAAGATGGTGGGTCGTACTGGATTCGAACCAGTGACCAATTGGTTAAAAGCCAACTGCTCTACCGACTGAGCTAACGACCCAAATTCTTCGATGTAAGGAGCACGCCTCGGGCCTACTCAGCTAGCCACGGTACCAACGTATTGGTGGACCGTTTAATCCCAGGGGGCACTCCGAAGTTAAAACCAGAGTGTAGCGGTTCCGTCTGGGGATCACCGGTTAATAATTGCCTTTAAGAAAGGACGTTTTAATCGACGGTGACCTAACTATAAATGGTGGGTCGTACTGGATTCGAACCAGTGACCAATTGGTTAAAAGCCAACTGCTCTACCGACTGAGCTAACGACCCAAAATCTTTGCCTACGGCTGGTAATCGTACAGGCTCTGTTCAACGAATTGGCCAGCTGTTTCAACGATTACAGTAGCACCACCACCTTAACCAGGTGCGGGCTTTGCCCCGAAGGAGGCGCATATAGTACTCATAAAAATCCAAAACTCAAGCGCTTTTTTTACCAAAAGCGCCGCTAAATTACCACGCGAAACAATAAGTTAGGATTGATATGGAGTAGGATCGGCAACACCGGCAGCGGCAAATCCCTCTTTACGTAGCCGACAACTATCACAGCGGCCACAAGCCCTGCCCTGCTCATCAGCCTGATAACAGGAGACGGTTTTGGCGTAGTCCACACCCAAAGAGACGCCAAGTTGAACGATTTCACCTTTGGTAAGCTTCATAAGCGGTGTATGTACCGTGAGCTTACTCCCTTCCACACCCATTTTGGTGGCGAGATTAGCCATCTTCTCAAAGGCATCAATAAACGCCGGGCGGCAATCAGGGTAGCCGGAATAGTCCACCGCATTAACCCCTATAAAGATGTCACTCGCCTCCAACACCTCTGCCCAACCAAGTGCAATCGACAGGAATACAGTGTTCCTGGCCGGCACGTAGGTAATAGGAATGCCCTCGGTGGACGCTTCCGGTACGGCAATGTTGGTATCTGTTAGCGCGGAACCACCAATGCTGTTGAGATTAAGAGAGATGACCTTGTAGTCTGCGGCGCCCAACGCCTGTGCAGTCTGCTGTGCGGCAGCCAGTTCGGCCCGGTGTCGCTGGCCGTAGTCAAAGCTCATGCAGTAACACTCGAATCCCTGACTTTTGGCGATCGCCAAAACAGTCGTTGAATCGAGCCCACCGGAAATAAGCACTACCGCTTTTTTTGATGTAGCCATTAAATTAAACCTGTAATCCTGTGCCCGGTATTAATGCCCTGGGGTATCGCCCCACAGATATTTATGCTGCTGTAATTGTAAGCGCACCGGTAGTCGATCCTGGAGTATCCACTCCGCCAATTGGTCCGCCTGAAGCTCGTTAAACGCGGGGGAAAAGAGCAGCTCAGCACCAGTCGATGCCAGATTAAGCTCATCCAGTTTAAATTTTGCCCACTGATAGTCACCCTCATCACAGAGCACGAATTTAACCTGATCATGTGCAGTGAGGTGTTGAATATTGGAATAGTCGTTTCTGCCCGATTCTCCCGACGCAGGTGTTTTTAAATCCAAAACGCGAGAAACCCGCTGGTCGGTCGCCTCTATCGACAGAGCTCCACTAGTCTCGAGCGAAACTGAGTAGCCGAGATCACAGAGTTGGGTGAGTAGCGGCAGGCAATTTGGCTGTGCCAACGGTTCACCACCAGTGACACAAACGAACTTGGCCTGGAAGCTTTTTACCTGCTCGAGAATGGCCAGCAGCGATAATTTTTCACCGCCAAAGAAAGCATATTCGGAATCACAATAGCGGCAACGTAAGGGACAACCGGTTAAACGCACGAAGACGGTTGGCAAACCCGCGTAACGCCCTTCTCCCTGCAGGGAGTAAAAGATCTCGGTGATGCGCAGTGATTGCTCGGTCATGTAGGGCCACCCAGGGGAAAAAGCGGCGCAGTTTAGCGAAAATGAGTGGGTAAGGCTAGGGAGTAACCACCATCAAGGCGGGCTACTGGGTCAACTGGCTACGGCCGTGAGCCGCCAATCTACGGCCCAACATTGGGCCGACAGAAACTTATAGAGAGTTGACTGACATAAACTCCTGAGCCAACTGAGCTGCGGCACTACTACCCTGGGCCACTTCACTCAACAGAGAGCGCGCCTTGGTTTTATCACCCAACTGGAAATAGACCTTACCGAGTTTAAATTTCGCATCAGGGACCTTGCCGTGCCCCGGGAAGCGATTGATAAGCTCAGAGAACCACTGCTTAGCTCCAGGAAGATCTTGTTTACTTAAACTGATCTCTCCCAACCAATAGTAGGCGTTGGGAGCAAAGAGGCCATCGGGATAGAACTCTAGGTATTGCGTTAACTTGGTAGCTGACGCGTCGAAGTCTTTATTCTGGAGCAGTAGATTGAGCGCATCGCTATATAGTTCACGCTCATCGGGTGGTTCACTGCTAGACAGAGTTGTAGAAGAGGATGGAGAGGAGGTAGTAACGCTGGGGGCTGTTGTTACCGGCCCAACGTTTGAAGACTTGGACATCAGCGCAGATATTCGCTGATCCAGGTCAGTGTAGTCATCCATGCGCTGCTGTTTTAAGCGCTTAATTTCATAGGATTGCTGTTCAACCAGGCCACGCAATTCCAGAAGCTCCTGCTCCATGGATTGCAGACGGATATACAATTCTGCTGCACTATTGGCGGGCGCCACAGTAGCGACACTGGTATTGGGAACGGCTTTGCCGACTGGCGTGGAGTCTATGACTCTGACCTGCGCCCAACTTGGCAAAGCGGCGGCCACGAGGGCCGCCGCTGCCAGCCAGGATTTCTGGCGGTGGTTCTTTACAACCATAGGTACATCAATTCGCTTTATTTCAATTCTACGCGACGGTTCAGAGCCCAAGACTCTTCGTTAGCACCAAGAGCAACAGGCTTCTCTTCACCGTAGCTGATGGTTTCGATCAGCGCAGGGTCAACACCTTGCAGTACCAGGAACTCTTTTACTGCAGTGGCACGTTTTTCACCCAATGCCATGTTGTATTCGCGTGAACCGCGCTCATCAGCATGACCTTCCAAGCGAATTTGACGTGGTGAGGCGATCAGCTGTTCTGCGTGAGCGGTTAACAGTGCGCGAGCTTCAGATTTCAGTTGGTACTTATCAAAGTCGAAGTAAAAGACCGTACCCAGAACGACTGGCTCTTCTTCCTCGGCCATAACTCCGGAGTCATCAATACCAGTGGTGGTAGCGCTAGTATCTTCGGCAGGTGGTGTTACTGGCTCTTCAGGGGTGCTGGTGGAGGAACACCCCGTCAATACCATAGCCAATACAACCAAACCCAACCCCGTTTTAAACACATTCATGGTCTTTCACTCCCAGTTATTAAGAAATAAATCTAGTTTATAAAGTGATTCCGTTATCGTTCGAATAACAGCGAACCACCCGCAGAAAAGTAGTTCACTCTATTTTACGCCTCGGTTGTCCAACTAACCCAACGCTTCCATGGCCAAGGCATAAGCCCTCAATTCAAAAACGGCGACCAAGCTGGCTCGCGTACATCCCCCCGCTGCGATGGCAGCCGGAATTTAACTCCAGCGTCCAGCGAAACAGCGGCCAGTATACCTTTACCCCGGTTTTGTGTCGCGTACAGTAACATAGCTCCGTTGGGCGCGATACTGGGCGATTCATCCAGCTCTGTCTCTGTAAGAATGCGAATATCCCCACTCCCAACATCTTGAGCGGCAATATGGAATACACCATCTCGTCGATGCACCATAACCATGGTTTTACCATCCGGCGAAAGACTAGAGCGGGCGTTATAATCGCCGTAGAAGGTTAAGCGCTCTGTGCGCCCGCTGGCAAGGTTGATTTGGTAAATTTGTGGCTGACCTCCCCTATTCGAGGTAAAAATAATGCTTTTTCCGTCAGCCGCCCAGCTTGGTTCGGTATCAATAGCGATGGAACGAGTTACTCGCTGATACTTTCCAGTGGCCAGATCAAGCGTGTAGATCTCTGGATTACCATCTTTGGAAAGTACAAAAGCCAGTTTTTTACCATCGGGAGACCAAGCCGGTGCCCCATTCAACCCTTTAAAATTGGTAACCTGTTGTCGTCGCCCCGTAGCGATATCCTGCACATATATTGCCGGCCGTGTAGTTTCAAATGAGACGTAGGCCACACGCTTGCCCTCAGGCGACCAACGCGGAGAGAGTAACGGCTGTTTTGATTTCAACAGCTCGAGCTCGCGGGCTCCGTCTGCATCGGCATACATCAACCGATAGGTGGCGTTACTTGGGTTCACTCTATCGCGTAATACTTCAACGTAAATTATTTTAGTAGAAAAAACGCCACGTATGCCGGTAATTTCTTCATAAATGAGATCTGCCGCATAGTGTGCGAGACTTCTCAGGTCATTAGAGGCGGCAGAAGCGATTCTTTTGAACACTTGCCGCTGATTTAGCACATCATAAAGTTCAAACCAGAGTTGGTAACCACCAGCGGCTGGCTCCAGTCCACCAATCACCAGATACTCCACACCCAGAGCTCGCCAATCCCGATAGAAAACATCTTTGGCCGCTTGCGGGTATGAGAGCATATTGGCCCGAGCAACCGGATCGAATTGGCCACTGCGTTGTAAATCGGCGGCAACAATAGCGGAGATGTCTTCCGGTAGACCGGCGCCATTCTTGAAAGGAACTACGGCAATAGATATCGGGTTATCGATACCTTGTGTGATTTCAATGGTCAGCTCCGCCCAAGAGTTTGAGCTCAAGAAGACCAGTAATAAAAGACATTGAACCCAAAGGCTTTTCGCTGCACGCAAATTAATCTCCTTGCTAATACTAGCTGCTTTTTATAAGCGTAAATCTGTGGGGTTAAAGACCAGCTTCAATTGTCGGAAGTATTGCTCAAAAACTTCCGGTGGAAGATTCTGCAATTCGCGAAACTGCTCTGCTTTTAATACCGCCTGCTCAGCAGATCGGTCAAATGCTGCATTGCCGCTACTGGAGGAGACAGTAACGTTGACCACTCGGCCAGTCGGTACAAGCTGAATCAGCAACTCGCATTTCATACCCTTACGAGCTGACGGAGGGCGGCTCCAGAACTGCTCCACCCGCTGGGCAATAACCGCGACGTAGCTTTGTGCCGTCTCCGCTGCCTGCTGCTCGGCAAGAGCGGCCTTCTCAGCTGCTTCGGCTGCCGCCACCTCCTGTTGGAGCTGCTTCTGAATCCGCTCCTGCTCCATGCGATTCAGCTCTTCAGCCAGTGACTGTTGCTTGCGAGCCTCCTCCTCGGCCGCTTGCTGAGCTTTGCGCTCGGCCGCTTTCTTTTCTGCCAGCTCGCGTTCCTCAGCTTCTTTTTTTCGACGTTCAGCTTTTAGCCGAGCCTGACGTTCCCGCTCCGCTTTAGCCTCTGCCTCTCGCTTTTTCTGCGTTAGGTCTACCACCTTGGGTGTTTTTTCAGCAACACGAGGTGCCTTTTGCGCAGGTGCGGTCTGTTTCAGCTGTACCAATTTCGCCTGCACCACACGTACCGGTGGTTTATGTACAGGCACGGAGGCTTCCCAGCCTTTAGAGACCAAAAATATGAGCCCGCTATGAATCACCAGACTCACAACAATCGCGAAAGGCAGATTAAAACTCTGACTGGAAAGCATCAGCTATCTGGCTCGGTTACCAAACCTACCGATGGCGCACCAGCGGCTTGCAGGCTGGTCATCGCTTGAATCACAACACCATAAGGAACCGCCGAATCGCCCCATACCAATACCGGGGTATCTGGTTTTTGGCGTAATACTTTAGCTACAGTCTCTTGGATTTCTGGTAAAGGCTTGGCTGATTCCTGATCTTTACCGAGGTTTAAGAAGAAACTGCCATCAGCCTTTACTGAGACGATCAGCGGTTCTTCCTCTTTGTTATCCATTGGTTCTGATGGCGCTTGCGGAAGATCCACCTTTACCCCCTGCATAAGCAGCGGTGCGGTAATCATGAAAACCACCAGCAGCACCAACATCACATCGATGTACGGGACAACATTGATTTCTGCCATCGGTTTGCGTTTTTTATTACGCATTCGGGTTACCTAAAAATCAGTTGCCAGTGTGTAATTTACGGTGCAGGAATGCACTCAGCTCTTCAGAGAATGTCTCGTAGTAGCTCGCCAAGCTCTCTGCCTTTGCTGAATAGCGGTTATAGGCTAATACCGCTGGAATGGCGGCAAACAGACCCATGGCGGTAGCCACCAGAGCCTCGGAAATACCGGGTGCCACGATAGCTAAAGTGGCCTGGTGGACATTCGCCAAGCCACGGAAGGAAGACATAATTCCCCACACAGTGCCAAACAGGCCGATGTAGGGGCTGACGGAAGCAACGCTCGCCAGGAACGGCAGGTTGGCTTCAAGCTTCTCCTCCTCCCGGGCCAAAGCCACACGCATTGCCCGTTCGGTGCCCTGCATCACCGCCCCCGGATCCGCGGAGCTCTGCTGCTTTAAACGGGAAAACTCCTTGAACCCGGCTCGAAAAATATTTTCGGCTCCGAGCACTTGGCCACTGGCAGCCTTGGCATTGCCCTGCTTATAGAGCTGAGTTAAATCGATCCCGGACCAGAAGCGTTTTTCGAAATCGGCATACATGCGTGAAGCGCGGCTTTGAAACAAGCCTCGGTTAACGATCATTACCCAGGAGACGACCGACGCCAGTAGCAAAATCGCCATCACCAATTTGACGACCAGGCTGGCCCCCATGATCAACGACCAAATGGATAAAGTTTCACCAGGATGCATGGGATAAGAGCTCCACAACGAATTCAAATAGCTTGTTTACGCATTGCTGCCTTCGGATTAATGACGTTAACACCTGAATTGAGTTCCATTAGGTGTCAACAGCGCTTGCGGCAGCAATAGTTACGATATTGTTCAAGGGTGTCAATGCACTAACGCTTTTGGTTATGCCAAAGGTTAATCGCGTCATAAACTTCAACGGGTAATGCCCTTGGCCGCAGTTCGGTGCGATCGACACAGGCTACTTTGACGGCCGCACTACACAGCAGAGCTTCACCACGTAAAACCAGTTGCCGAAACACCACATGCGAACGGGCCACCTTTTCAAATTCTGCAGTGACCGTTAGTAAATCATCCAAAATTGCAGATTTTTTGTACTGAATATCCGCACCGGCCACTACCAGCAAGCCATTACCATTGGTTAACGCGGGCTTATCAAACCCTAAACTGCGCAGTAATTCAGTACGCGCGCGTTCCATAAATTTTAAGTAGTTCACATAAAAGACAATTCCTCCGGCATCTGTATCTTCTATATAGACTCGGACAGGAATGGAAAACTGGGGCATGAAAGATCTCTTGAGCGAGGCAGGTTTTGGGGTGGGTTACAGATCTAGCTTACCTTGGTTCTCTGGTTGCCGAAGACCAAAGTGATCGAAAGCCCGCTGGGTTGCCATACGACCCCGGGGTGTACGAACCAGATAACCTTGCTGAATCAGAAAGGGTTCGAGCACATCCTCAATGGTGTCGCGCTCCTCGTTGATGGCTGCGGCCAGGCTGTCAACACCCACCGGCCCACCGGCAAATTTCTCAATCACGGCAAGCAACATACGCCGGTCCATATGATCAAATCCACTGGCGTCGACATTAAGCATGTTAAGTGCTGCGTCAGCCACCTCTCGGGTGACCACGCCATCGGCTTTTACATCGGCGTAATCGCGAACCCGGCGCAGCAAACGCAGTGCAATTCGAGGGGTGCCCCGGGCGCGCATGGCAATCTCTTCGGCACCACTATCGACAATACCGATAGCCATCAGAGCCGCCGCCCGGGAAACGATATGGGTTAAATCGGCCAGGGAGACAAACTCCAGGCGCTGGACAATGCCAAAACGATCACGCAGCGGCGAGGTAAGCAGGCCGGCGCGGGTGGTGGCCCCCACCAGGGTAAATGGAGGCAGGTCTATCTTGATTGAGCGTGCTGCAGGCCCCTCCCCGATCATAATGTCCAGCTGAAAGTCCTCCATGGCTGGGTATAACACCTCCTCGACCACCGGGCTGAGTCGATGGATCTCATCGATAAAGAGCACATCACCGGGTTCGAGATTGGTCATCAGTGCCGCCAGGTCACCGGCCTTCTCCAGAACTGGGCCCGAAGTCGACTTCAACTCTGTGCCCATTTCGGCGGCGATGATATTGGCGAGAGTGGTTTTGCCTAACCCTGGAGGGCCAAAGATAAGGGTGTGATCCAGCGCTTCTCCGCGCTTTTTGGCAGCGGCGATGAAGATCTCCATCTGCTCTCGAACCTTGGGTTGACCGCGGTAATCCTGCAGCGACTTGGGTCGGACGGTCTTGTCTACCAATTCATCTGGAGCCTCAGCCTTGGCTGAGACCACGCGCGACGCTTCAATTTGGTCTTTATCGATCATAAAAAGTAGTGTTTCGCCCGTTCACTCTGGTAGTTAGCCCGGCAGCATAGACTTGAGAGCCAGGCGTATCAATTCTTCACTGCGCTCGGGCTGCTCCTGCTGGCAGACTCGGCTAATGGCTTTCGCAGCCTCGACAGGCTTGTAGCCAAGAGCGATCAGGGCCGCCTCTGCCTCAGCTACCATATCGGATTGCCGTGCCACCGGCCCAGCGGCCTGTACAGGTGGTACGACACTATCGCCACCGGCATGCGGCCAATCTTTGAGCCTGTCCTGCATCTCGACCACCAAACGTTCAGCAGTTTTCTTGCCAACCCCCGGCACCTTGACCAGAATCTCACTGGCTCCAGAGCGGATAGCAGAGACAAAAGCGGGAGTTTCTATACCGGAGAGAATCGCCAGCGCCATCTTCGGTCCAACACCGCTGACCTTTATTAAATGACGGAACAGCTGGCGATCAACGGTATCTTTAAAGGCGAACAGCTGCTGCGCATTTTCGCTCACAGAAAAGTGGGTATAGAGGGTGACTTTTTCACCAATTGCGGGTAGCTGGTAGATGCTGGTCATTGGCGCTTGCACCTCATAGCCAACCCCATTGACATCAACCAACAAATACGGGGGGTGCTTCTCAGCCAAAACACCAACCAAACGACCAATCATTACAGCCCCTTAAGCTCAAAAAACGCCGTCAAAATATCACACTAGGCGGCCTCGGCGAAATCGTGTCGCGCGGGCTGTGGAAATTAAGTGTTGTTGGGTGTGGGCATGGCAAAGCGCAATGGCAAGCGCATCAGCGGCGTCTTCCTGGGGTGTTTTGTTGAGTTTCAGCAGGTGTTTGACCATGTGCTGAACCTGGTGTTTGTCAGCCGCCCCGGTGCCCACCACAGACTGCTTGACCTTACGCGCTTCATATTCAGCGACAGGTAAATCGTGGAAGCCGGCAGCGACAATCGCCGCCCCTCGAGCCTGACCAAGTTTTAACGCTGAGCCCGCATTTTTTGCCATAAACACCTGCTCGATGGCCATTTCCGCGGGTTGGTATTCAGCGATAATTTCAGACAGGGCCTCAAAAATGGTTTTCAGGCGAGCCGGAAGGGAGTCGTTAGCAGGTAGGCGGATAACGCCACTGGCCACATAGGCCACTCGTCCACCTAAAGAATCGATCACGCCAAATCCGGTTTTTAGTGAACCCGGATCCACACCCAGAATTAAGGGCATACCCCCAAACACCACTCTACTGATTATTTATCCAGTGCTAGGATGTCAGGGGGCACCCGGCAGGTCAAGGCGTTATTGCAGTTTTTCTTCGGCATTGAGTACCCGCACAGCTTCGCCGCTGGCGTCGAGCACTGTGGGTTTACTGATTGGGGCCACATCGCCCACCACAACCGTTAACGTAAAACTGCGGCTGGCACTCTCGTTACCGTTTTCACTGGTAACAAACAGATTCAGGTGGTAACGACCGGCCTGATTGGAAGCAACAGTACCGGTTAGCAAAATCGGTTCACCCTCTGTGCCTTCGCCGGTGTATGCCTCGAAGCCAGTTAGGGTTAAGCCATCGGTTGCGGTTGCGGTTACGGTCACCTGCTCCAGGTCGAACGAGGGAATGATCATCAGATCAATGATTTCCGGCTCTGAAATTTTGGTCTTACCGTCGTAACTGTGTTGAAACTCAACCGGTGCACCAGGCTTCTGATAATCGCTGCCCAGTCGCAAACCCTGCCCCGGGGCACTGCTGCTCTCCGGTAGCTGATCTTGATTATCGGCACAGGCGAAGCCACCGGCCATCAGTATCGCCACCACAAAAGGGCTTATTAATCGTTTTGCCAACATGATCTCTTCTCTTCTTTTATTGGGCTCGCTACCCGAATGTAACCGCGTCTTGAATAAGCAGTTTGTGGCAGCGCCGGCCAATCAGTTCCAACTGACGTTGTAGCAAACGTCGTTATTTTCAAAATCGTAAACGTCCATTATGTAGTCACCCGAGGTTAGGGTGTTCGACCAAGACTCGATATCAGATACCGAATCTTCTGACTTAGTGACATAGACTCCGCGGCGATAGAGATAAAAGTCTGGATCGGTAGCCAGCGCCCCAGAAGCTCGCGCTACTGTTAATGTATGGCTCCCGCCAGCTACATTGGGCAGTAATACATAGCGATGGGTTCCCAGTTTGTTATCGTTTCCAAAGTCATTCACCATACAAACCTGCACGGTACCGCCCTGATTGAGTTCAGTATAAATAGGCAGCAGCTCACTCACGCCATTGGCATTGGTTTCAGTTGATCCCATGG
Source organism: Halioxenophilus sp. WMMB6 (assembly GCF_033283405.1). Classification (NCBI taxonomy): domain Bacteria; kingdom Pseudomonadati; phylum Pseudomonadota; class Gammaproteobacteria; order Alteromonadales; family Alteromonadaceae; genus Halioxenophilus; species Halioxenophilus sp. WMMB6. The sequence goes on from NZ_JAWMQR010000001.1 coordinate 746,552, forward strand.
CGTCGTCGACAGTGATACTCTGTGCCGCGGCCAGCGCATCAATACTCGAAGCCACACTGGGATTTGCGGTTTTAAAGGTATCGATAAAAAGATGGATACTGGTGAACAGTTCTGAGTTGATGTAACTGGAGCTGGTAAGTACCGCGTATATCTCGTCCAGCCCCATATTGAGATTGTCACTGCCGTCGCTGCTGCCATCATAGATGTCGTACAGAATCGACTGCACAGAGCCCTCGTTAAACCACCCTTCGGGTGAATAGACATTATCTTCAACATCGATGGCAAAACCTAAGGCTTGGGCGGGTCCGCCCGAATCAACATAGAGAGGGTCTTCAAGCACCATGGCAGACAGCGCATTACCCCACCCCTCACCAAACGCCAGGCGCATATCCAGTGCTGCGGTTAATGTGTGACTGCCACCAATAGAGTCCGATCTCGACAGGTTGGCCTCGAAATAGTGTCCCCACTCGTGGGCAATTACGTGGCTGTCGAATTCGTCGGTATCGGAATCTTTGGCTCCAAGAAGATAGATAGCGTTGCCGTCAGAAGTGAAAAAAGAGGTACCAATCTCGCCCGCCGTCAATTCACCATCCTGGGGAATATTGTCTTCGCTCCAGAGCACCTGCAGGGCTGGGAAATTGATATTCGCATCAACGGCGACAAAGCTCTGTAACGAGCTGTAGACCGTATCGAGAATGGCAAAAGGCGCCGCCGCCCGTTCACCGGTGTAGTCGTTGGCCGACAGGCTCCAGCCTGAGGCGGCGTGCAGATCGCGTACAGAATCGCTGGTGCCCGAATTGATCAGATCCCCCTGCAGCACATAGAGGGCTTTGCCACTGGTGTTATCCCGCACGGAGACATCCCAACTGGCGGTACCGGTAGAAATCGACTCTGCCCGTACCCGAACACGTACCTGGGTATTGGCCGGCGCCTCGAGGAGGTAATTGCCATTGTTATCGGTGAAGCTTTCGTCCAAAACACCACCGCTGCCATTTAGAAGTTGCACCGTGGCCCCTCGAACGGGCTTTTCGACGGTATCGGCGTAGCTTAAACCATGGGTTACAGCCGTATGAGGGACTGAATCATAGGAGACAAAGCCTGAGATATTGGTGGTAACTGTAGTGCCGCCACTACCACCACCGTCGCCGATACTGCCACTGGACGAAGAGCTACCTCCGCCGCAGGCGGTTAAACCACCGCTCACCAGTGCGAATAACACTAGCCAAACCCGTTTGTTCATATATTGCCCAATCGCTTGCAGATAAGTTGTTATTGTCCCCCAGGCACAGCCCGGTATTGCAGCTGCCTAAGAGAAGGCTTTTAGTAAAGAATAGACTCTCTGGCTGAATACTGGATTAACACCGCCAACTCCGCAGCCGCTGATTACCAGAGTTTTGAAATATTGCGCAAAATCATCGTCTATACATGGCGCAGTGCTATTAAATCGTATGACAATAGCGCCCTACTCCGCTATTTCATTGATTTGACTGTCATATTTCCTATTTACGATTGACTCTTCACACACTCAACGGATTACCCCATGTCTGTACATTTGACGGCCCATTGGCGTTTTTTGACAACGATCTCCCTGACCATGAGCCTTTGTGCCTGTAACTTTCAGTTGGGCGGTGACCCCAATAGCGATGGGACCTCAAGCGGCAGTGACGGAGGCGCCAGTATTGGAGTGCTGACTGACGCCGGCGCTTTGGAGGTCAATTACGACAGTGACTTCAGCCTATCGGTCAGTGCCAACGTCTATATCGATGGCGAGGAAGCCGACTCCAGCGACCTAGCCAAGGGCATGGTTGCCAGTTTTGTCCTCTCGGAAACCGTTCCCAGCAACTTGAGTTCAGGTACCGCCACTGAGATTCGTGCCAACCACCTGCTGATTGGCCCGGTTACCCAGCTGCAGCCATTGATGGTCCTGACCAATGAGGTTACCGTCACCGAGGACACCGAGATTGACGGCATCAAAGATGACGACATCGCCAACCTGAGCCTGGGCGATGTCGTTCGAGTGAGCGGCTACAGCAACCGTGCTGGAGGGGTATTGGCCAGCCGAGTTGATGCTCCCACAGGGGGCAGCAGTTTTTGGAAAATCACCGGCAACGTTGAAAACCTGGTAAGTAACGACAGCTTTTTACTGAACGACCAGACAGTACAGTTCAACGGTTTGGTTGCCGATTGCAGTCCGGACATCAGCAATGGTGACTGGGTCGAGGTCACCGCATCACCCCTGGCAAGTTTCACCGCCGGCGACGCTGTCTCAACCACTCTGTCCATTACCTGCGTAGAGACCAAACTACCGGAACTAAGCAACAACGACAGTGATATAAACTCTTTACCGGCGGAAATGGAGGATATCATTACCGATTTTGGCAACACCTTGGGGACTTTTTATCTGGGTGACCAGGAGGCCGAAGTGACTTCATCTACGCAATACTATGGCGGCTCTTCAAGCGATATGGTGATTGGCGCAAAGGTTGAAGTAGAAGGCAGTGTCAATCTGAGCTCCGGTATTTTAACGGCCGACACCGTCATATTTCATGAGCGGCGCATTTACCTAGAGGCACCACTCAACAGTAGCCAGGTTACTGTCGACACCTCAGTTGAGCTATTCCAGGTAAACATCACCGCAAATCGGCTACTGGTTGAAGACGATCTCATTGTTAGCAGTGGTGTGGCCGACACTCAGGTACGGCTATGGGGGTTTGTCGATCAGGATCAAAACCCCTATGCCATTCGCATGGAGGCTGCGGGAACCATGGACGACCAGGACATCACCGTGCAAGGGCCGATTTCCCGAGTTAGCAGCTCTACATTCGACATCATGGGTATCTCCGTCGCTGGCAGTGCCGCAGCGGGTATCGTGGCCTCCCTCGCGGAAGAGGACTTGGTGCGGGTGGAAAATTCCGAGGTCAATGGTAGCGCCAGTATCACCGGTGGCACTATCACCCAGATAGAGCAGTAACAAAAAACCCGCCGAAGCGGGCTTTTTTATTTAGTCTCTTTGGCCTCTTTTTTACGCAGGCTGATATTCAGCTCTCGTAACTGTAAGGGGTCGACTGTTCCCGGAGCATCGGTCATCACACAGGCGGCGGTTTGCGTTTTGGGGAAGGCGATTACATCGCGAATGGAATCCGCACCCGTCATCAGCATCACCAAGCGATCCAAACCAAACGCCAAGCCACCGTGAGGGGGTGCGCCGTACTTGAGGGCGTCCAGCAGGAAACCAAACTTCTCACGCTGTTCTGCCTCATCAATGCCCAACACCTCGAATACAGTTTCCTGCATTTTCTGGTTGTGGATACGAATGGAGCCGCCACCCAATTCGGTGCCATTCAGCACCATATCGTAGGCAATAGAAAGTGCCGCCAGTGGCTCTGCCTTCAGCTCTTCTGCAGAGCATTTAGGTGAGGTGAACGGATGATGCAAGGCGGTTACACTGCCATCGTCGTTCTCTTCAAACATTGGGAAGTCAACGACCCAGAGAGGAGCCCAATCGCAGGTAAACAGGTTAAGGTCATGGCCCACCTTAATGCGTAACGCACCCAAGGCTTCAGAGACGACCTTAGATTTATCAGCCCCAAAGAAGATGATATCACCGTCTTTAGCACCAACACGCTCTACCACTTTCAGGGTCACTTCATCACCCAGGAATTTGATAATGGGTGACTGCAGCCCCTCTACCCCCTGGCCAAGGTCATTAACCTTAATCCAGGCCAACCCCTTGGCACCGTAGATACCAACGAACTTGGTGTATTCGTCGATCTGCTTACGGGAAATTTCAGCGCCACCATCAACCTTAAGCGCCGTAACCCGTGAACCAGGATCGTTAGCGGGGCCGGCAAAAACCTTAAATTCAATCTCTTTGAGCAGATCTTTAATATCGACCAGTTGCAGCGGGATACGCAAATCAGGCTTATCACTGCCGTATAACGCCATTGCCTCGGCAAAAGGCATGCGGGGAAACTCCCCAAGATCAACACCCTTAACATCGATAAACAGCTGGCGAATCATCCCCTCGGTGATCGCCATAATCTCTTCGTCAGACAAAAATGAAGATTCGATATCGATCTGGGTAAATTCCGGCTGCCGGTCTGCACGCAGGTCTTCATCGCGAAAACACTTGGCAATCTGATAGTAGCGATCGAACCCGGCAACCATCAGCAGCTGTTTAAACAACTGAGGTGATTGAGGCAAGGCGAAGAATTTGCCGTCGTGGGTACGGGAGGGCACCAAGTAATCCCGAGCCCCCTCAGGCGTAGCTCGCGTCAAAATGGGCGTTTCCAGATCGAGAAAGCCCTGTTCGTCCAGGTAGCGGCGGATAACACTGGTCACCTGGGCCCGAAGTTTCAGATTATTCTGCATTTCGTGGCGGCGCAGGTCTAGGAAGCGGTACTTCAAACGCACCTCTTCGCCAACCGTGGAGTGCTCGTTAAGCGGGAATGGCGGCGTTTCCGCCGTGTTCAGTATCTCCAAGGCCAGGCCGTAGACTTCAATCTTACCGGTGGCCATATTGGGGTTGACGGTGGATTCGCCACGCGCCCTCACCCGGCCGGTGATTTTTAGGACATATTCACTGCGAATTTTATCGGCTTCGCTGAAATTAGCACTGTCAGGGTCAAATACCACCTGAACAACACCTTCACGATCACGTAAATCGATAAAAATAACACCGCCGTGGTCACGACGACGATCCACCCAACCACACAGAGTTACTTCCTGGTCGATAAGATCAGTGCTAACTTTGCCACAGTAATGGCTACGCATATTGAATTCCTGTTTAACTTGTGATCACAGCCCTGAACTGCAAGGCTGCCTAAATACTAACCGGCGTCTTTAGCCTTAGCTGCAGTGCTGGGCTTGTCGGTACTACCGCCAGAGCTGGTCTTGCTACTCGTATCCGTACTCTTGGCGGCGGACTCGCCAGAACCGGCCAAATTCTTTTTGTTGCCTGATTTAAAATCAGTCTCATACCAGCCGCTGCCAGACAACCGAAATCCAGCCACCGATATCTTTTTCTGCAGTTCCGGTTGCTTACAACTGGGACACTCCACAAGCGGGGCATCCGAGAGTTTCTGCAGTGCCTCCAGCTCATGCTGACAGTGTTTACAAACATATTCATAAATTGGCATAGCGCTGTGCCTCTACCCATATACCAAAAACAGCTTCCAAAAACGCCATTGTGGAGGCTCTGACCCCACTTTTAAAGGCGCCCAGACGGCCGAAAGGCCGAATTTGGCCAGTCTGCGCCCGAAGGGCGGCCATTATAGCCTAATGGCCAAGATAGGACACAAGTCCCTGCATTCCCTCCCCCCATCTCGAACCACACCCCAAGCGGAGAGCCCCCCTTCTAAAGTCGGCACCGGCGTCAGCCCACAAACGGCAATCGGCGAACTCAAAGCAGCGCCGATTCCAATAATAAGAGGACAAGCATACGCTTAAGCAAAGCCCATGAGCGTACCTATGCCCGGTTTTGGCAGTGTTAATCAACAAGCGTAAGTTAATTTGTTGTTTCAGATGGAATCGGATTGACCACTATTCGCTACAAATATAGAAACTGTCGGCGTTAAGTTGTCAACAAAAGGAACAGGTTCGATTTGAATCTATTTTTTACGAGAATTTTATTGCGGTAGTTATTTTTATACTATATATAATGTGGTTAGCTCGTTTATCAATAAAAAACGAAGACCAGCTCTGGTGAAGTAAAGTTTGAAGAGCACAGTAGGCTCCTCAAGCGGATACTTAAAGCGCTCACCAATTTTATAAATCAATAGAGCTGAACTACTCTAACAGACTCACATCAACAACAAGGAACCAACTATGGCCGTCCGTAAGTCACCCGCAGCCGCCAGCAAAGCCCCAGCAACAAAAGCCGCCGCTCCAGCCGCCAAACCAGTGAAGGCTATTACCGAGCGTTACACCAAAACCCAAATGCTGAACCAGCTTTCTGAGACCACCAGCGTACCTAAAAAGCAGGTTCAGGCTGTTCTGGATGAGCTGTCCAACATCATTGCGGGTCATTTGAAAAAACGCGGAGGTTGTGGCGATTTCGTTTTACCAGGTTTGATGAAAGTCACCACGGTTAAAAAGCCAGCCAAAAAAGCCCGTAAAGGTATTAACCCATTCACCGGTGAAGAGACCACCTTTAAAGCTAAACCTGCCAGCGTGCAGGTTAAAATTCGTCCACTGAAAAAACTCAAAGAGATGGCCGAATAATCACCTACTGCGGTGACATCAAGCCTGGGGCAGACCAAACTGCCCTGGGCCACCCCTCCGGCACTGATTGGAACAACTAAACCCCTCCGCTTCACAACCATCAGCCATCCGCTGCCCCCTTCTGTTCAGACGCACTAGACCTGTGAGAAGCCAGTTAGTTTAACGGCTGTAAATAGTTCTCTTTTTTAACATCAACAAATGATACCAACGAATACGGCAGATTCACCCTAGTAAACAAATCTGAAAACCACCTCGCCACCGGATCAACGCAAATCCCGGTTATTGATAAGCAGTAGGATTTACCGGCTTGGTTAACGGGTGCAGTCCTAATCGCGATTTAGGTAAAGGCCGACTCCTCACCGAACGACCTCACTCACCGCTATTTCTTATAGCAGGCAGCGCAATACCAAGAGAGGGTGAATAACATCGGGTAATAATAAATTTGCGGTTTAAATCCTGACCAAAGCAGCACTGCTATCCATTAATAGGATAAGAGCAACAGGCTGTAGTTATTTCACCCATTAATACGCCGATGGCGCCTTCACACCAATCGTTGCAACTAACTTATACCTTCTCCAACCCTGAAAATAACCAACCGAATATAGATCTGCTTTCGATTTGCCCTCTGTCAGCCCCATAAAAATAGCATTGCACCCATTCCCAAGGCAGACTTATCATTAGCAGCCAGAATGAGCCCACTGTATAAATGAGAGATTTTCCCATGGATAACGATAAAGATCTGGCCGCCCTCAAGCAGGAGTTGACAACAATCCACAAAGAGATGGAAGTGGCACTGTCGGCGGATAAACGCTCTGTTCTTGATGGTATTGTCGATCAACTCACAGGCAAAAACACCGCATCGAAAGTGGATGTCAACTTACTGGAAGAGCTTGAGCAACAAGCGGCATCATTAACGACTGAACACCCCCGGTTAGCCGCTGTACTGCGAGAGATTGCAGATCAATTAGGTAAATTGGGTATTTAAAAAATTGACTGTTCTGCAAATTGGTTTACCGAAAACAGTAACGCCAATTTGCCAGAACACCCCGCTCCTAGCATTTAAACCTGCGGCGGCTGGTTTTGAATCAGATCATGTGCCTTCAGACGGCGCAAATCGATGACTACGGTTTCAGCAATTTTGTCCTGAATAGCCATTCGATTAGCATCCCAAAATACCTGGCAGAATCCGAGCAACCCCGTCGCCAACCCGGCACCATAGCCTCCGTAGCGGCCAAAGGCATCCCACCAGGTTAGTCGGTTGCCATCCAAGCGAACTACGCGTATTCCCAATAACTGCTTGCCAAGCGTCTGCCCCTGCCAATAAGCAGTGAACAACGTGAAATAGATGGCAGCAAAACCAAAGCTCAAGCCAAGGTCTGCGGCAATCCCTTTAATCCAGCCGATCAAACTGTACTGGGGCGCTGTTACTACCGAAAGGTCATCATCAGCCACTGGAGCAGCAGCAATCGGCGTTGCGATCGCGGTTGGGGTAGTTTCGTCCCCGGCCTCCATATGGAGCTCCGTCACGATGCTAGCAATAACATCCTTAGGGACCTCCGCCTCATTCAGCAACTCGGTTATGGCTCGACTTCGTTCATCGGTTGTAGCTCCGGCTACGGCCATGTCGGAATCCAGCTTTTGAATTACCGGCAGCCAGCAGGTTACTGGTGATTCACCACATTCACCCTGTTTTTGATCCAATAGGGCTTTACTCACCGAAGGGAAATATTCCAGAAGCTCACTCAAATTGTAAGTGGCTGAGACCTGATATTGCTCATCACCGGAGCCAGTAATGCTGGGCGCATTGCCCCTTGGCATGATCTCAGCGTGGTAATTGGGTGCAACTATTATTGGGTAGAGACCACCAAGCAAAAGCAGCATGGCCATGAAAACGAGCGTGGCCGCCCGCCAGACAGAGTTACGGCGGGTTCTGAGGATAAAGGCACTACGCAGACAGAGTAATATGGCAAAGGTTAGCATGATACCCGCCCCCATTTTTGCCAATAGCGCGATAAATAGCAGATCCAAACTCATAGCGGCGAGGCGTTTCCGAGGCCTGGCAATAGGTTGGCCCAGTAAGTCAGCATCCAGGACGAACGCCAAACGAGTAACGTAATCCTTGGTATCCCTTATTTTTGAATGCCCCATAGCGCTTCTTCCATCAGCCTTAACCATGCTATTCTGCCTGACGATTTGGCCAACCACTTCCTCATTGTAACTTCAGTTGAATTTCAAACTGCAGGTGTGTGTGGCACAGAAACAATGTAGATCGGGCAAATAGTGATAACGACTCTTGAGCACCATAATTCCCTGATGAATGTCACCACGGCTCAACAGCACAGGTATTAACTGTTCAATAGTCCACTACAACCCTGCTAAGACTCCTATGTTATTAATATTTTCGATAAACGCCATCATCGTTGCCATCGCCGTGGTTATCCACTATGAGGTATTGAGGGTATTAACGACACATTTACCTAGGCTGCCTGTTCGACCACGCATGCGCGTGGCCTACGGCGTTTTAGGCAGTATGCTGGCTCATTTGGCCGAGGTATGGGTATTCGCGATTGCCTATTACCTACTGATCAAAACAGGATCTTTTGGTCAACTTGAAGGAAACTTCGATGGCAGCCTTCGGGATTGTGCCTATTTCTCTATCACCGCTTACAGCTCTTTAGGCACGGGCGATATTGCCCCGATGGGATTAATTCGCTTTGTTGCAGGCATGGAAGCTCTGTGCGGCTTGGTGCTGATTACTTGGTCCGCTTCCTTTATGTTTATCGAGATGCAGCGTTACTGGTCAATTGGTAGTGGCAATCGACCACCCTAGCCCACACATGCTGACCTCGTATATTAAACCGTTGCCCCAGCCAGACTCATTGCCTCCTTACTGAGTTCAGTAATTTTGGCCCACTCCTGTGCTTCGACAGCGGCCTTTGGAATCATCCAAGAGCCCCCCACGCAAATCACGTTGTTTCTTGCCAGAAGTTCTGTGGCGTTCTTCTCGTTCACGCCCCCAGTCGGACAAAATTTGGTCTCGGGAAAAGGGCCTGAGAATGCGGACAGCAAAGCTGGGGCGTTGATCGCCATGGCCGGGAAAAGTTTAAAGGTTTCAAACCCAGCCTCAATGCCCATCATCAACTCGGAAGCCGTGGCAATACCCGGAAGAAAAGGCAATTTGGTCTGGGCCGCGTACTCTATCAGCTTGGGTGTGATGCCTGGGGAAACGGCAAAATCGGCCCCGCAATCGAGCGCACGTTTAAATAGCTCAACGCTGGTGATCGTACCGACACCAACTTTCACTGGTAGCCGCTCAGCCATTACCGCCGCTATCGACTCCCAGGCACAGTCGGTGCGAAGGGTGATCTCCACTGAGGCGATGCCACCAGCCAGCATGGCTTCAGTCATTTTAAGAGTTGTATTAACGCTGTAGGGAGTAACCACAGGGATGACCGCGAGCTGTTTAAGTTGTGCTTGGAATGCATTCATAGTCGAAAATTAAGTTAGTAAACAGTTTTTGGCCGTCACTTATCAAAAAGAAAAGTGCTGCCACCCAAGTCGGCGGTACTCACCGAGCGACGTAAATTGCCAAATAGCTTTCTTCCCAAAGAGAGAGATTCTGTAGGCGCTACCGCTGAATCCCTTGCCCCTAACGCCTCTTCACTAAGCTGTACCTGTAACAGCCCTGCGCCGGCATCCAATGTAATGATATCGCCGGTTTGCAGGCGGCTGATGGGGCCACCATAACTGGCTTCGGGAGATAAATGGATAGCAGCCGGTACCTTACCCGAGGCGCCTGACATGCGCCCGTCAGTCACCAGGGCGACCTTGAAGCCTTTGTCCTGCAACACCCCAAGCAGAGGCGTCATCTTGTGGAGCTCAGGCATACCATTCGCTGCTGGCCCCTGAAAACGGACTACCGCAACAAAATCCTGTTCTAGCTCCCCCCGATTGAAGGCCTCCTTCAGTTCCTCTTGTGACTCGAAAACAATACAAGGAGCCTCCAGCTGCCAGTGTTCTCGAGCAACCGCAGAGATCTTTATCACCGCCTGGCCCAGATTGCCGGTTAACAACCGTAAACCGCCATTGGCTGAGAATGGCTGGGTGATGGGCGCTAGAACGGAGTGATCCCGGGATTCCCTAACCGGCTGGCTCCAAGCCATCTCGCCAGAGTTGGAAATTTCAGGCTCTCGCTCATAGGCATCTAACCCCGCTCCGACAATATTGCGTACATCCTCATGTAAAAGCCCGGCGCTGCGCAATTGGCCAAACAAATAAGCCATGCCGCCGGCATGGTGAAAATGGTTGATATCAGCCTGGCCATTGGGATAGATACGGGCCAATAGCGGCACTACCGAAGAGAGTTCATCCATGTCCTGCCAAGTAAGTTGTATCCCGGCAGCCTCTGCAATCGCAACCAAATGTAAAGTGTGGTTGGTTGAGCCACCGGTTGCCAGAAGACCAACCACCGCGTTGACGAGCGACTTTTCTGTAACGGTTTCGCACAGCGGCACAGGGCCTGAGGCCGATTGAATATTACTGATCAGTTGCTTAACAGCCATCTCGGTAAGACGTGGCCGCAGCGGGTCATCGGGGTTTACAAAGGAGGCCCCGGGCAGGTGCAGACCAAGAAATTCCATCATCAACTGGTTGGTGTTGGCAGTACCGTAAAAGGTACAGGTACCCGGGCTATGATATGAGGCAGACTCCACCGCCAACAATTGGGCATCGTTTATCTCCCCTGCCGCATATTTCTGGCGTTGCGCCGCCTTCTCCTTGTTGGAAATTCCGGAGGGCATAGGACCAGCAGGAATAAACATCCCAGGCAGATGGCCAAACGACAATGCACCAATCAGCAAACCAGGGACGATTTTGTCGCATACCCCTAGGAAAAGGTTGCCATCGAACATATTGTGGCTTAAGCCGACCGCCGTTGCCATGGCAACCACATCGCGACTGAACAGGCTCAGCTCCATACCCGGCTGCCCCTGAGTGACGCCATCACACATTGCTGGTACACCACCGGCAACCTGAGCCGTCGCACCCAGAGAATGTGCCACCGTTTTGATCTGATCGGGGTAATCTTTGTAGGGCTGATGCGCTGACAACATATCGTTGTAAGCGGTGATAATACCGAGATTGGGGGCGCTATCGGCAGCAATCAGTGATTTGTCCTGGGTGTTGCAGGCAGCAAAGGCGTGCGCCAAATTGCCGCAAGATAACTGCTTTCGTGGTGGGTGATCACGCCTGGTTGCGTGCATTAGCTGAAGGTACGCCTCACGCGCCTGTCGGCTTCGCTCAGTTATGCGATCAGTTACCCGCTTAACCGTTGCGTTTAGCTCGCTCAAGAATCTCTCCTATATAGCTCTAATTACCGGCATATTTAACCAATGAGTGTGGCACATTGGGCACAAACAAGTGCTCTGCTGCCCTCATCGGCTTCGGGCATAAACAAGTTACCGCGCTATTGTTAGGCCGCTGCGCTATGGTTAAGCCGCTGCGCTATGGCTAAGCCGCTGCGCTATAAAAGACTGACAGCGGCACAAGATCTTGATGAATAAAATAGCTGATCGGCAAATTAGGATTGATCGACTCAACAGCCCGGTCAAAGACCGCTCGCTTTTGTTCGCCCACAAAATGGAGCGCAAGAGATCGGGTATTCAACAGGCGCTTACGAGTTTGAGTCAGGCGCAATGGTTTAACGGTGACCGGATTGGTTAACAGCACATTGCTCTGGGTATTGATGTTAAGTGCCTGATCGCGCTCAATAGCCTCGGGGAATATTGAAGCTGTATGGCCATCGCCGCCCATGCCCAGAATCACTAAATCGTAGGTATCACTCAGCACTCGGTGATTGATAAAACGTTGCTGGCAGTTCAGGGCGGATTCGCCCTGTATGTATAAAGGAACAAAATTGGCTTCGGACGCCAGATTTTGCAACAACTGCTCTTTCACCATTTTGGCATTGCTGTCTGGGTGTACATCCAATACACAGCGCTCGTCCGCCAGAGTGATATAAACACTACCCCAATCGAGATCCTGTTCGGAGAGGTTGTGTAAAAAAGCTTTCGGGGTAGAGCCACCAGAAAGCACCAGGCTGGCAGTTTCCCGCTCGGCAAGGGCAGTTTTCAGAACCTGAACTACATACTCAGTAAGCTGCAGATCCAGCTCGTTAACAGTTTCATAGTCGTGGATTGTCAGAGTCATGGTTGCAAATCGCTCCATTCTCGTTCGTCTTGTGCCATCATCACAGCCGCATCAACCGGCCCTTGGGAACCGGCCGCGTAGGGTTTGGCTTTGATACCGTACTGCTGCCACTGTTCGATGATTTGGTCAATCCAGCACCACGAGGCCTCAACCTCTTCGGCGCTGACAAAAAGCGTCTGATCACCAGAGATAACCTCCAGCATCAACCGGGCGTAGGCGTCATAACTATTTTTTTGGCTCGACTCCGGCACTGTCAGATTAAGCTCCACCTCTTCCAGGGTTAGCTCCTCCAGGCCCGGCTGTTTCCTCAAAAAATGTAGGGTTATACCCTCTTTTGGCTGCAGTTGAATACGCAGCTGATTTGGGCTCATGGCCCGCCCTTTACCAAATATCACATGCCTGGGAGGTTTGAACTGAACCAGTATCTCAGACGCCCGAGTGTGCATTCGTTTGCCAGTACGCAAATAAAAAGGTACACCGGCCCAACGCCAGTTATCGATTTCGGCCCGAATAGCCACATAGGTTTCGATATTGGACTTTTTATCAGGTTCGCCCTCACCAAAAACCTCATCGCTGTAGCCAGGCACCACCTTACCGCCCATCGAGCCCTCAGTGTACTGGCCACGTACTGTACAATGTTTGACCGTGTCGTCGGTGATCGGTTTTAAGCTCTTAAGCACCTTTAGCTTTTCGGCCCGAATCATAAAAGGATCCCGGTTGGCGGGAGGCTCCATGGCCAACAAACAGACCACTTGTAACAAGTGGTTTTGTACCATGTCCCGCAACGCACCTATCTCTTCATAGAACTCTTTGCGCCCTTCTACGCCCACACGCTCGGCTACCGTGATCTGCACGTGGTCGATATAACTTGCCCCCCAAATCGCTTCGAACATGACATTAGCAAAACGCAAGGCCAGCAGGTTTTGTACCGACTCTTTGCCAAGGTAGTGATCTATGCGATATATCTGTGACTCCGAAAAGCTATCCCGCATTTGGGCATTGACACTGCGAAAGCTTTCCAGATCCGATCCTAATGGTTTTTCCACGACCAGGCGTGTGCTCGGCACAGAGAGACCGGCTTCCTTCAATGCCTTACAGGCACCACCAAAAACTTTGGGCGGAACGGCTAGATAAACGATTAAATTTGCACAGGAATCGCCCAGAGAGGTCTTGTAGTGCCCTAAAGTGGCGGGATCATTGGCGTCGCCTCGAAGTACATCGATACGCTCCCGAAAACGATCCCAAACCTCATCACAAAACCCATCTAATACACTCAAGCCCGGCAACATCTTGGCAAATAGCGCCTCACGATCACCAGAAGTGCGGGACAACCCAGTAATGCTGGAGACGGCTTGTAGGTGGCCAGCCACCTCAAGGGCAAACAGAGCTGGATAAAGCTTGCGCAATGCCAGATCGCCATCGCCACCAATGATGAGTATGTTGTGGGCCATATCGCTCCCGCGTATCGTTAGGAATGGATGATCAATAGGTAGCCGCTATCAGACCTAGGGGTTTTAATTTGCCAGGGAACCAATTGGGCTTTGAACGCCTTTTTGCAACGCCTGGCCAGACGCATGAAAGGTGAACGGCCGGGGTCGGCAATGATGATATAACCTACACCGGCAGCAACTGCTCGTTCAATCAGATTGAATAGTGGGTCAACCAAATCGTCCCAAAAACAGATATCACCACCGGCCATAAAATCCTGCTTGGCCAGGAGAGCTGGCTTGATATCCTCATAACGACAGGTTTTTGTGGCCACAGAGACATCATTCATGGCGGCGTGGACCCTAAGATAGGGGAACACCCACTCGTCAGCATCGACTCCGGTAACCTTCGCTTTAAAGGTCTTGGCGGCGTAGATGCCCAGCATACCCCAGCCACAGCCGATGTCTAGTACTCGGCTACCTTTCTCAATGGGCTCATATTGCAGATAGTCCATGATCAAAAAACTGGAAGACCAAACCTTATAACCGTGAATACTAGGCTCGGGCAGAGCGTCGCGCAATTTGGCAAGTGTCGGGCTATTTTTTTTGAAAACGTACAAACCATGGACTTTTTTTATTTCAGACAAAGATACATCTCCGTTACTATATCGCGATACTGCTGACTACTGTGGTTCACATCAATTGCAATTTGAAAATGATGAATCCACCATTGATGAGCGCATGATTGATCACCCATGACTGGTTACTCAATAACAGCGGATCATCTCCAGCCACTAATCACTGGTGTTGTATAAAACCAAGTTCGCTTGGCGGCTTATTAATGCATAGATTAACCAAAAGGTTAAGCAAGGCTCCATCCAACACTCTGTATATAATTCAATCTGCGGAGATATTAATCCTAAGCGAATGAATAGGAATGTAAACCGCCAAGATCAGAGTTAATCAATAATTAACATTGGCAACGCAATACAAACCTTCCTTCAATTTAAGTTATAGATGACAACGAAACCTACCCTAAGCAATGAATAATCCAGCTCTACACCTACTAACCTCGCTATTTGGATACAGCCACTTTCGCGGTCAACAAGCAGAGATTGTTGACCACACCATAGCCGGTGGCGATAGCCTGGTAATCATGCCAACGGGTGGGGGCAAGTCACTCTGCTACCAGATACCGGCATTAATCCGGCCCGGCATTGGCCTGGTTGTTTCCCCGTTAATCGCTTTAATGCAGGACCAGGTTTTAACACTGCAACAGTTGGGCGTCCGTGCGGCCTATATAAACTCAACACTGGAGCCGCATGAAAAACGTACCCTGTTCCAGTCGATACAAGCGCAACAGATAGACATAATCTACCTGGCGCCAGAACGGCTTATGCAAAGCGCGACGCTGGAGTGGCTGCAATCCCTACCAATCTCCCTTATCGCTATCGATGAGGCCCATTGCGTTTCTCAGTGGGGCCACGACTTTCGCGTTGACTATCTGGCACTGGGCCAGTTGGCGGAGCGCTTTAGTCATGTACCCCGAATTGCCTTAACCGCCACTGCCACCGAAGAGACCCAGCAGGAAATAATCGAGCGGTTGGCACTGAAACATCCGAAGCGGTTTTTATCCAGTTTTGACCGCCCTAATATTCACTACAGCGTACAGCCCCGCAAAAATGGCCGTAACCAGCTACTTAAATTTTTGACTGGGCGGCGCGACGAATCCGGGATTGTCTATTGCTTGTCGCGCAAAAAAGTAGAAGAGACCGCACAGTGGTTACAGCAGCAGGGCTTCAATTCGCTGCCCTATCACGCCGGGCTGGATAAACAAACTAGAGAGCAAAATTTAAGCCGGTTTCTGCGGGAGGAGGCCATCATCATGGTGGCGACCATTGCCTTCGGTATGGGTATTGATAAACCCGATGTACGCTTTGTCGCCCACAT
Organism: Halioxenophilus sp. WMMB6; assembly: GCF_033283405.1. Classification (NCBI taxonomy): domain Bacteria; kingdom Pseudomonadati; phylum Pseudomonadota; class Gammaproteobacteria; order Alteromonadales; family Alteromonadaceae; genus Halioxenophilus; species Halioxenophilus sp. WMMB6. Next base: position 762,358 of record NZ_JAWMQR010000001.1, read on the forward strand.
GGACCTCCCCAAAAGTATGGAAGCCTACTACCAGGAAACCGGGCGTGCCGGTCGCGATGGCGAACCCGCCGATGCCTGGATGGTCTATGGACTCAACGACGTCATTCAGTTGCAACAGATGGTCGACCAGTCGCAGGCAAGCGACGAGCGCAAACACTTTGAGCGGGCAAAACTGAATGCCCTACTCGGCTGGTGTGAAGAGACCCACTGTCGGCGTCAATCCTTGCTAGCCTATTTTGGTGAAGAGGCAGCAGAACCCTGTCGTAACTGCGACACCTGTACCACCCCGCCGCCGCGCTGGGATGCCACCACACCCGCACAAAAACTACTCAGCTGCATCTACAAAACGGGGCAGAGGTTCGGTGCGGGTTATGTGTTAGAGGTGCTGCTGGGTAAAGCCAATGAGCGGGTCGTCAACAACGGCCACGACCAGCTATCCACCTTCGGTATTGGTAAAGATCACTCCGAAGCCCAATGGCGCTCAATCTTACGGCAATTGATAGTCCGCCGGTTCGTCACAGTCGATGCTGAACGCTACGGGGCACTGGCAATAACCGATTTAGCTCGCCCCCTACTTCGCTCCGAGCAGCAACTTTGGTTAAGACGAGACTTGGAAGAGCAAGAAACCAAGCAGAAGAAGGGCCGTCGCCAGCTGTCGGTGAGTGAAGAAGATCGCGCTCTGTGGGATAAATTACGAGAGTGTCGCGCTCAGTTAGCCCAGGAACTGGGCCTGCCAGCCTATCAGATCTTCCACGACGCAACGTTGATGGAGATGATGACCGACAAACCACAAAACCGCCATCAAATGATGCAGATCAATGGCGTTGGAGAGAAGAAGTACGACGCCTTCGGTGAGCAGTTTTTGAGCGTTATAGAGGCGTTTACCTAACCCCCTTCTCCATGCCCCCAGTCAACGCGCAACAGGCCCAAGTACCTGGGTAGCACCTACCACCACCACTTCATACTCCGCCGATTCGCGAGTAAAATTGTCCTTTTTATGGTCAGATAGAAGATCCCGTGGGCAATCACCTTATCCCTGGCAACCTACGATTAGGAATCGCTAACGCCAGCTGAGCGATCAACCACCATGCCTAATATTGCCCACTTTCAGCCAACTGTAGCGCTCAATCAATAATGCCAGCATTCAAGCGAAGGAAGATTTGTAGCCCGCCTGCTCCAACCAACCCATGGCTGGCAATGATTGCATTGCTCTGCTCATCCGCCTGCACAGCCTTCGATTTGGGAACAATACACTTCATCAACGAGCAGCCAGGTTTTCGTATTGAGATGGACAACCGCAATCTTCGCAAAATTCTAGAGAACGAACTCAACACCGCACAGAGCCAAAACCGTCAACTCGCCCTTTACAATTCACCCAGTAAAATTGCCACTCTCGAAAAACAGCTGCTAATTAAACGACTGCGTGCTGAAGGTTACTACGACCCTGATGTTCGCTCCATTGCCAATGAAGATATCATCATCCACCAGGTCGAACCCGGCCCACTGTTCGTAATCAGTAAAATTGATTACAAGTTACCGGAATCCACACCACAAGATCTAGATCTGCTTATTCACGTTGGCGACCCTTTAAAGGCGCAGTCGGTCTTGGATGCTCAAAAGCGGCTTATTACTTTTCTGGAAAACAGTGGCTGTTACCATGAAATTAAAGTGGACTACAACGTCGCTGTACTGCATCAAAACCACTCGGCAGAAATCGCCTTTATAATCAAAGATAGCCCCAATACCGTATTCGGCAAAATAGAGATACTTGGGCTGGAAGATATTAAAGAAGATTACCTATTAAAAAGGCTAGGCATCAAGCCAGGTTCCTGTTTTAAACGTAAGGCACTCAACGAAGCTCGTTTAACACTGTTAAAAACTAATTTACTGGCCAGCGTCGATGTGCTCGAACACCCCCTAACGGATACCGGTGTCGATATCGACATACTGGTAAAGGAGCGCAAACACCGAAGTATCTCCTTGGGTGCAGGCTATCGTTCAGAGGAAGGGTTGGGGTTAACTGCGGGATGGCAACACAGAAATTTGATGTCGCGGGCACAGGAAGCCGATATCAACCTCTACTTCGCTCAAACCAGACAGGCCTTGAGCGGTAAGCTCACTATTCCCAACTATGGCAAGCCTGACCAAAACCTTACATTTTTTTCTGAGTATGAGGTTGAAGATACCGATGCCTATGAATCGCAATCGGCCAGCTTGGGAACCATACTTTCGCGGCCAATCACTCACTCTATACGCACCGATATTGGCCTGCAGATCGATTTTTCCAAGGTAGTCACAGAGCAGGTCGATGAAGATTACGCTCTATTATCCCTTCCCCTTCGCCTGGAGTACGACCGCCGAAACTCTCCTCTCGACCCACGTCGAGGCTGGGTGACCGCGGTCGGCACGCAACCATTTTGGAATCTTTACAATACTGAGACACGTTTTCTAAAGTCCTATATTGCCGCTAGCGCCTACTACACCTTCAGTAATGCCCATTGGCAGCCAACCATAGCACTACGGACTGCACTGGGCGTTATTAACGGAGCGGGCCGCGATGACATACCCGCTAACGAACGCTTTTATGTCGGTGGTGGCGGCTCTGTACGCGGCTACAAGTACCAAACTTTAGGTCCTTTGGAAGACGGTGAGCCACAAGGTGGGCTCTCTTACGAAGAGTATTCAGCAGAGTGCCGTTTGCACTTTGGCAGCCAATGGGGCGCAGTTGCTTTTATAGACGGCGGTTTTGCCTACGCCGAAAGCATTCCCAGTGTTGGCGAAGACATTTTATGGAGCAGCGGATTTGGTGTTCGCTACTACACAAGCTTTGCTCCCATTCGATTTGATATCGCCTTCCCACTCGACAAAAGAGCGGCCGATGACGATTATCAAATCTACATAAGCATAGGGCAGGCCTTCTGAATGCGGAGACTGAGCGCCTTTTTAGCGCCCGCAAGGCACTTGATAATCTGGTGCCTATCCCACCTCTTACTATTGCTCCTGGTGTTAGTTGTCGCCGCATTTATATTAATTGGCACAGAAGCAGGAAGAGTCTGGCTGGCTGACCAGGCTAATAAGTGGCTAAATGGATCTGATCCGTTTGTCACTCAACAACTGACGCTGGAGTTAGTCAACCTCCACAACCCGCAAATTAATCGCTTGCTGATCGACAAATTGGTGCTTTACAAAAATGAGAGTCCTTGGCTGACCATCACCAACCTGGATATTCAAATTGATCTGGCATCACTCTGGGAAAAGAGAGTAGTTATTGATCACCTGCAAGCCAAGCAGGTCTACTATCTCCACCAGCAATTTTTCAATCGGCCCAATCAAGAGACCAATGTAGAAACCACGGCTAAAGAACCACTAACCATTCCGCCAATCTCCGTCTCGTCACTGATAATTAGCGAACTCATAATCGACTCCCTACTCCCCACTGAACAACTACCTGATTATGCTTTAGAAAACAAAATGAGCTACTCGCTCAAGGGGAATGCCGCTCTAGAGAGCCTGAGCGAGCTTGCCGTTAACCTGGAAGCAGAATCACAAACCAGTGGTTTAGCCTCGTTTACACTTCACACCCGGCAGATCACCCACAATGCGATAGCGCTAGAGGCGACGATATCTGAACCCGAGAATGGTTGGCTGGGGCATTGGCTGCAACTACCTATCAGCCAACCTATAGCCGCCTCACTTCAGGCAAATGTAACCCGCGAGCAGGAACGCTATCGACTTGATATCGAAAAACTGGAGCTTCCCATCCATAACCACCAGGTTGCACTGTCAACAACCGCCCTGTTTCGAATGGCCAACCGAAACCCACAGGCCTCAGTCCCATGGCAACTGATTATCAACAATGGCGAGCTCCGTATCGATGAGACGAGTAACACAATTAATGCGGAGATCAACTATCCAAAACTCTCCGCCAAGATAGAAACCAACCAGTTTCCATTGGCTATCTTGCAACCTTGGCTGCAAGCCATTCCCAGTGGGGTTGTCTCATCATCACTAACGCTCAGCAATACAATCACCGACCCTCAGTTCGACGGCTGGGCCAGAGGCAAAATCATATACCAGGCTAACACCCTGGATGTCGATCTCTCAGCCAACGGTCACCAGACTTATTTTCAAATCGATAAGTTAACTGTCGAAAAAGCAGACACCCAAATAACGGCCAAGGGCTCTGTAGACTTAAACGGAGCGAACAATGATCTCAACTTTACGGTTTCCAATTTTCAGCAGTCCATTCTTGACGATTTCAATATTTCCCTACCAGAGGCTATCGCTGAACAGCTCAAGCCCTTTGATACGACAATTAAAAAAGCCAACGGCCATTTAAGCGGCGCTATAAGGGCACTTGAAGGAAGTTTCAACGTCAGCGCATTAGGCACCTATCAGCAGCAACCGTTCGCATCTCAAAGTGAATTTACGCTAACGACTAACGCTTTAAACATTATTTCATTAACAGTTGATTTTCCGGAAGGAAGAAGCTTGGCAAAGGGCAACATTGACTGGCAAGCACGCTCTTTCAACATAGAAACAGAACTTATTCACTTACCCTTATCCCTATTGTCACTCGCTGGCATTAGTTTACCGGCGGGCCTAACGGCCAATGTATCCGCCACTACAAAAATAGCGGGCCAATTCGACAATCCTGTCATCAGCACCAATGCAACCTTAAATGGAAATTACCAACAGATACCGATTGCTCTACAAAGCCAAGCCAATTGGCAGAGTGGCAAATTGACTGTTGATCACCTTGAACTGACCAACCAAACTGCAACCTTGCTAAGCGGTCACGGTCACTACTCAAATAGCGACATGGACATAGCTCTGGCAATGAACAGGTTGCCGACAGCGCTACTTGAGCTATTTTCTATCTCTGTGCCAGGCGGTGAATTTAACGCAGACCTTACCGCCAAAGGCTCATTGCTGTCACCTAACCTGCAAGGTTCTATCCACTATTCAGCCCCTTTTTTCGGCTATGACAAATACGGTAAAAAGCAACCATACCAGATCACCTGGGATACAGACTTAACCACCAGCAACCAAAGGTTACAGATAGCCTCATCGATTAGTCGTGACGGCCATCAACCGGGCAGGCTGAAACTGTCGTTACCAGTGGATTATTATGCCCAAGCCTTAATTGTTAAAAGAGACGACATTACTAAACTGCCAATATTGATTGACTTAAAAGCCAACGTCGATCTCCAGGCGTTAAGCTTTTTATGGGATTCAGATATCCACCAAATCACTGGCCGCCTCGACGGTGACCTTCGCTCAAATGGCAGCTTAAGCCAGCCAGATATAACCGGTGTTGTAGAATTGTTGGATACCAGCTACTTCAACAACACCACCGGTTCAAAACTGGAGAATCTTAACTGTTCGGTTTCTGCAGTCAATAGAACTATCAGCGTTGACGCCTGTAACGCAAGCGATGGCAATCACGGCAGCTACAGCATTGATGGCTCACTTAAATTGCCACAACAAAATGACTACGGGAAAGTTCACTTTTACGTTAACGCCGAGAATGCAAACATTATCAAGCGCCCAGATATCGACAGCCAGGCAAACGGCAAAATTACATTAAGCGGCGACTTTAAATCACTGTTGGCAGAAGGCACACTGGAAGTAACACCTTTTAACGCGATTATCGATATAGATCTTGGGTCAAACACCCCGGAGTTAAAAGTGCATGAGGTCTATGATGAGGAGATAAAATTGAGTAAACAAGCCACTCTGTTTCAGCTCCCTACCCTAACGTTCGACCTTAATATCGTAGCAGACAAGCAGGCTTATCTTCGCGGCCGCGGTTTAGAAGCGGAGCTAAAAGGCAACCTCTCCATCAAAGGCTCTTCCGCAAGCCCCGATTACAACGGCGAATTCAGCACTATACGAGGAGCATTCGACGTCTTTGGTAAGTCGTTCAATCTGGAACAAGGCCAGGTAAACTTTGTTAACGATTCGATAGCCATTTCGGTGCGGGGCGTTTATGAAAACGACGACAAACAGATTATTGCCGAGGTCATCGGCAAAAACGATGAGTTTACGATCACCTTTTCTTCTATCCCCAACCTCCCCGAAGACGAGATCATCTCCTATATTATTTTCGGTGAGTCGGTACAAAATATATCGCCAATTAAGGCCATTCAACTGGCCTATGCGATTCAAACACTGCGTGGTGGCAGCGGCTCCTTCTTTGACCCGATAGCAACAACCCGCGATATTTTAGGGGTTGACACCATCTCAATCGATAACGAGACAACCGAGAACGGTGACAGTGGCATTAATGTCGGCGTTGGTAAATATATTAACGACAGAGTCTATTTGGAGATTGAACGAACACCCGATCCATCGCAGCCCTGGAAAGGAAGCATTCGAATTGAATTGACGCCAAAAATCAACTTACAGAGTACAACTGGCGGAAAATCGGGAATTGGTCGAGCAGAAATCATATGGAGTAATGATTACTAGTCTATGCGATTTATGCCCGTTACCGGTACCTTTAACCATCGTTTAGAGCCACATCTAAAGGCCACCGAGACAATCGTTCAAAAGCCCCTACACCCAGCGGCGTTATCAGGATGACTTAGCATGACGAGCAACCCATTGATATTCGCCAAACAACTTGATGGCAAAGGTAGTTGTCAAAATTTCCAGAGTTTAGAAAACCTTCAAAATATTCAAGGTCCACTTTGGCTCCATTTTGATGCCAACGCACCCGGCATAGATGCATTATTAGACGAATCTTTTTCAGATATAGATGACCACACTATAAAAGCGATTCTTGATCAGGACGCACGGCCCCGTATATTGGAACTGGATCAAGGTCTATTGATCATTCTGCGAGGCATTAACCACAACGAAGGTGCAGAGCCCGAGGACATGGTGGCTATCCGTCTTTGGGTGACAGAAACGCGCTTAATCAGCCTCCGTTACCGAAAATCAAAAACCGTAATGACCGTTGCTAAAACACTGGATGAGGGTCGAGGAGCTCATAGCCTTGGCGAAATATTGCCCAAATTTGTAATTCGTTAATTAGCTATATAGAAATAAGCATTAATCAGTTGGATGATCGTATGGACACATTGGAAAGTGAAGTCTTAGAGCAGCCATCCGGACACCTTCGCCATTCCATCTCCGAGGTTAGAAAATCAGCCATTATGTTGCGAAGATACATAGCCCCACAGAGGGATGTATTGAGTAGTTTGAAAACGGTAGATATGGCCTGGCTCACACGCGATGTAGAGCGGCGGCTACAGGAGGTTCACGACAACCAACTGAGAGGTATCGAAAGCCTGGATGCCATTAGGGAGAGATCTCAGGTGGTTATGGATGAATTAGTCAGCGCCGTGTCTGACAAGCTCAACAGCAACCTCTATGTTCTCTCCGTTATAACTGCGATATTTTTGCCATTAGGCTTCTTAACGGGCCTCTTTGGTATTAATGTCGGCGGCATACCTGGTGTAAACGACGACCATGCCTTTGTAAATTTTGTTCTGCTGTTAACCGGGATTACCGCCTTGCAAATCGTGATATTCAAATTGCTAAAGTGGTTCTAATACGCAAAAGCACATTAATGGGTGAAGTTTCAGCCACAGACAAATTTACTTTCAGTTCCGAACATCACCAGATAGTGATGCTATTTAACCCCTGCTGATAGCAGCTTAACCCAAGTGGGATGAGTGAACGCCCGATAGAACCTTTAACCATAGCTGATTAAAGAGCCTCGACTATTTCCACTAACTGTTTAGCTTTTGATTCTGTTTCTGCTGTTCTAGGTGGGTGAAAGAAAGGGCTGCTCTTTTTAATTTCACACCGCCAAATACAGGACAGGTGTTTTATGAGCGTTGCTTAAAAGAAGTAAGACGGTGGGTGTAGCACCTAAACAGAAAACAGTCGGATACCCACGCTAACAATCGGGTACCCGAGCTGGCAAGCAGATAGACACATCAGCTTAACCTAAAGCATCTACGTCACTCTAACAACAACCAAGCTCAGTTGAAGCGGGTTATAATTTTAGAAATCCAGACTCTTGCTGATCACTTCAAATACATCTTTCGACAGTGACTCAACCTTGCCGATCTTCTGCAGCTCTGCCCTCATCAGGCCCTGCCTATTGGCATCGTACTTCTTCCAGCGCGTTAGTGGAGCCAGCATACGGGCCGCCATCTGAGGGTTACTGGTATTGAGCGCAATAACCACCTCCGACAATAAACCGTAGCCTTGGCCATCAGCCTGGTGAAAATTAACCGGGTTGTTATTGGCAAAGGCACCTATTAACCCTCTAACCTTGTTGGGGTTTTTCAAGGTGAAGGCTTCGTGCTCCATGAGTGTTCGAACTTTGGCCAGGGTATTCGGCTGGGGTGCAGTCGCTTGCACACTAAACCATTGGTTAACCACCAAAGCTTCGGCTTGCCAACGTTGATAAAACGCTGCCAGCGCTGCGGCCGCCATTGGTTCCGCTGCGGCCGCATCAGAGTGGACCAGGCAAGTAAGCGCGGCCATTTGGTCGGTCATGTTGTTGGCTTCTGTGAATTGGCTGAAGGCTGCCTGTAGCCATTCGCTTTCACCGGTGGCAACCAAATACTCCAAACAGATATTTTTAAGACTGCGTACCGCAATTTGCTCGGCAGTAGCGCTGTAGTGTACGGCGCTTGGTAAAGAGGCGAAGCGATCACTCAACTCTGCAATCAGTGATTTTGCAATGGTCTTTTTGACCAGAGAGCGCGCCTTATGAATATCATCGACAGCGGCCACCTCAGCAATTTCGGCTAAAAACACTTCACTGGGCAGGCTCAGCATGTGTGCCACCATGGCGGCATCAATATAACGATCTTGCAGCAATGCACCAAACGCCGTCAGCAAGCGAGCATCTATGTCTATACCGGCACCCACTGAAAGCTGTGACTGAGCATCATGAATAACCGCGACGGCCAGTTGCTGGCTGGCATCCCAACGGTTGAAACCATCGTCATCTTTGGTGATTAACGTAACCAATTGGTCTCTGTCGTAGTTGAACTGCAATCGAACCGGCGAGGAAAAATTGCGTAACAACGAAGGCACCGGTCGCTCGCTAACACCACTGAAGGTAATGCTCTCTTCCGACTTTGTTAGCTCCAGGACGGCGTGCGTTGGACGACTGGCATCGAAATGACCGCCAGCAGCGTCGAACTGAAGCGCTATTGGCCCGGCACTGGTCACCAGCCCCATAGCCATTGGAATCACATAAGGGCTCTTTTCCGACTCGCTGGCTTCCGGAGTTGAAGGGCAACTCTGGTGGAAGGTAAGCGTGTATGTTTGTGCCACTGAGTCGAATTGATCAGAGACTTTAAGCACTGGCGTACCCGCTTGCGAATACCAGCTCATAAAATTCTTCAGATCGCGACCACTGGCCTCTTCCATAGCGGCAACAAAATCGTTAATGGTCGCCGCACCACCATCATGCCGGGCAAAATAGATATCCGAACCTTTACGAAACTGCTCTGGACCGAGTAGCGTGTGTAACATTCTTACGACTTCTGCACCCTTTTCGTAAACGGTCAGGGTATAGAAGTTTGATATTTCTATGAACGAGGCAGGCTGCACGGGATGCGCCATGGGGCCGGCATCTTCCGCAAACTGCATGGTGCGCAGTAGTTTGACCTCCTCTACGCGTTTAACAGTACGCGAGCCCATATCGGCGGAAAATTCGGAGTCACGAAATACCGTAAAGCCCTCTTTCAGGCTTAATTGGAACCAATCCCGGCAGGTTACCCGGTTACCCGACCAGTTGTGAAAATATTCGTGAGCAACTACAGATTCAACCCGCTGAAAGCCAAAATCAGTGGTGGTTTCCGGTTTGGCGAGCACACAGGAGGTGTTAAATATATTAAGACCTTTATTCTCCATAGCGCCCATATTGAAATCGTCGACGGCAACAATCATAAAAATGTCGAGGTCATACTCCCGGCCATAGACCTCTTCATCCCAACGCATCGAGTTTTTCAGAGATGTCATGGCGTGGTCACACTTGTCGATATCTTTATCCTCAACAAATATCTTCAGCGTAACCTCTCTACCGCTCATGGTTGTAAAGGAGTCTTCTAACACGGCCAAATCGCCGGCTACCAATGCGAAAAGATAGGCGGGTTTGCGGAAAGGGTCGTGCCAGGTTACAAAATGGGTGTCATCGTCCAAGTCACCGAATTTAACCGGATTGCCGTTCGACAACAGTACGGGGTACTCCGCTTTGTTGGCGACCACCGTGGTGGTAAATTCGCTGAGCACATCTGGCCGATCCAGGTAGTAGGTAATCTTCCGAAAACCTTCCGCTTCACATTGAGTGCAGTACATGGTTTTCGATTTATAGAGACCCTCAAGGGAGGTATTCTGCTCGGGTGATATAAAACCAACGGTAGAAAAGGTAAACGACTCTGGCACATTGAATACCGTAAGTGACTCAGAGTCGACCCGATACTCTGAGGCATTCAACTGTTTACCGTTGATACTTACGCTTTGCAGGTCGATCTCCTGCCCATGCAGAACCAATTCCCTATCGCTCTGTTCAGCCTCAGGGTTGCGTCGTATTTTCAGCTCGCTGGTGACTCTGGTTGTCTGAGGGTGCAGTGCAAAATGGAGGTGGGTTTTATCAATTAGAAAATCAGGAACTTGGTAATCTCTGAGATAGATCGCACGAGGTTCTGCATCTCGCATAACAAACTCCTTAAATCGATGATATTTAACCGTGTTTAAGTTGGTAATCGATATCCACGGTCATTTTAAAGAAGAGCGCAACATTGCCATTCCTTGGACGCTGACAAAGTTACTGAACGACAAAACCGAGCTGGTAGCCGGTATATTTACGTAAATTAATAACACCGGAATCGAGAATCAGATACTGGCCCTTTATACCCATCAGCACCCCTTCTGCGACTGGGTCTTTGTCCAGATTAAAACTGGCGATTTTCGTAGGGTAGCTATCCACAGGAAATCTCAAAGTGACCACCGGCGTTTGTAAAACTTCAAAGTTTTCTGAACCAAAGCGGGTTTTTACCGCCTCAAGCTCGTCTGCACACTCGTTTAACAGCTGATCACGCAACGCGGATAGATCAATTGACTCCGCCGTACCCTTGAGCATGTTCCGCCAATTGGTTTTATCGGAAACTTTGCTGCGTAATACATCTTCGATAAAGCCCGCCTGCTGCCTGGTGGCAACCCGCATTATGGGTAACGCCTGCTCTGCCCCCTGATCAATCCAGCGTGTTGGTATTTGATTTAAGCGCGTTAGGCCAACCTTTGGGGCGGTTGTGTTGGCGAGATAGACAATGTGATCGGTCATGCAAAACTGTTCGCCCCACTCCGGCTCACGACAGGTACCGGCGGAGTAGTGACAACGTTCCGGGCTGAGCACGCATTGATCACATTGCGCTAGGGATTTCATACAGGGAAAACAGTAGCCCTGGGAGAAGCTCTTTTTAGTCTTGCGACCACAGTGGATACAGTGAATGGCGCCCTCATACTCCAGGCGCACCACCCTACCAATGTGGTCATTCATTCGGGTTGCCTGGTCACCCAGATGCAGGTGATAGACAATAGCACCATCGGATTGCAGCTCGGCGGCCATTTTTTGGCAGGAACCACTCAGTGGCGATGTTGCATCGGTGTGCAGGATAGTACTGGTCAAAACTACTGCCACTTCAACGGTGATGGCTCATCCTCAGCTGGGGAGTCGCTGGCGCAAGCCTTTTTGGGAGGAACGTAACCCGTGCGCTGCTCTGCCGGGAGGTTTTTAGCCTCATAGGCAATAATGGCCTGAAGGCAGTTTTCTCTTTGCTCTACCGTCAAAGGCTGTCCATTTGGCCACTTGCCGATCTCAATAGCCCGGCGTAGGTTTTGCCAGATTTCTGGCGTTATGCTCTCTAAAAGCTGTTGGTAATCCATGGTATTCACTACTTATCCAGTTCATACAAGGCGGGCGGCAGACGAATTCAAGGCCCTCGGACGCGGAGCAGTTGCGCATATAGAAACGCTACGATCATCCCGGAAGCCAGCCCCCCCAGGTGTGCCCCATGGGCGATACCACCGCTGGCGAAGAGATCCAGAACCCCCGCCAACCCCAGGAGGAGCGATACTAGCATGAAAATCACAATGCCGGTGGGAATGTTTAGGCTGCTATCACGGTGTAAAATCTGCCACACCCAGATAAAGCCCAACAATCCATAAACCACCCCAGAGAGCCCTCCAAACGGACGCGGCTCACCCCATACGCCCTGCACCACATTGGCTGCAATCGCTATGATCAGGCTAATTACCAAGAGCGTGCGCGAGCCAAGGCAAAGCTCAATACGGCGCCCGAAAATCCAGATCCAGAGGGCATTAAAGGTGATGTGCATGGTATCGAAATGGAGGAAGGTGGGTGTGATTAGACGCCAAACCTGGCCAGCCAAGATCGCCTCTTTTGCACTTCCCACACTCATGTAGGGAGGGTGGTACTCAACGGGGAAGAAAAACAGCCAGGATATCCAGGGTATGGCCCCCTGATGCTTGGCCAGGTGGACAAGCAGCGTACCAACCAGACCGAGCAGTATCAACGCAGTGGTAACCGGTGCAGACAGAAAGGCAAGGAATATCTGGTTGCCCAAACCGGCGCTCGGCGCCGCTTCGGCGAAATCTGGGTTTTGCAGCTCTACTGGCCCCTGCTGCCATTGGCGCAGTAGTTCCACCACCTCGACTCGATCCTGGCTATTAAACAACCAAAGCCACTGATACCCCTTCTCCTCGGTGAAACGATGTTCGATACCTCGCTCCTGCAGGACCCGGTTAACCTGGGAGAGATCGAGTTCAACGGGGAATTGGGCGCAAACGAACCATCCACTCATAGCATTGACAACTTTCTATATAAGAGCCGATTACTCAGGCTCTGGCTGGCGCCACTCAGGCGGATCGACGTAAACCCACACAAATTTGCCCTCATCAAGGTGCTCTTCACGGTCGAAGCGATAGGCCGCCAGGCGACCAAATTTAACCGCGCTGTAGTCGAGACAAGCGATATTTGAACGGATGGGTTTGGGAGTGCCCTGCAACCAATAGTGGCCAATAAACAGCGGCCGTTGGTCATGCCCGTAAAAGAGCAGACGGTCCCGCTCCTCGGTGGAGAGCACCTTATGCAGTAGATCTTCCGGCAGCGGATCTGGTTGAAATACAACATCGGCGTAGGTTTCCGGTGCTTGCGCCCAGAATTTTGTTCTGAAAAACCGCCGCTGGTAACCATCTCGGCTGGTAATGACCCGCCCTTCTGGCAAGGGTAGATCTGTGCCCCGTGTCAGCCTGTCCATCACCCGACCCTCGAAGCTATCGCGAATCACCGATCGCGTGATGAACTCTATGGAGGTGTAGTTACTGTGGTATTGGTTCAGATAGCTGCGAATCAGCTGCTCGTCCCAACAGGCGTGCACCACCCGGAAGTGATCAGTTTCAAAAAAGAGCGGCAACTGGGTGAACCACTCAATATACTCCCGCCACTCCACGGGATAAGCGGCAAACTGCTCTAATGTTTCGGCGATAAGCCGGTTATGGTGGTTGTTGTGTTCGCGCAGATAGTGCCGGCCCATCTCTGGCGGTGCCGGAGTACAGTAGCCCACGGCGTTGTACTCATGATTGCCCATAATACAGACGGCCGCCCGACGGTCGACCATGGAATAGACCACATCCAACGCCTCCCGAATATGAGGCCCGCGATCGACAATATCACCCACAAACACTGCAATTCGCGACCGGTGACGCCAACAGCCGTTGATGTAGCGATAATCCATTCGCTCCAACAAATTGGTTAAGGTCTGTGCGCAGCCGTGAACGTCGCCGATCACATCGAAGCCGGGGATATCGTTGAGCTCTTCAGCAGTTAACATAAGCTATGCAAAAACAAGTTCTCAGCACAGTGAATAGAAACACCCTCGTCAATCCACCAGATGGCTACCCCAGCCCAACTTACGACGGCAGGTATCGTAGAAATCATGTTGCACCGGGTGGATGAGGGTTAAACGAGCGCCCTTCTTGTGAACCAAAATTTCGTCACCGGGTTGGGTAACCACGTGGGTCTGACCGTCACAGGTGACGTGGGGAAAGGCGGTATTCTGCATCCCAACCAGCAAGCGAACCTGGCTGCTGCCAGAGATGATCATCGGCCGGCTAGACAAGGTGTGAGGATTGATTGGTACCAATTCAATGGCATCCAGGCTGGGATGCATCAGCGGCCCACCACCACTCAGGGCATAAGCGGTGGAACCTGTCGGGGTGGAGATAATCAAGCCGTCAGAGCGCTGACTGTACACAAATTGACCATCCACGTAGACCTCAAACTCAATCATACGTAAAAATTTGCCAGGATGGATAACCACGTCATTTAGGGCATCCCCACCACCTATCTTCTGGCCATCGCGCATAACCGACATGGCCAAGAGAAAACGTTGCTCACTGTCATAGCGGCCTTGCAAAACGTCCGCCACCCTGTCTTCTATCTCGTCTGGAGAGATATCCGTCAGGAAGCCCAAACGGCCGCGGTTAACACCCAATAGCGGAGTACCGTGATCGCACACCGCGCGGGCAGCACCTAGCAGGCTGCCGTCGCCACCGACCACTATGACCAGGTCACAGGTCGGACCCAACTGTTCACGCGGCACCTCAGGTAGCCCACTTCCAGGCAGAGAAGCCGCGGTATCGCTCTCCAGAATGATGGCGCAGTCGGTTTGCGAGAGAAACGCAATCAGGCGTTTAATTGTCTCTACCGCGGTGTCGCTACCCAACCGCCCTACCAAGCCAACCGTTTTAAATTGAGTCATATGTCGAGACTTTAGGTTTATACACAGGAAAGCGCAGCTTATACCGGCAACGCTCTGGTCATCGCCGCCATGGTAGCATACTGTGTACCCACAACAGCAAAGCTCCAGGCGTGATTGGGAGGCATACAGCCATCACCACCATCAACACCACACACATCGAAGCCGTTCGACAGCTGCAATGGTGCCTATTCTCCCCAGACCTCTTCAACCCGGCTTCAGTGCCCATCACCGCACGACCAACAGCGATATCGACCCTTGGTTGGCAGCAGTCACAGGCGGCGATGGCCAGCCAGTTGCAGAACGAGCCGCACTCAAATCGCATAGGCATTCTCTTTGAACAGGCGTTTAGTTGTTATTTAAGCCATGAACCGCTGGCGCTTACCAGAGCGATATGCCGTTTCGACCAGATTCAATCCCGCATCCAGGTGCAAAGCAAGACCACAGGCAAGACAATCGGGGAATTTGATTTTCTCTTTATCGATACCCTGGAAAAACGGCCCGTACACGCTGAATTAGCCGTTAAATTTTTTCTGCTGAAACGCCCGGCAATGAGCAACCCTGAAGTTATGGCGAACTGGATTGGCCCTAATCAGAGAGATCGGCTCGACCTCAAGTACGAAAAACTTTTCATACAACAATTGCAGCTGGCTACCACTCCGGAAGGTAGGCAGAAAGTGGAGCAGCTCAGTTTTGAAGCCGCTCGAATACAGCAGCAATACCACGTTAAAGGCGTGCTCTTTTATCCGATAGAAAAGGCCGGGACAGAGATCAACCAACTACGATCGACTCTACCCAACACCATCAACCCGCAGTGTAGTTTAGGTTTTTGGTTGGAGATGGATCAGGCTCCTGCATTTTTTGCGGGCAAAGCCCATTGGCGTTGGCGGTTATTGAGGCGAAGAGAGTGGATATATCAGTGGGAAACAGCAAGTTTAGCTACCGGTGCCGCGGCAGACTACTCTCCACAGACACTATCGACAGGCGCATTAGAGCAGGCGTTACACCAACAGCTTCTGCAATTCAAAACCCCGGTGCAGATAGTCGGTTTTGCGAAAGAAGACGGCTATGAAGCTCAACGATATTTTGTGGCACCCACTGGCTGGTCGGAAACCACATAACCCCCTCGCACCCAATACGGACTGATTGTCAGCAGTTGCTTAAGCTTGGGATTAACACTACAACCAGTGTAAATTTCAGACAGGCCACCTTCCAGCGAAACGGCGTTGTAACCCAACTTACTGAGCGCAACAGCGCCTGCATTACTGCGAAAGCCACAGTCGGAGTACAAAATGTATTCAAATCTATTATTCAGTCTGGGCAGGTGCAATGGAAGTATATCGAGCGCGATATTAACGGCAGTCTCAAGATGGCCGAACTGATACTCAGGCACAGTGCGTACATCAATAATAATGCACTCTTCATCTTGGCCAAGCTTAGCTAGTAGGTAGTCTAAATCGACTGTGGTTGCCTGGTCGCGCTTTAGGAGTGGCAGGAAGTCATCTTTAGATAAGCGCATCAACACGCCGTTTTCTATCATTGAGACCGTAGCGTTACGTTGGGTTTTATTGACCAGCGCATCCTCGCCAAAACATCGGCCAGGGCCAATTTCTGCGACGACTTTCTTCATATCGGCATCGACGTCGGCAACCTCAACTTTGGCTCGCCCCTCTTTTATAAAATAACAGGCATTCCCTACATCTCCCTGGCGAACTATCACATCACCAGAACTGACCACACGCGGTGTTAACTTGGAAAAAATCTCGCTGACATTGGTGGGTGGCACCTTGAAAAAAAGGTTGGAATCTAAAATGAAGTTAATCCACTCGGCGTCTTCATCCCGTGTAGGGTCACCGGCGATCTGAACCCGCTGGAACTCTGCCATCTGGCTCCAACATAGCTGTTGTTTTAATTCCTGTGCCGGGAATATTAGTAACTCAGAATCCATTACCGCTGTAATTTCAACGGCGTGATACTGTTGATAGGCGATAGGTAGAAGATTTTCTGTGGCCCGTACCCGTTCTTCGCCCTCGAAGGTACGAACAATCACTTCGCCCGAGAAGAGATAAATATAACTTTCCAGACCCAGATTCTGGGATTTAAGGCTCGAACCTTTGAATAAAAATCTGGAGTGAGCCTTATTCAAAAGAAAAGACAAATGCTGTTCTGGAATACCTTGTAAAGGCACAAAAGAACTTACGCTGTCGATTTTGCCGTTCATAGTTAGTCGCGATTCCGTTATTCCAGCTGTCGTTTTTATATACAACCGTTTATCGTCCTTGAGGTGTGCTCACTGGCTATTTGTGAATCTTCTTTAAGCTAGCAAGCACTAAGTTTAAGGCATTTGGCGGCAAAGAAGAGTATTGAATAATACTTTTATGGTTATTGGAGAGAGGTTACCCCTCTCCGGCCCTGGAGGCCTCCGGTATGAAGCATCACCACATGATCCCCCATTACCAAACTGCCATTTTCCATCCATTGGGCTATCGCAAAGAGTACTTTAGCTGTATATACCGGGTCCAGCAATATTGATGTTTCTGACTCAAACCTATTAACAAAATTAGCCAGGTAGTTAGGAAACTTTGCATAGCCCCCACAATGCCATTCATGGTGAACATGCCACCGACACCTTGGCTGAATATTAGCCTTAGATAGATACTCGGATATCGTTTGAGTAATGGTGTCAGCACCTTTTACGACACTAATTCCGTGCACATTAAATTGGGCTGGTAGCTCTGCCACCAACCCTGCCATAGTTGTTCCTGTGCCGCAGGCGACAAACAAGTTGACTGTTCGGTTGAGATTTTGTGGCAGCTGCTCGAGTATAGAGCTGGCAATCAACCTGCAACCGGAGAAACCCTCGCTATTATTACCGCCTTCGGGAATCACCCAAGCAGGCCCATAGCGTGCATGAAGAGCAGACTGAAAATCTACACTATCCCGCAAACTCCACTCGCTCTTAGTTACATAGTGAATACGCATACCAGCCGAGAGACAATCAACCAACGTTGGCGTTAAGTGTGTATGATAATCACCTCGCACCACACCGATAGTCTCAATATCGAATAGTTTTCCAACTAACGCCAGTGCATGCAGATGGTTTGAGTAGCCACCACCAAACGATAACAGTCGTTGTAAACCAGCGTTTTTCATGGCTGACAAATTATTGATCAACTTATACCACTTGTTGCCCGAACAACTGGGGTGGATAAGATCATCCCTTTTTATCCAACAATTAACTCCCCACTGCTTGGCCAGTGACCAATCTATCTTTTCGAGGGGAGTTGGATCAGGGAGATAAAAGGCGTCTTTTGGGGATGGCATTCTTAAATTTATGTGGCGGCTGTATGGCACTCCTCATCAGACTGATAAGCGCCATTTACCAGGAGCCCCACGATTACCAGGCTCCAGGCAGATTTAAAAAGTTGTCTATTTACCGAATTGAAATTTTACAACATTGTTGTGGCGATGGTCTTCGCATCGATCGCTCTCACCGGTGTGAAAGTCCAACGGCGAGGTGATTCTCGATATTTGTCGGGAACAGGTACTACCGTCCCTAGCGATGGCCTGACAAACTGGGTTGGTGAAATGCTCCAGCCAGGAGCGGTAGGTGGGCAGCGATACCCCGCATTTTTCAGCGACAAAGGCCACCGGATTATCCATAAAAGCGGTGAGCTCCTCTTTCGAGACGTTCAGATGACCTAACCCGGTTTGGTAAGCGACAAAGTTAATACCGGCTGCATGTAAATCATCCAAAATCTTATCGCCGGTATACTCTTGAAGCTTGTTACGCTCCTCCCGCATCGAATCAAGCTCTTCGACCAGATTCTTCTGATGTTCGGTCAGATACATAATTTCAATATCACGTAGCTGAAGTTGCTCTTTTAGTTCGCTGGTAGCTGCCTCAATTCTGGCTTTAGCTTCCAACTCAAATTGCTGATTAAGCAACGATACTTGGCCTTCACCAACATTTTTGGCACTCTTCAGCTTCTCTTCAAAATACTCACGAACGTGCGACATTTTTTCGGCCTGGCTATCAATAGTGGTCCGCAATTCTGTTATCACCACGTTTTGGCCGTGTATACGCTCATGCAGCTCTTTGCTATCCGCCTTAAGTCGCTCAACCCTCGCCTGATGCTCACGACTTATGGCCTCCAGCTTTTGACGATGCTTGTTACGCACTGTTGCCAACTGCAGCCGCTGCTGTTTTAACGTATTGGCCAGCCGATTGCGGAAGCCACGATAGAGCTTCACTTTTACCTCATCCGCCAGCTCATCACGTAGAGCCTTCTCTATACGCCGCTCATCAACAGCATCTAAAGTAGGGATAGCCTCTTCCTTTTTAACGGGCGGCGGTTCAGGCTTGAAGGGCAATCCAAGGCGATTTTCGGCAATGGCTTTGCGTAGAAGAATGAAAGAGTTAGCGCCTGGGGACATATCCGGGTCCCAAAGGTTGCGCTGCTGCCATGGCATGGGGCACTGGGTATAACAGGCCAGGCGAATAGGACCAGCTCCTAAATTAGGCCCATGGGCAGAGCTGTCAGCCAGAGTATCCAGGGGTACATTCCAGCGCTTATCAGGAAACCCGTCGCGATCAAACAATATAAAGAAGAAGACAGCCGCAGTGATCCTGAGTTGTTGATCAATCTTTAGGAAAACGGCCTGGACATTCTGCGTGGCGAAATCTGGAAGCGGTATGAAAGAGTCAAGCACAGCTTCGAACTCAGAATAGAGCATCTCAGCAGCGATGGTATTTCCCTTCATGAAGACAACCGCTGACGCTAATTCATCACTACTCGAACTCATAAATTCTCACCACAACTGAGACCACAGGGTGGTCTGATTATAGATGCTACTTTTGAAACCTGCCCGGCAAAGATTCTTCCAGTGGATCTGGCCGAAGGGACATGTCGCCAACCGGCGTTTGTAGGATCTTCTGGTAGGCGCGCAGTTCCCGTGAAGTAGAGAACGTAAGTAACCAATTTACAGCCCATCTGTCGCGTATAGTAAATTGTAGACACAAAAAATCAGACGCACGAATTCGAGTTGTGACCTGTTTGTCATATTTTGTAAGAGATCAAGCCGCGATCTAATTTTTTCCGACTTGACTCAGAGCTAAATGTGACCAATTTCCCTAATTGGGCGAACAGTTGAAAAGGTTTGCGGTAGAACCCAATCCTGACAGGTGCACCCACAGCAGACTTTAATCTCAGCGTTTTGGTATAACTAGCTGTTTGTTATGCCCTGAGGTAAGGAACTAGCCACGGTCTGACATCGGCATCCAGTTGGACTCAAGATGCTCAAACAGTCGGGCCGTCGGCTTAGTTGTTTTAGGAGAAGTTAGAGGCGGGATTATAAGAAATGGACTTCTGGTTTGAGGGCCAAGCGATAGCGACGAGCTACATCTCGTCGCCATCAATCAACAGTTCATCTTCGTCGTCGTAGAGCTCATCTTCCAGGAGCTCTTCTATATAGTCTTGCATTATTGTACCTTTCGTTTGCGTCTTGAGATTTATTGTTTGCTACGAAAATCTGTATATTCGTATCACCAAGCGGAGACCCTACCACCCCACTTACCAGCAATACGTTAAAACCAACGTAGCATTCTTTATGGTTTCGCGGCTTAATTTGACTACCCTCGCTTAACTTTCTGTACAAATATGAGAAGTAGGTAAACCAAGGTTTGTGAAAGATATCACACTCAATTAAGCCACCAATTTAGGGGATTGATACTCCATAATGGCATCTGCCGGAACATCTGAACCAAAAAACTGGTAAAAGTTCCAAGCAAATGTGAGACCAACCACCTAACACCGCAAACTTTAGTCAACAACTATTGCAATCTTATTACGCGGTAACCTCCTGATAACCCCATTCAAGCCAAGGCAACAGCTTTTCTATATCGGCGACCTGCACAGTGGCACCACACCAGATCCGGATACCACAGGGAGCATCCCGATAGGAGGCTATGTCGTAAGCTACCCCCTCAGCCTCCAACAGCCTGACCAGTTCGTTAACCTGTTGCTCGGTAGCATCCAAGCAGAGACATACACTGGTATTTGAAATTTCACCAGGCTCCTGAGCCAGAAAATGAATCCATGGAGTCGTCTCCACAAACTGCCGGATTGCAGCCAGGTTCGCTTCACTGCGGGCAATCAAGGCGGGAACCCCACCAATGCTGTCAGCCCATTGAAGAGCGTCCAGATAATCGGCTACGCAGAGCATAGAGGGAGTATTAATGGTTGACCCTTTGAAAATGCCCTCATTTAATTTTCCACCAGATGTTAGGCGGAATATCTTAGGCATTGGCCATGGCGGAGTATAGTTTTCCAAACGCTCGACAGCTCTCGGGCTAAGAATCAACATGCCATGCGCCCCCTCGCCGCCGAGTACCTTTTGCCAGGAGTAGGTCACGACATCCAGCTTTTCCCAGGGCATATCCATAGCAAATACAGCGGAAGTGGCATCGCAGATAGTCAGCCCGGAACGGTCATCAGAGATCCAATCCCCATTGGGCAGCTTGACGCCTGAGGTGGTGCCATTCCAGGTGAATACCACGTCATGCTCGAAATTCACCTTGGCCAGATCCGGCAATTTACCGTAGTCGGCAATGAATTCGTTCACCGAATCTAGGCGTAGCTGCTTCTTGATATCACTGACCCAGGTTTGCCCAAAAGACTCCCAGGCCAGCACATCCACGGGCCTGGAGCCAAGTAGACTCCACAACGCCATCTCAACGGCTCCAGTATCCGAGGCGGGTACTACACCAACACGGTAACCGGCAGGCAAACTCAACAATCGGGCCGTTTCTGTGCAACAAAGCTCTAAAGCGTGCTTTCCTAGTGCACCCCGGTGCGATCGCCCCAAGGTTGCGGTATCCAATTTGGCCAAATCATAGCCCGGGCGCTTGCTGCAGGGTCCGGACGAAAAATTCGGGTTGTTGGGTTTGACGGCTGGCTTAACCAGGGTTGTGGATTCTGTGGTCATAGCGTCTGGCTCATTTGATCAAGATGTGCCACTGGGCTTCGGCCCGTGGGGGCGCTATTATGCCAGCATTCCCGGCAGTTGCTACACCCCGACGATCATCCAGCGAACCACCAGGTGGCCCCCCGATAAAAGCGTTACCAACTCCCCTACTGAACTTCAGCCAAGCCTTCGCCTTTAGTCCCCGCGCAGCACTTTTGGTATGGCAAACCTCCTGGCGCCTGACGACTGTTTTTGCGGTAATGACCGTGATAGCCGGGCTGCTGCCTGCCGCCGCAGCCTACACAGGCCAGCTCATTGTCGATGCTGTGGTTTCAGCCAAAGAGACTCACAGTCAATTGGCTGTCTGGAGCGAAGCGCGCAATCAAGCGCTGTTCTGGGTGGCGGTAGAGGCACTTATTGTCACCGGCATCGCTTTTAGCCAGCGTGTCATAAATGCCTGCCAATCGCTCTTGCGGGCTCAGCTAGGGCAGCGGGTCAATGAGATGATTCTGGTCAAGGCCCAAACCTTGAGCCTTGGCCAGTTCGAGGACTCTGAGTTCTACGACAAGCTTACCCGTGCCAGACGAGAGGCCTCCGTCCGCCCACTAGCGCTGGTCAACAAGACCTTTCTGCTTGCACAACTTGCGATTTCTCTGGTCAGCTTTGCCATTATCCTTTGGCAGTTCTCTATCCTCGCCCTCCTCCTTCTATTTATTGGTGGCCTACCCGTTTTCTTTGCAGAAGCCAAATACTCCGGAGAAGCATTCCGCTTGTTCCGCTGGCGCTCTCCCGATACTCGGCAGCAGCTCTATATCGAGACTTTATTAGCCCGCGAAGATAGCGCTAAAGAGGTAAAGCTATTTGAGCTGGGACCACGCCTGCTCAATAAGTACCGGGCAATATTTCAAGCGATATTTAAAGAAGACAGTGCCTTAACGATTAGGCGCGAAACCTGGGGGTTTATCCTGGGCTGTGTTGGTGCCGTATCTTTTTATGCCGCTTATATATGGATCATTCTGTCAACAATATCCGGGCAGCTGACCCTCGGGGAAATGACCATGTACCTGCTGGTCTTCAAGCAGGGGCAGGCCAATGTCAGCTCCGCACTTTCCGCAGTGAGTGGCATGTACGAAGACAACCTCTACCTCTCAAATCTTTATGAATACCTGGAGCAACCGGTACCGCAAGAGACCGGAACACTGAAAAGTGGCTGCCGACCGAACACCGGCTTGGTCTTTGACGCTGTCTCATTCACCTATCCCGGCGCAATCAAACCAGCTTTAAATAACGTAAGCTTCACTCTTCACCCGGGCCAGAAACTTGCCATTGTTGGCGAGAACGGCTCGGGTAAAACAACGTTAATAAAACTGCTTACTCGTCTCTATCTGCCCAGTGCGGGCGTTATTACCCTCGATGGAACACCGCTAAATGATTGGGATTTAGCCACACTTCGCCGGCGCACCAGTGTTATTTTTCAAGACTTTATGCGCTACCAATTCACGGCTGGTGAAAATCTTGGAGCTGGCAATGACCAGCTTTTCCACAACCGAAATGCCTGGCAGAACGCCGCGGAAAAAGGACTGGCCAATGATTTTATCGAGGGGCTAACCAAGGGCTACGATACGCAATTGGGCCGCTGGTTTAAGGATGGGCAGGAGTTATCCGGTGGGCAATGGCAAAAAATAGCACTCTCGCGGGTATTTATACGCCCGGAGGCTGATCTTCTCATTCTCGATGAGCCGACATCGGCGGTAGATGCCCGCGCCGAAGCTCAGTTATTCGAGCTTTTCCATCAGCACACGGCAGAAAAGATGGCTATTTTGATTTCGCATCGCTTCTCCACCGTAAGAAACGCGGATCACATTCTGGTATTGGATAAAGGTGCGGTAATCGAGCAGGGAGACCATGAACAGTTGATCAAACACAATGGACTCTACGCCCAGCTCTATAATCTGCAAGCCAAAGGTTTTCAGGATTAAATGGCCACCTACCAGATTAAAGACCAGCCGGCCAAATTAATCCTCTGTGTAGGCGGCCCTGCAACATCAACTGGTGGCAGCTGGGCAGCTACCTTTAGCAACGATCCGGCGTAACAGTACCCAGGGATACACGACCACACTCAACCCACAGTAGCCATTTAACTTGCTGAAAAATCCACGACTTGTTGGCCGCAAGCAAACCTAAAAGGATTCGGTTTTAGTACAGCAAGGTGTAGTACCTACGTTGATATTTAATCGCCAGCGGGTCAGCTTTACCCAAGGTCGCGAGCATATCCAAAAATAGTTTCTTGGCCGCGCCGTCTTGATAGTTCATGTCGCCACGCAACAGCTTCAACAGCAATTCCAATGCTTCGGCGTGCATACCATTCTGACTATACTGAACAGCCAACTGCAGTTGTATGGCTTTATCGTCAGGGTTGCGCTCAAGCTCGCTCTCTAATGCTTCGATCTCAGGGCTCTTAGCAGATTGCTTCTGTAACTCCAGACGAGCCATCAACGTTTTATAATATTCGTCTTGATCCGCCATGCGCACTTCGGCCAACAGCTCCTCGGCTTCATCCATCCGATTCGACTGCAACAGACAATCTGCCAGCGTGAGTGTAATGTCGATTTGTCCTCCGGCGCTCGTATGCGCTTGGCGTAGCAAGGGCAAGGCGGAAGAGTAATCGCCACCAGACATAAGCTCTCGAGCAGATTGAAGATCAAGATCCCAAGGTTTGGGCAGGTATTTATCCAGTACTTCACGCACAGCGGATTCAGGTTGCGCCCCGGTAAAACCATCAACGGGCTGGCCATCCTTTATCAGAATAACTGTGGGCAGGCTCCGTACGCCCAACTGGCCAGCAATCATCTGCTGCTCTTCCGCATTCACCTTAGCTAACAGAAACTGGCCGCCATACTCACCAGCCAAACGCTCTAGAACCGGCGTAAGGGTTTTGCAGTGGGAGCACCACTCTGCCCAAAAGTCGACCACGACCAGCCGCTTCATAGATTCATCTATAAGCATCTGTTGGGCGTTGCCTTGATCTATATCTACGACATAGTCGTTCATCTTCAAGCTCCCTACATAAGATTAAACACGGTATTTGGGGTCAATATTTCTAAATTCAATAAAAACCTTCCCCTTACTTGTTATCACTCACCAATAGGCGAATTGAAGTACTGTTAAAACCGAGCACCACATCCTCATATAGTTTCCCTCAAGCAGAAAAATGTAGGCGCCTTACTGGCAGTTAACTGTCATAAACTACAAATAAAATAGATGTTTTCACAGAAAGCGGCACGAAATCTGCCTACTAAATCTATTAATAGAACGGCAATAGATATTGGGTATAAATAAGCTAATTACTTATTTGATTTTCTTATGACTACTACCCAACTTACCGATACCCACAAGTATTTGATGGCCTAGACAATAGTTGCATGGACGTTTAAATGAATTTAGGTAACTATCGAGCAACGTTTTCCCTTTCGCTTGTACCAGCCTCAATAAGCCTTTTACGCACGACCCGACCAACGCGGTTATTTACCGACGACAACCGGGGCGACCAAAATCAAAATAAATTTTGCAATCTAAAAGGAGGTTAAACTTAAAATCGCAGTAACAAGATTCACAGCAAAACCGGAAACTCCATTCCGAACTGTAACTTAAACCGACAGGGCGAGTTCGCCCTATTACTAAGCGGGAACGATCAGACCACACTATCTAAGTGGCCGAAAACCGCTGAAGCAGCACCTTGTTTAAAAGCAACAGAACGTTTGTTTGCACACAACCTAAATGGACAACAATAGGAGTCTATCCAAATGGGAAGAGTAGCTGTAGTTACTGGTGGTACTAGGGGTATTGGTGAAGCAATCTGCTTGGAGTTACAAGCCAGTGGGCACCAAGTTATTGCCAACTATGGTGGCAATGACGAAGCCGCCCGAGCTTTCACCGAAAGAACGGGTATTCCCGCAGTGAAATTTGACGTGGCAGATTACGACGCCGTTGAAAATGGGCTTACCCAAATCGAATCCGATTTTGGTCCAATCGACGTTATCGTAAATAACGCCGGGATTACCCGTGACGGCGTACTCGCCAGAATGACCTGTGAGAACTGGAATATCGTTCTCGAAACCAACCTCAAGTCCTGTTACAACACCTGCCACAAGTTGGTACCGGGTATGCGCGAGAGAGGTTTTGGCCGCATTATCAACATCAGTTCCGTTAACGGCCAACAAGGCCAGTATGGACAGGTGAACTACACTGCAGCTAAAGCTGGCGTGTTAGGCTTCACCAAAGCATTAGCCCTGGAAACGGCGAAGTACGGGATTACGGTCAATGCCATCGCCCCTGGGTATGTGGATACCGATATGGTAAGGGCAGTTCCTGCCGACGTTCTGGAAAAAATCATTCAGAAAATCCCAGTCGGACGCCTTGGCAACACCGGAGATATCGCCCGGGCGGCGGGATTCTTATCAGATGAGCGCAACAGCTTTATTACAGGCGCTACCTTATCGATTAACGGCGGTCAATTCATGGCCAACTAAGGCCGTCTATAAAACAGCTAGATACACCACAACAAAAACAACAGATTCATCCCAAGCCGCTACTCACGGATTTAGTTGAAAGGATTAAGCAGTACCTTTTCAGGGAAGTATACTTTAAGGCGTTGATTCACTTATTGAGGTGCCCTACGAATACCAGAGCTAAGACAATTAGGTTTCGTAGGGCACTCCTGTATGGCACAGGTGCCAAATGCGCCATACAACCAAATTGACTCCACAGCCGCCCCCTCCGGGGCAACAAATCCCCCTTACCCGCCATGGCGCAACAGACAACCCCATTTCGGAACTTGACTATCGGCTTCCAATCCCTAGAATACCCCCTCCATTGCAGTAGCCTGGCACTTGGCCACTGGTGAAAGCTCGACCAGAGCCCCTAAAGCCATGCTAAGTATCAGAAAAATCTATGAAAATTGATTAAGTTCAGTTAACATCTGCAACCCTTACGGCGCGATAGCAAAGCGGTTATGCCACGGATTGCAAATCCGTTGAGGCCGGTTCGACTCCGGCTCGCGCCTCCAATTCATCTAGGCTGCTCCTACCAGCGCCTAACTGAATAGACGCCCAAAACGTCATATGGCCACACTGCCCGGGTGGTGGAATCGGTAGACACAGGAGACTTAAAATCTCCCGGCCTCACGGCCGTGCCGGTTCAAGTCCGGCCCCGGGCACCACAAGACTCCCCAACCGAATCACCTCTTTTATAAACCACCGTCAGCCACTCCGTTGAGTCAGCCGGACTAATCCAGCCAACCCTCTTTATCTATCCGCTTCGCTCAATCGATGATTGGCGTTCGAGCTATGCTCGAACCCAGCCCCGGGCACCACAAGACTCCCCTACCGAATCACCTCTTTTATAAACCACCGTCAGCCACTCCGTTGAGTCAGCCGGACTAATCCAGCCAACCCTCTTTATCTATCCGCTTCGCGCAATCGATGATTGGCGTTCGAGCGATGCTCGAACCCAGCCCCGGGCACCACAAGACTCCCCTACCGAATCACCTCCTTTATAAACCACCCTCAGCCACTCCGTTGAGTCAGCCGGACTAATCCAGCCAATCCTCTTTATCTATCCGCTTCGCGCAATCGATGATTGGCGTTCGAGCGATGCTCGAACCCAGCCCCGGGCACCACAAGACTCCCCTACCGAATTACCTCCGTTATAAACCACCCTCAGCCACTCCGTTGAGTCAGCCGGACTAATCCAGCCAACCCCCTTTATCTATCCGCTTCGCTCAATCGATGCTTGGCGTTCGAGCTATGCTCGAACCCAGCCCCGGGCACCACAAGACTCCCCTACCGAACTACCTCTTTTATAAACCACCGTCAGCCACTCCGTTCCATCAACCCGGCTATCGACCCAAGGCTCCAACCAGGGTGCCACCCAATCCCTCTCCCACATAATGCGCACTCCTTAATAAGATACTCTCCAATTGGCATCTCTATTCATCCGGCCTTATCTCTTACTAAAAATATCTACAATCAATTTTTTGCCAATGACGCGCTACCACCAGAAAAAAATCTCACTCAACCCATCGGCTTCCAGAGCTAGCCAAAATTCAACCTTTATCAGGGAATGGGATATCAGCAAAACAACACGCATAAAAGTGACATTCGAACCAGCCACATCCGCACTTTTCTTAGCCCTGTTTATTTTATCTATGCTGATAATCAGTTATCGATACAACTTTTATAAACTAAACACAGTCACCTTTTTTAACGAAATTTAATTGCCACCGAAAATAAAATAATTCCATAAACAGAGATGAAGCCCACAGGAATATAACCAGAATTTATAACTCATCCGAAATTGCAATGATTAGTCGCTCAAAAACAAAAACCAGCATAAAAACCTTACTCTTAAAGAATCAGACAATCTAAAAAGAAGAGTAGAGATACCTCTTCCAAAGAGGCTCATAACGTTTAAACAGCAAATATATTGGAAGAAGATATGCGTATCTAAAACAACTACAGTGCAATCGGGTGAACAATGTAAAAAAAGGACTCGTAGCTGGGCAAATTACTTTCCCTACCACTCAGCACCTGCACAAAAATGCATCAGCCAACGCACTAAAGAAATGCAACAGAGAAGCGGCACAACCTGCCATTAAAATAGAATCCCGTAAGAATGGCATAACGGCTATTTATAACGGCGCTACAAACGAAGAAAACTTAAAAATAGACCGCTATCAGTTAGGTTTTAAGAACAGAAATAAAAATTTAAATAAACTGTTTTATTACGGGAATGATATTTGCTCACCATACTAATGCACCACCAGGATATGCCCCTATCAGACATACACTGGTTTTAGGAGAGGTTTTACGGTGTCTCACCTACTCGGTTACATAAAGGATTATGTGCGCGTTATCCGGCCGACCAAATTATCACGGGGAATCTACTATGGAAGATGTGTACATCATTGGTGCTGGTCAATTACCTGTCGGTAAATACCCTGAATCGTCTCCCGCAGCCTTGGGCAGTGAGGCGGTGAAGAAAGCATTAAATGACTCGGGTTTGGATCCATCAGATATCGGTGCGCTCTATGTCGGCAACATGATGTCCGGCATGATTAGCAACCAACAATTAATCTCTACACTTATTGCCAACGAAGCTGGCCTTACCGGTTGTGAAGTAATGACTATTGAAGGGGCCTGTGCTTCTGGAGCGGCCTCCGTGCGGCTGGCAATACTCGCCGTTGCTTCCAAGCAGTACAACGCCGTGGTTGCCTGTGGTGCAGAACAGATGACACATCGCACTCACGCCGAAGTGACTGAAGTGTTAAAAACTGGTAGCCATTGGCCAACAGAAGGCAGCCGGGGCAAAACGTTTATCTCCCTCAATGCCGAACTCATGCAGCACTATATGGATACCTATCAAAAAGGCCATGATGAGTTCGCCAGCTTTGCGATGTCTTCCCATGCCAATGGCTTAAGAAATCCCAACGCTATGCTGCGAAAACCTTTGGACCTAGACACCTACAAAGCCGGCAGAGAATTGGTTGCTCCCATTACACTGTTTGATGCCCCTCCAATTTGTGATGGTGCCGCCGCCGTTGTAGTAGCCAATAAAGATGTAGCCATGGCCGCTAAAGCGATGGGCCGGCCGATTGTGCAGGTACGTGCCAGCAGTGCCGCAACTGACAATTTGGCTTTGACGTTGCGCGAATCCATTTTGGAATTGAAGGCCTCAAAGGTTAGCGCCCAAAGAGCCTACGCACAGGCACAGGTACAGCCCAAAGACATCGACATGATTGAACTGCATGATGCTTACACCATCATGAATGCACTGAGTTTGGAGGCGATGGGTTTTGCCGATCCGGGCACTGGCACAGATATGG
This sequence comes from Halioxenophilus sp. WMMB6, assembly GCF_033283405.1. Classification (NCBI taxonomy): domain Bacteria; kingdom Pseudomonadati; phylum Pseudomonadota; class Gammaproteobacteria; order Alteromonadales; family Alteromonadaceae; genus Halioxenophilus; species Halioxenophilus sp. WMMB6. The sequence goes on from NZ_JAWMQR010000001.1 coordinate 792,022, forward strand.
CGAAAAATGGAGATATTTATCTGGACGGCAAGCTGCCAATCTGTACCTTTGGCGGTTTAAAATCCCGAGGACACCCAGTCGGTGCGACAGGTTGTTACCAGGTTGTCGAATGTTTTCTACAACTAACCGACAACGCTGGAGAGAATCAGGTGCAAAATGCCAATGTTGCCCTCTCACAAAGTTTTGGTGGCGCAGCGTCGGCAGTTTATACCCATATTTTTGCCCGCGCCTAGCAAATCTCCGTCGCTGGCAATCCTTCATAAAACAACAGCCATTGAATATTTCTTTTTGGATTATTCAATGGCTGTTACCTACCAAATGACCCAGCCTATTAAAACCTGGTACGAACCACCTGGAATTTTTCTATTTCCGTGGCAGCTGCAGCGCAAGATAAAACTTTTCACCGTATAGCCGGTAAATTAAAAGTCTTCATTCCTTTAATTGGTTTGCTTGATTTTCTTATAGAACTCAACAATGTTTTCCAATATCTCCGACCACAACTGATTATTCATAAACATATGACCTGCGCCTGTGAGCGTGGCTATTTGGGAATTTGAAATCAGCTTGTTAAGGGCGTAGCCATTGGCAACATTCATTAAAGGGTCTTCCGTGCCATGCATAATCAGGCAGGGAATTTTCAGCATTCGCACCTGGTCAACCAGAGTTTTAGGCACCGTGGTATAGGCATAGAGCTGATTAAAGGTACTCTCTTTGGCTCGCCGGCCACCCACATAAAGCGCCCTGGTATAGCCGGTGGCCAGCTCTCTATCAACCGAGTGGCTACCGTTTAACAACGCCCAATGCTCTAACCAGCCCGGCAGGTCCTGCTCAAAGTTACCGCTGGGCGTATGGTTCATGAGTTCGCGCACTTGAGCCATATCCCGCTCAGGCACTCCCAAACGTTGCAGCTGTTCACCCTCAATAGTACAGCTGGCAGAGATAATAACTGCAGAAGAGAGGTACTCAGGGTAGTCGCAAGCCACCACTTGAGTGATAAAGCCACCCATTGAATGACCTATCAGTTTGACTGGTTTTAATGCGAGATAATCCAGCAAGGCAATAAGGTCTGAAACCAACTCACCAAATGGGTAGGCACTCTTAAAAGTTGTCGACAGGCCAACATCACGGTTGCTGTAGCGCACAACCTTATAGCCAAAGTCAGCTAGCTTCCGGCAAAACTCTGTTGGCCAAAATTGAGCGGGCGCATTAATACCGGCCACCAAGACAACCGTCTTATCCAACTCCTCACCAAACACCTCAACTTCAAGATCGACCCCCGATCGAACCGGCAGAATCAGGTTTTTAACCACAGACAAAATTAGCTCCTTTTGGCAACGGCCATGATGCCGTTTAGCGAATCAATAAGAGGGTGAGTGAGCAGTGATAACTGTGGATGAGATAATTTTAATACTAGCTGCAGATATGAACGAAGGCCAATGGCGTAGACTACCATTGGCGATACACTAGTGATCTGACTTGTTGGGGTTTAATTCAGGCCATGCGGCTTTCAAGTAGACCACCATCGACCAGAGGGTCAGTAAGGCCGCACCATAAAGCGTGATATAACCCAGTGCAGTCATATAAACGTTAACCCCAGGACGGAACAACAGCAGTACAATGATGGAGATCATCTGACAGGTGGTTTTTATCTTCCCAATGCTGGATACCGCAACAGTCGCCCTTTTACCCAGCTCAGCCATCCATTCACGTAATGCTGATATCACTATCTCCCGGCCGACAATCACCACCGCGGGTATCGCGAACCAGGAAGAACCGTGAACCTCAACCAACAGCACCAGAGCAACAGCCACCATTAATTTATCGGCGACAGGATCAAGAAACGCCCCGAATGGGGTAGATTGATTATATTTACGGGCGATATAGCCGTCGGCCCAATCGGTGATGGCTGCCAACGAGAAGATAAGCGCAGAGAAGAATGCACTCAGTTTAAACGGCAGGTAGAAAACCAAGATTAGCGCAGGGATTAATAGTATGCGCAGAAGAGTAAGTTGATTCGCTATCGTCATTCAAAAACCAATAGGTTATTTTTTAACCCAATGCCTATAATCTGATCGCTTCAGCAGCGATAACACAGCAGGGAAAGATGCCACCAAAGCTAACTGGGGCATCATAACAGCAGACGCACAATACACCTACTCCACTTGCAAGTGTTGATAGATCTGCTCAGCCAACGTACGGCTGATACCCGTAACTTTGGATAAATCTTCAACACTGGCAGCTTTCACCCCCTGGATACCACCAAAATGACGCAGCAGCTCGCGGCGACGCTTGGCGCCAACGCCCGGGACCGACTCCAGGCTTGAGGTGGTTCTGGCTTTGTCGCGGCGGGCTCGATGGCCGGTAATCGCAAAGCGGTGAGCTTCGTCGCGGATCTCCTGCAGCAGGTGTAGCGCCAGAGAAGTGGAGTCCAGGCTCAACTCCCGATCACCGCCGTCTAATATCAGGGTTTCGAAGCCAGCCTTACGGGTTGATCCCTTGGCGATACCCACCAGAATAATGTCCATCACGCCCAACTCTTCAAGTACCTCTTTGGCCACGCCAAATTGCCCCTTGCCACCATCGACGATGAGCAGATCGGGGATCTTGCCCTCCCCTTCCTGCAAACGCTTATAGCGCCGCGTCAAAGCCTGCCGCATTGCCCCATAATCATCACCCGCAGTGACACCAGCGATGTTAAAGCGACGGTAGTCCGAGGGATTTGAGCCCCCCTCGTCAAACACCACGCAGGAGGCTACTGTCTTCTCACCGCTGCTGTGGCTGATATCAAAACACTCCATACGCGCGGGTTGCTCATCCAACCCCAACGCCTCCTGCAGCGCTTCATATTTTTTCAGTACCTTGGCTCGACTACTGGTTCGTGATAGCAGGTTTTGTTGCGCCGATTGCCCGGCGAGATCCAACCACTTCTGCCGCATACCGCGCACACTGTGCTTTATCTCCACTTTGGCAGAGCGCAATTGACGTAGTGCTTCGGCAATCAGATCGATATCATCGATAGCAAACGGCAAAATCACCTGGCCGGGAATATCGCGAACCCGATTACCCAGATAGTATTGAGCCACAAAGGAAGAGAGCACTTGGCCGACAGGCTCTCCCAAGCGATCCTGCGGGAAATAACTCTTACTGCCCAATACCCTGCCCTGGCGGATAAACAACACGTGTATACAGAAATTCGATGACGATTCGGCGATTGCGAACACATCCAGGTCACCCTGCTCACCCTCGACAAACCGTTCGGCCTGAACCTTTCGCAGGGCGGTGATCTGGTCGCGATATCGAGCCGCCTTTTCAAATTCCAGATCACCGGCGGCGGCCTCCATTTGCGCCACCAGCTCACCCATCACCTCCTGAGACTTCCCCTCCAGGAAGAGCTCAGTAAAACGCACATCCCGTTGATACTCCTCAGCCTCCACCAGTCCCACGCAGGGGCCTTTACAGCGGTCTATCTGATACTGCAGGCAGGGGCGCGTTCGATTATAGAAAACACTGTCTTCGCACTGTCGTACACGGAAAGTCTTTTGTAACAGGCTTAAACTCTCGCGCACAGAGCTAACGTTCGGAAAAGGACCAAAGTAACGACCCTGAGCCTTTTTCGCCCCCCGATGAAGGCTTATCCGGGGGAACGCCTCCTCTTTCGACAAAAAGACGTAGGGGTAGGACTTATCGTCGCGCAGCAGTATGTTGTAAGGCGGCCGCTGCGATTTAATCAGATTCTGCTCGAGGATGAGCGCTTCGGTCTCTGTCTGTGTGGGAGTCACCTGAATGGAGGCGATACGCTTAACCAAGGCCTCCGTTTTCGGAGTGAGGCCAGTGGTTCGGAAATAGCTGCTCAGGCGTTTTTTAAGGTTCTTGGCTTTGCCCACATAAAGTGGTTGGCTGTTGCCGTCAAACATCTGGTACACACCGGCACAACCGGCCGTGTTCGCCAGAAAACGTTTATGATCAAAGGATTGCTGTACAGTGGAAGATTCGCTCATAGCGACAGTGTAATGCAGTGTGTTTATCGGCTCTAGCCGAATGAAACGATCCTTTGCAGGCTACCAGCCCGTCAATGGCACACTCATTCTCTATTATCAGGAAGACTTTAGTTGGAAGGTGTCCCACGCAGTCAAAGTGGGGTTCATTCGTTGATTTCGATATCGAGCACTCCGTGCTTAACAGCCAACAGCGCCAATTCCACATCGCTATTGATCTCTAGTTTGTCGAATATGCGGTAGCGATAACTATTTACTGTTTTGGGGCTCACATTGAAAGTGTTGGCGATGGTTTGTGCTTTTTTGCCGTTGGCAATCATTAACGCGGTTTGCAGTTCGCGTTCGGATAACTTTTCAAAAGGGGTGGCAACTTCTTTGGTATAGCTCTTTAGTGCCATCTGCTGGGCGATGGAATTGCTCATGTAGTGTTTGCCGGAGTACACCGTTTTTATAGCCGTAACCATTTCAGAAAGGTCAGTACCTTTGGTCAAGTAGCCAAAAGCGCCGGCTTGCATAAGACGTGAGGGGTACATGTTATCGTCGACAGCCGTCACGACAATAACCTTCATGCGATCATGAGCGCAGAGCAGCTTTTTAGTAGCCTCCAGTCCGCCTATGCCAGGCATTTTCACATCCATAAGCACGATATCTGGCTTAAGTTCGCGAGCCATGGCTACCGCTCTTTCACCGCAATCGGCCTCACCAACCACATCAAAGCCATCGATATCACTTAGCATACGAACAAATCCCGTTCGTACTAAATCATGGTCGTCGACCACTAAGATTTTGATCACCTTGTAAACCCCAATTTTTGTTCGGGTTGACCACCAGTTCTATGGGAAGCCACCCTCTTGCTTTGTTTTAGAGTTTCCTTCCCCAGGCTTGATCCGAACACTGATTAGCGGTTAACGCCAGTGGCTGCGTTAAACAAGACGACCTACTACTTGTGTTCAACCACTTAAGGAGTATGGACTTTTTTTGCCAATTAGTCAGTCGGATTTTCGCCTAAAGTATTTTATAGCATTCGCTAATTTACCATCCAGCAGCCCTTACCCGGGATTAGCGGTTTATTTTGCCGATTAGCGAAATAGCTTTTGATCGTCTGTGTAAACCTGCCTGAAGGTCAGGCTGATTCTACCCTCCACCTGCTTTTTCGTTTTTGCCACTCTGTGTAGCCAATGACTTTGCGTTTCACCTGCCATCAATAGCAGTGAACCCGGTTCTAGATCCAGCGAAAGCGTGGCAGCTACTCCCACCCGACGAGGTTTCAAATGAAACCGCCTGATGGCACCCAGGCTAACACACGCAATTACTGGCTTACGGCCCAGTTCGGGCTCATCATCGGCATGCCAATCAACGCTATCTTCACCAGTTCTGTAAAAATTAACCAACACTGAATTAAATCGATGATTGCACTCTTTGACTACACGGCCTCGTAATTCTGCCAGTTCTTCAGTCCAGGGCAATAGTGGCAATTTTACCCCCGAGTAGCCGTACTTACAGCCCTCGTCGCCATACCAGGCATTTAATCGGGGTATGGGAATCTGCCGACCGGCTATCCTTAGGCTCGACTGCTGCCACTGTAATTGCTGTAATTTTCGGTAGTACTCAGCCTGCTCGGGATAGGTTAACCAGCCCGGCCAATAGTGGATATCGGCATCAGGTGCTTCAATTTGATTCCAGCCACTGAATAGAGACGACTGCATTGCGGATGCCCTACCCCTCGGTTAACGGAGCGATCGGTACCACTCTTAAGCTATCTCTGGCTGGTGGATAAATCGTTGGCTCAACCTCCAGGGCAATGCCAAATTGACGCTCTACATCAGCCACAATTTTCTGCGCCAAATCCAATACCTCACGGGCACTCCCCAAACCCGGATTGATTAACACCAGAGCCTGGCGATCGTGAACCCCCACGGCGCCGACCCGCTTACCTTTCCATCCAGCTTTGTCGATCAACCAACCGGCAGCTAATTTAATAGCGCCATCGGCCGTCAGATAATGGGGAATCGATGGGTATTGCCGCAGCAGATCAGCGAATAGGTGTGGCTCGATAATCGGGTTCTTAAAAAAACTGCCAACGTTGGGAGTATGCAGAGGATCCGGCAGTTTAGCCCGGCGGATATCACAAATGGACTGATAGACAGATAACGCCTTTATATCCTTACTATCAATATTTTCATATTTTTGTGCCAGTTCACCATAACTGAGCTGCGGTATTGGCTCTTTACTCAAACCAAATGCCACCTGGGTAATAATGAACTTCCGGCCATCTGCCTCTTTAAACAGGCTGTGACGATAGCCGAATCGACAAGTTGCACGTGAAAATCGGCACAGCTCACCGGTTTCAGTGTTGAACGCATCAAGCCACAAGAGTACCGATTCAAGCTCGACGCCATAGGCACCAATGTTCTGAATGGGTGCCGCACCGACGGTCCCGGGAATCAACCCTAAATTCTCGATACCCCAAAGATCACGCTCAACGCAGTAACGCACCAGCTCATCCCAGTTTTCGCCGGCGCCAACTACCAACTCCAGATGAGTGTCGCTCTCTGCAACTACTTGCTTGCCCAAAATGCGATTCAACACCACCAAACCAGGGATATCACTGGTCAAAACAACGTTACTACCGCCACCCAACACCAATGCCAGCGGGGCAGGCGACGCGCCGAGTAACTGCTGAAGTTGTTGTAGGCTGGTGACTTCGACGAAGTATTCGGCAGTCGCGTCCAGTTGCAGGGTGTTGTAGCGCCGCAGTGACTTGGAGCGCTCTAAAGCTGGAGGATGAGAGGCTTCAAAAGACATTATCGGCCATGGCATTGGATGATGTGCTGGAGCAGGTTTGCAGAGGCAACCTCGATCAAATCGAGCACCTGATAAAAGCCGTTATCCCCCCCGTAGTAGGGATCGGGAACGTCTTTTATTTTACTGCCGCCGAAATCCAGCAACAGACCGAGATGACCGGGATACTCGCGGGCCTCGGCCATGGCGTTCAAGTCCCGCAAATTATCGCGGTCCATCGCCAGGATAAAATTGAAACGTTTGAAGTCGCTCTCGGCCACCTGGCGTGCACGCAGAGGGCTTAGATCATAGCCTCGGGTGGCAGCAGCCGCCTGTGAACGGGCATCTGGCGCACTGCCAACATGCCAGCCACCGGTTCCAGCGGAATCTATTTCGATACCAAGTTCACTCGCTAACGGGTCACGCGCCACGATATGGCGGAAAACACCCTCGGCAGTGGGTGAGCGGCAGATATTACCCAAACAGACAAACAGGACCGAAACACTCATGGAACCCCCTTAGCTAGCGCTGGCCGGGTTGCTGGCAAAGCGCGCGCGCACCTTGGCAAGATCCTCTTCTGTATCCACGCCTCCGGGCACCAGATCGCAGGCTACAGCCACGTGAATTTTGGCACCGTGGTGCAATATTCGCAGCTGCTCCAAACTCTCCACGCCCTCCAACGGTGCGGCTTGCCAACGAACAAATTGATTCAACAGCCCCACGCGATAGGCGTAGATACCAATATGACGATGGCAGGGATGGCCTTCGGGCATTTGCCGTGGTTTTTGTGCAAAGGCATCTCGTGGCCAGGGAATCGGCGCCCGGCTGAAATAGAGCGCCATCGACTGACTGTCGCTCACCACTTTAACAATATTGGGGTTTTCAAAGTCCGCCATGCTTTCGATGTCTTCGCACAGTGTCGCAGCACTGGCGGCCTGATGTAACGATAGATTGGCAGCCACCTGATTAATCACCGAGGGCGGAATCAGTGGCTCATCACCCTGCACATTGACCAGGATCTCCTCCTCACCAAGGCCAAGTAAACTGGCGGCCTGCTGCAGGCGATCGGTGCCAGAGGGGTGGCCACTATCTGTGAGCAGTACATTGCCATTAAAGCCCTGTACCACTTCGACAATGCGGTCATCATCGGTAGCCACATAGACCTGATCCGCCTCGGAGAGCAGCGCCTGCTCATATACGCGCTGAATCATGGGTTTACCGGCAATATCTTTTAAAGGCTTGGCCGGCAGGCGACTGGACGAGTAGCGCGCAGGGATAATAATTGAGAAAGACATGTTTTATTAATCAATCAGTTAAGAAGTACTTTGAAAGTTATTTGTCAGGCGTTACTGGAGCCTAAACGATGCGTCAACCGCTTGGCCAACTGCTCGGTAAACGCTGCCGGCAGCTGCGCCGAGACCTTAAGATACCACCAGTGGGCCTGTGCGAAAGAGCGACATTTAACCGCGTCTTTTTCTGTCATTACAATCGGCTCGTCACCTAAAGCCTGCAGGTCCATTGGCGTAAAGAGGTGGTGATCACCAAACTCATGGGCGGAATAACGCACCCCTAACTCATTGAGCGAGGCGAAAAATCGCGCCGGGTTGCCAATGCCGGCCACGGCCTGGTAACTCACCGAACGATCGAAGCTGTTAAGTGCCAGCGCTTGGCCCGTCTGCACATTTAGCCAAGCGTCCGGCTGCAGATCAAACACCATAGCGCCAGGAAGCACCGGGCCTAACCCCCTACCATTTTGCAGAATAAGGTCTACGCAATTCAGCCTGCCAACAGGCTCCCGCAAAGGACCAACCGGCAGACAATGGCCATTGCCAAACTGGCGGCTACCATCGACAACCACAATTTCCACATCCCGTGGCAACGGGTAGTGCTGGAGTCCGTCATCGCTGATGACAACATCGACCTGATAGGTTTGCACCAGATGGTTGAGTGCCGCCACCCGATTGGGGTCAACCACCACTGGAGCTCCGGTTCTTAGATGCAGCAATAATGCCTCATCCCCGCATTCAGCGACTGGTGTGTTGGCGGTGACGGCCAAAGGATAGTGACCATTACGCCCTCCGTAACCCCGCGTAATAATCCCCGCAGAGAGCCCCTGACCTTGCAGCCACTCACACAACGCCGCCACCACCGGTGTTTTGCCAACGCCACCCACCGTCAAGTTGCCCACCACCACCACGGCTGGGCCTGCGGATGAGGGGCGCTTTCGCAAGAGACGGCGAGCGACGATAGCTTTATAGAGGAGTTCCAGCGGCCACAGAGCGAGGGTCCAGGAGGCGCCTGGCGAATACCAGGCACGCTCAACCGCCTTTTGGAATTTTGAATTAGCCACGCCGACTGATCATTGATCCGCCGCAGCGTCAGGATCAACCGGCTGTTTGGTGGCAATACTGAGGTGCACGAACCCTAAACGACCGGCTACATCCATCACGGTAACCACCGCCTGATGAGGGGTGTTGGAGTCGGCAGTGATGATCAACGGCCGGGTGTTATCCCCCTCCGCCACCTCAGTAATCGCGCGCCGCAGCGTATCGATTTTGCGATTCACCAGCACGCTACCGTTAACGGAGAAGGTACCATCGCGCGCGATAACCACATCAATCTGCTTGGGTTGATCGGTGGAGGGGTTGGCAACCGCCTCGGGGAGATCGACCGTGAGGTGCGTCTCCTTGGTGAAGGTGGTCGACACCATAAAAAAGATAAGCAGCAGGAATACCACATCAATCAGCGGAGTGAGGTTGATGCTGTCCTCTTCGCGGTTTTGGCGTTTAAATTTCACGTGTTAACCGCGCCTCAAACCACTTTTACATCAACTTTGCGATCGCCGTGAATGGCATCCACCAATTTCACCGCCTCCTGCTCCATGGTAACCACCAATGAGTCGATGCGGCGTTGGAAGAAACGGTGGGCCATCATCGCCGGAATAGCCACACACAGACCGGCGGCCGTGGTGATCAGTGCTTCTGAGATACCGCCGGCCAGTGCGCCGGCATTGCCGGTGCCCTGCACCATAATGGCGGTAAACACCGAAATCATGCCGAATACTGTCCCCAAAAGTCCAAGCAGCGGGGCGATCGCGGCGATGGTGCCCAACACCGATAGGTAGCGTTCCAACTCGTGAATAACACCGTTGGCCGCCTCTTCGATGCTGTCTTTCATAACATCGCGGCCATGGCGGGAGTTGATAATACCAGCTGCCAGAATGGCGCCAAGGGCTGAGCCCTGCTTCAACTTCTTGAGTGCATCAGCATCCAACTGCTTGGCACGGATGCTGCTCCACACCTCGCCCAACAGGCTTTTCGGGGCAATTTTTTGCGGGTTAAGCGTCCAGTAACGCTCCAGGGTTATGCCAACCACCGCCAAAGAACAGATAATGATCGGTAGCATCAACCAACCGCCGGCAGCAATAATCTCGAACACGCATCTCTCCTTCTGCAGTGGGCACCGGTGATCAATCAGCACCCCTGTATAGAGCAAAATTTCTTTGTAAAACAAATTGTTGGCTTTGGCCACACGGCCAAAAAAATGTGGCCGAACTGTAGCACATCAAAAACCGGGCGCCCAGAGGAGCAACCCTCAAAACCAATAACGGCGGTGCAGTTCTCGCCAACCGGTAACCGTTAACTGCCCGCTCGCGTCCCACTGCGCCAGAATCGCACCGTCGTCGGCGGTGTTCCAGATCACCGGATTGATGAGTTCGGTATAGCGGGCCAGTACCGCACTATTGGGGTGACCATAACCATTATGGTAGCCAGTACTGAAAATCACATGGTGCGGTGCAAATGCCTGAATAAATCGGTAGCTTGAAGATGTTTTCGAGCCGTGATGGGGTGCCACCAACAGTTGCACCGGCCTGGCAAAGTGTTCTGACAACGGCCACTCTACGGCTTTGCTGATATCGCCGGTAAACAACACCCTTTGATCCTGCCAGCTAAGCAGCAGCACACAGGATTGATCATTGGCGCTCACCGCCATGGCAGGGGTGTTTTCCTCAGGCCAGATAAACTCAGCGCTAACACCTTGCCACTGCCACCCCACCCCCGCATGGCACGGCTCAGCGGGAATCGGGAGCCGGCCGGGTTGGCCGCTGTAGACAGCACCAATTGAGAAGCTCTTACTAAGCCCAGCCAATCCCGAAGCGTGGTCGCTATCGCCGTGGCTGATAATCAGCGTATCGATTGTTTCTACTCCAAGTGCCTTTAGGTAGGGCGTCAGAACCTCCCCCGCGGCCTCGAAATGGTCACTGAAACTTGGGCCTGTGTCGTAGACGAGGGTGCTCTCCCCCACTCGAACAACTGTGGCTAATCCCTGGCCAACATCAAGCACGGTAACCTCGACTGCCGCTTTGGGCGACCTCGGCACCAACAGCACCAGCGCGCTAGCACCAACCAACAGCGCGCGTAAAGTCAAAGGCATGGCGGGAGCCACCAGCCCGACCGTGGCCAACAGGAGGAGCGCCCACAACCCGGCAGTGATTGTTAAAGTTGCCACTGCGGGCGCTTCGCCGGCGGTGTAGGGCAGCAGGGCCAATACCCACCAGAAGAGATCGAGGCTCCAGTGGGCAATTGTTAGAGTGGCGTCGGTCAGGGGCTGTAGAAGATCAATCATCGCCCCTGCCAAAGTTAAAAGCACGGCAGGCACGGTGACCAGAGAGATAAAAGGCACTGCCAGGAGATTCACTAGCGGCGCCCAGATACTGACCGAACCAGTAGTCAGTGCCAAGGGCAGTAACATGCCGATAAAGATTTTCCACTGTACCCGGCTGATTGCCAGCCAGCTGGCAGAGTGCTGTGCGATGGGTTGTACCGCCAGAATCACGCCAACCACTGCGAAGGAGAGCCAAAAACCGGCCCCGTGACCGGCCAAAGGATCGATCAACAGCACCAAGACCATCGCCAGCCAGAAGCCGAGCCAGGGTTGCCGCTGCCAACCCAATAACCAGAATAGGTTGGCCACTAACGCCATAACCATGGCCCGTTGGGTCGGGAGCGTAAAGCCTGCCAAGCCCGCGTAAAGGCAGGCAAAAAGCATAGAAAGCAGTGCCGGTAACCAGGGATTAAAACGTTGGCTGCGCAGGCTGAGCCCGCGGGCAAGCAGACCACCGATAAGAAAGCCGAAGCCAGCGGCCAGACTGATATGGAGCCCGGAGACCACCAACAAATGCATAGTGCCGCTCTGCCGCAACAGCTGCCACTGTGGCTCCGTTATCAGGCTGCGGTCACCAATGGCCAGAGCCAGAACCGCACCCAGGCTCGCCTCATTAGCCAGACGCATACGGAAATAACCACTCTGCTTTACCCGCTGGCGGTCGAACCATATTGGCAGGCTGGTGATTTCGCCTAGCTTATGGCCCACCTTCACATAGCCCACGGCCCGATAGCCGGCACTTAACAGGTAACGCTGATAATCGAAACCAGCTGGGTTCACCAAGCCTCGCGGGCGCCTTAATTTAACCACCAGGCACAACACACTGCCTGGAGATAGCCACTCCTCGATGGGCCCGGGCTCTGACGGAGCCACATACCAGCTCAACCGGGTTTTGCCGTGTAAGTCGACCACTGCCCGATTTAACGGCTCTTGCCCCAGGTTTGTCTGCTCAGACGGGCACGACTGATCCCCCTCCGTCGTCACCCGCCCTGCGGAACGAACCCGAAAGTCAAATTGCCGCCGCTGGAGCGGTACTTCGCCCTTGGCAACCAGGCCGGTCGACGTGTCGGACTCGGGCATGCCAGTTACCACCCCTTCCAGCCATAACCACTGACCCTCAAGCTCGCCGTCCAATTGGCGCTGTAACAACTGGTTGCCCAACCACATTGCCGTCGGCAACGCCAGGGCAGCGGCGCTCAGCATAGCGGTAACAAGGGAGCAAGCCCTGGGATTAAGATGGCTCCTAAGCGCAAAAGCCAACAACAGCAACAAGAGGCCGCTGGCACCAAGGGCGGTGATGGCATCAGGTAAAAAAGGTAGGTAACTGACTAAAATCAGTGCGGTGGCGAAGGTTGCCAGAAACGGTTTCATCCCAGCCCGTAACAGTGAATTGGAGATCAATGCGCCCAATCACACCACTTATCCGGGCCCCTATCCCCTAGTGTGGCAGGGGTGCTGAAAATGCCAGGCGCAGACCGCTTTATTCTAGAGATAGCTTCCAAATCAGTGCATAATACGCGCCCCCGCAGTTGACCACCGGCCCAATAATGGCGCGCAAACTCTTTAAACGCTGGATGCCAGACCCTACCAAGTTTAAGCAAAACAAAGCGTTTTCCTTTCTAGGCGATCTATTACACGACCCAAACCTCTTCCATTTGAACCGTCACTCGGTCTCTGTGGCCTTTTTTTTTGGCCTGGCAATCGCCTTCCTACCCGTCCCTGGCCAGATGGCCATTGGCGCTGCCTGCTGCTGGTTCGCCCGCTGTAACCTGCCCATCACCTTTGCCCTAATCTGGATCAGCAACCCGCTAACCCTTGGACCCATCTTCTTTTCCACCTACAAGCTGGGCACCTGGATACTGAACAGCCCGGTTAATAAGTTTCACATTGAGTTGAGCTGGCAATGGCTAACCACAGAGCTGGCCAATATCTGGGCGCCGCTGTTGGTGGGCTCGTTATTAACGGGTGTGGTGAGTGGTATTTTGGGCTACCTGTTAATCCAGGCCTTCTGGCGCTGGCAGGTGGTACGCCACTGGAATCTTAGGCGCAAACGCCGGGCCGAAGCCCAGGGCGCACGCGGCAAATCTGAGAATTGTGCCAAATAGCTCGATTAATCGTAACGAAGAGCATCCGCCGGTTGCAGACGACTCGCCCGCCAGGCTGGATAGAGTGACGCAAGTAAACTGAGTACTATCGCCGTTAAGGCAATGGAAATCACATCCTGCCAGCGGTTGTCGATGGGCAGATAACTCACAGGGTAAATCTCAGAAGTCAGCAGTTTACTGCCCACCAGCCACTCCACCCCATTGACCACCTGCCCGGCCACTTGGGTCAGCAGTAGGCCAACAGCAACGCCGACCAGTGTGCCGACCACACCAATCATCAACCCCTGCACCATGAAAACCCCCAGTATCTCCGCGGGGCTGGCACCCAAGGTACGCAATATGGCGATGTTGCTCTGCTTCTCCACCACCGCCAATACCAGAGTCGAGACCACGTTAAATACTGCGATTCCTATGATCAGCACCAGTAACAGCCAAACCAGGCTGCTGGACATCTTCACCGCCTGGTAGAGGTTGCCATGGGTGCGCATCCAATTACTGCCGTAGTAGCCATAGGGTAGTTGATTTAACAGGCGGCTAGTCACCTCTGAGGCATCGAACAGATCGTAAAGCCGCAAGCGGATACCCGAGACCGTGCCCGGAACCGGCGCCAACTCACTGGCAGCCTGCAGCCCCATTAAGCCGAGGGATTGGTCCAGCTCGGTGCCGGTATCCAGCAACGCTATGACCGTCATCCAGCGAACACCCGCGGAACGCCCTGCACTATTGGGTTTCGGCACCACCAAAGAGAGGCCGTCGCCAACCGCCAAGCCCAGCTTTTCCGCCAACGCTTTACCGAGCACAATGGCTTCTGGTTCATCACGCAACTGTTTAAGGGTGGCCAGACCAATAAACTCTTCAATATGCGAAACGGCGGGTTCCAACTGGTCATCGATGCCATAAACGAGCACCGGTTGCACCAGCTTACCCTGGTTGATAAGCCCCTCAAGCTGTACAAAGGGGGCTGCAGCCTCAGCCAACTTGGCCGCCGGCAGTGCGCTAATCTCTTCTATCGCTTTAGGCCAATCGCGAATTCCTTCCCGATGATAAAGAGAGACCTGCGGCACCACCGATAAGATTTTGGTGCGCAACTCCCGCTCGAAGCCATTCATCACCGCCACCACCAGCACCAATAAGGCAACGCCCAGCACTAGACCCGCAGTGGAAATAGAAGAGATAAACCCCATCAGCTGGCTGCGCTTGCCGGCGGCGCCAAAGCGCAGACCAACAAACCAAGGCAGAGAGACCGTTCGGCGGCTCATGGCTCTACACTCAGCTGGCTATTTAGACGGCCATCACTCAGGTAGAGGGTGCGATCCATACTCTGCGCCAAGTGTTCGTCGTGGGTGACGATGACAAAACTGGTACTCAGCTGCTCGTTCAAAGACATCATCAGCGCCTGTACAGATTGGGCGGTACGAGTATCGAGGTTGCCGGTGGGTTCATCCATAAACACACAGCTGGGGTTGGTGACCAGGGCACGGGCAATGGCCACCCGCTGGCGCTCCCCTCCAGAGAGCTCGGCCGGCTTATGCCCTACCCTTGCCGCCAGCCCCACCTGCTCCAAAATAGCGAGCGCTCGTTGTTTGGCTTCACTCCGACCAACCTTGCCAATAAACAGAGGCATCATCACGTTTTCCAAGGCGCTGAACTCGGGCAGCAGGTGATGGAACTGGTAAACAAAACCCATAAATTGATTGCGCAACCGCCCGCGTTCACGCTCATTAAGTTTGGTTAACGCCTTACCCTGTAGGAAAACCTCACCACTGGTGGGTAGATCCAGCCCACCCAATAAGTTGAGCAGCGTTGATTTACCCGCTCCAGAGGCGCCAACAATCGCCACCGTTTCCCCCGCAGCAATGGTTAAATTCACGCCATCGAGCACACGTACCTCTAAAGGTCCCTGCTTGTAGATCTTTACCAGATCTTTACAGCGTAAAACGGCGTCGGAGGAGTGAAAAGTGGCAGTCATTGGTTGGTTCATTGAGTAGTCAGTCGTAACGAAGGGCTTCGGCAGGCTGTACACGAGAAGCCTGATAAGCCGGGTAGAGGGTTGCCAACAGGCTCATGAAGAGGCCCATAACAGCGATAAAGAGCGTATCCGACAGCTGCCACACCGATGGCAGCTTGGATACAAAATAGACGTTCGGGTCAAACAGCTGGGTGCCAAATAAGCGTTCGGCCAAGGTCACCAGATCGCCAATGTAGATAGCAACCACGCTCCCCAAAAGTGACCCGACGATAATACCGAGCACCCCGACCGCGCTGCCTTGAACCACAAAGGCGGCCATCACCTGCAGTGGGCTCATACCCATGGTACGGAGCACGGCGATATTGGCGCGCTTATCAGAGACCATCAACACCAAACTGGTAACGATATTAAATGCAGCCACAGCGACGATAATCATCAACAGGCAGCCGACTACGATCTTTTCCATTTTTACTGCCCGAAACAAGCCACCTTGGGTGTGGCTCCAATCGACCGCCGTTATAGAAGGGGAATAGCTGGCGGCCAGCTTCTCACTCACGAGCTGCATGGTGGCGCCGGCGGTGTAGAGATTTTCGGTTCTAACCCGCAGGCCATCCGCGGGTTGCAGCGTGCGATACAATTTTTGGGCATCTTCAAGATTAACCAGAGCCAGGCTTTGATCCTGCTTGGCGCCAACCTCAAATACCCCGACCACAGTCACCCGCTTCTGACGTGGAAACACACCCGCAGGCGTAACGCTGAATTGCGGCAGAACTAGCAGTATCTTGTCGCCGGTGGTCACACCCAGGTATCTGGCCAGCAGCCGCCCAATCACAATGCCAAACTCGCCGGGCTGCAAAGCTTCGAGACTGCCAACCAGCATATGTTCGGTAACTTCAGAGACCTGTTGCTCGGCCTCTGGGTCCACCCCCTGAACTTCTACTCCTTGAATACCGTAGCCATAGCTGAGCATGCCATAGCCCTGAATAAAGGGCGCGCTAGCCACCACCCCGGGCACCTGGCCCACCTCGTTTTGCAATGCCTGCCAATCGGCAACGCCATCGGCGGATTGTATAAATCCGTGGGGTACCACGCTCAAGATGCGACGCTTGATCTGGTCGTCAAAGCCATTCATGACAGACAAAACGACCACCAACGCAAAACAGCCGAAGGCCATACCCACCAGTGAGAAGATTGAAACGAAGGAGATAAATTGATTGCGCCGTTTGGCCTTCAGGTACCGTAAACCGATAAACAGGGGCAGAGGCAGTCGCTCAGATAACATCAATGATTACAATTCCAGGGAGTGAGAAACAGATCCATCTAGCGGCCGAAGGTTCACCCCGTGAGGAAAAATGACTCTTGGCGGATACAATTTGCTTACTTTTTCAGAAGGGATGATACAGGTTACTCAATCTTTGTCGATTAAGGCGTGCTATGCTTGATTAGACGTTGGCGTTGCAATATTGGGTGAGCCCCGGGGGGCAAATTATTGTGCACCCGATATCCGACGATGCATATTGCGTATGGCCACACGGCTAAGCCTCAGCCAATGCTTATTTCTAACAATCCACCTCTTTGGATCAGAGCCAAAGCACTACCGATGAATAAAGCTATACAGATGAAAAAAACAATCAAAATCGTGGCAGCCCTTACCGGCATTCTCTCCTGCTCTGCACCGCTTTTAGCAAGCGCGGAATCCGTGATTATTCCCGTTGGAGAGCAAGGCCTGGACCGCGCAGCGACAGCACTGCCCAGCTTGGGAATGAACAAACAGTATGTGGAGAAAAACTTCGGCTCCCCCAACAGCCGCAAAGGGCCAGTTGGTGACCCTCCCATCTACACCTGGGTTTACGACGACTACACCGTCTATTTTGAATACGATACGGTTATTCACACCGTGTTAGAACCCAAACCCACCACCGCCAGCAGCAGCAGCGATTAACACTCCGTTGCTGCTCCATCCACTATCCCCAATTACTGACGCCAAACAACTGCATCACCCGACCGTTTGGCGATCACATCCAGTGTCTGTTCGTGCTCTTTAAGCTCTGCCTCTGATGCCATGATCACCGGTAAAGGCTGTCGGGCCACAGAGAGCCGACGGATAGCCGAGCCGGAATTACCACCGCCCTCCCCCTCCTGGGCACTCAGCACCAGTGAGGTTTGTCCGCCAGTCATATTCAGATAGACATCGGCCAAAATCTCGGCATCGAGCAGTGCGCCGTGTAGTTCACGGGCAGAGTTATCAACGAAGTAACGCTTACAGAGCGCATCCAGATTATTCTTTTGCCCTGGATGCTTCTCCCTCGCCAGAGCGAGGGTATCGACCACTGAACAGAATTCGGTTATCGATTTAAAATTCGGGTCCAGGCGCCGAAACTCGTGATCGATAAAGCCAATGTCGAACGCCGCATTGTGGATCACCAGTTGACCACCCTTAACGAACTCCAAAAATTCTGCGGCAACCTCTCTGAATTTTGGTTTATCCACCAGAAACTCATTGGTGATACCGTGTACATCGATGGCTTCCTGTTCGATCTCACGCTCAGGTTGTAAATATTGGTGAAAGTGGCGGTGAGTGAGCTTGCGGTCGACCAGCTCTACGCAACCGATTTCAATAATCCGGTGCCCCTGCTTGGGGTCAATACCGGTGGTTTCTGTATCCAATACTATCTGACGCACATTCGCTCCAAAGTTAATCTACTTAGCTATCTGATCGAAAGGCTGTTCTTCTAGGGCAGTTCATCAATACCCTTGTTCGCCAGCTCATCGGCCATTTCGTTCTCTCTGTGGCCGGCATGCCCCTTCACCCAGTGCCACTGCACTTGGTGACTGGCGACCAGCTGATCGAGCTGCTGCCAAAGATCCGCATTCTTTACCGCAGATTTACTGGCGGTTTTCCAGCCATTGCGTTTCCAGTTATGGATCCACTCGGTTACACCCTGACGAACATATTGGGAATCAGTGGTCAGGTCCACCTGACACGTCTCTTTCAATGCCGACAACGCCTGGATGGCTGCGGTCAACTCCATACGATTATTGGTGGTGTTGGCCTCACCACCGTAAATGCCC
Organism: Halioxenophilus sp. WMMB6; assembly: GCF_033283405.1. NCBI lineage: Bacteria > Pseudomonadati > Pseudomonadota > Gammaproteobacteria > Alteromonadales > Alteromonadaceae > Halioxenophilus > Halioxenophilus sp. WMMB6. The sequence goes on from NZ_JAWMQR010000001.1 coordinate 810,609, forward strand.
TTCTCCTTACCCTGGTATCGAAGCACTGCTCCCCAGCCACCGGGGCCTGGATTACCACGACAGGCACCATCTGTGAAAATTTCAACCTGTTTCAATGCTGCCCTCCGGAGCGCACAAAGGGGCGGATTTTACCTGGCTGATTGGCTGCGTGGGAGACCTTCGAAGCCACTTTACTAACACTAAAGCCATTCATCGAATTTACCGATTGCCATTGAGGCTTGATAGGAATAGCTGCCCCCTGCTCCTTCCGGGCGATGATCATGTAAAAACCACCGAAAGGAGACAGCAGATGCTCACCCAGCGGCTCAAACCATTGACTCTTATCGATAAAGAATTGACTGTTGATCGGCATACGAAAATAGCCTGTCTCTATTCCTACCGGCTCACAATCAAGCAGCCGCAGCCAATCAACAACCCGAGCAACCCGAATGGCATGGCTTCTTTGGTATGGCTTACGGAAGGTATAGCGAGAAAACATCCGGCTTACCCCCAACGGACTCAGGGGGTTGAACCCCACTATTACAATATGGCCATGAGGGGCTACAGCACGCACAACCTCACGCAGTAACCGATGTGGCTGAGCGGCAAAATCGATAACATGGTGAAGCAGCGCCACGTCCACTGAGGCCTTATCCAGTGGCAGTTGGTCAAATTGGCATTGGCCGGTAAAGATAGATTGATCCCCCCCCATGGGGTGGAGGCCAAAACAGTGGTTTATCTTGCTGTTGGAGTACAACTTGGCTCGCCGAACGACGCTGAGTTGCACCAAGTGATAACCGAACAGATAGCTGAGAGCTTTATCGATCATCTCCTGTTCGGCCTGCAGCAGCGAGGCGCCGAGGGGTGTTGCGAACCACTGTTCTAAACTGGGTGCCAACTCCTCGATATCGACCACACCGAAGTTTTTGCGAAGCGCTTCCACCATAGCAGGAGGCAGCAGGTGCCGTTGTTGTCGGAAGAAGTTTTTATCATTCATTGTTAATATTCAAAGAAGCTTTAAGCGTCATGGTTGACTGAATTAAATACCCCATTACCATCGTTGCTAAAGACGCTTCTATCTAACTCACTCAGCTTTGCAGGCCGACACATTATGACCCAGGCAAGCACTCCACTCCAGCCGCAGACTCTGAATATTACCGCTATTCCCGCCTTCACCGACAACTATATCTGGTTGATAGAAGATCGATCCGCCAATTGCTCCTGGCTGGTAGACCCGGGTGATGCCGATGCGGTAATCAACTATTTACACAGTAGAAACATCACAAACCTTAAGGGAATCTTGGTAACCCATCATCACCCAGACCATATTGGTGGTATCGAAAAGCTGATGCGCGCCTACCCAGGGATCGCCATTTATGGGGTTGAATCGAGCCGAGTGACCATGATCACCAATGCGGTCGCCCCGGGGCTGACATTAAGCCTCTCGGCCAGCTGCCAATTCGATGTTTTGGGTGTTCCCGGCCACACCAGCGACCACATCGCCTATCTTCTGAAGTCTGAAGATCAACCCTCCCTATTTTGCGGAGATACCCTGTTCTCAAGTGGCTGCGGCAGACTGTTTGAAGGTACAGCAGCGCAGATGCGCCTTTCACTACAACAGTTCCGCTCACTTGCCCCGGGCACAAAAATTTACTGCGCCCATGAGTACACCCTAGCGAATTTGAAGTTTGCACAAGCGGTAGAACCGGCCAATGCCGACTTAAAATTGAAATACAAATGGGCAGCTGAGCAGCGTGAATCGGGACAGCCCACAGTACCCTCAACCATCGGCAATGAATTGGTCACCAACCCGTTTATGCGGTGGGATCAGGCACAAGTTATTGCCATAGCGCGAGCACATGGAGCTATAGACGACAGCCCAGATGAGGTGTTTAAAGCTATACGGCAGTGGAAAGATCACTTTTGAGCCTATAAAAGCCAGCCACAAGGAAACTTCGTCCTAACAAACCACTCAAACCGCCCGGATCTTCCAAAAGTGGTTGGCTACAAAATGGGCTATATTTGACTCAGCTGCGACACTTTTCTAAGATTCCTAGAGTTATTAGCAGCTGCTTAGTTATACCTCTAGAAATATAAACAGTTTCATGGGCAAGCAACCCTGGCGCGAGCATTTGAAACACCAGACCAGCAGGAATGATTCACAAGGAACCATACGCCAAACGGTAATGACGCAACCCATGTTAAAAAGAAAGTTTCTATTCACCATCACATTAGGTGGCCTTACGCTTCTCGCAGGCTGCAGTACACAAACAGCCTCTATCGCACCGACTTCCAGCAATTCACTGGCTTCAGACTCCCAATACGATAACGTCAATTTGGGCGAAGTAACCAATGCAGACCATTGCGACATTGTTGAGTATGAAGACGCCGATTTTAGCCTGAGCGATCAGGTGGATTTGTGGGAGCGCCTCCGCCAGGGCTTCGCCCTGCCCGACACAGACCACGAGCGCATCCAAACCTACGTCGATTGGTACAAGAAACACCCAACCTACCTGGATAGAGTCACCGAGCGCGGGACCCCTTACCTGCAATACATCGCCTCACAACTCGAAGAGCAGGGCTTGCCTCTGGAACTGGCACTGCTACCGATTGTTGAAAGTGCGTTTGATCCGTTTGCCTATTCCCATGGCCGCGCCGCCGGTATGTGGCAATTTGTACCTGGCACCGCTAAAGCCTACGGCTTAAAACAAAACTGGTGGTATGACGGCCGCCGAGACATCGTCGCCTCAACTGGCGCGGCCATCAAATATTTGAGCTACCTGAACAGTTACTTTGATGGCGATTGGCTGGCAGCACTGGCCGCCTATAACTCTGGCGAAGGGACCGTTAGCCGGGCGCAGAAGCGCAATCGCAAAGTGGGCAAAAGTGATGACTACTGGAACCTGAAACTACCCAAAGAGACCGCCGCCTATGTACCCCAGCTGTTAGCGCTGGCGAAGATAATCAAAAACCCAGAAGCCTACCAGATTACCTTGGCGCCACTGGATAATCGCCCATTCTTCCAAGAAGTACCTATCGGCTCGCAGATTGACCTGGCACAGGCTGCCGAGCTGGCTGAAATATCCATCGACGAGCTCTACAAGCTCAACCCAGGCTTTAATCGCTGGGCAACCGACCCAACGGGGCCACATCAGTTACTGATTCCCATTGAGAAAGCCTCGGTATTCACCGAAAATCTGTCTCAACTGGATGCTGGCAAGCGCGTTGGCTGGGAACGTTACACCATCAAAAATGGTGATTCGCTGATCTCAATCGCCAACCACTTTGATACCGATGTCACAACACTGAAAACGGTCAACGGCTTAAAAGGCAATTTCATCCGGGCGGGAAATGCCTTAATGATTCCGGTAGCCATGGCATCAGACAAGGAGTACTCCTACAGCGTTGACCAGCGTCTGCTGCAGCGACAGAGCAAACGCCCAGGTAACGAAAGCAGCTTACGCAAAATTACCTACACCACACAAAATGGTGATTCGTTCTGGAAAATTGCCCGACAACACGAAGTGGGTGTAAGAGAGCTGGCCAAGTGGAATGCGATGGCACCAACAGACCCATTACCGGTTGGCAAAAAGTTGGTTGTCTGGTTGAAGCCGGAAAAGGCTACCTCGTTGGCAAGCAGCGCCAACTCCAGCCAGTCTTTGGTACGTAAAATCCACTACCAGGTGCGCAGTGGTGACTCGTTGGCGAGAATCGCCAGTAAATTTAATTTAACGGTTTCCCAAATCCAGAGCTGGAATTCCGTAGCCAGAAAAAAATATCTCCATCCGGGAGATTCTCTAACGCTCTTTGTCGACGTCCGCAATGCCAACTAACTCAGTGGGTGTTGCGCACGTGTCGGCGGTTATCGTGCTTGTGACAAGATTTGCAGGCACATTTCAGTCTGCTGAATAAAGTGCTTAAACCCCTCAAACTGCTCCTGATTTAACTCTACAGCCCCGCCTGCTCTATCAACGTAAAAGACGGCAACTGGGCGACCGTGTATCTTTACATTGGCTAAAAACGTAGCGTGTTTACCGATAATTTTTCTTATCGATGGCGTATAGAACTGGGCGAACCGGCGATCACTGGGATTGGTTATCCATACTGGAGAGGAACTACGATAGGCCAGATGCAGGAGGTTATCTTCGTCATCCAAGGCATAGTGAATATGATCGCGCCAGCCATCGGACTTATCACCAACCAGGTAGCGAGCGTAGATTTTATTTTGGCTGATCAGGCATATAAGCACGCGCTCGATACCCACGCCACGATGTAACCCTTCCAACACCATTTGAAATACGGAATTCAGATCCATTTCGGGCAATGCCGAAGATAACTCGCGCAATATGCTTAATTGCAGAGCCGGATCAGGAACAAGCTGTACCTTCTGAGCCTCTTCTTTGGGCTTATCACTGGAGACTTGGTGCGGACCAGGGATTAAATGGGCGATCCTTCCGGCGCCAAAAGTATCCGCCATGCTGATCGCTTGTTCTGCGGCGCTTTTGCACTCTGCCAACGCCGATTTGGCAGATGAGCCTTTTAACCTGGCAACTTCCTCTATAATTTCTGCCATCTCTTTGCAGTGCCATCCATTCGGTGCTGACTCGGCGACCAAAGCGGCGAGATTTATGGCTCTAGATGAGGGTGTCTCCTTGTGTAATAGCGCATCGGACAGTGTTGGCCCCAGTTTCCAGGCGGCACACAAACCGCGGCTAATCTGAATAAAACTAGTGCCTAAAATACGTTGGCAGGCCTCCTTGACAACCTCCCCATTGCCAATACTCTCATCCAATTGGTCGACCTCCGGGCTATTAGAAGCCCAAAAGACCAGCTCCCCCAATCGAAAGAGTAAACCTGCAATAAACGCCTCTTCCTGCTCTGACTCTTTATCACTGGTGCAGAGCTGCTTGGCTTGATTAGCACTGTGGAAACTTTTCGCGAGGCAATCCAAAAGTCGATGACGCACCCGCCCTTTGAGCAAGCTATCCACGACAATCAGGGAAACACAAATGGAGCGAATTTGATCAAAACCGAGCAGCACGATCGCTCGGCTTACCGTACTTATTTTTAAGCCATTGGGATTATAGTGGACACTATTGGCCACTTTGATTATCTGCGATGTTAAATTGGCGTCTTTTAATATGACCTCAGCAAGTTGAGCAACACTGGTTTCGCTATCGTGGGTAAGCTCCAGTAATTGCTTAACAATTACCGCCATAACAGGTACTTCAGCACGACTTAAACGATCAACCCAGTATTTTGTCCCGCTCATTCCTAAATTAACCCCCTAAGTGCAGGCCGTATCCCTACCAATATAGATTACAGAAATTAACTTGAACTAAGTCTAGTTCATAATGTGAACCCGGCAGAGATTTTGTAGGCACCAACAAGAATAATCGATGGATAAAATACTTATGCCATACAAACAGCAAAACACTCATAACAATTGAACCCCAATAACCTCAAATAAAAGCGTTTTTGTTATATAGCACCAGTCTCCATCAATGAATTCCTACTCAGTAAGAGCACAACCCTATTTATTACAACCGCACAGGCAGCCCTATAACCAAAAGCAAGAGATGCGATCTACGTTTTTTCCTAGTAAAAACATTCGCCAACAACCGGAAAGCTGATCCCACTCGTGAGATTGCTGAATTAGTAGTCTTGAAGTGAAGTGAAGTGAAAGGAGGACGATTGGCGTTCAGGGTTACTACTAATCAGACCACGAAAAAAGGGGCACCACCTTTTGAGCAATCAAAAAAATGCCCACCGGTATTTGGGTGGGCATTCTTAGTGGGTAGCTTACTACCTTTCGGCTAGTAGCCAGCGCCAGTCTGTTTTTGACACGGCATTTACAGCGGTATTTAAAATCAGGAGCTGTGTAACCGGGATTATTCGTTGGTAACCTCGGCGCTATCGACAACAAATTTACGCACATTAGCCAAATCAGAGTTACCAAGCAGTTGCGTCAATTGAACATTGACCGCACTTTGGTTGGCTTCACTAATGTTATTCAAATCCGCACTGTTAACAGCAGAAAGGGAAACAATCGCGATTTTCCCGTCGGACATTTCAACGCTATCGAAAACACGGCCTGCGCGCGGTTTAGGCATCGCGAACAGATGCTCCACCAATCCAGAATCCAGGCTGGGCTGCTGTCGCTTAGTGCCAAGCGAAGCATTTATTTCCACACCGAAGGACGAGGCCACATCGGCCAGAGAGGTGCCGGCTTTCAAAGATTGAAGCGCACTTTGAACTCTTTCATCAAGCAAAACTGTCGCCAAATCTTCTGTAACTGCCAGCGTCACTTGATCGCGTACTTCCGAGAAGGGTTTTACGGATTCCGCCTGGTGCTGCACCACTCGAAATACGACTAAATGCAAAGGATCAATCTCGATTACGTCACTGCTGCGACCGCTTTCAATAAGCTCATCAGAAAAGGCAGCTTCGTTCACCTGAGGATTAGCCAATATACCGATGGCAGTAGCGCGTGAGGATGGCCCAACCGTTTCGACCGACAGCCCTAACTCTGTAGCGGCGGGTTGCAAATCGGAAACATTGTAAGTCAAATCTTCGAAATCAGATTTTTTCTCAAGAAAAATACGGTCGGCCTCTTCAGATTTTATTTTCTCTATCAGAGACAATCGCATCTCATCCAAAGTGGGCATAGAGGATTCAGAGACATCAACCAACTTGATCAGGTGGATACCATAATCCGTTTTTATCGGCTCTGAAACCTGCCCCACCTGTAGCTGAGCCAGCGCCTGCTCGAATTCCGGAACAAACTGCTCACCACTGGAATAACCTACGTCCCCGCCAGTTTCACGCGATCCAAAATCATCCGAATACTGCTTGGCTAACTCTGAAAAATCTTCACCCTCAGCTAATTTTTTCTGCACATCCGCCAGTCTTTGTTCATAATCATCAGAGCTGGTATCAAAAAGAATGTGGGCTGCGCGACGCTGTGTAGTTGACTTGAAATCTTTAACAGCTCGATCGTATTGCTCTTTTATCTGCTCATCAGATACCGAAACACTTTCAGCTAAATATTCAGCGTCCAACTCGACAGCTTCCAAAGTCACCATTTCGGGTTTTAGATAGCTATCTTGATGCTGATCATAATATTGCTGCAACTGTTCTTCAGTTACCGTAACCTGATCTGCAACGGAGTTCGGATCCAAACTCACATACTCGAAATCACGGGTTTGCAAGCCAAGAGCAGATACCAAATGCACTTCGTTGGGAAGAGCAAAATTGGATTGCCCAACGCCAATAGCGTACTGATTAAGTAACACTTCTGCGCCGATTAAATCTTGGTAGGTTTGATGGGTAAAACCAGCACTGCGAAGGACTTGTTGGTATAACTGCGAATCAAACTTCCCTCCAACCTGGAAGTCGGAGCTATTGACCACAATCTGATCAAGTGTTGCCTGGGCGGCGACCATTCCACCATTATCTGCTGCCTGCAATAACGCAGCGCGTTGAATTAATGACTGCAATACGGGCCCACGCAGGCGCTCATCACTCAAAAACTCAGGGGGTAAGCTGGAACCGAATTGGGCCATCAATTGGCGGCGCTGAAGCTCGATAGCACGAGCGAGGTCAACTTGACTAATCGGCTCTCCGTTAACCTCTGCTACAGCCTGAGTATTGGGATTAGTATTGAAGAGAGAGTCGATTCCAAAGATAACCAAAGGAATACAAATTAGAACGACCAAAAAGACAGCTACAGTGCCTTTTAGATTGTCTCGAAATGTTTGTAACATTTTAATTCCTAGATAGAACTGGCATTTGCCGCCGTTGCAAAGCCAATAAAAAAGGTGCACATTCCGGTGCACCCTTTTTACCATCGAATTCGCTTAGCGGAATCAATCTAATTTAATTCAATGTTGCTGTTGAACCTGCAACACTGATCATTAGGATGAGTATTGCATTAGAAACAACTAGCGTTTTTAGTTCCCACCAAATCTTAACTCTTTGCCAGTAGCAGAGCATTCCCTGTCAGATTCTCAAATTTGAGCTGCGGTGCTCAAAAAATACCAATTCTGAGCCCTAAATGCAGCACCGGTAAACCGGCTAGTTGCAACCAAATACACTGTAAATTTTAGCGTGATCTACTCTATACCACGCCCGCCGTAATACGTTTAACTAGATAACTGCGGGTCTGGTAAAAGCTAGCAGGCAACACCGATGGCTAAATTGTTTACATCAGGGGTACATCAAAAATGATTGGGGTATAAGGACTATATCGCTGTTATTATTAGGGGTTTACAGCATCTTTCAGCGCTTTCCCTGCTTTGAAGCTAGGAATTTTAGCCGCTGAGATTTCAATCGGATCACCAGTTTGTGGGTTACGGCCAGTCCGAGCAGCACGCTCTTTTACAGAGAAAGTGCCAAAACCTACCAGCACCACCTGATCACCATCTTTCAGAGCACCAGTGATGGTGTCTACCATTGCGTCTAAAGCACGACCAGCAGCAGCTTTTGGAATATCAGCTGACGCGGCAATGGCTTCAATAAGCTCTGATTTATTCACGCTTTACCCCTCATTTTTTGAGTTTAATTTTTACAATCTCGGGTTAGATCTATACCTTCATTTCGCCTGAAAGCCACTGTTTTCGGGCGTTTCAAACGAAAGACGTTTTATACCAACAGTAGATTAATGGGTCAAGGAAGAGACACCGGATATCCAAAAATAAATTACTGCACGCCAAACTTTTGCTGACGGGAGCACTTCGGTAATGGATTGGGCCGCATTTGACCCTCAATAACGAGTGGCACCAAAAATATTAGGGTTTGTTATTGTGTTTATCCACCCGGTTTTTGATCGAAAATTCTAGAACTAAGCCAAGCGTAACTGCCGTTAGAGCAGTGAAACCAATCTTTGTTCACAAGTTAAATAAAACCCCGGGCTCTATCCCTATCGAGAGATTAGGATAATAACCCAGGGCTTGCAGTACCAATGCTGGCAAACTGTTAGAACTTAGTGTCGAGCCCGCTCTATAGATGGACCTTCAGCGCGTTCCTCCAGTGCTCGAAACTCCTCATCGGAAAAAGGTTCAGGCATGTGAGTTAAAGCAACCTCAAGCACCTGATCAATCCACTTAACTGGCTTGATAACCAAAGCCTCTTTAATGTTGTCAGGGATCTCTTTCAAATCCCTTTCATTATCTGCAGGAATGAGAACAGTTTTTATCCCACCGCGATGGGCTGCGAGGAGTTTTTCCTTCAAGCCCCCAATCCGTAACACCTCACCGCGCAGGGTAATTTCACCGGTCATAGCGACATCGGCCCGGACAGGAATGTTCGTCAACACACTGACCAGCGCCGTACACATGCCAACACCCGCACTGGGGCCATCCTTCGGTGTCGCGCCTTCTGGTACGTGAATATGCAGATCGGTTTTTTCGGAGTAATCAGGAGGAATACCCAAAACCTGCGCTCGGGAACGCACCACCGTCATCGCAGCTTGTATAGATTCCTGCATAACATCGCCCAGCGAGCCGGTCTTAACCAAACGACCTTTTCCTTTGAGTGCGGCCGCTTCGATGGTAAGCAATTCGCCACCCACCTGAGTCCATGCAAGCCCGGTAACCTGGCCTATTTGATTTTCCTGTTCAGCCACTCCGTAATCGAAGCGTTTCACACCAAGATATTTTTCTATGACATCGCTTTCGACAATGGCCTTTTCAATAGATTTATCTTTCACATGTTGCGTTACCACTTTGCGACAAATCTTTGCGATTTCCCTATCCAAGCCCCGAACACCCGCTTCGCGCGTGTAGTAACGGATAATATCTCGGATAGCACTTTCGGCGAGATCAACTTCCTGCTCCTTCAGACCATTACGCTCAATTTGTTTCGGCAAAAGATATTTTGTGGCGATAGCAACCTTCTCATCCTCGGTATAACCCGGTATGCGGATAATTTCCATCCGGTCCAGCAATGGGCCAGGGATATTCATGGAGTTGGAAGTACAGATAAACATCACATCCGACAAGTCGTAATCGACCTCAAGATAGTGATCGTTAAAGCTATTGTTTTGTTCTGGATCCAATACTTCCAGCAAAGCGGAAGCAGGGTCGCCACGATGATCCATACCCATTTTGTCGATTTCATCGAGTAAGAACAGTGGATTCTTAACACCGACCTTAGACATTTTCTGGACCAATTTACCAGGCAGTGAGCCGATGTAGGTACGGCGATGACCTCGGATTTCAGCTTCGTCTCTAACGCCACCCAAAGCCATACGCACAAATTTGCGGTTGGTCGCTCTAGCTATCGACTCACCCAAAGAGGTCTTCCCCACACCTGGAGGACCAACCAAGCAAAGTACAGGACCACGTATTTTCTTAACACGCTTTTGAACAGCCAAATATTCCAATATGCGCGCTTTAACTTCCTCAAGACCGTAGTGATCACGCTCTAGTATCTCTTCGGCGCGATCCAGATCATTGCGTACTTTACTGCGTTTTTTCCAGGGTACATTAACCATCCACTCGATGTAGGAACGTACCACTGATGCCTCTGCAGACATTGGCGACATCATTTTTAGCTTGCCAAGTTCGGCCCTGGTTTTCTTTTCAGCCTCCTCGGACATGCCAGCGTTGATGATCTTCTGCTCCAAATCTTCCAGCTCATTGGGCTCATCACTCAGATCGCCCAACTCTTTTTGAATGGCTTTCATTTGCTCGTTGAGATAGTACTCGCGCTGACTTTTTTCCATCTGCTTTTTAACGCGGCCGCGAATGCGTTTCTCAACCTGAAACAGGTCTATTTCGGCTTCAATTAAGCCAAGAATGTGCTCAAGCCGCTCACGCACATTGACCATTTCGAGAATCTCCTGCTTCTGCAAAAGATCCAGAGACATGTGAGCAACGATGGTGTCAGCCAATCGACCAGGCTCATCAATGCCGGAGAGCGAGGTCATTACCTCAGCAGGAACCTTCTTACTTAAATTAACGTACTGTTCGAACTGAGCCATGGCCGTCTTAACAAGCACATCACCTTCCCGAGAAGGGATCTCTTCCGGCAGTAACAACTCAACATCGGCTTTATAGAAAGAATCACCTTCATCAACGGCAAGTACTCGGGCTCTGTCTCCCCCTTCTACCAATACCTTGACAGTGCCATCCGGCAGTTTCAGGAGTTGCAGAACAGAAGAGACAGTTCCTATTTCGAACAGTTGATCGGGTGCGGGATCATCATCGGAGGCATTTCGTTGGGCCAACAATAGTACCTGTTTGTCGGTAGCCATTGCTTGCTCAAGTGCCTGGATGGACTTTTCACGCCCCACAAATAACGGTATTACCATGTGCGGGTAGATAACAACATCACGCAATGGCAGAAGTGGCAGGCTTTGAACGCCAGATTCAGAAATATCGGATACCATGCTTATAAGTGCCTCACATTAATCTTTGTGAGCCTGCTGGGGTACCAACAGACACAATCATGGGTAGTACGTGGGGTTGGCAGTGGTGAAATACAAGCGTCCGTGCCGTATTAGTGTGGAATAAGCGATTTAGGGGATGACGATAACCAAGCCAATTACAGCTAGGCTATCGTCGGGTTCACATCTATGAATACGCTTTTATTCGTCGGAGATAGCTTTTTGTGTGTTTGAATTAGCATAAACTAATAGAGGGTCAGACTCCCCTTTGATTACACTTTCGTCAATCACAACCTTGACAACATCATCGTTAGATGGGATTTCGTACATGGTATCGAGTAATACGTTCTCCATAATGGAACGCAGTCCACGAGCCCCGGTACGACGCTCCATTGCCTTTTGTGCTACAGCATCAAGAGCTTCTGGACGAAAATCGATTTCCACACCTTCCATACTAAACAATTTAGCATATTGCTTAGTAAGCGCATTTTTGGGCTCAGTTAGAATCTGAACCAGAGCTTCTTTGTTCAACTCTTCCAAAGTGGCAATTACGGGCAATCGGCCAACAAACTCCGGTATCAGCCCATACTTGACCAAATCCTCGGCCTCCAGCTCTTTCAGGGCTTCGCCGACATTCTTCTTATCGTCTTTGCTTTTAACCTGAGCACCGAAACCTATGCCACCCTTCTCAGAACGATCCAGAATGATGCGATCTAGCCCCGCAAAAGCGCCACCACAGATGAACAGTATGTTGGAGGTGTCGACCTGTAAAAACTCCTGCTGGGGATGTTTACGGCCGCCTTGAGGCGGTACGGAGGCGACAGTACCTTCAATGAGTTTTAGCAACGCCTGCTGCACACCCTCACCAGATACATCACGGGTAATCGACGGGTTATCAGACTTGCGAGAGATCTTATCGATCTCGTCAATGTAAACAATGCCTTGCTGGGCCTTCTCTACATCGTAATCGCACTTCTGCAGTAATTTTTGAATAATGTTTTCAACATCTTCCCCGACGTAACCAGCTTCCGTAAGGGTTGTGGCGTCAGCGATGGTGAAAGGGACATTGAGCAAACGGGCCAAAGTCTCGGCCAACAGGGTTTTACCGCTTCCCGTTGGACCTACTAACAGGATATTACTCTTGCCGAGCTCGACTTCTTCTTTGCCCTTTTTGCCGTCATTACCCAAACGTAGTCGCTTGTAGTGGTTATAGACTGCAACAGACAGTACTCGCTTGGCGCGGCGCTGGCCAATGACGTATTGATCGAGCGTTTTGGTGATCTCTTCGGGTGTTGGCAGACGATCAGAACCGGAATCTGAGCTGCTCTCCTGAATCTCTTCACGAATGATGTCATTACATAAATCGACACACTCGTCACAGATAAAGACGGAAGGTCCAGCGATTAATTTTCGCACTTCGTGCTGGCTTTTTCCACAAAACGAGCAATACAGCAACTTGCCGTTTTGGTCGCCTTTATCGTTACCGTGATCGGACATTAAATCACTCCATTTCTCTGCTTAGGCCTACTAAGATGCTAGCTTTGGGTTTATTTTGCAAGTATAGCTGCCCACAATAGTGACACAAACTTGAGTCTAAATCTGAATAACCAGAGCTGTCGCATACAGCCGGGCGTGGCGCCTCTTTCAGCGGAGGCCCCAGCCCATCTATATTTACAGCGCGACCTACTCAGAGGCGCGAGCTGTAAGGACTTTATCGATTAATCCGTACTCCATTGACTGATCAGCAGTCATAAAGTTATCGCGCTCGGTATCCGCCGCAATTCTCTCGACTGACTGACCGGTATGATAGGCCATAATTTCGTTCAATCGAGCTCGGATTTTAAGAATTTCCTGAGCTTGAATATGAATATCGGAAGCCTGCCCCTGTGCACCACCACTTGGCTGGTGAATCATGGTACGGGCATTGGGCAAGCAGTAGCGCTTACCTTTAGCACCAGCAGTCAGTAGAAAGGCCCCCATACTCGCAGCCTGGCCAATGCACATAGTGCTGACATCTGGTTTGATGAACTGCATGGTATCGTAGATGGATAGGCCGGCAGTCACAGAGCCGCCAGGGCTGTTAATGTACAAATGGATATCTTTGTCGGGATTCTCAGCTTCAAGAAAAAGCAGCTGAGCCACCACAAGGTTTGCCATGTGATCTTCAACTGTTCCCACAAGGAAGATAATGCGTTCTTTCAACAGGCGAGAGTAAATATCAAATGAGCGTTCGCCACGAGCAGTCTGCTCAATAACGATGGGGACTAGCCCAGAGTTAACTACTGAACGGGAGCTTAAATCAGGGAAAATAGGATTTGACATGGTGTACTCATCTTAACATCAGGTACTTGCAAAGGCAGTTCATACCCACAAAGACCTCCGAGGATCTTGTGAGCGGTTGATATGAGCTTGAAAGTCTCTCAGAAACAGGGGGAGCTTAACGCGACTCACTACGATATGCCAGTGAACTGTTAACTCTAGATGACAAAAAAACGCCGCAAATTTGCGGCGTTTTTAGGAAATGTAAGATAAGCCGTTTTACGCTAATTCAGAAAAGTGCTTTCAAATTCAATACTTATCCGCACTTTAGCTAAGGTTATTCGCCGGATTGGGCCGACTTGAGAACATCTTCATAGGAGCTGGATTTTTCGGTCACATTCGACTGAGAAAGGAGCAAATCCACTACCTGATCCTCCAGAACAACCGATTCAATACCTGACAGTAATTGTTGGTTGCTGTAGTAGTAGGTAACGACCTCTTCCGGTTCTTGATAAGTCGAAGCGATCTCCTCAACCATAGCCTTCACTTTATCGCCGTCTGTTTTAATCTCTTGCTGCTTGACGATTTCACCAACGATCAACCCCAAGGAAACGCGACGCTTGGCTTGCTCGGTGAACATCTCATCCGGAAGGATGCTGGTTAAATCGAGGTTTTGTGCCTGGGCGCCAAATTGTTGTGCCATCTGGCCACGCAGAGCACGAATTTCACCGGCAATCAAAGCATTTGGCAACTCGACCTCATTGCTCTCGATGAGCTTATCCATTACTTGCGCTTTAAGCTTAGTTTTAGCAGCGTTCTTCAGCTCGCGCTCCATGTTTTTCTGCACTTCTGCGCGGAAATCCTCTTCGCTGTCGGTCTCAATGCCGAACTTTTTGAACAGCTCTGGGGTTAACTCGGGCAATACCTGCTCAGATACTGAGTGCAGAGTGATTTTGAACTCCACAGCGGCACCAGCCAGCTCTTCGGAATGATAGTCTTCCGGGAAGGTCAAGGAGAGGGCCTTCTCCTCACCGGCAGACATACCCTCGATGCCAGACTCAAAACCAGGAATCATACGACCGGAACCAAGCACCAGATCCTGCTTCTCGGCGCTGCCACCGGTAAACTCCTCGCCATTTTTAGTACCGGCGAAATCGATATTTACCTTATCGCCATCGGCGGCGGCACGCTCAACAACATTCCACTCGGCCTGCTGCTTACGCAGGATATCAACCATTTTATTAACATCTTCATCAGTCACTTCGGCAACCAGTTTTTCAATCTCAAAACCGGAAGTGGTGGTCAAAGCGACATCTGGGTAAATTTCGAAGGTAGCGACGTATTCGAAGTCGCTGCCCTCTGTGTACTCTTTAGGCTCAATCGCCGGCTGACCAGCAGGTCGAACCTCCTGTTGAGCCACCGCGTCGTAGAAAGTGCGGTTGATCATGTCACCCATTACTTCTTGGCGAACACTGGCACCAAAGCGCTGTTTGACCACCTTAAGAGGAACCTTGCCCTTACGAAAACCGTTTAAACGTACGGTCTTCGCGGCTTCCAATAACCGCTTCTCGACTTCGCTATCGAATTCTTGTGCTGGAATGCCTACAGTCAAACGGCGCTCTAAGCCATTAGTGGTTTCTATAGAGACCTGCATGTTGTTCCTCTAAGCTGCTGCTGAATATATGGTCGCAAACGACTCAAACACCAATCTACCAATACGGAAATTGCGCTTTGCGACTGAAATAAATGAAGCGCCAAAGCCGCAAGCGGTCGGCGCTATATGTAATCTATGTTGGTGCGGACGGAGAGACTCGAACTCTCACACCTTGCGGCACCAGAACCTAAATCTGGCGTGTCTACCAATTTCACCACGTCCGCGCGGCCTTCAGATTAACTTAACTAATTGATTTATTTAGATAAATTGGGCACCAAAAACACCCCTTCTGAAAAGCGGGGCAGATTGTGCCACAGCTGTTAGCAAGGTTCAACCAATAAACGAAAACAACCCATAGCCTGGAGAATACGGTTGTTAATCGGGGTATTTACCTTCACTGGTCACCGAGAACGCAATGCACCCCATACCGCTGTTATTACGAATACGGTGGGGCCTCATGGTCTCTATGTAAAAGCCGTCACCGGGCCCAAGAAGCTGTGATTCCGCACCGACGGTAACCTCCAGCTGGCCATCAAATACAATACCCGCCTTCTCGCCGACTACGGACAGCATCACCTCGCCAGTGTCGGCACCGGGAGGGTAAAACTCCCAGGTAACTGACATTTTCCGGCTTGATTTATCGGCGGCTAACAGCTTGGCGATGATATTGCCATCGCCCACATTTTGCATCTCTGAGCTGGCGTAAAAAGCATTAGCTGATGCCGCCAGATCGAGACCGAAGAAATCCGCCAGGCTGATCGGAACGCCGTCCAAAACCTTTTTCAGTGAGGCGACCGATGGACTTATCCTGCCCTGCTCCATCTGTGAGATGGCGCTGTTGGTAACTCCCGCCCTTCTCGCCAGCTGGCGTTGTGACCAACCATTTATTTTTCTAATCAGCTGAAGCCGCTGACCCACATCCAGTGACATGCAGTACAATCTCCTGAAACCATCTCCGAATCACCGCTAAAAGTTGATCGCCAAAGAGAAACGACGAACTGGTGAGATATCCGGTTGTTACCGAATGCGGCAATTGCTCTAAACTATCGTTTTTTATAAGAAACTCAAACAGCGAATGCAAAATATAACTTTTGCCCTCTACCCGGACATGCTGGCCTCCAGCGCCACACTACCGATCGAAATGCTTAAGGCGGGGGAAAGTTTCGCCAAAGTCAGAGACAGGCAAGCTGAACGGCTCTGCATCTCCACCACCGCAGCCACCCGAGATCCAGTGACAACCCGCTCCGGATTAAAAATGGTGGCAGACCACACCTTCGAAGACCCTATCGCCGCCGATATTGTGTTTCTGCCTGCACTCTGGCGAAATCCGCGCAGGGTTTTGAAGTCGATCCCGGCAATCTACCCGTGGCTGAAATGGCAATATGAGAATGGCGCGATCATCAGCGCTGTTGGCACGGGCGTCTGTTTTCTGGCGGAAGCTGATCTTCTGGATGAGAAAGCAGCAACCACCCATTGGCACTATTTTGATCAATTCCAGGCCGACTACCCCAATGTTCTGCTCAAGCGGCAGTATTTCATAACCCAATCCGGCAATCTGTTTTGCACCGCCAGCGTCAATGCCCTGGCAGACTTAACCGTGCATTTCATTCAGCGCATCTACAACTCAGAGGTAGCCAATCTGGTGGAGCGCCATTTCAGCCACGAAATCCGGCGCTCCTACGAAACCAGCAGTTACTTCGATGGACAGATCAATCAACACCCAGACGAAGACATCGTCCAGGCTCAGATGTGGCTGCACGATAACTACAGCAAAGATATCCGCTTCAGCGAAGTTGCTAGCCGGTTTGAGATGAGTGTCCGCTCTTTTAATCGGCGCTTTAAGGCCGCCACCAACAAATCACCGCTCCAGTATCTACAGGAAATCCGCATCCAAACGGCCAAGGATCTACTCAAAACCAGTAATCTGACCATCAGTGAAATCGCCTACAAGGTGGGCTACTCCGACATGGGCCACTTTACCGGTCTCTTTAAAAAGCTACTGGCCACAACGCCCAGCGATTATCGCACGACCGTGCGCGCCAAACTCTTCAAAGCAGACCCTTAACGTTTGCGGATTAATACCAAGTCATCGGCAAGCACCAGCAACTGCGCCCGCCACCTACCGGCTATATAGATGAAGGTGTTCAGGTGGAAATAGGCAATGTGGGTGGGGTCATTCTTATAGTGCCACTGGCGAAACCGCTCCAGGCTCAGCCAACGTTTGGTCATAATCAACAACAGTCCGCCAGATCTGACGTTCTGCCAAAGGTCGCCTAACGTATCCCCTGGCGCATCCAGGTGCTCGACGACCTCGGTAGCCGTTACAAAGTCGTACTCGCCAGCCAAGGGCGCAGGGTTCGGGCTGTAGAATTTATCGAATATCGACATAGAACAACCCGCCGCTGTCAGCAGTTGCGCCAGCACCGGAGCCGGGCCTGAGCCAAAATCAAGCCCCTCTCCCCCTGGAAAACGACAAACTACCGGTGCCACTGCCCTGCTTAGAAAGCGAGTGTAGCCCGCGTCGAGGCCTGTGTTCTGATGCAGATTGTATTCAGCAAGCTCAAGCTCTTTCGCCAAATGGAAATGTCGCGGTACAAATACCAAGCAGCAATTACTGCAACACCAATACTCCCTTCGGCGATCCTGCCAAAAGAGTGTGGTCTGAAGTGAATTACAGAGGGGGCAAATGGGGGAGTCGGAAGAGAAAGACTGGCGGGACTCAGCGTATGACGGCGATTTGATGCGGCCACCTCCACTGAATGAGCCCGCCTGAAACGGCTGTTAATCGATTGGGGAATCCACCCACTGCAACAATGCTCGGCTGAATACCAGAACGCGTGGTCGAGTAGACTTACTGTGATCAAACAGCACAACATGCTCTACTTGATCGTTCACAGCTGGGATAGATTCAGAATAAGGCTTACCGTTGATGATCAAGTCGTATTCCCCGGCGGGTAAAGTAACATAAGCCACGTATTGCTCTCCACCGAGAGGCGTAAACTCAGCGCCTTCAAAACCATCGCCAGAGACACTCAAGCGCTTCAGCAATGGGCGACCGGGGCCACCACGGGTTCTTCCTGCCAGCCGCTTCATTACTTTTTCCAGTTTGAGCTCCGCAATCGCCGCCTTCTGCTCAGCCGAAGGACCTGTCGGCTGGGCCGCATCCGCTCTGGCCGACACAGGAACATTAGCTGCCGCTAAAATGAATTGGTCACTCGGGTTGTTAACCAAAGAACGGTCGTCTGCCGCCAACACTGGAACACTGACCGCCAATACGAGGCCGCCTATCAATTTCCTGGAACTCACATTTACCTCCACAATTACTACTTAGCTGCCCACCGATATATTGAGCAGCAAAAAATCGTGGCTTATTATCCCCACTTATCGTATTAAGTCCAATGGCGCTAAGTTGAATATTTTTTTACTTCGTTTAGAAATATGGACAAAACGTCAAAATCGTCCATCTGCAATATGGCGCCACCCGCCCCTAGCCACTGGACAAGAGTGAACCAGAGCAGGAGTTTATACTCCAACACCAGTGAGCAACCCCTGTGTACCCTACCACTATGGCGAAAAGATACCCTAAACTCCCACGCCGTCAGATCATCACACTACTCTTGTTGATTGCCTCTGCCGGCCTCTGTTCAGCGAACAGTCACGCCCTAAGCCCCGAGTTTGAAGCGGACCGCCTTATTCTGCAGGCAGAGGAACAGGTTGCCAAAGAGCATTACGACACTGCCCGGGCCGCGCTACGTGAAATCGAAAATTTGGGAGTGGCCCTGCCCGATACCTACTATTACTTACATGCCAAAGTACTCGCCGATGAAAAGCAGTACAGCGCGGCATTACAGTCGCTGGAGATCTACATTGAAAAGCGAGGCCGTACCGGCGAGTACTATGAGGATGCACTAAAACAGGTTACCACCCTGCGCAAATTGGCAAAAAACCATAACAGCAGTAATAAAAAGGGGGGCCAGGCCGACATTCAATGGTCCGAAAATTTAAGTGAAACCAACGACTATCGGGCCCACCTACAGTACATCTATCACGCTTCAGATCCAGCCGAGGCACTGCTTCTCCATATCAACAACCTGCTGGAGTTTTATGGTTACGGCGATAAAGATATCCAATCCGCAAGTCGAATCAACGGCACCTACCGCTTCAAACTGGTGGTAGCGCCACCGGCGACACTGGTAACCACCAAGCGCTCTATTCACCAGGACGGCCAGCACATCACCAGTGATCGGCTCGTGGTCTATGGCGTCAATCCCTACGTCGATTACACCTGTCGATCCAGCGATCGTAGCTGTATGATTAGTAATCCGGTTACGCATGAGCCCTGGTTGCAAATCGTGCAAAATGATCAGGCTGCCAAAGAGCTGAGCAAGGCCTTGGCGGAACTGATCAAACTCCTACAGAGCCAAGGTTAAGACGACAGCAACAGCACGTGAACGGCAACCGCGCATGCCCCTCCCGTCAGGCATAAACAGAACGTCAGTGTTTCAGCAGCCGTATTGCCACTGGCTCACAAGCCAAGAACAGGGGTTTCCAGCAAAGCAGCAAGGCCACCTACCTACTCACTTATGACCTTTATCAACAGCAGCAGCTACACTCATGGCCACCACGAAAGGGTTGGCGTACTGATCACCAACTTGGGCACACCAGACCAACCCACCAAAAGTAGCCTGAAACAGTATCTGAAGGAATTCCTCTCCGACCCCAGAGTGGTTGAGATGCCCCGCCTGCTCTGGTGGTTGATTTTAAACGGCATCATCCTGCGCATACGCCCGGCAAAATCGGCTAAAGCTTATCAATCGGTCTGGACGGAAACGGGCTCGCCATTAATGGCCATCACCAAACAGCAGGCCGTGGCTCTGCAAGCAAAATTAGGTGAGAGCGTCGTTGTCGAGTACGCCATGCGCTACGGCAATCCCAGTGTTGGCAATGGTATCCAAACCCTACTGGACAAAGGCGTTCGCAAACTGCTGGTCGTGCCGCTCTACCCTCAATACTGCGCCTCAACAACTGCCTCAACATTCGATGCCATCGCTCACGATTTTTGCCAACGCCGCTGGCTGCCGGAGCTACGCTTTGTAAGCCACTACCACGACCAGCCCGATTATATTCAAGCCTGCGTCGAACAGATCAAACACCACTGGCAGCAACACGGCCAGGCGGAGAAACTGATTTTTTCCTACCACGGCATCCCCGAGCGCTATCTGAATCAGGGTGACCCCTACTACTGTGAGTGCCAGAAAACCTCGCGCCTAATCGCCAGTCAGCTGGGGTTATCAAAAGAACAATATCTAACCAGTTTTCAATCCCGTTTCGGGCGCGAGCAATGGCTACAGCCCTACACCGACGAAACACTCAAAGCCCTTCCCACCCAGGGAACAAAATCTGTACAACTCTTTTGTCCAGGCTTTGCCGCCGACTGCCTAGAGACCATTGAAGAGATTAACGTTGAAAATCGGCACTACTTTCTCGATGCCGGCGGTGAAAAATTTGATTATATTGCGGCGCTGAATGCCGAACCCTGGCACATAGAGGCACTGGCCAAAATCGTTGCCACCAACATCAGTGGCTGGACACCAGATAACAGCGAACGAGCCCTGCAAGTAGAGCAGGCCAAACTTTTGGGTGCTGAGCGATAGCATGAGCGATGTTGATCAGGACAAAACACTGCTAGTCATAGCCCATGGCAGTCGTTCAACGACGGCTAACGACGAATTCCGGGCACTGGTGGCCAGCTTACAGAGCCATGCGATTGGCTTTAGTGAGGTGGAAGCGGTCTTCCTGGAGATAGCCCAACCCTCTTTGGAAGAGGCGGTAGACAAGCATTACCAAAGAGGCTGCAAGTATTTTGTCATCTACCCACTCTTTTTTAACTTCGGCAAACACGTCAGCCAGGATATCCCCAAGCTGATCGATCAGATTCAGCAACGCTTTGACGGTACCACGGTGGAGTTGCTTGAGTATTTTGGCGCCAGTAGCAGCTTGCCCATGGCGATGGCGAGTCATATCACCCTGCAGACCACCAAGGGCGGTTTCGACGATTAAAAAGGCGTATTGGTTGGGGAGTAATGATAAGCGGGAATTAAGGGTTACTGCGGTAATTGTAGCCCACCATCCTTGGCGGGCTAACTCAGCAATCGATTAGATCATGTCCCCGTAGGGGTTCTCTTTTTTCAGATTGATAGGCAACTCAAAGCCCGGCAGTTTAACCGCCTCCTGGGTGATCTCGATGGCCGCTTCATCAATCATGCCTTCGCCAAATTGATAAATAACCTGCAGGTCACCGGCGGCGGCTTTGCGATCATACTCTTTGGCGGCAGCGACAGTTGCTTCCCGGCGCTGGATCGACTCTTCAACGCGCTCTTTCCCGTAGCGCTTGATCAGCATACTTTCAGTACGCTGAGGCGAAATGAGTATGGCGGAGCCGTTAGCACCACCAAAGCCTTTGGAGTTGATAAAGGCGATGTCTAATTCACCTTCGAACTGCTGATCGGTAACCGACAACTTCAGTCGATCAGCGAACACATCCTCGGCAATTGCATCAGCTGTTTTGATACCGGGTAGGATTTTGCTTTTAAACATGCCCAATGCAGCAGTCACCTGATCACCACTGGCTGGCGCCAAAGAGTGGCCAAGAAACGCTTTTACGGCAATGACCGGCCACTCAGAAATGCCAAAAGCTTCGGCAACGCGATCAAAAATTTCTGACTCGGTTGTTCGGTTTTTGGGCGTACTGGAGCCATGCGCCAGCAGAATACTGTGTTTCTTGGTGACCTCTTCGCCAAAGATCGCATTGGCGGAGGCAACCGCTTTTGCCAGGGTAATAAAGTTACCCGGTCCCGGAGCAGAGATCGATTTCTTATAGCCATCGGCACTGAGGAAAACATCCGCTACTGCCGCGTGAATATCGGCCCCCAATTCCAGAGCCAGTTCGTCGTCCATCAGCACCACGTACTGGCTCGATTCAGCGATAGTAAAACCGCAGTTTTCTGAGAATGGGCGGCTGGAACGGCGATGATCAACCTCCTCTACACCGTAGAGTTTGCGTTGGTTGTCTTCGGTCGCCAAAGCACCCATGGTTGAATAACCATCGATCACTTCGCTGGTAATTGGCGCCTCACTGCCACCGACAATCACCACGCGCTTACGGCCACTGCGAATCTCTTCAATGCCTGTGGCCAGGTTGTAGAGGAAGCTGGCGCAAGCA
Source organism: Halioxenophilus sp. WMMB6 (assembly GCF_033283405.1). Lineage (NCBI taxonomy): Bacteria > Pseudomonadati > Pseudomonadota > Gammaproteobacteria > Alteromonadales > Alteromonadaceae > Halioxenophilus > Halioxenophilus sp. WMMB6. Next base: position 833,112 of record NZ_JAWMQR010000001.1, read on the forward strand.
CCGGTGGTGGAACCGGAACTACCGACACTGCCAATCATATAGGCGTTGATAAAGTCGGTAGTCATGGAGTTGAGACCAAGAATCAAATTCTTAGTACTGACCCGACCGCCCTGCAAGCGTGACTTCAACAAGCCACCAGCGCCGAACTCATCCATCTGCGCCATGATGTTACTGGAGTAAACACCAATCGCATCGGGCGTCACATGGCTAGTGATCACCTCCCAGGGAATACCAATGGAACGGATGGCATCGGAGGCACCCAACACGGACATTTGCACTGCACGCGGGTGGAACCGAGAGCTGTAGTGGTCGGCCGGTTTAAACCCTTTCGGCAACTGGCCGGCGGATTTGACGGGAAAATCCCGGTAACTGTCTATTTTGACATCAGCCAGTTCGGAAACCTGGACGCGCACTACCGTGCTGTCGTCAGTCTCAAACACCTGCCACTCAGCGGGTACCGGTTCGGGTAGATCGCGTTTGCGCAGAGTGAACTCTATCGCCTGCTCGCCACTGCCTTTTAATGTGGCTTTCTTTTGCCACAGCAGCTTGTCCGGGTCGAAATAGGTTTCCGGGTCAATGCGACGAATCAAGGTGTTTTCCAGAACCGTCTGACTCAACTCCTGAGCCAAAGTACTGGCATCGGTGTAGGTAGACTCACCAACGCTATAAGTGCCGTCCGGTGCGTACGTAGCCAAACCCATTAACACTGCAAGGTTGGCAACAGTTTCATCCTGGGTGGCTTTATCTAAACTTTCGAAAACTAAACGATGATAGGCATGGTGGCCGGAAACACGGCCAGCGGCGTTGTAGCCACCAAACCCTACTATGACGGGTAACTTTGTGGTCGCAGACATGGTGAAATACCTGACCTAATAACACGAGGATGAACGAATAAGACGAAAGTCTATTGGCTGCTCCCAAACCAGGTAATTGCCATTTAGGTCATTTTTCCTGGCTTTCTAGCCAAACTGCCGCTATGGTGAATTTTCGGCCAACGTTGCAATCCCGCTCAGTAACATATCTGCCCTATCTGACAGGAGGAACAATAAATTAAGCGACATCGTCCCAGACCACTTTAGTCTGGTCTACACTTATCAACTTCTGCAGTACAACGAATTTGACAGACCAATGCCCGCCTTTCCCGAACATACCGAGGTACTCGCCACCAAGCTAAAGCGTTTTACCAATAACCAAAAACCGCTAAATGTGGCTGAATCGAAAGAGACATTTATCAGGTTTTATCAGCAGCTGATAGACCAATTAACCCCCCACTGTGACCTCAACAACCAATTACCAGCTGTTACGGAGCGCCTAGCCGATGGCTATTGGGCCTTGGGCTCTGCCATGGTCAACCCAGCCCAGCCACTGCACGCCTTTGCCGAGGAGCTCTGTTACCACCTGCCGAGATGGCTGCCCAATAGGGGCCGCATCGGGCGGGAATTTCCAACCATGGTTAACCAGTTCCTGGCCCTGCCGACCATTGGCGGACAACTCGACGGGACACAACTGAATAAATTAACCGAGACCCTACAAGGCTACCGGGAAAGCATCACCACCCGCAGCCTGGCCTTGGAACAGCGGCAGGCGCTTGCCGAACAGAACCAGCAGAAAATCCAACAGACACAGCGTGACCTGGTGGCCACCATCAATCGATTGCTAACCGGCCAATACTTACCAGGGTGGCTATCGGAGTTCATTCGGCAGAGATTGGCAGTTGATTTTATCCCACTGAAAGTAACCGCCGAAGGTAAAGCGACAGTCGATTTATGGTTGGATTTACTTAGACACCTGGCCTGGGCCTATAAAAGCAAGCACGCCAGCGAACACGAAGCTCATCAGCACCAAAGCAGAGTCTATGAAGAGTTACCAGGCGTCATCGATACCATTGACCAGAGGTTTTTAGTGGGGCTACCCGACCGCCAAGCCTATGAGCAGATATTGGAAAGTGTGATGGCATCGCTGGTTGACTGTATAAGGAAGGGGCCCGAAGAGGCCATACTCTTCAAGCCGATCAATACCGAAATCACTACAGAGAAATTAAAGTTATCGACAACCAAAGGTGTGAAAGAGTCGCTAACGCTAACGGTCAACGAATGGTATTTCATTCGCAATCTGGGCGAACCTAGCTCTACTCACAAGCTGTTTGCAGTGGACGCAGCCAAAGACCTCTATCAATTTTCTGACTACTACGGCAAAAGCACCCAATCTTTGACTGGTGATCAGGTTACGTTATTAACGGCCACCAAAAAACTGTTACCGGTTCCCTGCCACAGCGAACTGTTTTTTAAAATGGTAACGGCCTTTATTCAATACGAGGAAAAACGAGCGCAGAGAGCCTTGACGGCTGCACAACATCGAACTGAACAGCCGAAGCCAATAAGCGACACCACTGAACAGCAAAATAGCGGCAGTCCCGCGGCCGAATCAAACCCAAGCGCGCTCACACAGGACCACGCCCAACCACTGCCAACGGGCATTAATGATGAGCTGGCCACTAGCGTCATTGTAAAAAGTGAGCAGGAAATTGCTCAATTTGCCGATCAGATCAAGAGTTTACAGCTAGGTGCCTGGCTGCAATTTAGGCAACAAGAACCTGAACAACAGAAGCTCACTCTCAAATTGCCCTCTTCCGATAAATATGTCTTTACCGATCGATGGGGCAGAAAGACAGGCGAGTACAGGCTACAGGAATTGTTGGATCGATATGCCAGAGACCTGCTCTCAATCCTAAGCCAGGGTGAGCAGTTCGACAGTAAATTAGAGCAGATTGTGCGCGGACAAAGGCGCTAGTTGAAATAGCCCAGCCAGTGACCACCACTATAATTGGCATTTAGAATAAATTAATGAGCCTGCCATGAACGAACAGAGAAAAGAGATTCGTCTCGACTATAAACACACAATTATTATTGAACTGGAAGCAGAGCAACCAGACGACGGTGAGGAGGTTATCGCCATCTGCCATAGTGTAGATGTCTCAAGCTCCGGCTTACAGCTAACGCTTAACCAGCCAGTCGAGCCCAACCGCATGTTATTTATCTCTATTATTTTGGAGCAGAATTCAGCTGAACAGCTAGCCGATGGTGGCAACAGCCCTGAACGGTTCAATCTGGTAGCTGAGGTCGTGTGGCAACGGGCCATACCGGATTCAACTGAATTCAGAACCGGGCTTACCCTGCTGCACTCTGAAGAGACACATTTCGCCGACTGGCAAGCGTGGGTGCAACGACAGCTTTAACGCCGCCCTCATCAGCCCGGTTTTTCCGTGTTAGCGGTGCAACCCAATCCACTCTTGCCGTAACGACTTAATCTTCATTGAAAAAACGCAGAATCGACTCCCTGTCCCACATCGCATCCTGGTAGCCAAGATCAATCAACTCCCGGCAAAATTTATCGGAAAAGAGCAGGTAACTGGCCATGGTCGCGCCGCCCCCCTTAGCGGTTGAGCCCGTTGACTTCATTAACAGGCGCAAAGGCTTGGGCAGGTAGCGAATACAACGGCCGGCTATTTTGTCCAGCGGTTTGGTTGGCGAGATAACCAGGGTTTCAATTTTGGAGAGACGTTGCGTTTGTTGCAGTTGCTCCGGTGTCATCACGGCCAAGAGGTCATTAACATCCTCCAGGTGCTCCAAATCGGAATCGAGTGAATCAAGAAAGGCGCTATTGAGCAGGTGACCAACCATCTGCCCCAAAGAGGGAGAGTGGCGAACGATGCCACGACGCCCCCAGTGGGCGGGGTTGCGATTGTTGCTCACACCCACGACAAATATTTTGTCGGCACCTAAATGCATCGCCGTGCTTAACGGTGACAATTGGCGGACCGCGCCATCGCCATAATATTCCCGGCCAATTTGTACGGTCGGAAAAATACCCGGCAACGCTGACGAGGCCAGCAGGTGATCAACTGTCAGCGTGGCCGGAACACCCAGTCGGTGATAGCGTCGCCAACCCGGAATCGAGGGCGCCCCCTGAAAAAAACTGATCGACTCACCACTGCTGTAGGCCATGGCCGTGACCGATATGGCGCGCAGTCGGCCCGATTCAATTGCCGAGGGTAGATTGCCAAATTGAATATTATCGGTGAGTAATTTACGTAAGGGTGAGTTATCGAACAGTGAAACGGGGCGACCTTTACCCACCCCTTGATTGAACAGCGACCCAACTACCCGACCAAAGCCACTCATTAGGTCCCACCAATGGGTTTTAATGACCTGCTCGACCGTTAGGTTGCGCCAAAGATAGTTGAGCTGATCGATGGACTCACAGAAGTCGCCATTGTGGGTAGCGATGGAGAGCGCATTAATAGCTCCGGCGGAGGTGCCGCAGATTATCGGGAACAGACCATCGCGACAATCCGAAATGATTTCGTTGACTGCGGATAAAACGCCTACCTGATAGGCGGCTCGAGCACCACCACCCGATAAAACTAACGCTGGAACCATAAATATTGGGATTTCTGTTTATATATTAAGCACCCTCACAAAGCCTACGATGCCGTGTTCGCCGAACTCTGATCACGAGCATGAGCATCACGCAACTCCTTGCGCAGCACCTTGCCCACGTTCGATTTCGGCAACTCCGTACAAAATTCTACAATGCGAGGTATTTTGTATGCCGTTAACTGCTCCCGGCAGTAAGCGATTAACTCCTTTTTGGTGAGCGATGAATCTTTGGCCACCACATAAACCTTAACCGCTTCGCCACTTTTCTCATCGGGAACCCCGATAACAGCCGCCTCTCTCACTTTTGGGTGAGAGACCACCACCTCTTCCACTTCGTTGGGATAGACATTAAATCCGGAGACCACAATCATATCTTTTTTGCGGTCGACTATACGAATATAGCCCTCGGCGTCGATTGTAGCGATATCACCGGTATGAAACCAGCCATCGGGCTGTAGCACCTTGGCCGTTTCATCGGGCCGCTGCCAATAGCCCTCCATCACTTGCGGGCCGCGCACACATAGCTCTCCCGGTTCACCCACCGCCGTCGGCGACCCTTGATCATCAATGGTTTTTATCTCGGTATGCGGCAGCGGCAACCCCACCGTACCCGGGCGAATATCGCGAGCCAGATTAGCACTGACCACCGGAGAGGTCTCCGTCAGACCATACCCCTCATTAGCCATGCAGCCGGTTACCTTATGCCAAAGCTCGGCGGTATCACGGGTCAAGGCCATCCCCCCCGAAGAGGTAGTGCGCAGCCGACTGAAATCGAGCTGACAAAAGGCGTCGTTGTGACACAGTGATTTAAACAGCGTATCCAAGCCCACAAAGCCGGTTATCGATTCATGTTTCAACGCTTTTACAAATGCAGGAATATCCCTGGGGTTGGGGATTAATATATTTCGTGCACCCCGGCTGAACAGTGACAGGCAGTGAAAATTGAAGGCGTAAATATGGTAAAGCGGCAACGGCGCAACATAGACCTCTTCCCCCCAGATCATCACATCGGCCAGATGTTCGACAATCTGTGCCCGATTAGACGCCAAGTTGCGATGGCTTAACATCGCTCCTTTGGCAACTCCGGTAGTGCCGCCGGTGTACTGCAATACAGCGATATGCTCTGGCTTGACCGCTACCGGATGCAGCGCCTGTTTAGCGCCAAGCTTTAACGCCTGTTTCAGGGTGATCTGCTTAGGAAAATGGAGCTTGGGAACCAACCGTTTGAGGTACTTAGCCGCAAAGTTGATCAACTGACTTTTAAGTGGCGGGTGTAAATCGGCAACTTCGGTAACAATGGCCAACTCAATCGAGGTGTTGGCCAGTATGTGATCAGCGGCAGCGCCGATATTGGCCAGCAACACAATCGCCTTGGCTCCGGCATCATTAAGTTGATGTTCAATTTCGCGCTCGGTATAGAGGGGGTTGGTATTCACCACCACCAAGCCGGCTTTTAAAGCACCGAAAACAACTACCGGGTACTGCAGCAGATTGGGCATCTGTACAGCAATTCGGTCACCCGGTTTCAACGATGTATGATGTTGCAGGTAACTTGCGAACTCCAGGCTGAGATGGTGAATATCATCGTAGCTGAGAGTCTGCCCCATGCAGGTAAAGGCCGGCATCTGGCCAAATTCGCTGCAAGCCAGATCAAACAGCTCGCACAGCGTTGTCGGCTCGCTCATGAGTGATTCCTTATTATGGTAATTGGGCTGAGCCAGAAGCCGACAAGCTAAACGTTTACAACCACTGTTAAATCAGTCGAAGGTAAAGTGCTCCACCTCCAGCGCCATCAGATTGCCGGCGCCAGACTTCATGGTCTCAACCAATGTGCGCGTTCTTGGTAACAAGCGCTGAAAATAGAAGCGCGCAGTCTCAATTTTAGCTTGATAAAACGCTTTGTTGGCATCCGCTTCCGACAGTTTTTGCAGCGCCACCGCAGCCGCCTTTGCCCAGAAGTAAGCGAGCGTAACATACCCGGAGTACATCAGGTAATCCACAGAAGCAGCGCCAACCTCATCAGCGTTTTCCAACGCAGCAAGACCAATATGCATGGTAACCTCGCCCCACTCCTGATTATGGCTTTGCAAGGCGGAGACAAACTCCTGCATGGCTTCGTTATCGGCATTAGCTTTACAGAATTGGTGAATTTGTTTGGTGAATAGCTTCAGTGTTTCACCCTGGCTGGCCAACACCTTGCGCCCGAGAAGATCGAGCGCCTGAACACCGGTGGTGCCTTCATAAAGCATAGAGATGCGGCTGTCACGCAGGTTCTGCTCTACACCCCATTCCCGAATATAGCCATGACCACCAAAGCATTGGATAGCTAGGGAAGCGCTTTCGAAGCCGGTTTCGGTCATAAAGGCTTTGGCGATGGGCGTCAGCAAACTGAGTAACTGCTCCGCCTGATTACGGGCATCGGCGTCATCGCTGTATTTGGTAATGTCCAACTGCTGCGCGGCGAAATAGGCCAACATTCGGCCACCCTCGGCAAAGGCCTTTTGGGTTAACAGCATGCGGCGCACATCAGGGTGAACAATAATAGGGTCCGCAGGCCCCGCTGGGTTTTTGGCACCGGTCAGCGAACGCATCTGCAGCCGCTCACGGGCATAGGCCAACGACTTCTGATAACCGAGCTCAGCATGACACAACCCCTGAATCGCTGTACCCAATCGGGCGGTGTTCATGAAGGTAAACATACAGGCTAAGCCTTTGTTCTCCGGCCCAATCAGGTAACCTTTGGCACCATCAAAATTGAGTACGCAGGTGGCATTACCATGTATACCCATTTTGTGCTCCAGAGAACCACAATTAACCTGGTTGCGCTCCCCTATTTGGCCATCCGGCCCGACAATAAATTTGGGCACGATAAACAGAGAAATACCCTTGGTACCAGGAGGCGCATCGGGCAGCCGAGCCAAAACGATATGCACGATATTTTCAGACATATCGTGCTCACCAGCGGAGATAAATATCTTGGTGCCATTCAGAGCGTAACTGCCATCTGCCTGCAGTTCAGCCTTGGTACGCAGCATTCCCAAATCGGTACCGCAGTGCGGCTCGGTTAAGCACATGGTCCCGGTCCAGGTACCGGCAACCAGGTTGGGCAGGTAGGTCTGCTTTTGCTCATCCGTACCGTGGGTGAAGAGTGTTTCCATACAACCGTGCGACAGCCCCGGGTACATACCCCAGGCCCAGTTGGCACAACCGATGATTTCGTTCATCAAAGTGCCGAGCGAACTTGGTAACTCCTGGCCACCAAATTCCGCATGGTGAGTCATAGCGGGCCAGCCGGCTTCAATATATTGTTGGTAGGCCTCTTTAAAACCGGTGGGCGTAGTAACGACACCGTCCTGCCATTGGCAGCCCTCTTCATCGCCAACCGCATTTAAGGGGGCCAGAACATTTTCTGCGAATTTCGCGGCCTGTTCGATAATCGATTCCAACATTTCGCGGTCGGGAGCATCTTCCAGTGGCAATGACTGTAGGTGCTGTTCAAAACCCAACAACTCAAACAGTGTAAAACTGATCTCTTTTAAGGGGGCTTTGTAATCTGCCATGAATAGTCTCCTCTCACTAAGACTGAAATTCGATTTGGTCTGCCCGATACACGGGCCTTTGTTATACGAACTTATGTACGAGTTATTTTCGCCGCTTACAACAGCGTTACTACTTATTGCCGCAGTGCTTGAGCAGTTGCCGCAGTGGTCGAGGGTGGCAGCTTACAAGCGTTACGAATGCAATCAGTTGGCTTAGTGGGTACGCCTGCCACTGGCGGTTTAAACTTAATTTTGGCAGGCGCTGAGAGTGAAGATTCTAGCGTTTGTCCTGCTCAAGATTACGTCGCTTTTTGAGCTGCCTCGACAGCACCAACAACAAACCACCAATCATAGCGATGATGATAATCAGCGCTAAAAAAAGCATGCAGATCACAAAAAAACTGGCAACCCGATGAATCGGAACGCCCCAACCCCAAATTGCCAGCGCGATAAACGCAGCACCGGACAACACACCGACAAAAACTTTTGAACGACGCTTTATTTTGAACTGCAATTTCATACTTAAACCCGCGACAATTACTCAATACAACCAGAATCTCTGACCAACCTGTGCAAGCTAGTGGCTTTAAAAACTCTCATCACGAGACCACTCACAATGCACACTCATGTCACCAGATCCTGGTGTATGCCAATCGCCACTGGTTTCCCAGGTAAAGGTATGGGTGCCCGACAGCACAGTCTCTAAATGGACCTTTGCTGAAACCCAATACATCCGCTGCAACAGCTGTTCAAACTGCTCCAACCAACTTTGCCATTCGTACTCTATGCCTCGGTAGGAAGCACCAAAGTGCACAACTCTGCTCTGCCCAGAGCCCGGATTGGCGGGCTCTGAAAACATCTCTTTTGCCAAAAAAGGCCACTGATCCGCACTCGGCAGTGACGACATTGCGTTACTATTGATCACCCGCCGCTCTGAGTTTTCAGAGGGAGTATCGATAATGCAGCCGTACACCAATGATTCGTAATCCACCACGTCGCTCCTAAAAAAACCACCAGCCGCTATTCAGTCTTTTTTCGCAGCCTTGTAACTGCGTCTGATAGCGAGCCGCTCGATCTGCCACTTTCCTGGCTACCGATTGTAGCCACTGTTTCTTAGCGTAACTCTTTCGGGAATAGCCACCATGACCTTCATGGTAGGCCAGATACAGACGGTATGCATCCGTACTGGCAATGCGATTTTTCTCCTGGCTTTGGCGGTTGTACCAGGCAATAAAATCGATGGCATCATCAAAATCGTCACGATCGGCAAATCGATGTCCGCTGGCGCGTTTGTACCAGTCCCAGGTGTCATCTTTTACCTGGGCATAGCCATAAGCGTCGCTCTTTCTTGGCCCGGGAAAAATCCACAGAATTTTGGTTCTGGGCGGTTTTGCCTTGGCCACAAAACGCGACTCCTGATACATAAATGCCATATTCACCGCGATGGGCGAATTCCAGCGCTTACTGGCTTTTTTTGCGTCGTCGTACCAATTGTCCTTTTCATCAAAAATATGGCAGATATTATCTAATTGTTTGGGAGGAACCGAGGTACAACTGACCAATATGAATGGCAAAAGCGCCCAAGTTATTTTATTAGGAGCAGATTTGGCAAACATTCGCCATCGGCAGAGCCCGGCACTCCAGGTACCGTACCAATAGGCTAGTAGCACCTTATCCCAATACAATGCCATGACTTGCCAACAGGCTAAGAAACGCTTCTTCATCGATAATCTTTATTCCCAATTCCTGGGCTTTGGTTAATTTGGAGCCTGCTCCTGGGCCCGCTACTACACAATCGGTTTTCTTGGAGACACTACCGGCAACCTTAGCGCCCAGGGAGAGCAAATGCGCTTTGGCATCATCACGCCCCATCGCTTCGAGGCTGCCCGTTACCACATAGGTGGTGCCATTTAACGGCAAAGCAGTTTGGTCGGTAACCGGCTGCTCCTGCCAGTGCAACCCCGCCGCACGCAGCGCGGCGATCAACTGTTGGTGCTCGGCCTGACTAAACCACTCATAAATAAAGTGCGCAACCACCGGGCCAATGTCGGGAATCTGTTGCAGTGCCTCTTCGTCGGCAGCGCCAATCGCCTCCAGGGTGCCGAGGGCGGAGACCAAATTACGTGCAGTCGCTTCGCCCACTTCGCGAATTCCCAAGGCAAAAATAAATTTTGCCAGCGTGGTTGCTTTACTTTTTTCGATCGAGGCAATCAGATTTTCCGCCGATTTTTGCCCCATTCGCTCCAGAGCCGCTACCTGCTCCGCCTGCAGCAGGTAGATATCTTCTGCCCCCTTAATAAGCCCCTGATCCACCAGCACCTCGACTAGCTTATCGCCCAGCCCTTCGATATCCATCGCCTTACGGGAGGCAAAGTGTTTAAGCGACTCCTTGCGCTGGGCCGGGCAGATCAAACCACCGGAACAACGTGCCACCGCCTCACCCGGCGCTGTCTCTACCGGCGAACCGCAGACCGGACAAGTGTCCGGAAAATGGATGGGCACGGCGTGATCGGGGCGTTTGCCGGCCACCACCGACACCACCTGCGGAATGACATCGCCCGCCCGCCGCACAATAACAGTATCGCCCACCATCACGCCTAAGCGCTCAATTTCATCGCGATTGTGCAGCGTGGCGTTGGATACCGTCACGCCACCGACAAATACCGGCTCCAGGCGCGCCACCGGCGTAACCGCACCGGTACGCCCCACCTGAAACTCAACATCGAGCAGCTCGGTCATCTGCTCCTGGGCAGGAAATTTAAAGGCGATGGCCCAGCGTGGTGCGCGGGAAACAAAACCCAACTGCTGTTGTAAGTCTAGTCGATTGACCTTAAACACTATGCCATCGATGTCGTAGGGCAGATCGTCCCGCAACTCGGCCATGCGCCGGTAGTAGACCAAGCACTCACCTACCCCGCGGGCTTTCGCCATATGCTTATTGATGCGAAACCCCCAGCCGCTCAATGCTTCGAGCACCGCCGTGTGAGTATTGGGCAGAGCGCCTTCGGCCACCACGCCAACACTGTAGGTACACAGCTCAAGCGGACGGGAAGCGGTAATGTTACTGTCCAAGACCCGTAAACTGCCGGCGGCGGCATTGCGTGGGTTAACAAAGACCTTACCGCCGGAGCTGCGAGCCTGTTCATTTAATGCCTCAAACCCTTGTTTGGGCATGTAAATCTCACCCCGCACCTCCAGCCGCCTGGGGTAGCCCTCGCCTCGCAATTTAAGGGGTATGGATTTAATGGTACGCACATTGAGGGTGATATCTTCGCCATTTTGGCCATCCCCGCGGGTGGCTCCGCGCACCAGCAGCCCTTCTTCATAGAGCAAACTGACTGCAATACCATCCAGTTTGGGTTCGCAGGCGAATTCAATCGTCTCCTGGCTCTTCAACCGGTCGCTGATGCGCCGCTCGAAGTCCTGCATATCCTCATCGCTAAAGGCGTTATCCAGCGAGAGCATGGGCATTTCGTGAGCGACACTGACAAACTCAGAGAGCGGTGCGGCCCCGACCCGCTGGGTTGGCGAGTCGGGGGTTACCAGTTCCGGGTGCGCCCGCTCAAGTGTTACCAACTGCTGATAGAGGGAGTCGTATTCAGCATCCGGCACCGAGGGATTGTCCTGCACATAGTACTCATAGCTGTACTGATCGAGGGTTGAGCGCAGTTTAGCGACCTGAGCAGCAAGCGCCTGTTGGTCCATAAAACAATCCTACCTGGAATATAAACGGGGCGAATAAGCTAGCGACCCCACCCAGCGGGCGGGTCTTGGGGAAACGGTTGGGTGAAGTGAAATGGCGAGTAAACGCTGCAGCCATGGAAACTAGTGCGGCTGAGTCAAACGCTTGCGCTCGAAGTCGCGGATGCGCTGCCGGTAGTGTTCTACCGTCTGTGCGGTGAGCACGCTGCGCTGCTCGTCCTTCAACTCACCGCCGAGGTTGTCTGCCAGATAACGCGCTGCTTCGTAGAGCATATCGAAGGCAGTCATACTCTTCAGCTTGCAGGGCAGCGCCAAAAAGAGGCTGATGCCAGGGGTTCTAAATTCATCCATGGCCTGTAGGTCAAAAATTCCCGGGGTAACGATATTGGCCATGCTGAACAGAATGGGGCCAGAGCCGTCCAACTCCTGGTGGCGGTGGAAAATATTCATCTCACCAAAGCGCATACCCGCCTCGATGGCCACCTCCAGCACATCGATACCCGCGAAATAGTACCCGGCTGGTGCCATTACATTGATGACCAATACTTCGTCTGGCTCTTCGTAGGTCTCCGGCTCGTCAACCTCTTCTTCGCTTACAGGCGCTGTACTTCGCCCTAACAGGTAGTCATCCTCGTCGGATTCCTCTTCCCGGTAGCTGTTTGGCTCATCCGCGTAGGGAGCTTCCCGCTCATCTTTATCAAGCGCTTCGTCATCATAACCCTCTTCATCAAAGTGCTCCTCGTCGTAAGGTTCCTCATCGTCGTAGGGTTCCTCATCCTCAAATGGCTCCTCATCGTAGGGCTCGTCGTCGTACGAATCCTCCTCATAAGGCTCTTCGTCATAAGACTCGTCGTAGGGCTCATCATCCAGAGGCTCCTGCTGCTCGAACGACTCTCGTGATGCGATCAACTCCTCCTGTTCAGGCAGGCGACCTGCTGGTATAGGGGCTTCAAAGTCGGAAACGTCGGCAGAGTCTTCCAGAGAAGAATGCTGGCTATTGAACTCACTTGTGAAAGTGTCAGTGGTTGAGCCAAGAGCCGGGTCTTTGGCATCCGTGGAGGAAGCTAATTCATCTAAATCGGCTATATCACCCAGGCTCGGCTCTTCCTGAACCTTAACCCGGCGGGGATGTTTGGGCTCAGCGACCGAATCCATTAGCATCGGTACCGACTCATCCAGATTGAGCGTCACCTGCTCGGGGATACGATAACCACGGGTGGTACGGCTGGCAGAATAGGCTTTGCGCACCGATTTATTAAGCCGGTCGGCGTCATCTTCGCCACGCTGGCTAACCACCCGCGCGCCGCCACTGGGCAACTCACTACCGTACGCTTCCAGCTCAGAGCGGTCACTGGAGTCACTCATCTTCTTGGACATGCGAATACTGTTGCGCCGGTTGTGCCGCATCCGACGAACGCCGTCGAGAACCACGGCCAATATTGCCAGGCCGATGATGACTGTGAGCCATTCGCGCATCGCGAATTCCATAAAGACCCTCTTCTTTTTCTATGCTTGGCGACTGATCCGGGCGATCAACTGGCCGCCAGTTCTGCCGCTTCCTCGACATCCACAGTAACCAGGCGCGAGACGCCGGGCTCGTGCATGGTGACCCCGAGAAGATTTTGCGCCATCTCCATCGCCCCCTTGTTGTGGGTAATGTAGATAAACTGCACATGCGCGCTCATCTCTTCCACCATTCTGGCGTAGCGACCCACGTTGGCATCATCCAAGGGGGCGTCAACTTCGTCCAGCATACAGAAGGGTGCCGGGTTGAGGCGGAAGATGGAGAATACCAGTGCGATGGCCGTGAGCGCTTTTTCCCCGCCGGAGAGCAGATGGATAGTACTGTTTCGCTTGCCGGGTGGCCGCGCCATGATGGCGATACCGGTATCGAGTAGATCCTCTCCGGTTAGTTCCAGATAGGCGTGGCCGCCGCCGAAGACCTTGGGGAAGAGCTCCTGTAGGCCGGAGTTAACCTGGTCGAAGGTCTCCTTAAAGCGGGTTCTGGTCTCGCGATCGATTTTACGAATCGCGTTTTCGAGCATATCCAGCGCATCGCGCAGGTCGGCGTCCTGGCGATCAAGGTAGTTCTTACGCTCGGATTCGGTTTTAAACTCGTCGATTGCCGCTAGGTTGATAGCTCCGAGGCGACTGATCTTATCTTCCAGACCCGAGATTTTGCCGGTGAGGCTCTGTTCCGACTCGGATGGGTCCAGCTCGGCCAGGACATCCGCCAGTTGGAAATCCTCCTCCTGTAGCAGATCCAGAGTGTTTTGCCGCTTGGTTTGCAGCTCGCGGGCGCTCAAGCGGGCGGACTCCAACACGGCGCGCACCTCGTTGGTTTGCTGCTCTATCTTACTGCGCCCCTGTTCCAGCTCTCGCAAACCGTGTTCCACCGCCTGCACAGCGGAGCGGGCAGTGTTGAGTTCACCCTCTACACTCAACCGTTTTTGCAACAGCGCCTCGAGCTCGGATTTCTGGTCTTCTGCCGGGTCCTGGTTCTGCTCCAGGGATTGCAGCAGATTCCCCCGTCGCTCCTGGGCGCGGGCGTGCTGCTGTTCGGTTCGCACCAGCGAGGCACGAATGGACTCCAGCTGTGTCTTCAACGACTGGCATTGAATAGCCAGTTGGTGGGCCCGATCTTTGTCTTCGCGGGCCTTAACCCGGGCGTTATCCAGCGTTTGGCGAATGGCGTCACGCTCGGCCAGCAGCGCGTCGCGCTTGCCCGAGTCATCTTCCATCGCCTCAATGGCATCACCCAAAATAGCCCGCGCTTCAGTCAGGTTTTTCGCTTCCTGGGACTGCTGCTGCAACGCTTCGTTGATCTCTTGCTCCACCCGGGTGCGACGCACCAGAATCTGTTCGATTTGTACCTGTTGGGCGGAGACCTGAGCACTCAGTTCACTGAACTGACGGTTGTATTGATCTAATTGCCGGCGAATATCCTCGCGCTGGTTCTGCAGATCTTTCTGTTGCGCCAGGGTCGACTCCAGCTCGGCACTCAACTGTTCAGCCTGCACCTGGTCCTCTTCCAGCTTGGCGGTCAGCAGCTCCAGCTCCTGCTGACGGGCAAGCACACCGGCGGCGGCATTTTGTTCCTTGCGGGCACGCACCCAGCCCGGGCCAAACCACAGGCCATCGCGGGTAATGACCGATTCATGCGCCTGCAATTGGCCGCGCAGCGATAACGCCTGGGTGACATCTTCAGCCACGAGCACACCAGCCAGCAACGAGGCGACCGCTGAACTACCGGAGACAAATTCCACCAAACTGGCTCCACTGGTACTGGCGCTTACCTGGCGACTGCTATCCAGCAGCGTCAGATTGCCCTGATTGAGGCCGGTAAGGGTCTGTGCCAACTGGTCGAACTGATCGACGGCAATCGCTTGCAGATCACTGCCAAGCACCGTCTCAACGGCCACATCCCAACCGTCGCGCACCTGAATCTGTTCAGCCAGCTTGGGCAGCTGTTTGAGTTGGTGCTCATCGAGCCAGGCCTCGACCACATCGCTCTGCTCGCTCAAAGCGGCCTGCTGCAGCGCCTCCAGTGAGGCCAAGCGCCCCTTCTGCGTTTGCAGCCGGCTGCGCACGTCATCCAACTGGTTGCGCAGCTCTTCAATGCGCTGCTGCTTAGCTAGCAGCAAGTCGTTGCTGCTGTCACTCTGTTCGCGCAGCTGTTCACCGGTGATCTCCAGCTCCGCTTGCTGCTCTTTAAGAATGGCCAGATTATCTTCGCCTTCACCGGCAGTGAGATTGCTCTTTTCGTCACGCAGGCGCTCAATGCGCTGGTTGAGGCGCGACTGCACCTGCTCCAGGTGCTGAATGCGCGACTGCTGAACTTCAGCGGCGTGGCGCGGCTCCGCTGCCGCCTGGTTAAACTCGTCCCAACGGGTCTGCCACTGACGCATGCGCTCCTCGGCATCGAGCAGCCCCTCCGAGGAGTCCTCCTCCGCCACCTGCAGCATTTCCAGCTCAGGCTCCACCTCCAACAACTCAGCGGCGATGGTCTCTGCCCGTTCGCTATCGAGCTGTAACAGCTCCTGGGACTCTTTGTATTCGCGTTCAGCCGCCTCCAGGTCGACCTGCAGCTGGCGGGTGCGCTCCTGGGAGTGGTGAATGTTCTGCTCGATACGGGCGATGTCGTTGCCCAGCGAGTAGAAGCGGCCCTGCACCTCGTTAAAGGTCTCGCCAGCCTCGGCGTGTTGATTGCGCAGGCGCTCGATTTGGGTGTCAGTACTGACGTGCTCGGTGACGAAGCTCTCGACCTTCAGTTCCAGCTCAGTGATTTCCGCAGCCTTGAGGCTGGCCTGTTCATCCAGCACTTTATAGCGCAGGGCTTGCAACCAGGCTTTCAGCTGGCGCTCCTGCTGCTTGAATTCAGTGTATTTTTCAGCGGCTTGTGCCTGTCGCTCCAGGCGTGAGAGCTGGCGATCCAACTCTTCACGAATATCGGTGAGGCGCTCGAGGTTCTCCTGCGTTCTGCGCATCCGGTTTTCGGTATCCCGGCGGCGCTCCTTGTATTTGGAGATACCGGCCGCCTCTTCGATGTAGATACGCAGCTCTTCCGGCTTGGCTTCGATCAGGCGGGAGATCATGCCCTGTTCGATAATGGCGTAACTGCGCGGCCCAAGGCCGGTACCCAGGAAGATATCGGTAATATCGCGGCGCCGACAGCGGTTGCCGTTCAGGTAGTAGTTGTTCTGACCATCGCGGGTTACCTTGCGCTTAACCGAGATCTCGCTGTAACTGGCGTATTCACCAACGATGGTGCCATCACTGTTATCAAACACCAGCTCAATACTGGCCTGGCCAATCGGTTTACGGCTACCGGAACCGTTAAAAATAACGTCCGTCATCGATTCACCGCGCAAGTTTTTGGCGGACGACTCCCCCATCACCCAACGCACAGCATCAATAATATTGGATTTACCACAACCATTTGGCCCCACTACCGCACACAGATTACTGGGAAAATAAACGGTGGTTGGGTCTACAAACGATTTGAATCCCGCTAACTTTATGCACTTAAGCCGCATACGGTCCTATTTCACTCTGATTGTCTGGCCGCAGCCCGACTTATGGTTTTGTTTTGTTATCTTCGACCAACGGGCAATCGGTTATTGGACCTTGGTCTCAATAGTCAGATTGTAGGCTTGGTCAAACGCGTCTTTGCTTACCGGGCCAACACTGGCCTGCCAGTCACCGGGTTTAGTGGTGGGAGAACCATCCAGACTCACCCGCGCAATCAGCTCCACCGCATCCACAGTGGCAATCGACATCCCTGCCATCATCGCCATGGATTCAGTCAGTGTGACACGGGTGGGCAGGTCGGAAACCTTCATTCGTTGTATCGCCAGCGGCATTTTGGGCCCCTGCCAGGCACGCGCATAGACAAACACTGCCAGATTAGGGTCAACCTCGATGCCATTTGCCAAAGCAACGTTGATGGTGACCGATAGGCCCTCACCGGCGGTAGGAGAAGTGGCATCGGATGACGTGGACGGGTTGGCTTCGGCAAGAATTTCCCGCGCCGGCCGGCCAACGATTTTTTCAATATTGGCAATCCCGGCCAGCAGAGTGGCTGAATCGGGGTTATTGGCACCGAGCAGGGAGACCGCTTTGGTCCAGTGCGTTAGCGCCTGAGGGTAATCTCTCTTCTCGTAGGCGGTAATACCCGCCAGGCTCAGTGCCAGGGTATTTTGCGGATCGAGCGCCAGCGCGCTGTCGGCTAGTTGCTGCACCTGAGGCAACATTTGGCTGCCAGAGGCCATAAAGATCACCTGGCCAAACTCCGCCAGAATCTGAGGCTCTTTCGGACTGCGCGACAGGATCTCCTGATAGGCGCCAATCGCACCTTTTAAGTCCTGTAAATTCAATAGGTTACGAGCCAACAGATAGCGATTTTGGAGGTTATCCGGATCCTTCTCAAGCAGCCTTTTCAGCTTAGCCACAACCTGTTTGGTGGCTTCAACCTCTGGCCCGGTGATGGTCGAGCCGGACTTCATGGCCGCCACAGACTGCTCCTGTAACAGGTCGCGCAGCTCCAATGAGTCGTAGGCACCATGCCAGAGATAAAAGCTGAAGCTTACCAGGGGCACCAGTAGCAAACAGGCTAAAAGCACCGGACTACCCAGGCGCTTGGCACCCTGCTCTGGAGTCTCATTTTGATTGTCTTCAAGCAGAGAGCGGCCGAGTTCGGCTTTCAGCTGCTCATAGGTGGACTCGTCGAGTTCCCCCTGGCTGCGACTGGCATCCAGCTCATCCAGATGCCCTTGATAGAGCATAACGTTGGCTTGTTGACGATTGTATTCACGATCAATGTTACGTGGCTTCTGCCGGAGTAAGGGCCACGCCACAAAAGCGATAGCCAATAGACTCAGGAGAATCAGGGACACCCACAGTATTCCCATGAAAATTAATTTCCTTTCTGCTCAGAATCGCTAAGCATATTCTGCAAGCGTTGTTGTTCCGCCTCAGTAAGCGGTGCGGCGGCGCTGGTTGAAGGCTTTGCCCGCCGCCGAACAATGATGATTAGAACGATAAGGCCAATCAGCAACAAGATCGCCGGGCCAAACCAGAGTGCGACGGTCACATTCGTAAGGCGGGGCTCATAGAGCACGTAATCGCCATAGCGAGAGACCATAAAATCCTTAATTTGTGCGTCGTTCTGCCCCTCCAGGATCATCCTGTGCAGTTCGCGGCGCAGGTCTTTGGCAATTTGTGAGTCCGAGCCGTTTAAGCTCTGGTTCTGACACTTCGGGCAGCGCAGCACATTGATCAGATGTTCGTATCTGGCCTCCTGCTCGGGAGTATCGAAATCATAAACGTCGACCACTCCATAAGCCGCGCAGGAGAGCAGGCCCAAGACCAAGCCGCGCAGCAGCACACTCAGTAACACCGTGTACCCCACTCGCCCCTTCACCGCTCTATCGGCGTTTACCATTATTTGCCCCATCTCATAAAGCAATGTGGCGCCACCATGTACCACCTTGGGCGCCATTATCTGCCAGCCAAAAGAGGCGAATTATAGCAAGGATACCGGCGTTGGCTAGCGCACAGGCGACCGCAACTGAGAAACCCATCAGACAATCTAGTTTTATGATTTTTAAATATTTTTTGTTGACGCCGAAGTTTTAATGAGTAATATACGCGGCTCTTGACGCAGGGTGGTTAGCTCAGTCGGGAGAGCGACGGCCTTACAAGCCGTAGGTCACAGGTTCGACCCCTGTACCACCCACCACTTCCACTTAGGGTTTCCCCAACAGTTGGGATGTGCAGAAGCAGTCAAGACATTCGCGGACCGGTAGTTCAGCTGGTTAGAATGCCGGCCTGTCACGCCGGAGGTCGCGGGTTCGAGTCCCGTCCGGTCCGCCACTATTTAAGAGCCTCGCTGAATGCGGGGCTTTTTTATTTCCGGCCAAGCCCAAAGGACGGGACGATGAACCCGCGCAGCGGTGCGCCCCAATGCGACCTCAGGAGCATTGGGAACGAGGAGCGTAGCGACGAAGCCCTGAAAGGGCCACAAAACCCCCTAGGGTTTTGTGGTTAGTCCCGTCCGGTCCGCCACTATTTAAGAGCCTCGCTGAATGCGGGGCTTTTTTATTTCCGGCCAAGCCCAAAGGACGGGACGATGAACCCGCGCAGCGGTGCGCCCCAATGCGACCTCAGGAGCATTGGGAACGAGGAGCGTAGCGACGAAGCCCTGAAAGGGCCACAAAACCCCATAGGGTTTTATGGTTAATCCCGTCCGGTCCGCCACTATTTAAGAGCCTCGCTGAATGCGGAGCTTTTTTATTTCCAGCCACGCCCAACGGGACGGGACGATGAACCCGCGCAGCGGTTCGACCCAATGCGACCCCAGGCGCATTGGGAACGAGGAGCGTAGCGACGAAGCCCTGAAAGGGCCACAAAACCCCATAGGGTTTTATGGTTAATCCCGTCCGGTCCGCCACTATTTAAGAGCCTCGCTTAATGCGGGGCTTTTTTATTTCTACCCACGTCGAAAGGGAGGGGAAAACAAACCCGGCCTCACCAGATATCAGCGCAGCCGCCATGGATATCATGAGGGGAATATAAACAAGCGATTTTGGGGAGCATTACTAATGAGGAAGCGGAAGGCGGAAGCTAGGCGTCACCATTGGCAACAGCCAATAAACGGTCAACCAATGCTCCCGGAGCAGTATCTACCAGTAGCGACTGGATGTTCTCTGAACGAACAAACCCTTCATCCCTGGCGTGGTGTAAAAACTGTTCCAAGTGGTCGTAGAAGCCACCCACATTGAGTAGGCCGCAGGGTTTCTGGTGTATCCCCAACTGCAGCCAGGTCAACATTTCAAACAGCTCTTCCAGCGTACCCAAACCGCCCGGTAACGCAATAAATGCGTCAGCAAGGTCGGCCATGGTGGCTTTCCGTTCGTGCATATCTTTTACGATGATTAGTTCAGAGAGACCTTCATGTGCTATCTCTCGGTCGAGTATCGCATTGGGAATCACCCCTATCACCCGCCCACCGGCACTCAACATGGCATCAGCGAGAGCGCCCATAGTCCCAACACTGGCACCACCGTATACCAGTTCTATCTCTCGTGCTGCCAGCTGCCGGGCCAGTTCGGTTGCCATATTGGCATAGACAGCACTCTTGCCCATGCTCGAGCCGCAATAAACGCAGATTCTGGTCATTTTTTATAGTTGTGTTCGTTGGCGTATTTGTAGTGATTAGACTTACAGTTGAGAAAAGATAGCGGCCAATTTTGACTGCCAAATCTCCTCAGTGATCACACCGATGTGCTTGTAACGGATTACACCGTTGCTATCGACAAAGTAGGTTTCCGGCGCACCGAAAACTCCTAAATCTATACCTAAGCGACCATCCTGATCGACGATATTCATTGTGTAAGGGTTCCCCAGGCGATTAAGCCAAACCTTCGCCTCATTGGTGTCATCTTTATAGTTAATACCTATAACCTTTACCCCCTGTTCGGAGAGCTTAACCAGGAACGGATGCTCGACCCGACAGGAGATACACCAGGTCGCCCAAACGTTGAGCAGATAGGGTTTACCAATCAATTGCTGGGCAGTCACCTGCTTCGTGCTGTCACTTAAAGTGGGAAGAGTAAACTCTGGCACAGCCTTATCAATCAGCGCGCTGGGCATTTCAGTTGGGTCCAATAAGAGCCCCTTGCCCAACAACAGCGCCAACGCCAGAAAAATACCCAAAGGCAGAAACAATTGCCACCGCTTCACAACTCGATCCTTTTGTATGAATTATTGCGCAAGATTTTCGGAAACAGCGGCAGCAGACAGCGCTTCAGACGCTGCGCTTTGCCTGGCCTCGCGCTTCAGCTTAACCGCGCGATAGCGTTTATCCGCAACCGCCAGAAAACCACCTATCGCCATAAACACCGCCCCCAGCCATATCCAGAGCACGAACGGTTTGTAATGAACCCGCACGGCCCAGGAGCCCTGCTCCAGGGGTTCACCCAAGGCCACATAGAGATCTCTAAACAGGGTGGTATTAATGGCCGCTTCGGTCATGGTATTACCACCGGACAGGTAGTTGCGTTTTTCCGGCTGTAACTCAGCAATCTGCTTATCGCCATCAAAAACCGATATGTTGCCTTGCTGGGCCAGGTAGTTAGGCCCCCTCACCTGTTTAACGCCATTAAACAGATACTGTTTACCACCCACCTCTACTGCTACGCCGGGTGTCATACGCAGGTCTTTCTGGTCGCTGTAGATTGGATTAAGGGTGATACCCAACACACTGATTCCAATGCCGATATGAGCAATGACCATACCGTAATAACTGAGGCTCAACTTGCGTAACCCAGCGCTCCAACTGCTGGCATTGCGACTTTTGTGAATGAAGTCGGCCAATGTCGACAACACTACCCAGCTGCCCACTGCGACGGCCGCCGCCGCGGCCAGGGAGTAGTGATCGCCATAGAAGATAGGGAATACCGCACCCAGCAGCACACTAATTACCAATGGTCGCAACAGCAGTGCACCCATGTACTTAAGCTGTGACTTCTTCCAGATTGCGATTGGTCCCAACCCCAGTGCCACACAGACAACGCAGATCAAGGGAATAAAGAAGAGGTTGAAATAGGGAGGGCCAACCGAAACCCGCCCCAAATCGAGGAGATCAACCACAATGGGATAGAGGGTACCCATCAACACCATAAAGGCGATCACCACAAAAAGAATGTTATTGATCAGCAGCAGGGTCTCCCGGGATAGCCAGTTGAAGCTGGCTGCCGCCTTGACCTGTGGCGCACGAAAGGCGTAAAGCGCCAGCGAGCCACCAATAACCACGGAAAGAAAGCCCAGGATGAAATAGCCACGGGTTGGATCCGTGGCGAAGGCGTGCACAGAGGTGATAACCCCCGAGCGCACCAGGAAGGTACCCAACAGGCTCAATGAGAAAGCCAATATCGCCAGCAGAATAGTCCAGCTTTTAAACACGCCGCGTTTTTCGGTAACCGCCAGGGAGTGGATAAGCGCTGTGCCCACTAACCAAGGCATAAACGAGGCGTTCTCCACCGGATCCCAAAACCACCAGCCGCCCCAGCCCAACTCGTAGTAGGCCCACCAGCTGCCGAGAGCGATACCGAGTGTCAGGAAAGCCCAGGCGATGGTACTCCAGGGACGGGACCAACGCGCCCAGGCACTATCGAGTCGACCACCGATGAGAGCCGCAATAGCAAAGGCAAAGGCCACCGAAAAGCCGACATAGCCCATATAGAGCATAGGCGGATGGAAAATAAACCCGGGATCTTGCAGCAGAGGGTTGAGGTCCCTGCCCTCACTGGGGTGGTCGGGGAGTAGGCGATCAAAGGGGTTGGAGGTGAGCAGCATAAACAGCAGGAAGCCGATGGCAATCATACCCATCACCGACAGCACTCGCGAGAGCATTTCCAAAGGCAGATTGCGGCTAAACAGGCTGATGGCAAATGTCCAGGCAGAGAGCATCCAAACCCACAGCAACAGAGAGCCTTCATGCCCCCCCCAAACAGCACAAGCTTTATAGTAGATGGGCAGCAAGCTGTTGGAGTTGTGCGCCACGTAGGCTACCGAGAAATCATCCTGCACAAAGGCGATGGTTAAGCAGGCAAATGCCAGTGAAATGAAGATAAACAAGCCGCTCGCCAGGGAGCGGGAGGCCGCCATTAATTGGTTTTGCCCAGTAAAACTGCCGGCCAAAGGCACGATTGCCAGAATGGCAGCCAACACCAACGCCAGAATGAGTGTGAAATGGCCCAACTCAGGAATCATAAGGCATTACCTCACATATCGCCTGGTGCTCTACCCCATCGCCGGCCATGTCGGCCACTTCGGGTGGGGTGTAGTTTTCATCGTGTTTGGCCAGAACCTGGGTCGCCATGAAGATACCATCACCGTTTACAGAGCCGGTCACCACCGCCGCCTCACCCTCAGCAAAAAGATCAGGCAGGATTCCGCTGTAGTGCACCTCGACGTTGGCTGCGCCGTCAGTGATTAAAAAAGAGACTCCTAAATCGGTGGTTGAACGTTTTACCGTACCCGGTAATACACAGCCACCGGCGCGAATGTGTTTATCGATTGGCGCTTCTCCGGCCACAATTTTCGAGGGTGGATAAAACAGATTGATATTCTCTCTCAGGGCGAAGACCAGCAGCCCTACTGCCGCGGAGGCGAAGATTACGATAAATAGAACGAGGAAAAGTCGCTGTTTTCTTACTGCGTGCATAGCTGTTTTACTGTCTCAATAGGAGGTATTTCGGCTTGTGGCTGCATTGGCGCTGTTACCGCATGGCAAATCAAGAGTGATTTTCCGATTGCAGCGGGTAGTGCTGCTCTGCCTGCTCCAGCCTCTGCTGGCGTTTTAATCTGGCCAAAAGCCGTCTATTTGCAACTATTGGCGCCACCATTAGGTAACCGATTGCGAAATAAGTAACCAGATAACAGACCCAAACATAGGGGCCATGGCCTGACATCGTAAAAAAGTCAGACACGCTATCAAATTGAAAATTCAAATTCATAACATAGGTATCGTCTAAAGGTGGGCTATTGCGTCGCCAGTTCTTGCACCCAGCGCGATTTACGCTCGCGCACCAATATTTCACTGCGGGTGCGCAGAATCAAAACCAGGGCATAGAGGCAATAAAAGCCAATAACCATCACCAGCAGTGGGTACATCATGGAAGGGTCGATAGTGCTTTTACCGACAAATTTAATGGTGGCAGGCTGGTGCAAGGTGTACCACCAATCGACAGATTTATAGATGATGGGGATGTTAACCGTACCAACCAGGGCCAATATTGCGCTCGCTTTATTAGCCGCTTCCTCTCGTTCGAAGGCATTTTGTAACGCGATAACCCCCAAATAGAGAAAGAACAGAATCAGCATGGAGGTGATTCTTGCGTCCCACACCCACCAGGTACCCCAGGTCGGTTTACCCCAAACGGCGCCAGTAAAAAGAGAAACAAAGGTCAAAATAGCACCAATAGAAGCCGCCGAACGCATCACCAGCGAGGCGACTTTCATCTTCCAAATTAAGCCGATAGCACCGCTGATTGCCATCACGTAGTAGCCCGCCAGGGAGAGAAACGCTGCTGGCACGTGAATATAGATAATTCGGTAGCTATTGCCCTGCTTGGCATCCATGGGTGCAAAGGCCAGCCCCCATATACTGCCCCAAGTAATCAAAACCAGAGTGGCTACTGCCAGCCAAGGCAACCAGGCCTCTGTTTTCTGATAGAACCATTTGGGAGAGCCAAGTTGATGAAACCAAGTCCAGGCCATGGATGAAAACCTTCTATATATAAGCAGTTTTTTATATGTATTGAGCCCAAGAGCCCGACTAAGACAGCACAGCAGCGCACAAATTCTAACAGCCTAGCCATTGGCACTCACACGTAAAGCACCCGCAGCGGCAAATGGCGCAGAAACGATCGCCACCGCCAACATGGCACCCAAAACTGCTAACTGGCTCACATAGGGCATGGCATCCGCCGCACTCGCCACCGCACTAGCGCCAAAAATTAGCACGGGAGCATACAGGGGCATGATGATCAATGACAACAGTAAACCTCCCCGCCGCAGACCGACGGTCAAAGCGGCGCCAATAGCCCCCACCAACGACAGAGTGGCGGTACCGACCAGCAGCGACAGAATCAATGGGCTGAAACCCGACGCAGGCAGAGACAACATCACCCCAAGCAGTGGCGCCAGCAGCGTGAGCGGGACTCCCGTCACCAACCAATGCACCAGAACCTTGGCCAACACCAATAAATAGAGGGGCTGGGGCGTGATCAAATACTGCTCCAACGTGCCATCGTCAAAATCACTGCGAAAAAGGGAGTCCAGGGAGAGCAGTGTCGCCAACAATGCAACCACCCAAATCATGCCCGGCGCCAACCTGGCCAGCTGTACTGGGTCGGGCGTAATGCCCAATGGCACCATGGTGATGACAATCAGGAAGAAGATAAGCGGGTTGAACAACTCGCCACGGGAGCGGTAGGCAAGCAACAGGTCCCGCCGTAGCGTCGCACCAAAGAGGCCTAATAGCGCCGGAGCGGAGGCGTTTTCACGATCACTCATGGCGAGCTCCCGGCCGGTATTGGGTAAGGTTAACGCGCACCAAGTTAGCGAGTTTCATATCCTGGTGGGTGGTCAGCACTGTTAGGCCGCCCCGCTCAGCATGCTGGCTAATAAGATCCTCCAACGCCGACACACCGCGTTTGTCGATGGCGGTAAATGGCTCATCGAGAATCCAGAGTGGAGGTGGGTTCAAATAAAGACGGGCAAGCGCCGCCCGGCGCTGTTGGCCGGCGGATAACTGAAAGCAGGGAACATCCTCAAAGCCTAGCAGCCCGACTGCTGCCAGAGCCGTTTCCAGCGTCGACTGCGCCTGGCCACCTCGAACTGAGGCATACCAGCGCAGATTTTCGAGGGGAGAGAGGTTTTTTTTCACACCCGGCAGATGGCCAATATAGAGCAGCTGCTGTAGATAATCGTATTTCACGCGCTGCAACGGTTGGCCACACCAGTGAATTTCGCCGCTATAGTCGTTAGAGAGAGTGGTAAGCACCCGCAGCAGAGTGGTTTTGCCGGAGCCGTTGGGGCCCTCAATTTGTACCACATCCCCACCTGACAGCCGTTGGCTGAGCCCGGTGAATAGAATACGGTCCTCCCGTTCACACTCCAGGTTGACCAGTTCCAGGTTTATTACCAAGCCAGGCTCCAAATGTTGTCACCCTTCTATTATTAAAGGGGCTAGCAACAAAAATTATCGGGAACCGCGATTATACTCAGCTAAACTTGGTTGTTAAGTCACAGAGGCGACGATAATTTGCCCAGCATACATACACTAATACGATGAAAATAGGCCCGGAAGAGAACACAACCGCACTGCTCGGCCTCGGGAACAAGCCGTTACCAGCCACCAGCTCGGCCAGCAATCTACCACCGGCTATCTCGCCCGCCATCCTGATCTGGGCAAAAGTCGTGGCAACAGTGCAGCTTACCACCCCAGCCGCCACAACCACTCAGACCAATACAGCCGTGCCGGCGGCGGGAGAAACCCCTACCATCCCCACAGAACTATTGTCTCCAACTCCACCAGCGCAGGCCAAAGTTGCCAACCCCCACACCGGCCACACCCCCTACCAACTGCTGCTGCCAACCGATACCGTGGAAGAGGCGCCCTCGCCCAAAACCTGGCTGCTCACATTAAAGCTCGATTCCAACAAAGATTTACCGCAAGAGATTACTGTCCTCACTACCAAGTCTATTGCCACAGGCACTCAGTTGGCGATTCGAACCGTGCCCGAAGACCCCAATCTACTGAAGCTCGACCAAAAAGCCACACTCCAACCGATCATTCAACAACAATTGGCTGTGGCTGAGTCAGATTCCGATTACACCGCGGTTGTTCAGCGGTTGGCCAAATTAATAACACCGTCGATAGCAAATGAGTTGCATATACCGCCAGCCGTAAAACCGCTGCTAAGCGCTTTAGCCCAGGTCGGCATCCATCCTGAAACACCGTTAACACCGGAAAAAGTTAAAGAGCTTATCGCCAATAGCGGCCAATTCTTAGAGGCGCGAACACACTCCGGTGTGGAGGGGAACAAACAGGATACAAAAGGGTTGCTAATCGAGGCGCTCAAGCAGTGGCAGAACGCACCGTCGATCGCCACTACACCATCAACCACTCCGCCATTAACTACACCGTTAATACCAACATCGTCGACAACCAGGCCCACCAACCAGATGCACAGCGAGCCAAATGCCCTCGCCTCGCTGTTGCGATTATTGGGTTTACACCAGAACCGCCAGAGTACTGGCCGCAACACACCGGCGGCGGACAACATTAAAGAGAAGACTCTGGATCTGCTGCGCAGGGCACTGATTGGCATTCAGGCCAATCAAATCAGAACACTTACCCAGCAGCCACACGAATCAGACAACCAACCCGCTCAACAGCTTTTACTGCAGACCGAAATTCCTTTTGTCTGGGCCAACATGGCCACTCCCCTGCGACTTGAAATCAGCCGACGTGACACGGGGATAAACTCAGCTCAATCGGGAAGTAACAGTACACTTTGGCATTTTGACTTCACGCTTGAACTACCTCAGGGTTGCCAATTCACCACCCGCGGCACCCTTAGCAAACAGAGCTGCCGCCTCCAGTTTTGGGCGAGTCATAGCGAATTACAGAAAGCCATTACCAATGAACTGCTGAATCTACAGCAGGCGCTGAAAGAGGATGGCATCGAGCTGGAGTACGGAGACTGTGTGCTCGGCTCACCACCTAAAAATGCGGCTAACGGAATACGGCAGAGCATTATTAACACTCGGGTTTAGAAAGATGGCCAACGATCACACAAATCGTACTAATCAACCGAAAGCCGCGGCACTGACTTACACCGGTAGCGGCGCTCCCCGGCTTACAGCTAAAGGCACCGAAGAGATTGCCGAACAAATTATTGAGCTGGCCGAAGAGCACGAGATTCCCCTATTTGAAAATCCACTGCTGGTGGAATTCCTCTGCCAGTTGGAGCTCAATGATGAAATTCCCGGGGAGTTATACCGGACAATCGCCCATATACTCGCCCTAGCCTACCGCTTGGAGGAAATCATTCCCTTTCGGCTACAAGGCGATTAGTATTGCTTTGAAGCAACCGCGGCCTAGTCTTTTTCACTGCACCTGCAGTTGTATTGGATATAAAACACCTTAATAAGCCCTTTTCAGACGTTATCGAATGTACACCACACTGATTTCCCCTGAAGAACTCAACCAGAGCATTGGCCGAGACACCATCATATTGGATTGCCGTTTTGATTTATCGGATTCGGAAAAGGGTCGGCAGACCTATCAAGCTGGACACCTGCCGGGTGCTTATTACATCGGCTTAAACCAAGATCTCTCCGCCCCAGTTACCCCTACCAGTGGCCGCCATCCACTGCCAGAATTAGCCTCTTTCGTCGAGAAAATGCGAACTTGTGGCGTACAGCCCTCGAGCCAGGTCGTTGCTTACGATAGTAGTGGCGGTTGTTATGCCGCTCGCGCATGGTGGTTAATTAAAGCGCTGGGGCACGATAGTGTCGCGGTGTTAAATGGCGGTTTTACCAAATGGAGTGAAGCGGGCTTTGCCATTGATCGCCGAGCACCCAATCCAGCCACAGGTAAAATAAAAGCCCCGAGCAACTGGCTACTGCCTTTTATTGAAGACGAACAGCTGTTTACCAGCTATCAATCCCCCGATTATTGCCTTATCGACGCCCGAGACAACGCCCGCTACAAAGGCGAATTAGAGCCCATTGACCCTATCCCAGGCCACATACCAGGCGCTATCAATAAGCCCTGGCAGGAGGTTATTGATGAGCAGGGCTATTTCAAACCCAAAGAGTTCCATCAGCAGCGCTGGCAAGAGGCCGGTAACGCCACGCAGGTTCACTACTGTGGTTCCGGTGTAACCGCGTGCGTGAATGTATTTTCTAAATTCATTGCCGATGGTGAAATGCCCCTACTCTACCCAGGTTCATGGAGCCAGTGGTGCAGCCTGCATCCCGACACCATCGAAACAGATTAGCTAATTACATTGAATAACAGAGGGCCAATCAGCAGCTCACCAAAGTCGCTCTCCCGCAATTTGCACCGCTTGCAAAGCCAGTCAACGTCCGCGGCATCAAGCCGCCCTGCTGTAATCCAACTTGAACCTAGTGCCCAACCTCTGTAGGGTATAACGCTGAAGCTTGTACTTCGCCATCAATTTGCAACTGAAATAACGCTTAATTTCAGCCACGCACAACAAATTTAGCGGCACACGCTAATAACAGAAAAAGTAGAAAAACAGCAAGGAGTGGACATGCCAACGCTCACCACGTTGGACTATGGCATTATATTGGTTTACCTGATTGTCGTAGCTGGACTAGGAATAAAACTCACCAAACGCACCCCGGACACCGACGAACTATTCCTTGCAGGCCGTTCTTTAGGGCCCATGGCAATTGGGCTGAGTCTGTTTGCTTCCAATATCTCATCAACAACGTTAATTGGACTACCAGGTGCAGCCTGGGAGAGTGGTATTGCCGTTGCCAATTACGAGTGGATGGCGGCACTAGTACTGCTATTCACCACCGTCTTTATTGCACCGGTATTTATTAAGCAGAAAATTACCACCATCCCCGAACTGTTGGAGCGGCGGTTCGACCCGCGCCTGAGAAAATATCTGTCGGCAACGTCGTTATTTCTCAGTATTGTGCTCGATACCGCCGGTAGCCTCTATGCTGGCGCTGTGGTCTTACTAATATTTTTTCCAGAGCTATCCCTCGCTCCCACCTGCGCAATTATGGCTATTTTTGCCGGGCTCTACACTGCGGCTGGCGGCTTACGAGCTGTGGTTTATACCGATGTCTTGCAAGCCTTGGTACTACTAATCGGTTCGTTAACTCTCGCGATTATCGTATTTGGTGAATTTAATTTTAGCTGGGCGGCTGTATCACAGGCGGTTGCGCCTGATCACCTATCTCTTATACGACCTCTGGATGACACCGCCCTCCCCTGGTTAGGCACACTGATTGGCTTACCCATTCTCGGCTTCTATTACTGGACTATGAACCAATACGTGGCTCAACGCTTGTTAGGGGCGAGAGATCTACACGCGGCCGCGCGCGGCTCTATGATTGCTGCCACCCTTAAGCTATTACCACTGTTTTTAATGGTAATGCCGGGTGCTATGGCTACAGTCCTTTTACCCGATCTGGAGCGGGGCGATACCGTGTTTCCGCGATTGATCGCCGAATATGCACCGGCAGGTATTGCGGGTTTAATGCTGGCGGGATTAATGGCTGCGATCATGTCCAGTGTCGATTCCACACTGAATTCCGCCTCAACGCTATTCATTGTCGATTTTGTTCAACCCCGCCACCCAACACTCAATACCAAAAAATTGGCGCAACTGGGCCGCGGCTGCACCCTGATACTGATGATGATTGCCGCCGCCTGGGCGCCACTCATCGACAGCTTCCCTGGCTTATTTGCCTATCTGCAGCAAACTTTTGCGTATGTAACACCACCACTGGTGGCTGTGTTTGCCGTCGGCTTCATCAGTAAAAAGGTTGGGTCGCAAGCCGCGCTTTGCGGTTTGATAAGTGGCCATATTCTTTCAGCTTCCATATTTTTGCTGGCTCAGATGGGATTTGTCACTCTCCATTTCACCATCGTCGCTGGCCTACTGTTTATTACCACCACAATTATAATTTTACTACTGCAACATATTTTCCGACTTATGCCCGCTTCCAGCAATCAATTGGCGGCAGTTTCCAGCCAATCCACCACCCACTTGAGCCACAAAGAGAAATTAACACTATTAATTCTCACCGGCGCAACCGTGCTAATAGTGATTGCATTTTGGTAACGTTATTTAACTAGAAAACTGCAGGTAGCTTCACAACACAAAGACCAACACCACGCTTCAGTAAGAGGCCATGGCGTAGCATTGCGAGCGGGGGATAATTGACTTGACGAACATGCAGTCTATAAAAGAGCGATTCAAGAGCAACCCTGAGTTTTTAATCTACCGCTCGACTCATCAACAGCAACCGCGCCAGGGGATAAACTCAACAACAGAATAGAGCAGAGAGAACGAAGCACACAAACTCCTGCGCAAACAGCAAAACCCTACCGACAAGTAGCGCTGCGATACTGACAACTCTATAGACCAGCTTACTCGCGCGATGAGTGGCACTCTTTCATTGCGCCTGCATAGAGAAGGACCACAGAACAAAAAAGCCAAAAAACCAAAAATAGGAAGAAACTATAAATCGGTCAAATAATGGAAAACAGGCCTAAAGCCAGAATTCAACCAACAAGCAGCCTATCGCCCGAACACCCTACCAAACACTGGCGCCACGCCAATTAAACGCGTACTCGCTACCGCTAAAATAAGCTGCACCATACGGGTAAAGTTGATAGCTGCATAACAAAGAGCGCACCGCATACTGGGTACAGCGGACGCTAGAGAGCTCACGAAGAAATTCAATCGTGAGAAAAAATGTCAATCCTTACAATCAACAGGCGCCAAGGCTACGCAGCAACCTCTATAGAGCAAAGGATTAAATCAGAGAATTTTGGCCACTGCCATAGCGAAGATGACTAAGCTACAAAAGGCTAAGCCGGCTCAAAATCAAAATGATCCGTCGAACAAAACCTACAGCAGCCCAAACAACCCACAACACCCATAAAATTGACCAACAACCCTGCCACATAGTCGCCCCACGAGCGCATATATTTTTAGCAGGTACAGCGGAATCTACCTGGTAAATGGCAATGTTTGACCTCAAGCGGACCCGAACTTCGAGCCCGCTTTTACCGCAGATAATGCGATATTGGGTTTCTTATAGCGGTGTAACGTTTTCCGCTTGAGGACCCTTTTGCCCCTGGATAACTTCCATGGTAACTTGCTGACCCTCTACCAAGGTTCTGCGACCTTCGCCATTGATAGCACTGAAGTGCACAAACACGTCCTTGCCACCTTCCTGGGCGATAAAGCCATACCCTTTTTCGTCATTGAACCACTTGACAGTTCCGGAAATCAAACTAGCCATAACACTCTCTTTACTTTTACCGACTCTTTAAACAACAAAACAAAGAAGCAAGCTTCTTTGAGCCGCTCGGACCAAACATCCCATTTCACCCTAAGCTACCCAACGAACTCTTTTCGTTGGCTCGATTGACCGGGCTATCCATAATTCGGCCAATATAACGAGACTTTCCCCAAAATACTTTCCAATACAAATGTCTTTTTCAGATAAATATTCTGCTTGACCGACCATTGTGAATTTTTAACAAAAGCCCAGCACTCAATAAATAGCATCCCGATTAATAGCGGCTGTACCTGGCAAGTACGGTTAAGTGTGGCACCACGCGCCATTCGACGGCGCAACAGTTGCTTATATATCCACATCCAACCCAACAAAAGAGAGTGTATCTACTTACCACTCTTTATTTTATTACTCGATATCACTCTTTATGACTAAGCGTATCTAGCAATTGGTCCTTGTGAGTCGTCGTAATTCTGCTCTCGGGTAGATACGCTGCTCACCGGCATTCGAGATAGGACGTAAAATAAAAAAACTAGCCTAACTCAGCAATATTGTAAATTCTATGAATTTTTTTGATTAAACTCTGTTGCTACTCTTTTGCTTTTTGCAGACCATTTTACGGTATGCACTTAATACCTGTTCCAGCTAATCCACAATATCCGTTCGGATTTTTAGCCAGGTATTGCTGATGATACGGCTCAGCAAAATAGAAGTTATCAATCAATTTTACCTCGGAGGTAATTTCACTTTTGCCTGCCTTTACCAAGGCTTCCTGATATTTTTGCAGAGAAGCATGACACTCTGCTTCCTGCTCCTGGCTAGTGCAATAAATTGCAGATCGATACTGTGTGCCGAGGTCGTTGCCTTGTCTGAATCCCTGTGTCGGATCGTGCTCTTCCCAAAACTTGGTTAACAGGTCAGATAATGCTATAGCATTCGAATCAAAGACCACTTGTACAACCTCGGTGTGTCCGGTCAAGCCGGAGCAGACCTCTTCGTAAGTTGGGTTCGGCGTAATCCCACCAGCATAGCCAACAGCGGTTGAATATACTCCAGGCAGTCGCCAGAACAGGCGTTCGGCGCCCCAAAAACAACCCATGCCCAAAAAGATTTTCTGCAACTGTCCACTATCAACATTCAGTGGTGTTCCCAACACTTCATGTGCTTCTGGTATCGGCATTTTTTCTTGCCGCCCAGGCAGGCAATCTTCTGGCTTGGGAATCGATAGTTTTTGTTGTGTACCGAAGCGCATGATTATCCCCTCATTACTTAGCGATCTTATTTTACTCTTTGTGACGTAGACCCGGGATCATGCATCAAAGGTCACAGCAACTTACAACAATGCAGCTACTGCAAAACTAGCCATTTAACTTGATGCTTAGCCCCAGCATAAAAAATACCAAAATTATAATTATCGCAACAAAATTCTCTACTCAATGCATTACCGCCCAAAAGAGGGCCTAACCGAGCTTGTCGTGAACAAAAATGGAGATTATTTCTCTCAATCGATAATGGATATTCAGGTATGGCAGGATAGTCAGGCATCAGCCCCTGACACCTATTCCTTGGCCATTTAACTGTTATCCATAACTACCGAAAGAATTTTGTATCGAGCAAGACCAAGGCAACTTCAAATCCCTGTAGATACAGCAAAGCGACCATAACGCGCACCCAAATGAAGCATAGCCACCCGCAGCTCATCCCCCTTATCCGTATCTTTGACCACTATCCATGGGCGCATTGCCGACACGTTGTTATAATGCACACAAATTATGAATGGATGACGCTGTGAACACTGATTCTATAAGCCCTCAAGATCACTCCCACTATTACGTCGCCATAGACCTTGGATCAAACAGCTTTCACATGCTCATCGTTAGGGAGAATCAAGGCAGCATAGAGGTTATCGATCGGGTCAAGGACATGGTGCAAATTGCCCGCGGGTTAAAGAATGGCACATTGACCGAAGAGGCAATTGATAGAGCACTCACCTGCCTGGCCTGTTTCAAAGAGCGCATCCAGGAAATTCCCCGTACACAAGTGAAAGCCATTGGCACCAAAGCTCTGCGTGCCGCCACTAACGCCCCAGCTTTTTTACGCAGTGCCGAGCAGACCCTGGGTATTCCAATCCAGTTGGTATCCGGTTTCGAAGAGGCGCGGCTGGTCTACATCGGTGTTGCCCAATCCATCTCTCACGACCACCGCAAACGATTAGTGGTCGATATCGGTGGCGCCAGCACAGAGTTTATTATCGGCCAGGGCTATCGCCCTCTCCTCCTCGAAAGCCAGACCATGGGTTGTGTCACCTTTACCGATCAATATTTAAGCAATGAAAATGGTGAACTGATCATCGACGCCGGCACCATGAGCAATGCCTATTTAGCCGCCTGTGAAGAGCTGGAGGCAATCCGACGCATCTACTGCAATGAGGGTTGGGATATCACCTACGGCACCTCGGGCACCATGAAATCCGTGGCCGACCTGATGCCAGAGAAAACTCCAACCGGCGTAATCACCCGCGATGGCATTCATTGGCTCTATGCCCAGGTGGTCAATGACGGCAGGATACGCTTTGACGATATCCCTAAAGCCCGACGTCATGTCTTGGCCGGTGGTATCGCCATATTAAAGGCCGTATTCGACCAGCTGAATATCAGCGAACTGCACGTCTCCAACGCGGCATTAAAAGAAGGCGTTATTCACGAAACCGTGGGCCGCCTCAAGCATTACGATATTCGTGACGAGACGGTAGAGAAACAGCAACGCAAGTACCGGATTGATCGCGCTCAGGCAAAGCGGGTAAAAATCACTGCGCTGGCACTGATGGATCAATTAAACCTGGCCGATGTTGACGGCATCAACCCCCATAAAATTTTGGGGTGGGCAGCCTTACTGCACGAGGTCGGTTTGGCGCTCTCCCACTCCGGATATCACCACCACGGCAAATATATTCTCGAAAATTGTGACTTGGCCGGCTTCAATCAATACGAGCAATTTTTGCTGGCCACGCTGGTTGGCTTGCACCGTCGTAAAATCAACACGCAGATTCTGGAATCCCTCAACCCCAATCACCGCGACACCATTCTGATCATGACCCTCTGCCTGCGACTGGCTGTGGTCTTCAACCGCAAACGGGATAATCTCGACAGCCAACCACACATTGTCCGTGACGGCGATAGCGTTCGTCTGGAGTTTGGCGAGGGATGGCTTGGTGCCAACCCCCTCACTCAACGCTCACTGCTACAAGAGCGGGATTACCTGGCGCGCATTGGTATCAAAATGGAATTGCGGTAGTTCGCTTACACTATGCCCCACCCTAGATCGACCCACCTGAAACCGTTGTCTCAATTCAGCGAGAGCCTAGCGTCCAATGATTAGGCTCGTTTTACTTGGCGTTGTACTTTTTGTGGTGATGTACGCCATTAAACAGATACGACAACAACCACCGGAAAAACAGAAGAAGCTCTGGCTGCAATCGATTCTACTGGCGGCATTCATCACCTTCGCGCTTCTGGCGTTAACGGGTAAATTGCACTGGATCGGTATTCTATTGGGTGCCCTGATACCACTCGGCAAGACAATAACCAATTTAGCCGTCCGCTTTTTACCGTTCCTCGCCTTGAGTCGAAGACAACAGCGTCCGTTTCAAGCCCGCTCCACCAATACACCCTACCTGCAATTTGTGATTGATGGTCGGGGCGATATGGGTGGGCTAATACTGAAGGGCAGCTTGGCCGGCAAACAACTCAAAGATTTATCAGAGCAACAGCTACTAGCCTTCCAACAGGAGTGCGCCAGTTGCCGGGATACCCAGCAGTTGTTGGCGGCCTACCTCAATAAATACTACCCTCACCGGCATCGGGCGTACCAGCACAGTGCGCCGCCCGGTACAATGAGCGCGAAAGAGGCGCAGCAAATTTTGGGCTTGGAGGGTAACTTCAATAAGCAGGATGTGATCGCCGCACACCGCCGACTCATCAACAAATTACACCCGGATCGCGGCGGCAGTGATTTCCTGGCCGCGCAGATCAACTCCGCCAAAGACGTGCTCATCAAGCAGTTTAACTAGTCGCCGTCAAATGCGCCGCAACAGAAGATGTTGATAGCGACCCAATTCACGATAAGGGGAGCGCTGGGAAAATTGTAACTCCATGGCCAGAAGCTCTTCTGGGGCCCGGGTGCGATCAGCCTCATTAAAGATGTAATCGTGAAACACCCGTATACCACTGTGTGCGACCACAGACAGGTTAAGCTCCGCCAACCAACCAAGAACCTCATCGATGCAGCGCGGGTAGGTTGGTGTCAAGCTGCGTTTACCGCCTTGCAGCTTGCCCTCCCGGATTTTACGAAAATTGGTGCGC
Organism: Halioxenophilus sp. WMMB6; assembly: GCF_033283405.1. Taxonomy (NCBI): domain Bacteria; kingdom Pseudomonadati; phylum Pseudomonadota; class Gammaproteobacteria; order Alteromonadales; family Alteromonadaceae; genus Halioxenophilus; species Halioxenophilus sp. WMMB6. The sequence continues at coordinate 869,244 of NZ_JAWMQR010000001.1, forward strand.
AATAGATTTTTATAAATAAGGCCGTCAACATTGTAGAAAATAATAGAGAGCCAACCGCCGGGTTTAACCATCTGCTGCAGGCTGGCAAGCAACTCTGTCGGCTCTGCCACCCACTCCAGTACCGCGTGGCACAACACCAGGTCGAATGGCTGGCCACTCCAGCTCTGCTGCTGAAAATGCACAATGGAATCGTGGAACCAAACAGGCTTCAGTGGCGAAAACCGTTCGGCATCGGCCAGGGCCAGCTTGAGCATCTCCACCGAGAGGTCGACCAGCGTGAGATGATGCCCCGCCCCAAGCAGCGGCACCGACACAGGCGCCCGGCCACAACCGGCATCCAATATCGTTAGTTGCCCTGCTTGATAGAGCTCGGGTAGCCACTTTTTTAAATCCCGCTCGATGACGGCCAGTCGTATCTGCCCTTTTAAGGTCTGGTAAACATTACTTGCAAAACGGTGGGCAAGGTCATCAAAATTGCGATCGCCGCTCATTGGCCAGAGGCCCAAATTAAATTTACCGCCGGTGCAACCAATAAATCCGGCAGCTGATACTTGTTATTCATGACGTCCACAATAGAAAAAGCTGAAAAAGGTTGGTTGGTTTATATCATCGAAACCGACAAAGGCCATCTTTATACAGGCATCACTAATGATTTACAGCGCCGTGTAGCACAACACAAGAGCGGCCGCGGAGCAAAATATTTTCGTAGCAATGCACCCAAGCAGGTGGTCTGGTACGAGGAGAACCACACCAAAGCCAGCGCCAGTCAACGGGAAGCATTAATCAAACAACTGACGCGAGCACAAAAACTGCAACTGATCAGCGATTCCGCCCTTCGGCCAGTAGCCATCTAATCTGAAGTTAGCCGCGTTTGCCCCAATCCAGCAAAGGTGTACACTGTGCTTTTGCCATCGGCAGGCCGGCCTTTACGTCGCATTCTTTTACCGACATTGGCAGGCCTGTTGCAGCCACCTGCGATTAACACCCAGCATGCACTGGTTGAAAAACAACCACCTAAGCACTCTATCCAATCGCAGTTACGCTCAAGAATTTGAGGAGCCTATGCAGTCCACCATTCACCCGGCGTTCGAACGCCTTCGAAGCCACACCATTGAATCACTGAATATCCAAGTCGAAGAGTTTCGCCACAAGACAACGGGTGCTCAGCACATCCACCTCACCGCAGACAGCGACGAAAACGTCTTTCTGGTCGCTCTGCGCACCGTGCCCATGGACTCCTCCGGTGTCGCCCATATCCTTGAACACACCGCCCTCTGTGGCAGCGAAAAATACCCGGTGCGCGACCCGTTTTTTATGATGATCCGGCGCTCGCTAAATACCTTCATGAACGCCTTTACCAGCTCCGACTGGACCGCCTACCCTTTTGCCAGCCAGAATAGAAAAGACTTTAACAACCTGCTTGATGTCTATCTCGACGCGGTCTTTTTCTCACGCCTGGATCCGCTCGATTTTGCTCAGGAAGGCCATCGTATCGAATTTGAGGAGCCAACCAACCCCAACTCGCCACTGGTTTATAAGGGTGTTGTCTACAACGAGATGAAAGGCGCCATGAGCTCTGTACCCTCCCAGCTCTGGCAGGCGATCTGTAAATACCTCTTCCCCACCACCACTTACCACTTCAACAGTGGCGGTGACCCGGATGTGATACCCAACCTCAGCTATGAACAGCTGCAGCGTTTTTATCGCACCCACTACCATCCGAGCAATGCCATCTTCATGACCTTCGGCAATATTCCGGTAATCGAACACCAGGAGAAGTTTCAGCAGCAGGCCCTCGCCCGATTTGAGCGCCTCGATTACCACGTGAGCGTGGCTAATGAACAGCGCTATTACGCCCCGCTGCGTGTACAAGAGTCCTACCCCCTGGATGACTCCGAAACCCTGGAGCACAAAACCCACCTGGTGATGGGCTGGCTGTTGGGCAAATCGACCGATCTCGATGCCGTACTACAAGCACAACTGCTCAATAATCTACTGTTGGACAACAGCGCCTCGCCACTGCAGAAGCTGCTGGAAACCACCGATCTCGGCTCCGCCCCCTCGCCCCTGTGCGGCTTGGACGACTCGCAAAAAGAGCTCTCCTTCCTGTGTGGTATTGAGGGCAGCGACGCCGAGCTGGCCGACCAGTTCGAACAACAGGTGTTGGCGGTTATCGAAGAGATCGCCAACAACGGAGTCTCCGAGGCCCAGTTACAAGCCAGTCTGCACCAACTCGAGCTGGCCCAGCGCGAAATCGGTGGCGACTCCTACCCCTACGGCCTGCAGCTGATTCTCTCCGCACTCACCTCAGCCACCCACCGCGGCGACCCAATCGCCCTGCTCGATGTCGAACCGGCACTGCAAAAATTGCGCGAAGCCGCCAGCGCCCCCAATTTTGTTCAGAATCTGGCCCGTAAACTACTGCTCGACAACCCCCATAGGGTACGGCTCTGCATGGTGCCCGACGCTGACATCAGCGCCCGTAAGGTCGCCGCTGAAAAAGCCCGTCTGGTAGAGTTAAAAAGCACCCTCAGCGCCGAGCAAAGCCAGGCCGTAGTGGAACAGGCGGCCAAGCTGGTCGAACGGCAACAACGCGTCGACGACGAAAGCCTGCTGCCCAAGGTGACCGTAGCCGATGTTCCCGCCGCAATGCACTACGTGCAGGGCAACCACCAAAAGTTGGGCGGTGCTGACCTGAGCGTTTATCACGCGGGCACCAATGGTCTGGTCTATCAACAAATCATTATGGAGCTGCCGGAACTCCCCGCCGAGCTGCTCGCCATCCTCCCCTTCTACAGCCTCTGCCTGACCGAATTGGGTCTGGCCGACAAAGACTACCTGCAAGTGCAACAGTGGCAGTCGCAGGTCACCGGTGGCCTTAACGCCTTTAGCAGCCTGCGCGGCAAGATCGATAACGCCCAGGATCTGATCGGTTTTATCACCCTGTCGGGCAAGGCGCTGGTGCGCAACCAGGCCGCGCTGAGCGAGCTGATGCTAACCACCCTGGAGCAGGTGCGCTTTGATGAATTGAGCCGTATCCACGAATTGATCTCGCAGACCCGCGCACGACGGGAGATGAGCGTCACCGGCTCCGGTCATAGCCTGGCCATGACGGCTGCCGCCAGCGGCTTGAGCCCAGGCGCAAAACTGAGTCACGAGCTCTCAGGTCTGGCCGGCATCAAGGCGCTGAAAGCCCTCGACAAACAGCTGGATGACCCCGAACATCTGGCCGCTTTCGGCCAAAAGTTAAACGACATTCACAGCCGGGTAGTCAAAGCCAACCGCCGCTTCTTCCTGGCCACCGATGCCGAGCACAGCGACACCTGTATCCACCAGTTGGAGAGCAGTTGGGCGGCCAGCCTGCCCGATGGCGCAGAAGCCGGTTTTAAAGCGGAGCCGGTCAGCACCCAGGTGAAACAGGCTTGGGTCACTAACACCCAGGTTAACTTCTGCGCCAAGGCCTACCCAACGGTACCCATGAGCCATCCGGACGCCGCTGTCCTCACCGTGCTCTCCGGTTTTCTGCGCAACGGCTTTCTACACCGCGCCATCCGCGAACAGGGTGGCGCCTACGGTGGTGGCGCCAGCCACGACGCCAACAGCGCCAGTTTCCGCTTCTACTCCTATCGCGATCCTCGCCTGCAAGAGACCTTGCAGGACTTCGACGCCGCTCTGGAGTGGTTGCAGGCAACCGAGCACAGCCCGCAGGCGGTAGAAGAGGCTATTTTAGGGGTGGTTGCCTCGCTGGATAAACCCAGCTCCCCCGCTGGAGAGGCCAAACAGACCTACCACGCAGAGTTAGCCGGACGCGACCGGGCCACAAGAGAGAATTTCCGTAAACAGGTGCTGGCGGTTACGGCAGAGTCGTTGAAGCGAGTGGCCAACACCTACCTCCAGCCGGAGAAGGCAAGCATCGCCGTCATCAGCCACTCTGGCAACCAGGCCGCGTTTGATCAGTTGGAGTTGGCCACAATCAATCTTTGATAAAAACCGGTGGCAATTGGCCTAAAGCAGCCCAAACCAGTGCGGAAGCTATGGTTTGGGCTGCTTTTTATTATCGATGAGTAGATTATTATCGGTGAGTAGATGGTTGAAGCAGCAAACTGCTGAGGATCAGGGCAGGGTTAACACAAATTCACCGCCGCCAAATTGGCCGCTGTTCTCAAGCCTGAGCTCCCCTTGCAACTCCCCGCGCGTATGCAACGCCGCCACCCGAGTGGCGAAATAGAGCCCCAGATTGGTTCTCCCTTGGTCAAACACCGATGGCTCCTGTTTGGCATCCTGCACACCCAGCATGGAGGGTGGGTAGCCGTTGCCATTGTCACTCACCCGTATCTCCAGACACTCGTTGACGATAGCGGCAGAGAGTTGCACCCGATCTTTGCTATAGCGCGAACAGTTAACCAGCGCATCGTTAACCACACTGGTAATCAGATCAGAATCGAAATACCAGATAAGCTCCGGGTCACATTGTAGATCGACCGCCACTGCGCGCATCGCAAACAGAGACTCATTGCGCGCCAGCAGATCATCCAACACCTCAACCACATAGTGCTCATCAATAGCCACCGGCATGCGGTTTTTTTGCATGCGATAGATCGACAGCAGCTGAATGAGCTCGCCATTGATACGGGAGGCCTCATATTGCAGTGTGGCAAACAGCTGCGCCTGCCTTTCGTTTTGTGCTTTGGTTTCGCCGACCACCTCCTCCAAAGAGCTCAACAGCATTCCCAGTGAGTTCTTCATATCGTGCACACTGGAAGCAAGAATAAGAGAGAATTCGTCGGACTGACCCGCTTGTGACATAACCTTTACCTATTGCAGTTAGCGCAACCTATTGTTGTTGGTGCAATCTATTGCAGTTGGCGCACCATGGCCTTGTGCATTTCCCTAAGTTGAACAAATCGATTGTACTGGGTATTGGTAGCTTGAATCTGATGAGTAACCCGAGCCAGAGACTCCTCGATGGTCTGTAAGGTCTCCTGCTTACAACCAAACTCTTCCATCTCAGCCAACAGCACCTGTACCAGATTAAGCTGCACACCCACGTGGTTGGGAAAGAGCCGTTTGGCGTAGCTAAACGATTCCACCGCCTGCACAAAGTTTTTCGCCTGATAGTGGCGAATACCCTCTTTGTTGATACGTGACACCAATTTGCGGTTTTTGGCACTCTTGGGCTCTTCCAACAGACTATCCAGAACTTCCAGCTTCTCCTCGTCGTCTTCGTATTTGCTACAAAGGGAATCCAGCTTCTCTTTCGCCTCCGCCTCTTTCGAAATCGCGCGCAGAGTTTTCACCATCTCCACCTCCACTTCAAAGGAGAGAGAATCGGTGGCCTGATCAATCATCTCCTGGCACGCCTCGAAACTCAGCTCCGCCCGGCTTGAATCCTTCTGCTGCAGATAGAGTTGAGTTTGTAGCAACTGTGCCTGCAGCTGCAGATCCTCATCCAGTATATCCGCCTCCAGATCAACCAGCTTTTTCAGCGCATCCCGGCCCAGCTCCACCGCCGCTTTGGAATCCTGCTCTTCCAACCTCAACGTGGCCCGGGCAAAGGCAAGGTTCTGTTCGGGTGACTTATAGACCGATTGGTCCGCCAGGCGAACAACACGGCGATAAGCTCTGGCGCTGGTTGCAAAGTCACAATTGCTGGTGGCGATCTCCGCCAGCTGCTCCTGGCGTAAGAGTGCCAACGGCGAAACAGCAACCGCATCCTGCAAGACTTTTTGCAGATTTTCGTCGTCCTGCAGCTCTTTATAGACTTCAGCCAGGCCATCGTAGGCGCGCAGACAGAGGGGGTTAGCGGTGATCAGCTCCCGGTACCAACGCTCGGCGGTATTCAGATCTCCACGCAGGCACTTGATTTGCGCCATCCCCAACTTGGCCCACTCCAGGGGACGTACTTCCAGTACCGATTGATAGACCAGCTCCGCCTGATCCAACTCCCCCATCTGCAACAGCAGCTGCCCCAGATGTTTCTGACAGAGCGAAGATTGGTGGCCGCGGGCTTCGATGTGTTGCCGGCAAACGGCAATGGCGGCGGGAATTTCCCGCTTATCGAGTGCCTGAAAGAGTTCGCGCAGCTCCCGCCGCTGCAGCAGAATACGATCCAGACGGTGCTGTAACGCTTTGGCGGTAATGGGCTTGGACAGGTAGGCATCTGGCTCAACGTCCGTTGCCGCCAAGACTATCTGTTTGCTGTTTTCAGCCGAGATCAGAATAAAGGCCTGGGTCTGCTTGATAATCTCCCGGTAACGCAGCTCTTCTAACAGCTGCAATCCGGTGCGGCCGTGACCCAGGTTGTAGTCACTTAAAATGACATCGTAATAGCGTGTTTTGCAGGCTTTTAATGCGTCTTCTGCATTACTTGCCGTATCGACGCGCGAAATCCCAAAGGTCTCCAACATGCTACTGAGCGTTGAACGAAAGCCTTCAAAATCATCCAACACCAAAACGTTAAGTTTGTCGTATCCTTGGTAAGGCATAGCCACTCATTTCAAACAGAATGTACACCCCTCTGGAATATCGGGGGCCAGGTTCTATAACAGTTTAGTACTAATTGCTTGGCTGACAGGAAAATAGGGCCACAATGGCGCGCCAAATCAACTTTCCAGTGGCGGTTGATTTGTCTAAAATCCCAGCCCCCAATGAACCCGCACCAGACATGACTAAAGATATAGACGAATCTACCCGAACTGCCACCGATCAGCTCTTCGCCGAGCCTCTGCAGCAGATCGAACGCTTTAGCTTTAATAAGTCGGTTGTCGATGTCTTCCCCGATATGATCCAGCGTTCAATACCGGGGTACAGCACGATCATTGGCATGATTGGTGATTTGGCCGAGCGCTTCGCCACCGACAACAGCCGCTGCTACGACCTGGGTTGCTCCCTGGGCGCCGCCAGCCTGGCCATGCGCCGGCGCATTTCCGCCAACCACTGTGAAATCATCGCGATCGACAACTCCGCCGCCATGGTGGAGCAGTGCCAGCGGGTGGTGGCCCGAGATCACAGTGCCACCCCGGTTAGCGTGCATTGCGCGAATCTGCAGGATATCGAAATCGAGCGGGCCTCAGTGGTGGTGTTGAACTTTACCCTGCAGTTCATCTCCCCCGCCGAGCGCGACGCCATTATGGCCAAGATCTTTAACGGCCTGTTGCCCGGTGGCGTGCTGATCCTCTCGGAAAAGGTCGCCTTTAACGACACTCGCCACCATGAACTGATGATCGACCTCTACCACTGTTTTAAACGGGGCAACGGCTACAGCGATCTGGAGATCGCCCAGAAGCGTGACGCCCTGGAGAACGTGCTTATCCCGGAGACTCTCGATCAACACCGCCAACGTCTGAAAAGTGCCGGCTTTGCCGACGCCGACGTCTGGTTTCAATGTTTTAACTTTGCCTCACTTATCGCTCAAAAATGACTATCAGCGACTGGTACCAAAACCTCCTCACCGCGATGCAACAGGGCAAGTTGGCTGAGTGGGCGAAAATCCTCCCCGCACAGATTGAAGAGGGGTTAAGCAGCCAACGTTACGGTGATCTACCCGCCTGGCTTGCCGCCTATCAAACGATGCCTGTCATCAAACCCAGCCACGTTGATCTGGAAAACTCGGTCACCATTGGCAGTACCAATGATGGCGACGCAGAGCAGTTGGCAGAGCTGCGGTCCAGCCTCGAAGCGCTCATTCCCTGGCGCAAAGGGCCCTTCCACATACATGGCGTTGATATCGACACAGAGTGGCGTTCCGACTGGAAATGGCACCGGGTACTGCCCCACATTCAGCCTTTGGCGGGACGGCAGGTGCTCGATGTGGGCTGCGGTAATGGCTACCACTGCCTAAGAGCCTATGGCGCAGGAGCCGCGCGGGTGATTGGCGTCGATCCATCGCCCCGCTTCGTGGTGCAGTTCGCGATGATCAAACGATTACTTGGCGAGATTCCGGTGGATGTGGTGCCCGTAACTCTGGAACAGCTGCCCGAATCCTTAGCAGCATTCGATACCACCTTCAGCATGGGCGTGCTCTACCATCGACGTTCCCCCATGGACCATTTGAAAGCTCTGAAGGAGACGCTCCGTCCCGGTGGCCAGTTGGTGCTGGAAACCCTGGTGGTGGATGGCCCGGAGGGCTATAGCCTGGTACCCAAACAGCGCTACGCCATGATGAATAACGTCTGGTTCCTGCCCTCCTGCCCGACCTTAGCCAGCTGGCTGGCGAAGCTGGGCTTCAGCAATATCCACTTGGTCGACGTCAATGAGACCAGCCTGGAGGAGCAGCGCCAGACCCATTGGATGCGCTTCCACTCCCTCAGCCAATTTTTGGATCCAAACGACTCCACCAAAACCATTGAGGGTTACCCGCGACCGAAACGGGCCGTGTTTATTGCCGAGGCGTAAAACCTAAGGCCAGGGTCATTTAGTGGTTGGGTGGACAGCGCCCAAGAAGCGCTGTAAGACTAGTCTGAGTGACTAATTAAGAAATCCTGTCTAGTCAGGAAGTGGACTACTCGGCAATAGTCGCCAATGGGGTACTCAGGCCAAACTCCTGGTGTATCTGTTGGCACCAACGATTGATGCGGCCAGTGCTCAAATCCTCCTGCTGATCCTCATCGATACCCAGGCCAACGAAGCAGTGCTCGTCTTCCAGGTAGGCTTTGGAGGCATCGAACTCGTAACCCTCGGCTGACCAGTGGCCAATGATATGAGCGCCGCTATCCAGGCAGACATCGTGCAACATACCCAAGGCATCGAGAAAGAAGTCGCCATAACCAAACTGATCACCCAGGCCAAACAGGGCAATGGTTTTACCGCTGAAGTCCAGAGCCTCCAGATCTGGCCAGAACTCCTCCCAGTCGGATTGAATCTGACCGAAATCCCAAGTTGAGATGCCCAGGATAATCTTGTCGTACTGGTCAAACTCCAACTGAGTAACATCTGCGATGTCGTGTATATCAACAACGTCCGAGCCTAAACAGCTTTGGATCTTCTCGGCCACCGACTCGGTGTTACCTTCGTCGCTGCCAAAAAATAATCCGATCTTCGTCATAGCGGCCTCTATCTTTTAAAACCTGGCAGCGCCCGCACTGCCTCCAACGGTGGCGGATTATAGAGGATCAACCCCGCTCTCCTCCACTCGCTGATGAAAAATTAGCACTTATGCCGCAACTTAGCAGCGCTACCATCACGCAGCAACACTCCATCAGCCGGCCTGTGATTTCCGAAATGCACTCCTCACGCCTGCTCACTATTAAAAATCGTAGTGACTAGAACCGCTCGTACTTAATTGGTTAATTTCTATCAATTAATTTCTCAACCAGACTGTAAATAAATGCAAATCTGGGGCAGAATCCCGGGAAAGGATTTTCCGCCAGCATAGCGAAACAGGACATGAGCAACATTTTACTGGTCGATGACGACAAGGATCTCTGCAATCTTCTAACGGATTATTTGAACGACGAGGGGTTTTCAACCTCAAGTGCGCACGATGGCAGTGAAGGATTGGCGCTTATTAAAGCCAAACAGTTCGATGCGGTAATTCTTGATGTCATGCTCCCCTTCTACAACGGCTTTGAACTGATCACCAAAGTCCGCGAAATCTCCGATGTTCCCCTCATAATGCTCACCGCCAAAGGCGATTCGATTGACCGTATTATCGGCCTGGATATGGGCGCAGATGACTATGTTGCCAAGCCCTGCAACCCGCGGGAATTGGTCGCACGTATCAATGCCATTCTTCGTCGCCTGGATCATAAACTTGGCCAGAGCAACAGTGACCTGTTGGAGGTGAATGGTATTGTCCTCAACCGTGGCAATCGCAGTTGTCTGTACAATGGCAACACACTCAATATCACCGGTGCTGAGTTCTCCATTCTCGACCAATTAATGTCCAAAGCCGGCAATATTTTGAGCAAGGAGTCGCTCACTGAACGCGCGCTAAGCCGAAAGCTGACGCCTTATGATCGCAGTATCGATGTGCACGTAAGCAACATCCGTAAAAAGCTCTCCTCTATTGGGGTCAATAAAGACCAGATCATCAATGTCCGGGGAGCGGGTTACATGTTTACCCTTCCCGGCGCGGCTGAATGACCAAGCTCTGCCTAAAGATCTTCTTCTATTTTTGGCTGCTCTCCGGCTTGATTCTCATAGCCGGACTGCTCTACGAAACCACACACCACCGCACTCCTCTTTCGCTGCTGGCCGGGCAAAAACACCCGGTCTCTCCTGCAGTGCGGCTAACCAATGATCTATTGGCCTCGGTTGTCAGCCACGACATGCGCTCACTTGGCGAAATGCTCGCCCATAGCCCCCAACGCATCACCCAACATATCTACCTGCTCGATCAAGATAATCGCGACCTGCTCAACCGCACGCTGCCCGAGGCGATAAAACCATTGGCCAGCCAGCTGGACGATCAACAGCTAACAGCGGAACTGGGCGACAACATTGGCCGCCTGGTAACACTGACCGATGGCACACAGCTAAAGGCCATCACCTACATTGAGCCAGGCACCCATATCTTTTTCAAAATCTACTTCCTCAATGCTCTCCCCTGGCTGCTCAGTGGCATGTTGGTCAGCGCCCTGGCCAGCTACATTTTTGCCCGTATTTTGTCGCGCGATCTCACCATGCTAAAAAACGCCACCCGCAGCATCGCTGCCGGGAATCTGGCCGTCCGTATCGCCCCCAAATTCAAACACACCGCTTTTGAGTTCACCGCGCTGGCCGTCGATTTCGATCACATGGCCGAGCGCCTGGAAACCGCCATGCACCATCAGCGGCGGTTGATCAAGGATGTCTCCCATGAACTGCGCTCGCCACTGGCCAGGCTGCAGGTGGCCCTGGAGCTGGCATCAGATCGTAGCCATGGCGTAGTGGATAAGGAGTTGAACACGATTCGCCAGGCGGCCGATTCCCTGGAAGAGATCATCACTCAGATTCTCTCCATGCCCATTACCGAGCATGATCATTACGACTTGGAAGACACCATCGACCTGGTGTCGATGTTAGAAGCTCTGGTTGAGCAAAATCTGGAGGATGCCGAGAACAAACACGTGGCCATAAAACTGGATGCCAAACCGTTGGAGATTCTGGTCGCCACGCGGGGCAACATTCTCAATAGTGTGTTTGAGAACATCTTGCGCAATGCCATCCGCTATACCAACAGCAACTCCACCATCACCATTACCCTGGCTTACAAAGAGCGGGGCCGGGTTGCCCAGATAGACATAGAGGATGAGGGCCCAGGTGTGCCGGAAGCCGATTTAAGCTATATCTTTCAGCCGTTTTTCCGCTCCGACAGCGCCCGCTCCCGGGACTTGGGAGGTTACGGATTAGGCCTGGCCATTGCCGAGCGCACAGTCGAGGTCCACGGCGGGAAGATAAGTGCCAGCAACCACCAGCCGACCGGGCTCGCGGTACGGGTTATCCTGCCAGTAGCCCAGAAGCTGGAGATTCACCAACCCGCCCCCTATCAGCCCAGCGCCCAATAGTGAAGCTCTCCCCTAGTCGGAGAGATACCGGTCATCATCGTAGCTTTTAACCAGGTCGGGCTTTAGCACCGTCACCGTGGATAACACCGCTCCCCCAATAAAGCCCTCCGGGAAGATCGACATCACATACAGCCAGGCATGGTCGCTCAGGGTAACCAGCAGGCTATCCAGCGAGAAGAGCCAGTACCAAAAGAGCGACGCCAGCAAGGTGACAAACACTGTAAAGATAGAACCAGCAAAGCCGCCCCCCAAAATAAACATAAAGAGATTGTTTACCGGTACCCGCGCTATAAACTGCTGCACCAGCCAGCTGGCCGCTACCGGCATGGCCACACCCAGCCAAAAGTTGACTGGCAGTGTGTACCAGGGCAATGGCTGCAGCAGCTGTCCAGCCAGCAGGGCCAGGGCGCCAATCAGCAGCGTCAGCGCCCAGCCGAAGATAAATACTGCCGCCGTCAGTACCGTGAGGTGCATGGCCAAAATTCCCGCCAGGGGGATTTTTAACAGCCACACAAAGCTGACCACCAGCCAGTAACCCAACCACATCAGGCTGCGATCGCGCACGGCGAGAAAGGCTCGCCATGGGGTTAGCAAAAATGCTATGAGCAGTAGCCCGCCGCTGGCGATCAAACAGAACCACAACAACGCTGTACCGGGATAGATCATTAGGCTCATAGCAATAGAATCACCACAGTCAACGGCTGCCGCACGCTGTTAGCGGATCAATGGCTCCACCGGTAAAGGCGGCAAATTCATTCCGCTTAACCATCGACAAAACTTTGACGCTCACCAACACCCCCTTAAACAACCACCTATCTCATTATTTTTAATATACTTTTTACTTTATTAGAAATTTGGCATAAATATCGCTTTACAGTAATCACAGAACTTTTAATGACGCCATCGTTGCAATAATCAAGTCGCGGCCAAACAGGCCGACACAGTTGACGGGCATATTGCATAACAGCCAGCAAAAGCCCGGTCGAATGCCAAGGAACAGGCGTCACTCAACGCAATCGAGACAGGAATAGAGGTATGCTTTCCCAAACAGATGCACGCAGCCGACTGGGTAAAGGTCCGGCATTGGTAACTCCTAAAGCCAGGGTTTTGGATCCCAACGATACCCTGGGCTTTGTCCAAAGCCTGCAATCGAGCCTCGAACTGGAGGTCATCCTACCCTTTTTGCTGGATCATATCCGCATCAGCGTACCCGGTTGTCGCCTGCTGTATCAGCACAACGAGCTCAACATCAATATCGAGTTGGGTGGCCCCAGTCTGAAAAACAAGTGCTTCTACCAGCTGAAAACCGACCAGGACAAGCTCGGCGAAATCCGTATCAGCAACTCAACCCGCTTCTCTGAAAACGCATTGCAAGTGATTGAGCAGAGCCTTGCCTACCTGCTCTATCCGCTGCGCAATGCCATTCTCTATCAGCAGGCGGTAAAAAATGCGCGTCTGGATGCCCTGACCGGAGTCGGCAATCGATTTGCCTTTAGTCGCTCCTTTGAGCGGGAATACCTGCTGGCCCAGCGTCACAACTACCATCTGTCACTGCTGGTGATGGATGTCGACCACTTTAAACGCATTAACGACCACTACGGTCACTTGGTGGGAGATAAGGTGCTGAAAGAAGTTGCACAGACCCTGCAGACGGCCATGCGCCAAACCGACATGATCTTTCGTTACGGCGGAGAGGAGTTTACGGCCATTCTGACGGAGACCGATACCGAAGGCGCCAGAGTCATTGCCGAGCGTATTCGCGAGCGGATTGGCAACCTGGTTATCCAACATGACGACCAATCGATTCACGTAACCATCAGCATTGGCATTGGCAGCCTGCGCGATTCAAACAATGATCGGGAACTGTTCGAACAGGCGGACAACAATCTCTACATGGCAAAACGCAGTGGCCGCAATGTTGTCTGCGGTTAACCCCAATCTAATCAGTGTTTGGGGCCTTTGGATCTGAGCTTTCGATCACGCCGTTGATACTGCTCTTTTTCTTGCTGGCGCAGCGGTTTGGTGGATGGCGCACTGATACCGGCGGTCAGGCAGAGATCTTTGATCTCCTTCGGTAACAGCTCCACCCACTGACCAACGCGAACGTGGGAAGGGATAAATATATTGCCGTAGCGTACCCGTTTCAGGCGGCTCACCTTCACCCCCTGCGACTCCCACAGGCGGCGAACCTCCCGGTTGCGACCTTCCATCACCACACAATAAAACCAGCGGTTTTTACCTTCGCCGGCACCATCGACGATATCGGTAAATTTGGCGACACCGTCATCCAACAGCACCCCTTGCACCAGGCGCGCTTTCATATCGTCGTCAACCTCACCCTGTACACGAACCAAGTACTCGCGATCAATAACCGAGGAGGGGTGCATCAGCTTGTGCGCCAGCTCACCGTCGTTGGTAAACAGCAACAAGCCACTGGTATTGAAGTCGAGCCGGCCAACGGAGATCCAGCGCCCGGCTTTCAGTTTTGGCAGGCGATCGTAAACAGTGCGCCGGCCTTCTGGGTCGGAACGGGAACAGATCTCGCCTTCCGGTTTGTTGTAGAGCAGAACCCGCAATTTATCCTCGGCGGCGGCGTTATCCACCACCTTGCCGCGAAATTGCAGTTTGTCTTCACTGCCTACCCGGTCGCCCAAGGTAGCTGGCTTGCCATTAACCAATACCTCGCCCTGGGAGATAGCACGTTCCATCTCCCGTCGAGAGCCGAGCCCGGCTCGGGCCAGGACTTTTTGGATTTTTTCGCCTTCCGACATAGTTACGGCAAGCCTCTAGCTGCGATCAAACAATGAAGGAGGTACAGAAGGAGCCGGTGTCGACTCCTCCTCTTCATCCGGGGTATCTGCTGCGTCCGATGGCTGAGCATCCTCGGCTGCGAGCGCTGCCACTGTGGGCTCCTCCCACTCGGCTATCGAGTCGTCTTCGTCGGCCAAGCTTTCCTGTTCATCTTCAGAGGGGGAGTGCTCAGCTTCATCTTCGTTTTCAATAAGCTCCTGTAGAGCCCCGCCGGCCGCGCAGTCGGAATCATCCACAGTCGCATCGGTTTCATCAGTAACCGGAGCGGTTTCGCCATCGAGCGTCTCGAAGAGCGAGCCGGCGTCCGGGCTGATGCCATCGGCAAGCAGCGACACTTCATCCTCGTCTACAACTTCCTCTTTTTCGTACTCTTCGCTGACTTCATCCCCTTTATCGCCGTCGGCGAATTCGCCGAGCTCATCCTCCTCCGGCTCAAATTCAGCCTCGCCGGCCAGAGCTTCGGCAATCAGATCGGGCTCGTCGGAATTGGCAGCTTCGGAACCATCTCCATTATCGCTGCCCGCCTCCTGCTCTATACCCGCCAGGTTCAGCTCCGGATTGAGCTGATCAAGATCAGCCAGTTCACCCAGGGAGGGAAGATCTTCCAGATTTTTGAGGTTGAAATAGTCGAGAAACGCCTTGGTGGTGGCGTAAAGCGAGGGCCGCCCCGGTACATCCCGGTGCCCAACCACCTTCACCCACTCGCGCTCGGTCAAAGTTTTGATGATGTGCGAACTCACCGCCACACCGCGAATCTCTTCGATATCGCCGCGGGTGATCGGCTGGCGGTAGGCGATCAAAGCCAGCGTCTCGAGCATGGCGCGCGAGTACTTTTGCGGCTTCTCTTCCCACAGGCGGTTGACCCAGGGGGCAGTCTCCTCCCGCACCTGAAAGCGCCAGCCCGAGCCGACCTCCTTCAATTCAAAGCCACGACCCTCACAGTCGGTCTCGATGGCGGTCAAAGCGGCCTTGATTTCGTCATTGCTTACCGAAGGTTGCTCTAACAGCCCCTCCTCCGTTACAAACAGGTCGGACAGGCGTTTTAGGTCCAGCGGTTGGCCGGCAGCCAGCAGCGCGCCCTCTATTATTTTTTTGAGTTGATTGGATTCGATTGTCATTGCATCCGCGACTTCACATGGATGGGACCAAAAGGTTCGTTTTGAATAATTTCCACCAGGGACTCTTTTATCAGTTCCATCACGGCCAGGAAGGTAACCACGACACCCAAGCGCCCCTCAGCGACACTAAACAGGCTTACAAAGGGCATAAATTGGCGGTGAGATAACTTTTCCAATACCTGCGCCATACGCTCCCGGGTGGAGAGTTTCTCTTTCTCGACATGGTGGCTGGTGAACATATCCGCCCGCCGTAACACCTCTGACAACGCCAACAATAGCTCTTTTATGTCTACCTCCGGCTCCGGCCGGGTCAGGTTGCGGTCCGGCGCCTGGGCGCGCGCTGTGTGAATGTCACGGCCCACGCGCGGCAGCTCGTCGAGATCCTCTGCCGCCTGCTTGAAGCGTTCATACTCCTGCAGACGGCGGATCAGCATGGCTCGCGGATCTTCCTCGTCCTCATCATCGGTGGGTGGCCGCGGCAGCAGCATACGCGATTTTATCTCGGCCAGCATGGCCGCCATCACGAGATACTCAGCCGCCAGTTCAAACTGGAGAGAGTTCATCATCTCCACATAGTCGATGTATTGGCGGGTGATATCGGCGACGTTGATCTCCAGAATATCGATATTCTGGCGACGTATCAGATAAAGCAGCAGATCCAGCGGCCCCTCGAACACCTCTAGAATGATTTCCAAAGCATCAGGGGGGATGTAGAGGTCCTTGGGAACCTCGGTAATCGCCTTGCCCGCAACGATAGCGAACGGCATTTCACCTTGGCTGGGTTGAGCCTCTTCTGCCTCCGGCAGTAACTCGGATTGACCCTGTTCGGCCACCTCAGTGGCGTCAGCAGCCTCTTCCTGGCTCTCGATTGACTCGGTATCTTGGCTCACACGCCGCCTGTAACTGGTTGTATTTGTTGAATGATTCAGTAAAGACCCGGGTGTATTCGGGCGGGAGATTATAGCGACTAAGTTAACGGGTTCATAGAACCCTCACACAAGGCGCAAAGCCGGTGCCCGCGGAGGTGCCGCCCTTAATCGACCAGGTCGAAACCGGCGCTGTCGCCCAGCCCTTGACGCAGCAGACGTGGTTCGCCCTCACTGAAGTCGATAACGGTGGTGGGCTCCATGCCGCAGTAGCCGCCATCGATGATCAACTCCAACTGGTGCTCCAGGATCTCACGAATCTCGTAAGGATCGGTTAACGGCAGCTCTTCCCCAGGCAGAATCAACGTACTGCTCATCAAAGGCTCACCCAACTCCTCCATCAATGCCAGGGCAATAGCGTTATTGGGCACGCGCATGCCAATGGTTTTACGCTTGGGATGCATCAGTCGGCGGGGCACCTCGGAGGTGGCCGCCAGGACAAAGGTGTAAGGCCCGGGGGTGTGCGCCTTCAGCGCCCGAAAGACCTGGTTGTCGACCTTGGCGTAGGTGGCAAGCTCCGAAAGATCGCGGCACATAAGGGTAAAGTTATGCTCCTTGCCCAACTGGCGGATCATTCGGATACGCTCCAGCGCCATCTTGTCACCCAGATGACAGCCCAGGGCATAGGCGGAATCTGTCGGATAGACCACCAAACCGCCGCTGCGAATAATTTCGACCGCCTGCTTGATCAGACGCGCCTGCGGGTTGTCGGGGTGGATTTGAAAAAATTGGGACACTTAAGCTCCTTGTTGTTCGAAAGATTGGCGCAGTTGGGCAGTAGCCGCCAGGGCGCTATGACCAGCACTGCCAAACGGGCGCGATGGTATCGGGTAACTGCCCCGTGCGGCCAAGCATCTGCCAGGGCATGCCGGGGCTGTGGAAGTCGCTGCCAACGGAGGCATAGAGCCCCATTTTGCCCGCCAGCGCCGCCAGATTGCGGGTCTGGTCGGGACTCTGGTCGCTGCCGCTGATCACCTCCAGCGCTTTGCCTCCAGCTTCCAGGAAGCTGCTCAACAGCGCCACCAGCTTGGTACGGGTTAGATCGTACTTGAGTGGGTGAGCAATAACGGCGACACCGCCAGCCGCGACAATCCAGCCCACAACTTCGGCGAGTTCCGGCCACTGATGGCGGACATCTCCCGCCTTGCCATTACCCAGGTAACGCTTGAAAGCCTGGTTGAAATCTTTGACCACACCGAGCTCGATCAGATACTGGGCAAAGTGTGGCCGGCCCACCACAGCGCCATTGGCATAGCGCTGCGCCCCCTGCAAACAACCCGGGAAGCCCAACTTGCCCAGGCGTTCAGCAATCTGCTCACTGCGCTGCTGGCGGATAGTCGCCATACGCCCTATGGCAGCCAACAGGGCGCTGTCGGTGAGATCAAAATTGAGCCCCACCACGTGGATACCCCGATTTTGCCACTGGCAGGAGAACTCCACACCGTTGATCAAGTCTATACCTGTCGTCAGCGCCGCCTGGCGGGCCTCTGCCACCCCGGCCAGGGTGTCGTGGTCAGTCAGGGCCAAATGGCTAACCCCCTGTTCCGCCGCCAGCTCAACCAGTGCTTGGGGGCTTAAGGCGCCGTCGGAGCGGAGGGAATGGCAGTGCAAATCGTACAGTATGGGAAACAACTCCGTACCAGGAAAATCGGCAATCAGCTATTGCTGGGCTGCAGGTTTTGAGAAACAGGGCTACAAACGCAATTTTATTTGGCCAAACAGTGATTTAGCGCTTTGAAAGCCACGCCAAGTACACGTTAAAATGCCAAGCGCGTAGATTAACACACAACAGATTCAGCGGCAGGGCCGACATTGAAAATCTACACAACAGCCAAGTGTGCAGCTCTCTGAGTTAACACAGACAGTTAACACAAACAGTTAACAGAGCCAGTTAGCACAACCAGCTAACAAAACCCGGATACAACCACCCGTTTAGGTTGACAAGAGACACAAGCCGAAGCCCGCAAGATTTAGCAGAAGCAGCCCAGTAAGATTTACCGAATTTAAGAGCATATGAGCGAAGTCACCACTCCCCCACAAACAACGCCCCCCAAAAAGGAAAATCTCTGGATCAACCTCCTGTTGAACGTGGTGGTGCCCACGTTGATCCTAACCAAGCTGAGCAAAGAGGAGTACTTGGGGCCAACGCTGGCTCTGATCATCGCCCTCGCTTTCCCCATTGGCTACGGCATTTGGGACTACTTCACCCGCCGCAAATGGAACTTCCTCTCTGGCCTGGGTATGGCGGGGGTTCTGCTCACCGGTGGCATCAGCCTGCTGGAGCTCGACCCAAAATACATCGCTATTAAAGAGGCCGCAGTACCTGGTATTTTGGCGCTGGCTACTCTTATCTCGAACTACACCCGCTACCCGTTGGTTAAAACCATCATGCTCAATGACAGCGTGCTGAAAATGGAGGCGATCAACCAGGCACTGCAGGAGCAGAATACCCGTGCCGACTTCGACCGGGTGCTGACCATAGCCTCCTATCTGGTAGCCTCCTCCTTCCTACTCTCATCAGTGCTCAACTACGTACTGGCGAAAATGATCGTTGTCAGTGCCCCCGGCAGTGTCGAATACACCCAGGAGCTTGGCAAAATGACAGCGCTCAGCTACCCCGTGATCGTACTGCCGGGCATGCTCATTCTTATGGGCTCCATGTTTTACCTGTTCCGGAACATCACCCGCCTCACCAAATTGTCGCTCGATGAAATCCTGATTCAACAGTAGCCCTAACAAAAGGAAAAAAGCATGTGGTATAGCGTGGTTGGAACCGACACGCCCGGTTCCCTGGCAAAGCGTCTTGAGGCTCGCCCCGCACACCTGGAGAGGGTCAAAGCCTTGCAGGATGCCGGCCGTCTGTTGGTGGCAGGTCCCAATCCCGCCGCCGATACCACCGCGCCCGGTGAAGCCGGTTTTACCGGCAGTATCATCATTGCCGAGTTCGCCTCTCTGGCCGACGCAGAAGCCTGGGCCAATGCCGACCCCTACGTATTGGCCGGGGTTTATCAGTCTGTCAGCGTTAAACCCTTTATCAAGGTGCTGCCGTGATGGCCCCACAACAGTGCTGGTAGCGCCTGTTTAACCACAACAAATGATGCATCAGTACCCGATAACACTAGTACTCCTAACGGGTACTCATAAATAGACCCACTAAAACCTATAAAGCGATCACCATGTCTGCCATCTCACATAAACATCTACTGGGCGCGCTCTGCTGCCTTATCTTATTCGCCTTTGGCGGGCCATCCGCTCACGCTGAAACCGGCTACATCTCCGACAAGCTTTACGTGCCATTAAGGTCCGGTAAGGGCAATCAGTTCCGGATTATCAACAGTGCCCTCAAATCGGGTACCCGACTGCAGATATTGGACGAGGACGAAGAGTGGGTGCACGCTCGCACGGAGGATGGCGTGGAGGGGTATATCCGCGCGCAGTACGTAGAAAAGGAGCCCACCGCCCAGCTGAAACTGGTCGCGGCCCAAGCCGAATTGGCCAAGGTCACCAGCAACTACCGTAAGTTGCAAGCCAACTTCGAAGAGCTTCAGTCCGAGCATCAACAGCTGCAGAACCAGCTCTCCTCCCGCGACCAAACCCTGTCCAATACCGAAACCCAACTGGAGGAGATCAAACGTATCTCCGCTGGTGCTGTCGATCTCAATAAGCGCCACCAGGAGCTGCTCAACGCCCACCAAATGCTGCAAACTGAGCTGGATGTACTGAAAGCGGAGAACAACCGCTATCGCAAAGACGACAGCCAGAAGTGGTTCGCCTACGGCGCCGGTGCAGTGGCACTGGGCGTTGTGATTGCGTTGGTGGTACCCATCTTCCGGGTGCGACGCAAGAAAAGTGAATGGTTGAACTAAGGGTACTAGAGCCAAGATGAAAAACCGTAACGCACCCCCCCCAATCCAGGCCCTTCTGGCCAGCCTGGTGCTCTGGCTGGCCCTGCCGTTCAACAGCTGGGCTGAGCAGGTGGAACTCGAGACCGACCTGGGCAAGATTGTTATTGAGCTCTACAGCGACAAGGCCCCGGTCACCACCGCCAACTTCCTGAAGTATGTCGATAGCCACTTTTACGATGGCACTATTTTCCATCGGGTGATCGCCAATTTTGTGGTGCAAGGCGGCGGCTTACGCTACGACTTCACCCAGAAAGAGACCAACGACCCCATTGTTAACGAGTCCAGTAACGGCCTCCTGAACCGGCGCGGCACTCTCTCCATGGCCCGCTACTCAGATCCAGACAGCGCCACCTCACAGTTTTTTATCAATTTAAAAGACAACACCAACCTCGACCCCAAAGCCAATAAAGCGGGCTATACCGTCTTTGGCGAGGTAATTCAGGGTATGGCGGTGGTGGAAGCCATTGTTGCCGAACCCCAGGGGCTCTATCGCAACTACCCCAATGCCCCCAATGCCCCGGTGCGAATTCTAAAAGCGAAGCGGCTGCCGTAGCCACGGCCCGGTTAATTTGGCTGCAAGCGCAAGGGGCGATACTATCGCCCCTTTCTGTTACCGACTTTAGGCCGGTTGCCGATTATCCCTTTTCTTAATCTACTCTGTTACGGATTCTATTGAGCCTACCCATTATGGCCATCGCACTAAGTGTAAATCTCAACAAAATAGCGCTGCTGCGCAACTCCCGGGAAGGTAATTTCCCCGATCTTATCGAACACGCCGAAACCTGCATCGCCGCCGGCGTCCAGGGCATTACCGTGCACCCCCGCCCGGACCAGCGCCACATCCGTCCGGACGACTGCCGGCACCTGACGCAACTCATTACCCCCCTGTCGGATATTGAGTTCAATATCGAAGGCAACCCGTTTGAGGGGGCACAGGGCAGCTACCCCGGCTTTATGGAGCTGGTGCTGGCCAGCATGCCCGATCAAGCCACCCTGGTGCCCGACGGCCAGTCACAGCTAACCTCTGACCACGGTTTCGACCTGAAAACCAGCGGCAAACGGCTGGCACCCATTATTGCGCAGCTGAAGAATGAAGGGATTCGCGTAAGCCTGTTTATGGACCCGGACCTGGAGCAGATTGCCCTGGCCAAACAGATAGGTGCCGACCGCATTGAGCTCTACACCGGCCCCTTTGCCAAAGCCTATGCCGAAGGCCAACCACTGCCAATCTTCAACCAGCATGTGGCCGCCGCCCAATACGCCACCGGGCTCGGCCTGGAAGTGAACGCCGGCCACGACCTCAACCTGGCCAATATGACCCTGTACCGTCACCTGCCGGGCTTGGCCGAGGTCTCCATTGGCCATGCGTTGACGGTGGACTCTATTGCCATGGGCATGACCACAGCCATTGGCTGCTACCTTAGCCTCTGTGCCGTTGGCGAATGAAGCCACGCATCAACATTATTGGCAGCGGCCGGGTCGGCCGTACCCTGGCCAGGCGCTGGCAGGATTCAGCCCTGGCGGAGATCGGCCAGATAGTTAACCGCAGCCCCGAACAGAGCCAAGCGGCGCTGGCATTTATCGGTGCCGGCAGCCTCTGCCAGCGGTTGCAAGATCTGCAGCCAGCCGATATTTGGCTGGTCACCGCCCCGGATGGCGCCATCGCCAGCCTGGCGGAACAGCTGGCTGCGCTGCCGCTGGCGTGGAGCGGGAGCGTTGTCTGCCACTGCTCTGGCGCCCACGGCTCGCAGCTGCTGGCAGCACTGGCTGAGCGTGGTGCCGCAATCGCCAGTGTTCATCCCATCCACAGTTTCGCCAACCCTGAGGCCAGCCTCGCCAGCCTGGCTGGCTGCTACGCCGGTGCCGAGGGTGAACCCCAGGCGCTGGCACAGTTGCAACCCCTGTTCACGGGTATTGGTCTGCATTGGTTAACGCTCAATGGCGAGCACAAAAAGCTCTATCACGCCGCCGCCGTATTCGCCTGCAACTACTTCGTGACGCTGTTGCACTCGGCCGAACAGTGCCTGCAGGCCGCCGGCAGTGACAACAATCTGAATTTAGCCATCCTGCGGCCACTCATAGAACAGACCCTAAGCAATACGCTCAGCCTGGGGCCTACAGCGGCCTTAACCGGGCCAGTGCAGCGCGCTGAGGTCTCGCTTCTGCAACAGCAGTGGCAGGCAATCACCCAACTGGACCCAAAACTGGCCGAGCTCTATCGTGCCCTGGCCCAGGCCACCATGGCCATGGCTAGCCCCCAACAACAAGCCAGCCAAGCCTGGCAACAGATGCAGGCACTGTTTCAGCAGCCTCTGGCCTCTCTCACCGAAATGAGCGACCAATAACAGTATGGTTAACCCTCCACAAGACTCCGAAGCCTACCGCGCCAAGCGTGCGCAACTGCGCAGGCTGCTTACCGTTTATGGCCGCAAGCCTGTACTGGAGGCGTTGCAGGCCGATAGCGCCAGGGCCTACCGCCTGCACCTGGCCGACAGCAACAAACCGGCCCCGATTCTCGACCAGATTATTGCGCTGGCCACTGAACAGGGCGCGGAGGTGCTCTACCACTCCCGCCAACAGCTGTCGCGCATCTCAAAAAACAGCAAGCAGGATCAGGGTATCTGTGTGGACCTGGAGTGCCCCGGGTTTGAGGACGCCCACGATTTTCTGGCGAACAACCACCAACGCAATTTTGAGCTCTTGGCGCTCGACGGTATTACCA
This sequence comes from Halioxenophilus sp. WMMB6, assembly GCF_033283405.1. Lineage (NCBI taxonomy): Bacteria > Pseudomonadati > Pseudomonadota > Gammaproteobacteria > Alteromonadales > Alteromonadaceae > Halioxenophilus > Halioxenophilus sp. WMMB6. The sequence continues at coordinate 892,212 of NZ_JAWMQR010000001.1, forward strand.
ACCCGCAAAACCTGGGCATGATTATTCGCTCAGCCACTGCCGGCTTTGTCGACGGCATACTGCTCCCGGAAAAAGGCACCGCCCAGATTGATGCCCTGGCCATTAAAGCCAGCGCCGGAACGGTATTTAAAGCCAAGGTTTTGCGCTGCCAGTCGCTGGCAGAGACACTGGCGGAATATAAAAAGGCGGGCAGTGAGCTCTACTGCCTGGCTGGCGATGGCAAAGAGTCACTCGCCTCGTTGAGTGGTGAACGACCCAGGATTTACATATTGGGTAATGAAACGGATGGGGTGAGCAGCGCGGTGCGGAAACTGGCCAGCCACAGCTTGGCGATCCCTATGAATAACGGTGTGGAATCCCTCAACGTGGCGGTTACCGCGGCGCTGCTCAGTTTTCGCAAGCTGTTTGCCGGGTAGCCTCTCCTCATTAACGGGGCTTGGCCAGGCTACCCCATACCGTTGCCGCCAGCACGCCAATCATCAGCCCCCAGAAGGCACTGCCAATTCCGGCGATAGTGAGCCCGGAAGCGGTCACCAGAAAGGTAATAATCGCGGCTTCGCGGTAGCTCTGGTCCACCACCGCCGCCTGTAGGCTGGAACCGATGGTGGCCAACAGCGCCAGGCCGGCAATCGCCGCCACCAGCGCCAACGGCAAGGCATCGAATACCGCTACCACCGAGGCCGCAAACAGGCCGGCCAGAGCGTAGAAAATCCCCGCCCAGATAGCGGCCCAGTAGCGTTTTTTGGGATCGGGATCAGCCTCTTCACCCATGCAGATAGCCGCAGTAATGGCGGCCAGGTTATAGGCGAAGCCACCAAAGGGGGCGAGCAATACCCCCACGAAGCCGGAGGCAGTAATAATCGGCGAGGCGGGGGTGTGATAGCCATGGGCGCGAATCACCGCCAGACCCGGCATATTCTGGGAGGCCATGGTCACCAGAAAGAGCGGCACCCCCACCCCAATCATGGCGCTCCAATTCCACTCGGGCGTCACCCAGTGGGGTTGGGCCATCTGCCAACTCACCTCGGCAAAATGGGTATCTCCCTGCACCAGCGCCACCACCAGCCCCGCCACTAACGTCAGAGGTACACAGTAGCGCGGCAGCAGCGGTTTCAAAACCAGATAGACCAACAACATGATGCCAACCAACCAGGGCTGGCTTTGTAGGGAAACAAACACATCCAGGCCAAAACGCAACAAAACTCCGGCCAGCATAGCCGCAGCGATGGGGCCGGGAATGAGGCGCATCAGGCGGTCAAAGAGTTTGGTCAGGCCGGTGATCAGAATCAATACCGAACTCAACAGAAACACAGCCACGGCCTCGGCCATCGACAAGTCCTGCAACCCGGTCACCAGCAGTGCCGCACCTGGCGTCGACCAGGCCATCATCACCGGCGACCGAAACCACCAGGAGAGGCCGATGGTCAGCACACTCAAACCAATACCCAGCGCCCAGAACCAGGAGGTTACCTCCGCCGCGCTGGCTCCTAAGCTGTTTGCTGCCTGAAAAATTATTGCCGCCGAGCTGGTGTAACCGACCAATACCGCAACAAAACCGGCGCTGGCACGCCCCAAATTAAATAAGCCAAACACGCTGATGAACTACCTTCTAAAAAAATCCCACACAGTAACTGTGGGCGCTTGTAACCAAGGAGGAAATAATCGGAGATAGGGTGTGGTTTGCTCACATCGACCAACATGAGCAAACCTGGCGGATTATGGCTGGAAAGAAAATGGTTTAAAAGCGCAGGCGAACAAAGAACAATTAAAAGGTGCGCATCTGCGCAATTTTCTGGTCAATAAGCTGTAAATACGGGGCAAAATTGCCAAAGCTCGCCTGAAAATGGAGGTACGCCAACTCGGAATCCTTGCTGTTCATGGCATCAATTTCAGTCATTAATCGGTGGCCCGACTTAAACAGCCCATCGATGGTCATCGATAGCCAGATATCATTGTCGATCCATTTATCGATAAACTCCCGCAGACGGGCGAAATTTAATTTCACCAACGGGTTGCTGGTTTGGGTCTCTTTTAATTTCCAGAATTGCAGATTTTTGTGGAAGGTGTTCTCCGCATAAACCCGAGGCCGGCTGATCTCAGAGAGATAAACTTCAGAAAACCGCTTATAAAAATCGACAAAACTCTGTTCAAACTCGCTTTCACTGCTAATGGCCAGCAGCGGGTTAAAGTTATCCACCACCACCTCGTAGCTGGCAATAATATCGACCATCAAATCGTGAAATTCTGCCTTAAACTCCGGTTTGCGCACAGCCATGTTGATTACCGCACCGGCACTGGCCACCTCCACCGCCGTGACACTGATGTTGGCCAGCTCTTTCAACACATTCAATTCAATACCCATGCAACCCCCTACGCTTTCGTCTAACTACGTCTACAGTAACTCTGGCAAAATTCTGGGCTGTGGTAGCCACCTTAACCAGCTGGCACACTCACTGCCCCTCAAAACACCGAGCAAAGAGTGTGCCTCGCACTCTTCTGGCGGCCTGCCAACCAATCGGCTCAGCCAGCAGGGTGGTGTAAAACTGCTCCGCGCTCCTGTCTCCCCTCTCTCCGCTCAGGTCAATAAAGACTTGCCCAACCAATCTGAGCCACCTACCCTGGTCCTGCCATCGCGCACGATTGATTCCCCAAGTTAAATTCAAGGCTCACAACCATGATTAAACGCCTGCAGAAACCTGCAATCAGCCCCACCCGCACCCTGTTAACTGGCCTGCTACTAGCCCTCAGCGCTGGCACAATGGCCGAGACGCCGTTGGAATCGGCGATTCAAACCGATTACAACAAATACCTCGACCCACTCTTTAAATATTTTCACACCAACCCGGAGTTGAGCACGGTTGAAACCAAAACCGCCAAGCGCCTAGCCCAGGAGTTGCGCAAAGCCGGCTTTAAAGTGACCGAGAAGGTAGGTGGCACCGGTGTGGTTGCCATCCTCGAAAATGGCCCAGGCCCGCTGGTGATGATGCGCGCCGATATGGACGGCCTGCCGGTGGCCGAGAAATCCGGCCTGCCCTACGCCTCCAAAGCGACGCAAATCAGCCCCATTACCGGTAAAGAGGTGCCGGTGATGCACGCCTGTGGCCACGATGTGCACATCACCAGCCTGATTGGTACCGCCCGCCGTATGAAGGCCATGAGCGACCAGTGGTCCGGCACACTGATGCTGATTGGCCAGCCGGCCGAGGAGCGCATTATGGGTGCCCGCGCCATGATGGCCGACTCCCTGTGGGACCGCTTTGGTACCCCCGATTATGCGCTGGCGCTGCATGTCTCCTCAGCCTTAGAGGCCGGCTTCGTAAACGTGGTGCCAGGCAGCCCCTACGCCGGCTCTGACTCGGTCGATATCATTGTCCATGGCATAGGTGCCCACGGCGCCAGCCCCCACGCCGGTAAAGACCCCATCGTCCTGGCCTCGCAAATCGTGTTGGCACTGCAGACGTTGGTCTCCCGCGAGCTGTCACCCCGTGAGCCTGGCGTGGTCACTGTCGGCTCCTTCCACGCCGGAACCAAACACAACATTATCTCCGACGAAGCTCATTTGCAGCTTACTGTGCGCAACACCAACCCAGAGACCCGCAAACTCCTGCTCGACGGCATCAAACGCATAGCCGTTAACATGGGCCGCGTTGCCGGGCTGCCCGAGGATAAGCTGCCCGAGGTGATCTACTCCCAGGAGAGCGTTCCGCCGACCGTCAATAACGAGGAGTTGGCCCTGCGCCTGAAAGCCCTGTGGACGGAGAAAATGGGGGCTCAGCGGGTGGTGAGTGAAGCCCCATCCGGAATGGGGGCGGAGGACTTCCCGATGTTTACCGAGGAGCCCTATATTCCAAGTGTCTATTTTAGTGTCGGCGGTACACCGAAAGAGGATTTCGAACGCATGGCCGATGGCGGAGAGCCGGTACCCAGCCACCACTCGCCTCTGTTCAAGATTGTGCCAGAACCGGCCGTCACCGCCGGTGTGGAGGCGACCGTGCTGGCCCTGATGGAACTAATGCCGAAAGAGTAGTTGCCAGAACCAACCCCCGCCCATTATGGGCAGGGGTTAGGAACCTGCGTCAAGGAACGGGGAATTAGGAACCAGAAAGCTGGATTTCTCCGTGCGAATCACGCAACAGCTCGAGAAATTTGTCCGCCGATATCGGCCGGCTGAAGTAGTAACCCTGGTACTCATCACAGCCAAACTCCTTAATCAGAGCCAACTGCTCAGCCTCTTCCACCCCTTCCGCCACCACTTTCAAGCCAAGCAGACGCCCCATACTGGCCATGGATTCCACCAGCACCTTGTCGCTGCGGTCGATACGGATATCCCGCACAAAGCTCTGATCAATTTTTAAGGTGGCCACCGGCAGTCGCTTCAGGTAGCTGATGGAGGAGTAACCAGTTCCAAAGTCATCCAGCGAGAAGCTGATGCCGATGTCACACAGCTCGCGCATGGTGCTGGCGGTGTCGTCGATATTGCCGATCACCACCCCTTCGGTCACTTCTATATCGAGAGAGCCATACTCGATGGGAATATCGCGCAGAGTCGCTTTTACATCATCGACAAACTCACTGCGGCGGAACTGACGGGGGCTGATATTGATGCTTAAGCGCATACCAGATTGCCAAACCCCCATCTGCTGCCACTCCTGCAACTTGCGACAGGCCTCTTCCAGAATCCACTGCCCCACCTCCACAATCAGGCCGGTATTCTCGAGCGTGCCAATAAAGTAGCCCGGGCCGATCAGTCCCTTCTCCGGGTGTTTCCAACGCAGCAGCGCCTCGGCACCGGTCAGTTCGCCGGTGGCGACACTCACCTTGGCCTGGTAGACCAGTTCAAATTGGTGCTCCTCCACCGCTTTATGCAGCTGTCCTTCCAACACCAGTTGGCTTTTCACCTGCTCCGCCATGGTCTCATTGAAGAAGGCGATGGAGTTCCGGCCCCCCTCTTTCACCCGATACATGGCGGTATCAGCGTAGCGCAGCAGCTCGTGCACACTTAGGCCTTCGTCGGGGAACATCACCGCGCCGATACTGCAGGTAACCCGCAGTTCGAGATTATCGTGATAAACCGGGTCCGCCAGGCAGACACGGATCTTTTCACCCACCTCGGTGGCTTTATGTATCGCCTGGGTCAGATCGGTGTCGAGCACCGTCAATACCAACACAAATTCATCGCCACCCAGACGGGCAACCAGATCTTCATCGCGGACCGTCTGTTGCAGGCGCCGGGCGATCTCCACCAGCACCACATCACCCACGGGGTGGCCGAGGGAGTCGTTAATGTTTTTAAACTGGTCCAGGTCGATAAACAGAACCGCACCGTAGTACTTGTGCCGTTTGGCCCGGTGCAGCTCGTTCTCCAACCGCTCAACTAAATGCATGCGATTGGGCAGGCGGGTGAGCGAGTCGTGGTAGGCCATGTAGGCGATATCGGCCTCTGACTTTTTGCGGTCGCTGATATCAGTGGAGACCACCAAAGCCACAGGCTCATCGTGAAATTGCAGCAAGGTATAGTGGCTCTGCCAGTAGAGCGGTTGGTGGTTGTGGTCAAACCAGCGCTCTTCGGCAACAAAGAAATCTTCGTGAGAATCAAAAACCTTCTTATCGCGGGCGAGGATTTCATCGGCGTTGGTCAGCTTCTCGCCCACCACATCCTTGAACTTTACATAGCGCAGGTGATCCGGGCTCATACCAAACACCGAAGCCCAGGCCTTATTCACAAACACCAGGTAACCGTCCCGGTTACGGGCAGCAACGAACACCGGCAAGCGATCAATCAATTGCCGCAGGTGCTCTTCACTTTTACGCAGTGCGATCTCCACCGAGCGCTGGGAATCCAGCGCCAGCTCAACCGATTCCAGCAAACGGTTGCCGTTATCCACCAACCGCGAGATCTCATCCGAGCGATACTTAATCAGCGAAAAACGCCGGGAACCCGGCTTATAGAAGTTGATCGACTCCATCTCCCGCGCCAACCGCAATATGGGCCGGGTGAAGTAGGAGTAAAAGATAACGCACAAGAGGCCGATCAAGACAAAGTTGCGAAACAGATCGGAGCCCAAATAGGTGATCGAGCGCTGATAGAGTGACTGGTAAGCGATGCTCAAATCGACAGTGTAGGCGACTCTGCCAGCCTGGTAGCCCTCGTACTCGTTCAACACTAGGTCTGCCTGATAAGTTTGGTAGCGGTCGCCTAACAGCTCGGTCATCCACAGCAGTTTAGAGGGGGCGTCGTTGCTGTTTTCAGCCTCGGCCAGAACATTGCCGAGCTCATCAACCACCTGAACCGATTTCACAAAGTTGTAGCTGAGCAGCCCGGCAACGACTTCCGCCGCCAGTTCGCTATCGAGGGTATGAACGGCACGGGCTGCGGTTGGAGTAACCAGTTCGATGATGTAGTCGTTGGTCTTGCTGAACTCGCGTTGTTGCCTTTGGAAGTCCCAGTAGATCTGGATACCCCCAAGCAACAGACCCAAGCCAAAAGTGATCAATAGGCCGACGAGCGCTAGACGATAAGTAATTCCAATAAAAATAGCGGCCTAACCCCCTGAGAAGAGCCTCATCCTGTCTTTTCCGTTGATAGTATAGTTGATGCTTCTAATAGAGCGCTGATTTTCACGATATTACCGACCGATTACTCATGTATTCGGCAATAACATCATTTTAGTTCAACAGAATAGACAAACCTTGCCACGGGACTCTTTCAGGTAGGTCAACTTCCGACCAAAGCGGCCGCTATTGAAGGCGGTTAGAGCTGCAACACATCAATCAGATTGACCGCGTCGCCCACCTCAACCTCCTCATCGCTCTGGGCCACACCGGAACGGTCCACTTTCAGATTCACAAAATCGAACAGTTCGCGATCAGCCAACTGCGACAGTGATACCCGCTGCAGAGCACCAAAAATAGTCTCGGTGCGCCCGGGGCTCTCTTTCTCCCACTGAGCCAACATCGCCTTGACCGCCTGACGCTGCAGATTCTCCTGGGAGCCACACAAATTACACGGAATGATCGGGAAACCCTTATGTTCCGCCCACAGCGTGAGATCCGCCTCCCGGCAGTAGCTCATGGGCCGGATCACAATATTGCGGCCATCGTCGGCCAGCAGTTTCGGAGGCATCGCCTTCAGCCGGCCACTGTGAAACAGATTGAGAAACAGGGTTTCGACGATGTCATCTTTGTGGTGGCCCAGGGCAATCTTGGTAGCGCCAATCTCTTCGGCAAAACCGTAGAGTGTGCCGCGCCGCAAGCGCGAACAGAGGCCACAGGTGGTTTTCCCCTCGGGAATCACCCGCTGCACCACACTGTAGGTGTCGCGCTCAATAATATGAAAGGAAACGCCAAGCTTGGTGAGATATTCCGGCAGTACATGCTCGGGAAAGCCGGGCTGCTTCTGGTCGAGGTTAACAGCAACCAACTCAAAATCGATGGGCGCGGTTTTCTGTAACGCCCGCAGAATATCCAACATCGCATAGGAGTCTTTGCCGCCGGAGAGACAAACCATCACCTTATCGCCGGCCTCAATCATATTGAAGTCAGCAATGGCCTGCCCCACCTGCCGGCGCAGGCGTTTTTGCAGCTTGTTATATTCGAGTCGGTCTTTGCGGATATTGGGTGCGGTCATAATTAATGCGGGTTATTCCTTCACTTCAACGGGGCCAGGCGATGATCAATAATTCGCCAAAATCGAAAAGCCCGCTATTTTAGTCGTAATCCCTAACAGAGCAAGCAGGAAACCAAGTTTGCGGCCTTTGCGGTTTCAACGGGCAGATAGCATGGCTACAATAGCCGGCTTCCAAAAGGGGCCACTATGCAATCATCGCAAACTAAAAAACTCGCTGAACAACTGGTCGCCCGCGACCGCCAACACATCTGGCACCCCTACTCCTCTGCCACCCAGCACCCGCCGCTTTACCCCATCGCCCGGGCCGAGGGGGTACGCCTTTATTTAAAAGATGGCCGGGTACTGATTGATGGCATGTCCTCCTGGTGGTCGGTTATCCACGGCTACAACCACGCGGAGCTGAACGAAGCTATCACTCAGCAGCTCGATAAAATGGCGCACGTGATGTTTGGTGGTTTAACCCACGAGCCCGCCGTGCAGCTGGCCGAGACTCTGGTTCGCTTAACACCCGAGGGGCTCAACCGGGTGTTCTTCAGCGACAGCGGCTCGGTGGCGGTGGAAGTAGCCATTAAAATGGTCCTGCAGTACTGGCAATCGCGCGGGCAGAGCGGCAAACACAAGCTTCTCTCTCTGCGCCGCGGCTACCATGGCGATACCTTTGCCGCCATGTCGGTGTGTGACCCCGATACCGGCATGCACCATCTGTTTCACGAAATTCTGGTGCAACAGATTTTCTCCGACTCTCCCGGCTGCCGCTTTGACCAGCCCTGGGACGACGCCTACATACAGGATTTTGAAACACAAATCACCAGCCACAGTGAGCAGTTGGCCGCCGTTATTTTGGAACCCATTGTGCAGGGTACCGGCGGCATGAATTTCTACTCGCCAGAATTTTTACGGCGGGTACGCGCGCTCTGTAGCAAACACAATGTGTTGCTGATTGCCGACGAAATCGCCACCGGCTTTGGCCGCACCGGAAAATTGTTTGCCTGTGAACACGCCGGTATCAGCCCCGATATTCTCTGCCTGGGCAAATCGCTGACCGCTGGCTACATGACCCTGGCTGCCACCCTCTGCACCGACGAAATCGCCGTCGGCATCAGCGAAGGCGAGGCATCGGTCTTTATGCATGGCCCAACCTTTATGGCCAACCCCCTGGCCTGCTCGGTGGCGCTGAAAAGCTGCGAGATTTTGGAACGCGAGCCCTGGCAAAAGTGGGTGGCCAGGCTGGAACAGGTGATGAGTAAAGAGCTGAGCCCAGCGCGGGAGCTACCTCAGGTGGCTGATGTACGGGTACTGGGAGGCATTGGTGTTATTGAATTGAAAGAGCCGATCACGCTCGCCAACGAACAGGATAAATTTGTCCAGGCCGGTATCTGGGTGCGGCCCTTTGGCAAGCTGGTTTATATCATGCCGCCGTTTGTCATCTCTGAGCTGGACTTAACCAAACTCTGCCGGGCACTGGTGGAGGTGGTAAAAACCATTCACCCCTAAGCGGAAATTTCCAGCAGCAGCACGCTGCGCTCAGCGTGCAGCTCCAACTTGTCGAACCGCTCAACCAACTGCTGGGGCATCGCCTCTTGTGCTAGAAAATGAAGCGCTTCGCTACCGGGCTCTGACTCCGGCAGCATCAATCGCAGCGAGAGGCGAAACAGCGGGCGCTCCTGCATTTCGATATGGACCGACACCTCCCGATCCAACTCACGCAGGCTCAACACCACTGGTTGGCCAGGCTGAAGATGAATGACCAGCAACGGAGTTTGCAGCAGCTCAGTCATCACCTGCGAAAGTAACACTGCAATATTATTTTGCGCATCAACGTTCAACGACAGACGCTGCAGCAGATCGAGCATGCCCGGTATTTTTTGCATTCGTGTGGGCAGAAATTTTATCTGCACCTGCCAAGGCTCAGCGCCGGCCTGAATCGTCAGTGTCGGGTCGATGACCGTCGGTAGATACTCTCTGCTCAATTCTTCAACTAGGGTACCAGTGGCCCGAGCCGGCGGCGCCTTGGCAGTGATGATCTCCAGCAGCGTGATATCGTCCTTTTGTTCAGTCGCCCCACGAAAGCCATTCAACGCGGCGACCACCGTGGCCACCAGATTATCTCCTGCCCGGCCTATAACCTCGGCCAGACGCTGCTCACCAAAGAGTTCGCCAGCGCTGTTTTGCGCTTCAATCACGCCGTCGGTATAGGCCAGCAGGCGGCTGCCGGGCAACAGGCTAAGCTGTTGTTCCTGGCGACTGAATTCGTGGTTGTCGAGCACCCCCAAGGGCATATGCAGCGATTGCAGGGTGGCCACCTCCCCACCCGCGGGGTTGATGATGTAGAGGTCGTTCATTCCCCCCAACCACAGCTCCGCCGAGGTCATACCAGGCGAGAGCTTTACAATCGCCGCACAGCAGAACATATGGTGTGGCAGAATCTTCAGCAGCTTGCGGTTGGCCTCGGCAGCGATATCGCCCACCGGCGCGCTCTTGGCGGCCATGGCGTAGAAGAGGTCTGCCACCGGCATACAGCCAATCGCCGCCGAGAGGCCATGGCCGGTAAAATCGCCCAAAAAGAGATAGGTGGCGCCCCCATCGGTACGGTAGGCCAGATAGAGATCGCCATTGAAGGTTGATAGTGGTGCCAGCAAGACATTGAGTGATTCACACTCCAGCCGGGCGGGTTTAATCACGTGATCAAACACATGCTCGAGCACCAAATGCTCCCGGGCTATCGCATTCTGATAACGCAGCAGATCGCTATTTTCACGCTCTTGCTGGCGATGCAGGCGGGCGCTGCGTTGGTGCGCCGTTATGCGACTAAACAACAGGGTTTCATCAATCGGCCACGGTAGGTGGTCATCTCCGCCAGCCGCAAAGCTGGATTCCACCAGCGCCCTATCCAAGCGGGAGGAGAGCAAAATCACCGGAATATGGCTGCGTCCAAGTTGCTTTTTTAGCTGCCGGGTAGTCTCCAGGCCATCAAGCTCGGGGGCGTCGAGGGAGATAAAGATCATGCTCCAATCACCAGACTGCGCCACCGCGTTGACCGCCTCCCAATGAGTACTGGCAGCGGCCACCTCAAGCGATAGAGCACTGAGCAGTTCGGTTAATTTCTGGCGCTTCGCAGCCAGTGCATCCACCACTAGGACTTTCAATCAGCGTACCTCAGAGCGGGAGCACAGAGGGTGAGCAGACGTTGGCGGCCCATCCTGTGGCACTGTGCGACACCCGGCGTTGATCCGTTTGAATTTATGGTTGTTACCCGTGTAATCCATCAGCAAGCGCAGGGATTCAGCCTTGGAGTTTGAATTATAGACTTCTAATTCTCAAACAGCGGAGATGGGAAGGTGTGACAGAGGGACTAAAAATTGAGGGGTAGGTCCGAATGGGATTTTCCATCGGCCTTTTGCGGAGCCGTCCATGGCCTCAATGGCCATGGGCGACAACCGGGAAACCGCTAAGCGCCACCCCGGGGAGAGAGTATTCTTGGTTACACCTCAGCCAGAGCGGCAACCACGGCATCACCCATTGCCGTGCAACCTACCCGAGTACAGCCTTCAGACATGATATCCCCAGTGCGCAGGCCATCGTCCAGCACCTTGGCTACCGCACGTTGAACGCGGTCGGCTGAAGCCACCTCACCGAGGGAGTAACGCAGCAACATCGCAGCCGACATGATGGTCGCTAGCGGGTTGGCGATATCCTGGCCGGCAATATCCGGCGCTGAGCCGTGGCTTGGCTCATAAAAACCCAGGCTGCTCTCATTCAAGGAGGCCGAAGGCAGCATACCGATGGAGCCGGTCAGCATGGAGGCCTCGTCGGAGAGAATATCGCCAAACAGATTGCCGGTTACAATCACATCAAATTGTTTAGGGTTGATAACCAGCTGCATGGCGGCGTTGTCGACATACATATGCGACAGAGTCACATCCGGGTACTCCTTGGCCACCTCTTCCATCACCTCCCGCCACAGCACAGTCACCTCAAGCACGTTGGCTTTGTCGACTGAACAGACGCGCTTGTTGCGCTTCTGGGCGGAGTCAAAGGCGACCTTGGCGATACGGCGAATCTCAGATTCACTGTAGACGTCGGTGTTGAAACCCTGCCGCTCGCCGTTGTCCAGGGTGCGAATACCGCGTGGCTGGCCAAAGTAGATGCCACCAGTCAGCTCCCGCACGATGAGAATATCCAGGCCGGCAACCAGCTCCGGCTTCAGTGGCGAGGCATCCACCAGCTGCTTGAAGGCGGTGGCCGGGCGCAGGTTGGCAAACAGGCCGAGGTCGGCACGGATATCCAACAAACCCTGCTCGGGCCGCAGGTGGCGCTCGGTTTTACCGTCCCATTTGGGGCCACCCAGGGCACCAAAAAGAATGCCATCGGATTTGTGAGCCTTGGCTTTGGTCTCTTCCGGGTAGGGGTGGCCATACTTGTCGTAAGCGCGGCCACCCAGCATGGCGTAGTCGAACTCGAGGTTAAGCCCGTCGAGCTCATTCACCGCGCGCAGAACCTTCTCCGCCTGGGCCACAATCTCCAGACCGATACCATCACCTTCAATAATCAATACATTTTTTGTCATTTGCTGAACCCTAGCTGTTCGTTCGCGTTGGACCTTAGCTCTCGCTCTGGACCGCGCCAAATATCCATGGGGTGGCGGACTTGGCCTTAACTTCGTAGGCCTTGATGGCCTCCTCCTGCTGCAGCGTTAAACCGATGTCGTCCAGGCCGTTTAACAGGCAGTGTTTGCGGAACTCGTCGACCTCAAAGTTGAAGCTGTCACCGCTGGGGGTGATCACCGCCTGAGCCGCCAGGTCGATAGTCAGGGTATAGCCCTCGTTGGTGTACATCTCCTGGAACAGCTGCTCTACCACAGCGGCCGGTAACACAATCGGCAGCAATCCATTTTTAAAGGAGTTGTTGTAGAAGATATCGGCGAAGCTCGGTGCAATTACCGAACGGAAGCCGTAGTCATCCAGTGCCCAGGGGGCGTGCTCTCGGCTGGAACCACAGCCGAAGTTCTCCCGCGCCAGCAGGATCTGTGCACCCTGGTAGCGGGGAAAGTTAAGCGGAAACTCCATATTCAACGGCCGCCCGGAACAGTCCTGATCGGGAATACCTTCGTCCAGATAGCGCAGCTCATCAAACAGATTCTTACCAAAACCGGTACGTTTGATCGATTTTAAGAAGTTTTTGGGAATGATCATGTCGGTATCGACATTGGCGCGATCCATTGGCGCCACTAAACCTGTTACTTGCGTGAAGCTTTTCATTGTCTGGCCCCCTTACAGTTCACGTACGTCGACAAAATGGCCGGCAATCGCGGCCGCCGCCGCCATAGCCGGACTGACCAGGTGGGTACGGCCACCATAGCCTTGGCGCCCTTCAAAGTTACGGTTGGAGGTGGAGGCGCAGTGCTCACCATTACCGAGTTTGTCGGCGTTCATGGCCAGGCACATGGAGCAACCAGCCTCGCGCCACTCAAAACCGGCGTCGACCAGAATTTTATCCAGCCCTTCGGCCTCCGCCTGGGCTTTCACCAAACCGGAGCCAGGTACTACCAGGGCGCGTTTAACCGAACCCGCCACTTTGCGCCCCTTGGCCACCTCCGCTGCGGCGCGGATATCTTCAATGCGGGAGTTGGTACAGGAGCCGATAAAGACCTGGTCAACCGGGATATCGGTAATTTTTTGGCCAGCCTGCAAGCCCATGTACTGCAGGGCACGCTCGATGCCCGATTTTTTCACCGGGTCGGACTCGGCCGCCGGGTTGGGCACATTGGCGCCCACCGGCAGTACCATCTCCGGTGAAGTACCCCAGCTTACCTGCGGCTCAATGGTGCTGCCGTCCAGCTCAACGATACAGTCGAATTGGGCATCGGCATCGCTCACCAGGGTTTGCCAGTAGTCCACCGCCTGCTGCCACTGCTCGCCTTTGGGGGTGTAGGTGCGGCCCTGAACGTAATTGATGGTGGTCTCATCCACGGCCACCATACCAGCACGGGCCCCCGCTTCAATGGCCATATTACAGACCGTCATGCGGCCCTCCATGGTCATATCCCGCATCACCTGGCCGCCAAATTCGATGGCGTAACCGGTACCACCGGCGGTGCCAATCTTGGCGATAATGGCCAGCACCACATCTTTCGGGCTGACGCCATTGCCCAGCACACCGTCAACTTTAATCAGCATGCTTTTCATCTTCTTCGCCACCAGACACTGGGTGGCCAACACATGTTCCACCTCACTGGTGCCGATGCCGTGCGCCAGGGCGCCCAGAGCGCCGTTGGTGGCGGTGTGGGAGTCACCACAGACGATGGTCATACCGGGCAGACAGGCGCCGCTTTCGGGGCCGATGACATGCACGATACCCTGGCGGTCATCGTTGATCTTGTACTCGACAATGCCGAAATCGTCGCAGTTGTCGTCCAGAGTCTGTACCTGAATACGCGAGATATCATCTTCGATACCAGCCACACCGCGGGTCCGCTCATCGACGGTGGTGGGCACATTGTGGTCTGGGGTGGCCAGCACGCTATCCACCCGCCAGGGTTTGCGGCCCGCCATTCGCAGCCCTTCAAAAGCCTGCGGCGAGGTTACCTCGTGGATGATATGGCGATCGATATAGATCAACGCCGAGCCATCATCGCGGTTTTGCACCAGATGGGCGTCCCATAATTTGTCGTACAGGGTTTTGCCGGCCATTTTCTTCTCCTGATTTACGGTCATCAGTCACGGTAAAGGCTGAAATTCTAATGATCAGCGATTGATAAAACAAATTCATTATTTTTATAATTTGAATAACCAACTGGAATGAAAGAGCAGGAATTATGGATACCGACGCCCTTAAAGCCTTTGTCGCCATTGCCGAACTGGGCTCGTTCTCACTGGCCGGCGAGCGGCTCTTTCTCACCCAACCGGCGGTAAGCAAGCGTATCGCCACTCTGGAGGGGCTGCTCGACTGCCAGCTGTTCGACCGCGTCGGCCGCACCATTACCCTTACCGAGGCCGGCCGGGAGCTGCTACCCCGTGCGCAGGCCATTTTGGCGGCAACCGCGGATGCCCTGCAGGCCATTAACGACCTCTCCGGCGATGTGCGGGGTGAGCTCAACCTGAGTACCAGCCACCACATCGGCCTGCACCACCTGCCCAAGCACCTGCGCCGCTTTAACGACAACTACCCCCAAGTGAAGCTCAAACTCGATTTTCAGGACTCCGAGGTGGCTCTTGCACAGGTGCTGCAAGGCAAGGTAGAGATGGCGGCACTCACCCTCGCCCAACAGCCCCACCCCAAGCTGGAGGAGGCAGTGGTGTGGGACGACCCACTCTGTTTTGTGGCAGCCGTCGACCACCCACTGGCGCAACTCAGCCAACCGCAGATGAGCGACCTGAGCCGTTTTACCGCTATTTTGCCGGAAGAGAACACCTTTACCACGCGCTTGGTCAGCCAGCTGTTTCAACAACAGGGCACCGAATTGGAGCTGCGCATGGCGACTAACTATTTGGAGACGATCAAGATGATGGTCTCCATTGGCTTGGGCTGGGGTGTGCTGCCGAAAACCCTGTTGGAGGGTGCCGGCTTAAAGGAGATAGCCATCGACAGCCCGCCGCTGGTGCGGCGGCTGGGGATTATCCATCACAAGGAGCGCAGCCTGAGCAACGCCAGCAAGGCGTTTCTCAGACTCTTCGCAGAGGAGACGGCAGAGCGTTAACCAGATGCCACTACCGACACTCGCTCCCCTTCCAGACGTTTTCGTACCAGTACAATCAGCAGCGCCGCCACCATCGACGACAAGGCGGCCACCAGGAAGGTCAGCTCGGCCCCCCAGGGCCACAGATAACCACTGATAAGCGCCCCTAAAGCACCGCCCAAACCAAAGCCCATGGAGCTATAGAGAGCCTGACCCCGGGCCTGATAACTACCCCGATAGAGCCGGCGAATGATCTCAACCGTACAGGCGTGGGCCGTAGCGAAACTGAACGCGTGCAACAGTTGGGCAGCCGCAATAAACAGCGGCTGATCAACCAGAAAGGCGGTTAACCACCAGCGTAAGGCGGTCAATATCAGGCTGATTAGCAACAGGTGGTAAACGTTGTAGCGCTCCAGCAGACGATACATGTAGACAAACAGGATAATTTCGGCAGCGACCGCCAAGGCCCAGAGCAGGCCAATGGCCGTGCGTGAATAGTGGTTCTGCTCCAGGTAGAGACTGAAAAAGGTGTAGTAGGCCCCGTGGCTTATCTGCAACAGAGCCTGAGCCAACAAAAAGAGCACGATGCCGAGCCCCAGTGGCGAACGCCCCGCGCTGGCTGCCGTATCAGCAGCTGCCTCTGGCTCATTCACTCGGGTACTCACCAACCAGACCAGGGCTAACAACAGGGCAATAGCGGGTGGTACCCAACCAATGGTGTAGTGTTCAAAGCAGTAGCCAAGCAGTATTACCGCCGCGGTGAAACCCAACGACCCCCAGAGGCGAACCTGGCTATAGCGTTCCGGCCTGCCCCGTAGATACTGCAAGGTAAGGGTCTCCCAGCTCGCCAATACGGCATTCCAGAAAAAGCTGAACAGCAGGCAGACCAACAACACCGGGACAAAGTGACGCGTTATAAAGATTGGCAGAAAGAGGAGAAATGCCAACAGACAGCCAAGGCGCACCAGCGTCATTCGACCCCAGCGTTCACCCGCCCTGGCCCAGAGATTAGGGGCAACGATTTTGGTAACAAAGAGTGATGCCGCCACCCAGCCAATCTCACTGGCGGAAAAATTGAGCGAGTGCAGATAGAGCGTCCAGTAGGGGCTGATGGTACCGACAATGGCGAAGTAGCAAAAATACCACGCAGAGAGACGGGTGTATGGCAGGCTGGTCATATCAGTGCAGCTTGCTGGCGGGAAAATCGCTGTGGTTAACGTGGTTGGGGGTCATCGTCTTGTTTGTTGGCTGGCAACGCCTACTGCGGCTCTGCTGGCTCATTAGCAACCACGTGAACGCATCGAAGTTGAGTCGGCGCTGGTTATTCAGCAAAGCAATACTTTGCCACTGCAGATCAATAACCGTATGGCTCTGGGTTTGCAGTAGCCACTGAATTTCACGCACAGGAGCCGAAACTAACAGCGCCTGTTTGATGGGCACGGCCAATACCGGCTGCCAGTCGGCGCCGCTCTGCGCGGCCTGGTAGACCCACCGGGTCTCCGCCGGCGCCACCGGATTTTGCTGGACCACCCACCCGGCCCAAACCGAACTGGCCGGCAGCAACAACAGGCTAAGCATGAGTACCCGCAAAGCGGTTACTTGGTAATGATGGGAATGGAGTGCTTAACGTCGCCATTCTGGCCGCGGTGACGCAGCAGGTGATCCATGAGCGTGATTGCCAGCATCGCTTCAGCGATGGGGGTTGCCCGAATTCCAACACAGGGGTCATGGCGCCCTTTGGTGACCACCTCCACCGGCTCCCCCTGCAGATTAATACTGCGCCCAGGGATGGAGAGACTGGAGGTTGGCTTTAACGCCAGGTGGGCAATAATATCCTGGCCACTGGAGATACCCCCCAAAACACCACCGGCGTTATTGGAGAGGAAGCCCTCCGGGGTGAGCTCATCGCGATGCTCAGTTCCCAGTTGTTCGACACTCGCAAAGCCGGCGCCAATCTCTATACCCTTCACCGCGTTAATGCTCATTAAAGCGTGGGCGATGTCAGCATCCAGACGATCAAAAATAGGCTCGCCCAAACCCGGTTTAACGCCACTCGCTACCACAGTAATTTTGGCGCCGATGGAGTCGCCCTTTAAGCCTTTCATAAAGGCTTCCATCGCCTCTATCTTGCTTGGGTCTGGGCAGAAGAAGGGGTTCTGTTCAATAAAATCCCAGTCGATAGTTTCAACCTTAATAGGGCCAAGCTGGCTGAGGTAACCACGTACCGTTATGCCATGAAATTCATTGAGGTACTTTTTGGCGATTGCACCGGCGGCGACACGCATGGCGGTCTCGCGCGCCGAGGAGCGGCCACCGCCGCGATAATCGCGCACACCGTATTTGTGGCTGTAGGTGTAGTCGGCGTGGGCCGGGCGAAAAATATCTTTGATGTTGCCGTAATCTTTGGAGCGTTGATCGGTATTTTCGATAAGCAAACCAATTGGGGTGCCGGTGGTTTTACCTTCAAACACGCCAGAGAGAATTTTTACCGCGTCCGCTTCCTGGCGTTGGGTGGTGAACTTGGACTGGCCGGGTTTGCGCCGATTTAAATCTTTTTGCAGATCCTCTTCCGTTAGCGCCATACCCGGCGGACAACCATCGACAATAGCGCCCAGGGCCTGACCATGGCTCTCACCAAAGGTGGTTACGGTGAACAACTTTCCAAAGGTATTTCCAGACATACTGCTCTCATTCCTCTGCTATTGGTTGGCAACGCTTAGACGTCGTAATCCAACAGCGCATCCAGCTCCGTGGCGGTCATGATAAACACGCCGTGACCGCCTTTTTCAAAATCAACCCAGGTAAAGGCCACCTCCGGGTAGGCCTCTTCCAGGGCGTAACAACTGTTGCCCACCTCACACACCAACAGACCATTATCGGTGAGGTGGTCACGCGCCTCGACCAGGAGACGACGGGTAAAATCGAGGCCATCAGTACCAGACTCCAACCCCAGGGCTGGTTCCCGCTGGTACTCTTCAGGCATGGTCGCCATATCCTCGGCATCCACATAGGGTGGGTTACAGAGAATCAGGTCGTATACCTCCTCTTGCAAATCGGAGAAGAGATCCGATTCAATCGCCTGTACCCGTTCGTCCATCCCGTGCAGATCGATATTTTGCCAGGCGACATCAACCGCCTCTGGCGAAATATCGGCTAAATCGACCAGGGCTTCGGGAAAGACGGTGGCGGCCGCAATACCGATGCAACCACTGCCACAACAGAGATCGAGAATTTTCTGCGGCGGCTCCAACAGCCAGGGGCTGAACTGCTTTTCGATCAACTCGGCGATGGGTGATCGCGGCACCAACACGTTTTCATTAATGATAAAGGGCAGCCCTGCAAACCAGGCTTTACCGACCAAATAAGCAGCGGGTACGCGATCACGGATACGAGTATCAAAATGTTGCAGGAGCGTGGCCCGCTCGCTTTCGGTGAGCGCAGCCTCCATGATCTGATCCAACAAGGAATAAGGCAGGTGCAGGGTTTCCAGAGTAAGAAAAACCGCTTCATCCCAAGCGTTATCGGTACCATGCCCGAAATAGATATCGGCATTGGCCATTTGCGAAGCGCCAAACCGCACAAAATCACGCACTGTTCGTAATGTTTTGGTGTCTAGTTGCCAGTCGGTGACAGACATGGTGAACGCTTCTCATATCGTGTAAGGCGGCTATTTTAACGGCTATGCAATAATTAACCAGCGCTATCATCTGGATAGCCGCGCCAGGCGTAATTATAGCTTTACCCTCTGCCTGCCTTGTCGTAGGGTATGCCCCCCGGAGCGCTGGCGGCTATAAACATCAAATGGTACTGTTAGCGTTTTCAACCAGCCTGTGCAGCGAAGTTAGGGGTGAGTATTCTAATAACCCTCCACCCGGGTAGTGCTGCGCGCCTATTCAGCTTAGGAACTGAGTCATGAAAGAACATTTTGCTGCGATTATTGAAGCTGTCGGTGAGGACCTGGAGCGTCCCGGTCTGCAGGATACACCAGAGCGCGCTGCCAAAGCATTTCAATATCTGACTCGCGGTTACCATCAGACCCTGGATGAGGTGATCAACGACGCCCTCTTCCCCTCTGACTCCAGTGAAATGATCCTGGTACAGGATATTGAACTCTACTCCATGTGCGAGCACCACCTGCTGCCCTTCATCGGCCGTGCCCATGTGGCTTACATTCCCACCGGCAAAGTGTTGGGGCTTTCCAAGGTGGCTCGTATTGTTGATATGTATGCACGCCGTTTACAAATCCAGGAACAGCTGACCATGCAGGTGGCACAAACAGTAGAAGAGGTAACCGGGGCCAGCGGCGTTGGAGTAGTTATTGAGGCCAAGCACATGTGTATGATGATGCGCGGCGTCGAGAAGCAAAATTCCGTGATGAAAACCTCGGCCATGCTGGGTAGCTTCCGCGACAACCAGGCAACCCGCTACGAGTTTCTCTCGCTCGTCAGCGGCACTAACCGTTAACCTATCGATTTAACGATCTGCGGTTTGCAATCTGCATTTATTGAGCAAGATTTAACGGTATTGCATAACCCAGATCGATACCTCCCCGCCCCGGCGAGGGGCCAAGTTACCAATCCCCTCCGCCCGCAATCGGCCACTATCAACACCCGCCGCAAGCAACTGCTCTACAACCCCCTCCGCCACCATTTTTGATCCGGCCAGGTTATCGTCCAACTGCTTGCTGCGGTAGTCTGCAGCAACCATTGCCAGTTTAGTGGTGGGCGAGTATTTGGTCAGCAGCACTAACAGCTGCACATATTCATCGGGCAGCAGCCAGGCTTGTCCTTGCTGCTGCAATGGCAAAACAAAACTCTGGTTGTTATCGAACAGATTCACCAAAGTTTGCCGGGTAGGCACCTGCTCGACGCTCTGCTCCGTTTGCACCACGTCCATCAACAGATAACTGCGCTGATTGCCCCGTGTCACCAGATAAAGAATAACCAACTGTGAGCGATTGCTGGCCTTAACTTGGTAGACCAAATAGTGCTGGTACTGGTCCAGACCATAAACGCGGCGCTCATGGAAATGTTCATTGGCCCAACTGGCGCTGCTGCCACAGTTGTGGCCAGAGCAGAAGAAGAGCGGCACGGCACCACTGGCGTGTAGCTCCTGCTGAAAATACGCCAACGTCTCCTGCAGGTTACGGTTACGCGGCAACTCATAAAGCGTGCGCTGACCAACCACCTCCAGCAACCGTTCTGTTTCTGGTTGCCAATTGCCGTTGATGTTTTTCATCGGCCCCAGTGCCAGGCTGTAATCGCCACTGAGGTCACTGGTGTCGGTCACCGAGGACCCATGGATAGGGGTAATATCAAAGGCGTAAACGTAGCTAGAGAGGGTGAGTAAAAGAGCGGCCAGTGTGCGGCTAAAAAGAGAAGTGATAGAAGCTCGGGGTAACCGGCCTCCATTTGCCACTGTACTCCTCCAGACTAAAGGTCTACCCACCTGCCCTGTTGGATTTATGGCCTGCCGCCGCATCGATTGCGGCAAACCCTGGTTCATCACTCTTTTTATAATTGTCACTAGCCACTCTTTGGTTGAAGGCTTATTGGGTCTGATCTGGTTGACTCGATTTTACTCAACCACCAACGGCCCCAATTCAATAAACGGGTTCGCCAGCGCGGCAACGCCATCGGCCTGCCCTTCCATATGGAAGTGGTGGCTGCCTGGCAGGTTCATCACTTCTATTTTAGGGAAGTGGTGAACACCTTGAAGTAGATCCTCAAATTTGGAGGTAATTCCCTCGTCCGCCAATATCAGCAGACACCTGGCGGTTACCTCGTGCATAAACGCATGAATCTGGGCTTTGGTCAGCTTCACCGCGGAGGGCAACTGCAGTTTTGGATCGGCCCGCCAAATAAAGCCACCATCGACCGCAATCAAACCGCGCTCGGCCAGGGCTTCAGAGGAGGTTCGAACGATGGGCCAGGCGGAATTCATACGCGCAACTATGGCCTTCTCCCAGGATTCGTACACGGTTGCCCGCTTACGCGAGGGGCTTAAGGTTTGGCGAACACTGCGTGATAGCTGTTTAGGGGCGTATTCGTCGGGAGTCGATTCCGGCCAGATACCATCCAACATAATAAGATGGGTTACCCGGCGGGCCCAGGTCCCTGCCGCCACCATGGCCACCATGGCTCCGCGCGAGTGGCCAAGCAGTGTAAACTCTTCCCAACCCAGCTGATCGGCAACGGCGAAGATCTCAACCACGTCTTCCCAAATATTGTAGGGGGCCATGTGGTTGCGATGACCACTCAGACCATGCCCGGCCATATCCAGAGCCACCACGTGAGCATCCAACGCCGGTGCCAGCCAGTTGAAACTGGCGCAGTTATCCAGCCAACCATGCAGCGCCAACACCTTGTGCCTACGGCCATGGCCCCACACTCGCGCCGTCAACGTCAGGTGCTCGAGCTCAAATTCCTGCTCGGTAAAATTAACCAACGCCGCCCCCTTTTCCCGCTGTTATGAGTCTGAAATTACAAGATTGAAATTCGGCCGTTAACCTAAAGGTTTGATACCCACCGCTGCACGCAGCTCTTTAATCAGGGCTGTGGCGTAACCGCGGGCCTTGTCAGCACCAGCCAGGAGGGCTGCTTCCACCTCGTCAGGCTTGGCCATTAGCTCTTCGTATTTGGCCCGTGGCTCTTCCAGCTCGGCATTAATCAATTCAAACAACTGCTTCTTGGACTCCCCCCAGGCAATCCCATCAGCAAATTTTTGGCGCATTTCGGCGGTCTGTTCGGGTGTGGCAAAGGCCTGCCAAATCTGGAATACCGTGGAGGTATCCGGGTCTTTTGGCTCGCCCGGCTCCAGCAGGTTGGTTTGGATCTTATTGATATGTTTTTGCAGCTGTTTGGGCGCTAAAAAGAGCGGTATGGTGTTGCCGTAACTCTTACTCATCTTGCGCCCATCCAGGCCATTCAACACCGCTACCTGATCATCTACCACCGCCTCGGGCAGTACAAATTTCTCACCGTAGTGGTGGTTGAAACGGGCGGCCACATCGCGCGCCATCTCAATGTGCTGGATCTGGTCTCTGCCGACCGGCACCTTATTGGCATTGAACATGAGGATATCGGCCGCCATCAGAATCGGATAGCTGTAGAGCCCCATGGTGATGCCGAAATCCGGATCTTCGCCAGCGGCCTGATTGCCGGCCACCGCATCTTTATAGGCATGCGCCCTATTCATTAACCCCTTGGCGGTCATACAGGTTAACAGCCAGCAGAGTTCAGGAATTTCCGGTATGTCCGACTGCCGGTAAAAGAGCACCCGCTCAGGGTCCAGGCCACAGGCAAGCCAGGTGGCAGCGATCTGTTTGGTTGATTCATGGACCTGATTAGGGTCGGTACATTTGATCAACGCATGGTAATCAGCCAGAAAAAAGAAGGAGAGATTGTCATCACTTAAACTTGCGCGAATCGCGGGGCGGATGGCACCCACATAGTTGCCCAGATGCGGCATTCCTGTGGTGGTGATACCGGTTAAAATTCGTTGCTTGCTCATAAATTTCGGCTACTTTCCAATCAATACTCGCCTTTCCAGGCTGGAGGAGGATGCTGAGGTGGGGATAATAGCGGTTTTGATGAAACTTATTAACCAGTGATTGGAAAATGGCCCGGGTTTGACCAATGGCTCGCAAGCAACGAGGCGCGTGGTGAATGGATAGCTTTCAGGTGAGCAGGTCGCGATAGAGTGGGCCCAGCTCGCGCCAGGAGAGATGCAGAAATGCCTGGTTGCGATCCTCATCGGGATAGTGAGCAATCTCGCCCGCCAACCCCTCCGGGTAGAACCATTGGATGAGGGCCGCCGCTGCCTTTTCCGCCTCGTGTTGGGGTTTATCGGGTAGCGAGGTATAGAGATGTTCGCGATTAAACCACTCAGGGTAAGCCAGTCGACCCGGGGCAAAAGGCACACAGCCGAGCAGTGCCGCCTCGATCATGGAGAGCCCCTGAAAGTCATGGGTAGCGGTGGAGATCACCGCGTGACTGCGCGCCAGCAGATCGCGGTAGTCTGTCAACGATTCGCCGTAGCCCCAGTGGCCGAGGGCATCGTGATCATCCAACAACTGTCGCAATCGGTTGAAGGGTTCGGGGATTTGTCGAAACTGCTCACCCACCACGTGCAACTTAAAGCCCGGTCCCAGATAGCCCCGTTCGGCCAGCTCTTCCGCCAACATCAGTAAACGCTCTGGTCCTTTGTCCCACTCCCAGCGATGATTCCACAACAGCTCTACCGGCGCTGATGTGGATGGGCGACCGATTTGAGCCTCAAACAGCTCATCCTCCAAAGGCACCGGCAACACTTGGCTCTTGGCTTTTATACGGCCGATGATGTTGGCCGGTACCGCATCGGGCATTTTCGCCAACAACGCCCTGGCGCCAGCCAGAAAGGAGTCACAATTGAAACGGGAGTTAAAGACCACCTGGTCTGCTGCCAGGGCGGTGTAGATACTGGTGAGCTGAATCTCCAGTAAGCCTTGCTGCTGCTCTCGGGCGGGATAGGCAAATTGATTCTCGTGGAAATAGACAACTGAGGGCACCCTGGCCAGCCCCGGCCGAAACCCCTTAAGCGCACTCAGGTCGACCATGGAGGTGACCACCAGCAGATCGTAGCTCTGATCCAGCTGTGGATAATCCCCTACCCCCCAGGTGAGGCTGTTACTACGGCTGCGCCAGTTGAAAAATCGAGCCGGCAGGCTCTCGAGGGTCCACTCCCAATCAGCCAGATAATTCATCAAACCACGGCACCAGCGCATATGGCTGGCTGCGTGATAAGCAGAGAGCAATAGAACTCGTTTCATGGGCGTTACGGCGTGGATTATCCCTAAATTGAATGCCGGGCGGGGCGCCGAAGCTCCTTGGCTCCCCGAGGTACAGCGGATTAATAGTGCTGTATCTTATAAGTACAGAGGCTTAATGATACGCGCGATCAGAGTTGGTTAGAATAGCGGCGCTTAAACCGCGCTGAATCAGTAGCTGTACTGCCACCTTGGAGCGGCTGCCACCGTCATCGGTGACTATGTAGGTCAACCCGGGGTCGAGGCTTTTCAGGTTCGCGCGCAACTTGTTGAGGGCGATATTGCGGCTGCCGCGGACACTGATATGGCGGTGTTCCACCGGTAGACGGACATCCAGAATTTCGACCTGTGGCCCCATGTCGGTTAGCTGATCAAACTCAACGTAGCGGAACAGGGGTTCCTGCAACAGTTTTACGAAGTCCTCCTTGGCCAGGCGCATCAGTTCGCCATCACTCTCCATGGTAATAGTGGCATTGCGTGTGGTATCGCCCACCAGCGCCTCTTCGCCAAAATAGTCGCCACATTCAAGTAGAATCTGTTCCCCTTTGGTGGTCGCCACCTGGGCACGGCCACTGGCGATCACATAGAAATAGTCCCCGGGCTCGCCCTCTTCGACCACGCGCTGACCGCGCATAAATCCTATCGATTCAAACCGGGAAAACAGCTGCTGAATATTACCGGCGGGGACGGAGTGGAACAGCGGTGAATCCAATAAGCGAGACATCCAATCCTGCTGACCACCGCTGTCTACTTCCACATGCTGTGGGTAGGCGTAGGCGTCGAGGTAGTTAATCTGCGCGGTAACCATGTCGGCTGCAGCTGGATCTGCATCTATAGGCAGCTCCGGGCCGGCCTCACTGGCCGCCATTACCAGATCCAACTGTCGGCGATTTACCGCCAGTACCGCCACTTCTGTGGCAGCAACCGCAGAGGTTTTACTGGGGTTGATCTCATTGAGCGCATAGTGGCTTGCGTCGCTCTCGGCGGAGAGAGTGGTGGTTTGGAAGCTGGCATCAACCAGATTGACCTCGCCTTCTAATAGATAGAAGAGGTGGCTAAGATTCTTACCCCGCTGAAATACTAACTTTCCTTTCGCCACAGTGACCGTTTCACTGTGTTCGGCAATCCGATCTAAATATTCGGGGGCAAGCTGAGAGAATGGGTGAAATTGACCTAACAGTTGGGTCGTTAGTGACATAGGCCTGAGCTCCTAAACCCGACACATCTATAATGGGGAACTTATTTTATAGAGAGTATGGACGGAAATATTGATGTACACCCATGTAAAATAGTGAGCGCCATCAAACTTCAGACATTTCATTGAATTATGAATAACTTAGCGGTCAACTCTAGGGCTAATTGAAAGCCAACATCGCAAACAGCGCGCCACCAAGCAACAGCCGGTAAACCACAAAGGGCAACATACCCAGGCGCTCGATAAAGGTCAGAAAGTAGTGAATGCAGAGATAGGCACTCACTGCCGAGAGCGCGGCTCCGAGGAAGATATCGGACCAGGCGATAGTATGCTCCTTGAACAGTTCCAGAGTCTCAAATGCCGCCCCCAGCACAATAATGGGGATCGCCATCAAAAATGAGAAACGGGCGGAGTCGGAGCGTGTGAACCCCAAAAACAGCGCAGCGGTAATAGTTATGCCCGAGCGGGAGGTGCCCGGGATCAGGGCTAAGGCCTGAGCAACGCCGATAATCAGCGCCGTAGCAACCCCTATCTGGTAAACACCCTTGCTAAGATTGGACCTACGATCTGCGGCCCACAACACCAATCCAAACAGGATAGTGGTAATGGCAATAACCAAAGAGGTGCGGAAGTTCGTCTCGATATAGTCGTTAAACAATAACCCGGCAATGCCTGCGGGTATGGTCGCAATCACCACCATCCAGGCCAGGCGGCTGTCTGGGGTTTGACCTCGGCTGCCAAACTGCTGAAAGAAAGCGATTATCAGACGGGAAACATCTTTGCGGAAATAGGCAAGTACCGCGATTAACGAGCCGAAGTGCACGGCCACATCAAACGCCAAGCCCTGGTCGGGCCAGAGCAGTATCTCTTTCGGCAGGATAAGATGTGCGGAACTGGAAATCGGCAGGAATTCAGTCAGACCCTGTATCAGGGCCAGAAAAACAATTTGAAATAGATCCATCAAACGGTGTCCGGGGTGTCCTTAATATCACCGCACCAAGTACGGTTACTTCAACGTGGACTGGCGGATAGGCTCACGTTTTTTCCATGTGACTTCATCACGCAAATACACAGGGGTAACACTCTCCACTGGTAGCGCTGCACCCTGCTGCCATGATAATCGAGCTAAACGCAAAATATCCAGCGCCGATACCGTCAACTCGGGAAAATGGCTACCGGTTAACCGGCCCACCAACGCCTCATACTGCCAGCCCGAGCCCACTGCAACGCCCTGTTGCTCAGGCAACCAGCTGGCCGCCTCAGTTACAGGCAGTACAGCTTCTGCGTCTAGCAGCTTCGGCATTTGGCCAGTCAGTTGGTAAACCGCAAAATAGACCTCATTCATGCGGGCATCCAGTGCAGCCATCACGCGGTCGTTGTTGCCCGCCACGCCACTCGCTTCTGCCGCACAGGCCAAGGCTTGTAGTGTCGAGATAGGCAGCACCGGCAAATCGGCTCCCATCGCCAACCCTTGGGTAATACTCAGGCAGATGCGAACACCAGTAAAGGATCCAGGCCCACAACCAAAACCGATCGCGTCCAACTGGGAGAGTGGGACTCCCGCTTCGGCCAGGAGTTCGTCGACCAGCGGCAGAAAAACCTGGGCGTGTTGGCGAGCCTGAGTATGGATTTTATATAGCTGCTCTTCACCAGAGCAAAGCGCGACGCTGCAGGCTTCTGAGGAGGATTCTAAACAGAGTATTTTGGTCATTTGGGAAGGACAAAGCGCCCATAAATGGGCGCTTGTTTAGCCAATAGCGTTGTAGGAAAGGCTTGCGGCTGGCAACTATTTAAGAGCAGCGAAGACCTTGGCTTTGATATCAGATACGTCACCAACACCTGCAATTTTGGTAAATACCGGGCCGGGAGAGGAACCCTGGCTGGTAAGACTGCTGTAGAACTCTACCAGAGGCTCGGTCTGCTCATGGTAGACCTGCAAACGCTTGCGTACGGTCTCTTCGTTGTCGTCGGCACGCTGAATTAGCGCCTCACCGGTCTCGTCATCCAATCCCTCCTGCTTAGGTGGATTGTACTTAACATGATAGATGCGGCCGGAGGCTTCATGAACGCGGCGACCACTGAGACGGGAAACAATCTCCTCATCATCGACAGCGATTTCCATCACGTGGTCGATAACTACCCCTCCTTCGAGCAGAGCTTCCGCCTGCGGGATAGTGCGTGGGAAACCATCAAATAGAAAACCGTTGGCACAATCGTCCTGGGTGATTCGTTCCTTTACCAAATTAATGATGATTTCGTCAGACACCAGGCCACCAGAGGCCATAATATCTTTCACCTGCAGACCGAGTGGAGTTTCGGCGGCAACCGCTGCCCGTAACATATCACCCGTGGAAATTTGAGGTATAGAGAACTCATCCATGATCAATTTGGCTTGAGTGCCCTTACCTGCACCGGGCGCACCCAGAAGTATGATCCGCATACAAATGCTCCTATTAACTTTAATGCAATATCAAAATCTGACTAATTTTTACACACTAGGCCACTTGCGACAGACCACCATCAATTGGCGCGTACCTTACACTCGTGTTGCATTTATCTCAAGCCGGATGTCGCCGCTGCTCGTCGCTCTCTTTGCTGTCGCTGTGGCCACGCTAGCCTGGATGAGAAGCATTCGCTAACATTGCCACTCAATGTGGAACTGGTCTATTGTTGACCAAGCGCCGGCTAAGCTCCATACAACCTTAGTCATACGACTTGGCTTGTTGCCATAGTACTTCCAGTGCACCAGAGGAAGCTTCCGTGAAGCTCTGCCCCTGGTTCGCCAATTGGCGCTCTATAAATTTAACCCGGGATTCAAACTTGCGATTGCCGGCTCGCAGGCAGTTTTCAGCGTCGATATCGAGAAACCTCGCCAGGTTTACTGCCATAAACAGCACATCCCCCAACTCCTCGACGACATGAGGATCGGCGCCGAGTGAGTTCTCGGCTTGCTCCGCCTCAGCCAGCGCGGCTTTTAACTCAGCCACCTCCTCATCGAGCTTATCGAGCAGCTCGGCCACCGCCTGCCAATCCCAACCAGCCCGTGCCAGCCGCTTTTGCAGCTTTTGCGCCCTGCTCAGCGCCGGCAAGCCCACTGGAACATCGTCGACAATACTCGCCAGCCCTTTGCTACTACGCTCTTCAGCTTTAATCGCCTCCCAATTCTCTTTTACCTGCGCCTGGTCGAGCGCTGTGGTTTGAGTTGACTCGCCATTCAGCTGACCAGAGGGAAATACGTGGGGGTGGCGCCGCAATAGCTTGCTGACGATGGTGTGGACGATCTCTTCGAAGGTGAACAGCGACTGCTCTTCACCCAGTTGGCTGTAGAAGATCACCTGAAACAGCAGGTCGCCCAGCTCCTCGGGCAGGTGTTTAAGGTCGTCGCGCTCGATGGCATCGGCCACCTCGTACGCTTCTTCTATAGTTGAAGGGGCAATGGTTTTGAAAGACTGCTGCAAATCCCAAGGGCAACCGCCCTCGGGGTCACGCAGGCGAGCCATAACCGCTTGCAGGTCGGCAATGGTATACACAATCAAATCTTCCCTACTGGCTGTTGGTTCGCGCCAAGGATAACGATCAATGACGTTCCGCCATTGGCTGCTTGCGTCGCGCCGAGGCGATATTGGGCAGTTGGTTGAGCTTGGCCAGCACTCGGCTCAACTCTTCAAAGCTGCGAATTTCCATGGTGATTTGCATATCCACTGTGTTCAGTCGTTTATCAGAAAGAGTCTGTAGTGCACTGATATTTATACGCTCTTTATCAAGCAGTGTGGTGATATCGCGCAGCAGGCCATGGCGGTCGAAGGCCTCGACCATGATATCCACTGAATAGGAGTTCTGCGGCGCCACACCCCAGTCCACCTTGATAATCCGCTCGGGCTCGTCTTCATACAGGTGCAAGACGTTTTGGCAATCCTGCCTGTGTACCGACACCCCACGCCCCTGGGTGATGTAGCCAAGAATGGCATCACCGGGTACCGGATGGCAGCAGTTGGCAATGCTGGTGAGCATGTTACCAACGCCATCGATGTAGATATCGGCTCCCACATCACTTTGAGCTTTGGAAGTTAAAGAGATGACCGGCGTCGGTTGTGGTGAACCCAGCAGCCGTTGGGCGGCGTTGAGCACCTGATTAACACCCAGGTCATTGGCGCCAACGGCGGCGTAGAGATCGTCCAGGCTGTGCAGATTCATCGCCTTGATCAGCTGATCAAAGTCCAGATCGGCCAGCGCCATGCGGCGAAATTCGCGATCGAGCAGTGCACGGCCATCGGCGATATTGCGATCCCGGGCCTGCATTTTAAACCACTGCTGTACCTTGGCCCGGGCGCGCGAGGTACGTAGATAGCCGAGTGCGGGTGACAGCCAATCGCGGCTTGGCGCCTCACGCTTGCCCTTCAGAATCTCTACCTGATCGGAGGTTTTCAGCGGGTGGTTTAGCGGCACTATGCGGCCGTTAACCTTGGCGCCACGACAGCAGTGGCCAATATCGGTGTGGATCTGGTAGGCGAAATCGAGTGGTGTTGCCCCCTGGGGCAGGTCGACGATATGGCCATCGGGGGTGAAGACGTAGATTCGATCCTGCTCGATGCCGTGGCTGAGGTGATCTTCCAAGGGGTTACCACCGCCCACCTCATCGTGCCATTCAAGCACTTGTCGCAGCCAGGCGATCTTCTGCTCGTAGCTGTCCTCCGGCCCCTCGTCATCGGCACCCTTGTAGCGCCAATGAGCGCAGACACCAAACTCCGCCTCCTCATGCATGGATTCAGTACGGATTTGTACCTCCAGTACCTTCTGCTCCGGGCCGATAACCGCAGTGTGCAGAGAACGGTAGCCGTTCTCTTTGGGAGAGGCGATGTAGTCATCAAATTCGTTGGGAATATTGCGCCAGAGCGAGTGCACCACGCCCAGTGCGGCATAACAGTCACGCACGGTTGGCACCAGAATACGCACGGCACGGATGTCGTACACCTGGGAGAAACCGATCTCTTTGCGCTGCATTTTGCGCCAGATACTGTAGATATGCTTGGCGCGCCCCATGATAGAAGCGGTGATATGAGCCTCGGCTAACTGCTCATCCAGTGTGGCCACCACCTTATCGATAAACTCCTGGCGGTCCAGTCGGCGCTCATCCAGCAATTTAGCGATGCGCACATACTCCTCAGGATGGAGGTAGCGGAAAGCAAGATCTTCGAGCTCCCACTTGATGTGACCAATACCTAAGCGGTGGGCCAGCGGCGCGTAAACTTCGGAGACCTCCCGGGCCACCCGCCGGCGCTTCTCGTCGGAGGCCTTCTTCAGAGCCCGAATGGCGTAGGTACGTTCGGCGAGCTTGATAAGTGCCACCCGCACATCATCCACCATGGCGACCAGCATCTTGCGAACTTTTTCGGTCTGCTCCTGTGACTCGCGGCCGAAAACGGTGCTGGCAGAATCGTTGCGCATGCCGGTGATAGCCGCCATGCCCAACACCCCACGAATCAACTTGCAGACCACCTCGCCAAAGGATTCGGCCAGATCATCAATTTGCAGTTTGCGTTCGCGCACCGCCCGGTAGA
This sequence comes from Halioxenophilus sp. WMMB6, assembly GCF_033283405.1. Lineage (NCBI taxonomy): Bacteria > Pseudomonadati > Pseudomonadota > Gammaproteobacteria > Alteromonadales > Alteromonadaceae > Halioxenophilus > Halioxenophilus sp. WMMB6. The sequence goes on from NZ_JAWMQR010000001.1 coordinate 923,073, forward strand.
GCATGGCGGCAACCAGGGAATCGACATCGAGCTTCAAATCCGCCAGGATCTCAACAATCTCGAAGCCGGCATTAAGACAGGAACGCTGATTATCCCAGGGGTGATTGACAGGGGGATCCTGGTCGGCTCTCTGTACCGCCTCAACGGCCAGACGTAGCTGCTTGCGACCCGGAAAATCGACTTTGGTCAGTTCTGCAATGTGGTCAATCCAGGCGGATATATCTATCTCACCGGTTGGACTGACAGGCAAATCGGCCCGAACCTTAACCATGATTTCTTCTCTTGCTTGCTGTTAGCGCCCTAAAACTGGGCCGTAATCTACCACTGCCTGGCGAGCAACCTTACGCTTCGTTGTCGGCCAGATTGCTCTAACCCATTGGGATAAAAGCGCTTAGACAGGGACCCATTTACACCATCTTGTTATTGTTATCGGTATCTCAAGCTATACCGTCTAGTTTAGTCGCCGAAATAGCGCCATACATTCCACATGCTTGGTTTGTGGAAACATATCCATGACTCCTACACGCTGCAATTGGTAACCATAGCTAACCAACTGCTCCGCATCGCGCACAAAGGTGGCTGGATTGCAGGATACGTAGACCAACACCGGTATACGGAGTTTCCTGATGAGCGGCAGTGCGCCCTTCGCTCCAGCCCTGGGTGGATCCAACAAAACGGCGTCGTAGGTTTGATTTAACCAAGGCCCATTGAACTCGTCCCCAGCCAAATCAGCCGCCGCGAAAGAGGCATTTTCTATACCATTTTGCTCAGCATTCTCCTGCGCCCGCTCGACCATCGTCTCACTCACTTCAATACCCACCACCTGCCCGGCTTGCCGGGCAATGGGCAGAGAGAAGTTACCCACACCACAGAAGAGATCCAGTACCTGGGCCTGATCAAGGTTTGGTAGCGCGCCAGCCATCCAGTTGATGGCCTGACTGATCATAGCCTGATTAACCGCCTGATTGACTTGGGAAAAATCGGTAACCGCGTAGCCAATGCGCAGCGCAAACGCCGGTAGAGAATAGTAATAGAGGGGATTTTCCGTCTGATTCAGACATTGGGGTGAGTCATCGCCCGACTGCAGCCAAAGGTCAAAGCCCGCCGCATTGGCGGCACCAAGCAGGGCCGTCAGCGCCGACTCCGACAGTGGTTTTACCGCCCGCAGCAGCACCGCCTGGCGGCCTTCGGCATCAATTAGCTCGACATGTCCCAAGCCGACAATTGCACCAATCTGGCGCAGAGCTTTCTGCAACCAGGGCAAAATAGACGTTAATGGGGGCGTTAACACCGGGCAGTGGGAAATTGGCACGACACTCTTACTGCCAGCCGCGCGAAAACCCAAGGCCCAATGGTTGGACTTATCCCGCCAGTAGGCCAAGCGGGTACGGCTACGGTAACCCCAGGAGGGTGAACTTATCGGCTCGGCAATATCGGCGTCTGCCAGCGGAAGTTTGCGCGCTAACTGCTCCAGCAGCAGCTGTTGTTTCCACGCCAATTGTTGGTCACTGGCGATGTGTAGCCAGTCACAACCACCACACTGGGAAGCGATTTCACACCCTGGCGGACAACGCTCTGGGGCGGCCTGGAGCACTTTGGCAGCAACCGCCTGCAGCACTCCGCTCGCTGCTGATACAAATTTGGCAAGCACCCGCTCGCCCGGCAAAGCACCTTCAATAAACACGGCTTTACCTTGGTGGTGGGCAATGCCGCGCCCCTCCGAGCTGAAGCCGGTCACATCCAATTCCAGTGGCCCGGGTAGAGCTCGGGATTTGGGTTGGAAAAATTTGGCCAAGTATGGCTCCCACAGCGTGCAGAAAAGTGCGGATGATACACTGCCAGGCAATGGATACACACCGCTAAACCACAACCGATGGCAAACCATAGGCTATGGCGCATCGAATGAAGGATGGAGCAGCAGGCTTTTAGCCCGCCTATGGTGCGGTTACGAGCGCCAATCCAGATAGCTAACTGCAAACCGCACTGAGATAGCGACAATAGACTGAGCGCTCGCAGACCATTGGTTTAGGAGTTGAATACGCCAGAAGAGAGGTACCGATCACCGCGATCGCAGACAATCGCCACGATAACGGCATGTTCAACGGTTTGAGACAGACGCAGTGCACCCGCCACAGCGCCGCCTGAGGAGACCCCGCAAAAGATCCCCTCTTCCCGTGCCAATGCGCGCATGGTTTGTTCGGCTTCCAGTTGCCCCATATTGATAATCTGGTCAACTCGGGTCTCATCGAAGATTCCCGGCAGGTATTCCCGAGGCCAGCGACGAATTCCGGGAATGGCGGCACCATCTTCTGGCTGCAGGCCGATAATCTGGATGGCAGGATTTTGCTGTTTCAAATAGGCGGAAGTGCCCATGATGGTACCCGTCGTTCCCATGGAGCTGACCAGGTGGGTGATGGTGCCATGGGTCTGTTGCCAGATCTCCGGGCCAGTGGTTTCAAAATGGGCCAATGGATTGTCCTGATTGCCAAACTGATCCAATACCTTGCCCCGCCCTTCAGCCTGCATTGAAAGAGCCAGATCCCGGGCACCTTCCATGCCCTGCTCTTTAGTAACCAATATCAATTCCGCGCCGTAGGCGGTCATGGCGGCTTTGCGTTCGGCCGTGGCATTGTCGGGCATGATCAGGATCATGCGAATACCTTTGATGGCGGCGGCCATGGCCAAGGCAATGCCGGTATTACCGCTGGTCGCTTCAATCAAGGTGTCACCGGGTTTTATATCGCCACGCTGCAGAGCCCGGCTTATCATCGACAGCGCCGGCCGATCCTTAACCGAACCAGCCGGGTTGTTACCTTCGAGCTTAACCAGGATGGTATTGCTGGTTGAGCCTGGGAGGCGCTGTAGGCGAACCAAGGGAGTGTTACCAACAACACTTTCAATGGTAGGGAATTCCATAAACTTCCTTCACTGGCCGATTAATGGCCACAAAACAATAAATAGAGTCTGCTCCGTTAAACCTTAGTTTACACTGGGTTGCAACCGGAAAGATGCAGTATGCAAATAGGCAAACCGGTAATAAACCACCACTCTGCAAATAGCGTGCGCAGGCTAGCTATTAGAGCAATAATAGCGGCCATGCGGCTTTTACAGGCTACTGTGAGCGGCAATTTTACCCGCTGGCAGCAGGAAAGTGCCATCGCCCCGGGTAAAACAGCCTATGCTTATACAAACCCTGTCTTTTATAAATTCCAGCTTTTATTAATAGTGGGTTTATAGGCGGTGGCATCCACCCCAACTGAACAGACAACAGAAACAAGCTAACCAAATTCTATGTACTTTCGACATGTTCAGCAGTTACTGCGCAGATTGACGCTTATACCGATCTTCATCACCTCCCTGGTATTAGCCTTGGCGCTATCTATTTTCTACTACCGGGAAACAGAGGCCCAAACGCAGGAGCAATTCTACAATATCGCCGCTATCGCCGCCGAAATCAGCGCACCCGCCCTAGTCGAGGGTAATATCAACACTATCAATGAGACGCTCACCGCGCTTATGCAGCACAAGCAGGTCAAGGGCGTCCGCCTGCTGGACAACAAACGGACGGTGATCGGCCACCAGGGTATGAGATATCTGGATAAAACCCTGGCTAGTAATTGGCTCTCTGGCAGCCTCAAAAAGTCTGTAGATCCGCAATCTGGCCTGCTCAGACTCTCCCATCCAATTTTTTCGAACGCCAATGGTGAAGTCATCGGCTGGGTGGATATCGCTTTCGATACCACCTCAGCGCAGTTCTCTCATATGGATATGCTAATGGGAGTGCTGATCATTGGCTTGCTGTTACCGGCAATTGTCTCCATTTTTCTATTGGAGCGAGTGAACCGGATGCGCCCAGACATCCAGGCCATTGAAGATGGTATTCAAGCCATTGCCAATGGCGACTACAACCATGCGGTGCAAGTCACCTCACTGGAGCCGTTAACCGCTATCGCCAAAGATTTGAATCAGGTCGCCTACTCCGTGCAGGAAGCACAAACCGAATTGAAGCGGAACATCGAGCACAATATCGATGAGTTACGCGAAACCATGGAGACGATTGAGATCCAAAATATTGAGCTGGATATGGCTCGCAAGCGCGCTATTGAAGCCAGCCGCGTAAAATCCGAGTTTCTCGCCAATGCCAGTCACGAGTTCCGTACGCCGCTGAACGGCATTATCGGTTTTACCCAACTTCTGCTGAAAGCCGATATCAGCGAAACCCAGCAGGAGTTTTTGCGCACCATTGAGACCTCCGCCCAGGGTTTGCTAACCATCATTAACGATATTCTCGACATCTCCCATATTGAAGCCGGTTCGGTTAATTTGGATTACATTCCCATGCGGCTTGAAACCGTTGTCGAAGAGACACTGCAAATCCTGGCCCCAACCGCCTTTCAAAGTCAGTGTGAATTGGTCGCCATGATGGAACCGGACCTGCCACAGGAGCTGGTCAGCGACCCATTACGCATCAAACAGATTTTGACCAACCTTATTAATAACGCCATCAAGTTCTCAGCGGAACCCAACATAGTGTTACGGGTTTGCCGTGATCACTCCGGTACTGTGCAGCCAAAATCGGCTAAATCGATTATTTATCGGTTTGAAATTTCCGGTATTGGCAATGATATCCAGATCGATACCGATCAACTGTTAAAAGACTTCTCCAATTTGGAATCGGGGGCGACACGCAGCCTGGGCGATAATGGTCTGGGTTTGGCAATCTCGAAAGGATTGGTCAAGGCGTTGGGCGGCTCTCTGGGTTTTGAATCGAAAGAGAATAGCCAGCTGCTCTGGTTTGCTATTCCCCTCGACCAGGGGCAGAAAAGTAAACCCTATGTGGAGAAAGCACTTACCGGTTTGAATGTCGTTATCTGCTGCGGCAATGAGACCATCATGGAACAATTAAGGCAACTCACCGCCAACTGGAAGCTCAATATTGTCGAGCTCGCCAACCCCATGGAGATTTTGCCCTCCATGCAAAAATTATCGCAGATGGGCAAATTTCAGCAGCTGCTGATTATGGACGTCGCCGTTATTGAGAGTAAAGCCACCGCCACCAGTTTTCTCGACCAGTTAACCTATCAGCTGAACAGCGACTACAACTGCAAAACCCTGCTGCTGACCACACCCAGTAAACAGCGGGAGTTGATCGAAGCTGAGCTTAACAGAGCGGTCGCCTTCTCTTCCAAACCGCTGGTACGTGACCGGATCTATAAATCCATTTGTACTCACCTGAATATCTACAAGCAACTTTATCGCCCTTCGAAAACCCAGCTGCTAAAAAACCCAGGCCACAAGCCCAAGGTTTTGGCCGTCGACGACAATCCCGCCAATTTAATGCTGGTCAGGGAATTTTTGGTCAATCTGGGCGCTGAGGCAGTCACCGCAGCCAGTGCCGCTGACGCCATTAAAGAGTGCGAAACAGAGACATTTGACCTGATATTTATGGATATCCAAATGCCCGATATGGATGGGATTGAGGCCACTCGGGAAATCCGCAAACGCGCACCGGCAGGTGTTCGGGTACCAGTGGTCGCACTCACCGCGCACGCTGTTAATGATCGTAAATCTGAGTTGCTGTTAGCTGGTCTGGATGATTATCTCAGTAAGCCCATCACCGAAGAGCAGTTGGCCCATGTGATTCAACGTTGGTGTAACCACACGGGTGTCGCTCTTCAAAAGCCAGAACCAAAGACTGAATTCAAGCCGGAAATTAAGCCCTTGGCCCCCCCAATGGTTGATGTTACCGAACTGTTATCGAGTGAAATGGTTACTAAGCCGGTCGATATTCAACAGTGCCTGCGCCTGGCAGGAAATAAACCGGATCTGGCCCGTGACATGCTGGCCATGCTCATCGAGAGTTTACCGGAGACGTTGGACGATATAGACCGGGCCGTGCAGGATAAAAATATGGATGAACTGGAGTCCGTCGTCCATAAATTGCGCGGCGGCGCGCGCTGCACCGGCACACCCAATCTTGCAGATGTCTCTTCACGCCTGGATAGTAGTCTGTTCCACAAAGAGTACGACAATGTCTACACCTTACTCAGCCAGGTAACCGATGCAATAGAAACCCTATTGAGGTGGAATGAGGAGTACGACCTGGATTCAATGTTTGAGGTGGAAGCCTAGCGCCAGCAATATGCCGCTAGAATTACCGCAGGCTCCGCTAACGAAGGTATTCCGACAGTCTGTTAATCCTTCGGTAAGTCAATCACTCTGAGAAGGATCACTGCCACTTTTAAGCGTGGCATTGAACTGCCGGTAAAGTGTCCGGCTGTGCAAGGGTTTACCGCCCAGCAGGGTATCAATACTGACTCGCGTGATGCGTTTCAGAAGGCGCAGCTGAGGCTCCTGCCAACCTAAATTATTTAGTGCCAGTATTTCGGCCCCGACAAGGAGCTCACCCGAAGAGGAGTGGAGCTGAGTGGCGTCCAGGCAACGAACAAAACCGGTTTGGGGAAAAAAACGATAATAGTGATCCGAGCTAATAGCTTGGTCACTTTCGCCCTCAACATTAAATGAGAGACCGTAACCCAGCGAGTTTAACAGTGATAACTCGAACAGGCGCAGGGCATTCTCTTCCGCCTCCGCTGACGGATTCGCCGCCAGGCTCTGTAAACAGCTGATGTAATCGGCAAACAGAGACAGCTGCGGCGCGCCAAAATCCAACAATCGGGTCAACAGTTCATTGACATATAAACCGGAATAGAGCCGGGCGCCATTGAGCACAATGCGCATGGCACTCTCATCGATCTTACCCAGAGACTTTAATTCGCTCTGTCCTGTCCAGGTGATTTGCACGGGAATAAAGGGTTGAAACAGACGGCGCGAAGATTTGGATTTCTGCGCCCCTTTAGCGACGGCGGAGAGCTTGCCAAAATTGGCGACAAAAAAAGTGACCAGTAGGCTGGTTTCCCGATAAGGCCGCGAGTGCAAAACAAATGCTGGTTGATAATCTACCCTGGGGTCCATTTGCCTACTCAGATAAAGGTCGCCACCCTGGCATCAAAAAAACGGTTACAGCGGTTATTTGTCGAGTTCGTTAAAGCCCAAGCTGCGCAGTGCGCGCTCATCATCAGACCAGCCGGATTTTACCTTCACCCAGAGATTCAACATCACCTTGGCATCGAATAAGGTTTCCATATCGACACGCGCCTGCTGACCAATCGCTTTGATTCGCTCGCCCTTGTTACCGATCAGAATTTTCTTCTGCCCTTGCCGCTCCACCAGAATCAATGCACTGATGTGCAAAATCGCCTCCTCGAAGCGAAACTCTTCAATCTCGACGGTCATCTGATAGGGTAATTCATCACCCAACTGGCGGGTGATTTTCTCCCGAACGATTTCCGCAGCCAGAAAACGGCTACTGCGATCGGTAATTTGGTCTTCGGGGAAGAAAAAATCACCTTCGGGCATATGTGCTTCAATAATTTCGTTCAAGCGATCGAGATTGTCGTTGCGCAGTGCCGAGATAGGTATTAACTCCTCGCACACTACCTGGTCCTGCAGTTTTTGTAGAGTCGGCAGTAGATCCTGCTTGTTTTCCAACTTGTCGATTTTGTTAACGACCAGTACAACCGGGCTGGAGGACGCAGCCAGCTGTTGGGCAACCCATTCGTCCTCATCCGTCCATGCGGTGCGATCGATCACAAACAGGATTAAATCGACATCCTTAAAGGCGTTGGCTGCCGACTTGTTCATGTAGCGGTTGAGAGCCTTGTCCTGGCCAAGATGGAGCCCTGGGGTATCGACGAAGATAACCTGACACTCGCTTTCGGTGCGAATGCCCAACAGGTTATGACGGGTGGTTTGCGGTTTGCGTGAGGTGATACTGAGCTTTTGACCAACCAAGTGATTGAGCAGCGTTGATTTACCCACATTAGGGCGACCAACTATCGCTACATAGCCACATCGGGAAGTCATTGGGCAGACTCCATTAAGGTTTCCAACGCCTGGGCTGCGGCCATCTTTTCGGCTTGCTTACGGCTGCGGGCAGTCGCCAGAAAAACCTGGCCTGTATCACTGATCCGGCAACTGACGGTAATCACTTGATTGTGGGCCTGCCCCTGAAGCTCTTCAATGGTGTACGAAGGCAGTGGCTTACCCAGAGATTGAAGATACTCTTGTAGCTGGGTTTTAGCATCTTTGAGGGGCTTGGTTAGTTCTAACTTGGCTAGTCGCGCCTGCAACCAACCGAGTACCGTACTGGTACAGGCGGAGAGGTCGGCATCCAGAAAGATGGCACCGATAACCGACTCCAGCGCATCCGCGAGAATCGATTCCCGCTCCTTACCACCCGAGCGCACTTCGCCCTCGCCCAAAATCAAACAGCTGCTGATATCCAGCTCTCTAGCCAATTCAGCCAGGGTTTCACCTTTCACCAGGGAGGCGCGCAGGCGGGTTAACTGGCCTTCACTCGCTTCCGGGAATTTACTGAACAGGTGATAACCAACCACCACGCCCAGAATGGAGTCGCCTAGAAACTCCAGGCGTTCGTTATGATCGGCGCTGAAACTGCGGTGGGTCAGTGCCCGTTTGAGAAGGCCAACATCCTGAAATTGGTAACCCAACCGCGTTTGTAAGCTATCCAGATTAATGTTCGGTCTCTCTTGCTTTACAGCAGACATTGGGGAACTTGCTATCCAATTGAAGGTGGAAATCCAGTACGACGTCAATATTCCAGAACATATGAACTCGTCTTTCGTAGGGCATCTCCACGATTAGACGGCCTTCGTCGCGACGGATGGTCAGACTCTTCTTAGCTTCAGTACTGACCCGGTTAACCAGGTAGTAGTTTTGCATCCGCTTTTTAATTTCACTAACAGATAGCGACTCTACCCCGTTGGGCAACTCCGCCATCTTTTTCAGCTCACCCGACAAACCCCAGTTTTCCAGGTAGGCCGGAAAAAGTTTTAATACCTGGGAGAAGGTCAAGCCACAGATGAGAACAATCACCAACCAACCGACCATACCCAAACCCTGTTGTTTGGAAATTTTTCCTATCTGATACTCTCTCATGGGTTCGCGTTTCCTAGAATGGCTAAATTATTGGATAGACCCAACCTCTTTAAAGCTCGGAATGCTGAAAAACGAATCCCAGTGCATCCACACTGCCACGGCTTTGCCGACAATGTTCTCCTCTGGTACCACGCCCCATTCGCGGCTATCTGAGCTGTTATCGCGGTTGTCGCCCATCATGAAATAGTGTCCCGCTGGAACATTGAATGTTCTCGGCTCTGGGTCGCGCGCCACTCTTGAGAATTTCCGCATCTGATGCTCGACTCCACCCAATGTTTCAACCATTACATCATAGCTCATCAATCCATCGATCACCTGTTCGGCAAACTGTTGCGGCTGTTTTTCACCGTTGATAAAGAGCGAATTGTTATCGACCAGAATGGTATCGCCCGGTAAACCCACGACCCGCTTGATGAAATACTGCTTCTTATGGGGAGGGAAAAAGACCATCACGTCGCCCCGCTTCGGTTCATTGATAGTGATAACTTTGGTTCTGAGTACTGGCAGTCGAATACCATAGGTGAATTTATTAACCAGAATAAAATCACCCACTTCCAAAGTTGGCACCATCGATTCCGAGGGAATTTGAAATGGTTCGTAAAGGAAAGAGCGCAACACCAGTACAACAAACAGCACCGGAAAGAAGGACTTGGCGTATTCTACCGCGGAGGGCTCTCTAGCTGCCGCCGCCATCGCGTGCTGGTAGGCAGAGCTGCTGTTTTTATCGTCCTCGCTGGCGAACTGCTCCTCTACCCCGGCTATAGCCAATTTGCGGGGTTTGGCTAACACCAGAATATCGAACAGCCAAATCACTCCGGAGACAAACACCAGAATCACTAATATAAGTGGGAAATTAATATCCATAAAAAATCTGCACGTAAATACTGAGTAAACTAGGAATCAACCTTCAATACGGCTAAAAACGCTTCCTGAGGAATTTCGACACGCCCCACCTGTTTCATGCGCTTTTTACCCGCTTTCTGTTTCTCTAATAATTTCTTTTTACGGGTGACGTCGCCACCATAACATTTAGCCGTAACGTTTTTACGCAACGCCTTAACTGTGGAGCGCGCAATAACTTGGCCACCGATTGCCGCTTGAATGGCCACGTCGAACATCTGGCGGGGAATAAGCTCTTTCATCTTCTCAACCAGCGCCCGGCCTTTATACTGGGCATTATCCTTGTGAACGATGATGGCTAATGCGTCAACCTTCTCTGCGTTGATTAAAATATCCAGTCGCACCAGGCGGGCCGCCTGAAAGTGAGAGAAGCTGTAATCCAACGAAGCAAAACCGCGGCTGACAGACTTCAAGCGATCAAAGAAATCCATCACCACTTCATTCATCGGTAATTCGTAACGGACTGACACCTGGGAACCCAAATACTGTAGGTCCTTTTGCATACCCCGTTTTTCCACACACAGTGTGATTACACTACCCAGATGCTCCTGCGGTACCAGAATGTTAGCCTCGCATATAGGCTCTCGCATCTCTTTGATGGTACCCAGCTCCGGTAATTTGGAGGGGTTATCAACATAGATGATCTCGCCATCATTTTTTTCCACTTCAAAAATAACAGTGGGGGCGGTGGTGATGAGATCGAGGTCGTATTCGCGCTCCAAACGCTCCTGAATGATCTCCATATGGAGCATACCCAGGAAACCACAACGAAAGCCAAACCCCAGAGCGTCTGAGCTTTCCGGCTCATAGAAGAGCGAAGCGTCATTCAACGTCAACTTGGAGAGCGCATCCCGGAAGCCTTCATAGTCATCGGAGGAGACAGGAAACATCCCTGCGTAAACCTGGGGCTTGACCTTCTTAAACCCGGGCAGCGCTTTCACATCACTGGTATTGGCGTGAGTTAGGGTATCCCCCACCGGCGCGCCGTGAATATCTTTAATCCCTGCGACAACAAATCCAACCTCACCTGCTTTTAAGGTTTTTTGTTCAACCAGCTTGGGGGTAAAGATCCCGACACTATCAACGACATGAGCCTTGCCAATCGACTTGGCTATAATCTTATCCTTTACCGTAATGGTTCCCTGCTTGACACGTACCAAAGAGACCACGCCCAGGTAGTTATCAAACCAGGAGTCGATGATCAAAGCCTGCAGAGGTGCATCCACATCACCCTCGGGCGGTGGAATCTTAGCGACCAGTTGTTCAAGAACCTCGGTAATCCCCAGCCCGGATTTGGCACTGCAATGAACAGCGTCCGAGGCATCGATTCCGATAATATTTTCGATCTCTGCGGCCACCCGCTCTGGTTCCGCCTGTGGCAGATCCATCTTATTGAGCACGGGAATAACTTCCAACCCTTGCTCCACCGCAGTGTAGCAGTTTGCTACAGATTGGGCCTCAACCCCTTGGGCTGCGTCAACTACCAGCAATGCACCTTCACAGGCCGCGAGGGAGCGTGACACTTCGTAGGAGAAGTCGACATGCCCTGGGGTATCAATAAAGTTCAACTGATAGACACGGCCATCTTGCGCTTGATAATTAAGGGTTACGCTCTGCGCCTTGATAGTGATACCGCGTTCACGCTCGATATCCATTGAGTCGAGTACCTGAGCGGCCATCTCCCGCTCGCTCAGCCCTCCACAGGTCTGAATAAAGCGGTCGGCAATGGTTGATTTGCCATGGTCGATATGGGCGATGATGGAGAAATTCCGGATATGGCTAAGATCTGTCACTTTTTCTGTGTACTACCGCTGAATAAAGAATCGCCTAGATGGCGGCTTATGCTCAGCCTTTTCGGCCAACAAGTGGTTCTTACCAACTTGTGGCTAGGGGCTTCGCAAACTCGCAGGGATAACCACTCTCCCCGTCCCGATTGAAGTTAGGTTTCCCGGCTCATAGGGGTCTAAAATCAGCGCGAAGTCTACAGCATTTGCCCCCGGGTCGCTATCCTGCGGCACAGGGGCAAAAGTGCCCTATTTCGGGGTGGCGATGGTACGGAAGATCGGCCGTCCCTGCCGCACAAAGCGGATTGGCAACAGGCTATCTGAAGGTAGCTGCTGCTCAACCATGGTGTAATCGTCCAACGAAGATATCGCGTTAAAGCCGATCTGAGTCACCACGTCACCTGGGCGTAATCCGGCCGCATCAGCTGCTGAACCCGGGGCAACGTTAGTCACCAGAACACCCGCTTTCACGTCCCAGCGCTGGGCCAGCTCTTTCGGTAGCGCCTCGACCACCATTCCCAGCCGGCTGCTACCGGTATCGGAGGAGTTGTCGCTGCCTGCGGCTTGCTGATCATCTTCCTGGCTACCCAAGGTCGCAACCGTGACCGATAGGGATTTCTTTTTACCTTCACGAATCACTTCCACAGGTACGCTTTCACCCGGTTGAGTGGAGCCGACCACATGCGGCAGATCTGAGGACTCAGCGATCTTCTCGCCCGCAAACTTGAGAATGATATCGCCCACCTGCAAGCCCGCGTCGTCGGCCGGGCTGCCAGGCTCGATTCGAGCAACCAGCGCCCCTTCGGGTTTGCGTAGACCAAATGATGCCGCCAGATCACGATCTACCTCTTGAATCATCACGCCAAGCCAACCGCGGTCAACACGGCCTTTCGATTTCAGCTGTTCCACGACATTAACGGCCACACTGGCTGGAATCGCGAATGACAAACCGATCGAACCACCACTGCGTGTAAAGATTTGCGAGTTGATGCCAACAACTTCACCGTCCAAATTAAACAACGGCCCACCCGAATTACCCGGATTAATGGCTACATCACTCTGAATAAACGGCACGTAGTTTTCGTTGTCTTCGGTGGGAATACTACGGCCAATTGCACTCACGATGCCGGCACTGGCAGAGAAATCCAAACCAAAGGGCGAGCCGATAGCCAACACCCATTCACCTACTTTGAGGTCATCGGGTTTGGCAAATTTAAGGAACGGCAGACCCTTGGCATCAATTTTTAACAGCGCCAAATCGGACCGTTTATCGGTTCCCACCAATTCCGCCTCAAACTCCCTGCGATCTTGCAGCCTGACTACAATTTCATCGGCGCCTTCCACCACGTGATTATTAGTCAGGAGATAACCATCTGAGGAGAGTATAAATCCTGATCCCAAAGAGCGGGATTCACGCTCAGCTTGGTTACGTGGATCAAGAAAATGACGGAAAATCTCGGGAATTTGTTGGGAATCCGGTAGCGCGGATCGCGGGCTGGCTTGTGCATGACTGACGGTATTTATTTTAACCACCGCCGGAGAGTTTGCTTCAACAATATCGGAAAAGTTGGGAAGGTTCTGGGCTTGAACCACATTAACGCTAACAATGAGCAACAGCCCGGTTGCTATCTTTCGCCATAACATCAATTACTTCCTCCAACCAATAGTTACTTTTGCCAGCTCTTTGACAACTGCAATTAAATACAGAAATTAATAACAGCAATCAGAGTGACGAAACACTAAACGGCTTCGCGACTGAGAGAGTGACTTGGCATAGTAACCGTGTACGGTTGCCAAAATTTACTTAATCTGAGTTCTCACCACTATCGAGTGGCCAAAAAGCAGGTTTGGCCGTCATCCCAATTAATATGGGCTGTAACCGAGCATTTCGATTGTTTCGATTTAAAATAGTTCTTGATAAATACCCACCGGCTAGCAGACCGATGATACCGCCGAGCACCATCCACCCCTCTCCTGTCGTCAATTGCCCGGTAATTAAAATACCGACCAGGAGCATTATCATAGGTGCAAGATAGACGAGCAGAGTCGACTTCATCAAAACATCTTCACCGATGCCAATTTCTACATAGTCATCTAACTGGAACTCATCGGCCTGGTGGCCTTCGTAACTCACCCGGATAAAACCGGGCTCTCTACCCATTTTCGCCAATACCGCCTGCCCACACCCTTTCTGAGCGGAACAGGAGGCACAGGCACTTTTACGGATCGTTTGTACCCAAAGGCCATCGTCCTCAATGGCCACTACCCGACCGATTTCGGTAATCATTGCACTCACCTCTCTCACTAGGCCTCCACCCGAACTTACCGCCTGGGTAGAGCATTTGTCGGCCACTCTGCAAATCCAGTGCCTGCCCCCACAATTGGGCTACTCCTGTGGCGCCGTAACGGCCACTTGGCCGATAGACATCGCTAGCTTTTGTGCCGTTACTTTGGGCACTTCACCTACCACCGCCACCTGAAAAACCTCTCCACCCGCTAACGCTTTATCCAGATAGACCACCGTTGCGCCACGCCGTGCCTCACCTTCCAGGGTCGGGCCACCCGCAGAGCGACTAACAAACACACTGAATCGACTGATACCATCGCTGTAGAGGAACATATCGGTCTGCTGATCCGTTTTAACGGCAACCAGGTTGAACCCTCCCGGTACCCAGCCGAGTTTCCAAGCAGAGTGGTTTTCAACCTTCGCACAATTGACGCTAACCAAATGATCGTCCGGCTCCGTTTGTACAATCGCAGAGTCAGAATCCTCAATTGGGGTAAATTCGACAAATTGGAATCGCTCAATGATCCGCTGACCATTAACCAACGATAGCAACAGGGGTAGGTGAGTTTCGCTGTCCACTGCTAATCGATAACCAAATCGATATTCATCTCTGGGCTCGGCAGCCAACATAATTACCGGCCGCCCTGCTATACGATCATCACCAATGGTTTGAAAACGATAGTATTGCACCAGATTTCGCTGCTGGAAGGCATTCTGTCGCGAGCTCAATGGTTGATCACAGGAGTGCTCATCAAAGTGATGCACAATAGCCTTGGCAACCCGCCCGCTCAGATGCTCCAATCGATTAGTTTGCGCACCACCAAAGACTTGATGATTAACACGAATAGATTCAATCGTTCCTGTGTGCTCGTAGGTGTATATCCCGCTGTAACTCGTGGTCTGCAGGGCCTTCTCCACACTGGCCAGCAAGGCCTGGATCGCAGGATCTGTATCCGAAATGACTACCTCTCCCCAGCAGGACAGCGAGAAACTCATGATCATCAGGAGAGGAGGAATGCGGAGGCGTTTACCGATTAGCAATAGAGGTTTAAACATAGGTAGGCTTGCTTAGGAAATAGTTGGAGCTACAATCAGTTTCGACCTGTATACCCCACTTGAGTGCCGATTTTATAGCGTTTGGCAACACTTAGTCAGTTTTTATGACACCTTTTATGGCGCCCCAAACAAAAAAGGCTCCGAAGAGCCTTTTTTTAGAACCATCTGTTTGTTTAACCAACGACTCGTCTATTCGCTAAGGTTGAGAGCCTAAAAAAGATAGGGGTTATTCTTGGGCCGGTTCGATTCTGGGAACACGCTCGAACGGCATGGCACCTTCGATCTCGAGTCCGGAATTGGCATGTTCAGCCATCAACTGACGCAGAAACTCTTCAACGGCCGGATTGGCAGCCTGTACGTCTGAGCGTGGCTCAAACACCACTGGTACAGCCGAGCGACGCTGATCGAGAACAATGCCATCGGTACTGACATTGCGGACACTCAGCCCTGGCGTACCGTAACCCATCGGCAGATTAGCCGCTGGGGCGAAAACCTGATCTTCAACGGCTACACCACCCGTATTAGCGGCGACTGTTGCTGCTGGGGCTTCGCTTTCAGGGGATATCTGATTGACAGCGAACACCGCCACTACCGCGACAGAGGCAGCGATAGCGACACGCCCCAAGTGGCCGGCAACACCACCGAAACGTCGTCGACCGGCATCCACGGCCAAACCATTATGGTTGGGCTCTTCGGCAATTAATTCCGAGATACTCGCGCTCAGGTCCACCTGGAAGAAACCGGCTTCCTCCCTGCGAATACTGCGGCTCGCTATCTGGTAGCGTGCCCAGGTCTTGCGCAGTTCGCTATTGTTCTCACTCTCAGCCAGGATGCGGCGCAGTTCCAACTCACTTGCTTCACCATCCACCATAGCGGACAACGACTGCCGCAGTGACTCATCGAAAGGAGAAATGCCTACTTGCTCTGCCATAGAACTACTCTACATATCTTCAATGGTTAACACCTACAGGGGAGATTTCCAGTCTCATCGAAACTCTAACCTTAACCCTACCTGAACAATCTGACTGTATGGACCCAGGTGAATTTAATTGGTTCACACCAAGTTCAAAAAATAAATTGTTAATCGAGCAGTGGACGAATGGCCTTATCAACGGCTTCCCGTGCACGGAATATACGTGACCGCACAGTACCCACCGGGCAATCCATCACAGCGGCAATGTCTTCATAGCTTAGCCCTTCCATCTCTCGAAGGGTAAGTGCGGTACGCAGATCCTCTGGCAAACTGGCGATCGCCGTGTTTACCACCTCTTGCAGCTGATCCCTGGCCATGGCCCCCTCCGGGGACTCTATATCACGCAACGGTTCGCTGCCGTCGTAATAGTCAGCCTCATCAATGTCGACATCCGAAGATGGCGGCCGCCGACCACGGGATACCAGATGGTTTTTAGCCGTATTAATGGCAATCCTGTACAACCACGTATAGAAAGCACTATCTCCGCGAAAGTTACCGAGCGCCCGGTAGGCCTTTATAAATGCCTCCTGCACAACATCGTAAACTTCAGCATTGTCCTTTATGTAGCGGCTGACTATAGCGATGATCTTATGTTGGTATTTCAACACCAACAGATCAAACGCCCGCTTGTCTCCTTTCTGTACTCTCTCTACCAGCTGTTGGTCGGAATTAGGCGTGGCATTGCCCGTCATTCAAAACTCCAAAATTGCCAATTTGGCAAATAGACTCCCCTCGGTAGCGTCAATGTACGCTTCTGACTCAGTGCCATCCTGTCTGTTATCCGGCCTGGAGTGAGATTGCCCTTGGGTTTAATAGTGTGCTGGCGGCATCTTATCTGCGGGGTGGATCTAGCTCAAGTTTGAAGCCCCTTTCCGGGCCTGATAGTCGAGCAAAGGGAAAACTTAAACCCCCGATTGGCGCTAATTGTCACCATATTTGCCAGCTTGGCAAATCCCAAAGCCAATAATCGGGCTGTGAGACAGGCACATTCTTAGCAAAGTTCCCATAACCCCCTTTCAGTAGCCACAATAAGTCTATGTTTAATCGACAATTATGTCGCTATACTCTGCTTCGGTCACACGCTTGTAATACCCCAACAGTAGGCCCTCCCCGAAAATGACAAATACCTTCTATCATGACGTCCTTATTATTGGCTCTGGCGCAGCCGGTTTAACCGCGGCCCTGCACCTACCGGAAGAGTGCTCCGTAGCCATCATCAGCAAGGGCCAGATAAATGATGGGTCAACCTGGTGGGCTCAGGGGGGGATTGCCGCTGTTCTGGACGACGACGATACCGTGGAACGGCATGTGAAAGACACCCTCTCGGCCGGGGCCGGGCTCTGCCACGAAGATTCAGTCCGTTTTACTGTTGAAAACAGCCGGCCGGCAATCCAGTGGCTCATCGAGCAGGGTGTACAATTCACCCGGGATGAAAACAGCGATAAGTACCACCTGACACAGGAGGGCGGCCACACCCATCGACGCATCATCCACTCTGCCGATGCCACGGGCAAAGCGGTACACAGCACACTGATTGATCAGGTCTACGCCCGCAAAAATATCGAAATCCTCACCGGTCACCTGGCCATCGACCTGGTTACCCAGGCCGATGCCGGCTCGCCCAAATACCGCTGCACCGGCGCTTATGTCTATAGCCTGGCCACCGATAAGGTGGATCTCTTCCAAGCGAAAGCCGTCATTTTGGCTACAGGCGGTGCCAGTAAGGTGTATCTCTACACCAGTAACCCTGATGGTTGCAGCGGCGATGGTATCGCTATGGCGTGGCGCGCGGGCTGCCGGGTCGCCAACATGGAGTTCAACCAGTTTCACCCCACCTGCCTGTTCCACCCCAGTGCCAAAACCTTTCTCTTAACAGAAGCGCTTCGCGGCGAGGGCGCCAAGCTGGTACTGGGTAATGGTGAGCGCTTTATGGAACAGTTCCACCCCATGGCGGAACTGGCACCGCGCGATGTCGTCGCCCGGGCCATCGACCACGAGATGAAGCGCTTAGGCCTAGACTGCGTTTTCCTGGATATCTCCCACAAATCGCCCGAGTTTGTCCAGTCACACTTCCCCACCGTTGCCGCCGAGTGCCTCAAGTACGGTATCGATATCACCAAGCAACCCATACCGGTAGTACCCGCTGCCCATTACACCTGTGGTGGTGTGGTGGTCGATAAGCATGGCCGAACCGACCTCGACAACCTATACGCCATCGGTGAAACCTCATTTACGGGATTGCATGGCGCCAACCGAATGGCCAGTAACTCCCTGCTGGAGTGTATTGTGTTTGGTATCGCCGCAGCGAAGGATGTCATCAGCAAGCTTGGCAATATCCAAGCGCCTGAATACCAACCAGAATGGGATGAGAGCCGGGTAACCGATTCCGATGAAGACGTTGTCATCTCTCACAACTGGGACGAACTACGCCGCTTTATGTGGGACTACGTGGGCATCGTTCGGACCGGTAAACGGCTGGAACGCGCCAACCATCGCATCAAACTGCTGCAAAAAGAGATCGCTGAATACTACAGCAACTTTAAAGTCAGCAACGATCTGATCGAACTGCGCAACCTATGCGATGTGGCGCAGTTGATTATCCGCTCGGCAATGGCCCGCAAAGAGTCCCGCGGACTGCATTTCTCCCTGGATTTCCCCAACCTCAAGCCTTTTGCCAGAGATACCATCCTGGTACCGCTCAATTTTGCCGCTCAGGACGTAATTGTCGGCCGCAGCGAAGCCTAACCCGGCCAGTGTGACGATTGAGCACTAAAAGTACCCGGTTTGGATAAGCACCCGTAACGCCCGAGCCTGCTCGGGCGGAGTATTATCCGGGCTGATCCAGAACACCCATCTACGCGGCCAGCCACCCACATTGCCAAATTGCAGCGCAATCGTCCGAACACCAAAATAGAAAGCAGCTCCCGGCCGCAGTAGCTGCCGCTGGCCCGCATACAACCAACTCCACTGCCCCTTCTCAAACAGCAGTTCACCACAGTGCCGGCGGCGCGCTCTTCGATACGACCAAAAAACAACCAAAAGCACCAGGCCGCTGGCCGCAATAGCGATGCCTGCAGCCACCCGGGAGAGACCAATTAAAAGCAGTGTGACAAGGGTGCAACTGGCGTAAAGCCAGAGCAGCAGCGCTGGTGGCTGTAACTCCAGCCTAATCGCCGGGCTGGAGGCCGGTGTGGGCACGGATGATCTTTACAATTTTGAGGATATTGGGGTCAGCTGGGTCGACCTTATCGATGAACCAGGAGAACATATCCTGATCTTCACTCTCCAGCAGCGCCCAGAACAGCTCCTTGTCCGATTGCGGCAGGTCGTCATAATGGTTGTCCAGAAAAGGTTGTAATACCAGATCCAGCTCCAGCATGCCTCGGCGGGAAGCCCAATATAAACGGTTTTTTTCCATTGTGTACGGTACCTAATTCAATCTAACGTCAGCGGCCGGCGATTATAACGCAGTAGCCCTCCTGCCGGGCCAAGAATCTTTGCTTAGCCACAAATGCCGGGTAGTGAGATAAATATCCACTCTATGCTGTGTACGCTATTTGCTATACCGTTGTGAAACCTTCGTTTTTCGACTCATTAGGAGCATATTGTCATGTCGAGCCGGGCAGCATGGTTGGAATTCCTACAATCCCAGGGAGCCAACCTGCAAAATGATCACCTCATCGCATATCCAACCACCCCTCAATCAGCTCTGGCCGCACAGCTCTTTGCACTGCCTAATTACGAATTGCTAACCATAGCCGGCCCCGATGCAAAGAAGTTTCTCCAAGGCCAGGTGACCTGCGATATGAATCAGCTGGACGGCCACGCCGCTCTCAATGGCTGTCAATGCAATCCGAAGGGGCGCATCATCTTCAATTTCCTGGCAAACGCTCCCGAGGCCGAAACCATACAATTACGTCTCCCCACCGAGATGGTAGAGATAGCCCGAAAATCTCTGGGCAAATATATCGTCTTCTCCAAAGCGGAATTCACTGATGCCTATAGCCCGATCATTGGTATTGAGGGCGAGCAGGCAGAGTCGTTGGTAACCACCGTGTTTGGCCAGGCACCAAGTAAAGATCTGGCAATTAGCACCAGCAAAGTTGGCACAGTGATCCGCCTCTCTACTACCCGCTTCGAGTGTTGGCTGAATGCCGA
This sequence comes from Halioxenophilus sp. WMMB6, assembly GCF_033283405.1. Lineage (NCBI taxonomy): Bacteria > Pseudomonadati > Pseudomonadota > Gammaproteobacteria > Alteromonadales > Alteromonadaceae > Halioxenophilus > Halioxenophilus sp. WMMB6. The sequence continues at coordinate 943,252 of NZ_JAWMQR010000001.1, forward strand.
AACTGCCAGCCAGACCTGGTTGCGTCTATCTGAACTGGCACCCGTTGCAGCCACTGACCAGTGGCAATTAGCTGATATCCGCGATGGTATCGCCAATGTCTTTGCCCCCACGACTGAGGAGTTCATCCCGCAAACACTCAACTACGGGCAGTTAAACGCCATCAGTTTTACCAAGGGGTGTTACACCGGCCAGGAAGTAGTCGCCCGTATGCAATACCTCGGCAAACAAAAGCGCCACACCTACCGAGGCTCTACCAAAGCGGCTGATCTGCCCTTGCCAGGCGCCAACCTCTACGTGCAAGGCAGTCAGCAGGCGGCAGGAAAAGTTGCCTGTGCCGCGGCCAGTACCAATGATGAGCTGGAACTGCTTATGTGCTTAAGCGATTCCGCCTTTGCACAGGGGGCCGTCTATCTGGATCCAGAGTACCAAACGCCCGTTCATTTTTTGGAACTCCCCTACGATTTAGCCGAGAGCACCAAATAGAGCGCCTAAAAAGTCGGCTCCAATGACTCATTTGCACAACCTACCCAGATCGGAGGTAGGTTGTGCCCGCCCAGCCCAACTGACCAAAGAAATTCACTCCCCCGTTTCCCCCACCAGGCTGCTGGTAGCACCCACAAAAATAACGATTTCTCGAACTTGCTTGCTTAATTTCACGAACCCAATAACCCGAGCTTGATCCTCGTCACTTGTCTACTAGAGTGAAGTGGTGGCGTGCAACCACATCAGTTAGAGCTATAGTTAACAGGTACCAGGATTTCTGTACCTGGCGAGAGAGAGGACCAATGGCACAAATACTCGAGCAAGTTAGAAATGAGATTCTTCTGGCCATCAAGAACGATGAGCTGGTTCTACCAACGCTTCCGGAAGTCGCCCTGCGAGTGCGCGACGTAGCAATGGATCCGGAAGCCACCATGGATCAGCTGGCCAAAGTCATTGGCAACGATCCCTCACTGTCAGCGCGTGTCATCAAAGTCGCCAACAGCCCCATTATGCGGGCCAGCCGTAAAATCGAAGATTTACAAATGGCCCTATCGCGCTTGGGTATGGACTACACCTGTAACATAGCTACAGGCTTGGCTATGGAACAGATGTTTCAGGCTACCTCCGATATGGTCGATAAACGTTTACGCCAGATTTGGAACCGATCGGCTGAGGTTGCCGGTATCGCCCATGTTCTGTGCCGCCACTACACCAATCTACGACCCGATCAGGCTACCCTGGCGGGACTGGTTCATCAGATTGGTGCCTTGCCTATTCTTACTTATGCTGAGAACCATTCAGCCCTGCTTAAAGACGCCATCACCCTCGATACCGTCATTGAGAAGCTGGGGCCAGCTATTGGTAACCGAATTCTGGCAACCTGGGATTTCCCCGAAGAGATTCGCCGTATACCTTCCGAACACCTGGACTTCACCTGTCAGAAACCGGTGGTCGACTACGCCGACGTCGTGACAGTCGCGGTGCTGCAAAGCTATGCCGGCACGAATCACCCCCTGGCCAAAATAGATTTTCACAAGGTCACCGCCTTTGCCCGCCTCGGTTTGGATCCCGACATGCAATTCGCCGAAGGCGAAGATCTGAGCGAAGATATGGCAATGGCCATGGAGTTACTCAAATAAATAAACGGGGCTTGCCCCGTTTTTTCTCCCTCTCTCGCAAGCGAATCCTGCTATACAACTAGCCCGCCCTCACTAACGTATCTGCCAGTCGATGGGAGTTAACCCATGTTCACTGAGGTAGGCGTTCGCCTGGGTAAAGTGGCGGCAACCAAAAAATCCGCGGTGGGCCGACAAGGGCGATGGGTGCGGCGACTGCAACACCAAGTGCTTATTACGATCGATAAACTGCCCCTTCTTCTGGGCGTAGCTACCCCAGAGAATAAATACCAGATGTTCGCGTTCATCGTTCAGCAGGTGCACAACGCGATCGGTAAAGCGCTCCCACCCTTTGTTCTGGTGCGATCCAGCCTTACCCGCTTCAACGCTGAGCGTTGCATTGAGCAGCAATACGCCCTGCTCTGCCCACGCTTGAAGATTGCCATGTGTGGGAATCGATATACCAAGATCCTGGTGCAGTTCTTTGTAGATATTTACCAATGAGGGGGGTATCGGCACTTCGGGTCGAACCGAAAAACAGAGGCCATGGGCCTGCCCCGGCCCGTGATAGGGGTCCTGCCCGAGGATTACCACTTTAACTTTGTCAAAACTTGTACTATTCAGCGCATTGAACATCTCTCCGCCGGGTGGATAGATGGTTTTACCGGAGGTCTTCTCCTCTTTGAGAAAGGCCTTCAGCGTGCGCATATAGTCCTGATCAAACTCTGATTTCAGGTGGGTAAGCCAGCCGGGGGAGAGTTGAATACGAGTTGAATTATTAGAAGCCACTAAACCTTTCCGTTATTGGTAAAGCGACTAATCTTAGACGTTGAGACTCAAAGAATCGAGGGCGGGTTCAGCCGGTACCGCGTAAACCCTCTTTATTGTACCAGTGGCGGTGGTGGACATTGACCTGCATCCAGCAGTTGGGCAGATCTTCACCAGAGACAAAGCTCAACTCTGCCTTGTCGATGCTGACAGGCTCCGCATCGCGGTATCCCTTTAGATTTTTTACCTGCGCCGTGGTACGACAGGGATCGGTTAACTCTGAAATACTACAGGCTTCAACAAGAGACCCAGTGGACTTTAGTTTAAGTAGCATGGCTACAGGCTCCGAAAGATAACCCCGGCTTTTTATCAAAAAAGTTGACCACCTGGGAAAAAATGTTTTAGAAGTTTGCGCTAAATCTAAAACCGGTCGTCAAAATTTACGAAACAGGGGTTCGAATTTATCATTATTATTTTTCCACTCCTGGGTGGCTGAGACCTACCCAATCGACTTGCCTAATCCGGTTTAGCTAATTCACCGTTGTCGAATAGCCGAGAAAGCGACAGCCTGTTCACCTCCTCGCCTAAGAGCGAAGGCTTAATGTAAACATCAATTACGAATTACACAAGTGCAAAACTTGATCAATTGAGACCTACTTAGAATTTAAATGCCATGATTTGCAATAGGTTATGAGCCGCCTTCGGGTAATTACAGCTTGATTTGTACAGTCAAATTTTTGTTATAGCGGCCAAAGTATTAGTTATTTTGGTAACGAGCAAGCTAAACATGGGGAATTTGTCCTGATGTTACCCCCAAATCTATTCGCGATTACGAACACGCCATGCGCGCAAAAAACGGCTATTTGGTCAACACCAATAAGCCAACGATGCGCTGTAATTTTAAATTGTGTATTGAATTCAAAATATTGAAACCAAGGCGCTTAGTTTAATCGCCGTCATGCATCAACCGGTAAACCAGTAATAGCTAATAGAGAAAGTCATCGCAATAAGGCGCCTAACCACTCGTAATATTCTGGTGCAAACAGTTAATTGGCTCAGCCTGCTCACTCTGAAAATAGCCGTGCGATAAGAAGCTCACCACCTCATCGATAACCTGCTTGTTTTTCATCATCATCGGATGAGAAGTCGGTAGAGAGACAAAGCCACACATCCCCTCCACCTTAGTACTGGCGACAGAGACCTTGCCATCGTCAGGGTTTGGCAAATAACTGGAAAGCAATAAGTTTATCGATTCTGTGCCAGCAATAACCCCCAACTCAAAAAACACTGGTCCAAGCTTTTTCGGAACACTGGCCTCATCGGTTCCCAGCTCCTGCCCGGCCGGTCCATTAAGCAATGCAAAACCGGGTACATTTTTTAGATGATCAACCACTTCACTGCCCTGGTTGGGTGGTCCCAGCATGACCACCCGATGCAGCTGCTCCGGTTCATGATTTGAATAATAGTAACGGACCAAAATTCCACCCAACGAATGAGTGACAAAATTAATCGGCTCGGACTGTTGCAGCCGGCATTGCTCAATACCCTTAGCGACGGCCAATTCAGATAACTCTGCGATGGTCTGTTCGCGAGATGGATAGTCAACATTGACCACAGTAAAACCCTCGGACTGCAACCGCTTGGCAAGCTTGGCCATTGACGCATCACTGCGAGCCAAGCCGTGCAGTAAAACCACACACTCAGAGGCGTAGCAGCCGCCACTGCCGATCACCAGCACAGCAAGCAGAAGAGAACAGCATTGGCCTATTAATCGGCTCATGGAGAAATTAATCCTTGATATATCTAACGAGGCCTCTGTGGAAAAAACCCTGGTCAAGCTTGAATAACATCGCCAGGATTCAATACCCAACATCGCTCATTACGGGTAAAGCCCAAATGGCCATAGTAGGCATCCGCTGCCGGCGCAGCGATCAATATTAATTTGCATTTTGGCCCCAACTGCTGCTGAGTAAGCTTCTGCAGCTGTCGGCCTATGCCCAATTTTTGCAAACGTTGGTCAACCGCCAGGTCTGATAAATAACAGGCGTAATGAAAATCCGTTACCGAGCGGGCAATACCCACCAGCTCGTCTCCCCGCCAAGCAGAAACAATTAAATTGCTGTTGGCCAACATTCCAGCCAAACACGCCATATCGTCTACTGGCCTGCGCTCTGCCAATGTCGAGACTCGCAGCAACTGTACAAACTGCGCTGTGGTAACTGTCGAATTTACTCTGTATTCAATAGGCATAGCCATTTTTATCCAGCTTTCCCTGGCAACTAAATTAACTCTCTATTCTGGCTCAAAGAAACACCATCTTAATTAGTAATAGTGCTTCTAAACCCTATCAACGGGTGTTATTGATGGCCATGGTGAACAAACTATTGGGTGAGCGCCAATCCAAACGAACCTTCCTATGCTGGATTAACCATTGATCTTTAACCTTTTGAAAGGAATCAACGTAATAGCCACAGTGATCTGGGCCGATATCGGTATAGGCTGTCCAGTAAGTGCGAGCTTTGGCTGAATCAGCGTCAACAATTACGATATCACTGGTTGATATGTGATGGCGTACGAAGGTCGCCTGGGTTGCAAGAGCGCTGGGTTCGGTAGCCAAATCCCGCCAACGCTGTAGCCACGCGCCAATCTCTTTCTTACCTTGGTACAGAAACGTATCACTGGCACCAACTTCTTCCGACTCTAAAATAGCATCCGCCGTAAAGACCTCCAAAAACTCCTGCACGCGCAATCGATCTCCAGCCATGGTGTAGCGGGTGATAGTTTGCCGAATGGATTCACGTGTTAAAAGTTCTTCTATGTTCATACATTTCTCGCTCTCTGCTCCACTCAGGGAATTCCATAAATCTGGTCTATTCAGTCAGCAGCAACAGACAAAATTGATCACTCTCTACCCCCGGAAAATTCAGGCAGCTGTGTCGGTGATTCAAACCATTTTGGTCTGCTCGCACAATAGATATTGGCATTAGGCTTAACGTTAGGCTCATCATTCAAGGTGCCCAGTGCGATCTCAACTTCATGATTATCCGCTATTACGTGGTAAAAAAGATTTGAACCACAATGGTTACAGAAACCTCGCTCAGCGATGCTCGAGGATCGATAAGTCTTGATAAACTCTTTGCCTGAAAGCCACTCCAGGTTTTCAACCTTCACAGAGCCATAAGTGGCAAATGCCGAACCACTCTGTTTACGACACATCGAACAGAAACAGTTGGCGATATTGCTCTCAAATTCAGCCACCTGATATTGAACTCGACCACATAAACAGCTGCCGCGCATGGCTGTCTCTCCTGGAATCAAATAAATTTGAGTAGCTGTGCTTCAGTCTCGGTAAAATCGCGGGTGGCATTCATCGTCCGTACAGCGTTAACCACTACCTCGGGCGAATAGGAGTAACAAACACCCGACATCTGCTCGGTTTCAGTTACCGGCTTGCCTTGCAGCTGGCTCATATCGGCCCGGCGCGCATTGCTGACAAAATAGCCCTTCTGCAAAATAAAAGCAGCCTCTCGCTCCAGGCCCAGGTAGTGCCGGGCGGCCCACTGACCAAAACCACTCCCTAAACTCTTGCCTTTAAGATCCCCGTCTACAATCGACCAAGAACCGACCCCCCACTTCAGAATAAGTTCGCCATTCAAACTAACCGAAGCTTCAGTGAAATTATCCACTTCATCAGGAATCACCACATCCCATAGCCGAATATCTTCTCCCCTCAAGGCGTGCTGTATGGCCAGCACCGTTAAATCATAGAGATGCGTACAATTCATTTTAGGATCAGACTTTTGGGCCAGTGCCTTTAGATCCGCATCCAAACCAATACCAACCAACTGTTCTATCTTATCGGTGGCACCGCCACAGGTGGTCAAGGGGAAGCGAATGGATTCACCAACAATTCCTGTAACGCGTTGGCCATTATGTTGGACTGTGGAGCGAAATCCATGATTGCAATCTTCCAGCTCAGCCACCACTTGCTCGGCTGAGCCAAGCAACTTTATTCGGCGGCGAAAAATACCCTTGCCGTAATTGGGGTTGAATGGAAAATCTTTCGGAAATCTTGGATTGGCCATCTATTAATACCACTCTTGTTATCGACAAATCACTAAAACGGCGCTAGTGCCGAATTTAATAAAGCACAGAGATACAGTCACCCTGCCCGCTCTAACATTGTTAAACTTTCGTAAACCATCAATTAGATCACCAATGAAACCACAAGGCAGGTGACCAGGCTAATAGTCCACCGGAAAAAAACGATAATGCCCGGTTATTTCGTAGTCAAACAACATATCTTGCAGCTTCGGCCCCAACCCCATATTGTGCACCACCAAAGGGTTACCGCTAATCTCGGAACGTACATCGCTAACAATGCCAATATGGGGTAGATTGCCGGGCAATTGCCAAGTGACAATATCGCCGGCGGAATAGAGTCCTGGATTGTGACTAATAGCAAGCTCCTGGCCATGGCGCCTAAAATAAACCGCCAGATTGAGTACGCGGCGATGGTCGATATTAGTATCGGGCTGGGTCAAGCCCCAAACCCGGCGCGATGGGTAGAGCTCGAAATTGGCGACCATGTCTTCATGCACCAATTGCTGTAAATCGATGCCCAAGGCCCGGTAAGAACGAATAACGACATCCGTACAAACACCCACATCTGCCGGCACATCGCCGTTGGGATAAGCAATTGAAAAATAGGAACCATCGTAGGTTATTGCCAACTGGGTTCTCGCCTTAGCGGCTTGGACTAATTGCACCACTGCGGAATCGGCAACCGCTGGTGATGGCACAAATCCATTAGCGGCAATAAATAGGAAAAAACCCAGGAAAACCGCTGAGCCTCGCCTCAGCCGAAAACCTGGAGAGAACTCTTTGTTCAACCTGTTTATTGGGTCATTAGCCTCACCGGTGTGATGACGAAGCAACTGGGCTATGACCAAGCAGTAAACCCAACACTTTTGGCCAAGCTGTGCAGCACCGTTTAAACACCAGAGTGCACTTAAATTGTATGTGGTTTTTATACCCATTTCCCTCTTCGCACGGCTAATCTATACTGGCCACTTTTATAATTATCTGCCCGGCTTGATGGTATCGTTTATTAACAACTCCAGCGACTACAGAGAGAAATTGGGAGAGGTCTATACCGATCTAGCCCAAATGGGATTAACCCACCAAGGTACTCTCCATGCGGCGCTGAATCGTACTACCGAAATCTGCGCGCGGGCACTGGATGCATATCGAGCCAGCATTTGGCTGTGTGACGATCGTGGCGATCTTTTCTGCCATACACTCTACAGCAGTAGTCTCCCTTCTAAACCCTCCCAGTACAGCCTGCCACCACTAACCGACTACTGGTCTGAGCTGGCCAAATTTCGGGTTATCACCACGGCCGGCGCAGGTATCGAAGCAATATCCAACGCGCCAGCCATAGGCGTTGATTGTGCAGCCGGCATCCACTCATTAATTGACGCCGCAATTGGCACTAAGCAAGAATTTCGCGGCATTCTGCGCCTGGAAATAGCCGAAGAAAACAGGGTTTGGGCAGAGTTCGAACGCCGTTTTCTCACCGCTGTGGCTGACCTACTGGCCCAACAGATCACTCTCAACCAGCTGAAAAACAACGAGGCCAAATATAAGGCGTTGTTTGAAGGGGCCAGTGATGCCATTTTTGTGATGCAAAATGGGCTCTTCTCGGAGTGTAATCCTGCCGCCTTAACCATGTTTGGCGCCACCCGCCCGCAGATGATCGGCCAGCCGCCCGAAGCCTTCTCTCCCCCCTTGCAGCCCGATGGTGAGTGCTCCAGCACCAAGGCACAACGGATGATCAATGCCTGCCTGGCCGGCAAACCACAGATCTTTGAGTGGCGCCACCAACGCTACGATGGCGTTCCGTTTGAAGCGGAAGTCAACTTAAATTGGATGCACCTGGACGGCAACATCGCCGTGGTGGCCATAGTGCGGGATATCTCCAAGCGCAAGCAGGCTGAACAAAACCTATTGGCCACTCAGCGGCAGCTGGAGTACCGGGCCGGCCACGACTCGCTAACCGGGTTACCCAACCGGGACTACCTGCATAACTACATCGGCAAGCTGATTAAAATTGCCGATAGCCAATCTCCCACACTCCATTTCGCGCTGCTTCTGTTCGATCTCAACCGCTTTAAAGAGGTAAACGATACGCTTGGCCACGCCACTGGTGATCGGGTATTGCAACAGATTGCCGAGCTGCTGCAAACGGGCTTAAAACCCTTTGGCGGCAGGCTTTTCCGCTTAGGCGGGGACGAATTTGTTGTCGTGGTCACGGATCACCACTATCACGAGCCTTTCGCCCTCTTGCCCGGCCACCTTAATCAGATCCTTAGAACACCGATCAGAATCGATGAGATTAAACTGGAGATGAGTGCCAGTATTGGCGTGGCTCTCTATCCGGAGCATGGCAACAACAGCCACGAATTGCTGCGCTGCGCCGATGTTGCCATGTACCACGCTAAAGCCAACGAGGGGGCTTCATCGCTCTACGACCTCTGCAACGACCTGCACAGCAAACGTCGCCTGGCCATGATTGTCGAACTGGGCACCGCCATCCGAGAAGACCAGTTGCTGCTGCATTTCCAGCCGCGTATCGATATCAACAGTGGCAAGGTTACCGGTTGCGAGGCGCTGGTCCGCTGGCAACATCCGAGCCTGGGCCTGATTCCGCCCGGTGAGTTTTTACCCCTGGCCGAAATGAGCGATCTGATCCACCCACTGGGCGCCTGGGTGGTAAAACAGGCGTTAAAACATATCAAAGCATGGCAAGCGATGGGGTTTAACCTACCGGTGGCTATTAATCTGTCTGCCCGCAACCTCAGTGATATCGCCCTGGCCGATCAAATCGCAACGCTGTTAAAAGAGTACACCATCCTCCCCCACCTCCTGGAAATAGAGATCACCGAAAGCGCGCTGATACACCACCCTCAACGGGCAATCGACAACCTCACCCGCCTGGCAAAACTGGGCACACCACTGGCCATTGATGATTTCGGTACCGGCTACTCGTCCCTGAGCTACCTGAAGAAATTACCCATCAGCACCTTAAAAATCGACCGCAGTTTTGTCAGCGATATGCTGGCCGACGACTCCGACGCGGTGATTGTGGAAGCGGTGATCACCCTGGCCCACAACTTCTCGCTAACCGTGGTCGCCGAAGGGGTAGAGACCCAACCGACAATGGTGGCCCTGCAACTGCTGAAATGCGATGAAGCCCAAGGCTTTCACATCGCCCGGCCAATGCCGGCGGCCGAATTTACCGAATGGCTGCAAAACCACTAGCCGTGGTAAACCGGTAACACGTCACTGGCCGAACACCCATCGGTAACCCCCTCCCTAATTCACGATAACCACAGTTATAACACTCCGCTGCGTAAGCAGATGGGCACTGTAAGGCTTGCTATGAGCGGACAATTTTGCGGCGGAACTTAGGCTTGAGGGGGCCGTGTGGAGCTGTAAAGGGGGATAAAAGAGAGCTGGCTTGGCAGGCAGGAGAGGAAGCGGCCCGGTGTGTGACTCCGGGCCGCAGTCTCTGGTTATAACTACTTGTCAGACGACGGACGCATGGCGGGGAATAACAGTACGTCGCGAATGGACGGCGAGTCGGTGAGCAGCATCACCAGGCGGTCAATACCAATCCCCTCACCGGCCGTGGGCGGTAAACCGTACTCCAAGGCGCGCACATAGTCGCCATCATAGTGCATCGCCTCCAGGTCACCGGCATCTTTCTCGGCCACCTGGGCGCGGAAGCGCTCGGCCTGATCTTCGGCATCGTTGAGCTCCGAGAAGCCATTGGCGATTTCGCGGCCACCCACGAAGAACTCAAAGCGGTCGGTAACGAAGGGGTTCTTATCGTTGCGCCGGGCCAGGGGTGACACTTCAGCCGGGTACTCGGTCACGAAGGTTGGCTCATCCAGGCGATGCTCCACCGTCTTCTCGAAAATTTCGATCTGTAACTTGCCGAGGCCCCAGCTCTCTTTTACTGGAATCTTCAGGCTGTTACAGACGACAGTGGCCGCCTCGACCGTGTTGATATTGTCGGCAGTCAGCTCCGGATTAAAGTGCAGGATGGAGTCAAACACAGAGATACGGTGGAAGGGCTTGTCGAGGTCGTAGCTCTTTTCAGAAACCACCTCACCATCGCCATTCTTAACCGTGCTCTTGATGGTGGTAGAACCCAATACGGTCTCCGCCAGCTGGCGCAACATATCTTCGGTTAAGTCCATCAAGTCGTGATAGTCGGCGTAGGCCTGGTAGAACTCAAGCATGGTGAATTCCGGGTTGTGCCGGGTAGAGAGGCCTTCGTTTCGGAAGTTTCGGTTAATTTCAAACACCCGGTCAAAGCCACCCACCACCAGGCGCTTGAGATAGAGCTCTGGCGATATGCGCAGGAACATCTCGATATCCAGCGCATTGTGGTGAGTGATAAACGGCCGGGCTGCGGCGCCACCGGGAATCGCCTGCAGCATGGGGGTCTCCACCTCCAGGAATTCACGTCGGGCCAGGTACTCACGAATAAAGTTGATAATCTGGGAACGCTTTTTAAAGGCGTCGCGCACATCCGGGTTGGCGATCAGGTCTACATAACGCTGACGATAGCGCATCTCCTGGTCGGCCAGACCGTGGTATTTATCCGGCAGTGGGCGCAGAGATTTGGTGAGCAGCTGGTAGCTCTCCATATTGACGTAGAGGTCGCCCTTGCCGGATTTATGCAGCGCACCGCTGATACCAACAATGTCGCCCAGGTCGATACCCTTGGCGAACTGGCGCGCCTCTTTGGTCACATACAGCTGAATCTGGGCACTCACATCCTGTAGCACCATAAAGGCGCCCCGCGAACGAATCACCCGGCCGGCTACCGCCACCTGATGGTTGAGCTCTTCCAACTCCTCCTTGGACTTCTCGCCAAACGCTACCAGTAGTTCCGAAGCCTTGTGCTGTGGCCGAAAATCGTTGGGAAAGGCTACCTCGGCGGTTTCGCGAATCTGTTTTAACTTAGCGCGACGCTCGGCAACCAGTTTGTTTTCGTCTTGTGGCAGGGCGGAGTGTTGGTCGTTGTCGCTCATTTTTAGTCCAATGTTGATTGTGAATTTGCTGCAATTAAAAAGTTAACGTTTGAGATTAAACGCCGGCTTTTAAGCTGGCCTCAATAAACTGATCCAGGTCGCCATCAAGTACGGCCTGGCAGTTGCTGGTCTGCACGCTGGTGCGCAGATCTTTGATGCGGCTGTCATCCAACACGTAGGAGCGGATCTGGCTGCCCCAGCCGATATCGGATTTACTATCTTCCATCGCCTGCTTATCGGCATTGCGCTTCAGCATCTCCTGCTCATACATCTTCGCACGCAGCATCTTCCAGGCTTTATCCCGGTTCTGGTGCTGGGAGCGCTCACTTTGGCAGGAGACAACAATACCGGTTGGCAAGTGGGTCAAACGGACTGCGGAATCGGTTTTGTTAATGTGCTGGCCACCGGCACCAGAGGCGCGGTAGGTATCTTCTCGGATATCGGCTTTGTTGATCTCGATTTCGATATTGTCGTCCACCTCTGGCGAGACAAACACCGAACTGAATGAGGTGTGACGGCGATTACCGGAGTCAAACGGACTCTTGCGCACCAACCGGTGAACACCGGTTTCTGTGCGCAACCAGCCGAAGGCGTATTCGCCCTCAAAGCGAATGGTGGCACTCTTAATACCCGCCACCTCACCGGCGGAACACTCCTCCAGTGTGGTTTTAAAGCCCTTGTCTTCACCCCAGCGCAGGTACATACGCAGCAGCATCTCGGCCCAATCCTGGGCTTCGGTACCACCGGAGCCGGCTTGAATATCGAGGTAGGCGTTGTTTGGGTCCATCTCCCCGGAGAACATGCGGCGAAACTCCAAGGTGGCCAGTTGCTGCTCGAGGTTATCGATTTCCGACTGAACTTCCGCCAACAGATCTTCGTCGTTCTCTTCCGCGGCCATCTCCAACAGCTCACGGCCGTCGGCTACACCCTGGTCGAGGGTGTCGATGGTGGCAACCACGATCTCCAGGGATGAGCGCTCGCGGCCCAACGCTTGAGCCCGCTCCTGGTCATTCCAGACATTGGGTTCGGCAAGTTCGGCCTCTACTTCGGCCAGGCGGTCTCTCTTTTCGGCATAGTCAAAGATACCCCCTAAGCACGTCGGTACGGCTTTGCAGGTCTTTGAGGGCGTTCTGGTATGGTGCTATTTCCATGATTTGATCAATTCGTCTTGTACGCGGGCAGGCCGCAAAATCTGTTAAGGCGGGCGGGCCGCTCAGAAAAGGAGCGGATTGTACCCCAGCCGGTGCAGCGAAGTTAACCCTCTTAATGCCTGGGTTTTGCTCGGCGGGTGGCCGGCACAGAGTAGGGATCCTCCGGCCAGTGGTGTTTTGGGTAGCGGCCCTTCATCTCTTTGCGCACCGCCTGGTAGGAGCCCGCCCAAAAGCCACCCAAATCCTGGGTGATCTGCAGCGGGCGCCCCGCCGGTGACAACAGGTGAATCACCAGGGGCAGGCGCCCCTCAGCCAACGCGGGGGTGGTGGCCAGACCAAACATCTCCTGCAGGCGTACCGCCAACACCGGCGGCTCCTGGGTGTAATCAATGGCGATGTTGGAACCAGAGGGCACTGCAATTTTGCTTGGCAGCAGTTCGTTCAGCCGCTGTTGCGCCGGCCAATCCAACAAATTGAGCAGCAGGCTCGCCACATCCACCCGCTGAAAATCCTCATCCTTGGTGATCGTGTCCAGGGCCGGGGCAAACCACTGCTCCAGGTCGTGCAACAGAGCCGTGTCGCTCACCGCAGGCCACGGCTCCTCGGGCTGCAAGGTGGCCAGCCACTGCAGGCGGGCGCGCAGCTGAGTTGCCTCTGGCGTCCAGTTGAGCAGCCCCAAACCGCGCTTGCGCAGACGCTGGCTAACCGCGGCGCGCTTCTGTTGCGGGTTGAGCTGTGCAATTGCCTCGCTACGCCACAACAGCTGCCCCACCCGCCAGCGCTGCTCACCCACAAAACGACCATTGGCGTCGTCCCAGTCACAGATAATTTCCGAGCTCACTAAATGCTTAAAGTGGCCAACCAGCAGCGACGGGTCAAACGCCGCCGCCAAAAAGACCCGATCGCGGGCGGTCCCCTCGCGCCCACCTAGGCTCGCCACCGCCAGCCATTCTGACTTGGTCAAGGGGTCGTGGGCTTCGAGGCTCACCCCGCGACCATTGGCCAGCTTGTAATCGGCACCTCGCTGACGCCGGGCCAGGCGGTCTGGGTAGGCATTGGCCAAAAGCCAAGCCTGCTGCTGCTCCGCTGCCAGCGGCAAACGGTCGGTATCGATGGTTAGCGCTTCGGTGAGGCGCGCCAGCTGATTTGCCTCCTGCCGTAAACGTTTAGCCGCCGGCGTCTGGCTGTGCTGGATAAAGTCCATCCGCTCGTGAATATCAACACTGTGGTGGGCACCCTGCAGTGGATCCTTGGCCGCCAACAGTGCTGCCAAAAGAGTCGCCTCACTCAGTAAGCCCTGAGCCTTGGCCCGCACCAGCATATGCCCTATGCGCGCCGCCACCGGTAACTGCAGCAGCTGTTGACCGTGTGCAGACAACCCCTCGCCGGCCAAGGCACCCAACTCCTCCAGTAACGCCTCGGCACTGGCAAACAGGCTCGCGCTAGGCGGGTTTAACCAGTGCAACTCCTCAGCGGCAGTCACCCCCCAGGCTCGCATCTGTAACACCAGCTCGGTTAAATCGGCATTGACTATCTCTGGCGTATCCTGCTCGGCCAGCTGTTGCTGCTGGCTCGCCGACCACAAACGATAACAGACACCAGCCGCCAACCGGCCTGCCCGCCCAGCCCGCTGGGCCGCGGTCGCCTTGGAGATACGCTGGGTCGCCAGCCGGGTGAGCCCGGTGCGTGGATCATAGCTGGGGTTGCGAATTAAACCGGAGTCGATCACCACGCTGATACCGGGAATGGTCAGACTGGTCTGCGCGATACTGGTGGCCAGAGTAATTTGCCGGCTGTTGGCCGGTGGCGGTTGCAGCACACGGCGCTGGTCTGCCAAATTGAGGCTGCCGTGGATAGCGGCCACCCGCACATTGTCAGCCAGCCCGGCTTCCGTCAGCGCCGTCTCTGTGCGAGCTATCTCCCCCACCCCGGGCAGAAACACCAATAGATTGCCCGCAGCCTCCGCCAATGCCCGGCGAATGGCGGCCACAATGGCGGGTGTTTGGTCGCGCCCGGGCTCGTAGAGGCCGGTGTAGATGGTCTCAACCGGATAGGCCCGCCCCTCACTCTCAAGACAACGCACCGGCTCACCACAGGCCTCACTCAGCAGCCCGGTAACTCCACCGCCATCGAGGGTGGCCGACATCACCAGTAATTTCAGGGCTTGCTCGCGCAGGTCGCCAAAGAGCTCCCGGCTGGACAACGCCAACGCCAGGGCCAGGTCACTGTTCAAACTGCGCTCGTGAAACTCATCGAATATCACCAGGCCAACTTCGGCCAAAGTTGGGTCCGCCTGCAACAGGCGCAGGAACACCCCTTCTGTTACCACCTCAATACGAGTGTCGTCACTGACTACGGTTTCCAGGCGCACTCGGTAGCCAACCCTGGCCCCTACCGGCTCGCCCAACAGTTCGGCCATACGCTCGGCGGCAGCACGAGCGGCGATACGGCGGGGTTGCAGTAGGATTATCTTCTGCTGGCCAAGCCAAGTCTCAGCCAAAAGCGCCAAGGGTACCAATGTGGTTTTACCGGCGCCTGGGGGCGCCAACAAAGCGAGTTGATCAGAGTGTTGTAACTGGCCCTGAATTTCGGCCAAGAGATCGGAAATTGGGAAGTGGGGTAATTCGGGCATAGAGAAGAGGCTAAAACCAGCGCCAACCAAAAGGGGCGCTAGTTTAGCACTCCGGGACTATTCCGGTTTGCGGAATTTGAGTGTGAAGCGGTCGCTATGACCCACCATCTGCTCGTCGGTGGTATCGAACACCAATTTATCAGTGGGCTGGTAGTGCAGATCGCTGTAGTCCTCAAACACAAAACCAGCATCAAGCGCCTCTTTGATAATCATCACCGGATCGAGACGGCGCCATACTGGGCGGGAGTAGGGCTCGTTATGGCGACGGGTATGGTCCACCACCGCGTAGATCCCACCGGGTTTAAGTGCCTCAAACACTTGCTTATTAACCAGTGCCCTAGTGGCATCGTCAAAATTGTGCGTATTACGGAAGGTGATCACCATATCGACATCCTTGACACCAAAGTCGAGGCTCTTCAGGTGAAAGATGCCTTTGATATCCGTGGGCTCAAGCTTGGAATCGAGCGCTAAAAACTGTACGTCGCCGAGATTCCACTGGCCAATATCGTCCCTCACCCAACCGGTATTCAACGCCTCATATAACTGGCCCTTCTCCTTCAACACATTACCGAGAACTTTGGTGTACCAGCCGTGCCCGGGCATCAGTTCAATGACCTTCATATCGGGCTCCAGCCCAAAGAAGGTGAGGGTTTCAAGTGGCTTGCGCTCACTGTCCCGCGCCTTTTCATCATCGGTACGAACTTCAGACTCAAGTGCCGTACGGATTACCTCCTCGGTCGACTCAGCCAGTACCGAACCACCGGAAAAAAGCGACAGGAGAAAAACCGCTGTGGTGATGGGCCCTGTACTTGCTCTGTGATATCTCATATTTCCCCCTTATAAATAGCTGTTTGCAACGAATAACCCGAGGGGTAAGGTTCCCTGACGGTGAAAAAGTTCGATGCGAAATCTGCGGCAAGAGAGATTATGGAAGACATGGCCTAGGCACCGCTAGAAGCGGCCGGCAAGTATGCCCCACCAGCCATAGGGGCACTGTTATCCCTATTGTCTCAGCGTTAAGCGAATCCCGCCTCCAGCCGTACTCTCATCGCCCAATCCACGCCGTACAAATGCATTCAAGCGCTCAACGCCCGCCAACAAGAACTAAGTATTCAGCGGTTGGTTATGGTTGATCGCTAGCCAGTGGCAAAGCAGGAATAGTTAGCCGCGTTCATCGAAAAAAAATCACCTCGGAAATACCAGTAAAAGCCGCGATTGATAACGCTGAACAACAGCTAAATAGATACTTAACAAGGTGTTGTAAACCAATGAAATTTTGACACTTTTTAGCATCCCTCCGCCACTCCAAAATAACCAGCCTTATTTATTTCTAGCCAAACGCCCAATTGGGTGTCATAGTCTTTGTCCCTCTTTACCAATCCCCCCTCCTCCCCTCTCAAAAAAGCACTGGCACCGCTGCCAGAGAGCTGTTATAAAAATCGGCAAGCCAGTCGTACGCTTCTGCGACGCGGGGTCAAACTCAGAGCGGTTTTACTACTGCACAAGACTCAAACATCTGGCTATCAAAGGGGTGTCCCTGCCTCCCCCTTCAGCCGAGATGGCGCGCCGCCAAAGTTGGGGCCGGCTTGACCTTACAATTCGATGCTGAAAGGAAGTGAAGCTTATGGGTGAAACGCAACTCGCCGTAACCAGTAATCCAAACCCACCAATCCGCTACGTCCTCGACACTAACGTCCTCGTCCACGACCCCACCGCCCTACACAAATTTGAAGAACACAACGTCATTATTCCAATGACGGTACTTGAAGAGCTGGATAAACTTAAAAACGGACGCAACACCACAGCGGCAGATTGCCGGCAAGCAATACGCGAGTTAGATAAAATTTTGGGCCACGCCCTGCCCGAAGAGATAGAACAAGGCGTTCCCATCCCCAGAGCCAACACCAACTATCCCCCCGGGCGATTATCGGTACTCATGCCGCAACAGCTCGACAACATCACCCTTTTACCCACCCACCTCAACGACAACAAAATCCTCAACGACATCAATCTCCTACGCCACTACTACCCGGATCAACGCGTAGTCCTGGTCACCAAAGATATTAATTTACGCTTAAAAGCCCGCGGCTGCGGTATTGAAGCCGAGGATTACCACAGTGATCAATCCGTCAAAGATATAGAGCAGCTCAGCAAAGGCTTTATTGAATTTAACGGCAGCTTTTGGGACTTGGTCGATAATGTC
The DNA here is from genome assembly GCF_033283405.1 of Halioxenophilus sp. WMMB6. Taxonomy (NCBI): domain Bacteria; kingdom Pseudomonadati; phylum Pseudomonadota; class Gammaproteobacteria; order Alteromonadales; family Alteromonadaceae; genus Halioxenophilus; species Halioxenophilus sp. WMMB6. Next base: position 960,712 of record NZ_JAWMQR010000001.1, read on the forward strand.
GACTCGGTTCAGGATATGGGCCAAACTCTGCATCACCTGGCAAAGGCAGGCCCGCTAAAAGATGTTTATTGCAACCAATTTATATTGGATGAGATGGGATTTGTTGCCCGTGTGGTTACTGTTTCAGATGAGCAGGTAATTCTGCTGCACCTGGATCAACATCACCTGATGGAAACCGAAGCCTGGGGATTAAAACCGCAAGATATTTACCAGGCCTGTGCACTCAACCTGCTGCTCGACCCGGATATTCACCTGGTCAATCTCACGGGTTCGGCCGGTTCTGGTAAAACCATTTTGGCTCTGGCCGCGGCGATTGAAATGACCATGGCAACCAAAATGTATCGCCGTATTATTGCCACCCGTAGTACACAGGGGCTGGATGAAGATATCGGCTTCCTGCCCGGAACCGAAGCGGAAAAAATGGAACCCTGGTTGGGCGCCATTACCGACAACCTGGAAGCACTACATTGCGATGACGAGGATTGTTCCGGCAGCGTTGACTATGTACTGAATAAAGTGCCTCTGCACTTTAAATCGTTGAACTACATTCGCGGTCGCAGCTTCCAACACAGCTTAATTATTATTGACGAGAGCCAGAACCTTACACCTCACCAGATTAAAACCATTGTTACCCGGGCCGGCAACGGTTCCAAGGTGATCTGTTTGGGCAACCTGGCACAAATCGATACCCCCTATCTGAATGCCACCAGTTCCGGGCTTACCTATCTGACCGAACGCTTTAAAAACTTTGAGTATGGCGGCAACATTCAACTTCAGGGTGTGCCCCGCTCGGCACTGGCAGAATTTGCCGAAGCAAACCTTTAACCTCATTTAATCATCAAATATTTACCAAACAACCACCACTCAGCGGAACATCGCTGAGTGGTGGCGTGTTTTGTTATTACTCTGCCAGAATTATTGCTCAGACCACTGTTAATTCTCGGGCCATGCTATCGCCATCGCCTTTTGATACGCCGGCCGCTCTTCTATTCGTTTAATGTAAGCCGCGACATTGTCGAAGTGATCGACTTTGGCACCACCGGACTTTGGCCAATAGACCAAATTGAAAACATTTAAAATATCGGCACCACTAAATTCAACGCCGGCCAAATAAGGGTATTCACCCAGACGGGCATTGAGATGCTCCTGATATCGGCGGACACGGTCATCATTAAAAACCCGTAAGTGATCCACCCGTTCATTGCTAGCCGTAACCGCATTCAGCGCCACATGCATTAGCAGGCTACTCTGATAACTGGCGGCAAAAGCAGACCAGTAGAGGTAGTCGGCGTAATTGTGCTGGTCTGCCGTCACACCCAATCGGCCACCACCATGGCGATTAATAATGTATTCAACAATCGCGGCCGATTCACACAACACCAAATCACCATCGCGAATAACCGGTGCTGTTGCCACAGGATGGAGCGCGCGGTAAGCCTCGGGAGTCAACCCCTGTTCGTTACGCTCAAACACCTCCAGTTGATAAGGCAGGCCCAACTCTTCCATTAACCAGACCACACGATCGGATTGGGAAGCCCCCAGGTGATAAATAGTTATCATAATTCACCCCTTACTTGCGATTTACAGATCAACACTCGTTATAAAGCTGTTGCCCACCTGATTTTGAGAAATAGCTAAAAATCGGTAAGAAAGCCTCCAGATTGATGTCGCCACAATTGCGCGTAAAGCCCATTTTTGGAGACCAGTTGTTCATGACTGCCCTCCTCCACTATCCGCCCTTTATCAAACACCAGTAAACGATCCATGGCGGCGATAGTCGACAACCTATGGGCAATAGCTATTACGGTTTTACCCTCCATCAGCCGGGCCAGACTCGCCTGGATACTGACCTCCACCTCGGAATCAAGCGCCGAAGTCGCTTCATCGAGCACCAGAATAGGCGCATCTTTAAGCATTACCCGAGCTATAGCAACACGTTGACGTTGCCCACCAGAGAGCTTAACGCCACGCTCGCCCACATGGGCATCAAAGCCGGTTCGGCCACTGGCATCCATCAACTCCTGAATAAACTCACTGGCTTCCGCTTTTCTGGCGGCGGCGATCATCTCAGCCTCGCTGGCCTCCGGCCGGCCAAATTTAATATTCTCACGTACCGAGCGATGCAGGAGCGAGGTATCCTGAGTCACCATGCCAATCTGGGCACGTAGGCTCTCCTGGCTAACTTCGGCAATATTTTGGCCATCAATGGTGATGCTGCCCTGTTGTATATCAAAAAAGCGTAACAACAAATTTACAAAAGTGGACTTTCCCGCTCCAGAACGGCCAACAATACCCACTTTTTCCCCCGGGCGAATAACGACATTCAAATGCTCAAATACCGGTCGATTACTAGCCTCTCCTTGAGCATTGAGTGCCTGATAATTAAAGCTGACGTTATTAAAGGCGATCTCGCCCTGCCTTACTGTTAGTGGCAGGGCCTGATTCATATCCCGCACAGCCTGCGGCTTAGCCAGCGAGGACATACCATCTTCAACCGTACCAATATTCTCAAACAACGCGCTTACCTCCCACATAATCCAGTGGGACATACCTGTAAGGCGAATGGAAAGACTCATGGCGATAGCAATGGCACCGGTACTGATGGCATCGTTCAGCCACAACCAGATACCCAGCACACCCACGCTAAACACCAGCAGCATATTTACCGCCCAGACGGTTAAATTAAGCAGCGTAACCAGGCGCATCTGCGGGTAGACCGTATGTAGGAACTGATCCATCCCATTGCGCACATAACTGGCCTCACGCTCGGCGTGGGAAAATAATTTCAAGGTCAGAATGTTGGTGTAGCTATCCACGATTCGGCCAGTCATGGTAGAGCGGGCATCGGCCTGCACCGATGAAATTTGCCGCAAACGCGGCAAGAAAATACGGAGAATAAAAATGTACGCCACCAACCAAACAACCAATGGCAAACTGATGCGCAAATCAGCATTAGCCAACAGCACCACCGCCGTAACCATATAAACAGTAGCAAACAGCAGAACATCGAGCATCTTCATAACCGATTCACGTACCGCCAGAGCAGTTTGCATAACCTTGGTCGCGATCCGGCCGCTGAAATCCTCCTGAAAAAACGCGTAGCTCTGATTCATTAAATAACGGTGCGAACGCCAACGCACCGCCATGGGGAAATTACCCATCAGCGCCTGATGAACCACCGCCGAGTGCAGAAACACCACCAACGGCATTATTAACAGCACATAAAGGCTCATCGCCGCCAGTTTTGGCCACTGCTGACTTAGAAAGTGTTCCCGATCACTGGCCGATAACCAATCGACCAACTGCCCGAGAATGGCAAACAGATAAGCTTCACCAACCGCCAAACAGCCGGTCATGAATGCCATCAACACCAAAATCTTCTCCATGCCCTTGGTGTAGTGGCGACAAAACGCAAGCAGTGTTTTTGGCGGTTGCTGCAGGTGCTCCGGTGGGTAAGGCTCCACCAGTCTTTCAAAAAAACCAAACATAAAAATTACTCAAATACCAATAACAGCTACGAGCCTGGATAAACCAAGCTCTAGAAATCGCAAAGCCGCCTGTTGCGACAAAAAAATTGAGTGGTTATCACAATTGAGAAAAAAACAAACATCTGCAAATGGCTTTGATAATGATTTAGCCACAGCAATGCAATTACCGTTTCAACAGTGGTTAGGTTTTGCAGTGTGTTGCATTAGCTCCAACACGGGGGTGTTGCGGCCTAAGGTATAGGCCAGACTTAAGCACAAAGCGTTTCGGGTACACCACTGTGAAAACGGAAGCAGTCATCAGGCGACGAGATCAGGGTCGCCTCCTCGGCACCAATCTCTTGTACTCTAGCCTCAAAACCTGAAGCGACTCTATCGTCGGTTTGGGCGACCTTGTTTGCCAGCGTTAAATAGTCACTGAAATGGCGGGCCTCTGACTTCAGTAACCGGTAGTAAAACCCAGCCAGTTCCGGTGGCAGCCTGGGGGCCAAACGGGCAAAGCGCTCGCACGATCTCGCTTCTATGTAGGCGCCAATAATCAGCTTATCGACCAGAGTGGCCGGCTCGAAGGTGCGCACCATTTTAATTAGCCCCTTGGCATAGCGGGAGGCGCTGATGGCGTCGTAGGTGATATCGGATTTCTGCAAAATCTCTAAGACCTGTTCGAAATGCAAAAGCTCTTCTTTAATCAGCGCGACCATTTTACGGATGATCTCAGCTGCCAGCGGTTGCCCCTCACAAGCCGTTAACGGCACACTCAGCACCGCTTTTTTATCAGGGAAGATGCCATTCCCCTTTTTGAAGTAGACAAAATCCTCGTAGGGTTTGGTCCACTCAGCGACAACACTTTTATCATCGTCAGCCAAAGCGTAGCGGCGCATCAGTTGTAAACCAGTCTGTGCCGCTTTCAATTCACAGTTACAATGGTCAATCAGCAAAATTGGCCTGTTCTCCGGCTTAACGGCCTCCTGCAGCCAAGCCTCCGGCGTGGGACACTGAAGAAACGCATCGATGGGCGTCAATAGTGCATCTAAATTGCGCGGCGCTGAATCCTGAGCCTTGGGGGCATCAACCATAAGTAATCTCAAATAGTTTTACAGCAAATAGTTTTACAGAATGGTGCAGTCTTTGAAGTTAACCTGCGGCTAGAGCTGAGATGGTGCAACTGGCAGTTGCGGCGGGCGAAAATAACGATCGTAGTGCGCTTTAGACAACAGGTAGAAGTGCTGGTCGACCGACTGCTTCAGCTCAACTAGGGTCAGATGCTGAAACTCCCGCTTCACGGCCACACCGTAGACGCTGATATCGGTTATCTGGCTAGCGCCCGCTTTTAATAGATCAAACACCCAGCACATTGGATCCTGATCCGATTGATAGCTGATTTGCTGGTGACGCAGTTGCGCCTGCAACTTTTCAGCATCAATTATGAAGAAATGGTTAGCCACTACCTGGGCCAAAAAACTGGCCAATCGGTTAGCAATGACCCGCCTTTGATCGTTATCATAGCCGTTCCAATGAATCACTTCGTGGCTGAACCGCTTGCAACCGCGACAGACATCATCGCCAATGCCCGTAGAACAGATACCAACACAAGGGGTTTTAACCGGCTTGAAGATCATACTGAGTGTAGCCCTGAGAGAAAATTGAACGCGGGCTATTATCTTGAATGTCGCCGCTTTTTGCCAAATAAGCTTGTGAAAAATTTCCTACCATCGTCTACTGGTCAGAATACGACCAATTAGTACACTTTTTGCTTGATTTTGACCCGCAATTGCAACCAGCCATTGGACGATCACCGGTTAGATTCTTAACAGTCTTCGTCGAATCCTGTAGAATACGCCGCCCGAGCCACCGGTCGAACTGGAACGCTCGATCCATGCGTGACATGGATAGCCTCCGGCAGCAGAGATCCTGAGGTCAGGAGTAACCCTATTTAGAAGAGGATATCACCGTGCTTGAAGCTTACCGTAAACACGTAGAAGAGCGTGCCGCTGAAGGCGTGCCTCCCAAGCCCCTGAATGCCGAACAGGTAGCCGGTCTTGTGGAGTTGTTAAAAAGCCCACCAGCGGGAGAAGAAGCCACCCTGCTGGATCTGATCTCTAACCGCGTTCCACCCGGCGTGGATGAAGCGGCCTACGTTAAAGCGGGCTTCCTGACCGCCATTGTTAAGGGCGATGCCACCAGTCCCCTGATTTCCAAAGCCGATGCCATCAAACTGCTGGGCAACATGCACGGTGGTTACAACATCGAGACTCTGGTTGCCGCACTCGACAACCCCGAGCTGTCCACCCTGGCCGCTGAAGAGCTGAAACATACCCTGCTGATGTTTGACTCCTTCCACGATGTGGAAGAGAAAGCCAAAGCCGGCAATGCCAACGCCCAAGCCGTTATGCAATCCTGGGCCGATGCCGAATGGTTCACCAGCCGTCCTGCCGTCGCCGACAGCATGAAGATGGTGGTTTTCAAGGTTACCGGTGAAACCAACACCGATGACCTGTCTCCAGCACCGGATGCCTGGAGCCGCCCCGATATCCCGGTACACGCCCGCGCCATGTACAAAATGACCCGCGATGGCCTGGTACCAGAAGAACACGCCGTTACCGGCCCGCTCAAGCAAATTGAAGAGATTAAAGCCAAAGGTATGCCCGTCGCGTTTGTTGGCGACGTGGTCGGTACCGGTTCTTCCCGTAAATCTGCCACCAACTCCGTGCTTTGGTACTTCGGCGACGACATTCCCGGTGTACCCAACAAGCGCGGTGGCGGTGTCTGTATCGGCCTGAAGGTTGCTCCTATCTTCTTCAACACTATGGAAGATGCCGGCGCCCTGGTTTTCGAAGCCCCGGTTGACGAAATGAACATGGGCGATGTCATTGAGATTCGCCCCTACGACGGCAAGATCCTCAACGAGAAAGGCGACGTCATCAGTGAATTTGGCTTCAAATCCGACGTCATTCTGGATGAAGTACAAGCCGGAGGCCGCATCAACCTGATCATCGGCCGCGGCCTGACCACCAAAGCGCGTGAATCTTTGGGTCTGCCACCTTCTACCCTGTTCCGCATGCCAAGCGCACCCGTCGACAGTGGCAAAGGTTTCTCACTGGCCCAGAAAATGGTCGGCCGGGCCTGTGGCCTGCCCGAAGGTCAAGGTGTACGCCCAGGTACCTACTGCGAACCCAAGATGACCACCGTTGGCTCCCAGGACACCACTGGCCCAATGACCCGTGACGAGCTGAAAGATCTGGCCTGTTTGGGCTTCTCCGCCGACCTGGTAATGCAGTCGTTCTGTCACACTGCGGCCTACCCTAAACCAGTTGATATCGACACCCAGCACACCCTGCCGGACTTTATCCGCAACCGTGGCGGTGTTTCACTGCGTCCTGGCGACGGCATCATCCACAGCTGGTTGAACCGTATGTTGCTGCCAGATACCGTGGGTACCGGTGGTGACTCGCACACCCGTTTCCCAATGGGTATCTCTTTCCCAGCCGGCTCCGGTCTGGTTGCCTTCGCTGCTGCCACCGGTGTAATGCCTCTGGATATGCCAGAGTCCGTCCTGGTTCGCTTCAAAGGTGAGAGACAGCCCGGTATCACCCTGCGCGACCTGGTGCACGCCATCCCCTTCTACGCCATTAAGCAAGGTTTGCTGACCGTTGAGAAGAAAGGTAAGAAAAACATCTTCTCTGGCCGCATTCTGGAGATTGAAGGCCTGAAAGGTTTGACCGTTGAGCAGGCGTTCGAGCTCTCCGATGCCTCCGCTGAGCGTTCTGCCGCCGGCTGTACCATTGAGCTGGAAGAGGGTTCAATCAAAGAGTACCTCACCTCCAACATCACTCTGTTGCGCGCCATGATTGCCGACGGTTACGGTGATCCCCGTACCCTGGAACGTCGCGCTCGCAAGATGGAAGAGTGGCTGGCAAGCCCTGCCCAGCTGAAAGGCGATGCCGATGCCGAATACGCTGCGGTTATCGAAATCGACCTGAGCGAAGTGAAAGAGCCTATCGTTTGCTGCCCGAACGACCCAGACGACGCAAAACTGCTCTCTGAAGTTGCCGGCGACGAAGTTAACGAAGTGTTTATCGGCTCCTGTATGACCAATATCGGTCACTTCCGCGCGGCTGGTAAACTGCTTGACCAACATAAAGGCGGTATGAGCACCCGCATGTGGTTGTCACCTCCTACCAAAATGGATGAACACATCCTGATGGAAGAAGGCTACTACAACATCTTCGGCCGCTCCGGCGCCCGTATGGAGATGCCCGGCTGTTCGCTGTGTATGGGTAACCAGGCTCGTGTGGCTCCCAACAGCACCGTGCTCTCTACCTCTACCCGTAACTTCCCCAACCGTTTGGGAGATGGTGCCAACGTCTACCTGACCTCAGCCGAGTTGGCCGCAGTCGGCGCAATTCTGGGTAAACTGCCGACTCCGGCAGAGTACATGGAATTTGCGAAGAATCTGGACTCCATGTCAGCGGAGATCTACCGTTACATGAACTTCGACAAAATTGCCGAGTTCCAACAGAACGCGGAAGAAGGCAAGAAAATTGCCGCCGTACAGATCGAAGAGGTTCAGGTTTAATACCTGCAAAAAAGAAAAGGTGGCTTAGGCCACCTTTTTTTGCTCCATGAAATGTGTTTTTGCTCATTAAATGTACTTTATTAAGAGCACCCTCAACTGCGCTGAGAGCCGAACTGAGCCAATCAGCTCCACCATCACTAACCGATCAATCGTGCCCTGAAAGCAACCAACACCAGGCTGGCAGCTACGGTTCATGCCAGTTTCAGCTTGCGGATGCTATCGGCTGAAAAGATGGTTCTGCCTTCGAATTCAGAGGCGGCATCTTTAACCTGGCCCTGATGATCACCCTCCTCCGCCACAAAAACCGACAGAAAGTAGTCCACCTCTGGCAATCCATACGAGTGTAAACGCGTCTTCAAATTACTGACCGTAGCCTCATACTCGCGATTACCATTGGCAAGTTCGGCCAATGCCTTTACGTAGGCTGATAGGTTATCGGCGGCCTTGATGAATTTAGCCTCTTCCTCACTCACACCCTGGCCGCAGATTACCTGCTTGAAAACACTACGCAACTCTACAGGCAACATCGAGACTAACGACTGTTCTGCGTCCTGCTCTATGACCTTATAGGCCTTTTGTATCTCTTCCGAGTAGTATTTCACGGGTGTGGGCAGGTCGCCGGTAATCGCTTCGGCGCTGTCGTGATAGAGCGCCAGCGTTGACAGCCGGTCGGGGTTGATCCGGCCCTGGAAACGTTGATTGTTGATACAGCCCAACAGATGCGCAATAACCGCCACCTCCCAACTGTGTTCCATCACGTTCTCGGTTAAAGTGTTGCGCTTCAGGCTCCAGCGCTGAATCCAGCGCAGCCTGCTAACCGCTGAGAAAAAGCCGCTAATCATAAACACCTCTCGTAACCATGGTTATCTCTGTTTAGGTAAACAGTGCTACCGATGATTGAAAAATGACAAACGCGCTCAGGCCCTACCCTTAAGATACTGCACACTGCGTCTTATCAGCGCTGCTTGCCAATGCTTCTTGTCTGTGAGGATTAGGCTGGTAATGAATCATCCTCACACCCTGGAGAAAAGATCGACCGCATTCCACATTGCCATTTGCTCTACAATCAATTTACCGGAGCGATCCATAACCGATAGCACTGAGACTTATAGAGATCACAGGAAGAGCTCATACCAATAGCCCGGTTGGACCCACTAGTTCAGTTTCATAATAGAGGGCGGGTTGGTTAGTCGCTCAACGCTACGGCTAACCAATAGTGAGTGATTCGTGGCAGAATATCAAATTACAGCAAGGCAAAATGTGTAGCCTAATCAGGTAGGTTTTATCTATTTAAGAACGACATTACAATCTTTTTAGACAAAAACCACTAAATAGCCGATTCACTATCTAGATATTGTAGGATTGAGTCAGAAATGAGTGAGCCACAAGCGATCAAAATGGACTTAAAACTTCGCTATAAAGTGATAGAAATTATCAGTTTTTGGGAAGGAAAACTCAATGCCAGCCACCTCTGCCGAGCATTTGGCATTGGTCGACAACAGGCCTCCAAGGATATCAACGACTATCTGAGCAACATTGCCCCCTATAATCTTATCTACGACAAAACACTCAAAGGTTATCGACCCAGCTCTCGATTCAAACCTGTCTTCACCCGCGGCGATGTAACCGAGTACCTGCAACTGCTCACTGCGGCCAATCAAATCGATGACCCTTTACTCGATGTGTCTTTGCTCGACCATAGTTTACAACCGGTATGTATAGAGTCGGTACAAACGCCTAGCAAAACTATCAACCCAACTATTTTGTCGACATTAATTTTAGCCATCCGCAAAAAGTATCGAGTCGAAACCACCTATGTCTCATTAAATAACCCAAAACCCGAGAGCAGAATTATAGAACCACACACATTGGTTTTCAGCGGTAACCGCTGGCATGTGCGAGCATACTGTGAAAAAAACCGGGACTTTAGAGATTTTGTACTCAGTAGATTCCGAGGGGAAATAGAGCTGATCAACGAAGCTCTAATCAGCAGCGACGAGGATGCCTACTGGCATCACTTTGTGCGGATAAAAATAATTCCAGACACCCGCTTAACCCCAGCCCAACGAAAGGTGGTGGCCACAGATTATGGCATGCAGCGCAATGCACTCTATTTAGAAACCAGAGCCGCCTTGGTGAATTATGTTTTACAGCAATTCAATTTAGACCCAAAAAAAATTGAAGCCAAACCTGAAGCGCAGCAGCTAATGATTGGCAATCTATCCGAAGTGGAGAAGTGGCTTTTTTAATTAACAAACAGATAGGTTACGCCAACCAGAAACTCCAATATATACCCTGATTTTTTTAAAGAATGCTCATAACCCTGCCCCAAAAATTGACAGTTATTACCTTAAACGAAATAGTTAGAGCACGCCTATTTCAGACCTAAATCTTTCGTTCATAAAAGCAAAAGCAGCTTGGCAAAGATTTATCCCGGCCATCCGATTACCCACCAAAGCAGATAGCGCATAAATATGAGAGGCTCTGTTTCATTACTCTCAAAGTAATACTTGGCCCACCTAAAATTCGCACATGATAATATTGGCAAACCCACCACGCTTAATCACAAAACAACTTTACACGCCATCCAGAATATCAATTTTTTCTAAATAACTTTTCACGAGAAAAAGCACTCATCAGGTCATTATTAATTATTAAGTCGGCGCAACCAATTTTTAAAATTGTTAACTCCTGCACACTTGCTCATAAATAGTTGCCACCGCAATACAATCCTCACTACCACTTCACAAAACTTTGCTAGGCTTAATAAAAGCTGTAAGAACAAAGATTCCAGAGAGTCGGGTTTAAGCACTAATGAGCGAACACATATTAAGCATTGGCAAAATATGGCCAGGCAAATCCAGAAAAAGTATCCATCCGGCGGGCAAAGCCGATGTGTTTATGGAAGAGCTGAGTGACCTGGAGGAGACTATCAGTGAGCTCAGCGTTATAGCACAGGAAACAAACGATCCAACCGCCGAAGTACCAAGCAACAACACCCCTTTTGAAATCCCCCTCACCCCCGAAACATCAGACACCAGCGACTTGCTAGCAGAGGCAAGCAGTAGCACCCATGGAGAATCCGTTATGAGAAACGCCAAAAGCGAGTTCGAAAGCACTACATCCCTGCCAACCAATGAGTTCTCCAGCAATGAGCCACAAGCTCCCATTGCGGTATTGGGGCCTAAAATCAGGCTGCGTGGTGAACTGGTCGGCGAAGAGGACTTAATTGTTCAAGGCCAGATAGACGGTACTATCGATCTGCGTGATAACCATTTGACGGTTGGTAAGCAAGGTATTGTTAAAGCCAATGTGATCGCCAAAACCGTCACCGTCGAAGGCCAGGTAAAGGGCGACATCATTGGCCAGGAGCGAATTGCAATCCTCGCCTCCAGTAATGTGGAGGGCAATTTGACCGCAGCCAGAGTTGTACTGGAAGATGGCGCCAAGTTCCGCGGCTCTATTGATATGGACGTGGATACACATAAAAGTGAACCCCAAAAGCCCGCCGCTGCAGCCAGCGCGCCTAAAAGCCAAGCTGTCCCAGCCGCCATTAGCCCAGTAGCGAGCAGCTCAACAGCCACCCCTGCCCCTACCTCCTCTAGTGACAGCGAAACTGAATAAATCACCCCTCTGACTGAAGGGCCGCACACTCAACTTTGTGTGCGGTAAGCCAGATGAGTTGAACAACCCGTTTTCTATTGGGGGACGGGTTGCTAAATTTGACCATCAAAACCCGAACCCAGGCAGCTTTGCCAAGCTACCCTACCGATTTATTATTTAACTCTTCGAATGCCTCTGGCTGTCTTTATGGCGTTGACCTCTATGGTGCTGCATCGCTCCCCGGCTCTAACAGCCATTTACAATGAACTGTCCGCAGATCAACGCACTAAACGGGTACTCGACCTCGGACCTATGCGGCCAAGCACCTTTAACTTTTTCAGTGACTTGAAATGCAATATTCATTTTGAGGATATCAATAGTTTCATTGCCGATGCTCAGCAACTGCATGCTGAGTTACAGCTTGAGAGCCTAAAAGAGTACCTACAAAGCCAGGTTGGCAAACAAAAGTTCGATGCCATCCTGGCCTGGGATCTTTTCAACTATTTGACACCCGATGCCATCAAAACCCTACTGGCAATGATGCAACCCTACTGCACACCTAACTGCCTACTACAGGTTTTTCACTACACCCAAAAGCTGATTCCCGCCAGGCCACGAGCATTTAAAATCGTCGACCAGTATTTTATGGAGCTTGGTGAGAGTGATTTGGCAGATCGTCAAACGCCTCAGCTGGCCACCTATCAGTTGCTTAAACACATACCGGGTTATGTCGTACAGGAGGGCTTGGCCAATAAGGAAGGCATGGCACCGGGGATCGCAGAATATCTTTTAAAATATTCTCCAGATCAAAATCATCTGCTTAAACGTGCAGTGGCCAAAACCGAATTCCTAGAGTCCATGGCAGTTAGCGGTCTACCCCTGCACACGTCACCCAGCATGGCCTCAATACAGTTAGATCAACGGGCAACCCTATTGGATCTTGGCCCGAGTAATCACCATAATGCCGGGTGGTTGAGTAAATATTTTCGCGAGGTCTATTCCGAAAATATTGTCATGTCATTACAACAGGCCAGCACCGATTCCACCGGCACTGAACCGGCACAACTGGGCAGAAGCGCATTGAATTTTGCCAACCAGGTACGCTTTGACTATGTGCTGCTTTGGGATACCCTGAATTTCTTAAATAGAGCACAAATTGAATCAATATTTTCAAGATTGCTTCCCCACCTACACACCAACACATTGATCTTTGCCTACCTCTATTTACCCACCAAAGTACCCGCTGCCCCTTGCATCTATAAAATTTCTAATCCACAGCAGGTAGCCATCGCCCACTCGGGGATGAAACCAATGGCCTTCCATCAACATAACGCTATTGAATTCGCCCGCATGTCGCCCTCTTTGTCGGTCAAACAGACATTTCTATTGAAACCGGGCATGGCCTCTGGGCTCACCGAATATCTCTTCCACAGCCCGGCTACGGATTAATCCCAAGCCAGCCACAGCCACGCCTGGATAACCGTGCTGTCGATGCGCGGCCGACTTGCCCAGGTTATGGTGGTCAAATCCCTGGCCACACTGGCGACCGAGGTACACGTTGAAGCGATTTCCCAGGCAGACGCCCAGCCTGGCTAGCTGAGGCAAACTCGACGAGGTTCAAATGTGCAATAGAGGTGGCAGCAACTGCACCACTCCACAGCTGTTACCCAATCCAATCAGGAGAGCCTAACGGCCCTGCCCGACAGACAGACAGACAGACACAAAGAGATTAGTTTAGAAGGGGTGCAGCCGTCGAATTAACGCGGGAATTTCACTGGGGTGCACAAGCGTATGATGTGGGTTAATACCCAGTTCCGCATCCAGCGGTTGTTGATGCTGAATCCAGATTGAAGTGATGCCACTGTTGTGAGCTCCCTGGATATCGGCCGCCAGACTATCACCAACATGCACTACCTCATGGGCTTCACATCCGGCCAGTCGCAATGCCTTAAAAAAGATACTGGCTGCGGGCTTCTGCTCTGGCTCCTGACCGCCGATAACAATATGGTCGACATAGCGGCTCAGATTCACAGCTTCAACTTTGGGAATTTGTGAATACTCTGGGCCATTGGTAATCACCACTAAGGTAAAGTATTTACGAGCCTCGATTAAAAATTGCTCAATTCCAGGGTAGAAAGTAAACGCCGCCAGGCGGTCGCTATCGAATTTGGTCTGTAAGGCTAATGCAGCCTCTTCCGACAGCTCCTTGCCATGGGCATCGTAAGCCAGGTCTTTAATCAGCTGAATGCGAAAACTCTCCTCCGACTCCTCTTGAACAATCGGCATATAGCGCGCTTCCTGTGCCGGTGTCCAACGGCGATAAATACCATCCACATAAGCTTGCGCTAATCCAGCCTCCGGCTCTGCAGTAGCCAGGTACTCTTGGAAAGCGCGGGCAAGCAGCTGTATCGCCTTATTATTAGCCCCCTGGGTATCACACAGGGTGTCATCCATATCTAAAAATAACGCTTTTAACAAATTTACCTCCCAAGCGCACATTTGTGGCATTCACAGCTTTTAATGGCCTTCAGTGCCGGTTATTCTGCGCTCAACGCCGTATAGCTGTACAAAATTGGGCACCAGTTTACCTTTTATTAACGGCTAATTGGTGGGGCTAAACTACAATAAAAGCCAGCATATAGCGAAAAGCCAGTGCCAAATAGCTCAGAGAGAGATCCTTTGCTGCGCTTCTCGACAAAAATTAAGGCCATCTGTGAGTATAGTGACGGGAAATGCACACAGGATAATGCAACAAGGAGGTGGGTCCGATGACTGATATATACCAGGCGCCCAAGGCGTCACTGTTTGAACATATCGATACCAACTCAGCCCAATATGGCTCTATAGAGGCCGGCCTTAGAGGCGATTACGAACTCTCCATAGGCGCCATATTTACTGAAGCCTGGGCCCGCACCAAAGGGGCTAAAACCAAGATATGGCTTGGCCTGCTGCTGTGCTGGGTAATCAATACCGCCATCTCGTTTGGCGCACAAATGTTTATGGCGGTGTTCATTGGCCTGGGCGCGGTCGCCTTTGACGACCCAATGCTTCAGGCGGTAGTCCCGGCTGTATTGAGCTTTCTAACCATCGCAGTGATGTTCTTTGCTACTGCACCGCTAATGGTGGGCCTGCTGATGCTGGGGGTACGCCGTGCGGTGGACGCCCCACTCCACGCCACCAGCGTCGTTAACTATTTCGGAAAAATTCTTCGTATTGGTGGCACCTACCTATTGAGCACACTACTCATTTGGCTCTCGTTACTTCTCTTTATTCTGCCGGCAATCTATTTGGGAATTGCCTATTTTATGGCCACCCTGGTGGCCGCCGAAAAAGATATGCCCGTCTGGCAAGCCATGGAGACCTCAAGAAAAATCACCACCAAAAAATGGTTCTCTTTCTTTGGCATCTTTATTCTATTAATGCTCTGTTACCTTGCCCTGTTTCTGCCTGGTATGGTCGCCATTGTGGCTTCAACCCCTTGGTACGTCATCACACTGGCTTTCTTCGCCGGTTTTATCGGCCTACTTTGGTTCCTGCCTTTCGCCGTGGTTACCATTGGCGTGATGTACCGTAATATGTTTGGCTGTGAGCCAGCCTCTGCTCAATAAATACCCCATAGCTGCATGATTGACACCCGCTATCGCGTAGAAACCCCCGAAGGCATCGATCTCCAGGCTCAATTAGCCGGGCCGGTGCCGCGTATGCTTGCCTTTAGTATCGACCTCGCCATTCGAGCCGGCGTCCTTTTTTTGGCCATGATGGTGTTTGGCGTACTAGGATGGGCGATGGGGATCCTATTGGTGATCTTCTTCCTGATTGAGTGGTTCTACCCGGTCTTCTTTGAGGTGTTGAACAAGGGCCAAACACCGGGCAAGCAGATTCTCGCAATTCAGGTGGTCAATGATGATCTCACCCCGGTGGGTTGGAACACCTCCGTCGTCCGCAACCTGCTACGCACCGTGGATATTCTGCCAATGTTCTATCTCGGTGGTTTGATCAGCCTGATACTCACCCAACACTTTCAGCGACTGGGAGATATCGCCGCTGGTACTCTGGTCGTTCACCGCGAACCGCAGCAGAAAAAGAGCGTGTTGCCCGCCGTGATCGCTCAGGCTCCGGCGATTCCTCTGGCCTTGGAAGATCAAATTGCCATTATTGGCTTTACCGAGCGCCATCAACAACTCACAGAGAGTCGCCAGCAGGAGCTGGCAGACATACTGCGGCCAGTACATGGCCTGCATGGGCAGTCAGCCGTCAATTATCTGCACAGTGTGGGCCGCTGGCTTTTAGGTGAAAAAGATTGAAGCAGCAAGCGTTTGAAGAGCTAAACCAACCCCTATGGTTGGAGGTGGAATCCGTTCTGAACGACAGCAAGGGCAAACCCGGGGCGGACTTCCCCCGGCAATATCGCGCCCTGTGTCAACAATTGGCCGTGGCCAAATCCAGGCGCTATACCAGCCACCTTATTGATCGCCTAAACCGCCTGGTAGTAGAGGCTCATCACGTCCTCTATCGGCGCAGTGCCGTTTCGCAAAGCCGCTGGTTGTGGTTTTTGGTGTACGGTTTTCCTTCCGTCATACGGCGCAACAAGTCCTACGTGTTGTGGGCCAGCATCCTCTTTTACCTGCCACTGATAGCCATGGGTACCGCCTGCTTCGTTAATGAAGATATGATCTACTCCATTATGGACCCCGACGCTGTCCGTAATTTCGACTCCATGTACGACCCTGGCAACGAATCAATCGGCCGGGAGCGGGATTCCGAAACCGATCTCGCCATGTTTGGCTTCTACATAAAAAACAATGTAGGTATCGGGTTTCGTACCTTTGCTGGCGGCATGCTATTTGGCGTAGGAGCTATCTTTTTTCTTATTTTTAACGGCATCTCCATAGGTGGCGTTGGCGGGTATCTTACGCAGATTGGTTACATCGATACCTTCTATGGCTTTGTGGTTGGCCACAGCGCCTTTGAACTCACCGCCATCGTCTTTTGCGGTGCCGCCGGGCTTAAACTCGGCCTCAAACTCCTCGACCCTGGACCACTTAAGCGAGTGGATGCCGTTCGGCTGGCCGGCAGAGAAGCCATTCTGATTGTCTACGGCGCAGCGCTGATGCTGGTGATCGCCGCCTTCATAGAAGCCTTCTGGTCCTCCACCCGCTCCCTGCCCCTGGTGATCAAATACAGCTTTGGTGCGGCTATGGCGATCATGTTACTGAGTTACTTCTGTTTTTCGGGCAGGCGCTATGAATCTTAACCGCATCAATATTGAGCCGCGGTTACGAAGCGCTTGGGAAGCTATCGACCTGGGATTCCGGCTGGCCAAAGAGTGGTACAGGCCATTGCTGTTAACCTGGCTGATCCCCATGATGGTACTGGCAAGCATCACCGCTCTCGCGTTACAAAATTACGATTGGCTCGCCCTAATCATCATCTGGTGGTTTAAACCGCTGTTCGATCGGGCGCCCCTCTTTTTTATTAGCCGGGCTCTGTTCGGTGAAAAGTTAGGGGTTGGTGAAGTACTAAAGCAGCTCGGTTCTATCTATCGCTTTGAGTGGTTGGCCAGCCTCTCCTATCGCCGCTTTAGTTTTACCCGCTCTTACGATTTACCCATCACGGTACTTGAAGGGTTGTCTGGTCAGCAACGAGCAGATCGCCTGCGCGTGCTACACCGCCGCAATTCCGGCGCCGCTGTCTGGCTATCCATCGTCTGCATCTGCTTAGAAGTATTCCTGGTTTACGGAACATTAATCTTTGTGGAACTGTTAATACCCGAGCAGACTGATTACGGCGTGCTTACCAGCGACTTTATGGAGTCCACAACCGGCATCTGGATAGAATATGGCTTATGGACCATAGCCATGTCCTTAATCGCCCCCTTTTATGTTGGTGCCGGCTTCGCGTTATATATAAACCGTCGTATTGAACTGGAAGCCTGGGATGTCGAAATTCGCTTTCGACAGATGGCTGAGAACACCACCCCAGCAGAACCGCCTAAGCGCGGCCTGATCATCGGCTTGGCACTAGCACTCGCACTAACATTCTGCCTATGGCTACCCAGCCCGCAAAGCCTGGCAGAAACCGCGCCCGAGCAGGAAAGCACCCCACCGGTTCTCGAAATTAACAGTGCTGAAGCCGCTAAAAACCTGATTAAAGAGGTCATGGCCGAAGAGACCTTTAACCGCACTGCCGAGGTTAAACACTGGCGCCGCAAGGGTTCAGAGAACCAAGATGAGACAGACTCCGAAGAGAAGAGCTGGTGGGAAGAAAAGCTGGATGCCTTTTTTGAATGGCTTCTCTCCCAGGATGACGACAAAGCAGGCGACAAAGAGCGCAAATCAGAACTACCAGACTTCGCACTCTTTTTTGAGATCATGCTCTGGGGTATGGCCGCTCTCCTCATAGGCTGGCTGCTCTACAAATACCGGCAAAACATCCGGCATTTGGTGCAGAAACTGGGAGCACCCAATGAAGGCAAACCTAGCGAAAAAGCACAAATTTTATTTGGTTTAGAGGTCACCCAAGAGAGCTTGCCCAACGACATTCCGACTCGCGTAGCAGAACTCTGCCAACAGCAACAATATCGCCAGGCGCTGAGCCTGCTCTATCGGGCAAGCCTGGCTAACCTGATGCACGACCACGGCTTTAGATTTTACGACAGCCACACTGAAGGCGAATGTGTGAATATCGTAAAAGCCGGCGGCAATGTCAGTTTGAGCCAGTATACAGAAGAGCTAACCATCTCTTGGCAACGGCTAGCCTACGGCCACCAAGTACCAGCACAAATCCACATAGAACATCTGTGTGGTCGCTGGCAGGAGGTTTTTGTCCGTGAAGAATAAATTCATCCTGCTGATACTTATTTTATTTATTGCACTGCCCACAGCGGCCTTCTTCCTACTTTTCGAACCCTACTACGAGACCCAAAAACTAGGCTGGAGTCCAACGGCCTACCAAAACAGATACCTGGCCGCCGAAAAATATCTGGCCCGGGCCGGTATCGAGGCAACAACCAGTAACAGTCTGATAAACGCCAATCCGCTCAGTGAAATTGACACTATTTTTATTAGTGACGCCCGCAATGTACTCACCAAACAGCAGACGGAAGAGTTATGGCAGTGGATAAGCAACGGCGGGCACCTAATTCTCTCTGGCCCACCAACCGATTGGGAAGCTGGCAGCTCCGCCTTGCTGGAACGGCTGGGTATAGAGATCTACAGCACCGATTGTGACTGTGACCGCACCAACTATTTCTTCGATGACGAAGCCTCAGGGGAAAACGATGACGATACAGAGGAGCCGGTTAAATCCAAAGATCATGGCAATTTAAAGGAGCTGCTTGATACACCGGAAAAGAGCGACGATAGCCACCACCCCATCGACGAAATAAGTGGCAGTGATACCACAGACAATAACAATAACAGAACTGATAAAGCCCCCATAGAGGAGAGCACCGACCCGAGCCTGATCACTGAGCTCGAGTTCGATGAGGTAGATGGTGTACTCCATATTAATTTCAACCCAGCCACGGCCCTCTATCACCCCTACATGGATGACGAAGAAGACACAGAGAGCGACAGCCAGCCCTTCTATTGGCAAGGTAGCGAGTGGGGTACGCACTTTATGCAGTTTTATATTGGCGAGGGAATGGTTTCGGTGGTGTCGGACCCGGCCATCTGGCAAAACTATTACCTCGAAGAGTTTGACCACGCCTACCTGCTTTCGATACTAACCGACTACTCAAAAACCGTGCGTTTTATTGTCGGTAGTAACATGCCATCGCTAGCTGCCCTTATTTGGCAGAATGCTCCGGAATTTGTAATTGCCTGTGGCTTGCTACTCATAACCTGGCTCTATTACCGCAGCAGACGCTTTCTACCCGCCACCGGTATCAACTACACCGTACGCCGTTCACTGGCAGAACATATTCAGGCGGTGGGTGATTATTTATGGCAACAGAAACAATCGAATGCACTACTCGCCTCCATTCGGCAAGAGATCGAACAGAGGGCAGGTTTTTATATTGGCGGTTTTAATCAACTCTCCCAAGCACAGCAGTACCAAAAACTAGCAGAGTTGGCACAACTGCCGATGGAACGAGTAGCCAGCGCTATGGCGCAAACCGACATCATCAGCGAGCTGGTGTTTACCGAGACCATTCAATCCCTTCAAACGATAAAAGCGAAGCTATAACGACAGCAGAGTAAATAGTATGGATATAGAACAAGCCGGCGCCCTTCTCGCCAAAATTCGCGCGCAATTAAACAGTAAGTTACTCGGCCAACCCGAAGTGGTTGACCAGGTATTGGTAGCACTCCTCTCCAATGGCCACGTATTGATCGAAGGCATACCTGGGCTTGGCAAAACCTTGCTAGTTCGTGCATTAGCCGAGTGTTTTGCTGGAGAATTCAAACGTATTCAGTTCACCCCGGATCTGATGCCGGCCGATATTACTGGCCACGTTATGTACGATATGGAAAACAGCCGCTTCCGGCTGCGCACCGGGCCAATATTTACCAACCTGCTGCTGGCTGATGAGATCAACCGGGCACCGGCTAAAACCCAAGCAGCCCTACTTGAAGTAATGCAGGAGCGTCAAGTTACGTTGGAGGGCACCTCCAAAGTTATGCCCAAACCCTTTATGGTGCTGGCAACACAAAACCCCATCGACCAGGAGGGAACCTACCCCCTTCCAGAGGCTGAACTTGATCGCTTCTTCATGAAAATATTCATCGACTACCCCAGTTTGGAAGATGAACTACATATCACTAGCGTTATCACCAGCGGCCATACAGACGATCAACACGCTTTCGGAGCCAGCGAAGCGATCATCAGCGCCGAGGATATACAAGCCATGCAGGCGGTTGCTGCCAATATTGAAGTGGACCAGCAGGTGCTGGAGTACGGAGTCCGCCTGGTGCGAGCCAGCCGGGAGAGCGCTGCCATTCAACGGGGAGCAGGCCCACGCGCCAGCCTGGCACTGCTGCGTGGGGCACGTGCCCGCGCGCTGATGCGGGGTATGAACTACGTTACACCGGATGACATCAAGTCAATGGCTTTACCCGTAATGCGTCATCGAATTCAGTTGGCTGCCGAGATGGAAATTGAAGGGCTCACCAGCGATCAGGTACTTATGCAGGTAATCAGCTCGGTGGACGCTCCCCGCATATGAGGCCTGGAAAATTCTTACTGCTGTTGCTTAGCGCTTGGGCGCTATTGGCACTGGCCATAAGTGCCGCTCGAATCAGCGGACTGCCCTTTGGCTACCTGGATAAGGTGTGGTTGGGATTAGGCATTTTACTGACCATTGCCGCTCTGATAGATGCCTTTCGCCCCGGGCCACTAAACCAAAAGCTCAGCATAGAAAGAGAGTTACCCGGGTCTTTGGGATTAGGCGTTAACTGTAAAGCGAGAGCAGTGCTCCATAATCAATTGCCGCGTGAATTAACACTTATTCTGGCGGAGGCGCCGTCGGACAAACTGAACATCAAGCAGTTACCCGTTAAGCTACGCTTAAAACCCAACCAAAAGAGTGAA
Organism: Halioxenophilus sp. WMMB6; assembly: GCF_033283405.1. NCBI lineage: Bacteria > Pseudomonadati > Pseudomonadota > Gammaproteobacteria > Alteromonadales > Alteromonadaceae > Halioxenophilus > Halioxenophilus sp. WMMB6. Next base: position 981,910 of record NZ_JAWMQR010000001.1, read on the forward strand.
GTCCTTTACAGCGTCATACCAACAGACAGAGGTGTTGAAACACTGCAAGAGTTCATCGTACGGGTCGATTCCCCCTGGCTCTTGTGGCAACACAAAATAAGAATAGGTAATCACAGCACGGTAAAAATCTATCCAAACTTCTCCCCTATTGCACATATCGCCGCTCTGGGAGTGGAACAACATGTACGGCAATTAGGCATACACCTCTCCCAGCGTCGGGGAGAGGGGATGGAGTTCAAGCAGTTGCGAGAGTTTATCGAAGGTGACGCGTTACGCCAGATAGACTGGAAAACAACCGCCCGGCAACGTAAACCCATCTCACGCGAGTATCAGGATGAACGCAACCAGGAAATATTTTTCCTACTGGATTGCGGCCGTCGATTGCGCCACAAGGATGGTGAACTTAGCCACTTCGACCATGCCCTCAATGCCATTTTGTTAACAGCCTACATCGCAATACGACAGGGGGATAGCGCTGGTTTCGCAAGTTTCGCCGGGCAGGAGCGATGGTTAAGCCCGGTAAAAGGCAGTATGGGCGTTAATCGGCTGCTTAATTTGCTATTCGATCTACAAAGCACACTGGAAAACAGTGATTTTTTACAGGTGGCGGAGAAGTTCCAAGCACGGCATCGGCGCCGTTCCCTGGTGATTATCGTCAGCAATATACGCGAGGAAGACAGCGAAGACCTGATCAAAGCGACTCGTCTCCTCTCCAAAAGCCATGTAGTCATGGTCGCCAGTTTACGGGAACACCTGTTGGATGAAACACTGAATCGCCCCGCGACCAATTTTTCAGACTCCCTGGCCTATGCTGCCACTCATCAATTTATGGCCGAACGCCAACAAGTACTACACAAACTCGTTAATGCAGGTGTCGTTGTAGTCGACTCATTACCAGAGCAGCTTCACATTCGCCTGGTAAATGAATATTTCCGGCTAAAAAGAAGCCACAGGCTATAACGTCTACAGCAGCCAATAAGCCTCGACAGCCATCGACGAACTCTCCCGTGTCATAGCCCTTGTCCGCACCAACCGTCATTCCAGGGCGCGAACCCTAATCGGCCGACAGGGTTGTACCGGCATCCCACTTCAGTCGAGTGCCGGATTCTGTGGCTTCTACCTCAACAATTAGACCGTTTCGATTCTCGGTCAATAAATACCCCATGTGGCACAGACGAGATTCCTTGCCTGCACTCTTTCTATACAGCTTGGCATCACCGTCTGTTGTGGAGGCATGAGTTTTAATGCTGCGCTTCTGCCCGTGAAAGTTCTCGCCATCGTCATCATCTGAACTATCCCTGGGCTTAAAGGACTTCATCGACACACAAGCTTCCAGGAGGGTGCCATCCACAGAAAAGTGATCGCGGGACATCAGTTTCTTGGCATGCGCCAGCTTTTTGATAGCGTCGAAAAAACAGCTCATCAATATTGCCCCGCATCAGACGATCCCGGTTTTTGGAAAATACCGAGTGGTTCCAGACGCGATCATCCATAGCCAAGCCAACAAACCAGCGAAACATCAGGTCGTAGTCCAGTCGTTCCACCAACTGCCGCTCTGATCGAAGGGTGAATAATATCTGGAGTAGCATAGCTCGAATCAGTTGCTCTGGCGGAATGGATGGTCTGCCGACTGAGGAGTAAATCTCATCAAAAGCAGGTTCGATCTCTGCCGGTGCGGTATCGACGATTTTGCGTACCATTGCATATGGGGCGATTATCTGGAATACGGGATTCCAGGCTGACATAGCTGAAAAGTTTCACCCTGATTTATTGAGTCGCCGCGCATGGATGGTCACCCGAGATAAGATGCCGGTATTGTCTAAATTTTTTTAGTTTTTCAACAGCCTGCTATATGGCTGAAAGGCTTGCGCTGCTTCGATAAAAATTTGAGTGTGTATGAGTCAGGCAGGCTCTCCTGCCGCACACTTTCTACAAACTGGCCATTGTGCAATTAATACCCCACCATTTATTGACCGGGTTTGTCTGAGATCAACCGGAGTGTTGGCGCCTTTCAGTAAATTAAGCAATATTCAACGGTAACCCATATTGGTTCAGGTTCTTTCCGGAAGTGAAAACTATGGCTTTTCCCATTATCGCAGTTGCTCTCGACACAGACGGTACTATTTCTCCCCATGCCGGCCGCGCGCTGAGTTGGCGGGTTTACTCCATTGAAGGGCAGCAACCCACTCATGTTTGGGACCTAACCCTCACCGAGTTGGGCAGCTTGCATGAGTGGCATGTCCGAGGTGATGGCAACCGTCATCCGCTGCACAGCGTGGATGTCGCTATTGCCGGATCGGGAGGGGAAGGTGTTACACGGCGCTTAGCTGAACGCAATACCGTGTTGACAACCACAACAGAGACGGAACCACTGGCTGCGGTAATCGCCTATTTGGAAGGGAGTTTACCCGCTGGGTTACCGCACAGAGAAGAAGAGTGCTTAAAGGCCACCAGCTAAACATCTGGATAGTGGCGATTAGGGTAGTCGAATCTTAAGCGACCTTATCACTGCCTTGAATATTGGTGCACCAAGCCTGCCAGCTCAACTCAATGTTGGTGAGCACTTCAGACAGATATTCACCGCTGGGCAGATGTTCCTGCTTGAAGTTAGAGAGCGCACAAGAGCTTCTGTTGAATCGCAGTGCGTACTCAATCAGGGTATCTTTGTAGACCCCGATTTGCTCAATATACCAAGCCAACCACTGTAATTTCTCTTCAGATGATAACTGACCATCGGCGCTCACCTGCTCAACCAGATCAATAGCCTGCTCTAACAACTGTTTTTCAACCGCTAGGAGTTGACGAGCAAACACACCTTCAGATTGGCCGCGAGATAAATCGCGGTTGATTCCGCGGTTATATTCCCGCTGTAAACCCGGTATCAACCTTGATAAAGAGTCACCAATTGTATGCATTTGTGACGTAGTACCGCTTTTTGACTGTGTCATTTTTTCCACCATAATACTGCTATTGTGCTCTGACTAAATAAAATCCCTTATAGTTCACTATCGGTATATTCGACCGATGCTGAATAATCGATGGAATTCCCTTGCCAGCGGGGCAGTTGTAAACCTTCGTGGCCAACAACTGGCATGATCAGTTTACGGCGGGTTATGACCCAATCGCCCGCTTCCGGTTCCACTCTGATACTCCAACCCCAGCTGATCGGAAAATAGGCCGGTACCCAGATACTGTCAGAGCCATTTGTGGTGAGTGGCCGTTGCATAAAGAAGCTGGTGTAGCGTTCCAGCAGCGTATAGCTCGCCACTACCTCACCATTGGCCCTTTTTGCCAATGCCTGCCCTACTCTATCTTCGTAACAGTAATCCTGTTCGATACCAAGGCTTTGACCACGTCCTAGTCTACTTAGCACACTGGCATCTTGCTCATTGCACAGGTAAAGCACCGGTGCTTCTGCTGGATCAGTATCCAATAAATCGAGTAGAGAGCCATCATCCAGCAAAATGGTACGCTTGGACTCCACCAAGCGAACTTCCGCGAGCTCGGCTGCGAAACCACAGCTGTTGTAGCCTATGGTGAAACTGGGCGTTATCGAAATAAAGTGCCCACCCGCTATAGGTTCGATAGTTAAATCTTTGAGTGTGGCTTGACGCAGCGTAAATTCGTTTTCACTAAACGATTGATTACCACCACTTTGCGTATCCCAGGCGTAAGCAATATCACCTTCAATCGCAGGCTGAGCCTGCCCACTACTACTGGTTAAAGTGTAGCAGCTGACCAATTCATCCCGAGTAGGCCCTATTGGCCAATAATCGGACCATACAGCGGCTGGCAATGCCATGCCGGGGAGAAATTTAAGCTTCGCATCCGCTTGATCGCCACTGAGAGCGGCTGACGAGCTCGTTTCTGGCCGCGAATTTTCCACCAAACGCAATCCATTGGGCGCATAAGGTAGACGCATTTTAGGTGGCTCAGCCATCGAACAATCTCTTTTTAAAGCCAGACATTCCGGGAACAGCGCAACGCTCACCCAACATAAGTGAGCTCGTGAGAGAAATACCCTTGCTTGCTCGGGAAGTGCTTTCATGAACCATGCCACCCACTATCGCAGCTGCGAAGGGAAGAAGATGGGTTATAGCAGGGTAGCAACCGCTTTTTGCCAGAAATTCTTAGTGGAATGTAATAACCATGACAAACCATCCCGCTAACCGATGTTGGGTTTTCCACATAGACTGGCTCCACGCAACACAAGTACTTTGTGAACAAGGCTTAGTTTAAACGGCTATGGGAGCCTCAGCGCCCGCCTATTAATCCACCCAGAGCCGATCTTCGCAGTAAACTTGGCCGTTGAGGAAGGCACCAAGCTGGCTAGCGGGTGATAGCCGGGCGCCTGTTACCGGACGATTGCGGTTTTAATTCCCACTTTGAATAATGCACCTGGCAAAGCGGTTTTCCCGACCTACCGATTAGGCTAATATCAGAGCCTACCAATTGCAGCAATTTCTGTTTTCCCAATTGCAACACGGCTGAGTTGAGATAATTCGGTCCATTGCATCACAGTATCCTGAAACGATTATTGGCCGCCACTAAACGGCAATCCAAATACAAAACAATAATGTAATGCCGATCCGGCAAAGGATAGACCATGTCAAAAATAATACTGTCACTGGACGGCGGTGGTATCCGCGGTGCCGCCACAACACAATTTCTAAGTCACGTAGAAAAAGAGCTACAAGACAGCTACGGAAAAAGCCTCCGTGACTGTGTCGACTTTTATGCGGGTACCAGTACTGGTGCCATCATCGCACTGGCGTTAGCGACAACCCAGCTGACCGTCAGCGAGATCAATGAGCTCTACAATGTGACCAACGCCCGAAAGATATTCGCAGACAACAAAGGTTGGTTTGAGTTAGACGGTATCAACTCCCCAAAATACGAAGCCAAAGGCAAATCTGAGCTACTGAAGAAAAATATGGGGCCCGCCAAAATCGGTGATGTTGCCAGCGATAAACATGTGTTGGCGGTTACCTACAGTATCGAAACACGCAGACCAGAAGTCATAAAGTCGACCGAACCAACCCACCTGAAACTGCTCTCCTGCGATGTGGCCGACGCTTCCAGCGCAGCACCAACCTATTTCCCCACTAAAGAGTTGCGCCTCGGCGGCGCTGTCGATGAGGCCTGGTTGGTTGATGGTGGAGTCACAGCCAATAATCCAACCATGTGCGCCGTTGCTGAGGCACGTAAAATTTGGGCTGCCACAACGCCAATGGAGCAACTGCGCGTACTCTCCATCGGTACCGGTTACCGCACCCGCAAAATCAATGGTCCGGAATCCCGTAAATGGGGGGCATTGGGTTGGGTTACCAAAGGCTCGATCCTGGATCTGCTATCCGATGAACGGGTGGTTGCTTACCAGGCACAAACCATTATCAACCCCGGCAATTATATACGCGTCAATTCTGAAATGAAGCGCCAGCCTGGGCTCGATTCCGCCCCGGATGACGCTATGGACGATATCAGCAACAGCAATATTAAAAAGCTGAAAGCGATGGGGGATTTTTGGTACAACCGCTATGGGGAATCGGTGATTAAATTTTTGTTAGGCGACTACAATGGTCCATCACTGGATAGAATTGACCCTAGAACCGGATTACCGATAGAAAAGTGATCGGATAACGGTGGTCCCAGCCGTTTCAATAGCTGGGGCTACCGATTTTGCAAGCCGGCCACTCCCACACCTATCCCTGGCGTACGGCTCAGTTTCCAGAGGCAATAATATTTTCCAAGGCCGTATTCCCCCAACCAATTAAGTCTCCATTAAGAAAAATAAGCGGCGTAGTCTCGTTCTTTTTCGTTTCGCCGTCGGACTTAACCCAATGCGTACGATAATAGAGCACATAGTAGTTGTTACCGGCCAGGCTGAACGCCTCGGTAAAGTCCGGCGTTCCCAACTGCTCGACAACCCGATCACGTTCAGCCCCAATGTCTAACTGACTAATAATCTGGTTATTGCTCTCCTGCCGAGAGTGCCAAGCCGACTCTTCATCCCAGCTATCATCCTTATCAATAATTACACATCCACTTAATAGCGTTAACATGACAGCTAATGTCATCAACGGGACAGATCTCATATAGATACTCCTGATTTACTTGAGTTGACTATCGACAGAAGGCACTCTGTTTCTGATTAACCACTATGGTTACTTCCACCTCAGACGCAGCCAGAAATAAAAAGGTTGCACTCCTCAACCCGGCCGTGAGCGATAAGATTTGAAGGTTATTTTCAGCCGTAAAGGATTCGATTCCAGCGCCGGTGGCGTTCCCAGCCCAATATTTCCAGACGGTACGCTCCTTTCATTACCGATACCCGACTCCGCTTCTGTGATCCGATATCAGGATTTACAATGGCCACAAGCACCCCCAAGCAAACTACTGAGGGCATTAACCAAGGGCCACATCAGCGCCCGGCAAGGAGCACACCTGGATCCAGACCTCTCCCATCAGACGTTAAAGCGGTCGACCGGCTGGCGACCGGTACTTGGCCAGCACGGCGCGGCACAGGCCCATTTGCGCAATCAAGGTGTGGGCAGAGGAGACCTGTTCCTCTTCTTTGGCCTTTTTCGGGCGGTCAAAAAATCAGCCGGTCGCTACCAATGGGACACGGCCTCCCCGGCCCATCACCGGCTTTGGGGATGGCTGCAGGTGGGAGAGATACTTAAGCCGGAAGCAAGTCCATGCGCTATTCCCGCCTGGTTGCGCTACCACCCTCACTGCCAGAGCAGATCCTTGCTCAACAACACACTCTATCTAGCGGCTGATCGCCTGCAACTATCCAAAAAGGAGGGTGGCATACCCGCAGCGGGCCTCTTCCCCAGCGCAATGGAGGAGCTACAACTGACCGCACCAAACGCTCCAAGCCCGAGCCATTGGCAATTACTCCGTTGGTTATTACCCGGCAAGAGCAGAACGCCACTCAGCTATCACCACCGGGCTGATCGGTGGCAGCAAGAGCAGAGCCATTGCCTGCTTAAAGCTGCGGCAAGGGGACAGGAGTTTGTTTTACAGGCAAATGAGTACCCGGAAGCAGAGTCCTGGTTAGAGCAGCTGTTTGCCCGTTGTACAGACGGCAATTAACCGGAACGCACCAGAAGCCGATATCCCGACTTCGACCGGCCGATAAGAGTTGTGGTAGGCTGGCGCCCCAATAACAATAACCGAGCTTATATTGATGCTCTTACTCGTATCAGGGCTGCTCTTATGGGCAGTTATCCACTTCGTTCCCGTATTGGCCCCCCACTTTCGCCAGGCTGCGATCGTCAATATTGGCCAGCCCCTCTGGCGGGTGCTATTTGCCACCATCGTATTCAGCGCACTATTCCTGATTGTGACCGGCTGGCGTTCAATCGTGCCAACACCGGTGTGGTTACCGCCAACATGGACACGCCATATCACCATGCTGCTAGTGCCGATTGCGATCATTCTGCTTAGCGCTACCTTTCTGCCCACCGATTTAAAACGTTTTATTCGCCAACCTCAGCTGGCCGGTCTAAAACTGTGGGCCACTGCCCATCTATTATGTAATGGCGAGTTGAGATCGATCATACTGTTTGGCGGATTTTTATTTTGGGCGGTACTGCAGCTGATCTTTACAAAACGTTATGCGGGAAGAAGCTGGACTGAGGCCAAACCCTATGGCTGGTTTAAAACCCTGGCCTCATCAGTCATAGGCCTAATTGTTAGCGCTGTATTGGCCTTCACGCACGTCTATTTTACGGGTGTGCCTTTATTGCCTTAAATAAGATGATAACGCCGACTTAAAAACAGATTCTCCCGGCGCATTCATATATGTATTTTGAATATGCCTACTACTGTTTGAGTAATTAATCATCTGAAAATAACAAGAATCCTGGTTAGTAAGCTGAATCCAGCAGTAACACGATGTTATCGGGACATCGTCCAACTTTTCTACTAGTCACACACCCTTCTCTCTCTACGCCATCTGCGCTATAAAGCGGGAATCATCGGGTTATCGCTACCTCAAACATAATTCAAACAGTTAGGAGCGCTACAACTACCTTGAACCAGAACGCTTTCTGCCGGCCATTACATAAAGTGCAATCGCTTGCCATTACCTTGCTCATGGTCTGTTCGACGTCAGCCCTCGCGGGCCCCACCGACACCGAGCAAAAATCCCGGGTTTGCATTGCCACCTCTGCCTATCACACCTCCACCGCCCAGCAGTCCGGCTTGAGTGAAGCCATGGAGAGGATTATTTCCGAAGCCTATGCCTACTCGAATTATCAGGTGGAGTTCCGGGCCCTACCCCACAAACGCGCGCTGCAGGAGGTACTCCTAGGCCAATGCGATATGATGGGGGGTGCAATTTATAGTGATAAACGCGCAGAGAGCTACCTGTTTTCAAAAGAGCCAATCGCAGAGACCGACGTAGTACTTTTTACCCGCAAAGACAACCCCATCTCCTGGACCAAACTGGAGGATCTGGTCGGCTATCGCATAGGCTATGGCGATGGTCATACCGTCTCGGAGGAGTTTGACCAGGCCGACTACCTCACCAAAATACCCATAGCCTCCGATAATCGAAACACCCAGATTTTCTATCTGCTGGCCAGTGGTCGAATCGATTTGGCAGTCATGGCGGAACTCCAGGGGCGTTATATTATCGCCACCAGGCTACCAACGGAGTACAAAAACTTTTTTACGGTGGTACAGCCCCCCATCTCCCACATGAAGGTCTACGGTATGTTCTCCAGGGCGGTAAGTGATGTCGAGAGGAAAATGGCAGCCTTTGATCAAGGCCTGGAGGCATTAAAGGCCAGTGGCGAGATGGATAAAATTATTGAGGAATATATAGAGCGTAATATTGCCCAGCCTTAAATAACGATCTAGTAATCGCAAAAAGGGGAGCTTTCGCTCCCCTTTCTATTTTCCGATAGGTCGAACCTACTATTAAGGTTTACTCCGTTTGGCCTTCGCAGTGCTGCATTTCCAACGTGACCACCACCGGATCATGGTCAGAACTACGGTAAGGCCCAACCGCGGTAAAGTCGATCAAATCGCCCTCTGCACCATTGTAATAAGAGAGTGCTTGGTGGTATTCCAGCTGGTACAACTCTACGCTGTTGATATTCCAGTGGCTTAAATCCACAACAGAAGCCATTGCCTCAGGCGAGGCCAGAATATGGTCTAACGAACCCACTTGGTCAGTGCCATAAAAGAAGTACGAGAAACCATCGGCATCAAACAGCTCCTTCACAGGCAGATAGCCAAAGCCTTTGCTAACCGGAACCGACAGCCCGCCATCCAGGTTAGTGTTGTGTGCCGTGGTAATGGTGTAACCGCGTTGCTCCGGGCTGTAATCCGTTAACACGGCAACCGGGTCCTCCATGCTATAACTGTTGAGGTCACCCAAAATCAATACCTTGGCCGGCAGATTCATGGCTGCCAAGCCATTGCCCAAAGTGACCGCCGCGGAAACCCGCAGAGCATTACAGCTACCCTGAATGGTATCCAAGGCGGTTGGCGAATTACTGTCTTCGTAGCAACCAGAGCCTTTGGATTTAAAGTGGTTGACGGCAACCGCAAATTTATCGCCTGTGGCTTTGTGCACAAAGCTCTGAACCAAGGTGTTGCGCATCGCCACAGTGCTGCCGTTGTTGTCCTGCACGGGCATTGGGACAGCCTGCAACAAGCCCATCGCCGAGACGGCATCCTTTTTATAGATAACGGCGTTACTGATGGCGTCGCTGCCGGTAATGCTGGTATCGGGTGAGTGGGCAAAGCGGTAGACCTTCTTGCCTAATGCAGTATTCAACTCTGATACCAGCTGCTTAATGGCGCTGTCTGAACCAAAGCCGTCGTTTTCAATTTCCAACAAACCCACCACATCGGCATCCAGGGCCAACAGCGCCGCCACAATACGGGCCTGCTGCAGGGCAAATGCCTCGGCACTTTCTGCACCGCGATTGGCCGGGTAGTCGAAAGTTACTGTTCCATCTTCCTGGCGTAGGCCATTGAAGTAGTTGAGTACATTAAAGCTGGCTACTTTAACGTCCCCCTCTACAACCACGGGGGCCGGAGTACGGCTACTGGTGATCGCAAAGCTCTCTTTGGTGGGAATAATGCGGTAATTGCTGAACGAGTAGAGCACCGGGCCGCTGGCCGAGACCTTATCACCCACACGTGGGGCATTGCTGTAGTTCAGCCCATCAAACCCTGGGGTAGTGTAATAGCTAATAGTCGCCGGGTAACTCTGGCTGTTATCGTCTGCCAGCAACAGGATATTGGCACTGGCGTTAGCCACGGCCGCATCGTACTCGGCACTTAAGGGTACAGCCACATCAGTGGGGGACCATTTGAGCCCGTCACTCAACATGATCTCACCGTAACGGGTAAAGTTGTCCAGGGTAAAGATAGTGGCATCGGTTACCGCGGCAACCATACCCTCCACACTCTCCAAGTCCAGAATGCCCGCGTACGGCATTGGAATGGTCACAGGGCTAATCGACTCACCAGCCAGGCCACAATTCAATAGCGATTGGGCTGCAATTTCGCTATTGCCGAAATATTCTGTGGTGTCGCCCAATACACGCACCAAGTCGCCGACAGCGACAGAGTCCGTTGCCAGGCTGAAAATAAAGATGCCTTCCGAGGTGGTGCTATCAGCATCGCTATCGCTGGGCTCTTCCTGCAGGAAAAATCCGCCTTCGTTAAAAGCGGTAACAATACCTTCAACCACCACAGCGCCGGCAACGGCAACGGCGGAGCCACTGCCCTGCACGGTACTGATCAAGGTTGCCTCTTCAAAGCAGGCGCCGAGTTCCACGGCTGGCGGTGGCGGCTCCACCGGGCCATCGCCGATGGTTGTAAAATCGGTGGTAAAGGTGCCAATGGGCATCATGCTGGCCGCACTCAAATTACTGACTTCGTTATCCCAGACATTGGTGCCGCTGTAAGTCCATTCACCGGCGACAAAACTGCCCAGGTTGGGCGCGGTATAACTGTTGCGATAAGCCCAACCATCCAGGTGATCCCACACCTGGCCGGTGCCATCGACATTAATATCGCCGTAAACGTCGATAACCTCGCCGTTTTTAAACAACTCAATAGCATCATCGCCGTTGATACTGGCAGCGTTGCCAACAAAAATCAGATCGGGGGAAAAACCAAAGAATGTTTCAAAGCCGGCGCTTTCGGTAGCGACATAAATATAGCTGCCGGCACTGGCAGAACCGGAAAAGGTCAGCTCTTCGCCATCACTGCCACCGCCATTATTGGCCGAGCCAATACCGTAAATGCTTAGGTCGGGAATATCCGCAGTGACATAAATCTCGACGCCTTTCGGCACCCCGCCAGTCAGTGGCCCATCGTAGACGGCGGTCAGCATCATATCGGCGTTAACCGCCACCGATGCCGCCAATAGCGGAACCGTCAGCAACCAGTTTTTCATTTTCAATTCCTTTAAATTTTGTAAAGTCCAATGCCAGTTGAATAGCTATCAGCCCCAAACACACAAGGGGGCCCGATGATTGTTCACGCAGTATACCCATGGGAAACCGGGGAAGAAGTGTAGTTGTCTGGCTTGTCGTTTTTGTGACGTATTTGCTTACGAGTGTCGGAATTTGAAAATTAGCAGGAAGCTATGTGACAGGCTTGTTTCAATCTTGCGGTGAAATCACTGGCATACGCACCGTGAATGTTACGCCCTTTCCATCGTCGCGGTTGCCAGCCGTTACCTGCCCACCATGGAAATCGGCCACCAGCTTAACAATGTGCAGGCCTAAGCCCAAATGAGGCTCATCGCCCTTTTGAGCTCTGACCGAAACCATAGAGGAAAATAGCTGGTCGGCCATGGTGGCCGGCAACAGTGGCCCGCTATTGCTCACACTGAATTGGCAATTTTTTTCCCCGCCAAGAAGTTGAATAGTTATTTCGCCTTCGGCGTCACAAAAATCAACCGCATTATCAAACAGCTTATCGAGCATCTGCACAATCAGCTCCGGGGAGGCCATCACCCAAACAGGATTAGCCGGCAGTTGAACACTAACCGTGAATAGTTGCTGCTCGGTTAATGCCTGGTAGGCCGCCACCAACTCTGCCACCAGCTCCCACAAATTCACAGGTTCCAGTTCGGTTTGGGTAATCGTCTCCTCAATGCGCTGTGCAGAGTTCATCGCCGTAAGAATTTTCGACAACCGATCCGCGCCGGATTGCGCCCGCTGCAGATAATTCACCTGGGCTTCTGGCAGCTCTCCGGTTGCCAGGTTATCAAGTGAGCTCTTGACGATGGCCAAAGGGGTGCGCAGCTCGTGGGAGAGTTTACTGGCCAGGGTGCGCAGATAGTCGTGATACTCAGCTACACGCAGCAGCAGTTCACGATAATGGCGATTGAGGTCGCCAATCTCATCCCTCATGGCGGAGCGGGGAAAGGCCAGATTGATGGAGCCATCACTATTCACCGCCGAGGCCGCCGCCCGGCTTAAACGCCGGATACGAACGCTCAACCAGGTGGCGTAACTGAACAACACCACGGCGAAGAAGGCCAAGACCAACCCGGAATAGAACAGCAAGCGCCGAAATGCGTGATCGGCCAGGCCCAACCACTGCCGGGTGCCCTGCTCCACCACCACCAGGCCGGCAACCCGAGGCGGGGAGCCCGGCTCGCCAGACGCCAATTCATCAGCCGATAAGATTGGTACAACTACCCGCAACAGATTGCTGCTCTGATCAAACTGATACCAACTGGTGGTACTGATACCCTCACTGAGCGCGGTACGAATCTCCGGCTCCGACCAACGTATCAGATACTCACTCATATCGACCTTGGTCAGTGGCCGGTCATTCAATAACCAACGCACCAGCCAAGCCATGGCGGGAGCCTGCTCGCCCGATGCCGAAAGCTGATTACTGTCGGCCAATAGCCAGCGCTCGCTGCTGAGCAGGCTGATGTGGCTGTTGGGGTGCACAAATTGGTCTGCAATGGCCTGCAGCGGTGGCATAACGGTAATTACCGGCCGAATGGCTGAATTGGCCAGCTGCCCTACGGCCGCCTCTGCCAAGAGCGACTGGCCCGAGACATTACTAAGCCAAAGCTGATTGTCGGCGTCATACACACCCAGTGTCAGGCCGCTGCCTACCCAGGTGAGCGGCAGCTCGAACTCCACCTGGTAGCCGTTCTCCTGCTCCCGCCAGACGGCACGCACGCGGTGCTCGGGCCGCTGCTGTTGCCCCTGCCAGGCAACCACCTGCATCTCCCCCGGAGCGCTGGTGCGCAGCACCATAACCCTACGCTGTTGTCCTTGGCCCAGCGCCAGTGCCAGAAAGTCGCCGCTGGCGGGGAATGCAATACTTGGCTCGTGAAATTGAAACCGGTTGTCATAGACGGTGATAAACCCGTAAAAGCTGTCGCCGCTGCGCAACAGCCGCAAAGACCAGGCAAGCCCCGGCATTGAATAGCGCTGAGCCTGCAAATACAGCGATAACCAATCGTCCTCGTAACCGTCAAGTGCGATGGGCAGCTCCCGTTGCAGGGCATAAAGCCCCTCGCCGGCGCCGGCTACAGAGGAATTTTGCAGCTGTTCGAGCAGGCTGGGTTCACTACGGATTCGATCCGCCAGCGCCTGGCTGCTGGCCAGTAGTGCCTGCTCTTGCCCCACCCGTAGCAGCTGTTCTACCTCACGAATGAAAAGGAATCCGGCCACAGGCAATAGCAGGAACAGTAGGCCCAGCAGCAATAGTTGGCGTCTTAACGGCATGGCCAGCTACAGCTCAACGACCGAGGCCAAGCCAGGCACGCTGGCAAATAGCGAGTGACAACGGAAATCTCTGCGCAGCAACCGTCCCACTGGCGTCATTTTGCGTCCCACCGGTAGCCCATGCCATAGGCGGTTTGAATGGCCTTAAACTGGCCGTCGATACGGGTAAATTTCTTGCGGATACGCTTGATATGCGAGGTGATGGTATTGTCATCCAGGACCACATTGGCAGCGTCCATCAGTTGCTGACGATTCTTCACATGGCCTGGATGCCGGGCGAGACAGTGCACTATCCAGAGCTCGGTTATGGTCAGCTCCAGCATGGCCCCCTGCCAGCTGGCTGAAAGGCGATCCATATCCAGCGACAGCTCCCCCCGCTGCAGTTGGTTATCGGAGTTGGAGAGACTCTCCGTTAACGCCTCCACCCGGCGGAAAAGCGCAATGATTCTGGCAAGCATGTGCTGTTGCGAAATATCTTTACTAAGGTAGTCGTCAGCGCCCAGGCGCAAACCGGAAACCACATCGAAATCACTGTCTCTGGCGGTCAGAAAGATGATGGGAAGTTGCGGCGCCTGCGCCCGCAAGTTGCGGCAGAGATCGAACCCCCCTTCAATCTCCTCCCCCAGGCCAACATCGATAATCGCCAAATCGGGTAGTTTATTGGCAAAAGCCTGTTCGGCACTTTTGCGCGAACTATAGAGAGAGACTTTAAATCCGTGGCGGGCGAGAAAATCACGATAGTTTTCGGCAATAGCCGGTTCATCTTCCACGATAGCTATATGGCGGGCCATTCTATGTTCCATCAAGTGACTGCCATGGCAGTTTAACCCCAATGGCGATTCGATCAACCACGCCGCGTTGATTGCCATAATTGATCACAATTGGCCGCCAGTTTGCCAAGAAAGCCCCACCTCTAGGTCGTTCTGTTGCCATTTAATGGCTTGGTCAGTTCACCCGGAGGCCGTTAACCCATGAAAATCGCATCCCTAACCAGACTCGCTAAATCACTGCTTATTGCGCGTTTTAGTCACCGGTGCCACCCCGCATTAGACTACCTCTACTCTCCTTCCAGCCAGCGTTTTGAGCGGTTAAAAGCCAAGCCCAAGGCGATCCCCAAGCACCTCTATCTCAGCAAACAACCCCAAAAGAGATGGTGGCAACGGCTGCTAACCGTGAGCCTGCTACTGCTGGTCAGCACACTAGTACTGTTGGTATGGGCGCTGGTGGATGCCAAACTGTAGCAGGGTGACGGCCGTTGGCAGCCGCTACAACTCTTTGCTGAGCAGCAGCGTATGCGGCTGGTAGGCGGATTGGCGATAGAAGGCAATTGCGGACTGATTACTCTGCAAGGTTGAAACCACAACTCTGGCAAGCCCAAGACCGCGGCAATAATCTTCTGCGGTATTGACCAGTAGCCGGCCAACCCCTTGGCTGCGCACTGCCGGCAGCACAAACAGATCGGTGATGTTGCCAACCTTGCGGTACCGCTCAAGGAGGTATTCATCACCCGGGTCGGTTGACTCTATCGCCAACACCAAAAAGCCCTGCACAACCCCTTTATTGTTTTCAGCCACCCAAGTTGCCCCGCCGGTTGAACTACTCAACTGCAGAAGGTAGTGCAGGTGAGCCTCGGCCATCACTTCACCCCGGGTGCGGTCCCCACTCTGCGCCCGTTCCAACTCCTGCAGCTCCGCCATCATGGGAACCAGGGCTGGGAAATCTTTGGGTTGGTATCGGCGTATGCTATGAATCTGCACAAAACACTCCTGCTGCCGTGCTCAAACAAAACTCAAATTATTAGCGTTAATCGGCCCGTGTAAAGCCCCATGTTGAACTCTAATCCATTGCTGACGGTCCATTCTACTATCGGTGCATTAAGCACTCTGGCTGGAAAAGGTACCAACCCATGAACGAAGACATTCTGGTAGTTTGGCAATATAACAATCCAACAGACTTAGCCCTGGCCAAAGCGGCTGCAATGGCCAGGATTGGCGAATCAAAACTGACTGTATTGGCATTTAGCGCCGACACCTCCGCAATTTCAGAACAGGAGCTGGCCGATACGGTTGCCGCAGCGGCGGGTGACGATGTCGTCATCAATGCTATTCACTGCCTCTCCCCCACAGAGATCAATCCCTGGCTGCTGAACGCGCAACAGAGCAACACCTTTCACATGGTGGTAAAAACCGCAGCCAAAGAGTCCGAATTAATTCGCGATAGCACCGACTGGCAACTGATACGGGAACTCACCTGCCCACTACTGCTCTCCATGGGGCGGCAATGGAACCTGCAGAACTTTTCAGTTTTAGCGACCGTGGATATATCTGACAACAACCCACTGCAACAGTCGATCAATCAATCGGTTATCACCATCGCCCAAACGGCAGAGACTAAGCTTGGGGCGAGCGTTCATCTCACTTATGTCATTGCCATTGCCAAAGCACTGAGTGAACTCTCCATCAAAGAGAGCCAAGACACCCTGCATCACCATGGCGATGAGAATTTGCGCAAACTGAAACAATTAGCCAATGACTATAATCTGGCAACAGCCACCCCCCACGTATTAGCCGGGTGTGTCGATGAGGAGGTGAGCAGCCTCGCCAACAAATTAAAGGTGGACCTGGTCATTATGGGCAGCGTCGGCCGGAAGGGAATCAAAGGGTTGCTGCTGGGCAACACGGCCGAAAAGACCATCGCCAACCTGCGTGAAGATCTACTGATTATTAAACCGGTCAATTAACGCCTATCAATCACCAAGCACTGCTCATTAACAAAGAAAGGGCCTAAGGCCCTTTCTTTGTTTTCAAAATCTATTAACTTTTTAGGAGGAAGCTGACCGCCCAAAAGTCGCAGTGATTAACCGTACTATCCATCCATAAAATTGCTTAATTGCCGCCCCAATATCTTCAAAAATCAGATAAAGGCAAGGCACTAACAGCAGAGTAACCAGCGTGGCATAGAGGACAGCGCAGCCCAATGAAACCGCCATGGGAATAACAAACCGCGCCTGCAGGCTGGTTTCAAACAGAATTGGCATAACCCCGGCAAAGGTAGTAATCGATGTGAGCGTAATCGCCCGAAAACGGGCACAACCGGCATCGACCACCGCGCGCAGAGTATGTACACCCATTTTACGTAGCTGGTTGGTGTAGTCGGTCATCACCAGGCTATCGTTAATAACCACCCCGGCAGCGGCAATCAGCCCGAAAGTTGACATCATGCTGAGGTCCATGCCCAAAGCAAAATGGCCCCATATTGCCCCCGTTAAACTGAACGGAATGACCGACATAATAATAAACGGGTGCGAATAACTGCGCAGCGGGATTGCCAATAACATATAAACCACGATAAGCCCGGCGATAAAAAAGAGAATCTGTTCGTTGGCCTGATCTTTCTGATCCTCAAGACTACCACCCAGTTTGGTTCTAACACTGGGGTATTGGGCAAATACCTGGGGTAGCAGTGTCTCTTTGATCAGTTTCTCCACGGCCGATGGTTCGATGACCTGCTCGTCAATCGCCCCCCAAATATAGACACTGCGAAAACCATTTTCCCGGCGAATATAGCTGATTCCAGGCTTCTCAATTAATTGCACCACATCGCCCAGCATCACCTCGCCACCGGCTGGTGTTTTGATAAGCGCGTATTTTAATGAACTAAAGGTTTTACGCGTTAATTCTGGGTAGCGCACCATCACTTTGATCTCATCGCCATCGCGAATCACCCGTTGTGCCTCGTCGCCATAGAAGCTGAGCCCCACCTGGCTGGCAATATCCGCCAGGCTTAACCCTAAATCGTAAGCCACCGGTAACAGCCGCAACTGAATCTCTTTACTGACCGGGTCGATGGTAGAACTCACATCAAAGATCCCCGTCTGCTGCCGCAATAAGTCCATAAACAGTCGGCCTGCGGCATTCAGTGTTTCCAAATCCGAGCCATAAAGCAGATAACCCAGCTCACCATCTCCGCCCTGATTGGAGTTCACGTCATCGTAAATGTTGATCGATTTCAAACCGGGGATATCGGGCAACTGTTCGCGCCACAAACGGGAGAGATCAAACGCGGTGAACTGGCGCTGATCTTCGTCTACTAGAGCGATCAGCAACTGACCTTCATTACGACTGGTATTGAAGGTCAAGATATCTTTAACCATCCCCCGGCCGTATTGATCGATCATCTTCTGGTCGACAGATCGAACCACTTTCTCGATGGCAACCAAAGCATCAATCACCTGCCTGTCTGCCACGTTTTCGTTCATCTCAATTTTAATGGAGGGAAAGTCATGGGGTACGGCGGGCGAGGGGATAAAGCGCACCAGGTTGGCGGTAACCATCGATACACTCAGCACCAACAAGCCAACAAAGACACACAGGACCAGCCAGCGCCACTCGGTACAGAGCGTGACGAAGCCGCGGTAGTGATGATTGATAAAATGGGTATATCTGCGATTAAACCGGCTACGCCAGCCAGACTCTTTCTTTTTGGCAAAGTCAATTTTGGCAAGGTGGGCCGGCAAAATTAACTTGGATTCAACCAAACTGAAAAACAGGCATGCCATCACGATCATGGCAATATTGGTAAAGAAGGTACCATCGGGCCCGGATGAGAGGGTAAACGGTGCAAACACCGCGATAGTTGTTAACACGCCAAAGGTCGCCGGCGTTGCCACCCTACGTGCGCCAACCACCACATTGCGAGTACCGCCACCGTTCTTTTCCACCTCGGTATAGACACTCTCGCCAATGACAATAGCATCGTCGACGACAATACCCAGCACCATAATAAAGCCAAACAGCGAGACCACATTGATGGTCACATCAAACAGGGGCATCAGCATCACCGCCCCCAGGAAACAGACCGGCAAGCCCGCCATCACCCACATAGCCACGTTAAAGCGCAGGAATACCGTCAGTAGCACCGCCACCAGCACCGCGCCCATCAGCAGGTTTTTCAGCATCATATCCAGGCGGCCATTGAGGTAGTAGGTCATATCCACCAGCACCTTTAATTCCAGCCCATGCGGCAGGGTTTTATTGCGCGCCTGAACCCACTGATTCACCGTCTCGGCCACCGGCACCATATTCTGTTCGTTGGTCGCCTTAACCGAAATATAGATGGCATTTTTGCCAGAGTACTTAAAGTAGTGCTCCCCCTCAACAAAGTTATCCCGTACAGTGGCAATATCACCCAGCAAGACCTTGGCACCACCGTCCCCGATTTTTACCGGAATCTGATTAAACTCATCACCGTGATAGTACTGGTTCTCTACCCGAACAGAGATGATGCCCGAATCAGAGCGGAGTTGGCCGGCGGATAAATTAGTGGAATAACGATTGATGGCATTGGCAACATCGTTGATGGTGAGGTTGTACTGACGCAGCACCTCGGGGTGAACCTCCACCGCAATTTCGTCGTCCGGCGCGTAGAGATCCACCAGGGAGACATTTCCCAGCGCCAATAGCTCATCCTCCAGCTGTTTGGCCAGGGGTTTTAACTTGTAGAGCGGCAAGTCGCCGGTTAACCCCATCTCGATAATTTCCTGGCGGAACTCCTCTTGATAAATCACCAAGGGTTCCATGCCGGCCGGGAAGGTGGCGATGCCATCGACGCGCAATTTGACCTTATCAAGAACCTCCGCCAAATCGGCATCGGGATCAACCTCCAGGGTGACCCGCCCAGAGTTACGAAAAGCGCGCGATACCGTTTTATCGATTTCGGTAACGTCTTTGAGTTTCTCTTCAATTTTTACCAATATCCCCTCTTCAATCTCTTTGGGTGAAGCCCCGGGATAGGTGGCCTGAATCTGAATGTAATTCAACTCAAAATTGGGAAACATCTGCCGCTGGATGGTGAAATAGGTAACCAACCCCATCACCAATATAAAAAACATCAGCAGGTTGGCCGCCACAGGATTGTAGGCAAAAAAGCCAATTAATCCGGTGCGGGTATCGGTACTGGAGACCTCCTCCTCTGGTATTTCGATAGGCTCTTCATCGACCACGGGTTTATCAGAATCCGACATGGCTGCCTCCTGCCACGTACTGATCATTGCCACTGTTTGTCGAAGAGACCTGATCATCCTCGGCGGTTTTAACGACTTTCACGGCCATACCGGGCTGTGGGTATTCGGGCAGAGTGGTAACGATGCGATCGCTGTTTTCCAAGCCACTCCTAATCAGGAAATAGCCCCCCTCCTCACGGATAACCTCTACCTGCCTGGGCTCCAGTTCCGAAGCTTCGTTCACCACCCAGACGGTGCGGTTATTGACCAGCTCCTGGGGTAAGCGATAGACATTGGCCAAGGTCTTGCCGGCAAAGCTCACCTTGACATAGCTGCCAAATTTAAGCGCCGGCAAGTTGGTGTCGAAACCATAGGGATCATCCACCTCCACCATCAGGTGCGACATACGGGTGGCCTCATCGATAATGCCCAAGTCGTGCATTAACACCCCTTGCCGGGTAACCCCCAAAACGTGTTGCTGTTCGATTTCGGCGGTGAGTCCGGCAACTTCGTCGGGCATGAACGCACTATCAAAACCCGGAATAGGCAAAACGATTTTAGCCCGCTCAATGTTGTAGAGTTTGGCCACCTGGCTGCCCACCGTAAGGTACTGGCCAACACCAATGTTCCGATCAACCACCAGGGCATCGAATGGCGCATAGACCTCGCAGTTATCCAAGTCGCGTTTGGCGATTTTGAGTGCCGCCTGCGCCGATTTAACCCCCGCTTGTGCACTCAATAACTGCGGTTTACGCAGAAAGAGATCGGTATATTTTTTACCGGGATTGCGGCGTGCCTCATCGGCGGCCACCTCAGCCAGAGCCTGCTGCTCAATGAGGTTGGCTTCTGCCGAATTCACATTGGCCTCTGCCTGTAGATAAGCAGCAAGGTAAGCATCCTTTTCAATAGAGAAGAGCAGCTCACCACGCTGGATACGCCCACCATCCAGAAAGACAGGATTCCAGGCAACCACCTCGCCCGACACCTGCGCGGCCAGCGGTGTAATTTCGATAGGCTCAACAGCACCATAAGCAGTGATCACGATTTGGTAATCTTCTGTTTCAGCCATTTCAATGTTGACCGTTGGCTTGGTATCAACAGCGACCTCTTCTATCGTGCGCTTGGCAAACGCATTGATTGCATAAAAACCGAATGCACTGATGGCAATCACTGCAACAGGGAGAATAATTTTTAAAGACTTGGGGTTCATATAATTTTTCAATCTAAATTTATTGGGCCACTTTCTAACCACCTAAGGCGGAGACTCTACCCTGTAATTATCCTTTTCGTATTATATTTTGATGATATGTTAGAGATTAATGACATCAAAAAAGGTATTTACAGAAGCCAATAGCCGATCGACTCACCAGCCACTACTAGTGACGAACAGCAGAGGCAAATCCCGCATCTGCTTATCAACCAGCGACCAAAAAAAATGAGTGTCGATACCGGTAGGTAGACGCCTACAACCGCAGTTTGGTTGACAGCTATAAAAAAGTTTTCCTGTGGCCACAGAAATTCGGCTACGCGAACAACCACTGCTCAGCGACACCTGCCAAACCGCTATTGGATAAATAGCAACAGCGAATAGTTCACCAATGTTGGAGCATTCGCCAAGGCCTTATGGGCAAAGATCTATTACGCCAGGTAAAAAATCCAGATCACCCACAGGGTGGCAGGGCAACCAAACTTTGTGCAGCCTATTTTAGGCAAGATTGATTAATAACCAACTACAGCTATTGCCCCACTTGATTGATAACAACAGCTAATTGATGACAATGGTACGTTGAAAAGATCACTTGATTGAAAGCAACAAGATAACCGATCGCAAATTGCCCAACCGGTCGCCGAGTTTACACCCGACAACCAAGGCTCGGCAATCCGTCCCAATATCTTAGAGAGGCGCCGATTAACGGCGTTGGCGAACAGCCTCAAACAGAAAAATACCCGCCGCTACAGATACATTAAGGCTGCTCACGGTGCCCGCCATCGGCAATTTAGCGAGGTAATCACAGGTCTCCCGGGTGAGGCGCCGTAAACCCTTACCCTCGGCACCCATCACCAGGGCTATTGGCCCCTTAAGGTCGCACTGGTAGAGCTCCTGCTCCGCTTCACCGGCGGCACCAATTACCCACACCCCCTGCTCCTGCAGCTCCTTCAACGTACGAGCCAGGTTGGTAACCGTAACGTAGGGGACGGTATCGGCGGCACCACTGGCGGTTTTACGGGCCACCGCATTCAGGCTGGCCGAGTTGTCTTTGGGGGCAATAACGGCAGCAGCGCCGGCGGCTTCGGCACTGCGTAGGCAGGCACCCAGGTTGTGCGGGTCGGTAACGCCATCCAAAACCAACAACAGCAGGGTGTTGCCCGCCCCGGTGACCAGCGCTTCCAGATCCTCTTCCGTGTGGGTTTTACCGGGGATGGCGACGGCCACCACCCCCTGGTGGTTGCCATCCACCAGTTTATCGAGGCTGTTACGATTCTGATGCTGAATGGCAATCTGGTTCTGCTCAGCCAGGCTGATGATCTGCTGCAGGCGCCGATCCTGCCGATCTTTCAAAATACGCAGCTCCAACACCCGTTCGGGCGTCGACTTTAACAACGCCTGCACCGAGTGCAGGCCATAAATCAGCTCCTGCTTGGCCATGGCTTAACGTTTCTTCTTGCTGGTGTTACTGGCGGGTTTACTGGCCGCTTTAGCGGAAGCGCGCGTCGGTGACTTTTTGGCCGCCTTCGCAGCGGTTTGCTTACCTGCTTTAGCCGGAGCCCTTTCGGCCCTGGCCGCCTCTTTCATAAGGTTCTGCTTCAGCTCGCGGCTGCTGGCCTTGCTGGCTACTTGGGCAGGCCGTTTGCGGGGTGTGGCAGCAGCGGTCGCGGTATGCTTAGTTTTTTTACCTTTCGAACCCGCTTTCCTGGCCTGATCTTCAGCGTGCATCTGCGCCATAAGCTTGGCTTTAGCGCTTACCTTTACCTTGCTCGGCTTGGCTGCCACCAGCTCGAAGTCGATCTTGCGGTCGTCCAGGTTAACGTTAACTACCGAAACAGTTAACTCATCCCCCAGGCGATAGACCACTCGGGTGCGCTCGCCCACTAAACGGTGGTGTGCCTGCTCATAGTGGTAGTAGTCGCCGGGCAGTGCCGTCACATGCACCAGCCCCTCCACGTAGAGATCTTTCAGCTCCACGAACAGGCCAAAGTTGGTAACGGCACTCACTACCCCCTCAAAAACCTCGCCCACCCGGTCGCTCAGGTACTCACACTTGAGCCAGCTCACCACCTCGCGGGTGGCGTCGTCGGCGCGGCGCTCGGTGAGCGAGCACTGTTCACCCAGCTGCAGAATGGCCGCCATGTCGTAGGGGTAGATCTGCTTGCGCTTCAGCTTGGGGGCACTTTTAACTGGCGCCAGCTGCCGGCTTACCCGCTCCCGCAGCTCCTCACCCTCCACCCCACTGCGCAACAGAAAACGGATGGCTCGGTGCACCAACAAATCTGGGTAGCGGCGAATGGGTGAGGTGAAGTGGGCATAGGCCGAATAGGCCAATCCAAAGTGGCCGTTGTTATCGGGCTGATACTTGGCCTGGGACATACTGCGCAGCATCACCATCTGGATGATATGGGCATCCGGGCGATCCTGAACGAGCTCCAGAATCTTTTGGTAATCCCCGGGTTTAGGCCCGCCTTTACCACGCATGGAGAGGCCCAACTCGCCCAGGTAGGCCCGCAAGTTTTCGAGCTTCTCGCCCGAAGGCCCCTCGTGTACCCGGTAGAGCGCCTCTATCTCGGCTTTCTCCAGCAATCTGGCGGCACAGACGTTGGCGGCCAGCATGCACTCCTCAATCAGCTTGTGAGCATCGTTGCGGTGCACTGGCACAATGCGTTCTATTTTGCGTTCGGCATCAAACAGAATGCGGGTCTCGACCGTTTCAAAATCGATGGCTCCGCGCAAATCGCGCTCACGACGGAACATTAGGTAGAGTTCATGTAAGGTATCGATGGCCGGCAGTACATGGTGATACTGCTTGCGTATGCCGCTCCTCTCATCGGCGCGCTCGGCAATCATTTGGCCAACCTTGGTGTAGGTAAGCCGCTCGTGGGAGTGGATAACGCCCTCGTAAAACTTGTAGCCACTCACCTTACCGGCGGCGCTGACGGTCATTTCGCACACCATCACCAGGCGATCAACTTGCGGGTTCAATGAGCAGAGACCATTAGAGAGCGCCTCGGGAAGCATGGGCACCACGTAATCCGGGAAATAGACCGAATTACCGCGGTTGATGGCCTCCCGGTCCAGCGCCGACTCCGGCATTACGTAGTGAGAGACATCGGCAATAGCCACAAACAGGCGCCATCCGCCCCCCTTCTTACGCTCGGCATAGACGGCGTCGTCAAAATCGCGGGCATCTTCACCATCAATGGTGACAAAGGGCAGCTTACGCAGATCGACCCGCTTGCGCTTATCGAGGTCGTCCACCTGGTCCGGCAGGGTCTCGGCTTCGGCGAGCACATCAGATGGCCACTGACAGGGGATATCGTGGCTGCGAATCGCCACATCGATCTCCATACCCGGCGCCATGTGTTCGCCGAGGATCTCAATCACTTCACCGGTGGGCAGATTGTTCCTGTCGGGCTGCTGAACAATGCCGACTACCACGTACTGGCCGCGTTTGGCCCCTTTCAACTTCTCTTTGGTGACCATCACATCGTGGCATAAACGGCTGTTGTCGGGCCGCACGAAGTTGATGCCAGACTCACTGAACACCCGGCCCACCAGCTGTTTGGTGTTGCGGGCCAACACCTCAACAATCGAGCCCTCCTTGCGGCCCCGGTGGTCACGGGTATTGCTGCGCACCACCACCTCGTCACCATCAAACACCTGGCGCATCTGCCGGTTGGAGAGGTAGATATCCTCACCACCTTCGGTATCAATCACAAAGCCAAAACCCTCTTTGTGGCCCTGCACCCGGCCGCGCACCAAGTCCATCTTGTTGATTGCACCAAAGGCGCCACGGCGGTTACTGATCAACTGGCCATCCCGGCTCATGGCGATCAGGCGCCGGCGCACTCCCTCAATGCCGTCAGGATCGGTAATATTCAACAGTTCGCACATCTGCTCGTGGGTAACTGGCCCCTGGTGATTGGTAATCACCTCAAGCAGGTATTCGCGACTGGGGATGGGATTCTCGTAATTTTTGGCTTCTCGAGCGGCGTAGGGATCGCTGGCGGGGAGGTCGACGGAGATAGGACTGCGGCTTTTAGCCTTTTTGCGGGGCAAGAGATCAATTCCTTTTATGGGTATGATGGGTAAATTCGACCGCCGGTGCGATCATTTGGCCTGAGGCGAAAGGCGCTGGCGTCGACATATAGTTCAATAAGACAACAACCCGGCGAAAATATTCGCAAGTATAGCCCAACTGATCGGCCGATACATTCGCTATCAACCGCCCGCAGCAGCTTAAATTCCTGGGCTTCTGCGGTAGATTTACACCACCTTACACAGCCAATGACATCAACATGGTAATTCAAGCAACTCCCGTCCGCGTCGCCCTGGCTCTTCTGTTGGCCACAATCACCCTACCCTGTATGGCCCAAACCGATAGTGATATGCGCTATCTGCACGCCTATTTGGGGTGGAGCAGCCCCAATGATGCCTGGAGTGTGGCAGCAGACAACTCCACAACCGGTACCGCCGATATCGAAAAGCTCTATCGCGCGGATGTTATCGGCCAATTTACCCGAAGCACAGGCCCCTTGGAGTTTGGCTATGAAACCGGTGGAGGCCTGGCATTCACGGGCGACCGACACGCCTTCTGGCTCAAGCAGGAGAATGGCGAGCTCAGTGGCAAAGTAAGAATAGAGAGCCAGTTCTGGCTGGTTAACCTCTACCTGGGCGCCTTTGCCAGCTACCGCTTCGGCCATGGCGTGCGGGCTTTTGCCGCGGCCGGCCCCTACCTTGGCATCGCCTCCGCAAACCTGCAGCGCGAGCAGCTCTCCACGGCCGAAAACAACCAAAGCGATACCAGCACTAAACAGGCACTCGACCTCAGCCCCTACGCCCGTGTCGGCCTGATATACACCTTCCAAGGTGACGCCACCGTTGGCCTAACAGCCCAGTGGACGGACAACCAATGGGACTTTGACGAATACGGTGAGATAAAAATTAACCAACTGCAATGGCTGCTCACCCTTGGCCGCACCTACTAATAAAATTTATTAATTTGGAGCTGGAGCTGGCATTGACAGCCCCCAACCCAATCAGTATATTACGCGCCTCTTGACGGCCCCGGTGGCCACAAGAAATGCCCAGGTGGTGAAATTGGTAGACACGCTAGCTTCAGGTGCTAGTGGCCTCACGGCCGTGGAGGTTCAAGTCCTCTCCTGGGCACCAAATTAAAAAAAGGCTGATCAATCGATCAGCCTTTTTTGTATCTCCGATGCCAATTCGGCTGAACGTTCTTAACAAGAACCCCTATAGCTAAGCCGGGACTTGAACCTCGGAGGTTCACAAGCTTTGCCTAGGGCAAAGTTTGGACGCCCGCTTCACAGGGCGCCCCGAAGGGGTAGAAACAGCCTAAAGGCTGGTTCTATCTACCCTCTCCTGGGCACCAAATTAAAAAAAGGCTGATCATTGATCAGCCTTTTCTGTTTATACCTTGCCCAAGCCGGACTTGATCGGACTTCGTAAGATAGATCTAAGCTGGCATCCCTGCCGAGGCAACATAGCTCTTCCAACCCCCGGCCAAGCCATCCATAGCTTGGCGCGTTTCGGCGCGAAGATACTTAATCTTCACTCAATCCGAAACGCCCTCTCCTGGGCACCAAATTTAAAAAAGGCTGATCTTTGATCAGCCTTTTCTGTTTATACCTTGCCCAAGCCGGACTTGATCGGACTTCGTAAGATAGATCTAAGCTGGCATCCCTGCCGAGGCAACATAGCTCTTCCAACCCCCGGCCAAGCCATCCATAGCTTGGCGCGTTTCGGGGTGAAGATACTTAATCTTCACACAATCCGAAACGCCCTCTCCTGGGCACCATTAATTCCCCCAAGCCGATTCGGCTGAATACACTCCAACAGAACCACTAAATTTAATCCGGGACCTTGAGCCTCGGAGGTTCACTAACTTTGTCTAAGACAAAGTTAGGACGCCCGCTTTGATGACCCAGGAGATTTCGATTTTGTTCCCATTCTGTGCCCGGGCTCGCCGGTAGAATTCCAAGCACTAGCCAAAACTGATAAGTGCATAGTTCCGACCTATTAGCCTGTTGCCCACCCGTTAAAGAGTGGGCGGCCCCACCTACTTATATAGAAGCGCTTTTAATGCAATGGGTTGCTGTGGGCGATGCCATAATCTATGGTTGACAGAAAAGCAAAATCATTGGTGCTTTATTGAACTTTTTGATAAATGGTTTTACCCCGGGCAATGGTTTCCAAAATTGGAATGTCTTTAATAGTGGTGGGATCAACGGTTAATGGGTTCGCACCCAAGATCACCATATCGGCCTGCTTGCCGACGGTAAGCGAACCTTTTTTGTCCTCTTCAAAATATTGGTAAGCACCGCCCATGGTCATGGCGTAAAGGGCGTCGTAGGCGGAGATGCGTTGGTCTGGGCCCAAAACGTAGCCGCTGCGTGTCTGGCGATTTACCGCGGCCCACATCAGGCGCATCATATCGGGCGGCACCACGGGGCTGTCGTTGTGGATGGTGAAGTGCACACCTTTATCCAATGCATCCTGCCCGGGGCTGATGTGTGCCGCGCGCGCTTCGCCAAAACTTTTTCGATGCCAGTCGCCCCAGAAAAATACGTGGGAGGCAAAAAACGACGGCACCATTTTTAATTCTGCCGCACGATCAACTTGGTCTGGGCGCATGACTTGCGAGTGAATAATAACCGAGCGGTGGTCGGGAATTTTTTTGCCGGCGAAGGCCTCGTCGATGGCATCCATCGAGAGATCGATCGCCGCGTCGCCATTGCCATGCATGTACACGGGTACACCATTGCTCAACAGCACTTTGGCTTGCGCCTTAAAGACATCGATCTCAACGGTGGGGTAGGCGTGGTAGTGGCCGGTGACGCCGTCGGGGTTTTCGTTGTAGGGTTTGGTTGTCCAGGCGGTGCGCCCTTGCGGTGAGCCATCCAACACAAACTTAACGCCGCCCACTCGAAAGCCACCGTGGTAACCCTCTTTGTATAAGCCCAGAATATTATCCGGCAGATGGTCGATCATGGTGGTGGGAAAAGCAATAATGTCGGCTTTTAATTTGCCTTCATCACCGAGCTTGGTCAGCAGTTTTACATCGCCCATTTGCGACGCGCCGTCTTGGATGGTGGTGATGCCGTACTGGGCAAAATAGTCGATGGCTTTAAACAGTTTTTCGATGTATTGCTGTGGGTCTTGGCTTGCGGCCATAAATTGCGGCATCAGCAATTTGTACATCGCCTTCTCTTCAACCACGCCGTTGGGAATGGTGGTCCCTGGCAAACGTCGAAACACGCCTCCCTCTGGGTTTACGGTCTCTTTATCTACACCGGCGATGGCCAGTGCCGCCGAGTTGGAGGTACCCAGGTGGCCGGAGACATGCATTAAATAGATAGGCACCTCAGTGGAGACCTTATCCAGGTCTTCACGGGTTGGGTGGCGGTTCTCTTTTAACAGCGAGTCGTCATAGCCGTACGCCATCAACCACTGGCCTTTGGCGGGCGGGTTGGTGGCTAAGCGTGTTTTTAATAGTTGCAGAATATCGTCTACGGTTTCGGCCGTACCTACTGGTGGCGAAGAGACATTGACGTAATCAATCAAGCGCGCCGCCATGGTGACATGGCCGTGGCTGTCGATCATCCCGGGAATTAACGCCTTATCGCCTAGCTCTACCGTCTCGGTGGTTTCGCTCAACAAATCCTTGGCACCTTCGCGGCTGCCCACATAAATAATGGTATTGTCTTCAATGGCAACGGCTTCGGCCGTGGGTTGCGCGGCATCCATGGTGACAATATGGTTGCCGTAATAAATTTTATCGGCTGTGGGTGCTGCGTTTACCAGTCCGCTCAACGTGGTCACTGCCAGGGCGCAGGCCCCGAGCGTTGATTTAAACTTCATCTTCTTTCCTCACCAAGTGCTGAGATCACTTACATCCAAAATAGCTGGTTAACGTTGAAAAATGGTTTTGCCGTGGGCGATGGTTTCCACGATAGCAATATCCTTAATGGTGATTGGGTCCGCGGTTAATGGGTTTTCACCTAGGATCACGAGGTCCGCCTGTTTGCCTACGGTTAAAGAGCCTTTTTTATCTTCCTCAAAATATTGGTAGGCACCGCCCTGGGTAACGGAATAGAGTGCTTGATAAGGCGTGATACGCTGCTCTGGGCCGAGAATATAGCCGCTGCGGGTTTGGCGATTTACCGCCGCCCACATCAAACGCATCATGTCTGGCGGTACCACCGGGGTGTCGTTATGAATGGTAAAGGGCACGCCGTTAGCCAACGCTGCCTTGGCCGGGCTGATGTGCGCCGCGCGCTCTTCGCCAAAACTTTTACGATGCCAGTCGCCCCAAAAAAATGAGTGGGAGGCAAAAAACGAGGGCACCATTTTCAGTTTGGCTGCGCGCTCTACTTGATCCGGGCGCATCACCTGCGCGTGAATAATTACGGTTCGATGGTCCGGTATCTCTTCCCCGGCAAACGCCTCTTCTACCGCATCCATTAACAGGTCGATTGCCGCATCGCCGTTGGCGTGGCAGATAACCGGGATGCCGTTGCGTAGAAACTCGATCGCTTTTTGTTTAAATGCGTCTGGGTCGGTACGTGGGTAGGCGGTGTAGTCGCCTTCGATACCCTCGGGGTTTTCGGTGTAGGGTTCGGTCATCCAGGCGGTGCGGCCTTGGGGCGAGCCGTCGATCATCATCTTAACGCCGCCCATGCGCACATGGCTTTGATAACCGTCGGCGATTTTTTCTTTCAGCTCTTCTATGGTTAATGCCATCTCTTCATCCATAGCGCCTTGATAGCCGACAAAATCCATCGCCATGGGGGTAAACCAGTCGAGTATGCGCATCACTTTTTGCGCACGATAATCGGTGCCGCCATCTTGAATGGTGGTAATGCCGTAGCTTGCGTAGTAGTTGATAGTTTTTTCTGCGGTGGCGACCAACTTTAGCGGATTCATCAGCGAGCCGAACATTTCGTTGCCGAGCACTTCGTGGGTAGCGTCTTCCTCGACCACGCCGTTGGGTTTGTTAGAGCCCGGGTAGCGGCGGAAGACTCCGCCCTGTGGGTCTTGCGTATTTTCATCAATACCAGCGGCCGCCAGCGCCGCGGAGTTGGCCGTGCCCAAATGGCCGGAGACGTGCATCATGTAGATTGGAATATCTTTCGATACCTTGTCTAAATCATCTCGGGTTGGATGGCGATTTTCCGCGAGCAAGGAGTCGTCGTAACCGTAGGCGATTACCCAATCATCCTCACCCGGCTGCTCGGCTTCGATGCGCTCTCTAAGAAGATCCAAAATATCATCGATTTTTTCGGCAGGCCCTACCGGCGGTGACGAGGCATTGACAAAATTTACAATGCTCGCAACTCCCAGGAAGTGGCCGTGGCTGTCGATAAAGCCGGGGATCAACGCCCGCTCGCCCAACTCCACCACCCGGGTATTTTTACCTTGCCACTGTTGCGCGCCGGATTTATCACCCACATAAACAATGGTTTCGCCCCGAATAGCCACCGCCTCGGGGCTGGGTAGACTCTCGTCCATACTAATGATGTTACTGCCGTAAAATATCTGATCGGCGCTTGTGGACGCAGAGCGATCACAGGCGGCCAACAAGGACATCAAGACAATCGTGCCCAGCAGAATAATGCGATTAAAAAATCCGCTAGCCACAGGCGCTGTGATCTTTTGTCTAGTCACCACTTATCTCCTTAGGCCGCGTTGTCAAATAATTTAAACGGTAAATTCAGTGCATCTGCCACGGCCTTGTACGTTACCGCACCGGCGTGAATATTGAGCCCATTGCGTAAATTGGGGTTGTGCATTAACGCCTCCAAGCCGTGATTAGCAAGCGCAATGGCATGAACCAAGGTGGCGTTATTCAGAGCAATGGTGGAGGTACGCGCGACTGCCCCCGGCATATTGGCTACACAATAGTGCACCACACCATCGACGATATAGGTGGGCTCGCTGTGCGTGGTCGGATTGGAGGTTTCGAAACAGCCGCCCTGGTCGATGGCAACATCAACCACCACTGCACCTTTCTTCATGCGGCTGACTATCTCCTTGGTTAATAATTTTGGTGCGGCGGCACCGGGAATTAATACCGCTCCAATAATTAAGTCGGCCTCCACGGCCAACTCTTCTATCGCCGATTGGGTGGAGTAGAGGCAGCGGGCGCGGCCAGAAAATTGCCGCTCCAGTTCGCGCAAGCGCGGCACGGAGCGATCGAGGATGGTCACATCGGCGCCCATGCCGCAAGCCATCATGGCCGCGTTTTCACCCACGGAACCGCCACCGATAATTAACACTTTAGCGGGCGCAACGCCGGGTACACCACCCAACAACACGCCCCGACCGCCGTGGAATTTTTCTAAAAAGGTAGCCCCGGCTTGAACCGACATACGCCCGGCCACTTCCGACATGGGCGCCAACAGCGGCAAGCCACCTCGATCATCGGTGACCGTCTCATAGGCGATACAGCTGGCACCGGACTGCAACAACAATTCGGTTTGCAGAGGGTCCGGGGCTAAATGGAGGTAGGTGTAGAGAATCTGGCCAGCGCGCAGCATCCGGCACTCTTGCGGTTGTGGCTCTTTTACCTTAACGATCATATCGGCGCGGGCAAAAATTTCCTCCGCCGTGGCGACTATTTCCGCACCCGCCTGCGCGTAGGCGTCATCACTAAAATCGATGGCGCTGCCCGCTTCGGTTTCGACCACCACCGAGTGACCGCGGGAGACCAACTCCGCCACCGAGGCGGGAGTCATACCAACGCGATATTCGTGGGTTTTAATTTCTTTGGGGATGCCGACTAGCATAACGCAACTCCTTTTAAATCGAGAATTTTTTCACTTGCCGACGTTCGACCAGCGAAATCTGGTAACGGGTTAACTGTTTTTTCACTTGGGGCGCAAGCAGATAGAGGCCAAGAATGTTGGGCGCACAGATCAAGACCACCAGTGCGACTGAAATGGCCAGCACCGAACCAAACAGCCAACCTTTATCGGCCAACCAGCTATGGTCAAAAACACCGGTGATATTAACCACCTGATTAAACGCCTGGTTCGACTGGAACATATTGCCGATACCCATGCAGCCGATAACAATTCCGAGCGCGCAAAAGCTGCCAATAAACTTGCCAAAGCGCTTCAATCCCAAGCGCGCAAAGGCGTACTCCAGGTAGTACATGGGCCCACCGGAGACGCTGCCATCGGGATTGTTGTGGCGATACATCGCCCCCAGGGTGCACTCAACAAATTTGGTGGAAATACCGAGAATGCCGGCCAACACCATCCAAAAAGCCGCGCCCGGTCCACCGATGGAAATGGCTATGGCAACACCACCAATATTACCGATACCCACGGTGCCAGAGACCGCCGTAGCCAGCGCTTGAAAATGGCTCACCTCACCGGGATGGTTCGGGTCGCTGTAGTCACCGCGAACAATTCGTAACGCGTGACGAAAGCCGCGAACATTTAAAAAATTAAAATAGAAGGTGAAAAATACCGAGGCGATAATCAGCCACACCACCACAATCGGAAACTGAGCCCCAAAAATGTTGAAACTGTAAAACACCACGAAAGAGAGAACACCCGAAATGGGCGTAACAAAATCGTCGAGCGCCTGATCGATACCGGCGTGTGCACTGGAGGCAAAGAGAACTGCCCCCAAAAGCAATCCAAAGGGAAAAAGTAATCTACTACTTAGCAAATAAAGCCTGGCCATTAACCTTTCCTATCGGTATCCGTCGCAATCTTTAAGGGAGCTTAATTGAAGAGAATACATCCTCAAGGATGGCGACAATCTCTTCAATGTCGCTGCGACCGGCAATCAACGCCGGACTCAAACACAAGGTGTTGTTGAAGTTATCGAAGCTTCGATTAGTGCGGCCGATCAATAACCCCCTCTTGGTGCACTCACCGGCAATGGTTATGGCAATGCTTTCCGGCACGGGTTCTTTTGTGGCGCGATTGGAGACCAACTCAATGCCCGCAAACAGACCCATACCTCGAACATCACCGATGCAATAATGTCTAGTGAACACCTCATAAGTTTGGTCTTTGTAATTTATTTGTCACTGGTGCCACTGTAGAGGATAGCTGTCGGTTGAATAAGGTCCAGTTGAGTTTCATGGGTAGGACCAACCGCCTTGCCTGCGTTAAATCACCAGGGTATTAATACAGCTCATCTCGCGGATAGCGTAATTGATGCCCTCGCGGCCTGTGCCGCTCTGCTCGACGCCACCAAAAGGGAAGTGCTCCGAGCGAAAGCCGGGGCCATCGTTACAGGCCTAGGTGCCAACATCCAACGTCTCAAACAGATAGCGAATATCCGCTAAATTTTGGGTAAAAACGCCCGCCTGCAGGCCGTAGGGACTGTTATTAATGATCGGGATAATCTCGTCAAGTTCGGAAAAACGATACAGCGACACCACTGGGCCAAACGCCCCCTCTACCATCAACAGTGAGTCTGCGGGCACCTCGTCCAAAATTGTGGGGTAGACCAATGTCCCCTCTAACACGTTACCCGTGGCGACACGATCCCCTCGCGCAATCGTTTCGACCACCGTCGAAAACAGCACACCATCCGCCAACGACAATGCATGGACACAAACATTAGGTGCGTGGATACGTCGGGCGTGCTCACCAGGTTGCGCGCATAAAGGCTCTGCACTCGCCGTTGTTCATATTGGGCGAATTGTTGTTCCACTTGAGACTTTTGCACCCGAGCGCGAGCCTGCATCAT
Organism: Halioxenophilus sp. WMMB6; assembly: GCF_033283405.1. Lineage (NCBI taxonomy): Bacteria > Pseudomonadati > Pseudomonadota > Gammaproteobacteria > Alteromonadales > Alteromonadaceae > Halioxenophilus > Halioxenophilus sp. WMMB6. Next base: position 1,015,595 of record NZ_JAWMQR010000001.1, read on the forward strand.
TTTAGTGAGGTATTCTTCACAGTCGATACGCTGCAACACTTCGCCTTTACTGAACACACCGACCGGAATCAAATTAGGGCTTAACCCAAGTCAGACGCCTGGGGACCTCAGGCAAGAGATGCAACTGATGCCGCGGATTGACAATTCCCTGAGAGCGCACCTCAAGTCTCTCTGTCGTGTGCGCTACATTCACCACCCAAACAACCGGCACAGACCTCTGGTATTCCTGTGTGGCTGCCGCGGGTTTGGTCTTTACTAGCGCCAGCGCACATAAAGAGCTCGCTACGAGTATAAGTAAAAGCCGGATTTTCTTGCGCGAAGTATCCAATTTACCACTGTCATAAAAGCCCTATTCCAAAGAGATAACAGCGGGCCCACAAGCCCTGAGAAAACCCTATGCTCTAGTACTCATTTTTTATAGTACCAGCTGTCTACACATTACAGGTCCAACCACGAGCGGAATCTTTTTTTGAAAACTCTTAATCGCAAGCTCCTGACAAAAGCCGTTAAAACGCCTGATTTTGTGCACCAAGAAGGTGCAGACCAGCTAATTCTTAGGCGCAACGAGCGCCAACAAAGAGCGGCCTGGGCTGGCCCGTTGATCATCCAAATCTGGCCCTATGGTTCACCAAATTTACTGGGCTAGCTTAGTAACCATAATTTCGAAAACCGAACACGCTTAGCCAATGCGATTGTGTCTGGGAACGACTTTTTCAATTTCTTAGAGGTAAAGTTATGTCTGATTCTGGAATAAAAATACAGGCCCTGGTGGGCGCCATCGGCATTGCGCTTTGTGCCCAGAATGCGCTTAGCCAATCTCTTGAGGAAGTTGTGGTTACCGCGCAAAAGCGCGCCCAAGACATGCAGGATGTTCCTATCGCCGTGACCGCCATGAACGCGGAAATGCTTAAGGAAGCCGGCATTACTAACGTTAACGACGTGGCTGTGCGCACACCGGGCTTCAGCATGGGCGAGTTCAACCCGACCCAACCGCAGTTGTATATCCGCGGCATTGGTTCCAACGGCGATGGTGCGGCCAACGGCGAACAATCGGTGGCCATGTTCGTCGACGGCATCTACGTACCGCGCAGTGCAGGTACCGGCTTGGAGCTGTTTGATATTCAGACCATCGAAGTGCTGCGAGGCCCGCAGGGAACGCTGTGGGGAAAAAATGCGATTGGTGGGGCAATTAACATCACCACCAAAAAGCCGTCGCAAGAGTTTGAGGCGGGCGTTGAAGTTACCGCCGGTAACCTGGGCTTGAAACAAGTTCGCGGTATGGTAAATGGCCCACTGATGGGTGAAGTGGCGGGGAAGGTTAGTTTCAATTCCAAACAGCGCGACAGCTACATCAGCAGTGTCTATAACCCAGATGCTGAATTTGGTGAGGTCGATTCGCAGAGCCTGCGCGGGCAGCTAAGCTTCCTGGCCAGCGAGAACCTGGAATTTTTATTAACGGCCAATTACGGTGAGGATGAGCGTACCGGCGCGGGCTCCATGACCGACGGCGGCATGACCAGTATGGTCGTCGATGCCGCCGTGGCCGATGGCTTTGTACCGCGAGCCGACTTCCACGAAAACTACTCAAATTTCTCAGGCTCAACCACGTCGGACAACAAAGGCGTTTCCCTGCAGGCCGACTGGCAGCTCGAAAATTTCGATGTAACCTCGCTGACCAGCTACACCGAAAACAGCGCTTCGTTCTTTTTCAACCCTTTTGGTATTGCACCGGAGCTGTTTAGCAATTACGGCCCACTGGCGACCAATGTGCTCGGCCCCTTAGGTGGTGTCGATTTGATCTCGACCATGACCGAAGAGTCTTCGCTAATGAGCCAGGAGCTGAGATTGTCGGGTGGCAACGACAACTTCACCTGGCAGACCGGCGTTTACTACTCGGTAGAGGATGTCGTGCGCGATGAAGGCGCTATCGCTAACGCGCCGGCGTTTTTCATTGCAAGCTTGGGGATTGGCGGCGCACTGGCTTACTCACCCAACCAGTCCAGTACCGTGCAAGATAACGTCACCACCAGCATCGCGGCGTTTGGTGAAATGACCTTTATGCTGAGTGATAAGCTCGATTTAATCCTTGGAGCACGCTTCACCGAAGAGACCAAGGAATACGAAAACTACGCCACGCTGACCGCTCTGGCTTCAACTGCCCCAGTCATTGAAAACTATCTGGAAGACGACAACACTTGGCGTTCACCGACCTACAAAGCAGTTGTCACCTACCGCTTTGACGACGACATAATGAGCTATTTGAGCATTGCATCGGGCTTTAAGAGTGGCGGCTTCGACTACATTGGTGCCACCGAAACCAAGCCACTGGTTCCGTTTGATGAAGAGACTGCCATCAACTACGAACTGGGTGTGAAAAGCGTTTTGCTCGACAAGACTCTACGCCTCAACGCGGCTCTGTTCCGCACGGACTATCAAGATCTTCAAGTGTTACAGCAATTCCCCTGTGATGAGTGTGGCGCATTCCCTCCACTGATTACCAAGAATGCGGGTGAAGCTGTTTCTCAAGGGCTTGAGTTAGAGATGACCTATCTAGTTGGAGAACACCTGAGCTTTGGAGGCAGCTATGCCTACCTGGATGCAACCTACAAAGAGTTAGGTGGGGATCTATCCATCTACGAGGGTAACGTTTTACGTAACGCTCCCAAAAACGCCTACACGGCCAACGTGGGCTACGAAACCGAACTTAAGGGTGGTTACCTCAAAGCTCGCTTAGAATATATCCACAAAGAAAAAGCGCATCAAAGCCTTGAAAATTATGAGGAAGCAGCCATTCCGGAATACCGCCTGTTCAATGGCCGTATAGCCTACACCAGCAGTAATGAAGCTTGGGAACTGGCTTTGTGGGGGAAAAACCTACTGGACGAAGAATACTATATACACAACTTCAACTCACCCAGCTTTGGATCTACCCACATAGCGGCAACGCCACGCTCTTACGGTCTCTCGCTAACATGGAAAAAGCTATAACAGGTCTTCAAGACTCGCTCGCCTAGTTTAATAGGCTTTAGGGTCCAGCTCTGCTGGAACCCTTTTTTCACCTCTTAAAACTTTAGTGCAAATTCCTTGCGTCGCGCAACACTACCGCTATTTTCCCGAAGGTGGCAGAGCCTTTTGCCAGAGCTCACTGTTAGCCGCAATGGCTTCTTCCGCTTTGTTAAACCAACTTTCGTTATTAACCCAATATACAAAATTAAATGCTGGCTTATGGCGGAACTCCAAAACTTACACACCATCGCCACCTGGTACATAGGTGTAAGGCACATCGACCGGAACAAAAAAGCAGTCTCTAGAGCCCAGCTCTTCCGTACCTAGTTTTAAGCTAGCAGCAATCACGCAGTACATACAATTCGAATCGCGAGAATGTCGCATCAGCGGGTAATCTGTTTTCAGCCAAGCGTGTGCCATACTAAAACCTGGTATATCGACCAAAATAGTCGTTTCGTCACCGTGGAGATAACCCGCCTTTACCAGCCTCGTTATTCCCTCTATTTGTGTATCGGTCATGGTTTTCATGGTCATACAAGCCGCCTCCGTCAGACTGTTTGTGCCCATAAAGATGGATTGCCCATTCAAATTGATGCTAAACGGGCCTTTTCGGCAGAAAAAGACATTATCTATCCCCTTGATAATTGTACACTTTATCTAATTTAATCAATTGACACCAATTAAGGCCTCTAGGAGAGGATCGCTTCACGTGCTAGCGGCCTCACGGCTGTGGAGGTTCACTAACTTTGTTTAGGGACTGTTAACACTAATAAGCCTGTCAGCAATCAATGAAAAATTGATAAAGAATTTAAAAAACACATCCAGCTTATCAAAGCGGATAAAGATACTTCTGAATCCTTTTAGTCGCCGAAAGAGTCGCTCAACTTCGTTTCGCTTTTTATACATTTCTTTGCCGTACTCCCAGGGTGTCAGGCGATTAATCCTTGGGGGTACAACGGGCGTCATCCCTAAATCCAAAATCAGCTGACGAGTATCATCCCCTTCATAAGCCTTATCCATGATAACGCTTGCGCCTTCCCAGTCGTAGTTTTCCAGCGTTTTCAGTAGGTTGCGACCTTTGGGACCATCGCCTGCTTGTCCCGGCGATAACGAAAATGTCACGGTTGTTCGATCATCCGCTGCTACCATGTGAATTTTAGTTGACCATCCGCCTCTTGATTTACCAATGGATTGTGGTCTGTTTTTCTTAACGCACCTGTACCGTCCGGATGGACTTGAATGATCGTGCTATCCAATGAAACCTGATCAGCTTGGATATTTATGACATCGGCATCTTGAAGGACACCAAAAACATGGTCCAAAACACACTGCTGTCCCACAGTAAGCGGTAACTAAGAAAGCCTGAATCTCTGTTGTTACAATGGATCTGCGAAGAAACTATTGAACAACAAGGGATTCAGGCTTTGACACATCATAACACTGCTTTCCATCAACTGCTCAAACCGCTGTCGAGACATGATTTTGAGTCTCTGGCAAGAGCACACCATTACGGGCCAAAATTACGTTCTGCGTCTCGCTGGGATCAATTTATTGGCATGGCGATGTCTCAGCTTTCTTGCCGGCAGAGTCTTCGAGATATTCAATCCAACCTGGAAGCTCAGAGGCAAAAGCTTTATCACTTGGGCAGTAAGCCTATTGCCCGCTCAACGCTGGCAAGACTCAACGAAAGGCAACCCGCTGAGCTGTATGAATCACTTTTCTACAAGCTATTGGGTCAGTGCTCAGCTCAACCCGGCAAGCACAAATTTCGCTTCAAAAATGCACTCTATTCATTGGATGCCAGTGCCTTGGATTTGTCGATGAAGCTGTTTCCCTGGGCCGCCCACCGGGACGACACAGCGAATGTGAAGCTGAGTGTTGGCTTGAATCACGCCACGGATATTCCCGAGTTTGTTGCACTCAGTGACGGCAATGAGAATGAGATGGTAGAGGGAAGAAAATTTAGCTTCCTAAAGGCAGTATCGTCGCTTTTGATAAGGGATATGTCGACTACGAGTGGTTTGGAAGCCTTACAAAACAAGGGGTTAGCTTTGTTGCCCGACTTCGCGCCAAGGCGGTTTACCGGGTGCTGGAAAGCAAGCCTGTAGACAAGCAAACCGGTGTCACAAGCGACCAAATCATTGAGTTGAGCAGTGCACAGCGATCAAGCGTGGCGCTCCCAAGCTTCGCCGGGTAGGCTTTTACGACGCAGAGACGAGGCGTCAATACGAGTTTTTGACCAACAATTTTCGTTTATCAGCAGCCACCATCGCTGCCATATACAAGGATCGTTGGAAGGTAGAGTTATTCTTCAAAGCTATTAAACAAAACCTGAAAATCAAAGCGTTTGTAGGGACCTCAAAAAATGCTGTGCTCACCCAGGTGTGGATTGCCTTGATTGTCTATTTGCCAGTAGCGTTTGCCCGCCACAGCGCTAAAGCGGGCTGGACAGTTCAACGGATGCTCAGAGTATTACAATTCAATCTCTTTGAGCGAAAAACATTGCCTGAAATATTCAAACCAAGTCCTCCCCCAAAGCAAAAAGACCAGCCTCAAATGAGGCTGGTCTTTTGAGTCCCAAACTGTGGGACAGCAGTGGATCATTGATCAGCCTTTTTTATTGCTCCAGAGTCTATTCGGCTGGAAACATTCAAATAGAACACAATAGCTCAACCGGGACTTGAACCTCGGAGGTTCACAAGCTTTGCCTAGGGCAAAGTTTGGACGCCCGCTTCACAGGGCGCCCCGAAGGGTTGAAACAGCCCAAAGGCTGGTCCTATCTACCCTCTCCTGGGCACCATTAATTCCCCCAAGCCAATTCGGCTGAATACCCCCCCAACAGAACCACTAAATGAATCTACAACACTATCGGGGAATAGTACTCATCTCACCCTATTTATCACGCAGCCCCAACCGCAACGGGCCAGCACTCGTAATCGATAATTCTCAAAGTTTCTAAAACCATACGCTCGTCTCGACATCATTTCCATGTTGTTGTGGAAGCCTTCGGTGATGCCGTTACTTTTACTGAACCGCCACATGTCGATTATCGGCTCCATCCAGGATTCCAGTGTCCTTGCCAGTACGCGTAGTGGACTGACATTTAGTTGCTCTAGCAGCTCACGATAATGCTTCAACCGTGGACGAGCGCGCTTTACTGACAAACATGCCTGCCGATATGCATGCCTGCACATTGCAGATAATCAACTATTTTCTTCTACAATATTACAGCCCACAACAACCTTTTTAATGTCTCCCTTGTGATAAAACAACAAGATAGATAAATAAGCAAAACTAAACAAACTCCCTCCCAGAAAACAGAGCGAACCAAGCACAATACCCCGAGCAGAAAAACCTGAACGCCATGAAGCCCATAAGCCAATCAAACCCAAGTGAAGCAACAAATCGCTACAATATTGTGTTCGCCAATTTCCGGCGGCCAAATCGAAAGAATATACATCGATGGCAACTTTTAAACTCTCTGAAGCCAAAGCATTAGCTGTTACCATGACAATTACAAACCAACATATTAGTAATAAAGCTCTGAACGCGATCATAATAGTCCCTTTTAAAACTGCATTAGAACAACCTCAATCAGGCCGCCATAATACCTAATTAATCGTTACATCTTTTCCTAAATTAAAGGATAAGATAGAACTAGAAATGAGATCGGATTTCAACAACTTTGTCTCAAAATACCCAACGAATGTTTATTCTGAAAAATGAATGTTTTATTGGACAACTCTTTTCTATGGTTCTGAATCAGTGAGCCAAGCTTAACAATAAACTTTACTAGAAGTAATGCCAAAATCAGATCTAACATCACCGCGGCTAGCAGTCAAATCGACTCACTAATTTAGAATATAATGTTACGCTGGAATAAAGTTTACATGCAAGGACGATAAACCACGGATAAAGAAACTTGCATCATATTCGACCTGGCGCTCGCTCTCCAAGCCATGGTGCTCAGCCGAATACTCGATACGCAATGTTTGCGCTAAAAACTCTTCCAAGATCATCCTAATTTCTGCACGTGCAAGTGGAGCCCCAGCACATGCATGAGCGCCTCTACTGAAGGATAAATGCTCTTGCGCTCGCTTGCGTCCCATTTGAAAATCGTGAGGATTTTCCCAGCGTTTAGGGTCACGATTAGCTGCAGCCAGAGCCACTACAATTCGTTTTCCGGCAGGAACTTCCACATCACCAATTTTGGTATTTCTGCGGGCAAGTCTAAATGTTGCTTTGGTTGGCCCCTCAAGCCGAAGAACCTCTTCAATAAATGCTGGGATCAGCGTCGGATCACTACGCAACTGTGATTGAAGTTCTTGATTTTCAACCAGGAAACGCATGGAGGTACTAAGTAACTTTGCACTGGTGTCTTGTCCCGCTCCGAATATGGTACCCGCTAAAGTGACCAAATCCTTCAATTCCGGTAGATTACCGTCAGGGTAAGTAATCGTGGCCAACTTAGTTAACACATCATCTTTGGGAGTATTGCGACGGTCTATAATGTATTCGGCAAAAAACCTTGCCATATACTCTAGCGGGCCGGTAAATTCCTCAGTATTGGAGTTTTCCGTCATGCTACCTGGCCGGGGAGCCGAGTCAATGACCGCGCGAAACTTCGCCCGATCTTCTGTCGGCACGCCCAGCAAATCGGCAACAACCATTGTCACAAAGGGGGTAGAAATTTCATTTACCATCTCTCCATGGCCTTTCTCTACAGCTTGCTTAACCACTTCTGCAGCATATTCTTTGATGAATGCCTCATTAGCTTTTAGTCGGCTCGGCGTAAATAATGGATTCATTAAAGAGCGCAATTCACTGTGTCTCATTCCATCCTGGTTAACCAACAGATCACCGTGAGGCATTTCGCTTTTATGCGCCTCCATTTGCTCAGATATGTCGTCACCTTCAGGTGTAAAAGGCAGCGGATAGCCCGCCCCAACACTGGAATTGTAAGACGAAAAGTCTTTGTGGTTTCTCAAAACCTCTATACATTCATCGTAACCAGTAACCATTAGGGCATCTGGTGATTTCATTTCTACAACAGGACCAATTTTCAGCATGTCGCTAAAGTATTGGTAAGGTTCACGACAGATCGAAATATCAGTAAAGAAATTTCTTTTTTCGGGGGACAATGCATTCATTTTATTCTCTCTATATACTGAATTATTTTGACGAACATTTATTCATCTTCTGCAATTGTTACATGCATACCGTTGTGTTCTGGTGTTAATCTAATCTGACAAGATAGGCGTGAGTTAGCTTTCCGGTGCGGCACGCCTTCAAGTAAAAGATCTTCATCTTCGCTCATCACCGGCAAGCTATCCAAAAAATCATCACCAATGTAAACATGACACGTTGCGCATGAGCAGACCCCTCCACAAAGTGCTGCAAGTTCATCTACGCCTCCATCACAAATCGTTTGCATTAATGACATAGAGGGAGTAAATGGAAGAACCGTATTTTCCCCCTCTCTGGTTGTTACAATAATTTCAGCCATTTCTTAATATTCCGACGATCATTTTGTGTATGTTGGCCAAGCCCGGACACATTATCCGAACCTATAGAGGCTGCTTTCTGTTAAAACGCTTGGACCAACTTCAGTATGTTATCAGGCAACTCTGCAAGCCTCCGCCTCAGACGGTTGCTTTATTTAATAGGTTCAATGCCGGCTGTTTTAGTTCGTACCAGCAGTCGGCCACAGTCTGGGTCGTAAGGCATAGCCCGATGCATGGTACCTGTATTATCCCAAATAACAGTATCGCCTAGAGACCACTCGTGAGTGTAATGAAACAGCTCACTGGTCGCATGTTCTCGCAACCCATGAAGAATCAAGGCGCTTTCCATTGGCTCTTTGCCGACGACTCTAGCTGCTGTGTTACCGAGCACGAGTGATTTACGGCCAGACTTATGCGTCCAAACTAAAGGAAGTTCTACCTCACCTTTTGTCATGTAATCCTCAAGCTCTTGCCTAGTAGGTTCAGGAGTGTGATACAAAAGAGTGTTCCACATTGAATGAATCACACGCAGGTCTTCAATCTCGCGTTTAGTTGCGTCGGGTAATGCTTCGTATGCTGCGTAAGTGTTACAAAATTCGGTATTACCACCCCATGTTGGTAATACTTTGCTACTTAAGACTGCCGCACCGATTGGTTCTTTGTTCATCGTGCCATCGATATGCCAGAATAGAGATCCCTTCAGATAATCACGATTGGAATTCTTCTCTTTATCCAAAGAGATATTGTATAGTTGCTGTCCCGCCAAATCAGGCATAAAAGTACCCAATAGATGGGTAAACTTTAGTTGTTCTTGGTCGTTGAAGTTGATTTGAGGAAGGACTAGCACCCCACGTTGAGCCAGTAATTCTTGTAGCTCTTCTGCGAAGTCCCCGCCAAGTATCTCCTCTTTTGTGTTTAGGACACGGGCACCTATATTTTTAGAAATGTTAGTAGACTTCAGCGCTACCTTCTGTGTTGCTAATATGCTCATGACTGCTCTCCTGACCGATAGTTATAAGTATACTTTTCGCCGACTTTTAATATTTGAGCTAATGAATATGGATGCTACCACTCGCCCCAAAACGCTCAATTGACCCACATCAACTTTTCCCGACCACATGGTCGCATTATTGGACCACCCGGTAGGTACTGGAGTAGATACAACAGGGACGGCCAAATCGATTTAAAGGACCAGCTATGGTGGCGAGCCAGGAGCACTCATTAGAATAAACTAATGGAGGAAATATCTTGAGCGATGCTCAGTTTACTTAGTCAACGAACAAAAGAAGATCCAGCTTTTGATGCGCTAGCACCAGTCATCCGAGTTACCTGGACCTAAGGAGCAAGCTCGATCCGCTTGCCAGTCGTTCGTCATAATGTTAGCGTATTCATGCACTAGCAATACACAAACAATGTATAACAATAACAGATCATCCATTTATGAAATTGCTCGGCTCTTTTTCCCTCTACACGGGTTGGAAAAACCTAATCGGATCGTTTATCTGTGCAGCGCTTACAGTCGGTTTTACTACCTATATTTTTGGGCTGTTTGCCGTTCCCTTTACCGAAGAGTTCAACCTCAACCGAGCCAACTACAACGCCGGCATGATTGTCTTCATGTTGGGAATGATCGGAATGTCACCCATAGTCGGTCCGATGCTAGATCGGCGTTCTGCCCGATGGCTTCTTACTCTGGGCGGTGTGTGCTTTGGCCTCAGCCTGATGGCTATTTCCCGATTGACTGACCCCAAATGGATGCTGGTGATCATAGCGTTGCCTCTGTCCTTTGCCTTTGCCACTTGCGGCATGATCTGCGCCAACACCGTTACGGTTAGATTCTTCTTAAGGCGACGTGGTCGAGCGCTTGGAATTTTAGCCCTGAGCACATCAGTCGGCGGGTTTGTCGCTCAGCCAGCCACTGCCCTATTGATAGAGTGGTTAGGTTGGCGCAACGCCCTATTCTCCATTGGCTTAGTATCCGCTCTGACAATCGTCGCTTTTGGTTTACTGCTCTTGCGCGACCGCCCAAGTGAGGGCGAATCGGGCGTTACCGAGGAGTTTAGTCACTCAAATACTAGCGATCCGACGGCATCTAACAGTGAACCAAATAGCGAGCGAGCTTGGCGCAAAACGGAACTGTTGTGCAATCGCAACTTTTGGTTAACAGCAATTTGTGTCGGTATGTTATTTGGTATCGACCAAGCCGTTTTGGTCTCCCAAGTACCCTACTTCCAAGATATTGGGTTCAACCTAACAACAGCAGCACTACTGGTATCCGTTAAAACTATTTCCGCCATAATCGGAAAATTAGCAATCGGCTACTTTGCTGATCGAGTAGATTTACGCTGGTTATTCACCTACGTAGCGGGTTGTAATGCATTGTTGATGACTATCTATATTTTACAACCGAACCTTTGGGTGTTACTGGTTGCTGTTGCGATGCTAGGTGTTGCTGTTGGCGGCGTGTTCCCGGTATGGACGACCATTATGGCCTGGCTATTTGGTGCCAAAAGCTATGGTACCGTGATGGGCTTTATGTCCATAGTTACTCAACCTTTCGCCATAATTACACTGCATTTCGTTGGCAACTCCTACGATAAAACCGGCAGTTATTTCACTGCGTTTTCTACATTTGTTGGTCTGGCCCTGCTAGCCATTGCCTTGATCTGGTTGTTGCGACCTGAACATAGGCCACCTAAAAATGAGCCGGGGAGAATTAAAAGTCCGATAAATTTAAATTCAACCACTAGTAAAGCCTGAGAAACTTTTCCTCTACAACGGAAAACAATAATGTCAAATGCTATAGCCTCCCCTCCTCTACGCGTAGTTCAGTGGGCCACAGGTACCGTAGGCCTTTTTACTCTGCGCGCTATTATTGACCACCCTCAATTGCAATTAGTGGGCGGAAAAGTCTATTCAGACAACAAGGTTGGCCGCGACTTAGGAGAGTTGTGTGGTTACCCTAAAATTGGCGAAAGGGCCACTAAGGAGATTGCCAGTATCGTAGCGCTAAAACCCGACTGCGTGGTTTATGTACCCGAAGCTACAGATTTTGATGACGTTTGCATGCTGTTAGAAAACGGCATAAATATTGTCACCACAAGGGTAGAATTTTTTAACCCGACCATGATGGATCCTCTAGTACGCGCCCGCGTAGAAGCCGCCTGCTCGCGAGGCCAGGCCTCCATTCATGCCACAGGCTCCAGCCCTGGATTTATCACAGAAGCTCTACCATTTGTGCTAACAACGCTCTGCCGTCGCTTAGACTTACTAACTATTGATGAGTTTGCCAATTGCCTTGCCGGCTGTTCTGAAGAGATGCTCACTGAATTAATGGGCTTTGGTGATACACCTGAGCAGTTTGCAAAGCGCCACTGCCCCGAACATATAGTTTTTGAATATTCCTTGGGTCATTTTGCCGAAGCCATAGGTTTGCCGGTGGATAATTTTGAAACAGTTGTCGAGCCTGCCTTTTGTCGTCAGCCCATAGAACTGCACAAATCAACTATTGCTGCTGGAACGGTGGGTGCACAGCGAGTGGCAATAACAGGCTACCGATTAGGAAAACCATTAGTTGTGTTTCGCTCCAATTGGTTTGTTACCAAAGATGTCGAGCCAACTTGGGCACTGGAAGACGACGGCTGGCGAGTAACCATAGACGGCGATACACCAATGCGCATGACCATTGAGCTACCCATGCCTCAAGAAGACGGAGTCCGAGCTTCCGCTCGCTATACGGCACACAGGCCTGTCAACGCAATTCCTAGCGTTTGCGCTGCCCCACCTGGAATTATCGCCACCGCTGAACTAAGCCCAGTGATCTCCGCTTTAGGCAACGGCAAAACACCTCGCTCACTAAATCTTTAGAAGAATTAATGAAAGTTGCAGCGATTCCTTTCAAGATTATCGCTGTAACTCTCAGCATTGCTACTCAGCGGCGTCACTAAAAGCCTAGATCTTTGATCTTCCCATCAAAATTACCACCTAACTGCTGAATTGCTTTTGCTAACTTATCCGGTTCTACCTTCGCCAAATAACCGTCAATAATTCGTTGGTAGTTGCTAATTAACCCCTCAATATCCTTAGCCAAACGCATATATTCGAAACCCTCTGCATGCAGGCCTTTCTGTTGATGCGGTATATTTGAGAAATCCTGCTGGGGTACCTCGGGGAAATCTTTGCTGTCGTAGGGCAGAATGGAGGGTTCTTGCGGTGGTTCTGGCTCCTCACCTTCAGGGAAATTGGTCAAAGACCATATTTCAAACAAACACTTTTCCGGCCCTAAGGGCCGCACCCGATAGGATGACATACTGGTGAAGAACGGGAGCAGAAAGAAGTGTGGAAATATAAATTCCACTGCCTCCAATGGATGGGAGACAGCAACACTATTCAGATCTGGAACAGGCTCACCCTTCGCCTGTAGCTGTTTGGTGATCTGATCTTGAACCATGCCAAACCACATCATCACCCCCTCGTTCGGGTCTTCGGGCAACTCCACATCCAGCAATTGACGAGCAATTTCGACCTCTTTGCTATGCACCATACCGGCCATGCCTCTTCCCAAACGTTCCATATGCGCAAATTGAGCATCGACATTCTGCTTGGTGCTTTTTTGTGTATCGATTGCATCGCCTAAGCCCGCGTAGCGTGCGTTATAAAGCGAAGGCGCGGCATGCTGTAGCTGTGGATGGGTACGCATCACATGGTAACCCTCTTGGAACGCCTCCATAGCAACCTTCCAGTTGGCCGGCAACTCTGCTGCAAACCACCACTCGGCGCGGAGATTATCAATACCATGCGCCTCCAAGCGATCAGCGAGCTCGCCTAAACATTCGCGAAGTGAAGGCGCATTATCATCGAGATTGATAAACGCACATCCACCAAACTCCTCTACACGACAAGGATGGAGTGCAAGGTCTTTGGGGTCTAGCAAAGCCTCATCAAACAGGTGCTTGCCATAAACAAAGGTATTTTCGCCTTTTGTATTCCAGCGCCAGCCGTGAAACGAACAGGTGAACCCCCTCTGACCACAGTTGCCGTGACTCTCCTGGGTAAGGGGTACTCCTCGATGGCGACAAGCGTTATGGAAGGATTTGACGCCTTCTTCTGAGCGTACAACAATAATCGATTTATCCAATATTCTATATTCGACCCAGTCACCTATATTTGGAATCAATTCAAGGCGGCATGCCATTTGCCATACGTGCGGCCAGAGTTCTTCACACTCTTTGCTATAAAAACCCTCATCGTAATATCGTTTCGCAGGAATTTTGGCCGGATCAGTTATTTTGAATGGCACATCTGAAGCCATACTAGTGTTATCTGTTTTTGCATTCACGAGAAAACTCCCCCTATTTGCGAGCTTTATTGTTATTTATTTAGTTGCTACTAAGTCTGCAGGCTACCTTTACAATATAAATCTCTATGGTTTTACAAACTAGATAGCCTCATAAATATTACCGATTACGGTGTTGAGAAATTGCGAGCGTTTTTTACAAGCGAGTCGATGTATTTGTTTTCGGTATGGGAAACAACGACTATATTTTCACCCTGGGAATTGACATTAATCAGCATTCTTGACACATGCTACCATTATGACGAACAATACCACCATAGAGGCTATAGAGTCTATAATTCACGTAAATCTACAGTCGATAAATATCGAGACAGGCTAAACTTATACTCTGCTATCTACGCATTTGGCTGTCCACGGAGTTAGCGACCCACTACACTAGGAATCTAAGTATGACGACTAACAATAACTACGATTACGTCATTATTGGAGGCGGGTCCGCCGGCTGCGTAGTTGCAGCTCGTTTAGCTGAGGAGCAGCAAGGTACTATCTTACTATTAGAAGCAGGCCAAAACGCACAACAGAATCCAGAAATAACAACCACGGACGGCTTTAAATATACCTTCTCCAATGAAAACACCATGTGGGACAGAGACGCAGCCAAGCCAACTGGCACCAGTAAAAAGCCAGCCTACTGTGGCACGGGAACTGGATTAGGTGGATCGGGCTCAGTTAATGGGATGGTCTACACGCGTGGCGATGTGGGTGATTTTTCACAATGGCCAGAGGGCTGGAGGTGGCCGGATATTAAACCGTTTTTTGAATCCTTGGAAAATCGACTGGGCATTCAATATCGTGAGCCTACAAACTTTACCGAAGCCTGCATCAATTCGGCATTGAAGCTTGGATTCGAACATAAAAACAGCTTAAACGACGGAAATTTAAGAGGATATATTGGTTACAATGACATGAACTTTCGCGGACAAGAGCGTCGCAGTTCGTATATGTCTTTTATTCACGGGCGAGAATCAGAGCTTCCAGATCTAACCGTCAAAACTGAGGTAAAAGTCCAGCGCATAGTCTTCGACGAAAACAAGACAGCTACTGCGGTAGAGGTGACGGATAGTGGTACGCTACAGACCATCACAGCTAATAAAGAAGTCATTCTCTGTGCCGGTGCCTTAGAAACACCTAAATTACTTATGCTGTCGGGTATTGGGCCCCGTGAAGAGCTAGAGAAATTCTCCATTCCAGCGGTGGAGTACATAGAAAGTATTGGTAAAAATCTACAAGATCACCCTAATGTCTGCATTTTCTATAAAACCAATAAGCCTATCGATTTTTTTTACCCTCAGCTTTATGGTTTTGATCGAATAAATCGAAATACCAGTTTACCCGAAGGGCAAGCGGATGTTTGCTACACCTTTTTTTCTGTGCCCTCTGTCATTCAGGAAACCATGAAGAAAATGGTGCCAAAAATGATTCTCCCCAAAAGACTACACAATATACGACCCATCCGTTTCGGAGTGAGGGGTCTCGTTAATATTTTGTTTCGACTGCCTCCTCTACAGAAGTTTATTGCCAACATCTACGGCATCATTGTCATCTTAGGAAAACCGGAATCTCGTGGCGTAGTAAAATTAAAATCAAACAATCCAGATGATCAAGCCTATATTGACGTAGCCTACTACGAGGATCCTACAGACAGAGAAACCATGCTTAAGGCCGTGGAACTGGCCCATAAAATGTCAGAACAAACACCTCTGCGATTAGACTGGGGATCCACACTGTTATCAAAAGCTGTCGCCAGTAACGATTTAGAAAAAATTAATCGCTGGCTAGACAATGCCACCATGACAACTTTTCATTTTAGCGGCACTTGCTCGATGGGACCAGAAGCGGATAAACCTGTTGCGACAGACCTCAAGCTGAAGGGTTTTACTAATGTACGGATAGCAGATGCGTCTGTAATCCCCACAGTCCCGGTTTCGGCAACTAACGCACCAAGCATGTTGATAGGTTATCGTGCGGCTGAATTTATCAAGCAGGAATCTTTAGCTAGAACTTCCCTAGCAGTTAACTAAGAAAAGGAATATGTAGCCTACACTAACTACAAAGTTATCATCAAGTTGCATTTGGCAATTGCCTTCAACTTAGCAGTTTCGTTGAAGGCTTTTTTTTGCCTAAAGGAATCACTGAATAACTGTTTCTTGAGATCAGGAATCGACGCTTTTCGACTCTTACTACGTAACCGCCAAACCAACCAGGCCCTACCGCTGACGTTAATCATGAACTCCCCTCCGAGCAAATCATATTCGGAGTAGTATCATGTCTCGACTCACTCGCGAACAATGGCAATCCCTGATTACGCAGTACGAATCGAGCCGCCTTACCCAGACTGAGTTTTGCAAACAGCACAACCTCAATCTGAAGTACTTTATCCTAAAGCGCAGTAAGCATCTGCCGCACACCAATACGGCCACGCCCTTTATTCAATCTACCCGGGTAACCTCAAGTCAACCCAGCAGTGAGATAGAACTCCAAGTCGGAGCCATTAAACTCAAACTCTCGGATCAGTACCATCGGCGTACCTAATTAATTTGATTCGAGCCTTGGCATGATTGATTGGCACAGTGACATTCCGATATATCTACACAAAGCCCCGGTTGACTTCCGCAAGTCGATTAAGGGCTTATCCGTCATTGTCGCTGAGTCAATGCAGCTACCCATTACTTAGCCTAGTCTGTTCCTGTTTTGCAATAAATCTCGGCGACAGCTTAAGGTGTTGTACTGGGACACAACGGGCTTTGCACTCTGGCAGAAGCGCCTAGAGCGCGATAAGTTTAAATGGCCCAAAGATCCGCACTTTGATGTCGTTACCTTAAATCACGAACAGTGATACTGACTACTGCGCGGCTTAAATATCACTAAAATTAATCCTCATTCACTAATTTACTATCGAGATGTAGTTTAGGTTTTAGTAAACTCGGTGCCATGACTGATGTGGCAGACCTAGAAAAATAAGTATCCCTTTTACGCGAACAAACCTCTAAATAACGTGTTAAAAACTCTTTATTGCAAGAGAAAATAGATCTGCTGCTCTCTCAGAAATACGCTGCTTCATCTGAGAAGATATCGGTTGACCAACTAGGCTTATTTAATAAAGCTGAAGAGCTTAAAAATGAAGTCGAACCTGAAGTTGTCGCCGAAACCACCACGGTAAAAAGTCACGAACGACAATCTGGCCCGCGCTTCAGCATCCCTGCTGAATTACTCCGTGAAGAGATCATTCACGACCTACCTGAGTCTGAAAAACTCTGTCCCAAAGACGGTACTGTTCTGGAAGTTATTGGCAGCGAAGATCACGAACAGCTCGATATTATTCCAGCACAAATCAAAGTGCTTGTGCATTGCCGTTTAAAATACGCTTGTCCTTATTGTGAGCAACATAGTGTAACAGTGGCCAAGCCCAAGCAGCCCATCGAGAAAAGCATCGCCAGCCTGCGGTTACTTGCCTATATCGACGTGCAAAAATACGCCGATACCTTACCACTGTATCGCCAAAACGAAATGTTTAAGCACATTGGCATCGCATTAGATCGAACCAATCTAGTCAACTGGATAGTAAAGTGTAGTGAGTTAGTTCAACCACTGATCAATCTACTCACTGAGCACAGCCAACAACAACCGCTGATCCACACGGATGAAACCACACTGTAAGTGCTCGATGAGCCTGGCAAATCGGCAGCAAGCAAAAACTACTCATGGTTAATGGCCACCCTCATTATGCAGCCAGCAGTGGTATGCCACTACCGAGACAACCAGTCCCCATAGAACTGCTGACTAAGCAAGTCGATGCAATCATGGTGGACCGCTACGAGTGGTATCAAAAAGCGTGCGGTACCTATCAAATCCAACGGTTAGGTTTCTGGGCGCATGCCCGTCGCAAGTTCGTCGACTCGCAAAAAATCCAGAAAAATACCGGTAAGGCCGATCAGGCTTTAGCATTTATCCAAAAGCTTGACGCCAATGAAAAACGCATCAAAGGCCAGCCGCCTGGTGAACGTTATCGAATCCGCCAGAAAGAAGCGGCGGCAATTATCGAGAAGCTCAAGGCTTAGAATGATAAAGGACTCAACACCGTATTGCCGGCGACAGCTCTGGGTAAAGCGTCAACGTTTTTAAATAACCAGTGGGATTGCTTGGTTGGCCATCTGGAAAACGGTAATTATCCTATCAATAATAATCCTGCGGAGCCGGCTATCCGCCCCTTTACAATCGGAAGGGAAAACTGGTTGTTTAGCAAAAGCCAAGCAGCAGCCAAAACCAGTGTAAACTTATACAGCCTCATTGAAACGACTAAAGCTAATAATCCCAATGTGTACGAGTACTTTAGATTTATTTTTAAAGAGCTGCCCAACGCGCAAAGCGTTAAGGATATTGAAGCTTTGCTACCTTGGAAGGTAGCGCTTGGCTAGGGCGCGGTTCGATCCTCGCTTACCTTACTACACATAGAAATGCAAAAGGAGCCACCGAGTTATTCAGTGGCTCCTACAGATTGAAAGTTAATGAAAATTTATGACGCAGGCAATTCGTTTTTGACAGCTCTAGCTTTTAACTTATCGAAGTCCTGCTCAAAGCGCGGACGAACTGTACCGAACACTCGATCCCAAATAGTCGTATACGCCCCATAATTACAGGTAAAGTACTGATGGTGCTGATCGTGAAACATCGGAGTAATAAACCAATTCGTCAAACGACTTTTGTACCACCAACGAGGCAAAAACTCGTAACCACAGTGGACATACAATCCCATCAAAGTTGCAAAGGGAATAATAAACATAGCTGTTGTTTCATGGACAGTAAATACGGTCATAAATAACGGAACGATAAAACCTTCAGCGATGCCCTCTATTGGAGTCATTGAAGAAGAACTTAATGGATTAGGGCTAGTGGAAAAATGATGAGTCTTATGGATCCATTTATAGAGAGGCTCTTTGTGTATCAGCCAATGTATGCCATAGAAGTATAGATCAAATATAAAGAAATAGAGTGCAAATTCAATAACAACCACATACCAAGCAGCAGGCTCAGGGTTCGAAATTAACCATCCCTTGTCAACCATAAGAGCGCCAAACTGCGTCAGCACAAATCCTGTAATACCAATATTAATGGCTGACCACATAATTTCGTGCCTGAAGGTTACCGATCGGTATTTCCGCTTTTGTATTTTGATAGTTTTTACTTGGCTAAAAATACGAGATAGCGCTACAAAGCTAGTCCATACAATGAATACACCAATCCAGGTGCTCAGTATATTGTTACCCGTATCTAGAAAGACCGAATATAAAATGTCCAACATCGCGAATACTCCAATTATTCTATTTTTCTTCTATTGATAATAAATAGCCAGACTCTTATAAACAAAACGCGTCAATACACGCTTAATACTAGGAAAGCTCTGAACAAGTCATCCATGACTTAGTCAGATAACGAATACTAAAATACTGATCTTTAGTTTTCTCACAAAATCAACGACTTAAAATAGTCGACGTTTTTGATACATGCCTGTGCCAGCGGAACCTCTGACTTAATCAGAGGTTTCCTAGAATCATTCTGCAATTGCTGCATAGGACTTTGCCCTAGTCACTCTAGGGGCGTGCCCAACCAGACGTTGTTCGTCATCATGGTAGCAAAGTTACCAACATCCACTATTTAAGGCAAGAAGATACAATCAAATTCAGGAATCAGAACTAAACGCAATAATAATTATATCTATTATTCCTGTTTTTTATTTCTATTCCATCCCTTCACTAGAAATCCGAAAATCACACCAGCTTTTAGCATGAGGCAGGAGACATAAAGTAACTTAGATCCAAGCTCTTAGACTTGTTTCCATCGATAATTACATTTACTCTATGCATGGTTCGTCATTTTGTTAGCACGCTTTAAGACACGGCTAATAGCGACTCGGTTTGACCATTATTAGACCGATATCAGCGCTTTAAATACGTAATAATAAATTATGAAACAGATATCAGAATTTACCGGCATTCCTCTGGCCCAAGAAGACGATATTGGCGCAATAACGCTCCCGTCATTTATACAAGAATTGGCACAGCGGTTTGAACAGCGCGAAGCTGTAACGTGGACTTCACCTGAGGGCATCCAGACCAGCTGGAGCTATTTAGACATCCTACAGAGGTCACAGCAAGTCGCAAAGGCACTCTTATCGAGAGGGGTAACGAAAGGCACTCGCATAGGAATTCTGATAAGTAACCGTCCCGAATGGTTATTTTGTTTATTCGGCGCCTCCATGGCTGGAGCCACCGTAGTTGCGTTAAATACCTTCTCAACTGTACCCGAACTAAAATATCAACTTAAAGTTGCGGATGTAGCCCATTTTTTCTTTGAAGCAGGTATCGCATCTCGAGACTTTAACAGTGATCTTAAACAAGTAAGCCCCACTCTCTTTGGTGAAACCGCAAACTTTCAACTAGATCCAGAGTTGCCTTTTCTACGATCAGCGATATGTGTTGATCCAATTAAAGCTTCACATGGCACCCAAAATTGGGAAGAGTTTCTTTCGACTGGCGATGGCTTTCCCGATGAGCTAGTAACTGCCGCCGCTAGTACGGCAGACCCTGTAGACGACTCTTTGATTTTCTTCTCCTCTGGTACAACAGCACTACCGAAAGCCATCCGGCAAACTCATAGAGCGGCAACTCTACAATGCTGGCGAACCGCTAAAATGTTTGAGTTTTCCGATACTGAACGAACCTGGAATGCCAACGGATATTTCTTTTCCGGAAATTTTGCTATGGCGTTCGGCACGCTATGTAGAGGTGGCTGCATCGTTATGCTTCGTTACTTTGATCCTGAAGCTGCAATCGAATTAATAGAAAAGCAGAACGTTACTAGCGTAATTGCCTGGCCGCACCAAGAAGCGAGGCTAAAAGACTGTAAATCTTGGGAGACTGCGGATTTTTCTAAATTACGTCGGGTCGTTGCTGGCAGCCCATTTCGAGATCACCCAAGCACCAATATTACATGGCCTGGTTTCAATGGCTATGGTATGACCGAGACCTTTACCTTTGTTACCGTCATTTCTGGTAAAGCTATGGAAAGAGAAGGTCAAGGTCCAGTTTTGCCGGGTAATATTGTTCGCATAGTAGATCCCGAAACAGGTGTCATTGTACCCATTGGCCAGTCAGGCGAAATTATTGTTAAGGGCCCTACACTCACGCCCGGCTACCTAAAATACGCTCCGGAAGATACGTTCGATCGTGAGGGCTTTATCCATACGGCAGATGCTGGTTATTTTACTGGAGATGGTTATCTATACTGGAGTGGTCGTTTGAGCGACATAATAAAAACTGGTGGTGCTAATGTTTCGCCCACTGAAATAGACAGCATTATTTGTCAGCATCCCTCTGTGCAAACTAGTCACACCGTTGGAATCCCGGATGATTCATTAGGAGAGTTGGTGGTCTCGTGTGTCGTTGCCAAAGAAGGACATAACATTCAAGACGATGAGGTACGGGCATTCTGCAAAAGCTATTTATCCGGTTACAAAATACCCAGGAAAGTTCTCTTTTTTGATGAGAGTGATCTGCCAAAAACCGGTAGTAATAAAATAAAAACCTCTGCACTTCGTGAACTCGCTGGTAATCGCTTACATCAGACGAGTTAGTTAACTTTCTACAAAGGGCATAACAACAAAGAGAATCAGTTATGAGTAAGACTACGTTAGATACCTCAGATCTAGATAACTATGTGGGCAAAAGACTGCGTGACGCAATAGCTTACGAGCCAGTGGGTGCCAATGACATCCGACGTTGGGCACAAGCAATGCACTACCCCAATAGACTCCACTATGATCGAAACTACTCAGCAGAAAGCCGTTTTAGCGGGCTAATTGCACCACAATCATTTGCTGTAGCGATGGACGATGGTCACGGTGCTGTACCGGCATGCTGCGGCAAGATACCAGACTCACATCTAATCTTTGGCGGCGATGAGTGGTGGTTTTACGGCCCGCATATAAAACCCGGAGATTTGATTCACAACGAACGCTATTCCGTCGATTATGTTGTGAAGGAAACTAGTTTCGCTGGGCCGACCTGTTTTCAACGCGGGGATAATGTTTACTACAACGACCAAGGCGATAAAATCGCGACACAGAGATCAACTGGTATTCGCTACAACCCCAATGTCGCTCGAGATATGCAATCACAATCAGCCGCTGATGAACACGAGCCAGAATGGACACAAAAACAACTCCTAGAACTTGAAGAGAAGAAATTTGAGTGGATAAAAACATTACACGATCTTGGCCACAATAAGCGTTTGCTAGCCAGCGTAAATGTCGGCGATAAACTACCAACACGGATATTTGGACCACATACCATTCCTAGCTTAACAACCGAATGGCGGGCATTTCCAACAAATTTATGGGGTGCGATGGAACGTCTAGAAGAAGTAGCCGATCTGGGCTGGGTCGACGAAATGGGCGGTTATGAACAGGACGGTCGCATGGAAAAAATAAACCCTGAACTAACCGACGGCGCTTATTACGGCCCGTCAAGAGGACATCTTTTCACGCAGTACGCCCAGCGCATAGGCATGCCACGTGGCTATGGCTACGGAGCATCCATGGGAGCTTACATTTTAGATTATTTAGCAGGCTGGGCTGGCGAATGGGGTTATGTCAGCTACTGTAACTCTCAATATCGAGGTCCAGTATTTATTGGTGATACTACCGTCCAAAATGCAGAGATTACCGAAATCAGTAAAGATGAACTAGGCCGAGAATCTATAAAGCTTAAAGTCTCTATGACCAATCAAAATGGCACTATTTTAGCTACAGCTAAAGCCGCCGTAATTCTGCCTAGCGAATAACGCGCCCTTCTATTCTGCGGAACACAGTAACAGACAGTAAAAATCCACCTGCATGGCAGGTGGCTTTGATTGGCACTCCATAAGGGTGCTTGTCCTAACCTGAAACATGCAGAAGCAGTTGGCGCACCTCCTCTTCTCTAGATTCTCGATCTTGGTGTCGTACATATCGTCTTATGACAACTTCATTAGCACCAACTGATCAACAAAGTAGCCACGCCGCCAGAAATGGTTACCCCACAGTTTCTTCTTTCTAAGATAGGGAAATTTATTAAATAGCCTAATTGCTGTTTTACCTTTAATATTCCCA
The DNA here is from genome assembly GCF_033283405.1 of Halioxenophilus sp. WMMB6. Classification (NCBI taxonomy): domain Bacteria; kingdom Pseudomonadati; phylum Pseudomonadota; class Gammaproteobacteria; order Alteromonadales; family Alteromonadaceae; genus Halioxenophilus; species Halioxenophilus sp. WMMB6. The sequence goes on from NZ_JAWMQR010000001.1 coordinate 1,038,606, forward strand.
ATAATTGTGAAACACTCAGCCTTGGCGGTGTTCTCACCACCAGATGGACGTGATCGACTTGGATATTAAATTCAACAACCGTACATTTCATTATGCTACAGAATATGTAGATGCTACGATAAAGCTGCTTTCCGATCTTGCCCTCCAGTATCTTGTACCTATACTTCGGCGTCCAAACGATGTGATACTGACATCGATAGAATACGTGTGATGCGGATTCATATCGGCTCATGCTATTTACCCCTTTTCATTTGCTGATAACAGACGAGGGAGTATCTAGCATGGGCACTTTACAGGCATAGCCCCGAGTAATCGTTCACCACCTCCATAGAAAGTGGTTTTAGGCTGATAATAAAAAGCCCCTCAGCGAGCACTGCTGTCCCACAGTAAGCGGTAACTAAGAAAGCCTGAATCTCTGTTGTTACAATGGATCTGTGAAGAAACTATTGAACAGCAAGAGATTCAGGCTTTGACACATCATAACACTGCTTTCCAGCAACTGCTCAAACCGCTGCCGAGACATGATTTTGAGTCTCTGGCAAGAGCACACCATTACGGGCAAAAATTACGTTCTGCGTCTCGCTGGGATCAATTTATTGGCATGGCGATGTCTCAGCTTTCTGGCCGGCAGAGTCTTCGAGATATTCAATCCAACCTGGAAGCTCAGCGGCAAAAGCTTTATCACTTGGGCAGTAAGCCTATTGCCCACTCAACGCTAGCAAGACTCAACGAAAGACAACCCGCTGAGCTGTAGAATCACTTTTCTACAAGCTATTGGGTCAGTGCTCAGCTCAACCCGGCAAGCACAAATTTCGCTTCAAAAATCCACTCTATTCATTGGATGCCATTGCCTTGGATTTGTCGATAAAGCTGTTTCCCTGGGCCGCCCACCGGGACGACACAGCGAATGTGAAGCTGAGTGTTGGCTTGAATCGCGCCACGGATATTCCCGAGTTTGTTGCACTCAGTGACGGCAATGAGAATGACATGGTAGAGGGAAGAAAATTTAGCTTCCTAAAGGCAGTATCGTCGCTTTTGATAAGGGATATGTCGACTACGAGTGGTTTGGGAGCCTTACAAAACAAGGGATTAGCGTTGTTGCCCGACTTCGCGCCAAGGCGGTTTACCGGGTGCTGGAAAGCAAGCCTGTAGACAAGCAAACCGGTGTCACAAGCGACCAAATCATTGAGTTGAGCAGTGCACATGCGATCAAGCGTGGCGCCCCCAAGCTTCGACGGGTAGGCTTTTACGACGCAGAGACGAGGCGTCTATACGAGTTTTTGACCAACAATTTTCGTTTATCAGCAGCCACCATCGCTGCCATATACAAGGATCGTTGGAAGGTAGAGTTTTTCTTCAAAGCTATTAAACAAAACCTGAAAATCAAAGCGTTTGTAGGGACCTCAAAAAATGGTGTGCTCACCCAGGTGTGGATTGCCTTGATGGTCTATATGCTAGTGGCGTTTGCCCGCCACAGCGCTAAAGCGGGCTGGACAGTTCAACGGATGCTCAGAGTATTACAACTCAATCTCTTTGAGCGAAAGATATTGCCGGAAATTTTCAAACCAAGCCCTTCCCCAAAGCAAAAAGACCAGCCTCAAATGAGGCTGGTCTTTTGAGTCCCAAACTGTGGGACAGCAGTGCTCAGCGAGGGGCTTTTTTATTGTTGTTAAAGTAAAAAATTAAGCGCTAACGCTATCAACAGATTCCGAGTTTACGGACCCTTGAAATTTAACCATGCCTTCGGGATAGCGCACGTCGCCGAACATAAAAGAACCATTCATCACAATTGGGCCGGTTCTTTCACGAACAAGCAGCTTGTGTCGCCAAGGAGAATTTGGATCATCAAGCAACTCTATACCTAATTCCTGACCAACTGCTTTCAGCCTAGGTTCTTGATCTTCAATATGGTCTACACCGTAGACTACACCTAGAATGCCCTCTCCTAGGAACTGTAATCCCAAATTGAGTTGCACATTATATTCGGTCTCTTCGCCAAAGGGCGCTATAACTTCTAGCCCAGCCTCCCAACTTAGATATAGAACTACGCCCAAATCGGATCGGTCACAACGTTCTAACTTAACCCCGGATAGCTGCTCGATTTTTGCGACATTTGCTTCTAAATTTTCTGGTCTAGATAGCCACACTACGTGATCGACATGATTGACAAATTTCTTCAACTTTGAATGCGGTAAATGGGAGTCATGAGGATTTTTGGCATCAACAAAATTGATTGTACCTGGCTTGTAATCAATATCGCCAAGAATAAACCAGCTATTCATTACCTCCCCCGCCAATCGCTCCTGAAGCTTTAAGTCCTGGTGCCAGGGTGAATCTACGTGATCGTCCATTAACGGGCCTACCGCAACACCTTCACTAGCAAGACGCTTGGCATGACCATCAAGACTATTTACACCAAAGACCACACCCATTAGCCCTTCGCCACGTTTGGCAAGCTGAGCTCTGAGCATCTCATTAAATTCAGTGGGATGCTCCATTGGACAAACGAGTTCAATACCCGCAGCCCAAGAAATGTACATAATAAACCCCATGTCTTCTCGCTCGAAGCGAACGAGCTTTGTGTTTGCCATGACTTCTAGCATCTCGACATTCGCACTGAGATTTTCAGGGGAGGATAGCCATACCGCATGATCAATATGATCGACTATTTTTTCCATTAAACCGTCCTCATATAATTACTTAATCAAAATACTGATATTAAAGAGATCCATTTCCAAACCGATACTGGACCCGCGCGCCATACATACGTGGTTGTCCTGGTAATCCGGTTTCATTTTCGAGTGTTGAATAGTTTCCGGTGGCATAGGTGTAGTACTTTTCCTCTAACGCATTATTAACAAATAGAGACAGATCAACGGGGCTTCCCAATACGGAGTTCCAATTTAAATTAAAATTGACGACTTCGTAATCTGGTAATACACCCAGCGGAGAATAGGTAGTTGATGCAGCAACGCGAATCTCACCGGTATAAACGTACGTAATACCAAATACTAAATCACCGTATTCCGATGAAAAGGGAAACCGGTAGTTGGCAGAGAGAACGGCACTGTGTTCTGGGGCAAAAGGCAGTTCATCGCCTACCTCTGCGGAGAGAGTAGAAGGCGTAGCACCGGAAGCAGCAATAACGTCGTTAACATCCTGAATCTCCTTAACCTCTGAATTCAAATAGGTGTAAGCTGCTGAGAGAGAGAAACCTTGGAACAGATTTAGACTTGTATCTAACTCCAACCCCCAGATTTGAGATTTACCGGCATTAACGATCGCGGTCGAACCTACGTTGCCATATTCTTGTGACAATAACAGACCATTTTGCAGTTGCTGGTCTCTAAAATCATTATAGAATAGAGCGGTATTGAAATATCCTGATATGCTTTCGTTAAAGGTTAACTTAGTTCCGATTTCAAAAGTATCAACCTTTTCAGGATCGTGAACCAATAAACCTGGTTGGCTGGAGACATTGACACTCCCTTGCCGATACCCGCGGGAGTATTTAGCATAGAGTAAAGCATCGGAGGTGGGTTTGTAATCTACTCCGATCACCCAAGTTGGAGCTTCGCTTTTTTGTGTTTCATCCTTTCTAGGTGAAATAAACGTATCTTCAGGTGCAAAGTAACCACCGTTTAGAGGATCGTAAGGGAAATATACTACAGTACGATCTTGCCTGCCTTTGGTTTCATCAACAGTGTAACGTAAGCCTAAAGTAGAACTAAGTTTTTCACTAAAATCGTAAGTTGCTTGGGCATAGATCGCCTGGTTAGTATATTCAAGTCGATCTTCTGTAAGCGAGATACTACCGACGCGTACAGGAGTTCCTAGGTATGCTTCTTCGTTTCCATAGGCCGCAAATGGCAAAGCGCCATTAACAATTAGACCCAACACTGTCGCACCAGCTAAGACATCATTACAACGCCAATCCGAAATATTTCCAGACTCTACACTTTTAAAATCACACGCTATTAATGACGGAGAAGACTGACCAACATTATTATTCTGTTTGGTACTTTCATAATAGAGACCTCCCTGCCAAATTAAATGTCCGTCAAATGCCATACCCTGAAGTTGAATTTCCTCAACATATGTCGCATTGTCAGTAATATCTACACCGTCACCACGCGCACCTGAATTTGCAAATACAAAAGCGACGTCGTTTTCGGGGGCGAGGTAAGGCTGAAATCTATAATCTGTCCCCCAAATAGATGAATTGTTTATAGTATTAAGCTCCGCATAAGCAGCAATATTTTTCAAAGTTACATTGGTATTAATTTCCCACGTAGTGGTATTTATAACACGCCACTCTGATATTTCACTTTTTGGATTAGGTACACTTACTGCCGTATCCCAAAAGTCGTCATTACCGGCCGCGGCCTGCCTATCCAACTGCGCTTGACATAAATCACCAATAAAGCCTCCGAACAAGCCCCCACCATTAGCCGACGTATTACAATGTGTTACCGTTGGGATCGTGCCATTGTTATCAGATTCAGTGGCTGTAGCTATGGTGTAATTTTCAACTTTTTCAGATATACCCCAAAGTACGCTCAATCGTCCTGATGTGTAATCAACATTTCCAAAGTCATCTGGTCCAACATCACCCACATTATTTAAATATCCGTCACGCTGTTTACTATCGACGCCAGCTCTAATAGCAAGTGAATCGTTGATAGGAAAATTAAATACACCTTGAATTTGCTGTAAATCGAAATTACCACCCGTCGCTTCGACATAGCCAGAGAACTCCTGTGATGGCTTTTTAGGCGTTAATACCACGGCCCCACCAGTGGTATTTCGACCGAAGAGGGTGCCTTGAGGACCTTTCAATACCTGAATATTTTCAAGATCGAAAAGCATCCCGGGACCAGCACCATCACCCGAAACTTGCGAATTTGAACCGCGTGGAGAAACAACATCGGCAAAATATACACCAACCGAAGCGGTAGTGCGTAACTCCTGCGTGAATCCTCTAATTGCAAACGATGTTAGATCATCGCCAAATCGGCGGTTTGCTGTTAAAGAAGGAGTATAAAGTGCGATATCCGCGGCATTGGTTAAATTTGCATTTTTTATCTGTGTTTCGGAAAGCACAGACATAGAAATAGGTACATCTTGTAATCTTTCTTCGCGTCGTCTAGCGGTAACGACAATCTCTTCCAAGGTAAAATCGTCCCGCGATGATTGTGCAAAGACGCTCGAACTCGAGAACATTGACAATAGTCCTGGTGCGGTAGCGAGAAACAGCGCGAATTGCTTCTTCATGATAACAATCTCCAAAATTATTATTATTATGCCTCGGAGTTTTTAGTGTTTATGCGAATAAAATACCTACTACATTAAAGTATTAAATAACAGTCGCTAAACCTTGGCATACAGTTGCTAACATCTGTCATTTCAAATTTATGTGTGATTTTCATTTAATCACATTTTTACAAAGGTAGTTCGAGTGTTATTTAAAGTGGGGCATTACCTCCTTGGCAAATAAACGAAGCTCCTTAATTTGTTGTTCTGGATTAGGAACGCCGGTCGGCGTGAGAAAAAGATACTCTGGGTTTATAGCTGTCTGAATATGCTGAAGCTCTGCAATGCAATCATCGGGCGTTCCAACCACCGCACGATGCGGCGCGAAATCATCAAGCGAAATAGCCTTGCCACCCAACATTACGTTTTTGGATTCTTCATCGCGATCGGGATTTGCCCCCAAATTAGCATAGCTTTGCCAGACGCGAACCACATTCGGCAAGAAATTTGGGTCTATCTGCTCTTTTTTATTAACCACGTGCACATCACGCATAAGACAAACTGTTGAGGGACGCTCATGCTCATCTGCTGTAGCCTTGTATTTATCAATCTTGGCTTGCAGCTCTAAAATATGTTCGGCGAAGCTTACAATCCAGCCATCGGCAAACTTTCCAGCTCTCAACATCGCAGGTTCACTTACAGCACCAATCCAAATCGGCGGAACAAAGTTGTTCAACGGCGATGGAGCCAAGGCACAATTTTCAATATCGAAGTGATCACTGTGGTAGGAAAATCGATTTCCGGTTAGAGCTTTTTGAAGAACTTGTAAACACTCTTCCATTCGGCGAGCACGAGTTTTAAACTTCCAGCCAACCTGTTCGAATTCTTCAGGTTTGTAGCCGATTCCCGCGCCGAGAATAAAGCGATTATTGGACATCTCATTGAGCGTCAAGATCTGCTCGGCAACCTCAATAGGATGATACGCCGGAAGTATCATGATATTCGTACAAAATTTAATTCGACTTGTACGCGCTGCCAATCCTGCAAGCATAACCATCGGTGCCGATGGCTCACTCGCAAATTCTCCACCGAATGCTGTTGTGTCTGAAAATCGGTGATGTCCACACCAACCCAAGTCATAGCCCAAATCTTCCATCTCTTCAATATAGCGGTACAACTTATTGAAAGGCTGAGATGAATTTCTATCGACCAGATGGCGAGACACCATTACACCAAATTTCATACCGACACCGCGCCCAATAATTTGTGATCTATGTTGACATGTAGTAGATGACAGATTGATCGATTACTATTCTTACAGGAGGATAAGGAACTAAAATTATTCATTGATACTACCATATTATTTTTATTCTTAGATTTTTGTCTAAATAGTATTAAGAAACCCGCACACCAAGATCATGACCGGCTTGTTTAGCTATTTAGCATCAAACTTTATTGGAAGATGTAGAGGCCCCCAAACTCCGGGAAATAATCGCCAGACTAAATCACCATTTCTAGTAGGATTTTGTAGGCGTTGGGCCATTAAATTAATACCTTCTGCCATTTGCAATCGAGCCAGGAACTGCCCCAAACACAAATGCATACCTCGTCCGAATACGGTGTGTCGTTTTGCATTTTCTCGTTCTGGATTAAATTCACTGGGATCATCAAATGGACCGCTATAGCGACAAACAATACCCAAAGGAAAAATAAGCATGGTATCTTTTGGAATCGTGACCCCACGATAGATAAATTCTGTATCCACATTACGATAACTAGTCGCTACGCCAGAGTGGCGTAGAGTTTCATCAACAACACGATCACAGAAATCACGATCTTCAGCACAACGCTGCCACATCTCGGGTCTGTCCAGCATAAAGTTCATTATGTGACCCAATTGATTCTTCGATGTATCGTAACCACCAGCGAACATAAAAAGAACTAAATCAAGCACCTCATTGCGGGACAATACACCTTCTGTTTCAGCTGAAACTAGCGTATCGAGAATATCGTTCTTAGGCTCACTATTTCCAGCTTTGAATCTGGACTCTATTAAAGAATCGGCAAAATCCCATAGTCCATTAAAAGCAGAATTGATTTCCGGAAAGAGATCTTTATTTAGGCAGAAACTTTGCCCAAGCATTTCCAACCAGTATTTTACGTCTTCGATCCTATCTCTAGGTATTCCCAAAAGACCAAACATAACCGCGACCGGGAAGCGAGATGCAAACTCTTCAAAATCGAATTCACCCTTAGGTGCCCATTCGTCCAACAATTGCCCGATAACTAACTGGATTCTTTGCTTATATTGCATGACCGCAGCGGGTCGAAAAGCCTGAGCCACCGCTTTACGAATCCGATCATGAATATCACCATCACGGGCAATCAAGCACTCATGTTGAAATCTAGCCCAATTGGTGCCCTCTCCTCCCATGATTTCTACGATATGGCTGGCCGGTGTTTTTAGCTTTTCATCCAACCTAAGCACTTCGTCGACAGCATCTCTCTCAGTCAATACTAATCCGAAAGTGCTATTTGCTAACCACGGGTGATGCTTTCTAGCCTCCACCATATATGGATCTGGATTATCGGCAAAGATTTGTTCACCAATGGGTAAATCAAGCAGATGGAGGTCAGTTGGCCGTTGCATATTAGTTCTCTAAAGTTTTAACTACGGCTATACAACCGCACCACCATTTACACCCAACAACTGTGCCGTAATATAACCGGCGTCTTCAGACGCTAGAAAGGCACAAGCTGCGGCGATTTCTTCGGGCTTCCCCATTCGAGGGATTGGGTAAGCCCCGTAAATAATCTCGGGCGCAACAGGAAACTTACCTTCTTCAATAGCTCGCCTAGCCATAGGCGTATCGATAAAACCCGGAGAAACGGTATTGACTGTGATGCCTTTACTTCCCAATTCCGCAGCAAGACAGCGCGTTAGGGAAAACATACCACCCTTACTAGCGTAATAATGGCCCATACTAGGAGTACTCATTTGGGCACCAAAAGCGCCAATATTTATAATCCGCCCCCATGCACTATTTACCATGTCCGGTAACACCGCCTGCGTAACGAGGTAAACACCCTTTAAATTCACATCCATTATTTTATCCCAGCTCGCTTCAGTGATTGATTCGAACGGACAAAACTCTTCAACGGCGGCGTTATTCACCAAAACGGTGATACCACCCAATTCCTTCCGAAGCGCATTTACGGCAGTAATAACAGACTTTTGATTAGAGACATCAGCCTCTAGCGCAATGGCTTTGCCACCCTTCTTTACAATTTCAGCCTCAACAGATTTAGCTGCAGAGTAGTTGATGTCTAGTACCCCGACCGCAATACCCTCTCGAGCGAACCTTTCGGCTGTTGATGCCCCCATTCCAGAGCCAGCACCAGTTACTAACGCTACTTTCTGATTCATTGTCTAATCACACACATCCGCTAAATAATTTTGTCGTAATTGATCGAAGTTATGGTCAAAGCATGGTACTGCCACCGTCCGCACCGATCGTCTGCCCAGTAATGTAAACCGACTCATCACACCCCAAGAATATTGCTAGCGGTGCTATGTCCTCTGGCTGACCGAAGTACCCCAACGATACTTTCTGCAGTTCCTGGTCATAACTACCACTCTCTTCCAGATACCAAATCGCCTTAGGCGAAAGAGCAGATGGAAGAATGGTGTTCACGCGAATTTTGTGTTTACCCCATTCTCTAGCGGCAGTTTTGGTCAACGCTCGAATCGCCTCTTTACTAGCGGCATAGGCGAGAAAACCAGGTTCGCAACGAATACCGTAACTTGATCCAAAATTAATTACTGAACCACCACCAACTTTACACATGTGCGGAAATGCTTGCTGCATAAATTGAAGCGAGCCAATAAAACCGGTCTCCAGATCAACACGTACATTTTGAGACATATCGGGTGATTCTAGCGGTAGATAATCAGTAAATGTGTGTGCATTGTTAACAACAACATCTATACGCCCCCAGGTATCTATAGTCTTTTGAACAGCAGCTTTAGTATGTTCTTCGTTACCTGAGTGGGCCACTAAGGCCAACGCTTCACCGTCGCTTTCTTTGATTTCTACAGCTACTTTTTCCAGCTTCTCCAATGTCCGACCGGTCAAAACAACCTTTGCGCCTTCAGCGGCATAAGCCTTGGCAATAGCTTCCCCGATACCTTGGCCAGCACCAGTTATAATAGCCACTCTATCAAGAAGTCTTTTGGAGGAAGACATACGATTTCTCCGATAATTTTAATTATTGTCTAAACAGTGGAAGGTACTATTTGATAAATAATTCTGTTTGAGGAATATTCATGCCAGCAACATTTGATCGGCCTTTAAACAGAACTGATTGCCTCTCTGTGGGTATTTCACCCTCCTTGAGGCTATCACCACCATCTCTAGGAACGCTATTTATATAAATATCTTTCATATCCTGGCCGCCGAAACGAATTTGCGTAATAGCACTGGCCGGAGTTTCGATGGATGCTAACAAATCACCTTTCGGGCTCACTTGCAGAAGTTCACTAGAACGATATCCGGTTATCCATACATTTCCATCACAATCCAAAGCCATGCCATCGGCATCCAATTTTTCAATGAGCACCCTTCTATCGATAACTGCCAAATCATCGTTTAAATCAAATACCCATGAGCAGCTAAATGTATCGTTACAATAGAGTTTGTTTTTGGTTGGGTCATACATCAGCCCGTTAGCAAAGCCAATGTCATCGGCGATCAGTTTGACTGAATTATCTGTAGACAAATGAAATATTTTTGTTGGTCGTGGAGCAGCGCTGGCAATAACGCTTTCAATATCGCAAGTTCCAAAAAACATTCCACCACGATAATCAGGCGCCATTTCATTTACACCCGGTATCGGCTCACCGGAAACTTCATTTATTAACCAGCCAGAGGAGCCAACATGAGGATTCAGCCATTTAATACCATACTGTCCTGAGGAAAATACCACGCCGTTCTTATTTAATAGAATACCGCCAGTCCATTGGCGATCCGCGTCATAGCTTTTAATTTCACCGCTGCTATTTAAACTATGGATGCCACCACCGATAACATCACTAAACCAAACCAAGTTGGAAACCCTGTCTACAGCCAAACCTTCTAAGTAGATACCATTTGCAATATTTTTTATATTTTCGAGCATCGGCTTATGCATAAACTCTCCAGAATCCAATTGCTGTTATCTGCTACAACAACCGCCCAGCTATTGAATCAATTTTTATTACAGTCAAATACGCGACTATAGCTAGTGAATTCGGGTGATATTCTACAAACATCAGCGTTAGAAATTGTAAATACGAATAAGTGGGCTCATAACAATATCATAACTTTAATCTAGCTCCCGACACGTGTTCGTCAGGATGTCAGCAGAGAGCAATATTGTCAAGACAATAGCCGTTCGAAAACAGTAAAAAGCAAAGATAATAAACTTAGATTAAAACTACGAAGAATAAGAACATGTGCGCTTATTTGAAATTAACAGTGATACTAAAGGTATGAACTTAATGAGATCACAATGATATGGGAACTACAGAAGGAATAAAGCGGGATAGATAGAATGAAGGACCCGAGCCTTTTGACACAGGCCTCTCATTAGATGTAGAACTTTAAATACCGATATGGGAATGAATCTGCTAGATAGGGTTACAATTTTTCCCAGAAGTTTTCAAGAGTCTTTCTAATAGCAGCATGACCGAGCTTGACGCCAAGAGAAGCCTCTCTATTCAACGCCAACGCCATACTTGTACCGATAAAAGCCAATACCTCGGCGGGTAAATTTTGGTCAAAAACGTCACTTTTAGCCATGGCCTTCTTTAGGGCTTTCACCTGTAACTTACGCGATTCCTCGATATATTCGATTACAGCCTCCCGTACTCCTTCATTTCGGTTGGCGATGGCCATGAACTCGGATACTAGTCTCGCGTCACTAGTGTTTGTGCATATTTTCCAAATTTCTGGAAGAGGCTGATCTGAAGAAATCGCATCTTTTAGTCGGGCTAGCTCACGTACAGATAATCGTTTAAAAGACTCTAATACTAAATCATCCATGGTACGGAAATAGTAATACAGTAGCCGTTGTTTAACGCCCAAATAATCTGCTATTCTTCTCGATGTTAATGCTGCATAGCCCTCTTCTTTTAGAATTTCCTCGGTTGCATCAAGCATTGATTCCGCCATTTCAGAATCAATTGATCCCATTCTTCGCGTGGAAGAAGACATATTATCTCCTAGATATTTTAGATTTTTGTGCCGACATGTGCCCGCTCCTTAGTTAGCGGCAATATTGAGATCTCACAACACATCTTCGAGCGCCTTATACCACCTGATATACCTATCTATATTAGTTGGCAGCAAGCATAGAATTTTACCCTCCAAAGTGTCAAGCAAAACCCTACAAAAAGCATGCCATAGAAAAATTCCTGAACTATTTATGTATACCAAATGCTTTATTAGAAGTGTTTTATAGTTTACCACCCCTACTATCATGGTGACGAATTTTTATGATCTAACCAATTTACTGCACTTCACTAACAGCGACAGCCTTGAATAGCGTAAATTCATCTCTAGAAAGGAACTTATTTTCGGATATCATTAATAGAAGCATCGGCCGATGAGCCAGATAAAAACCAGAAGTTTAATGAGGTGAACTATCAACTGGCTATAGTGCGTGAGCACTTCCTATAAATACCACAAACGCGTAAATTTGTAGTTATTTAGACATACCCCAAGCGGACTTTGACTTTTCGTCAGCTTGGCCATGTCGAGCAAACATTTTTGCCAAATCACCGGAAGTAACCCTTCGAGCCACCTCATCCATTGCTAATGGTCTCTCACCCCCTAAAGATTTTGGAGTGGTGTCTACACCATCATGTATTGCTCTGGCTCTCAGTGCGCCGACTGTCAATTGCTCTTTAGCGGTGTTTTTAAATGGATCAAAACGAAACCAATTCATAGCATTAAAGTGTGTAACCTTATCGATTTGTAACTCAGACAGATGCTTTAACTGCTCCCATAGATGCTCTGGACACTCTGGCCACAAAGTATCCGAATGGGGATAATCACACTCGTACGCCACTAGATCTTCGTTGAGTTCGTTGAGGTTCTTCAAACCGTAAGCATCGTCTATAAAGCAGACCATAAAGTGTTTTTTGAATCTTTCGCTAGGCGTAAGCCCATCGAAGTGGTTATGTGTCCAAAATTTATGACGAGAATGAGAGAAGTCTGCTCGCTCTAGGAAATATGGAATCCATCCAATACTCGCTTCAGACAGTGCAATTTTTAAATTGAACTCACTCAAAGCCGACAAATGTAACCAATCCGCAGCGCCAACAGCACTCGATAGCGGCATTGTGGTTATCCATGCTTCGATAGGTGTTTCCATAGAAGCATGAGGAACAGGGTTACCAGCTCCAATATGTAAACACATGGTGATGTCAGCTTCGGCTATGGCCTGCCACATTGGCTGCCAGTATTCATTGTGAATACTGGGTAGCCCTTGCTTAGTTGGATTTTCATTTAGCGATACTGATGAACATCCCTTAGAGGCAATGCGTTTAATCTCTGCAACGGTAGCTTGCATATCCCAAGTAGGTAAAAGCGCACATGGAATAAATCGATCGGGATATGCCGCGCACCATTCATCAATATGCCAATCGTTATACGCCCTTAGATGTTTAAGTGCGAGATTCTTATCTGGCGCCTGGTGAAACTTTCCTCCATCAAAGCCAACACAAGTACCAAAATTTAATGAAGCAGCAACGCCATTAGCATTCATATCGCCAATTCTAGCATGGACGTTATAAACACCTTCACGCATCTCTTCTAACGAGTTGGGTTCCATGCCATACTCTTCAAGTGGCCGCCCTACCACCGCATTGAGGCCCACAGATGGCATATACATACCCTGGTAGGTCCAAAAACTTTTGCCATTTTCATCCGTACCAAATTTAGGCGCTGACTCCAAATCGTTACCAGTTAAGTGTTTGTCAAACATATCCGGTGGTTCAGTAATATGATCATCGACACTGATGATCACCATATCGTTCATGTTCATATACCCATCCTTATTCTTATAATTTAAAATAAAATCTAACTGGCCATATATCTGTAGATATGCCTACCAACATAAATTTAAACTATCGACACCAATAACGTGCCCACAATGATATATCGTTGGCTTATCAGGATTTAACCAAAAATCACCAATTCGCTTAAACCACTCCTCATAAAGTATCTCGAGTTCCACTCTAGCCAAATGAGACCCCAAACAACGATGAGGACCAGCATTGAAAGCGATATGCACTTTCTTATCACGATCCAGCTGATATTTATCGGCATCTTTGAATTCTTCCGGATCAAGATTTGCCGCCGGTAAAAACAGCATAGCCTTATCGCCAGCCTTCATATTTACGCCGTGAAAGATTACATCCCTTGCGACACGTCGCGGAGGGACAGTAAATGTATATCGACGCAGCATCTCCTCCGTTGCTTCATGAATTAATGCGGGGTTCTCACGTAAACGATGCTGTAATTCAGGGTTCTCGGCCAAATGGCGCATACCATGGCCCATTCCCTGCATGACAGTATCTAGCCCTGCGACAAAGAGTAGAACCCCATAATTTTCAATATCGTCAAGTGTTGTAGGGCGCCCGTCTATTTCTACAGACCACAATAGGCTAATAATGTCGTCTTTTGGCCTAGCCTTTCTTGCCAGAATAGTTTCCCTCATTGCCGCAGCTACATTCTGCATGGTAAGTAATTGCGACATTTCATCGGTATGGGACAGATGATCTCGCACCAACTTTCTGTATTCATCCTGTTTATCTAATGGCAAGCCGAGCATTCTTAAAAACACCTGAACAGGTAAAGGCTCAGCTATCGATGACATAAATTCGCATCCACCTTTAGCTGCAACTTTATCAATCAATTCACCCGCTAGTTCACGAATGCTCGTTGACAGGTCTTGAATAGACTTGGGCGAAAATACTTTTTGCAGCGGCTGTCGGTACTTAGCATGCTTAGGCGGATCGAGATTAATTGGATAGGAAAGAGGTATACGCTCCATGTCAGGTGGCAAACTGGCGATTATCTCCAAAAGCTGCTCATTTGGAATGATCTCACTAGAGAATGATTCTGTATCTCTAGCTGCTTCAAAGTTAGCCTTGTGCCCGGCCAGTATCCAGTGTCCACCATTATAAGGGGACCAAAATATCGGCGGAGCCTCCTTAATTAATTTCTCTACTTTTTTGTGAGGGTCCAGAACATATTCCGCATCATGAAACATATCAAAGTCATAAACCAACCCTGGAGGAACGTGTTCAGGAATTGGTGTTTTTGATGCTGTAGAATGCTCACTCATTTTCCACCTCATATTCTATTGCTTTAAATTTATACGCTATACAGTTTTGTGCACTAGTGTTCTTGGGAAGTTTGACTCCCTTCTGAAAGACCTCTAGATAACTCTACAGATATTTGTATCGAGGATTATTGTGTCGGTGGCTTAACTTTACTGCGCAACAAACTACATACAATAGCGCAACGATGCGCCTAATGTGCGTGACGATGCATAACTAGGGGGCACCTGACTTAGTGGTGGGAAAAGTCTAATTCACCAACTTGCATTCCTTGCCCTCCTCTTTTTTGGCCCACACAGCGACATCTGAACAGGACTGCATGAATGCACAAATTACAGACTGACCTCTGCTTATTTTTATATCATTGACGATACTGCCTACCCATAACCCAACTTCATATCCCAACTTTACCCATCAGCATAGCTAGTTTTATATGGCAGCCGGTCGAAAGTGTTATAGATTTTCCTGGGCGTCATCACCAAGTTCGTCACATTGTTAGCAAATGATATTTAAAACACAGCTCATAGGTCAAGACGATTAAGGAAGTAATTTATTCAATAGTTTCAAAAAGTGGTATAAGCACCTACTGTTTTATTAGTATTTATACTTACCCACCAGTATCGATAGCGTTAATGTATAGCCAATATCAATAGCCGATATATATGTCCCTCACAGACCTTCAGAGACAGCTGTTGAGTAGCTATGAAAGACCTTCTAATAGACATTGCCAGGCGTTCGTCATTATGTTAGCGTTTACTATAATCGCGAGTCATATTCGTTAGTCCTAATTTGGTTGTCCATGTTCACTCGCATTAAAGAAGCTAGGTAGACTAATTATCTAATCCATAACTATATCTACTATTATTCGATTTCTTATTGAATTTTACGTACTCTTATATCACCAACAAGAAGAATAAGGAGTTGTTAGTGCATACCCTTTCGGATGCAAATTTGCTTATCAATGGCACAGTACGCCCTTCATCCAATGGCAAAAGCTTTCCTAACGTAAGCCCGTGGAGCGGCGAACCTATAGGTATCGCAGCAGAGGCAACAGAATGCGATGTAGAAGAAGCTATTGCGGCCGCACGCAATGCCTTCGACCTAAGTGACTGGTCGTACAACCGCCCACTTCGCTTACAACTAATCACTAAGTTTATGGATTTATTGGTAGCCAACCGCGATAGTTTGGTTCAAATCGCTAGGCTCGAAGCTGGTTCAGCAATAGGAGCTGCTTGCTTCGCCCAAGTCGACGGGGCATTAAATGGCGGCAAGGAACTGTTGGAGTGTTTTAATAAAGTATGCTGGGAAGAAGATCGTGGCGTTAAAAGCGAATTTGGCTTCGATTCAGAACGGATCATTGTACACGAACCTCTCGGTGTGGTTGGGGCGATAACTCCCTGGAATGTACCGCTTTACGTAAACATCGGCAAAGTCATCGCCGCGCTTCTATCCGGTTGCACTGTCATTCTAAAGCCTGCACCAGATACGCCTAAAATGGCATCCATCATGGGGGAGCTCGCTGTAGAGGCAGGTTTACCAGCAGGCGTGTTTAACGTTCTTACCTCAAGTGACCCAGCTATGGTGGGTGAGCTGCTGGTGGCAGATCCGCGTGTAAATGTCATCTCCTTTACTGGCTCCACAACAGTCGGTAAACGAATTATGGAAGCTGGCGCTGCCACTTTGAAGCGCATTTTTCTGGAACTCGGAGGAAAGTCCGTTAATATTATACTTGACGATGCTCCCGATTTTACCATGGCAGTAATGCGCTCTATCGTAGTTTTCCATGCCGGACAAGGGTGTGCTATTCCAACACGGTTATTAGTCCCGAAATCCCGATACACCGAAGCCGTTGAAGCATTAAAAATGGCCTATGCTGGTTTTGCTGACAATTGGGGAAATATGGACTCGCCTGAGCAAATGATGGGCCCTGTTATCTCTCAAAAACAACATGATCGAGTTTTAAGCTATATTGAGCTCGGTAAACAAGAAGGAGCAACGTTGTTGGTAGGTGGTAAATCCCGACCGGATAAAGGCACCGGCTATTTTATCGAACCAACTTGTTTTGTCGATGTAGACAACAAGATGCGTATCGCCCAAGAAGAGATTTTTGGTCCCGTATTGGTAGTAATTCCGTTTGAAGACGATGAAGATGCTATCCGTTTAGCAAACGAGAGTAATTATGCGCTTGGGGGCGCGGTTACCGGCAGTAAAGAGCGAGCCATGAAAGTTGCCAAGCGAATTTCTGCAGGAGCTGTTAGCGTCAACGGCGGCATGAGCATTACTGGCGACCTTCCCTTTGGCGGCTTCAAGGGCAGTGGCATGGGGCGTGAATGGGGAGTTGAAGGTATACAAGAATTTTTGGATACCAAAGTGATCGCCAGCTCTGTCTAAATATTTCACCACTAGCTGCATCTAAATTATCGATGCAGCTAGTCAAAAGCTATCATCCAAGTTCTCTGCTAATATTTACATTAGCTTTGCCTAGAATCCGCCCACACCGTCCGTAAGAATGACACTGATAAAACCCTCTGTAGCAGTTTAAAACTGCGCACATCCCGCTGAATAGCAATCATCAAAAATACTTTTAAACCCACAAGATTTTTTTATTGCGCCTTTGTTCGTCATAGTGTTAGCATTTGAGGAAGCTGTAATCGGCAAGCAACAATTAAACTTTAAAACTTTTAAAGCCTGAACTACTTCCCATACCAAGCAATAAATAATAAACCTCACGCTGGGTAGTGTTATGCCAGATATAAAAATCTACAAAAAAGCGCTCTCTATCTTTTCAGATTGCAGGCAAACAGACTGCCCTTCGTTAAAATTCCCGCGTTACAAAATCTATTTCTCATTAACTTCAATGCCGGCTTCTGTCTTTGTTTAGAAATTATAAAGAACATCCTTCTTCCAAATAAAAAAAACAGCGGAGAATCAAACATGAATTTTCGACGAGTGTATCTGTCAGCCCTTTGTTCTACCTTCACCGTAACCGCAACAAGCTTTGTGGCAACAGCCAGTGCTGACGACACGAGGGACAACTCTGGCTTCGTTATGGAAGAAGTTACCGTCACTGCACAAAGACGCGATGAACGCGCCCTGGATGTACCTATTGCAATAACTGCATTAGGTTCGGAACAACTAGGTAAAGGGGATGTTCAGCAGCTCGGAGACATCATGAAGCTTACGCCCGGGCTGCGCTTTGATAGTCAAGGAGGAAACGCCCAACCAACAATTCGTGGTGTTGGTTCATCCGTGGTAATGGCTGGCGCTGGTTCGAATATCGCAGTCTACACCGATGGTTTCTACTCACCTAACCCATTAGTAGCTGATTCTGAACTACTCAATATCGAAAGTGTTCAAGTTTTGAAGGGTCCACAAGGAACGTTGTTCGGGCGAAATTCAACAGGTGGTGCGATCTTAGTAACTACCAGAGACCCTAGCCATGAGGCAGAGGCAAATTTGGAAGCTTCAATTGGTAGCTACAATGCTCAACGCTACGCCGGGTATGTTACTACCGGTATTACCGATAGCCTCGCTATGGATTTTTCTGCTGTACATCGCTCTGGAGACGGCTACCTAGAGAATATTATTACAAGCCGAGACGATGTCGGTGAATATGAGAACTGGGCTGCTCGCCTAGGCATTTTATGGGACGTTACAGATAAAACTTCAGTGTTATTTAGATATACACAAACTGACTCTGATGATCCATCTCAGACTTCGATTAACTTTCTAGAAATAAACGGTGTGCCGCAGTCCTATGCAGCGACGACCTTTGGTGCAACCATCTCGAGCGACCCAAGAGAACTAGCCAATAGCTATCCATTTGGTTACACCTCGGAAAGTAAAGCGTATCAACTGCGTGTCCGCTCAGATCTGGGCTTCGCGACTTTAACTTCCTACAGTCAGTACCGCGATGAGCTTGGCATTCACGATTATGATTTTGATGCCTCTGCCGTAGACATCTATCACTACCATTTTGAAACGGAAGATACGATTTTTACCCAAGAATTTCTCTTGTCCTCTAATAGTGATGGACCACTGCAATGGACTGTTGGGCTATTTTATTTGGACAACGATACCATCTACCCAAACAACCAGGCGGCTAGTATTGCTGTACAGCCATTTGAATTTAATGTGTTAGGTGGAACCGGTATCAATGCAAGCTCAATAGCCGTTTTTACCGACATAACTTACGCGTTAACTGAAGCGCTCTATCTCACCGTCGGTGCGCGCTATAGCAAAGACGAACTAACCGATGCATATTTTTACGAGGACATTCCCGTTCGAACGAAAGTGGCTGCACCCGATGTTGAGGATAGTAAGCTCACACCCCGCATAGCGCTGCGTTATAGCCTTAGCGAAAACAGTAGCGTCTATGTGTCCTATAGCGAGGGTTTTAAATCTAGTTTATTAAACCTCGCCGGCGGAACGCTAGATGATATTGACGTGCGACCAGAGGAAATTCAGGCATATGAAGTGGGCTATAAATTTAGCGGTGACCGCTCCACTTTGGATGTAGCCGCCTTCTATTACGACTACACAGACCTTCAAGCTATTAGCTATGCTGGAGCTGACACCATCGTCAACAATGCAGCCAGCTCTAGTGTACAAGGTATTGAATTTCAGGGCCGGCTCGCAGTCACCAAACAGCTGGAAGTTAATTTAGGCATTGCCTATTTAAATGCCGAATACGACGATTACCAGGATTCGCAAACCTGGACTCAATGCTTGGCTGCTGAGTGCGGCGGTGCTTTTGGCCTATTTTTGCCCGCCTACGTAGATGGCTCTGGCAATGAGATGATGCGTTCACCAGAGTTGACAGCAACCCTCGGGGCCAGCTACTTAACGACCATCGCCGACGGTTCCTTAGCACTGTCTGGCAACCTTTATTACACCTCAGATTTTTACTTTGATACATCCGAGGTGTATGAGCAAGAATCGTATCAATTGTTGAGCTTAAGAGCAGAATGGACAGCGCCTTCGGAACACTATTCCTTCGCACTCTATGGCGACAATTTAACAGACGAAGACTACGTCAACTCGCTATTACCACAGTATTATGGGGCGCTATCTACCTGGGGGGCACCACGTACGCTTGGAGTATCAGGTAGGTACTATTTCTAAGTAAAAGTGGTTCTTCTCAATTGGGCTAAATAAATAAAAGTAGAATCATTAACTGAATCCCTGCCTACAGGAAAAACAATGTAGGTGGGGCTCCACTGCTACTACCATTTAGCCCATCCTATGAGCTTAGCTCGCACGTCAAACATTAACCCCAACTTTACGGGTTGCGTCAACGCCAGCAGAGCAGGATTGTATGGATCGCACACCTGCCTAAACGATAACCCTCTTTATGTGTCGTTCCTTTTTTGACTAGAGCTCGAAATGTTCCTGCACCAGGCAACAAATTACCCCATGCCCCGCGGCTCTATCTAGGTATCCATCGACGCTTTTCTTTATACCCACAAAGTCAAATCTTAATATATGCTTCACTTTATTATTTTTATTGCAGCAATCTTAGCTGCGATGATGCTCCTCCAACGCCTCCATCAACAGCCACACATTATTGGCTGTCGCGCTGTTTGACGGGGGAAGGAGCTCCGATACCCATGTAACGCGACAGGACTTCGTGAAAATGGGAGATGGCGACCTCCTCCACAGGATTGGTCCTCGCACCACTATAGCCTTTCGACTTCATGCCCCGCTGGACCTCAGGCATATTACTGAAGTCCTGGGTCAGAATCAGACGCCACTTTTCCTCACTCTGATCGGGTTCATATACCCACTCGGTCTCCGGCGCTTCACCCTCAGCAAAACGCTCCAGAGCGCAGACCTCAAAGATGCAGCTGTCGGGATCATAGCCATTGGGTCTAGCGCGGTAGCAGAGTGCAGAGGTTAAGCTCGGCAGCACTACCGAATTCGGAAACAGGTGCCAATCATAGCCAGCCGCTTGCAGCTGCTCCGGAGTAATTTCCGGCCAGTGTATGCCACGTGCCTCATCATCGCGTCTGGCGGAAGCCATCAGATGCGCAGAAACATCCGCAGCCGATGTTCCCTCAGGCAGCTCATCAATAAGACGTCTGGCAGCATCAACAACGCCGCGGGGAGTGGTCGCATCAAGGGTACGCACCATTTCCTCAATTTGTTCGATGGCAGCGACACGTGCATCCGCATCACCACGAACATTAACGCCAAGAAAACCGGAGCCGCCCTGTTGCGGATCACCGCTGTCGCGAGGCCGGAGGACACCATGATGGCCATGCAGTCCCACTGCACGACTCCAGTTTTTGTAACTTACCCAGCGATTCAGCTGTGGATGGGATGCGTGCACATGGTAGCTTTCGCTAAACGCCTCCAGCGCAGTTTTCCAGTTGCAGGGGAAATAGAGCCACTGACGCCACTTGAAACGCATTTTGTCCAGATCAAATGGATCCAGTAAACCTTTCGCCTCACCCAGGAAATGAGCAAGAGATTCACTGTCTGGATCCATGTTGATCCAGACCCAGCCTCCCCAGGTGTCCGCCTTGACTGCCGGGAGCCGGATGTCCTCAGTGTCTAGCGTACCGCCCCAATCCTCCTCATCAAGCACAGAGTGATTGGAGCCATCGAGATTCCAGGACCAGCCGTGAAAGCGACAATAAAATCGTTTGGAGTGGCCGCATCCTTCTGTGAGTCTACGCCCCCGATGCTGGCAAACATTGTAGTAGGCTGAAATTTTGTTCACTGCGGAGCGCACCACGATAATAGATTCATCGAGAATGTCGTAGGTAACGTAGTCGCCCACACTCTCAAGCTCCTCTACTCGGCAAGCGATTTGCCAGACTTTAGGCCACAACTTTTCACCCTCCGCCCGAGCGTACTCAGGGGAGATATAGGCTTCAGCGGGAACAATCACCGTGCCAATTTTTGCTTCCACACCTGAATGGGAGTTGTTCATAGTTCCCTCCAAATTGCATTCTCGAATCAATGTCACGATCAAAGTCCAGTGCTACCCTTTCACGGCACCAAACTCGCCAACGAACTTTCTCATGCAGCTGTATCAACCACATACAAACCCCAGGTGACAACCACCGTCGCTTGCTGGTTAGCTCATCACAATGATCGTAAAAATTTCGCCATCTAAAAAAACAGGCCGCCACTGACTTCGATTACCTGTCCTGTTACGTACCCCATCTGTGGTGAGACCAGCGCCAGCGCGACACCGGAGAGGTCGGAAGGCTCCCCCAACCGCCCCAACAACACATTTTCCTCAAAATGTTTTCGAGCCACAGGATCTGCGCGCAGATCAGCGTTGGCATCCGACGCGATCAGCCCCGGCATAATGCAGTTCACCGTGATTCCACGCGGCCCCAGCTCCTTGGCCATAACAAAAGTAAAGGTCTCAACAGCAGACTTGCTCATGGCATAGACGACAAACTGAGGGCGTGAGTGTCGAGCACCGAGTGAACTCATAAATATAACTCTACCGCCTTCGCGCAGCCTCGGCTTCAGCACTTTTGTCACGTAAAATGGTGCCCGCATATTGTCCGAGACGACCTGCTCAAAAATTTCCGTCGTAGTATGGTCGATATCGGCGATGGGGCCACCACCTGCGTTGTTGATCAGTATGTCCAGGCCGGTGCTACCAGTGCGGTCGCTTAACTGTGTATCGAGCTCGGCAGCCAATTGCTCCGCGGCAGCGAGGCTACCCTGTGCGCCTTTGAGCAGAAACCCTTGCCCACCCTCCGCCTCTATAACGGTTAGGGTTTCATACGCAGCTGTATCGTTTGTCGCGTAGTTGATAGCAACCAATGCGCCCTGCCGTGCCAGTTCTTCGGCTATCGCACGACCCAGGCCGCGCGATGCCCCGGTAACCAGCGCAGTCTTTCCTTCCAGAATTTTAGCCATGATTGTTCCTGTATTATTTTGCAAGTTAGCAACAATAACGACACGACATCATCTACCACCTCCTGAATTGCCCCCCCGGCACACGCCAGGAAATCAACAGACGGACTTGCCAATCCATTTACAGGGATAGCGACTCTATTTTTTTTCAGTGCCCAGGATCAGCACGTTCTCTTCTTGCTGTGCCTGTTGCATGTACACCCTGAGAGCAGTCACCTTGTCATCATCGTTAAACTCAAACACGGACATGGTATAAACCACATTTTCTCCATGCGGCCGGGTAATGGTTTCCTCAAGTTCCTGAAAAACTATATTGTCCATGGCATGTATGAAGCGCAACTTCCCCGTCCACAGGGAAGTGCCGGCAAACTGCAGATATTTCTCCAGACACAGAGGCCAATCCGCCTCATCCTTGAAAACACCGATACGTGTAAATACATCGGTTGCAATAACCGCTGCGATCGGATCGAAGTCTTCCGCAGTACATTCACGATCCTGCGTTTGCTTACAGATCTGTTCATAGTCGTCAGCCCAGTTACGGACAATTTTGATGAGGCGTTCGCCACGGTTGGCTTGTGTGGTCATTGTTACTTTCTCTTTTTTGCTTTTATAAATAGAAGTTGTGACATTGCATTCCGGAAAGGCTCGTTCATGAACCAAAATTCAGCTGCGCATCGTTGTACCACCATCGACACAAAAAACCTGCCCTGTGATGTAGCTTCCTTCCTCCGACAACAATAGTGTTCCGAGGCTAGCGATATCGTCGGGCCTACCAGCTCTCGATCGGAGACTGGTTCTTGCCAAACACCATTCGAGCAGATCCTGAGGCAACTCCGCCTCCCGCTTGGCATCAAGGATTAGGCCCGGTGCAATGGTATTCGCCCGCACACCCACAGGGCCATATCGGGTTGCCACATGGCGCATCAGCGCGTGACTTGCTGCTTTGCTCATGGCATAAGCGACCTGTGAGGCACCTGCAGTGTAGGCACCAATGGAGCTGGTATAGACAATGGCACCACCGTGCTCAATCAGGGCCGGCAACGCCGCTCGGGTACACAGATAGTAGCCCCGAGCATTCACTCGCTGTGTCTCGTCATATATATCGAGAGGCAATTCCAGAACACCCTGCTCACGATTGCTATCGGCAAGGCTGGCAAAATTGGCGTGCAGGCCATCCAACCCACCGTAGATTTTTATACAACTCGCAACGGCGTCATTCGCTGAGAGCTCATCGGCACCATCGAGATAAACCGCCTTAGCCACGCCTCCCGCTGTCACAATGTCGCTAACGATCTGCTCTGCAGACTTCAGGTCAATGTCACCCAGCACCACACGAGCACCTTCTGTGGCATAGTGCATTGCCAGCCCTTTGCCGATACTTCCCGCACCAGCAACTAAAATTACTTTACCTTCGAGTCGTTTCATTGTGGTCTCGCCAGCTTAGGATTTTGAACAGCCATACGCTAGGGAGTCAGCACCAGATGGAGGCTGGACAACCCTCTGACAATGTAGCTGGGTTCAAACTGAAGATCGCGATTGCCAGTCTTGCCGTGTGCGGCTTCATTCAGGCTAATATCCGAGCAGTGATCCAGAAACTGATTGATAACAACCCGGGCTTCGGTGCGCGCCAGCGGGGCACCCGCGCAAGTATGTGCGCCGCGACCAAATGCCAGATGCTCCCTTATCTTGGGCCGCCCCATCTGGAACTCATCCGGATTCTCCCAACGTCGAGGATCACGATTGGCAGCCCCGAGCAGAAGCACGACTTTAGTGCCGGCTGGAATATCTACATCACCAATTTTTGTCTTTCTGCGCGCGAGCCGAAACGTCGCTTTGGTGGTTCCCTGCAGGCGCAGAACTTCCTCGATAAACGTGGGAATCAGCTCTCGATTGACACGCAATTTTTGTTGTATGCCGGGGTCTTCAGCGACAAACATCAAGCAGGTGGCGAGAAACTTTGCACTGCTGCCCCGCCCACCAACAAACAGAAACATGGCGAGTTTGGCAATCTCCATCAGGTCCGGAATCGAGCCATCAGGATAGCGGGCGGTCGCCAGCTCATGCAGCACGTCGGGTCTGGGGTTAGCGCGACGGTCCTTGATGTAGCTGGTAAAAAACTCCAACATAAATTCAAAATGTGGAATCTGTGTTCGCACGTCATCGCTTTTGACGGCCCCCGGCGGCGGTGAAGCCGAGATCACGTCCATAAACAACTGGCGGTCCTCCATGGGAACGCCGAGCAGATCGGAGATGACATTGGTACCAAACGGCAGGGCAACATCCTGGATAAACTCACATTCTCCCTTGCCCACCACATCGGCAGCCAGACCTCTGGCATAGTCGGTCATGAAGATTTCGTTGTCCCGCAGCCTGGTAGGAGTAAACAGTTTGGCGAGAATCGACCGGTTAGCCGCGTGCAACTGCCCGTCCTGGGTGACCAGCAAATCCGTGGGCTGACGGAAAGCCTCAAGCTGTTCTGAAATGTCATCCCCTTTGGGTTCGAAGGGCAGCGGAGTGCCGGCACCATAAGGAGAAAACGAAAAGATCGACGAGAAATCGTCGGTGTTTCTAACCACCGCCACACACTCATCGAAACCCGTCACCATCAGGTAGTCCCTGCCGGGTATCCGGTAGACTGGGCCTTGGCTAAAGATATTCTTAAAATATTGATTGGGATCCAGCAGCACAGACTGGTCCGTAAAATAGTCACGCGATTCGATGTTCTCGGTTGTCATACGTAGATTCCTGATCAGATGTGCGCGCTATCGCGCATTCTCAGTGTTTGGGATGTGGCCGCCTGAAGCCGGATCAGTCTTCGGGCGCGACAGTCACTCGCAACCCGTCTATCTCAGCGGTCACTGGAATTTGGCAGGACAAGCGGGAAGATTGCCGACGGTACCCTGTGCCCTCGAGCAGGCCGACTTCATCGTCACTCATCGGCGGCAAACGATCTACGAAATCAGCATCGACGTAGATGTGGCAAGTGGCACAGGAGCACATACCGCCACACAGCGCCATCAGATCTCCGGTATCACGTATGACCTCCATCAACGTGTACCCAGGGGCAGCGTCAAGTGTTTGTACATTCCCGTTCCTGTCAGTTACTACTATTGCCACCATATCCGGTTCCTTGCTGTTTAATATCGTCGTATTTGTGCCTCATTGGGGATAATCCTGTTTCAAATCGCCAAGCGCTCGTTCAGACTCCTGCCATAGGCACAACTCAATGGACCCATAAAGATATGCGACACTGTGTAGCATAAATAGGCTGAGGAAATTATGTCAAGTACAAAGGATGCCCGTATCGTTCGCACCCGGCAGGCCCTCCGGGATGCACTGCTCTCGCTGATAGAGCGCAAGCCACTGCAAGATGTGACAATCCGGGAAATCGCCGCTGAGGCGGGTATACACTACGCAACTTTCTTTCGTCATCATGAGACCAAGGAGGCGTTGCTAAACGATATAGCCGCGGATCAGATCAACCAAGTGGTAGAGCTGATGCTGCCGGTCGTTTATGGATCCGATCGCCACTCGGTGCACGTTGCTTTGTGCAGCTATGTCGATGAACACCGCAGCCTGTGGACCATACTACTGACAGGGGGTGCGGCCGAAACGCTAAAGTCAGAGCTGATACGTCTGTGCAAGGCGCCCGGCGAAGACCGTATACCCAGCGATAACGAAATACCTGCAGAACTGGTAGTCATTGGTGGCGTCAGTGTCATAGTCGAAACACTAGCTTGGTGGCTGGCTCAGCCCAAGGGGTCAGTCAGCATTGAGACACTCGCACGATATCTCGATCGCATGATTTATTCGGCTCTGGAATCACGCTCGAACCTGTGATGCTTCCTCACCAAAGACACAAAGCCCGCAGCATTCGCATTGAGATCAGATAAACTGCTGAGGTGAATATCCAAGAGGAAAAAGCGGGGCGGACCGTCGAACGATTCACCCCAAAGCAGCGGACAATAGGACACACGCTCAACAGTTTAGAACATTACTTCCAAGTCGATGCCGTAGGTTCTCGGCTCTGCGTAGGAGTTAATGTCGAAGCCAAAGGTCTGGTAGATGTTTACACCGGTGGTGTAGTAAGACTCATCCGTCAGGTTCTTGCCCCACAGCGAAACCCGCATTTTTGTATCCCCTGCCAACTGGATGTCATCAAGACTCACGCGGAGATTCCACAAATCATAGGCCTGCTGGGAGTTGAGCTCAGGTTGAGGCGCCAAGAAGTGGTAATCGTCTTTGTAGGACCAGTCGAGGCGGGTGTTTAACGAAGCAAACCCAAACGAGTAATCGTAGCTAAGGTAGACACTGGCGGTATTTTCTGGAGAGTTGACGAAATTGGTGGTATCAGAGAGATTGGTCGTATTGCCGGTGCCTGGATCCACGTAGTCGTATTTTTTGAACTCCGGATGTAGATAGCCGTAATTCACGCCGACGCGCAGGTTGTCGGTGAGCAGGGCCAGAAACTCCACTTCAAGACCATATATTTCAACACTCTCTGCGTTAGTGACAATATTGCCAAGTGTTTCCGCATTAAAGTTATTAATATTCTTATCGGAATAGTCGCTGTACCACAGGGCCGTATTAAGCCGCATACGGTCGGTGAGATCGGCTTTCATACCCAGTTCGTAGGCAATCAACGTCTCTTTATCATAGCCTTCAGCAAAGGTGACCGGATTGGCATCACGAACATTGAGCCCACCGGACTGATAGCCAGAGCTGACCTTGAAATAGGTCATCACCGAATCGCTCCAGTCGTAACTGATTGAGGCCATCGGCGAAACCTGGCTGTAATCCTCAGAGGCGGGGTCATAGCTCACATTGTTACCCGGCACCCAGCCCAGATTATATTCGGCTTTCTCGAGTTTCTTTTCCTCCTCGGTATAACGGACGCCCAAGGTTAGCCGCCACTGGCTGGTCAACGCGTAGGTGGCCTGTCCGTACAGAGCCCAGCTGGTGTTATCCATCTTGCCGGTGGTGTAAGCGTCGGTTCCAAACACTTCAACACCGTTCACAATGTCTCCCTTTTCTTCGATATAGAAAATACCCGTCGAATAATCGAATCTCTGATCCATTGCGGTTCCGATAAAACGAAACTCCTGGGTGAACTGATCCAGCTCATTGGAGGTGTTGGTGGCAATAATGGGCAACGGTGAACCATCGGAATCTCCGGTTTCGTAGTTGTCCATCTCGCGCTTCGCGGTGATCGACTTAAACGTCAGCGAAGGTGAGATTTCATAATCAATATGCAGCGAGTGTCCATCCACATTGGTTTTACCCAAACCGGCTCGGTCGACAGATATCTCGTCGGGGCGATCTGCTCCTGCTCCGATGGAATAGGGAGCCAATAGGACACCGACTGTTCTGTTCGGGTTTGTCACCGTGGTAAACGGCACTGACGGCGTTTCATCAATACGCGTCCTGTCGTAAGAGTAGAGCACACTCACTGAGTCACTGGGCTGCCAACTGAGATGCGCCAGGGCCGCATTGCGGTCCGTGGTCTCCAGCTCTGAGTCCGCAGCGCCGGGGTTGATATTGTCGATCAGTCCATCCCGCGTCATCTGGGCAACGGAGACTCTCAGAATCACAGGCCCGATGGCACTGTCGGCACCGACCAGGGGCAGATTGATCATGCCCTTAATCTCTTTCTGCCCGAATTTCCCCAGAGTGCCGACAACGCTGCCCTCCAATTCATCACTCGGCTTCTTGGTCACATAGTTCAGAGCCCCCCCCATGGTGTTACGACCATAGAGAGTCCCCTGCGGTCCCCTCAGGATTTCAACCCGCTCCAGTTCCAGCAAGTCGGTCAACGCACCGACATTCTTCGAGATCAGCACATCGTCGACATACACTCCTACCGCCGGATCATAGGAGATAATGGTTTCATTCTGGCCGATACCACGAATATTGACACCGATGCCAGCCTTACCGCCCTGATAGGTGGTCATAGTAACGTTGGGCGCAAAATCACCCAGGTCTCGAGTGCTGTTGATGCCCATCTCCTTGATATCTGCAGATGAGAGTGCAGTAATGGAAATTTGCGTATCCTGGAGCGATGCTTCTTTATGCTCAGCGGTCACAACAATCTCTTCCAAAATAGGAGCCTCTTGCTGCTGAGCCAAAACAACGGGCACGACTGAAAGTGATATTAAGGTAGCAAGTAATTGCTTTGGTGTTCTGCATATAGCAGATAGGGGTGCAGGAATGCTGATGTGCTTATTCATTATTATTCTCACAGATCAATATTTTTATACTTAAAGTGATCTGTCGCCGTCCCGGTTAAATACCTCGACCACTGGCCTGCCAAACAAGAATCTATTTACGCTTACGCGCCATCCAATCCTTGAATTACTTGTAACGGCTATCTCACGGCACAGGAACCACTTCAACCAGATATGCGACACTGTGTAGCGTATGTTGACTTGACCGATCCTGTCAACTGTTTGCGCGAAAGCTCCGTGCAGAGCTAAATGGGGCAGAAAATGGCGTATGGAGTAAGCCCCTCGAGAGGGCGACTTTCTGTCAGTGGATAACGTCAGAAACCGGGAGGGAGTTGGCGAAGATGGGAGAGTAATCCCCGTGCTAAGAGATTGGTGGCTCTGCACGGATAGCCAATGGGCATAACGGGCCAATCTAAATACCCAAAATAAGTACAGGCCCCGATACTCGTGATGGATTAGATAATAACCAATCGCTATGCACAGACGACAAAATCGTAACTGCAGATCAATGTTATGTTTGGGAATTTGACAACCTGATAAAAGCCGGCATAACTCAATGCCTTTTACGCTTGTGTTACTGACTAAAGGTCACTAGCCAAGAGTTTGACTTATCATTTATGTTTGTTCTGTTGATATCGCTGATGGCAATCCCATGGCGGCTGCTTTGCATTTTCCTGTACATTCTCATCGATAAATTTGTAAAAGCCTTCTTTCAAATGAGTCCACCAATCGTGGCTAATTTCAACCCCATATTTAGCCAGCACCTCTTCGATCCCATCCAGACCAAGCCGAGATGCATCATAGGTGAGATTCAACACTTGCGATCGCTCATCAAATGACAAAGCATCCAGGCCATAAAGCGTGTCGACTTCTGTCATTGCCTCAGCTATTTTCGCATCGGGCGATGATTCTAGTTTTAAATGGCGCACAACGAGATTGACTTCATTTACTCCTGGACGATGTTCTTCTTTTTTCATTTTCATCCTCCTTTACCAATATGGCAGCTTGTTGTAACAGTGACTTTCATGATTGACGATACTAGGATTGAGGAAAAGCCCGCGCAATAGCCTGCAGCTTTCCGTTCTCTTGGATCAAACCTCCAACCTACCACCGCTGATAGTTTGCCTAGTCAATTATTCTTCTGATCGCAATGCCCAACAGAACACCAGTGCGTTAATTTCATCTGCGCTTAGATAAATTGAAATCCGGCATCTGATACAGACCCTCTATGCAAACATTTCGATTCGTAATTGCTTCCGAACCTTTAATAATGTCTGTGATTATTGATGCACAGCGTTATAGCGAAGCAATCTATCAAACCATCAAAAAGAGCTTCCGAATAACCCGGACGCAGAGTCACCCCTGGGTCAAAACCAACTCCGGCGATAAAATAGCTCGAGCTTGACAACCGTTATAACTCAACGACTCTTTATCCTGAGGATCTAGTTTATTCGACCTTATCAGGTCATTATACTCATTCGATGGCGCATTGATATTCATAATGAGCGGACCTGAAACACACTGAAAATGCAGACCGAATCGAGCTACAAAAATCCAACTCTGGAAAGCGCTTGACTGGAGCAAGAATGCAATGCATGCGTATCTTAGGAGAAGCGCTCTTTCTCAAGTCGCCTGTCCACCGGCGATCGATTTGCCAATACCGGGCCAGGTAATCGAAGAGAGGCTCCAGGAGCCTAACAACACTGCATACATTTCCCCAATCCATTAAAGAGTTATTTAATATTTTACCCGGCCTTGGCTTTTTTCTAGGCTTCTGCTTTGCTGGAGTCCCTTTAGCGAATTGCTATGGTGAGGCGTTCAAAAGTAACGAATGCAAAGCCGGAATCCAAAGATTGAGTCATCAGCGCTGAGTAAACTGCACCCAGGCTGCCCCTTTAACAGCGAAAGTACTAACAGGATCAGATCAATGAGCAAAGATAAAGCCTATTGGCTTGCCAAGAGAACGCAAATAACCCTAAGAACCCAAGCGTTCATTAATGGTGAGTTTACCAACTCTAGTAACGGCGATACCTACCCAACGATTAATCCTGCTTCCGGTGAGCTCCTGGTCGATATTGCCGCCTGTAACGAAGCGGATGTTAATCGGGCAGTTGCGGCCGCGCGCCGTACTTTTGAGAGTGGAGTTTGGTCAAAACAGGCCCCCGCAGAACGTAAGGCGGTTATCAAAAAGCTGGCTCAGTTAATTAATGAAAATCTGGAAGAGCTGGCGCTGCTGGAGAGCCTGAATGTGGGTAAACCGGTTATGGATGCGCTGAACGTCGATATACCGGGCTCTGCTGCCTGTTTCGAATGGTATGCCGAAGCGGTTGATAAACTCTACGGTGAGGTGGCACCCACAGATCGCAACAATATTGCCATGATCACCCGTGAACCCGTGGGTGTTGTGGCAGCGGTTATCCCCTGGAACTTCCCGCTAGATATCGCCGCCTGGAAACTCGCCCCAGCCCTGATCACCGGCAACTCCGTGATTTTAAAGCCGGCGGAGCAATCCCCGCTAACAGCGCTACGCTTGGCGGAATTGGCGAAAGAAGCCGGTATTCCCGATGGGGTGTTAAATGTGGTAACCGGTTATGGCCATATTGTGGGCAAGGCGTTGGGGCTGCATAACGAGGTGGACTGCCTCACCTTCACCGGCTCCACCGAAGTGGGCAAGCTATTTATGGGTTATGCCGCGCAATCCAATATGAAACAGGTTTGGCCGGAGACCGGTGGCAAGAGCCCGAATCTGATCTTTGCCGACTGCGACCTGGACGCCGCAGTAGAACACGCAGCGATGGGAATTTTCTTCAATCAGGGTGAAGTCTGCTCCGCCAACTCGCGTATTCTGGTTGAGAGCAGCATCAAAGCGCAATTTCTTGAAAAGTTTATTGCCAAAGCCCAATCCATGAAAGTGGGCGACCCGCTCGCCAGCGACACCCAGATTGGTGCCCTGATCGATAGCAAACATGCGGCCAACGTCCGCAGATATATTGGCCAGGCACTTGAGGAAGGCGCCGCGCTGTTAACCGGTGGCCCAGGCGATGAGAGCACCGCTACAGTACCACCTACCGTGCTGGACAATGTTTTGGAAACCATGACCATCGCCCAAGAGGAGGTATTTGGTCCGGTGGCGGCGGTGATGAGCTTCGATAGCGAAGAGCAGGCCATCGCCCTGGCGAACAACTCGGTGTATGGTCTCGCTGCGTCGCTTTGGACCAGTAACCTTAACCGCGCTCACCGTGTCGCGGCCCGCCTTAGAGCCGGAACGGTATCGGTAAATACCATGGATGCACTGGATTTCTCCACGCCCTTTGGCGGCTACAAGCAGTCGGGGTTTGGCCGCGACCTCTCCCTACACGCTCTGGATAAGTTTACCCAACTGAAAACCACCTGGATCAAGCTCGGCTAAACCAAGTCCCCTCTTCTGCCCAGGTGACCGAGTCAACCAGTGAGATGAAAAGATCTCGCTGGTTGACTCGCAATCTGTTTCCTGCTGCCTTATTGATTATCGCCCCAATATTTCAGCATTCCAAACCTGCCACCTGGCGATTCTATAAAGCAGCCCGAATTTAAACTCTGGTTGCGCAATCAGTAGTTAAACGGCTCACCTTAAATTGAACGCAAAAAAAATGGCACCCGGTGTTAGCCGGGTGCCATTTCACTTGTTGCCTATTTACCAGACTTTAGCTGATTGGTTACCACAGCTAAAACCTTAACAGGCTAAATTTAGAGAAACCCTTCAGCCTTAAGATCGGCCGTGGTCTCTTCGATACTCTCCCGCAGTGTGCGTACCATAAAATCAACATGCGCTTTGTTTAACACCAGCGGTGGCGAAAGCACATTCATGTGGGCCAGCGGCCGAACAATCAAACCCCGTTTCTGGCAGTGGTCGGCAATACGATTGCCCACCTTGGCCTCTGGATCGATCAACTCTTTGCTCTCTTTGTTGGCAACGTTCTCAATGCACATCATGAATTTACAGCCACGCACATCCCCCACAATCTGCAGGTCGCTCAACGTCTTAAGCTGCGCTTCAAAGTAGGGACCGATCTCTTGCACATGGCCGCAAATATTTTCACGCTCCATGATCTCGATATTCTTCAGTGCCACCGCACAGCTCACCGGGTGGCCAGAATAGGTAAAGCCGTGCGTGAAGATGGCACCATCCGCCTGCGGCTTGCTGATCACTTCGTAAATATCATCGGAGAGGATAGTCGCGCCCAGCGGCATATAGGCCGAGGTCAACCCCTTGGCACAGGTGATGATATCGGGAACAATTTCAAACTCATCTTCCGATGCAAACATATGGCCCAAACGGCCAAAGGCTGTAACCACTTCATCAGATACATAGAGCACGCCGTACTTGCGGCAAACCGCCAGAATACGTTTGTGGTAGCCCTTCGGCTGCACAATCACGCCACCGGCACCCATGATCGGTTCGGCGAAAAAAGCCGCTACGTTATCGGGGCCCAGCTCCAGAATTTTATCTTCCAGCTCCTGCACCTTAAGATCGCAGAACTCCTCTTCACTCATCCCGTGTGGGCGACGGTAAGGGTTCGGGCAGGAGATATGGTGAACCAGCTCTTTATCGATATCAAAACCAATGTGGTCAAACTTCACCCCAGTGATCGACATAGAGATGTAGGTACTACCGTGATAACCATCAGTGCGGGAGATGATTTTTTTCTTGGTAGGCTTACCCAACTGGTTGAAATAGAAATGGATAATACGCACCGCGGTGTCGTTAGCGACCGAGCCACCACAACCGTAGAAGACGTGGTTCAGATTACCCGGTGCCAGCTCAGCCAGCTTGGCGGCCAGCAGCGCTGCCGGCGCGCTGGTGTGGTGGCCAAATGCCGAGAAATAGTGCATCTGCTTCATCTGGTCGAAAGCGGCTTGGGCAACCTCTTCCCGACCGTAACCGATATTAACGCACCAGAGACCACCAATACCGTCCAGATATTTTTTGCCGTCACCATCAATCACCGATACACCATCGGTATCGGTATCCGACAAAATCAACGACCCTTCCTGTTTAAAGGTTGAGAAGTCTGTCCAGGGGTGAATATAGTGATCTATGTCCTTTTGCCACACATCTTTCATATCGATTGGATTTTTCGAGGACATTTACTTAGGCTCCTAAATCGCTCCAATTACTAACATCTCTATTTCTAAAATATAGAGGTATGCTTCAGGGTACCGCTTACCACTGAAAAGTTAAAACAGTGTTTTTCTTGCCATTGGATAAATTATTCCTTTACAACACATTAACAGCGTTTCAACCCGATACCTTTGCTATAAGGTTCAGCATAAAACGCTCACATCGTTCGATTTGATCAACGTGAATGTACTCATCCGGTTTATGGCCCTGCTCCATACTGCCAGGGCCACAAACCAAGGTGGCAACATTCAGCTCACGGCTGAACAGCCCCCCTTCTGTACCAAAGTTGATACTACCGGTCTCACCGTGAGTCAGTGATTTGACAAATTCAATCGCGGCAAGGTCGTCGGTGGTTTTCAAACCGGGATATTCGGTAAGCACCGCGATATCGATACCGGTATCACTGTAGGTTTGTTGCATCTCGCGGCTTAGCTCCGCGGCGTAGGCGCTGAACTCAGACAGCATCTGCTGCGGGTCGTCGGCAGCAACGTTGCGGATCTCAAAGTCGAAACTGCACAATTTAGGCACGATATTCAGTGCCGTACCGCCGCTTATCGTCCCGGTATGCACCGTGCTGTAAGGGATCTCACCGCCCTCTTCAAAGGGGCCCTGCCGGGCTTTTTCACCGGCCAGGTTTTCCAGCCAGCAGACTAAACGTGCCGCGTAGTTCACCGCATTAACCCCATGCGGCGCCATTCCGGAATGGCACTCTTTGCCGCGCACGCTAACCCGTGCCGCAAGCTTACCCTTATGGGAGGTAACCACCTGCATAAGGGTCGGCTCACCAATAATGCAAATAGCCGGCTTAACCGGGTGGCCCTGCATGGTTTCAATCAGGCGCCGGACACCAATACAACCGATCTCCTCATCGTAAGAGAAGGCCAAATGGATAGGCGTATGTAATTCACGCTGGCACAATGCCGGCACCGCCGCCAGCACCACCGCCAGAAAAGCCTTCATATCGGTTGTGCCACGGCCGTAGTAGCGCCCGTTATCTTCGCTCAGCTGGTAGGGATTTTTACTCCAGTTTTGCCCGGCGACCGGCACGGTATCGGTATGGCCGGATAACATAATGCCTGGCTTATCGACCGGGCCAATGGTTGCGTAGAGGTTGGCTTTACTCTGCTCGTCATTAAACACCAAATGGCTCTCTACGCCGCAATCCGCCAAGTATTGGCGAACGTAGGCCAAAAGCTCCAAATTGGATTTGGCACTGGTGGTATCAAAGCCAATTAAACGATTTAAGATCTCAAGTGTCAGTGTGCTGGCCATGGGCGCTCCGAATTGGCTCTACCGGTAAGTTGCACTGCGCTATTCGTCGCCGGGTACGCCGTAGGACTCGGCGTTGGCTGGGTCCAGTGCGCGGGTAATATAGGCGGCCATCTGTGGTTGATAATTTTGCCAAAGCGCCCGCAATTGATGGATGGGTTCATCATGCCAATCCACCCGCAGGTCCACCACCGGCCACTCGGGCTCGGCACACAGCAACAGGCCGGCGGAGTGCACCGGGCCCAATTCACCACCAGCGGCCAACCCCGCCTCCAGGGCTTGCAACAGGCGCTCGGCCAGGTGGCCGGTACTGTTCTCAAAATGGTTAACCATCGCAGCGGGTACACCGGTGTTGGCCAACAGGTTGCCCAGGGCGATACAGTTTTTACCCTCGGCGGTGGCGTGCAAACCAAGCGCCTGGGCACCACTGAAGGTGGCCCCCTCCCCCCGGTTATTGAGCACGCCCAACTGCCGCCACTGCACGTCACTATCCGCGACGGCCAGCGAAGCCATCACCCGGCTCAACGATTGACCTTCAGCCAGCAGTGAGAGTGCTAAGGGGCCGAGATTGGGGTTGGTAATATTTTGCGTTAAGGCGACCCCGGTTGCGCTTTTCACAAAGGCGCAACGGCTGGCCACACAGATACTGGATGAGCTGATGGCACAACCCAACATACCGGTATCGGCACAGAAACCGGCGATAGAAAATGTCATTGCCGCCCCCCTTACGCCTGATCGTCCGGAATAACTGCAATCACATCAATCTCCATCAGCCATTCAGGCTGAGCCAGGCCCTGCACCACTAGACCTGTGGAGATTGGAAAGACCCCTTTTAACCACTTGCCGGTTTCGCGATAGACCGCTTCCCGGTAGCGTGGGTCGGTGATGTAGGTGGTGGTTTTCACCACATGGGTAATATCCGAACCGGCCTCTTCCAACAGCTGCTTAACATTTTTCATCGCCTGTTCGGCCTGCGCCCCGGGGTCACCCAGCCCCACCAGGTTGCCATCGAAATCGGTACCCACCTGGCCGCGAACATAAACCGTATTACCGGCTCTTACCGCCTGGCATAAATCGTTATCGAGCGATTGATTCGGGTAGGTCTCTTTGGTGTTAAACATACGAATTCGAGTATGTGTTGGCATGAGTGCTTTCCTGAAATGGAGTGCAAAAAATAGAGTAGCGCCATCACCATTAATGACGCTTCAACCTGGTACCAAAAAACTACGGCTCAACAGACTCCTGATAAGCCATATACGTACGCTGCGTGGCAATATGTCCGGCAATGTGTTTGGCATCGTGCCAGACGCCCCAAATAAAAGTAGAACCCCGACGCGATAACCAGGGTAAGCCCACAAAGTAAACACCCGGCTCGCTGGAAACCCCACGCTGATGGGCCGGCTTGCCGTTAGCGTCGAAGGCGTTGACCTGTAGCCAGCTAAAATCCTGGCTAAAACCTGTGGCCCAGATGATGGTGGTGATACCCGCTGCCGCCAGATCTAGCTCCAGAATTGGGTTAAGCATGCACTCCGGGTCTGCCAGCCGATTACGCGCGTCTGGCTCCTCCGGTAGATCAAGACCATTGCGGGCGATGTAGGCGTCGGCGGCATCCAGATAAGAGAAGTAGTTGTCATCACCGCGATTCACATTTTCGACCAAGTCAGGCTGAAACGTAACCACACCCTCTTTAAAGGATTGGGTACGGCCAACCAGAGTAATGCCCTGCTGACCCAACGCGCGGAAATCCACCGTGTGGCCCCCCTGAGCGCCGGTCACCGCGATAGTGACGTGCTCGGCACCGGGCTTAACCGCTTCTGCATCCCACTCGCCCAACACACCCAACCACCAGACAAAATCCCGTTTGCGATAGGCGCGCGGCGGCCGATCATGGGGGCCGACAGAGAGATAAACCTGCCGGCCTGAGCGCTGCAGCTCATCGGCAATCTGTACCCCTGATGAGCCGGCTCCCACCACTAACACCGCCCCGTCAGGCAGCTGCTCTGGGTTGCGATAGTTGGCCGAGTGGATTTGCAGCAGCGACTCATCGGCTGGAATAATTGCGGGAATTATCGGCTTTTGGAAAGGCCCGGTAGCAGCCACCACACGGTTGGCTTCAATCACCCCTTCGGAGGTTTCAATAGTAAAACCCGGGCGGTCGCTATTGCGTACTACCGACTTCACTTCAACACCGGTGCGAATAGGAGCGTTGATCATTTTGGCGTATTCGACAAAGTAATCGGCAACCTTCTCCTTGGGCACAAACTCATCCGCCGAAAACTCTTTAAATGTTAAACCGGGGAAGCGATCATGCCACGCAGGGCCATTGGCAACCAGGGAATCCCAGCGCTCTGAACGCCAGCGTTCGGCAATGCGGCTTTTCTCCAGTACCAGATGGGGTACGTCGAGGCTGCCCAGATGCTCACTCACGGCAATACCGGCCTGCCCGGCACCAACCACAAGCGTATCTATTTTTTCTACCGTCATAGTGTTGACCTTACCTAATTGTTCAAATCACTTTCAGCCGGCGTTCTCTATTTTTTACAACGCAGGTCGTGTACCGGTGCGCTGTTAGGATCGCCCATTACCAAAGGTTATGAAGAACCAAGCCATAAATAAAATATAATTTACCAGTAATCTAAATAATGTTTTTCTATGCAGGTAACCCAATTGTCACTAAGCCAAAGAACCGAAAAAAGTTAAAGAAAAAACGGCAAAGAAAACTAAAGAGCAGAACCGACGAGAACTAACACTGAATGAACGTCGCGCGTCCCTGCGCGATTAAGTCGAGTTAAAAAGCCATCAACAGCGGTTAACAGGCTCTGCTTTAACTCGTTATGATTCCATGGCTTTACAAGCGATTACTGCAACAGTTGAGTCCAGACCTTATCGACCAGCTTCTGTGCCGCCGGCGAGCAGGCCTTGCTAAATATAATTGGCACCGAACCAAAAAGTTCTGGTGAGCTCTCTGGCTTATGAACTGCTTGAGCGTCATCAATGCCAACGGCAGGTGTATGACCGTAGTAATTGAATTCAGCGGTGGCGTGCTCTTTCTCGCTCATCCAGTTAATAAAAGTTTTAGCGCTGTCGATATTGCTCGCACCTTTAGGAACAACCATAGAGTCCAGCCAGCCCACCAAACCCTCTTTCGGCTGGGCATACTCAATAGGCGCGTTATCCTCTTTACGGGCTTTCATAGAGTCACCATCCCACCAGCTGTGCATATAGACTTCACCACTGGCAATACGGGAGTTGATGTTATCGGAACTATACACAGCCACGCTCTCTTTCTGTTTTTTCAGAAGATCAAATACCCGCTTCATCTCTGAGCTGTCTTCGGTGCAATTCTCTACACCCAGATAGATCTGCGCTGCCGGAATAATTTCGTCTGGTGTATTGAACACCGCTATCTTTCCTTTCAGCTCCGCCGCCGGTTCAAAGAATTCCTGCCACGAAGTCGCAGGCCCTTTGTAATTATCCCGGTTAACGGTAAAACCAGCCGTACCGTAAACAAAAGGTACTGAGTATTCACCAGTAGGGTCCCACCACTGTTGCTGCCATTTAGCATCAACATTGCTGTAGGCAGGCAGCTCTCTAGCACCGATGTTCTCAAGCAGTTGCTCTTGAATCATAATTTTTACAAAGTGTTGACTGGGCGTTACCAGGTCATAATCACTGCTGCCCGATTTCAACTTCGCCAACAGATCTTCGTTTGAAGTAAAGCCATCGATGGTAACGTCAATGCCGGTCTCACTTTCAAACTGGGCAATCAGGTCTGGGTCAAATGACTCAGCCCAAGCGTAAATATTGAGTTTGCCAGCGGCAGACGATGTCATCGTGAATAGGCTCGAACAAACGCAGGCTAACACGAGTTTCTTCATGTGTTTCATGGAGCTGTTTTCCTTACTTAGTGAGTTACAAAGAGGCATCCCGATTTCGCTCCGCAATCAGCCAGCAAGGCGTCACCAGCAGTAGCGAAATTGCAATAATCAGGGTTGAAATGGCATTGAGCTCTGGCGACACTCCCTGCTTGACCAGCGAGAAGATATATACGGGCAAGGTTGTAGCGCCGCCGCCGGAGACGATATTACTGGTAATAAAATCGTCCATAGAGATAACAAAACTCAACATAGCCCCGGCAAATATCCCAGGCATAATGAGCGGCAGAGTAATTCGTTTAAAGGCAACCCAAGGCGGTGCATAGAGGTCCTGGGCGGCCTGCTCAAAATTGGTGTGCATCCCCTGTAGGCGGGCACGAATAGGCAGAAAAGCAAACGGAATACAGAAACAGGTGTGCGCTAAAATCAGCTTCAACAAACCGTTTTGCACACCCAACTGGGAAAACAGAATCAGAATCGCAACTGCAAAAACAATCTCCGGCAGCATCAATGGCAGGTTGATGACTGTTTCAGAGAGTTTCGCCCCCTTAACATCCTTACCACGGGAGAGCACCAGCGCGGCAGAGATGGCAATCAGTGTTGCCAGTACCGTTGCCACGGTCGCCACCGTCAGCGAGACTCTCACCGCGCTCATCAGGCCATCATTCTGCAGGGCACTGAAATACCACTTTAAAGAAAAGCCCTGCCATACCGAAACAATTTTATTACTGTTAAACGAGTAGGCGATCATCACCAGAATGGGCAGGTAAAGAAAGATAAAAAAGAGTACGCCAATCA
Organism: Halioxenophilus sp. WMMB6; assembly: GCF_033283405.1. Classification (NCBI taxonomy): domain Bacteria; kingdom Pseudomonadati; phylum Pseudomonadota; class Gammaproteobacteria; order Alteromonadales; family Alteromonadaceae; genus Halioxenophilus; species Halioxenophilus sp. WMMB6. The sequence goes on from NZ_JAWMQR010000001.1 coordinate 1,078,458, forward strand.
AACCAAAACCTGGGTAGTGTTTAGCGTCGTGCCGTTTAGCCCCACCACTGAGAAAATTCAACACGTTACACCTCCCCGGCTTGAACACGTTTTGCACGCAGCGCCTGCAACATCAGGAATATCAATACTATCGCCAGCAGCACCAGCGCCAGGCTGGCACCAAACGACCAGTTTCGGGAGATGGTGAACTGGTTCTGAATTAAATTCCCCATCATCATGGTCTTACCACCACCCAACAGCATGGGCTCCAGCACAGTCCCTAAACAGGGCACAAAAACAAGAATGGCTCCGGCAACAATGCCGGGTTTAGATAGCGGGAGAATGATCCGATAGAGCGTTTTCAGTCGATTCGAATAGAGGTCATTGGCGGCCTCTATTAAATTAATATCGAGCTTTTCGATACTGGCGTAGATCGGCAGAATCATTAACGGAATGTAGCTGTAAACCATACCCACCAGCATGGCGCCGTTGTTGTAGAGCAGTGAATCCATATCGTCGACCAGGCCGAACAGCCGCAGCCCGCTTTCGAGCACACCATCGTTACTTAGAATCAATACCCAAGCGTAAACACGTACCACCATACTGACCCAAAAAGGCAAGGTAACCAGATAAAGCAGAACGGTTTTCCTAGAGGCAGACTGACGGGAGATGTAATAGGCAACCGGAAAGGCAATACAAACGCAGATCAGCGCGGTGATGGCAGAGAGCAGTAAGGTGCGACCAATAATCTTCAGATACTGAAGATTGAGCACCAGATTATCATCCCAATCGACGTTGTAGAGAATCTGCTGAAATGACTCCAAAGAGAAGACTTGCTTAAAGCCGCCATAGGGGTCCGAAGTCATGAACGCAACGTCCACAACAATTAGCAACGGAATAATCATCAACACCAGCATGACTAAATAGGCCGGTGCCAAGCCGAGCAAATTTTTGTTCATCAGCCCAGCACTCTTGCAGATTTTGCAGCGAAGCTAAGTCGAACGGTTTCATTAAGCGGGAAGCTGATATCGTCACTTATCTTGTTCCGCTTCGAGACCCTCAGCTCGGTATCATTCTCTAGCCGAACGGTGTAATGGGTATAGCCGCCCATGTAGCGGCGATGGGTTACCACTCCCGCCAAATTGACATCCAAGGCTTCCGAGTTAATGGAGATCTTTTCCGGGCGAATCGACATGGTCGCCGTCTCCCCTTCTGCAAATCTGTTCGGTGGCAGGCGCACGTCAATGCCCAGAGAGGTCTCAACCAGCAGGGCCTCGTCACTGCTCGATTTAACCGTTACCGGCAGAAAATTTGTCTCGCCGATAAAGTCGGCCACAAAGCGATTGGTGGGGTGCTCGTAGATTTCAACCGGGTCGCTCAGCTGCTGTATTTCACCATGGGCCAAAACACAGATGCGATCCGACATGGCCAGCGCTTCTTCCTGGTCGTGGGTAACAAAAATAAAGGTGATGCCGGTTTCCCGCTGTAATGCCTGTAGCTCATCGCGCATGGTCTGTCGGAGTTTATGGTCGAGCGCCGAGAGCGGCTCGTCCAACAGCAACACTTCCGGCTTGGGCGCCAGCGCCCTGGCTAACGCCACCCGTTGTTGCTGCCCACCGGAGAGTTGAACCGGTTTGCGTTTGGCAAACTGCTCCATATGCACCAGCTTAAGCATCTCATTAACGCGCTCGGCACGCTCTTCTGCCCCCCAGCCCAGCATCTCCAAACCAAAACTGATGTTCTCAGCCAGGTTCATATGGGGGAAAAGTGCATAATTCTGGAAAACGGTATTAACTCGGCGTTTGTGTGCCGGCAGCCCCTGAATATTTTCCCCTTGCAGTGAAATGGTGCCACTGGTGGGCAGCTCAAAGCCGGCGATCATGCGCAGCAGGGTTGTTTTACCACAGCCACTGGGGCCAAGTATGGTGAAGAATTCGTTATCAAAAATTTCGAAAGAGATATCGTTAATGGCCTGATAATCACCATAATTTTTCGAAACATTTTTAATTTCAATGACTGCTTTCATATCGACTGATCTGTGTGGTGTACAGCTCGAAACAGAGCTCGTGTTAGCAACGCTTAAAAATGTATACCACAGATCAGAAGCGGCCATCGCCACTAATAAGCCACTATATTTTTATGCTCTAAATCAAATTTATTTATGCAGTGCTCAACGCCGCGTATTCTCTTGCCGAGGCAGGCGGTGAGCCGGTTCACAAGGATTGGTCGTTCGAAAATTTAACGAAACAGCAGTGACATTTTTCCAAACAAAATTTAGTAGCGATTGCCTGCTTACACCGGTGCTCTAGTCCCTAATGGTGAGGGCGACTCAAGCCTCCCGCCAGCCCCAAAACCCCCTCTCAGATCTCTGCCCAACCCCCTCCCATAGCCCATACAGGCCTCCATTTGCCACGCCACCGCCCCAAATTAGGCACCAAACCTGTGCACTTTTAGAATATATGCCTAATAAATTGCTACAAAATCACCCATAAATGACCATTAGAGAATCCTAATAACTCATCAACTGCCTGTAAAATCACCAATTTATCCAAGTGGCCAGCTTTTTGCATTTGTTTTTCGGAGCCTATTTATACACTGAATAAATTTTACTGATTCATCCTAGGGGCTCACCAGATAAGCACACTCAAGCAAACCGAGGGCAGGAAGTGTCTGCACGATTCACGTTAAAACAGTTGCGATATTTTGTAGTTGCCGGAGAGAACAGCAGTGTCACCAAAGCCGCTGAGCTGCTGCATGTCTCGCAACCCTCAATCTCCTCGGCAATTCAGCAGCTCGAAGAGAGCACCGGTTTGCAACTGTTTGTTCGGCACCATGCCCAGGGGCTCTCCCTTACCCCACAAGGCTGGCAATTTTTTTACAAAGCCAAGTCACTACTGAATGAAGCGGATGGCCTCTCACAATTTGCCCATACCTTAGGCACAGAGATCTCCGGCTCATTAAGTTTGGTTGGTTTTCCTACATTTACCTCGCTGATCATGCCAACGGTGTTGAAAGAGTATGTCGGGAAATACCCAGCCGTTAACGTCGAGTGTGACGAGAAGCACCAACAGGAAATTATTAAAGGGTTGATTAACGGTAAGTATGAGTTTGCCATTACCTACGATATGCAACTGCCAGAGAGTATCGATTTTATTCCGTTAATCACGCTGCCGCCCTATGCGGTGGTCAGCACCGATCACCCCTTGGCCGGCCGCAGTTCGCTTTCAATACATGAACTCGCGGGCCATGCCATGGTGATGCTCGACTGGCCGATGAGCCGGGAATATTTTCTGTCGCTGTTTATCAGCCAGGGAATCGATCCCAACATCAGTTACAACGCCCAATCCTTGGGTATGGTGAGGGGCATGGTGGCCAACGGGATTGGTTATTCACTATTCAATACGCCAGTGCATAGCAACGTTGCCTTAGACGGTACCAAATTCCTCTCCATTCCTCTGGAAGAAGATTTAATGCCACTGACCATGGGCGTGGCAAAATTGGCCCAATCCAATCTGACACCAGCCGGCTCGGCATTTGTTGACGAACTGGAACACTTTGCCAAGCAGATTCTCTCGCCCGCCAATCATGAAAAACTGAAAAAGGTTGTTTAAAAAGGCCGCCACTGTTTTCGAGTGAATGCCCATCTGCCTAAAATGCTCTTCACGGTTTACCAAACAGATTCCATTATCGCTACCAGACAAAACTCAGCCCTAGGGCCTGTTAACACTAATTTAGCACCACTGCTGGAGGTCAGTTTTTTGTCCAGCTAGGCGCCAAACGTGCCATGTAGTGGGCCTACACAAGCGGCTGGCAACAACGCTGGGCAAAAAACTGACCCCAGCCCGAAGGGTTGAGCCTGAAATGAGCTCGCTCGTTGTTGCTCACCGCTGATTTGGGCCCACCAAACTACGCGGCTCGCGCCTAGATCGAACTCATTTCAAGCTCAACAGAGGTGCTAAATTAGTGTTAACAGGCCCTACGCACTCATAAACCGGATATACCTGTATCGAAAGCTATTTGCGATAGCGGCTATTTATTCAAGCTGAGCACTACCCACTGCCCATCTCGCCATATCCTAATTAAGGTTATTCATTAATGACAAAAAAACGCGCACGCGATTACGGCCTGCCTTTCCATGGTACGCCAGGACCAAACAACGCCATCACCGATGTACCGGGTGTCGAGGTAGGCTATACCACGCTGATAAAAGATGACCTCCACTCCCCAGCCAGGACCGGGGTAACCGCGATATTACCGCGAGGCAAAACAACAGAGCCGCAACCGGTTTGGGCGGGGACCTATGCCTTAAACGGCAATGGCGAGATGACCGGCACACATTGGATTGAGGATGGAGGTTACTTTACCGGGCCTATTATGCTGACTAATAGCCATAGCGTCGGCATCGTGCACCACGCGGCTATTAAGTGGATGATTAGCCAATACCGGCCCTATTGGCAGGAGCACCATCTGTGGGCCATGCCGGTGGTTGCCGAAACCTACGACGGGGTTATCAACGATATTAATGCGCAGCATGTAACCGAACAGCATGCACTCTCGGCGCTGGATAATAGTGCATCCGGAGCCATCGCTGAGGGTAATGTTGGCGGTGGCACGGGCATGATTGCCTATGGCTACAAAGGTGGCACAGGTACGGCATCTAGAATAATCAATATCGAAAACAGCAGCTACACAGTGGCCGCCCTGGTACAGGCCAACCATGGTATTCGACCCTGGCTCACCGTTTGTGGAGCACCGGTCGGCAGATTCCTGGAAGCGGAACAACTAAAAAGCAAAGAACAAGGTTCCGTTATTGTGGTATTGGCGACTGACGCCCCAATGCAACCCCATCAGCTTAAGCGAATGGCCAAGCGGGCTGCACTTGGTATCGGCCGCAACGGCACACCGGGAGGGAATAACTCAGGCGATATCTTCCTGGCCTTCAGTACCGGCAACACACAACCCTTACCCCAGTTTGCCGGCAGCATAGGCACAATGGAGTATCTTAACGATGAACTGTTTGATGAGTTCTACCTGGCGGCGGTCGATGCCGTTGAAGAGTCGGTCATCAACGCCATGGTGGCCGCAGAGGATGCCCCGGTCTTTAAACCCTCCGGTACCAACATCTGTAAAGCCATAGACCCGAACCAACTCGCTAATTTGGTCTCGCGCTTTTACGAAGGATTAATAGCCAATAAATAGCCAATAGCGATGAAATAGATATTCAGTGCTCGTGTAGCCTGCTGGAGAGCGGCGCTCATATGAGAATTAAGAGATGGCATGGCTGGCTAACTATTATCGATCAACAACAAGATTTAACCCGCTTGCTTCTGGTGAGCTGCCCGTGCGTTGCAGTCGAACCAGGCAGCCAGTGGTGGAACTGTTGTTTTCCACTAACTGCCAAAAGATTGGATTTAGATGGGCTTAACTGTATATAGCTTGCGCGCCTATGCTACCAGCTGTATTCAGCAGCAAAATAGAAGCTGCGCGGCTGCCCGGGGAAATATCGGTCCCCAGAGAAGGTGGTGTAGTCGGCACGCTTGGCGTATTCAGTATCAAACAGATTCAGTACTTTCGCCGACAGTGTCAAACTCGGCAGAACCTGCCAGCGAGCGCGTAGATTAGCAACATCGTGCCCTTCGTATTGGTGCAGATTTTCCGGGTCGGTGTAGTAGCTGCCCATATGTTCCCACTCCAACTCCGTACGGGCGCGCGCAGTAATATTCCAACCCAATTTGGCAACGCCAAAATGTCGCGGTGCGGTGTCGACGTCGTTACCATCGATATCGATACCACTTAAAATTTCGGAGTAGTCGTAGCGGTGGCGGGCGCTGGTGGCCGCCAGAGACATATCCCAGTGCTCATTAACGCGATAGGCAAGCGCCAACTCAATACCTTGATGGGAAGTTTCACCATCGTTCACATAAAAGTAGTCGCTGTCGCGGAAGATCAAGTTGTCCTTATGCATGGCATAGGCAACCAGTTCGTAACGCAGGCTGGCGACCGAGCCACGCACACCCAACTCCAGGCTATCGAGTTGTTCGGAATCGAGTTCCGCTACCGTTTGTGCGCGCTGCAATCGATACAGCTCTGAGGTTTGCGGTGCTCTAAAGCCGCGCGCCAGGGTGGCAAACAGTTGGTGATTATCCCCTAAATGGTAGAGCGCCCCAAGGCTTGGCGACCAGTTATTAAAGGTATCTGCGCGGTCGGCCGGGCGCGTATAGCGGCAGCCCCCAAAACCACACTCGCTGCCATCTTCCCGGGTGCGGCCATCAACCATCTGGTTGTCGTAATCGTAGCGCATATTCTCGTAACGCAGCCCTGCGGTGAATTTCCAACTTTCATTGGGCAACCACTGCCACTGCACAAAGGGCGCCGCTTGTGTGGCGTCAACGTCGTAGTCGTACTGGTAACCGGCGGGAATCGTCGCCTGCAAAAAGGCAGAGCCCACTGTGGCTGACGCTTGGTACTGCTCCAACCAGCCTTGGGTATATTCCAAATCCAGGCCGGCAATTACCTGGCTGTGATCACCATAAAAATAGAAAGCACTCTGCAGGCCAATGCTCGACTGGCCGTTCTCCTCTAGCGGTTGACCCGGCAAAAAGTGCTGTAAAAAAGCCATTTCGCTATAACGCACATAAGGGGTAACCACCCAGCCTGGCTGTTGTTCAGCCGCCTCAAAGCGGCTCCACAGGCGCAACGCTTTGGCGTCGCGGTAGGCTTCCGGGTTGGGGTTGGTTTTGATCAGGTCGTCATCTGTGTAGGCATCGGTACCTTCAATGTAGCCGGCCGTCTCCTGATTTAAATTGACGGCTGTAATGCCGGTGGTGACCTTGAAGCTCTCGAAATTGGAGCGCAAACCCAAGCTCAGCTTTTGCTGATCGACACCGGCGGCTTCGCGAAAGGAGTTCTCGTGGCTACCGGTAAAAGCGACCGCTTTGGTGGTATCGCCCCAGGCAAATTGCAGCCGCCCGAAATCATCCGGCCCCCCTTCCATACGCAAGGTTACCGCACGCTCAAAAGCGGCCGGGCCAATCACGTTGACCACACCATGCAGCGCATTGGAGCCAAACAGAGCGTTGGCCGGACCGCGAATTACCTCAATACTTTGTGCCTGCTCACTGTGCGCTTCGAATAACTCGTTGATATTACAAAAGCCGGCCGGGCGCAGCGGTATGCCATCTTCCGCCATCAGCACACTTCCGCAGGCACCGGCACCACTGAGTGCCGGTGAGCGTATGGCCGGCAGGTACTCCTGGCCATTGTTGCGGCTGAAATCGACACCGGGCAGTTGGTTTAGCACCTGCTGGATGTGATCGTGGGCATTGAGTTTCAGCTGCTCGCTATTAATCAATGCGCGGTTGCCTACCCCCTCTGCTATTGGCTCCGCCATGCGCGTAGCCGTAACAAACACCTCTTCTAACGCAACCTCTTCTGCCTGGGCTACAGCCACCGGTAGAGCAGCAACCGCTGCGATCAACAGAGCACACTTATTTTTCATAACACCACCAACCACAAATCTTTTGCTTTGAAATGCATACAACCACACGGATATAACTTTCACCGCGACAGCACCCGTGATTTCGCCGTGGCTATTGTATCCGTTAAGCGCCAGAAGGCCAGGAGCAGAATCAAACAGCTCCGACATGTGGTACAAGTTAAAAACAATTCAATTAACCAGATACTATCCCCTCCGCCAAGGCCTATACCTGGGTCACCTACGGAGCATAAAGAACGAAAATAATAGCTGTCTCCGTCTGGGGCAAGTTAACCTGCCGTTCAAGACTACACACAAGCAGCAGCAAAGGGTGTTTTCAGCAGCAGGCATCAAACAGCTATCTTGCCGCGGCTCTGGCTGGTAATCGGATGTGGATTATTACGCGGGTATAAGTATCTTGCAGCCTGGCGGCTATTGAGGGAGTTCACATCGGGTCGGGGGTTTTGCCTGGCAGTAGCCAAAAAGCGGCTCAGCCAGGCCAGGTGAAACTCAGTTACACCCTGGCTACCTCAGGCGGGCGCTTGTTCCAATTCGCCGGATAAAGAGCCGGCGATCGACTCCAAGTGCTCTTCGCGCTGCCCCATGGTCAGTTCAATCGCCAGGATGCGCTTTAGATAGGCACCAACACTCAGCTCGTCTGTCATGGCGATGCCGCCGTGCAATTGCACAGCGGATTGGCCAATGGCAACGCCAGAGGCGCCGATTTCCGCCTTCAGCATATTCACCGGGATATAATCCCCGGCGGCATAGGCATCCAGCGCAAACCAAAACAGCGATTGCAATTTTTGCGTGGCGATTTGCATGTCAGCCAAACGATGTTGCACCGCCTGGAAGGCCGCAATGGGTTGGCCAAATTGAAAGCGGGTTTTACAGAATTCGGCTGTGATCTCCATTAACCGCTCGGCCATGCCTACCACTTCTGCACCCAGCGCCAGGTGTATGTAAGCCAATACACTCTGCAGCTTATGCAACGGCGCACTGTTAAAGAGTTGGGCTGATTTATTGATAACAACATTCTGGAGAGTAATGTTGGCAGCAGAGGCCCCGTCTACCGTTTGATAGGCTGTTAATGTCACGCCGGGCGCATCGGCATCCAGCAGGTAGGCGTTGGCTTGCTGTAGCTGATCAACGGCAATGACGATCAGCTGTTGCGCGGCCGGAGCAGAAAGCACACAAACCTTCTCACCATTAATGGTGATCTCATCGCCCTCGGCAGTGGCAGAGGTGGCCATCTCCTCGGGCTTAAAACCGGCTGCCGCCTCCTGCCAGGCAACCGCGATTGTGCTGCCCCCCGCCATAAACTGTGGGATCAGACCGTTGGTTATAGACGAGTTGTCGGCGGCATTAAGCAAGGCACCCGGCATTAATATGGTCGCCAGTACCGGCTCTAATACCCGGCCATAGCCCAGCTCCTCCATGGCGGCTAAGGCGTAACCCGGATCATCGCCCAGGCCATCAAAGTCGCTGCCAAAGGGTAACGCGAACAGCCCAAAGTCCAGCAACTGCTGCCAGATTGCCGGCGCCGATTCCTGTTTGGATTTAATCTGCTCCCGGAAAAACTCATAGCTGTATTGCTGTTTGAACAGCTTGCGCAGGCTATCTCTGAACAGATCCTGTTCGCTATTGTAGTTGTAGTGCATTCACGTACCTTATTTCAGCGTTGCTATTGCGCCAGGATGGCTTTTGCCAGCAAGGAGCGCTGGATCTCATTAGTACCGGCATAGATCGAAGCCGCGCGACTATTCAGGTAGTAGGGCATCGCGGTGAGAAAATCGCCGCTGCCTATCTCCGCCACTGGCGAGCCAACGTGTAGCGCTTCGGTTTGCAATGGCAGAGCATCAAAACCGGCAACCCGAACCTGCACTTCGGAAAAGAGCTGCATAACTTCGGTGCCCAAAATTTTCAGCATTGACGCCGTCGGCCCTGGGTTATCGCCGTGGCTCAATTTACTGTTAACCGCCTTTTCAGTGTGCTCCAGTGCCCGCAGCTGAATGTAGAGATCACTCATCTGCCGGCGTACACCGGGTTTATCCATCGCTCGCCGGCCACGGTTATCCGCTTTATTGCAAACCTGCAATAGTCGTTCAAAGGCGGGCACCAGCGCAGCACCATAGGCACTGCCACCACGTTCAAACTCGAGCAGATATTTAGCAACACTCCAGCCATCGTCTATCTGGCCAATAACATTGGCCACCGGCACTCGAACATCGGTAAAGAAGACCTCACACTGTTCATACTCACCATCCAGCCCCAACATCGGCCGAACTTCCAGGCCTGGTGAGTCCATATCCAACAGAATAAAAGTGATGCCGCGTTGAAGCTTACCTGTGGAGTCGGTGCGCACCAAGGCAAACATTTTGTTGGCGTGGTGGGCGTAGGTGGTCCAGGTTTTGGAGCCATTGAGCACAAACTCATCACCCTCGCGCTCTGCCTTGCATTTGAGGCTGGCCAAATCGGAACCGGCACCCGGTTCAGAGTAGCCCTGACACCAGAAGTCTTCGCCCGTCAAAATGCGGGGTAAATACTGAGCTTTCTGTTCTGCTGTGCCATAACCGATAATGGCCGGCCCAATCATTTGCACATTTTGCGGCAACAGGGTTGGCATACGTGCCCGGGCGCACTCCTCCGAAAAAATATAGCGCTGAAAAATATTCCAACCCGGCCCACCATACTCCTTCGGCCAGGAGGGTGCCGCCCATCCCTTGTCGGCCAATATTTTTTGCCAGGCCATAACCTCTTTAAACGGCGCAAAAGCGCTGGTACTTTTACGCCCAGCCTCTAATATTTCTGGTCGGGCGTTATCCGCTAAAAATTGTTTTACTTCCTGGCGAAACGCCTCCAGGTCGATATCATTCACCATTAAAACTCTCCGCCCTTCAGGCTATTACTTGGCTACAGAACAACAGAAATTAGAGCAACAAAAATACAGTAGGGCCCGCTACCGTAATCAGCTCAGCGTTAGGCCCACCCAGACTCACATGAGCGCCGTTGGTTGTCCCGATTAGATAAGCTCCGCCTCAGAATATTGTTAATTTTTATCAGACACCAAATGTTCGATTGACTCGCTGGAAATCAGAATTTTCCAGCCAATTCAACGGTAAAAGAAGGTTGGGAGGATTATTGAATAGCCGACTGAGCGGTCACAAGGTCGGTCCACGTCAGACGTTGTTCAGTGGCGTCACAGCCAGTCAAAAGCTGTCCGATGTGGAAAGCGATGTGGAAAGCGATTTGGAAAGCAAGGGGCACTACAACTCGACTGGGGCCTCTCAGGCACCCATCTGCGGCTTAACATTTACTTGATTCTACATCTATAGAATTATCTATAGCTTTGTGTTAGCTTGCGATGCACAAGCGATAGAAGCTCGGTAGCAATGCCGGCAAACCAATAACATCCGCTGCTAATAAGTTGCTAATAAAAAGTACAGCAGGAGGCAAATGATGAGAACTCCGACCGTCTGCGAAGAGTACGTACGCAATGTACTCGACTTCTTGGACAAACGTGGTATTAGCGAAGCCAAACTCAACAACGTGCTGGGGCTAACGCTTACCGATCACCTCAATGAACAGAAACGCCTCTCGCTACGGCTATTTGAAATTCTATTGGATACCGGCAGCCGGCTGCTGCAAGATCCGGATTTTGGTGCTAATGCCGGTACCCATTCTCCACGCCGGGCCTGGGGCCTGGTTAATTATCTGGGCATGAGTGCCGCGAGCACCAAAGATGCCATAGAAGTTGTTATCGAATTTCACAAACTATTGATCGATCACGGTGATATCGAGTTTATATCCACTGCCGATGGGAAATGTCGTCTGGTGTGGGATATACCAGAGCGGCAGTTGCCATCCCGCCATGTTGTTGAGTACTTTTTTGCCAGTTGGTACCAGGTAAACAAAAGTGCACTGCAGCGTTGGTGTGCCGCTCGAGTGATCCACGTAACCTACCCCAGCCCCGGCCAACACTCCGATTTTTCCGAACGGATGGAAGCCGATGTTTGCTACAGCAGCGACGTCAATTGTGTGGAGTTTGATGCGCACTTTTTAGAGCGCCCGGCCGACTACCCCCACCCCTCCATCCACGAAAAACTGCTCTATGAAGCGCGCCAGGAGTTGGTACAACTGCAACTGGAAGATCGCTTGATCAAAGATGTGACCGCCTCCATCCGCAAACACCTGGGTAACGGCACACCCAAGCTGGAGAGCATTGCCGAGGAGATGGGTCTGACTGCGCGAACACTGCAACGTCGCCTGACGGCGATATCCACAAGCTTTAAATATTTAGTGGACCAGGCACGTATGGAGCAATCCAAAGCCCTAATTGCAGACCCCAATAAAGGCTTCCTGGAGATCTGTTCAGAGCTGGGGTTTAACGATCAGAGCGCCTTCCACAAAGCCTTCAAACGCTGGTTCGGGCAAACGCCCGGTAAGTTTCGCGAATTACAGCTTTCGATGCGTGAATCAGCGCTACATTAGCTACCGCTGCACTCACTAATCATTTCAGCAGTCAAAACCCTCCATAGCTGCAGCCGGGCAGATAGGTCTATCTGTCTGGACTGTGGTGATCAGCACACTAGCTGCTGTTGCAAGTCGGTTCGAGCTCCAACCCGACGACACATTTGTCCCATCAATCAAATCAGTTGCTGGGCACGCCAGGAACCGGCCAGCAACAGACAAATAGCTTATGGCAGGGCTGGCAATTAATCAGTGCACAATTACCATAGGTGGTGGACAAACCAAGCCAGTCGCCACCCTATTGGTTTTTATAACAACGATTTATTCGCTCGGGATTGGACCCATTGCAACACCAGCTTGAGCTGGAATTACCGCGGTGGCAGCCAAAGCTTATCAAAATTAACCACTGATCAAGTCTGATACCTATTGACAATACCGAGCGGCTGGTCACCCCGATAATTGGTCATCCAGATAATAAAATACCCGTTCAGCGAAGCTAATCCATGAATTCTAAAACAGAACCCCAACGCTTAAACCCGGCCGGTGCCGCCCACTCCACGCCAACCACACCACTGCATACCTTCTTACACTGGGAACAAGAGCAGGCCAACGTGGTTTGGTTAACCCAACCACAAGCCGACGGTACAGTCGTTACCTACACCTGGGCAGAAGCTGGAATAATGGCTCGGAAAATCGCCGCCTATATTCAATCGCTACAGCTACCGGAACAGAGCAATATCGTGCTGATTGGTCAGAATGCGGCGGAGTGGATTATTGCCGACCTGGCCATCTGGATGAGTGGCCATGTGTCGGTACCGATATACCCCACCATTAATGGCAAAAGCTTCAGCTACATAGTGCAACACAGTGCGGCCAAACTGTTGATTATTGGCCGAATGGATGAAAACTCGGCAAGCTTCCAGGAAGTTGCTGAGGCGATAGCCTCCGATACTGCTATATTTTGTCTGCCCGACGCTCCCCATATCAAACCGTTGCAGGGTGCAATACAGTGGCAACAGATACAAACAGATTACCAACCCATTGCGGATATCCATCTGCGCGACCGGGAGGCCCTGGCCACCATTGTCTACACCTCTGGCACCACCGGTGAACCCAAGGGGGTTATGCACTGCTTCCGCTCAATCTGCGCCCCTTGTGAATTCCCTGAAGTCTACCTTCCCTCTTCAAGCGACGACCGTGTGCTCTCCTATTTGCCGCTCGCCCATATTGGTGAACGCGTTGCCGTGGAGATACCCTCGCTCTATTTTGGGTTTCAAATCTATTTCAACTATTCACTGGCCACCTTTCCGGCCGACCTGAAGCGAGCGCGCCCCACCTCATTCTTTTCGGTACCCCGTCTGTGGACCAAGTTTTATCAGGCTGTTAACGCCAAGTTACCGCCCTGGAAACAACGCATTCTTTTTGCTCTGCCCTTTATCTCTAAAAGGATCAAAAAGAAAATATTGGAAGGCATGGGGTTAGATCACGCCCGTCTGGGCATGACCGCCGCCGCTCCCCTGGCCGCCGAAATTGTCAGCTGGTATCGAAGTCTGGGACTGGAACTGATAGAACTCTTCGGCATGACCGAAAATGCAGCCACCTCCCACGGTACACGCGTAGGGCAGATTACCCCGGGATTTGTTGGCTTTCCGCATCCGGGGGTTGAGTGCCGGTTAGATGATAGCGGTGAGATTCTGGTCAAGAGCCCCGGCCAAATGCTGGGCTACTACCGCCAGCCGGAGATGACCGCCGCCTGTTTAACCGACGACGGCTTTTTCAGAACCGGTGACAAGGGTGTTATCGATGGCAAAACAAAACAGCTCAAAATAACCGGGCGGGTAAAAGACCTCTTCAAAACGGCCAAAGGTAAATTTGTTGCTCCGGTACCGATTGAAAATGAGCTGGGGGCTCACCAGGGTATAGAAACCGTCTGCGTTACCGGCCGCGGTCATCCTCAGCCTTTTGCGCTGGTTACCCTATCGCCCGAAGTGCAGCACAGCAGTGAAGCGGAACGTACGGCTATTGAATCTGACCTGGCAATGCTACTTGAGCATACCAACGCCCACCTGGAAGATCACGAGCAGTTAAGCTTTATCGCCATCGGCAGCACACCCTGGACCGTGGAGCTGGGATTGGTCACCCCTACCTTGAAGGTAAAACGCGACTGTATCGATGAATATTACGAGCCCAAAATCGGCCAGTGGTTTGCCGCTAAGAAACCCGTCGTTTGGGAATAATCAACACTGCCCGACCCTAAGCTACACTCAAGCTGGTCGGGCTATCGCTGTTCTTTCCCCTGCCTATTTCTAGCTTAATTTATTTCCACCTAAGCAGATTCTCTATGCGCTATTGGCCCACTTGCCAAGTCAGCTTTCTGAGCTGATGTGACCAGCACTTCAGTGCAACAGTGCAGGCGTCTGAGCTCTGGGATTTAACCCACCCAACGACAGATAGACAAATTATTTAAGATAATTAAAGTGGTAAGCGTGTTGGGGAGGGAAAACAGATTAAGGCCGGCCTCAAAAGAGCCGGCCTAGGTCACAAGAGAGTAGAGATAGGATTCAGAAATATTTAACCAACGCCAGTAACCATTAAGTCAACTAGTTTCGATCCACGTAGCTGACAAAGGCGTCAGAAAATATCTCACGGCTGATAATTAACTTCATTACCTCGGAAGAACCGGCAAAAATCCGGGTGATACGAGCGCTGGTGTACATTTTCGAAATACGATACTCATCCATGTAACCGGCACCACCGTGCAGCTGGACACCTTCATCCACCATGCGGCAGAGTACCTCGCTGGTGTACAACTTAGCTCGCGCGGCATCCTCCGAGGTTAATTTATCGGCATTGAAAGAGGCCACACAGGCATCGACAAAGGTTTGGGCAATATCGATTTCCGTACGCAGCTCGGCCAGCTTAAACTGAGTGTTTTGGAAGTTGGCTAACTGCTTACCAAACAATTTACGATCCAGGGCAAACTCACGGGTAATTTCAAACGCTTTTTGGGCACTGGCAATGTAACCACAAGCGGCGATCAAACGCTCTTCCGCTAACCCTTCCATCAGATAGTGAAAACCTTTTTTCGGGTCACCCAATACATTGGCTTTCGGCACGCGCACGTCGGTAAAAAAGAGTTCGGCGGTATCCTGGGCTTTCATCCCCATTTTTTTGAGGTTGCGGCCCCGCTCGAACCCCTCCATACCCCGCTCCACCAGGAAGAGACCCATTGCCCGTGGATTTTCCGGGTCAGTTTTGGCTGCGACAATAACCAGGTCGGCGTTGATGCCGTTGCTGATGTAGGTCTTGGTACCGTTTAACAACCAGTAATCACCCATATCCCTGGCGGTTGAACGAATACCGGCCAGGTCCGAGCCGGCATCCGGCTCGGTCATAGCCACCGCCAGTATGCACTCACCGGTAACACATTTTGGCAGGAAGCGATCGAGCTGCTCTTCGTTGCCAAAGCGTGTGAGATAGGGGCCAACCAAGCGGCTGTGCAGCGTGTTGGTCCAGTCACCGGCAAAGATATTGGCCGTCTCTTCAATGATGATCTGTTCAAAGCGAAAATCTTTATCGCCCATACCGCCATATTTTTCCTCTGGCCATACCATCAGAAATCCCTGCTCACCAGCCTTGGTGTAGGCCTCACGATCGACAATACCCTGCTCTTCCCATCGCTCTACGTGAGGCGCGATCTCTTTTTCCAAAAACTTGCGATACGCATCCCGGAACATAACCTGTTCTTCGGTGAAATTACGCGGAAGCATTGCTAACTCCTTCTGTTGCAGCCGGTAAGCTACCAGCGGCATAAATTTTGACCAAATGATCGGTGTGAGTAGTTGGCATGCTCACATAAACAGTTCGTTGTTGGCGGCTTTATCCAACAGAATGTTGGGCGGCACAAACCGCTCACCATAGCGTTCAGCCAAGGCCTGCAAGCGATCGGTGAAGGCCTGCACACCGTAGGTGTTGATAAACTGAAAGACACCACCAGTGTGGGGCGGAAAACCGATACCCATAATCGAGCCAATGTTGGCATCGGCGACCGTATTCATAACCCCCTCATCAAAGCAGCGCAGGCTTTCGACCACCTGACGAAACAACAGACGGTCTTTGATATCGTCAATAGGCAGCGAGACATCACTATTGAAGTACCAGCTGTAAATGTCCGGCCACAAGGTTTTTTCGCCAGCACCGTACTCATAGTAACCACCACCATGGAATCGACCGGCGCGCCCCTCGGCCACCATGCGTTTCGCTAAACGGTAGGCAGCGTTGTCTTTGGTGTGAGCCTGGTCGAGACGTCTATCCAAATCGAAATTGGCTTCGTTGGCCTTAACCGTTAACTGCTGGCTGACTTCATCCTGCACCGCCAATGGGCCAACCGGCATACCTATGGCTTTACCCAGGTTTTCAATAACAACCGGGTCGACACCCTCCTCAATTAACAGCGCCCCTTCATCGAGATAGGTGGCAAATACGCGGGAGGTGAAAAAGCCGCGCGAATCATTCACCACAATGGGGGTCTTTTTGATCTGCTTGGTGTAGTCAAAGGCGCGGGCCAGCGTCTCGGCTGAAGTGGCAGCACCAACAATGATCTCCACCAGCGGCATTTTGTCGACCGGTGAAAAGAAGTGGATACCGATAAAGTTTTCCGGCTTGCTGGACGACTCAGCCAGCAAGGTGATTGGCAGAGTGGAGGTATTGCTCCCCCAAAATCCGTGCGCCGCCAACTGGGGCTCCAGCTCCGTGTTAATCTGGTGCTTCAGATCCACATTTTCGAACACCGCTTCAATAATGAGATCACAACCCTGCAGATCATTGGCATCGGCTGTAGCACAAATACGGGCCAGTACCGCTTCAGCGGCTTCCGGTTGCATACGACCTTTTTGCACCCGTTTTTGCAGCAACTGCCCGGTGTAGGCCTTACCTTTATCGGCAGCCTCCTGGCTGATGTCCTTGAGCACCACGTCAATACCGGCCATCGCCGAAACATAGGCTATCCCCTGGCCCATCATACCAGCACCCAGTATGCCTACCTTTTTAACCTTGGACTTTTCAACACCCTGCGGCCGGCTGACCCCACCGTCGATCTGGTTCATCTGCAGGAAAAAGGTCATCAGATTTTTGGCCTGCGCAGTGGTCACCAGGCTGGTAAAAACACGCGACTCGATATCAAGCGCCGTATCAAAATCAACGTGAATTGCGCTGTTAATAACATCCAATATTTTTAGCGGTGCAGGTACCAGGCCACGACTTTTTTTGAACATCATCGGGTTGCCCGCTTGTATCATCTGCGCCACTTTGGGATTGCGGTAGTCACCACCAGGAATTTTGAACCCCTTAACATCCCAGGGGTTACAAGCGGCGGGATTGGCTTTAATCCAGGCTTTGGCTTTGGCAATCAGATCATCGGCGTCTGCCGCCAACTCCTCAATCAGGTTTTCTTCGAGCGCTTTGGCCGCTTTAAAGCGGGCACCTTCAAGCAGTGGCATCAGTGCTTTTTCAACACCCAATTTACTGACCAGACGCACCACCCCGCCACCGCCGGGCAATAACCCCAAAGTCACCTCGGGCAGGCCGATCTGTACTGCGGGGGAGTCCAGTGCAATGCGATGATGACAGGCCAGACAGATTTCGTAGCCGCCGCCCAGAGCAGCACCATTAATGGCGGCCACAACCGGTTTACCCAACTGTTCAAGCTGGCGCAACTGCTGCTTGATCTGTAAGTTCATAGCAAACATCGCCCGCTCGCTTTCACCCTTCTCAACCTGCAGCATGCTTTTAATATCACCACCGGCAAAAAAGGTTTTCTTGGCAGACGTTATGATAACGCCGCTGACACTATCAGCCTCGGCCTGCAAGCACGCCAACGTTTCTGCCATCAAGGCCACATACTCATCGTTCATGGCATTGACCGGGCCACTCATGTCCATGGTCACAGTAACAATGCCGTCGGCATCTTTTTCGTAATTAAATAATCCACTCATGGGAACACCTCAAAATTTGGTATGACGCAGTAATTCGCACTAGACACGTTCAATAATGGTGGCGATACCCATACCGCCGCCAACGCACAGTGTTACCAGGCCGCGTTTTAGATCACGGCGTTCAAGCTCATCCAGCAAGGTGCCGACCAGCATGCCGCCGGTGGCTCCCAATGGGTGTCCCATGGCAATAGCACCGCCATTTACATTGATTTTTCCCCAGGGAATCTGCGTCTCTTTTTGAAAGCGTAAAACAACCGAGGCAAATGCCTCATTGACCTCGACCAGATCAATATCCGCAACACCCAAGCCCGCTTTTGCCAATACCTTAAAGGTCGCGGGACCGGGACCGGTGAGCATAATGGTCGGCTCAGTACTGGTAACGGCGGTGGCCACTACCCGCGCACGCGGTCTTAAACCGAGTTTTTGGCCGGCTGATTCACTGCCAACCAAAACCGCCGAAGCACCATCCACCACTCCCGAGGAGTTTCCGGCGTGATGTACATGTTCAACCTTACTGATCTGTGGGTATCTACTAATGGCGATATCGTCGAAACCCAGCTCACCCATCATCTGAAAGGATGGCTTGAGGCCACTAAGCGCCTCAACCGTGGTGCCCGGTTTGATAAAATCATCCTGCGTCAGAATCTCAATACCATTAACATCCGTCACCGGTAGTACCGAACGGGAAAAGTAACCGGCATCGCGAGCGGCGGCTGCATAGCTCTGCGAGCGAACCGCAAATTCATCCAACTGCAGGCGGCTATAACCCTCCACCGCGGCAATCAGGTCGGCACTGATTCCCTGTGGCACAAAACCAGTATCGAAGGCGATCTGTGGGTCTTCACCCCAGGCGCTACCCTGGCTGCCCATTGGGATACGGGACATACTCTCAACGCCGCCGGCCACGACCAGATCTTCCCAACCTGAAGCAATTTTCATAGCGGCGATATTGACGGCCTCCAGGCCAGAGGCACAGAAACGATCCAGTTGTACGCCGGCCACCGAATTTGCCCAGCCCGCCTTCATAACGGCGGTTTTGGTGATGCAGCCCCCCTGCTCGCCAACGGGCATCACACAACCCATCACCACATCGTCAACCAGGCTGGTATCCAAATCGTGACGGCTGCGTAAACCTTCAAGCAAGCCGGCCAGCAGATCGACAGGTTTTACTCGGCTGAGCGCTGCACCCAGCTTGCCTTTGGACCGCGGCGTACGCACAGCCTCGTAAATATAGGCGCTGTTATTCATCGTTATTTCTCGCTTCAACGGGTAGAACACCCTGCTCTGCGCACGGATACTCGCGCACAGGCAGCTCTATTTGAGAGGGGTAAGCATGCTGGCCATAACGACAAACAACAATGACCAGCCATGACATTAAATAGACATTTTGTTACAGTCTTTTACCAGAACTTCCCCACACAAAACTATCGATACACCATTCAGGCAGAGCGGAATCAGACCTTGAAAACCGAAGAACACCGAACCATCAGCGCCGCTTTTGTGGTTTCCGTACTGGACAAATCCAATCTGCCCGATGAACAAAAAAAGTCATTTCTAAAGCGCTGTGAAATCACTCCGCCGGTACTTAACGGCGGCAAATACCGAGTACACCCGGACCAGTTTGCCCGCTTATGTTCACTGGTATCAGAGGCCACTCAGGATGCTTCCATGGGCCACTTTCGCAGCCGACTAAAACCAGAGGCCCTGGTAACCATGGCGCGCTACACACGCGATGGCAAAAATTTGCAGGAGGCTATCGAGCGTAATATCGAGTTCTACAATCTATTCGACACCGGTTTTCAGTTAGCCCTAACCGAAAGCGGCGCCTACGCCAACTACCAAATGCAAGCTGACCCACAATTCCCACTCAGCACTTGGGTTTACGAGCAGCATTTAATGGTCAACCATCGCTTCCTGTGTTGGCTGCTGGGTGTGCAGATCCCCTTAATTCGAGTCAACCTACACTACCCACAGCCCGCCCATTCACAGGAGTACCACTATCTCTTCCACAGCGAGATCCGCTTCCAACAAGTGCGGACTGAGATGCTCTTTGATCGCAAGTTACTTGCCCTGCCAACAATCCGCACACAGGATTCCCTGGAAACTTATCTGCACCACTTCCCCTACCGACTGCTACAAGCACCCAATCGCGATAGCAGTTACACCACCCAAATTCGCGGCTACCTTAAAAATGCCCTGCCGCAACATGCGGGCTACGATGAAATTGCCGAGTCACTAAACCTGACCCCACAAACCCTGCGCCGGCGCCTGGCCTGCGAAGGTGCCGACTTTCGCCAGATCAAAAACGAATTACTAAGAGACCTGGCAATCAGCCAGCTGCAAACCAGTGACGCCGATATAAAAACCATCGCCTATCAGTTGGGCTTTTCCGAGCCAAGCGCTTTTATTCGCTCATTCCGGCGCTGGACAGGCTGCACACCCAGCAGTTACAAGCAGGCGTATTGTCACGGCGTAGTTGATGAAGCCAGTTGACCAACACTTACAGCTAAATCAGCCCGGATCAGAAACAACAGGCCCCAAAATAAAGATCCGGCCCAGGGCCGGATCTTGGTAAGTGCACGACTGATTACCAATCAGAATTGCTTGCTGACCGTTAGGCCATACATGCGAGGGGCCCCCACATAACCCTTGGTACTGTCACCGCGCAGTGGTGCCTTAAAGAACTGATCGTAATAGCGCTCATCGCTACAGTTCTGGCACCAGAGCATCACATCCAAACCATATTCGGCAGACTGGAAGCCAACATTCAGGTTATAGAGCGTTAAATCTTCTCGCGTTTTGGTGGTGCCCGGTGAAGTGATAATTTCACCCAAATACTGGGTGGAAAATTTACCGACCAGCGACCAACTGCTGCCAAGATCCTTGTGCGCGGTTAACCCAAAATTGGCATTCCACTCGGCTGCACGGGCAAAATCTTCATCAGAATAGTCAGCCAACGCCGGATCATCGGATTCATCGTAGCGATATTTGCCCAGCCAGGTTGCATCAAAATTCATGGTGAAAACACTATTGAGGTTAAACAGCGTTTCCAACTCGGCACCATAACTTTCACCCAAGGGGCCATTGAGAATCAAAAACTGCAGGCCGTCGAAGGTGGCGATTTGCAGGTTTTTGATCTCGTTGTAGAAGGTTGTAACATTGACGCGTGCGCGCCCACCCCACAACTCCGACTTCAAGCCCATCTCATACCCATTGATGGTTTCCGATTCGTAACTTGGATCGTTAGGCGTACAGTCGCCGGCTGGCTTTACGGGTGTGGTAATTCCACAGGTGGGTTCATTGGGGTTATCGTTAACCGTGCCCGCCGCGGTGTTATCAAAGTTAATGCCACCGGATTTGTAGCCCCGGCTATAAGAGAGATAGCCCATCACATTGTCCGCGAAATGGTACTGCACAGCTAAAGAACCAGTTACCGCCGAATCGTCAAAAGTTTCGTCATAGGTGGGTGCGGGCTGAATGCCCAGCAAACGGAAGGCTTCAAAGGGATCGGGCGAGAAATAGACTCGCTGCAGTGCCCCGCTCTTCTTATCTTTTGAGTAGCGTAAACCGGCCCCCACGGAGAAGTCGTCGGTCAAATCCAAATTCCAGTGGGTAAAAAGTGCGGTGGTTCGACTATCCGCCGGCAGTAGATGATCGGCCCACAGCCCTTCGGCGGCGTGAATTGTACCCGGTGGCAGCGAGAAGCCAGCGCCGACTATATCCCAAAAGGCCTGAGCCTGATTGCCCCACAACAGTTGGTGTGTTGCATCAATATCTTCATCAGCGAAATAGGCACCGACAATATAATCTGCCCGCTTGATAGGACCAAAACCCTCTTCGAATTCTCCAGAGAGAGTAAACTCCTGCGAAAAAACCTTGGTATCAAAGGTTTCGTTGATCGTTAAAATATTGGCAGCACCAAAATCGGCATCCATACCAATTTGGGAAGAAGACCAGTCGCGATAAGCGGTGATAGAGTTGAGTTCCATCCCCCCTTCCATGCCCCATTTAATATGCATGGAGACACCCTGGTCGGTAATGTCCTGATCAGTTTTATTACTCAGTACGGCTTCATAATCTTCAAAATCGTTGGAGGGTGTCTTTTTACCCTGTGCCAAGGTAAAGGCATCGACAATCGCGGTGCTGGGCCCCTGCTCATCATCGACCTGACCATAACAGCAATTGACATCTTTCTGCTCAGTCCAATCGGCAATAACATGCAGGGAGAAAGTATCGCTGGGTTCAAACAGGTATTGCGCTTTTAAAGCGCGAGGAGCGCTGTCATTATAGGTACCGCCATTGGGATCGGAGATAAAGCCATCTTCCTCGCCCCACAAGCCCGCCACCCTGAGGGCAGAGCTATCTGACAAGACCTGGTTATAGCGTGCCTTCACCAAAGTCTTATCGTAATCACCCATGGTAACTTGAACAGAACCTCCAGATTCGCTTATATCCGGGGCGACAGAGGTAATCAGCAAAGCCCCTGCGGAAGTATTTTTCCCAAACAGCGTTCCCTGGGGCCCTCTGAGGATCTGTACAGAGCCAATATCCAGCCAGTTGGTCACCGCTTGACCGGCGCGGGTACGATAGACTCCGTCAATAAAGACCCCAACCGCCCCCTCAAAGGAGCGGGAGTTACCCACAGTACCGATACCACGAATGACAATGTTCGCGGTATTGGCCACGCTATTACTCTGGGTATAGCTGATACTCGGCGAGAGCGCCTGCAGGCTTACAGCACTATCAACCCTGGTTAATTCCAGTTCCTGCTCGTTTACCGCCGTGACCGCAACCGCAACATCCTGATTCGATGCCTCACGCCGCTGAGCGGTTACCACTATCTCTTCCAGTATCAAGCTCTTGCCACTATCTTCAGCCGCAAACGCTGGGCTACTTACAGCCACTACGGCAAGCGCCATTATATTTTTGCGAATGAAAAGAGAGCTGGGTTTCTGATTCATGTTTGTCTCGCTTGTTAAATTTATATTCGAGAGGCTTTATCTAAGGCCGATATCTATGGCCGATATGGCGTTGCTCCTACAATCAGCAACAGTGAAGGCTGTATGAATTATAAGGTTGGCTGTTGAATCATCGTTTGTCTTTGAAAACTACCTATTGTCGCTAGACGCACTGACCTGAGGCCATTGTACCCTGTTCCCCCCTTGGAGCCTCTTTGCGTAGCCACGAATAGAAGTATCATAAGCAGAGAAAGTTTGGGATTAAGACCAGCTGCGACCTTGTGCTGCGGCACGCAGCAAACACTGTCACCACCGACCAGATGACAGCGAGGGGAACTCAGCCGGCGGCTATTTGGGAGCCTAGCCACTTAGCGACACCCTGATCACTACACCTGATAGGCAAATTTTCCGGGATAAATTTAACAGCTAAAAATATCACGCCAGTCGAGCACTCCCACCCCAATCGGACACACGCCAAAACCTATAACGAGGGCAGCAAGCGATTAACTAGCAATAATTTTCTATCCCGCTGAACCAGCAGGTACATGCAACCAAAGTAAACACAATATAGCAATACGTACGAAATTCAGCTCACAAAAAATAGCGTCCTGGCAAACGAATTAACATTATAGATGATGACAAAAGAGCAAACAGAAGAGACAAAATACCCACTGCGAACCTCAAGAAGGAAAAAGACCCATGCCACTATTATTTCTGTTGCTGCCCGGTTATTTCAGGAGCATGGATACAAAAACACAACGATCCAAATGATTGCTGAACGCGCCAATATCCATATCACCACCGTCTTTAACCATTTCTCCAATAAATCAGACATATTGGAGGAGATAATTCGCACGAATCAGGAATACATGCGTGCGGATATAGAAAACGCGATCGGCAAAAAACTGTTCTTTCCATTCGTGCGTGAGTTGAGTATAAAAAACTCCAGAGCCCAATCTGGCAACCACAAGGTTTACGATCCAGCGGATGGCCCTGCGGGCATATTTCTATGGGAAGACCCGGTCGCCACGGTGATCTGGCTGGAGTACGAGCTGGAAAAGGGTAAATTATTAGCGCGATTTTTTGCCGACGAAAATGGTATGGATATCGATCGCGATCTGGAGCCATGCCTGGTATCGAGTATGCTGACCTATGGCACGATTGAAGTTTTTCAAAAATGGCGTAAAGACCCTTTGCAAACCAATTTGGAAAACGAGACCCTGGCCATGGTCGATACAGTCGAAGCCCTGGTGCACGGAAAAAGTATCATTCAGCGAAAGCCATTACTGTAGTGAGCGTTGGGAAGCAGATTAATGACTAAAAATAGCGGCAACACAGCGGATTATATAATTATTGGTGGCGGCTCCGCAGGGTGCGTCCTGGCTAATCGACTAAGCGAAGACCCAGCCACAAAAGTCACACTGATTGAGGCGGGCCCACGCGACAGCAACCCTTGGATACGCCTGCCATCCGGCTTAATACCCCTGGTAAATGGCACCTACTGCAATTGGAAATATTGGAGTGAACCGCAACGCCATCTGCACAACCGCCGTCTTTATCAACCCAGGGGCAAGGTATTGGGAGGCTGCAGCAGTATTAATGCGCAGGTATATGTACGAGGCAATGCTGAAGACTACAACGGGTGGTCACAATTAGGTTGTGAGGGCTGGTCCTATTCCGAAGTACTACCCTACTTTCTGAAAATGGAAGATTTTCAACCGGATACAAGCCCAGCAAACAGTAGATACCACAACAGAGGTGGCCCGTTAACCATTAGTAACAGGGAGTTTATTAATCCGCTTACTGAGGCTTTTCTGAAAGCCGCCGAGCAAGCCGGCCACGCTCGTAACGATGATCATAACGGGGCCTGCCAGGAAGGAATTGGCATCCTCTACAGTTACAATCGCGATGGGCAACGCTGTAATAACGCCCGTGCCTATTTAGACCCAGCTCGACCGCGCGCAAATTTACAGATTATAACCAACGCCCAAGTACACAGGCTGATTATCAGCCAAGGCCAGGTAGAGGGGGTGGAATATAGCCAAAACAGCCATTCCCAAAAGCTGTACTGCTCAGAAGAGGTCATCCTTAGTGCCGGTGCGTTCAATTCACCACAACTGCTGATGATTTCGGGTATTGGCCCGGAAACCGAACTCAAAAAGCACGATATACCATTAAAATTACATTTACCCGGCGTTGGCCAGAACCTGCAGGACCACCTAAATCTTTACGTAGAAACCCGGTCAAAAAGCCGCGTCGGCATGTCGTTCCACTCGAGTTCCTGGCTGCGCTATACCCGCGAATGTTTGAAATATGCTCTGTTCACAAAAGGCGAATTGACCAGCAACTTATTGGAAGCCGGCGGCTTTATTAAGTGCAATCCAAACCAAATAACACCGGATCTACAATTCCATTTTCTACCCTCATTTGGCGCCCACCACGGCTTGGATCTAAGCAACCTCAAGAAACACTACGGCTACTCCTTAATCTTTAACGATAACCGGCCCCACTCCCGTGGCAGTCTGACGTTACAGAGTTCCTCCATCACGGATGCACCCAGGATAGACCCGAATTACTTAAGCGACGAACGCGATGTTCAGCAACTCGTCCAAGGCGTAAGAGAAGCTCGGAAAATACTCGCCCAACCGGCCTTCGACGACCACAGAGAGTGCGAAATATCCCCGGGCGACGCGCTCCAATCGGATGAGCAATTGACGGAGTGGGTACGCAACAACGCCGAAACGGTGTACCACCCGGCCTGCACCTGCAAAATGGGCGTGGCGACAGACCCACTGGCCGTGGTTGATTCACAATTACGCGTTTGGGGTATCGATAAGCTGCGGGTGGCCGATGCCTCTATCATGCCAAACCTCGTTAGCGGTAATACCAACGCAGCCTGTACTATGATTGGCGAAAAGGCAGCAGCAATGATACTAAACCAGGAAACTGCACAGCCTAGAAAGCCGGAGGATGCTATACCCTATGCTACTGTCTGATTCACCTACCAATAGCCCGGTTGAGGAGGAATCACCGGCCGCTGGAGTGGATTTCACTAAAAGGCAGTGGATTTTATTGATTGGCTGATTGGCTGCCGTTATTTGCCTCAATTAAAAATTGTATAAACCAGCCATGCCCTGGGTCGTTATTCAATGCACTGGGCCAAAAGAGCCAGATGGGAACCTGGCTATTTTTGAAAGGGAAAGACAAAATGCGCAACCCCATAGCCTGTTGGAACAGACGAGCAATTTCCAACGGCATAGTACCCAACAGATCCGTATGCTTTACCACAGAGGCCATCGCCGTAAAGTTATGCACAAACAGTTTAATTTTGGCAGGACTAATTGCAATATCCATTCCCTGCTCCAAGAGCGATGGACCTGTAGATGAATCCTCTAAAAAAACATGCTTCTCTGCCTTATATTGTGCCTGAGTAATAGCCTCTTTGATTCGCGGGTGACCCTCCCGGCAAACCACACAGACTCGTGCATGCCCTATCAGTTTCTTGTCGATTTTGTCGAATTTAGGCAGTTTAAAATAGAGCGCGGCATCTACTTTCATGTCGCGCATAGCGGTGACGTAGTCTAATGTTTCCGGCAGGATATTCTGCAGCCCTAAATTGGGGCCAATATCGGCCAGCCTTGCCAGCATTGGCCCTAAAGCCACCATCTCCAGGTAATTATCAGCCAGCAGGGTAAAGACTCTCTCGCTGGTTGCCGGATCGAACCCTTGATCTTCACCCACAACTTCGGCGATAGAGTCCAACGCCGCTTTTATCCTCGGCAAAATAGCCATGGCCCTGGGAGTAGGTGTAACACCTGAGCGGGTACGCACAAACAACTCATCGTTAAGGGTTAAACGAAGCCTTGCCAACGCCGAGCTCACCGCAGGTTGACTCATTGCCACCTTATCAGCAGCTTTGGTGAGATTACCCTCCTCCGCCAAAGCAACAAACACCGTAAGCAAATTCAAATCGACAGATCGGAGATTAACCTTCATGGCTCAATTACTGTGGGATAACGAATCAAAACGCTAAAAACCATCTACCGACACACGCCAAGAACCTGGCCGTAAAACGGTAGCATCCATAACCACTATTGCGGATAGCGGTTTGAAGTCCGCATTCTGACCATTGATAGCGATCACGAAAACTTAATACAAAGCTATACCATAAAATAATGGCGCAGCTTTCTGGTTATTGATCGAAAGGACAACGGAAGGACCATTTACAGTGCGGGACGGTTCAATAAAAGTAGATTTTTATTAGCGAACAGCCAGTAACGGGTCAGCGTATACACACCGTATTGCAGGGCATCTAGAGGAATTATTTACCGAAACTGGTTGGCAGGGATTGCCGTCAATGTAACGGCCGCTTACACCATCTAGCCGCTTTATCAATACCATACAAAGTTGTAGATTGTTATTTTTGAGCAAAACCCATCTCAGCCCGCCCCAAGTCTGCAAGCAGCTGCTTCTGTTTCGCCTGACTAAGCCATAGGAACTTTCTCGGCAGGCCCAAACGCTCACACGCAGACGCCGCCATTGATCTTTCATTGGCAAACCACTCGGCCGATTGAGCGACGCTTTTAACGCATAAACACCCTAAAGAGGAGAGCTTATACTGCTCACCTAACTGCAACTTATTCTGAATTTCGGCCGGAATCATATCCACAGCTGCGCACACCAGATAGTGACTTAAAAATGGGGGGATATTGCGTGAGCTAACCGAATTTTCGGCGGTTTCCAGGAATACCGTGTTGATCTCATGTGGCTCGAATATGGGACTAAGTTTATGCATCATATCGTAGAAGTCGTACTCATCGTTGAGGGTACGCTCCACACCGTACAGCTTTGCCACCACGTGCCCTTCCTGGTAGTAGCGGTGAATCTCTTTGGGGGATAATTTTTTGGCGTAACGGTGGTAGGCGGTCACAAAGCCAAAGTTCGCAGTCGCAGCAACCCAATCCAGCAGTTGAGTATCCATAGCACTGTACTCCAAGCCACCCGGTGTCGTACCCTGGACCTTTTCGTGCATTTTAGTGATACCGGCAATAACCTGCCTGGCGGCGCTGGCCGGCCCATAGGTACCCAGTGCGGCCGCCAAGCCGGTACGCGTGGCCCGGCCTATCGGGTCTTTTAAATAGGTTGAATGATCACTGACACCAGAGCGTATGCGCGGGTCGGCAAATTCCATCAGAAAGGCAGCCACACCACCAATAAAAGTGGTAACCGGGTTTTTCATCACCCGCCAGGTGACGGAGTCTGGGCTTAGTAAAGCCGGCTCGCCTTTAGGGGTTGTGAAATCCACTTTCCAACCCATGTACTGTTTTGGCAATAGCATACTCAATACCCTTTATCACTCTAATAGCTGTTGCTTGGATTCTAACGTGCAATTAAAGCTGAACGACGCAGGCCTTAGATTTGAATGCAGCGTTTATAGTAACGCCGACCTGAATCATTAACCATAACCACCCAGCGGTCATTCGATCGGTACAATATTGCCAAGGTAACGCACAGTGAAATCGTTTATCTGTATATCTACTTATCAATCATTTATATAAATAACGAATATGCAGCCATACCAGCGGCAACCAGCCTGAGCCTGCAGCAATAACAGAACAGTGAGGGCGGCTCGAACCAGAGAATCATAGCTAAAATCCGGATCAGTCCAGTCAAATTACTGTTTCTCAAACAACACACTTCTGTCATAATCGATCATTACCAGTCATTTATGAATAATTAAGGCTCAATACGTGCTTGAGAAACAACGTCAGCAGGTCATTCTCGATATCCTTGCCGAGAAGGGCTTTGCCAGTGTCACCTACCTCTCCGATCAACTAAATGCCTCTGAAGCGACTATCCGCCGCGACCTGATCAAGCTGGGCGAGTTGAATAAAATTGAGAAGATACGAGGTGGCGCTCAAGCTCTGAAAGACGTTGAAAGCGGTAAAACGCCGCAATCGTTACAGGCTTCGAACTTTTTAATCGACCGGGAAATTCGCCCGGCAACAAAGCGGGCTATTGCACAAAAGGCGGTTTCCATCTGTGACGATGGCGAAGCGATCATCGTTAATGGCGGCAGCTCCACCTATATGATGAGTGAGTTTTTGGTACAACGGAATCTATCCATCCTGACCAACTCTTTCTACCTCGCCCAGGATCTAGTTAGCAACGGCAGTAATCAGGTAACACTGCCGGGTGGTGAAATCTATCGCCGCCAGGGGATAGTACTGAGCGCTTTTGAAAACGATACCATCCAGCACTACCACGGCACCAAGATGTTTATGGGCACACCCGGCATTGGTGAATTTGGGGTAATGGAGTCTGACCCACTACTGATTCGTGCCGAACAGAAGCTGTTAAAACAGGCCGATCAATTAGTTATTCTGGCCGACAGCTCCAAACTGGGCAAACGCAGCAACCTGATCTTTACCGGGCTCGATACGGTGGATGTGATTATCACCGATAGCGGTGCCGACCCAAAACTACTGGCGCTCTTTGCAAAACACAATATCGAAATACATTTGGTGGATCAAATCGACTAGCACTGCGCGCTGTTATTGCTCTGACCATGCCAATTCTCCATCCGCCAGCTTGAGTTGCCTTGGCCGCTACACTTTCACAGAGGCAGCCGAATAGAAGCAACACCAAGAAAAAATTATCGATGGTTAGACTGAGCTGGCAGGCATACTTGCCCTATCGTATGAACTAACACCGCAATTTGGCTTTCTGTTTTCATCGTGAAGAGAAGCGGGCAACCACAACGCAGGCGCTTCGGCCTTGTGGTTCATCGGTGAACCGAGATAGCAGAAAGGAGGTAGCAGCTAAGAGCTGCAACTGCAGCTTGCTACACTGCATAAGTGAATAATCCAACCCCATATTAGCCAGGCAAGTGCGCTTTAATATAGGCTTTACTGGCCGACTCAACCTCCGGCAAGCTGCTATGCAGCTTGTGCAATATTTGAATCAACGAATCGACCTCCTGCGCACTCAATTTCGACAATAGCGCCTGTTCGCGGGTTAACGCTAACCCAATAATCTGGTCGTGTTTAGCCCGGCCCTTGGCGGTAATTGTCGCCAGGCGCAGGCGTTTATCGTGCTCATCGTCACCCAGGGTGATCAAGCCATCGGCACTCATCACCTTAAAACAACGGCTGACCGAAGCCTTATCCAAACCGATGGTTTGAGAAATATACTGCGCGGAGATCGGCTCGCCCTTGGCCAGCAAAACCAAGCAGCGCCACCCCTCTACGCCAACATCAAAATGTTTAAGATACAGCGAAGAGGCGCTGCGCGATAATTTATTCGCCACCCATGTCATTAAGGCGGGTACGTAGCGTTCCAAATCGATACACTCAGCTGCGACTTCACCACTCTTCCGCTTTGCCATAACCTGCTCCGCACACTCCATAATTTGTAGACGGAGCAAATTTACCAGATATCAACGGCGGATAGTACGCAACTTTTCCATAATGAAACGGGCGCGGTTTGCACCAACATCCACATGAATGCTCATCAGCGGCTGGTTGCCAAACCTGATCATGTTTTGATATTGGTTTTCAATTACGACTTTATCTTCCTCAAAGGTAAAGGCGGTCTGAGCCATCACCTTTTTCAGTGTCTCTTCGTGGTTAGCTTTGGGGTTGGTGGCAATAGTCCAGATATAGTGGGCAGAGGTTTCGGTCTCTGGCGTTACGCCGTGGAAGCCACGCATATGAAACCCACCCCGGTTAGGATCTCTTAAATCGTCGGTACCGGCATCCACGCCACCGGTCCATATGCGAATGTGTGAAACCCGAAAATCGATCTCTTGCCATCGATCTATTTTGCCCTCAAACGGGTAGGCGGCGGTGTAGGTGGGCGGTGGCGTTACACCGTGCATATGGCGAACCACCAACACATTATCGCCATCGGTGGTGGTATTCATCTCGGCATTCATATGCACCCTGGCATCGCCACCAATGGTTTGCAGATGCACATAGCCAAGATGACTAAGATCCAGCAGATTATCGTGAATCAATTGGTAAGGTGCATCGTAATGGAAGGCATCACCACCCCAAACGTATTCACCACTGGTATGAACCGGGTAACTGGGCGCATCGCCATTGGGAGCAGCCTGTTGGTCATAGCCAAACCAGATCCAGACTATGCCATCCCGTTCCTGCACCGGAAAATTTTTAACCTTAGCACGTGGTGGTACGGTGCTCTGGCCGGGGACTTCAAGACAGCGCCCCTCACCATTAAACAACATTCCGTGATAGCCGCAGCGAATGCCCTGCTCTTCAATGGTACCGGCAGATAGCGGTAGCGACCGGTGACAACAACGGTCTTCCAATGCATGGACAACGCCCGCACCATCACGAAACATAACGATAGGATGATTTAACAGCGTTCTTGCCAGGGGTTTATCTGCACACTCGGAGCTTAACGCGGCAACGTACCACTGGTCCAAGGCGAATGGGCTCTTGTCTTGGGTGGTTAAATCACTCACACCAGGTATATGCATCTGGACGCTCATTATTATTCTCCTCTCGCTACTTATTATTTAAGCGCTGCAATTATAGTTGATATATCAACCATTTTTACAGACTTAGTTGATATATCAACCATATTGTTACACCCATCGGAGATTAGTTTAAACAGCTTCTTAGTTAGAACTAAATGCTCTTTTCGGGCCGGCTGCAAGTCTAATAATCGGTGTGGAAATGCAGTGGAAATAGGGGATTGGCGCTGTCCGCTGGTTTATCTGACTGCTGTTGAAGCACCTCAGACATAGACGAGGGCAACTCAAAACGACTCTCTCATATATTCAAGGAGTATCTTGGTGTATCACCCATAATCTGGCGCAATGAGATTCGATTGGAAAAGGCGTGTCAGCTGTTGACGTACAGTCAATACAACATAGGTCAGATTGCCGCCATGGTTGGTTATGAAGACCAGCTCTATTTTGCCAAGGTTTTTAAAAAACGTTTGGGTTTTACCCCTTCAGCCTATCGCGCCATACAAAGCAACAAGTAGCAATGGTTTATCCGGCCAAAGAAAAAACTCTCGCCCTAACGGCTACGCCATGGGTCAGAATCTGCTCTGCTATTCAGGGAAAATCAACAAACCGGATTTTAGGAGTGGTGTAACGCTCCTGTAGAGCATTAGCTGTAGCTTGGTGGGGTAAAGCGTAGCCCCTCCTCTATTAATTGCTTTTCCGCGACCAACTCACGACTCAAGGCTCGCTGCACTGATGGTCTCTCCTCCAACCTCGCCGCATGCTCAACAAAACCTGGGAAACGGCTGACATCATAATTGGCTCCACTAACTCGCCAAAAACACCAATAGAGATAAGCATCCACTATTGACCATTGATCACCGTACCACCAGGAGTGATTTTGTAACCGCTGTTCAATCAATTGGAAATATTCATCCATGGCCTGGCAAGCCCGTTGCCACACCAGTTGTGCATTCTCTTCGCCGACAAAAAAATGCGGCATCCGAATACGGGTGACCAGTGGGTGCAGTGTTGATGCACAAAAACAGAGATCAGCCAATTGCTGGGCCTGCTGCCAAGCGGAGTCGGTAGCGGGCAATAAGCCACCATAGCAATTATTCAGAAAGGTTAAAATAGCCACATTTTCGGTTAATGGCTGATCTTGGTAGATCAGGCAAGGTACCTTACCCTTGGGGTTCAGTTGCAAGAAATGGGGAGATTTGTGCTCTCCTTTCATAAAGCGGATAACGCGGCTTTCGAAAGACAGACCCAACTCTTCCAGAGCTATCGCCGTTACTCGAGCACAGGTTCCTGGGGCCATAAACAGAATAATTTCAGACACAGCCGTTCTCCCTCTCGGTTAGCAGTGCATTGCTAATCAATTTATGCAAATCACCATCATGACGAAATCCCGCCTGCTGTGCAGCCTGGGTATTAATCGCCGGGAAACGACCAAATTGCGCCTCAAGGTTGGGCTCCGGCGCATAGGTCACTAACGATGCGTCCTGCTGGTAGAGCTCGCTCGCAACCGAAACAACCTCGGCCACACTCTGACGCAGCACCGGCAGCTGCCAAATACTTTGACTGGTAGCGGCATCTAAACTTGCCGCATGTTTTAGGTTCTCTACACAGCATGGACTCGACATCCACCAGGCTGTCGCCTGCGCAGACACAGGACACCGATAGTGTTTACCTGTAGCCAGCGAGCGCAGAATATCGCTCATAAAAGCGGATTCCAGTCCTTCCGATTGCTCCGACCGGGCGACAACAACTGGCAGGCGCAAGGCATGGCCGTTTATCTCGCCGCGCCGAGTCAGATCATTAAGTTGTTGCTCAATAATCAATTTATGCACGCCATAAGAGAGTACTGGACGAGGTACGTAACCTTCATCCATGCCGGCAGGTAGATTATTGCCATAGACAGCAATGCTACTGGCGTATATCAGTGTCGGGCAATTCGCTTTACTACGCAGCTGCGCTAGCAACTCCAATGAAGCCTGCAGATTAACTCGATAACCCAGTTCATAATCCTGCTCGGCCATTACGCCCGGCATACTGGCAAGGTGAAAAACAACATCAATGGCATCCGCTAAAATTCTGCGCAGCAATGTGGGCTCACTGTAGTCTCCGCTATAACACTTTATTGCCTTGCTTGCAGGGAAATCCGGTAGGGAGCGGTCAAGCAAAAGCAGTTGTTCCACTGGCTTGCCGTTAAGTGTCATATCTTTAATTAAGGATTCAGCCAGAAGCCTGCCGATAAAGCCAGAAGCACCGATGATCAAAACACGCACAACGTCCCTCTTATACGGCTGATTTAGCTTGATATTCCGACAGTGCCAACCACAAAGCCCAAGGGGTAACAAAAGCACTCAGTAGCAGACCGTAAACGACTTTAAAGGCAAGCAAACTGGTAAAACCAACGGTTAGCTCTCGCATCGGAGAGAAGGCTAAAAAGTGCACTGTGGCGAGCAATAACGTCAGCAATAGCGCTATCACGATGGCCCGAAGGATAGTGGCCTGCGGCCAACGATTAGGTCGGTGAGCCACAGGTAGCACGCGACCGGATTTTAGGCGGGCACGGATTATAAATGTGGGTATCGCCACACTAAAAAAGGAGACAAAAAAGGTTTGAGGTATCGAATCCTTGATCACCTCAACAATGGGCACGACACTCAGTGAAGAGAACATCGCCAGGGTAATCGCTGCACTGATCACACCGTTGATTACAGCACTTATCAAAGTCTCTATGAGGATGATTTTTTTGTAACTCATAAGTACCAACATCTGCTTGGTTGCAATGATAGCCAATCGACGCCGATTGGCTCAGTGGTGAAATCAGAATCGATCCAGATCAAAAGCGATAGCTACATCGCCATCATATTCACTATTTACACGTTTGGTATAATAGGCAATTTTTGAAGGCTCGATCAGGCCGGGGGCCATATGGGTAACCACCACCTTTTTAACATTGGCACGTTTGGCGAGCATGCCCACCTGCTCTGGCGATAGATGATGGTTGGACAGATGCGCTTTAAGGCCCGCCAGCTCTTTTCCATTAACAGTGGGATTGACCTTGGTTACCAAGGCGATAGTGTGCTCGATATCCATCATTTCACTGACCAGTAAATCTGCATTCTTGGCAAGCTTCTCTACTGCTTCACTGGGGCCGGTATCACCGGTATAAACAATAGAGCGATCAGCCATATCAAAGCGATAGGCAAAGGAGACAAATTTATTCCGCTCATCACTGCCTTTGGGCCAGCTATAGTGCGAGTTGCGTGCAGCCGTAACCGTAAAATCATCAAATTTAACCTGATCACCATCTTTTAGTTCAACCACCTCGACACCGTGGTCAGCTGGCAATGGCCTATGCCCTGGCACTCCATAATGACCTTCTGCACCGTAAGCCATAAATTCAAAAATACCGGCTACTGTCTCTTTAATACCGGGAGGGCCGTAAATTGTGAGCGTACCCGGAGCGGTGGTTTGCCAGCGCAAACTAATTAATGCCGGTAAACCACCGGTATGGTCGAAATGCAGATGGCTGATAAATACGGCTTTAACACTGTGCATATGCAGCCCGGCTGTTGTTAACCGGCCGACGGCACCATCACCAGCGTCCACCAAATAGGTTTTACCATTAACCAACAGTGCATTGGCCGGTTGTGAATGAACCGGATTGGGCAGTGGCCCAGCCATCGTTCCCAAGGTGATCCATTGATTTGCCGGAGGCTGGGATGAGGGCTGAGCCGCCTCCGCCCAGCTGCCCCAAGTAAGCGCGGATAAGAGTAGTGCGCTTAACAGTTTGTAGAACTTCATAATGGGCTCCTTACTAGAAATTCATATCAAAGCGTAAGCCATAGGTGCGCGGTGCCTCATACACCACGTTGCCCAGGGCCAAACCGGTGTTGACTGGCGCAGTATTGGGTTGACGCTCATCTTCGATATTGTGAACCCAGGCGGTTATTGACCAGCTATCGGCGGTAGGGGCAAAACTCAGGCTGGCATTGGTGCGCCAGAAGGAGTCGGCCATGTCGTGCTCCAGGTATTCAAAGCCAATCACACGCTCATCTTTATATTGTGTGTCTAGCTTCGCCACCCACTCAAAGTCACCCATGGGTATTACCTGCTCTACGCCCAAGTTAACCACCCACTCTGGTGATTGGAATGCGTCCTGGCCTGAGCAATCAATGCTATAAACACTACCGGTAATGGCAGCGTCACAACCGGTTAAAGGCGGCGTGGCACCGATGGGTTGCGTGAAGACAAATTTATCGTAGGTCGCATCGAGATATTGCACGACGGCATTAACGCGAGTGGTGGTGGTTGGCAGAAAGACCATTTCCGCTTCCAGACCCTGGTTGGTGGATTCACCAATATTCTCCACAAAGAGGCCCTGATTACCGCGGCCATCAACACCAGTGTGCGCGATCTGCTGATCGGTGTACTCCCAATAGAAGGCCTCCAGGTTTAGCTGCAGGCGATTATCCAGAAGCCTGCTTTTTAAACCTAAAGTCATGGCGTCCAGGTATTCAGGTTCGAAAGTTTCAAAGCCATAGGCCAGTGAAAATCCGCCTGAGCGATAACCGGTGGAATAGGTTGCATAGAGCATGGCATCTTGCGTTATATCGAACTCAATGCCGGCACGCCAGGTAACCTCTTCACTTTTTCGTGAGCTATGGTTCGGCGTTGGTGCCCAGGTTAATACCGCATCCGAGGTTCCCACAGGGGTGGCGCCAAAAGGGCCAGGAATGGTTGGCACAATAAATGGGCTACCCAGTTGATCGGCGCTATCGGTGAGCGGCAACAAGGTGGCATCCGGGCAGCTTGGGCCAAACATGGTGAAGTTGGTACACTGCACTAAATAGACATCCGCCTGGCCATCCATATTCTTTTTGTCACTGGTATAGCGCACACCAGCAATCGCACGGAAAGACTCTGTAATATTGGCTGTGGCGTCCACAAAGAAAGCGGTTGACTCAGTATCCGATTCAAAATCCTGATAGGCCGCCAAGGCCTGTTGGCTGAAGGTGTAGTTACCATCGACGGTTTCATCAAAATAGTGACCACCGAGAATAAGATCAAACAGTCCAATCCGTTCACTGGCAAAACGCACCTCTAAGCTGGTCTGTTCGTCATCTTCCTGGATAAAACCGTAAAAAGCAGGTGAGGCAAACAGGTTATCCAATTCAGATTTTCGGTAAGCGGGAATTACGGTTAAAGTGCCGGCTGCCGTTGTGTAAGTGATCTCTGCATTTGCACCGTAATAGGTATCATCGAGGTAGATCTTATCGCTCAATGGATCTGCGGTTCGGCCAGAAAGCCCAAAGAATTGTTGTGAGCGATAGGCTTGTGCCTCCGGATCAAACATGCCTACATCGTCGTCCAAACCGGACGGCACGTAGGTATACTCACCGGTTTGGAAATTCAACGCATAGTGGCCATCGTAACTGGCTCCAGATCCCTTACCACCAGAATTCGAATAATCCGCGGCCAAGCGAATGGTCAGGCTGTCACTGAGATCGGTTAAAAACTGTATACGTGCAGCCTGAATATCTTCATCGGAGGTGTCATCGGTCAT
Source organism: Halioxenophilus sp. WMMB6 (assembly GCF_033283405.1). Lineage (NCBI taxonomy): Bacteria > Pseudomonadati > Pseudomonadota > Gammaproteobacteria > Alteromonadales > Alteromonadaceae > Halioxenophilus > Halioxenophilus sp. WMMB6. Next base: position 1,115,389 of record NZ_JAWMQR010000001.1, read on the forward strand.
ATAACCATCGTGTTGGGCCGATAGCCCGGAAATACGCAGAGCCGAGGAGTCCCCGATAGGGAGATTCACGGCGCCTTGTACATTGTGCGAGCTGTAGTTGCCGAGGCTACCAGAGACATAGCCGTCCACCACACCAATCTCCGGGCGCGCGGGAATAACGTTAATAGCACCGGCTGTGGCATTACGGCCATAGAGAGTACCCTGTGGGCCTTTAAGCACTTCCACCCGACCAATATCGAAAAACATATTTTTTGCAGAGGTAGGACGAGCTAGGTAGACGTCGTCGTAGTTGAACGCCGTAGCCGGATCGCTATAGCCATTGACGGTAAAATTACCGACACCGCGAACAAAAAAAGTGGTATTGGCACCGCCACCACCGCCAACCTCCAGCGCCGGCACCTGTGCACTCATATCTTCGGCAGTGGTAACGCCGTTTTCAAGCATATTGGAGCCGGTTAACACGTTAACAGCCAGGCCCACGTCCTGCAGGCTCTGCTCACGCCGTTGGGCCGTAACCACCACCTCTTCCAGAAGGACTGAAGAACTACTGGATTGAGCCGCAGCAATCGTAGGAAGGCAGGCAACTCCAAACAGAGGGACAAGTAATGGAGAAAGTCTCATAGGGAACTCCGTCGTTGTTTATATTTTTTATTTGTAATAACTGATACGTTGCGCAGCAGTCGTATTCGGCTATTTTCTGCACACTCGCAGGATTGGTTATGGGCTCAGGCTTTTATAGTGTTTTAATCTGAACAGCCAATCTCGATTACTGAGTGCGTTGAGCTGTCAATTAAATTAACTATTTTTGATCTATTTAAAAAAGTGATTTTTGTAATAGCAACTAACGTTTTGTGCAATACATCAGCGCTTGTTCCCTAACGCCGCTATTTGCAATTGCAGAGCTGGCCAGGCCTCCCTACCCTTTGCCGCCATCAGCTCAATATAGGGCTGATTAAACCAATCGTTGATCGCAGTGCGATAGGCATCCATAGCGCGCAATTGAGTCAACCAATCGCTTATAACTGGCAACCCCTGCCACCAATCTCCCAATTGCAACTGTTCCAAGCGCTCGATATAAGGCAGTAGGGCAAAGTCTGCCAGCGATAACTGATTGCCAACCAACCAATCACTTTGTGCCAATGCCACTGCCATCTCTTCGAGCAATTTTTGATAGCTGTATAAAGCCACCTGTAAGCGGTCCGACGCCAAACCATTGGCCAGTACATCGCGTAGAAATTCAGCGCGGCCGGGATCTTTAACAGAGCCGATATAAGCGCTTAAGGCTTCAGCCGATGGATAGCGCTGCAGCAACTGGAAACGAAAGGCGATACAGAAACTGATAACGGCCACCTGTTCATGTAAACCGGCATCGAATTTTCGTAGCCAATTGCGCACCTCGGCTCGTAATGCAGGCGCTTCGGGCATTAGCGGAAAATCTGCAGAGACCTCCTCCAGGTATTCCACAATGGCATTGGATTCGGTAACGATTATCTGGTTGTGTTGTAGAACGGGTACCACCGCCTTTGGATTAACCCGCAAGAAATCCGGGTTAAACTGGTCGCCCGCTCGCAAGTTAAGATGCTGGCTTTGCCAATCGATCTTTTTGTAGTCCAATACCAGGCGAACCTTCTGCGCACAGACCGACATATCGTTGTGATAGAGTTTTATCACCAGCACCTCAATACCATTTATGGTTTATAGATTATTGTTCTTATTTTTTGACTTGTATCTGGGCGACGGCAGGTGGTTTAAATGGGCTCCATTAATTTCATCATGGAGTCGCGCATAATCGCCGCATGCTCGGCTTTATCACCACCATTAATTTCAATTTCACCCAAGCGGCCGGAGTTCTCCACCACCATACGGCAGCGCTCCCAGCGACGGGATTGGAATTTTTCCAATGCACTGCGCCAATCGGACTGCTTACTAAGCTCTTCAGCCAGAACAATGGCATCTTCAATACCGATACAAGCGCCCGATGCCAGATGGGGCGTGGTGGCGTGCACAGTATCGCCAATAAATACCACTCTATCCCGGTACCAGGGCAGAGGTACGAGCAGCCCGTCCAGAGGTCGGAAGACCACTTTCGAATCTTTAGTGATCTGCTCCGCCAGAGCCTGTACCGCCGGCGCGCTGAAATTTTCCAGCAACAACTGTTTTAATACATAGGCCTCTTCTTCCGGGTCGAAACGTTGTCGCTCTTTGCTATCCACAGTTAAAAAGAGATAAACGGAATCTTTCGACATGGGATTGATGCCGGCTTTTAAATTGGGACCGACCCACATCATGGTGCCTCTGCAATCGGCTGGCCGGGGCAGTACCGCTCGCCATACGCCTTGACCACTGTAGGCGGGAGCAGCGGCCTCCGGCATCAATAATTTACGGGTTTTGGAGTAGAGGCCATCTGCGGCAATCACCAAATCAAATTGGTCAACCGAGCCATCGGTAAAGGTTACCGTCACACCACTATCGCTCATCTCCAGCTGTTCGTAGCTCTGTCCGAGCCGAACCTGAGCGCCGGCGGCGACGACCTTATCGGCCAGAATACGCGCCAGCACCGGGCGCATGATGGCACCGGCGCCTGGAATATCCGGGCTGGCAAAGCGGGGCGTGGGAATATGTTGAATGTGGTGGCCCGTGGGCGTGTGCAGATCCAAACCATCGTGACCACTGCCCTGCTCTAAAAACTCTTGCAAAACCCCCATATGGTCGAAGGCTCGCAGTGTCGCACCACCGATGCTAATGCCGGCACCATCCGCCTGCCAGTCCGGGGCGAGCTCCACCAGATGGGTTTCTATATCGTGTTTGCGCAATTCGATTGCGGCCGACATGCCAGAAAATCCACCGCCGATAATCAGCACTTTGTTTATTGTTTTATTCACGAAGACACTCCTTCCTAGTCAGACTCACTTAACGTGGCTAGCAGATCGCCATTGGCCAGCACCTGCACAGGGACTTTACTTAGATATTGATTGAGACACGGGCCAGAGATACAGCGGCCGGTGGTTATTTCAAATTGTGCACCGTGAGCGGCACAGACAATTGTCGTCGCCTGGGGCGATAGGTATTTATCCTTTTTCCATGGTAAGCGGGTATCGCCATAGTGGGGGCATAAATCCCGGTAGGCATAAATGCCACCACCAGAACGCACCACCAAAAGGGTATCCTGCCCGACTCCCCAAGGATCAAATCCCTTTGCGCCCGGTTCGGGAATATCGGTCAACTTACCTAACACCACAGTCGTCACGGCAGTAACTAATTAGGGTTTAGCACCCGGCGGAGGCCCCATAGGCGACCATTTTTCGCGATACTGCAGCAAAAAGGCTTGCGAGGTATCGGCACCTGGAGGTGCTTCGCGCGCGGTCCACTCGTCGTCGTGCAGATCCATGTCGGCGTCGTATTCCATATTGCATCCCAAAGGACTTTTGAAATACCAAAACCAGTTGGAGCCAAACAGATGGCGACCAGGCCCCCAAAAACTTTGGTAGCCTTTATTAACCATGTTGGTACCGGCGTGCATAACGTCGGTTGGACCACCCATGTGGAAAGTGAAGTGTTCACAGCCCTGAATGTGGGGCGGTGTTTGAATAAAAAATATGGTGTGGTGATCGTTGGTACCGGCCGGGCGCATAAACGGCCCGACGCCGACGAAGCGGTCGGTAGTCACAAAGCCTAAACGCTCTGCGTAAAATGCTTCCGCCTTGGCAAAATCCGGAACGAAATAGACCACATGTGACAGTGAACGGGGTTTGGGTGAGGCCACCTTTTCTACGCCCACCACGTTGGCGCCACGCTGTGGTTTTGCGCCAGGTGCATTGACGGTTTCTGCGGGCAGATCCAACGGTTGACGAATGGTTACCTGGAAGCCCAGAGTAAAGCCATGATCGTCCACAGCCTCGATCGAACCATCGGCCAGGGTTTTTACCTCGCGGTCTTTACCCAGCTCTGCGGCGATAGCGGCCACGGTTGCCTGGTCGGCAACACCATAAATGGTTTTCCGTAACATATTGCCGGAGGGCAGTGCGGGCGGTAGTGATGGCTCGTCTTTCGGCGCAATTACCACACCGGTGCCATCCAAGGCCTCAAAACGGCCATTACCGGCATCTTGCAAGCCATAGTCGAGCAAAAATTGCGTAGTGCCTTCGATGTCGTCGACACCAAACACCAATGTATCTGGACCAATAATATTCATAATATTTCTACCGATTTATGATTTTGATTAATTTGTAATAATTGATGAATTGGCAAACAGACTAATCAGCCCAAGCGACCGCCCAACTGTTCCGCCACCCAGTCGGCAATGTAGTGGCCGGCGTTGACGCTATTGTCAAAGCTGGAGTGTTGAACCCCACCCTCGCGCTCGGTAAATATTTTCAGTTCTCGTTTGGGGCTGTTGATCAATTGTTCATAAGTACGATGCGCCCACTTCAAGGGAATCTGGCTATCTTTTTCGCCGTGGGTAACCAGGAATGGCACTTTGATTTTTTCAACCACGCCGTCCAGATGCACTTTTTCAGCAATCTCGAAAAAGTCATCCATATCTTTTGCGCCCCACACCCAGCAGACATGTTTCCAGTAGTGCGGCACAGGGAAGTTGCCCTCTTTTTCCAGGCGCCGTTTCTGTACATCGCGCCAGTCGTGGTTCGCACCCCATACCACACCACAGGCAAAGCGGGGTTCAAAGGCTACTGCCCGCGGGCAGTAGTAACCACCCAGAGAGACCCCTTCCATACCGATGCGCTTACTGTCGACGTCGGCGCGGGTTTCCAGGTAGTCCACCACACGGCTGGCCCAGTGTTCGCTGTCGTAACGAGCACGCAAATCCTGCAGACGAATGGCCTCGCCGGTGCCTGGCTGATCAACAATTAACGAAGCCACACCGCGCTTGGCCAACCAGGCCGGCAAACCCACCTTGTACTTCATCTCTTTGGTGGAATCCAAACCGTTGACCTGAACCAAGATCGGCTGCGGACCAGTAACCCCCTCTGCGGGTACATACAGTGCCGATAGATGTTTGTCTTCGTAGGGAATCTCCACACGCTCGCACTTCTCTTGTGCTAACTGATTACCTTTGTGAAAACACTCCAGAGAGCGCTGATAAAGCTCTAAACGCCCCTCTGCACCATGCGCTTGCAGACGCTCGCAGGTGATCAGATAGATCGCTGCGCGGGAATATTTTTCACCGGCTGAGAAGAGTCGGCCACGGGCTTCATCTTCCTCTGCCAGACTACAAAGTTTGTCGGCCATTTTTTGCCAGGTATCACGAAATGCTTGCGTACCTTCGGCGTCAGGCTTTTTGGCGGCCTCCAGTAACGGCGCGCACATCTCCTGAATTTCGCCAATCCGGGCACCCATCTCAATCGCCAGGTTGACCGATAGATCCCAGACATAGTTGGTAGGAAAAAATCTGAACATCAGAGCTCCTCACATTGCCTTTGCAAATTAATCTTCAAGAATCGCTACGGCTCGCACAAAGCCGGCCGAAGCGTGTTTAATTTTGTAGGGGAAGCAAGAGACTAAAAATCCGTGATCGGGCAGGCTCTCTAAATTGGCCAACTTTTCCATCTGGCCATAGCCGATATCACGCCCGGCCTTGTGTCCTTCCCAAATAATCGAGGCGTCACCACTGGATTCGAAGCGTTCACGGGTAAAGCCAAAAGGTGCATCCCAGCTCCAGGCGTCGGTGCCTACCACGCGCACACCGCGCTCCAGCAGATAGAGCGTTGCTTCACGCCCCATACCAACCCCAGCGCCTAAATAACCGGGTTGGCCAAACAGTGCTCCGGCACTGGTGTTCACCAGTACAATATCGAGCGGTTGCAGTTCGTGATTAATGCGTTTCAGCTCCGCTTCCACTTCGTCTGCAGTGACTACGTGGCCATCAGGCAGATGCCGAAAGTCGAACTTGACGCCGGGTTGCAGACACCACTCCAACGGCAGTTCATCAATACCGTAGGCGGGCCTACCACCACTGGCCTCGTCGGTGGTCGACGCGTAATGCCAGGGAGCGTCCATGTGGGTACCACTGTGGGTGGTAACGTCCAGCCGTTCAGCGGCCCACGCCTCTTTGCCTGGCAGATCATCAATATTTAAGCCCGGGAACATGGCGGCCATTTCCGGCCACCCCTGTTGGTGATCGGCGTAGTCGATTTTCGGCAACAGGGGTGGTGGATCGGTGTAGGGGTTGTTGTCCAGTGTTACCGACAGATCGATTAATTTGCGCTTATTTAAGGCCATGACTTTTCTCTTTCCGTTGTTTGGCTGCCGGCGCCAGTTAGGCGCTAACCACCTGTTGTTCGATCACGCCAAATGGTGTGCTGCCATCAGGCATGGCTGCGGCAATACGCACCCGGTCACCAAATTTCATAAACGGTGTTCTTATCTCACCAAATTCAATGACATCCAGCGCCCGGCGCTCGGAAATACAGGCGGAACCCACGCTGCGATTGTGATTGGAAACGGTGCCCGAACCGAGCACAGTGCCGGCCGATAGCCGGCGCGTGAGAGCCGTGTGAGCGATCAAGTCGTGGAAACCAAAATGCATATCGCTGCCGTTGGGATTGCCAAACCACTGCCCGTTCCAACTGATATGCAGTGGCAGATGCACTCGGCCATCGCGCCAGTGTTGCCCCAACTCATCGGGAGTGATGGCTACCGGGCCAAATGCGGTGGAAGGTTTAGCCTGCAAAAAGCCAAAGCCGGTGGCCATCTCGCGCGGGGCCAGAGCACGCAAGCTGACATCGTTGACGATGGTAATCAGGCGCACATGGTCGAGTGCCTGCTCGGCAGTGGTGCCCATGGGCACCTCATCGACTATCACGGCAAACTCGCCCTCGAAGTCGATACCGTGGGCTTCGCTCGGCAACAGCAGGTCATCAGTGGGGCCATAAAAATCATCGCCCGCACCCTGATACACCAGTGGAATTTTCTCGGCGCCGTCAATGGGCGCCATGTTGAAGGCCTTTTGCATCAGTTCGCCGTGGCTTAAAAAGAGCGAGCCATCCAACCACTGCCAGGTACGCGGCATAGGTGCAGCTGCCTGGTTAACGTCGAAGGCGAAAGCATCGGCCAACTGGCCGTCATTGAGTTGTTGATAGCAGTGTTGCAGCTCGCGCTCCAGAGCCTGCCAGTTCTCTATGGCGTATTGCAAAGTAGCTGCTAGGTGGGCGATATCAAAAGCCTTTGTCAGATCGCGTGAGACCAGGACCAGGCGCCCATCGGGAGTGTCGGCCTTTAAAGAGGCAAATTTCATGGCGTTTTCCGTTTTATCCCCTGGTTGCCCGTATTGGCTCACCAGACGTTATTGTTATGACCGAGACTGTTCGGGATATGACGGAAAGAGTACGCTTCGGAAATCTGTTTTAAAAATCACTTATTACAATGCCACCTATCACTTTGTGAGATACCTATCTCTTAGTTGACAAGCGGATGCATTGCGGTGAATGTATTGGCGAAAATAATAATTGGCAGCCCTTCCACTAGGGCAAGCTAATAAAAGTGGGTAGCCCTATGCGTTTTGAACACCTGGACCTCAATTTACTGGTCGCCCTGGATGTGCTGTTGGACGAGTGCAATATCACCCGCGCAGCCGAACGTCTTAACATGACTCAGTCCGCCACCAGCGGTGTACTGCGGCGCCTGCGACTATTTTTTGAAGATGACCTCCTGGTGCAGGTTGGCCGCAAGATGCAACCCACACCCTACGCCCTGCAGCTGCAGAAGCCGGTGCGTGAAGTGATGCTGAAAATACGCTCCAACATCATCAACAAACGCACCTTTGACCCAGCCACGGCAGTTCGCCACTTTCGTATCGCCAGTGCCGATTTCATTATCACCGTACTACTACAGGATGTTCTGCGGGAGATCCAAAGTGAGGCTCCGGGGCTTACCTTCGAAATTATGACGCCCTTTCTGTTAACTGTGGAACGCGGCGAAGTCGATTTCGTACTGGTACCTCAGCGCTACACTGTTGAGGGGCACCCATCGGAACTGTTATTTGAAGAGGAACACGTCTGTGTGGTGTGCGCTAACAACCCACTGGTGGGCGACACCATCTCCTTTGAGCAATATATCGAGATGGGCCACGTTTCGGTAGGCTTCGGCAGCCGTCAGTTGAGCATCGAAGATTGGTTTATGAAGCAGTACGATGTCAAACGGCGTATTGAAGTGATCAGCAACGATTTCAACACGCTGCCGCAACTGGTGTTGGGCACGAACCGCATTGCCACCATGCACAAACGCCTCGCCGAATACTACGCCCAATACCTGCCAATTCGCATACTGCCGACACCAGTAGAACTACCGGTTATGCGCGAACACATTCAGTGGCATCGCGCCCTGGAGAACGACCCGCTACACAGTTGGGTAAGGCATAAAATTCAGTCGGCAGCCGCCCGCTTGTAACGGGTGTGAAGCGGTTTCTGCTAAAACTCTTCGGTATCGATCTCGGTTTGAGTCGCCGCCGGGTAGCGGGCTCCACTCACCGAGGCCTGGTTGATCAGTGCCGACGCTTTCGCCAATATGGCTTCGCTGACTTCAAGCTCCACCACCGCGAAATTCTCCTGCAGATGGGCAATTGAGGTGGTACCGGGAATAGGCAGAATATGCTCTCCCTGGTGTAGCAACCAAGCCAGAGACAACTGCGCCATGGTACAACCAGCCTCAGCTGCCAACTGGGCAAACTGCCCTAGCCAAACGCTGTTGGCCGTAAAATGGGGCTCCTGAAAACGGGGCATGGTACGGCGAATATCTTTCTCCACCAGCGCCTGCGGACTGCTGACGCCACCGGCCAGAAAGCCGCGCGCGACCGGTGAGAAGGCAACAAAGGTGGCGTTGAGCTCACGACAGGCCTCGAGCACGGCGATCTCAGCGTTGCGCGTCCAGAGGGAATATTCGGTTTGTACCGCGGCAATCGGGTGCACCCCATGCGCCCGGCGTAAGGTCTCCGCCCCCACTTCCGACAGCCCAATGGCGCCAATCTTGCCCGCCGCCACCATGCGCTGCAAAGCACCCACACTCTCTTCAATGGGCACGCTCTTATCCCAGCGATGCAGGTAGTAGAGGTCGATATGATCGGTTTGCAGGCGGTCCAAAGCCGCATCCAACGTGCGTATTAATGTTTCTGGCCGGCCGTCAATCACGCGCTTACCATCGACACCGGTCATACCACATTTACTGGCCAAGTGTATTTCGGCGCGATAGGGTTTTAACGCTTCACCCACCAGCGTTTCGTTGGCACCAAAGCCGTAAAGTGCGGCGGTATCAAAATGGCGAACCCCGAGCTCGAAGGCTTTGTGTAGTAATTGTGTTGCCAGCTCGGGGGTTGGTGGGTGGCCGTAGGCATGACTGAGATTCATACAGCCCAAACCGATGGCGGGCACCACGGAAGAACCGATTGTTCGAGTTTTCATACTGCTGACTCCGTTGGTAAACAGTGATCGCCATCAGGCACCGCCAAATAGCAGTTACCCGCCGGGGAGCGGCCGCCGGCGAGCATCATATCGGCATAGGCGCGTGCAGGCATCCCCGTCATGAGCGCCGCTATCTGCTGAAAAGTAAGGCCGTCGGTGGCGAAAATTTTTGCCAGAAAAAAGATATTACCGCCTAAATCGAGCATGGCATTGTAGTCGCGTTTCAATACCGCCTCTTTCTGTTCAGCCAGCATTGGCCACTCATCCAGATACAACCGTTCCTCTGCCAGGAAACGGGTGCGATTATTGGCGCTCATTAACGACATACAGAATTGATTAAGGGGAAAACCGATACGAGCCATATCGGCATCGAAAATAGTGGTACCGGGGATATCTGCATAGGGGGGCAGTTTTGACATCAGCTGATTACTCCACAGGCCGAGCGGTAAATTATTTAAATTATTAAATCCGTGGTCTGCAATAAACTAACACACTCTTAAAGCTGAACCATCAGTTGGCCAAAATAAATATCAGTACCTCCCTCGGGCCGTGTGCGCCCAACTGCAACATCTGCTCAACATCTGCCGTGCGCGACGGGCCGGTGATCATATGCAGCGCTCTCGGACGCTGGCCAGTGCCAATATGCATTTGTTGCCAGGCCTCTTCCTGACGCGCGACGATTTGAGATTGCTGCACGACAACGATTAGAGTCTCCACCAGATAGAGTAGTCCAGTAGCCACTGCCTCACTATGCAGGCAGACACTGCCCGTCTCGGCAATGGCTATCTCCGCCAGGGCGAGGCCCCACTGCGCCTCGCGGGCGTTGTCGGTTGTAGCCACCGACCACTCACACGGCTGCAGTGCCGGCTGCGGTGACACCATCAAATTGGCACCGGCCGGCATGCGCTCACTGAGCAGCGTGTTTATCTCTGACAGGGAAATGACCTCAAACAGTTCACACGCCGCCAGCCGGGCATTCTCCTTAAAGGCCGCCAGGCAGTCGGCGATTGGGGCCAGTCCGGATTGCTGACCTTTAGTGCCATTTATTAATTGCTGAAAACTGGCGGTTAAATTCTCTGGCAGAGATTGCTTGCCATTAGCCTGGGCAATTTTGGCAAACAGGCGCGTACGAAAATCCGATTGCGAATCCATTATTGCCTCCCCTATTTTCCCGCACTTTTCTTTGCTGAACCGGCACGCCGATATTGGCTTTGAAAACTGCCGCCTTGCGGTGCCGGCAGGTCGCGCACACTGGTCCAGCCACTGGCCAAAGGCAAGCGGTGCAAGCGTCCACGCCCACCGGCCAGGCGATGCAAACAAGCCGACGCCAGCCCGGTTAACCGCCGGTAGAGACCAGGTTTATTAGCAAGCCAGGTGAAACCCGCCAGCGCGAATTTCTGCAATAGGCCCGGTGGTACCACGCTTTGCTCCTGTTCCCGCAGCTTGCGCATTAATTTCGGCAATGGGATACGCACCGGGCAGACCGCCTCGCAGCGACCACAAAACGACGAAGCACTGGCCAGTTCGTAATCCTGGTTATAACCGCGCAGCAAGGGCGATAAAACCGCCCCCATGGGCCCTGGATAAACGCTGTCGTAGGCATGGCCACCCACAGTTTGATAGACCGGGCAGTGATTCATACAGGCGCCACAGCGAATACAGTGCAGCATCTCGCGGTAGTCACTACCCAGAATTTCTGAACGACGATTATCAAGCAACACAACGTGAAAGGCTTCCGGGCCGTCGTGATCTTTTGCCGTTTTTGGCCCGGAAAAAAAGCTGGTGTAGGAGGTAATGGGTTGCCCGGTGGCACTGCGAGCCAACACCCGAATAATTTTGGAGGCATCCTCCCAGGTGGGAATTACCCGGTCAAAGGTGGAGGTAATAATGTGAGTTCTCGGTAAACAGGCGCTCAGATCGCCATTGCCTTCGTTGGTGACCAACACCGCTGTACCGGTTTCGGCAATTAACATATTGGCGCCGGTGATGCCGACATCCGCCTTTAAAAAGCGCTCACGAATTACCGCTCGCGCCTCATCGACAATGGCTTTTACTGCACTTAGATCCCGCTCTCCCAAAGTGTGCGCCTGTTTAAAGAGCTGCTCGATTTCAGCTTTGGTTTTATGTAACGCCGGGGCAACGATATGACTTGGCGGCTCATGCGCCAGTTGCAAAATATATTCGCCGAGATCGGTCTCCCAAGGGGTCATACCCGCCGCCTCCAGCGCCTGATTCAGATGCGCCTCTTCGCCCACCATCGATTTGCCTTTGGCGATGGTTTTGGCGTTAGCCTGCTGACACAACTCAATGACAATACGACGCAGATCCTCGGTGGTCTCCGCCCAGTGCACCCGGCCGCCGGCGGCCTCCACCTGTTGTTCAAAGTAGGCGAGATAAATTTCCAGATCGGCCAGGGATTTTTTGCGCACCGCCTGCGCCTGATCGCGCATCAGCTCGAAATCGTCCACGGCATCGATGGCCGCCTGACGACGGGCGACAAAACCGCCGCCCGCCTTGGCCAGCGCCGATTGCAGTTGCTGGTTGGCCAACGCCGCTTGTGTACGCACTACAAAATGATTACTCATAGCTAGCCCTGCTCGTCGGCTTCGCCAATGGCAGGTGTTTGCCAATCCCCCACCAACACCTCGGCCACGTGGCGAAAATTAAGATTGGCCCCCCGCCGCTTGGCGCGACCGGCAAGATTCAGCAGGCAGGAGAGATCGCCACCAATGACCAGATCAGCGTTAACGGCCAGCGCGTTGTCGATTTTGTTATCGGCCATGCGCGCGGAGACCTGGGCGTGTTTTACGCAGAAGGTACCACCAAAGCCACAACAGACCTCGGTATCCACCATTTCACTGACAGCAACACCACACGCCTTTAACAATTTGCGGGGCTGCTGTTTGATGCCCATTTCACGCAGGCCCGCGCAACTGTCGTGATAGGTGATAACCGCTGATTTTTCTGACAACGGATTTGCAGACGATCGCGTAGCCGACGATTGGGCATTGGGAAACACCAGCCGCTGTGTTAAATCCTGCTCCGCCACGGTTACCAAAAAATCGGTGAGCTCAAAAACTTTTTCGCAAAAGGTGAGCACCCGCGGCAGCCGCGGGTCGTCTTGAAAAAGCTCTGGGTAGTGGTGTTTGATCATACCGCCGCAGGAGCCGGAGGGAATAACGGTGTAATCGAAGGGTTCAAAGGTGGTTATTAAATTCCAGGCCAACTGGCGGGCCTGGGAGGAAACGCCGTTGTTAAAGTTAACCTGGCCGCAGCAGCTTTGCGGCGGCACATGTACGGTGAAGCCCGCCTGTTCAAGCAGTTCAACACTGGCAAAGCCCACGCTCGGTCGAAACAGATCGACCGGGCAGCTGGCAAAAAAGCCGACACTTTTCATGGATCGTCCTCGCAATCAGTGATTCGAGTCTGCTAAACGATACCAGATCCGCTCTCTCCTGTAGATGGCCGCTGCTGGGCCACCGACTGACGATAGCCGCTGGCGCGGTAGCTGGTGAGGGGCGCAATGGCACCCCCCAATTGCAGTCGAGCCATGGCCAGAATTGGCGACACGTCGATATTAAATGCCGCCTTCAGGGTGTTGGTAGCCATGAGTGCGTCGTTGCTCTCCTGAAAGCCGTACAGGGCTTCGCGGTCGATCAACAGCGCTTTTACATAGGAGCGCTGTACCTCTTCGGCAGAGTTGATCAGGCTTTCGATAGGATCGGTAACATTGTGCGATTGATCCAGCATATAGGCCGGATTAAATCCGGGCTGCTGGCGGTACTCGGCATCCACCAACTCATTAAAAATCAGAAATTGTTGGTAGGGGTGCAGCGAGCCGCTGTCGAGATCATCGTCACCATATTTACTGTCGTTAAAGTGGAAGCCGGCCAGTTTGCCGAACTGAATCAGGCGCGCAACGATCATTTCGATATTCACATTCGGTGCGTGGTGACCAAGGTCGACCAATGATTTGGCCTTCTCGCCCAGCTCCATGGCGCAGAGCACGCTGGTGCCCCAATCCTGAATAACCGTGGAGTAGAAGGCGGGCTCAAACATTTTGTGCTCCAGGAACAGACTCCACTCATCCGGCAGGGCCGCATAGATGGTGCGCGCGCTCTCCAGGTAGCGCTCCAGTTGCCGTTGGAAATGGCTTTGGCCAGCGAAGTTCGAACCATCGCCAATCCACACGGTTAACGCAGTAGAGCCCAGGGCTTTGCCCCACTCAATGCACTCCAGATTGTGGGCCACCGCCTGTGCGCGCACCGCTTCGCTGGTGTGGGTAAGGCTGCCGTATTTGTAAGAGAGCGGCTGGCTGGGTTGATCTTGAAAGGTGTTGGAGTTGATGGCATCGAAGGCGAGCCCCAAATCATCGGCCGCTTCTCGCAATTCGCTGAAGTCATCGACCTTATCCCAGGGAAAATGGGGTGAGACTGAACCGGTGCAACAGACCAATTGGTTGATCACCGAGCAGTCTTGCAACTTTTCAAAAATATTGCGCGGTTCGCCAATGCCGGGAAAGCGGGCAAAGCGGGTGCCGCCGGTACCGGTACCCCAACTCGGCACCGCCACCTGAAATACCTTGGCACGCTCGGTAATTGCTACGATATCAACCCCGCGCCTGGCCAACTGTACGGCCAGGTGATCGTAATCGGCTTGCAGCGCTTGCAGTTGTTTGTCGTTTTGGGCGGCGACCAGGTCGCTATTGATTAACTTTGTCATGGCTTAACCTCTGTTCTGCCCACCTTTTTCTTTTAGCTTAGGGCAGATACCGTCATTGTATGGAGAAGTTGGCGCAGGCAAAGCTCCGCCAACGGAAACGTTTTTCTGGAACTGAGCTAGCGCAGGAACGCCTCGTGCAGGCCGCCATCCACCGAGATAATCTGGCCGGTGGTTTTACTGAGCTGGCCTGAGATCAATGCATACACCGCCTCGGCCTGATCCTCCGGCGTGATCGCCTGTTTGGTGAGCGTACGCTGGGCATAGAACTCCGCCAGTTTTTCACGCAGCTGATCATCGCTCTCCGTGTCCAGAAAGCCGATGGCGTATTTGCTGAGCGACGCCATCACCCGGTCGCGTGGAAACATGGTACTGCCTTTCACCACGGTCGCCGGCGCCAAGCCATTGACCGTCACCAGGGGCGACAGCTCCAAAGCCAGCTCACGCACCAGGTGGTTAGCGGCCGCTTTGCTGGTGTCGTAGGCGAGGGAGCCCTTTTTGGCCACGGCGGCGTTAACGCTGGTGGTTAACACCAATGCCCCGCGTAACCCTTGCGCCTGCCAAATGGGCGCCGCTTCGCTGGCGACGATATAGCCACCTTTCACATTCACCGCAAAACTGAGATCGAACATCTGCTCATTGCTCATGCCCGACTGCCCAGGGGCTAAAAACACCCCGGCGGTAACCACGACTTTGTCGATACCGCCATAGGCCAGCAGTACCTGGCAAAACAGCTGCTGTACGCTCTCACGCTGGGTGATATCCACCGCCAGTCCTATTGCCGGCCCACAGGCAGAGATGTCACTGCCGGCAACGCCGATACCCTGGCCATAACACTCAGTAATCGCATTGGCGGTGGCAGTGGCGGCCTCCGCACGCAAATCAGCACAGACCACATGGGCACCATCGGCGGCCATACGCAGGGCCGTGGCCTTGCCAATACCATCGCCGGCACCGATGACCACGACCACGTCGCGGGCTAGGGCTTTCTCTTTCGGCATGCGCTGCAGCTTGGCCTCTTCCAACAGCCAATATTCAATATCGAACGCCTCTTGTTGCGCTAGCGCCACGTAACCACCGATGGCTTCGGCGCCGCGCATCACTTCCACGGCGCAGTTGTAGAACTCGGCGGTTACCCGCGATTCACTCTTGTTCTTGCCCCAGGCGATCATACCGATACCGGGGATCAAACAGACTGTCGGGCTCGCTGGGCGCAGAACGGGCGAGTTGCTGTGCCGGCAATTTTCGTAATAGCGGCGGTAGTCCTCACTGTAGCGCTCCACCCCTTCACTCAGCAGCGCCTTTAAGGCGGCGATATCGCCGGAGGCCGGGTCCCACGCCACGTACAGGGGTTTGATCTTGGTGCGCAGAAAGTGATCCGGGCAGGAGGTGCCCAACTCTGCCAGGCGCGGCGCATCGGCTGAATTAACAAAACGCTGGATAGACTCATCCCACTGCACGGTGGCAATCATCTTTTTCTCGCCACTGACCAAACCACGCAGATGCGGCAGCACTTCCGCCAATACCGCCTCGCGGGTGTGATCATCGAGCGCTGCGTAGCGCTGGCCATTAAAGGTTTGCTCACCGCGGTCGTGAGCGTCGATATAAGCCGCCGCCTTGTTAATGATCTCCAGGGTTTTGTCGTAGCAGGCTTTGCTACTGTCGCCCCAGTTAATCACCCCGTGGCCGCCCAGTAGCACACCTTTGGCATCCGGGTATTTAACGCAGACATCGCGCAACACCAACCCCAGATCAAAACCTGGCCGCTGCCAATCGGTCCATACCAGATCACCACCCCAGATCTCTTCGGTAAGGGCTTTACCGTTGGCGCTGGCGGCTACAGCGATCACCGCGTTGGGGTGCATATGGTCGACGTGCGGATGTGGAATGTAAGCGTGCAGTGGCGTGTCGATGGAGGGGGCACGGGCGTTCAGGTTGAAAGTGGCGTGTGGGTACATGGCCACCATGGCATCTTCGATATCCGTTTTCGGGCCGATAACGTCGGCACGGCAATAGAGCCCCTCCAGAGACAGCAGTTTATCCTGGTAGAGCGAAGCGAAATTATCACGGGTGGAGGTGCGCAGATCACCGCCGGAGCCCTTCACCCACAGCACCGTCACCTCCTCGCCGGTAAGCGGGTCGACCTCGACCACCTTGGCCGAGGTGTTGCCACCGCCGGTATTGGTGATGCGCAGGTCATCGCCCAGGCGATTAGAGCGATAGATTAACGACGCGACTGGGTCGAGGCCGGCAGATTCATCATCGCACCACAGGTAGTTAACGTGGCGGCTTTGTTCTTGGCTCATAGGTTTCCTGATGGGAGTTATGCTTAGATGAACGGCGTCGGCGGCGTTGTGCGAGCGTTGATGCTTCTTGTTAAGGGCAAACGCCACCAACCAATAAGGGTGACTCTACAATCACAATCAATCATTTACAATCATTATATTGCATATACGATAATGACTGGTATTATCCGAGCAGAGAAACACGCTCAAATCCATACATTACAAACAAGAATAATCAAATGAGTACATCTGAATTTGACCGAGCACCGGTCCCGCCATCACATCTGCAACCCGCCCGTCACTTTGCCGCCAGCTATGCCGGAGAACACGCCGCCGGTACCGAATTTGTTATTGGCGCCACCTTCGTCGCCTGGGGCGTGGGCACCATGGATATCCTCTGGGGGCTGCTGCTCGGCAATCTATTGGCGGTACTCTCCTGGGCATTAATCTGCGCACCCATTGCGGTCGATACCCGGCTGACGCTTTACGCTTACCTGGAGAAGATCGCCGGCAAAGGCATGGTGCGCCTCTATGCACTGGTTAATGGCGTGATGTTCTGTGTCTTGGCTGGCGCCATGATTACCGTATCGGCCTCGGCAGTACGGATTCTGTTTGATCTGCCCGCCCAGGTGCACTGGTACCCCACCAGCGCGGGCTTTGTGCTGGTGGCAGTGGCTGTTGGCCTGGTGGTAGCTGCCGTGGCCACCAAAGGCTTCACATTGGTGGCCAAATTTGCCGAGGTTTGCGCCCCCTGGATGGTGTTGATGTTTCTGGTGGGGGGTATCGCCCTACTGCCACTGCTGGCTGAGGCAACTCCGGGCGTCGATGGCGTCGGCAGCTGGGCGGATTTCCGCCGCATCGCCGATACCCATATCTGGCGGGATAGCCAGGGGGAGCTCGGCTTCTGGCATGTGACGGCATTTGCGTGGATTTGCAATCTGGCCATGCACGGCGGCTTGGCCGATATGACCATACTGAGGTTTGCCCGCAAATCGCAATATGGTTACTTCTCTGCCCTGGGTATGTTCATCGGCCATTTTATGGCCTGGGTCTGTGCGGGCATTATGGGCGCCGGCGCGGCCCTGCTGCTGACCACGCCCATTAACCAGTTGGACGCCGGCGCGGTAGCCTTCCAAGCGCTGGGGGCGGCCGGCATTCTGGCGGTGATTATCGCCGGCTGGACCACCGCCAACCCCACCATCTATCGCGCAGGCCTCGCTTTCCAATCACTGAAGCCAAGCCTCTCGCGCGAGAAGGTCACTGCAGTTACCGGCGTGATCACCACGCTCATCGCCTGCTTCCCCTTTGTCTTTACCAAGCTGCTCGACTTTGTCGGCTTGATGGGCCTCACCCTTGCCCCTGTAGGCGCCATTATTGTCACCGAGCACTGGCTCTTCCCATGTATAGGCCTCACCCGTTACTGGACAAGTTACAGCCAGCGTTTTATTAACTGGCCGGCACTGATCACCTGGCTGGCTGCGCTGCTGTTTGCCTTTGCCCTTAACCAGGCTGGCGTGCACCTCTTCTTCCTTCTACTGCCGGCCTGGGCGTTTACCATGCTCGCCTACACGCTGCTGGCACGGGCCTTCGGCGCCAAAGTGAAACACTCAGCGGCAATGCTGGGCGGGCAAGCGGCTGAAGCGGGGCGTAAACAGAGGGAAGCTAACTACCTGGCCCACCTTAAACAACACCAGCACACACCCGCCGACAGCGGCCGTAATCTGTTCGGCTTTGCCTCCATGGCGCTGCTACTGCTCTGCCTAGCGCTGGCACTACTCACCTTCTCACACAGTATCGATTTCAATCACTTTCACCGCTACTTGGCCTGGGCCACCTTTTCCTACTTTGCCGCCGCCCTGCTGTGGTTATGGGAGCAAAATCGGCGCGATCAGCAGCTTGCCCGTGCCGGCAGTTCCGAAGAGACCAACCCTGCCTAAGCCATGAACAGCTTTATTGTCGACCTAGGAAAAACCAACCTGAAGTGCCAATTGATCGGGAGCAACGGCGATCTGCTCTGGGCGGAGAGCAGAGCCAACGTGGCAAATACCGCTGCGCCCTACCCGCATATTGATTTAGAGGGCATCTGGCAATGGCTACTCGAATGCCTGCGCCAGGTGGCCGACCAATTCCCGGTGGCAGCAATCAATATCAGCACCCACGGCGCCTGCGCGGTGCTGCTGGATGAAACCGGCACGCCAACGCTGCCGGCAATGGATTATGAATATGAAGAGCTGGATGCGATTGCCGATGGCTACGATCAAGTGCGGCCTTCGTTTGCCGACACCCTCTCGCCGCGCCTGCCACTCGGCCTAAACCTGGGCCGCCAGCTCTGGTGGCAGAAGGTGCACTTCCCCGAGCAATTTGCCCAAACCAGGCAACTTCTGCTCTACCCCCAGTATTGGGCCTGGCGCCTGTCTGGTATTGCCGCCTCGGAAAGAACTTCTCTGGGCTGCCACACTGATTTGTGGCTACCGGAGGCCGATGCGCCGTCTAAATTGCTGAACAGTCTGCAACTTACCCATACCCTACCGCCCCCGATAAGCAACTGGCAGCCGCTCGGGCCAATTACTGCGGAAGTGGCTGCCGCTACCGGCCTGACTCAGGATTGCCAGGTATTTCCCGGCGTGCACGACTCCAACGCCAGTCTCGCGTGGCACCTCCATAACGCCGGCAACCTAATCGATGGTGCACAAGAACTGACGGTGGTCTCCGCCGGCACTTGGGTAATCACCATGGCCATGGGTACCGACTGCCGACGCTTGCAGGAGAGCCGCGATATGCTCGCCAATGTTAGCGTACTGGGTCAGCTGGTAGCCTGTGCCCGCTTTATGGGTGGCCGCGAATTTGAAGCGATCTGCGCAGAGACCCACGCTTCGGCCGACGATGCTGTCGCCGCAGATGACATTCAACAACTAGTGGATGAACAGGTATTCGCCCTGCCTAATTTTGCCGGTAATAGCGGCCCATATAATGACCGCGCCGCCGCAATAGAAGGCCGGCCTCACAACGGCAAAGCGCTGGCGACTCTTTACCTGGCATTAATGATTGACCTGGAGCTGGAGCTACTGTCTGCCAAAGGACCGATTTTATTCGGCAGCACCTCCTTAAAAAACCCCCTGCTCTGCCGACTGCTGGCACAGTTACGACCGCAGCAGCCGATACTGCTCTCCGGCCAGGAAGCCGGTTCTATTATTGGTTGCTGGGTATTAACGCGATGGCAGCAAGCGAATATAGGCCAAGCGTATCAGCGGGCAAAGGCCACCCAGATACAAAACCTAGAAGATTATCAACAACGCTGGCGCACTGCCGTAAGCAACTAGATCGGCCATCAAATGACCCATAACAGTCGCAAGCACACAGAGAGATATTCGTGAATATTCGCCGTACGAAAATTGTCGCCACTCTAGGTCCCGCCACCGATAACCCCGTGCAACTGGAGCAGTTAATTCGAGCCGGTGTCAATGTGGTGAGACTTAACTTCTCTCATGGCCACCCGGAAGACCACCGGCAACGGGCATCATTGGTGCGGGAAATATCCGAAAAATTACAACGCACCGTAGCTATACTGGGTGATCTTCAAGGCCCTAAAATTCGTATCGCACGCTTTGCCACCGGCCCCGTTCAATTAGCGATAGGCGACCAGTTTATTCTGGATGCAATGCTGGACCAGAACGTGGGTGATCAAACCCACGTAGGCATCGACTACAAGCAACTGCCTGAAGAGGTTAACCCCGGCGACCGCTTGTTGCTCGACGATGGCCGAGTGGTTTTACAGGTAATAAAAATAGAGGGTGCCCGTATCGTTACCCAAGTACAGGTCGCCGGTACTCTTTCTAACAACAAAGGGATCAACCGTGAAGGCGGTGGCCTCTCTGCAGCAGCACTCACCGACAAAGATCTACGCGATATAGAACTGGCCGCAGAGATCGACGTCGACTATCTGGCGGTCTCTTTTGTACGTAGTGCCGACGATATCGAACAGGCCAGAGCGCTGTTACAGCAGGCTGGCGGCAGCGCTGGTGTTGTTGCCAAAATTGAACGCGCCGAAGCGGTGAGTGATAACAGCGTGCTAGAAAAGATCATCCGTACTAGCGACGCGATTATGGTTGCCCGTGGTGACCTGGGTGTGGAAATTGGTGATGCCGAGTTGATGGCGGTACAGAAATCGATGATCCGCCAAGCGCGACGATTCAATAAAAGTGTCATCACCGCCACTCAGATGATGGAGTCGATGATCAGCAACTCCCTGCCGACTCGTGCTGAGGTATTCGATGTCGCCAACGCAGTATTGGATGGCACCGATGCAGTTATGCTCTCAGCCGAGACCGCAGCGGGAAATTTTCCGGTAGAGACGGTTGCAGCAATGCATCGCATCATTGTTGGTGCGGAACGTTATCCACAAGCGCAAACAGCCAACCAGCTTTCGCCATTTGATTACAACCGCGCCGATGAAGCGATAGCCATGGCCTGCATCCATACCGCCAATGGCATGCCGAGCGTACGCGCCATCATCTGCCTTACTGAAACCGGCCACACACCGCTGTTGATGTCCCGGGTCAGCACATCTATTCCAATATTCGCCTTTACGCGCACGAAGAAAACAGAACGCTGGGTAGTGCTATACCGCGGTGTTAACCCAATTAAATTAGCAGATTTACCCGACTCATCAGATGACCTAATTGATCGGGCTATTACACAGCTACTCGAGCGTGAAATTGTTTTCCCCAACGACACAGTGATCGTCTCCAAAGGAGACCATAAAGATGTTCATGGCGGGACCAACACCATGAAAATTATCGACGTAAAAAACGTACGAATGGAGCTACACCATTCGAAGACCTAAGCGATGTGCGTTCTCACTTCCCATTAATAGCGGAGCCAAAATCCACTCAGTAAGACACAGCCAACGAAGAATTAAAGCGAGATTGGTTTCCAGCTACTGGCTTTTGTTTATAGCTTGAATAGCATTCGGAAGAGTTGAAGCGACGAGTGTAGGCTCAATACCCCAGGGATCAAATACCGCATCAGCCTGCCGTTGAATCCAGGCGGCCTTGAGCCCAGCTGAAATTGCCCCGATAACATCAAAGGGGTTACTGGATACCAGCCAGATTGAACCCCCGGGCTGCGGCATATTACCGGCCAACGCCTTATAAACCAAGGGATTCGGCTTAAAGGTTTGCTGCTGGTCGACACTGACAACCGCGTCAAATTGATGAATGATACCGGCGTTTACTAACAAGGCCTCCACACTGCTTTTTAGTCCGTTGGAAAAAGCATATCGATAAAAGCCAAAACCTTTCGCCATTTCCAAGCCAGTTGCCACATCATCGAATGCCGGCAGCTTGCGATAGAGCGCCATTAGTTCGGACTTCACTTCCGCTGAGAGCGAAAATTTTAACAATTGGCAAGTATACTCCAATGCCTGCTGTGTGCAGACGTCAAAATTTTCATAGCATTGCATTAAACCACGGCGAAAGCTGTATTCCAGTTGCTTCTCTCGCCAAACACGGGAAAACTGTGCCGCCTGTTCACCCACCAACAATTGCAGCCTGGCAACAACGCCGTGGGTGTCGATTAATGTACCGTAGATATCAAACGCTAAAGCCGTAGCCATCTCTGTTACCGAGAGTTGTTGAGAGTTGTTGTCTTGTTAATCTAGAGAATAAGAAATGTGTACCGCGGCGGAGTATTGCCAAGTAAACACTCCTTTTGCCACTGGCCATAAGCCAATAATGCTAACCAGGTTACAAAACAATAACCGGCACGGGAAAATCCCAGTTACATAAAATAGCCGATAAGTTACTAACTCCGCCTAACAACTTAAACATGTTATTGCATTAAAAATGTTTCCATACAATTTAATAACTTATCTATATTAGCAGATGCCTTTGCTTCCGCTTCACTCACCTCCAACCCCCCTCGGCTAAATGTACAACTCCACTCCACTTCACAGCCATCATCGACCGGCTTAACCACTACACGACCATTATAGTTCGCAAGAGGCATAAGCGGAGACTGCGCAATTTTGTACAGTAGAGTACGACTTTCAGTATCAGCAGAGAGCAGAGTTTCATCCAATGGCGGCATCCCAGGATTATGAAAACGCCGGACCACCCCCTCTTCCGAGGTAAAAACCTCGGGGGTCAACTCCTTCGTTAACCATTGAGTATCGCCCCAATTAGAGAGCAACGACCAAACCTGATCCGCTGGTAGCGTGAAAGAACGAGTAATAGACACATAGATCATGAAACACCTAATTATTATAAATTGAAGCAATGTTAGACAGTCAATCAGAGTAATGATTGCCTAGTCACCTTGGAACTTTGGTGCTCGTTTTTCAAGAAATGCAGAACAGGCTTCAGCGAAATCACTGGTGGCCAGCCCGACAATTTGAGTCTGGTTTTCCAGCAGAATGGCAGCCTGTATACTTGGGGAATCTAAATTTTGCCACATAATCTTTTTCGTAGATTGTAAAGAATATGGACTAACTTCCAACATAGAATCAGCCAATTCCATGCAGCAATTCATGAGGTCAGACGGCTCCACTACCCGGCTTACCAAGCCAATTTGACTCGCCTCTTCCGCCAATACCGGCCGCCCGGTCAGCATAATTTCGAAAGCCCGGGATGCACCAATCACACGCGGCAAATGGTAACTAATACCACATTCACC
This sequence comes from Halioxenophilus sp. WMMB6, assembly GCF_033283405.1. Classification (NCBI taxonomy): domain Bacteria; kingdom Pseudomonadati; phylum Pseudomonadota; class Gammaproteobacteria; order Alteromonadales; family Alteromonadaceae; genus Halioxenophilus; species Halioxenophilus sp. WMMB6. The sequence continues at coordinate 1,138,475 of NZ_JAWMQR010000001.1, forward strand.
CGCACTTAACCCTATTTTTACCGCGCCAACAAGGCACTTGAGAGTGCTGGTGGCAATCCGGACATCGCATGCCAGGGCTAACCCCAACCCCGCACCGGCAACGGCACCTTGCATTGCACAAATAACCGGTTGCGGCATGGATCGTATCTGCGTAATCAAACCTGAGAATTGCTCCTGCAACGCTATATTCGCACTGATTCCGGGATTCTCAAGCTGACGCTGCTGATTGGCTTTTAGATCGAGCCCCGCGCAGAATGCAGCGCCTTCGCCGGCTAGAATAACAACACGACAGGCGTTGTCGGAGGCGATCTCGTTCAATACCACCTCTAATTCTCGAGCCATTGTAATCGTCATTGCATTGCGCGCAGCCGGACGATTGAGCTTTACAATCGCAAGGGAGCTGCTTGGCTTGACGACAAGAACATCTTTAAATTCAGCCACAATATCACCTTATATTTATGCTTATTATCTACCTGATTATAAATAGCCGGAGCACTAACTACTAAAGCGAACAAGGTCATTAATTAATATGAAGTTCTCGTTTAACGCGGCTAATACGACCACTTAATAAACAGCAATTTTAATTGATTCACCCATTATTCAAAATAAGTGAACCGTCCCTTACAAATTACGAATACAAATACAACCCTAGGTAACCGTCAATACGACCATAGGCCTAACGATCAAAGGGCAGTAGGTTAATTACTGAGGCAAGCAAATACTTAAATGATCGACCCGATGCGGATTGTGCTACCGACGACAAATACAATTTTTATTAAAAACGCTTAGATAATAACTGAAATTTTGAATAGAGACACTCGATTAAAAATAACGCAGGCTAACAATACAGTCACCTTCTAGCGAATAGACAACGCATTTGTTCAACAAACTTGAGCAATGAGGCAGAACAATATCCCCGCCAGGCGGTAATAGTGGAGCAGACAGATAAATCAGACTAGCCGAGGCGCAATGTCACTACAGCAATCGGTGGGTATGGCAAGGTGGGTATGGCAAGGTGGGTATGGCAAGGCAGGTATGAACATGCTGGTACACGAGCTTCGCACTAGCTATAAACAAAAACGGGAAGCATTGCTTCCCGTTCTTGCCTGCTTCTATTTTACAGTGATAACACAATGGCCTTCACTTTTAGAAACTGTAACGAACTGATGCACCAACCGTACGGGGAGCACCATAGGTGAACGCCGTCCAGCCCAGTGAATCAATCACGTTCAAGCCACCGGCCACGTACTCTTCGTCGGTAACGTTGTTCGCGTAAAGGGCAACATCAAACGCTGAGCCCATAACACTACGCCAATCCGCTCTCAAGTTGAATACGGTATAACCATCAACTTCAGAAACGCTCTTGGCAATCGCCAGGTTCTCGGCAGTCCAGTTCTGAACAGCAGCCTGCTCGTCATAGACGACTGCTGTTTCATCAGTGGTCATTTCGGTTTGCCAATAGCCACTGGCTGACAGTGATAGATCACCGAAGCTGGGATCGATTGGCAGATAGTAGTTAACTGACACAGTAGCAGTTTGCTCTGGGATATAGACAAAGTCACTGTCAGACAGATCAACTTCCTTGTCCCAACCTTGGTCAGAAATCCACTCGTCGTAACCAGCATCGACATACGAGTAAGCAAAGCTCATCGTCAGGTTATCAGTTACTGACGCCACGATATCAAACTCGAGGCCAGCAATAGTGGCTTTTGCCGCATTAACCGTTACGACTCCAAAGCCGGTACCGGCAGTTGTGGATTGGCTCTTCTGGATATCTTTGTAATCCTGCCAGTAGATAGCAAGGTTAGATCGAACCGGCACGGTAGCAATACGCCAATCGGCTTTGTGGCCAATCTCATAGGTGATAACGGTCTCTTCGTCAAAGGGCTGCAGAGTTTCGTTATCAAAACCACGGAGATTGATACCACCAGCCCGATAACCGGTAGAAATACTGCCGTACAACAGATGGCCTTCGGCGGGCTTGTAGTTTAGCGAGGTCCGCCAAGTGGGGCTGCTGTAGGTTTCGCTCTCTGTACGAGCGCAGTTATCATCCGGCAGTAGAACACCGTTCTCATCAGACACAGCACAAGTTAATGCCGCTATATTACCAATCGCAGTCCGGTATTTAGTGGTAACTTCCCGCTTATCAGAGCTGTAACGCAAACCTACTGTCCAAGACAATTGATCGGAAAAGTTATAGGTACCTTCACCAAACAGACCAGCAGCAGTATTTTTAACATCACCCTCCGGAGCTGACTGGAAAATGGAAAAGGTGCTTGGACTTGGCGCAGCTATAATTTGCACCAACCCGGTTTGAGAACCTTTCATCTCATAAACGTAACCACCAACAATCCAGTCCATGGCGTAGTCAAAGGCAGATCCAACCAACTGAATTTCGTCACTGAACTGTTCTGACTCACTGCTTATTTCATCGGGATTAAACGTGGGTACCAAGCCGCCGGTTTCGCTACCAAACATTGGCAAAGCAGTACCATCAGCATCGTTCGCACGATTCCATTCGACATTACGGTAGCCGAAAATATTTTTAAAGCTGAGATCAGCGGTAAGCTCAACCTCGGTTACATTCGCAACAACAGTGTTCTCAATCTTATCTTTACCAAGAACATCGGTAGCGATTTTAAACGCATCATCCCGGGCTGCTTGTTCATCAACGGCCTGTTGGGCAAGGTTTACACCATCCTGTGTGTAGAAGGCACCGATCAAAAATCCAAGATTTGTACTGCTGTTATAGGCTGCGGGAACAGGAACCCGGGAGAACATATCATTCTGTCCCCAATCCAGGGTCAGCAGGTTACTGAAACCGTCAGTTTCAAAATTAACACCCAAACGCAGCGCTTCGGAATCTTCATCCCAAAAATCTTCATTAACCAGATCTGAACGAACGTTTTCCTGATAACCATCACGGGTGACCTTACGGCCAGACAGACGAAATTGGAGGTTATCATTTACGGGAATATCAACAGCTCCTTCGGCACTCACCAGATTAAAATCGCCTACCTTGCCTTCGAAATAACCGCCCAGCTCGGTACCGGGTCGCTTTGGTGTAATTAACAGCGCACCACCGGTACTGTTACGACCAAATAGAGTACCTTGCGGACCTTTCAATACCTGTACGTTGGATAGGTCATACATACCCAAGTTAGTACCGAATGACGGGGTCATTACGATATCGGCAAAATAGATGGGAATAGCGGCATCCAAACCGAGAGTTGAATCGGTGGGGCGCTGGCCACGAATCGAAATAACCGGTTCGTTGGTGGAGGTACCACCGTTGGATACACGTAACGACGGCACTTGAGTCCCCAAATCATTCAGCTCGGTAATGTTTTGGTTACGCAGGTAATCCTCCCCCATAGCCGTAACGGCCACAGGTACTTCTTGCAGGTTCTCCTCACGTCGGCGAGCAGTCACTACGATCTCTTCAAGAACTCGCAGTTCTTGTTGCGCTGCAACATTAGCAACATAACCAAAAGAGGCTGATGCCAGGGCAATGCAGATTAATGAACGTTGAAATGTGGTGTTTGGCAACTGAAATGAAACAGCTTTCATTATAATTATCTCTCTCCAAAGATTTTTGGACATCCGTGTGGCTTGCGCTTGCATAACAAGAGAGATGCCCGCTCTTTACACGCACGAAAGCCAACTATCTGAAGAACATAATTGACCTGCGTGCCGAGTAAGGCCACAGCGGAGTTATTGTTGTGATAGGTTATTGCTGAATTAAAGTGATATAGAAATTATATTTCTTATACCTAAAAAGTTGTCCCGCTTTTCGCTAATCCGGGCAAGACTGAATATCACAGCCTTATAAGATTACCTAATAAGAAGGCCTATGGGAACAAATAAATTGCTGTAACCATAGGCCTAAGGTCAAATTTTTATCAAATTTGAGAAAGCGGTAAGTTAACCTGCTGCTTTGGCTTTTTCCGCGTGGTGGGCAAACATCTTCATCAAGTCACCAGAGGTAATTCGCCGCGGCTCTTCACCGGCAGCCAAAGGCGATTCGCCACCGGCTGATTTTGGTGTGGTATCAACACCGGCCGCAGCAGCCTGTGCACGCAATGCAGCAACCGTTAAATCCTCACGTTTATTGTGCTTGAACAGATCAAAGTTGAAATAGTTCATCGCATTAAGGTGAGTGATTTTGTCGATTTGCACATCGGTCAAACCTTTCAAGGTTTTCCACAAGAATTCGGGAACCTCGGGCCACAAAGTATCGGAGTGCGGATAGTCGCACTCGTAAGCGATTAGGTCTTCGTTCAGATATTTGAGGTTATCCAGACCAAATGCATCATCAATGAAACAGCTCATGAAATGCTTCTTGAAGATATCGCTTGGTTTCTTGCCTTGGAAGCTGGAGTGGGTCCAGGCTTTGTGCCGTGAGTGGCTGAAATCGGCACGTTCCATGAAGTAAGGAATCCAACCAATACCAGATTCAGACAGGCAGATTTTCATTGAAGGATAACGTTCAAAGGCGGACAACTGCAGCCAGTCAGCGGCACCAACACTGCAAGACATCGGCATGGTGGTAATCCATGCTTCAATGGGGGTTTCCGCAGAAGCATGAGGGGCCGGGTTACCTGCACCAATGTGCAAACAGATAGTAATATCCAAATCTGCTACGGCTTTCCACAGTGGTTCCCAATAAGCGTTGTGAATACTGGGTAAACCTTGAGTCGTTGGGTTTTCATTCAAAGAAACCGCAGTACAACCTTTGGCCGCAATTCGCTTCAATTCAGCTACCGTTGCGTCCATATCCCAAGTGGGCAGAATGCCACAGGGAATAAAACGGCCAGGATGCGCACCGCACCACTCATCAATGTGCCAATCGTTGTAAGCACGCAGGTGAATTAAAGCCAAGGCTTTATCGGGAGCTTTATGGAAGCGACCACCGTCAAAACCAACTACGGTACCGAAGTTGAGTGAAGCAGCAATGCCGTTGACGTTCATGTCGCCGACACGGGCATCAACGTTGTATACGCCTTGACGCATCTCTTCCAGAGAGTTTGGCTCCATTCCATACTCTTCCAGTGGACGACCAACAACGGCATTCAGACCAACCGATGGCATGAACATGCCTTGGTAAGTCCAGAAGTTTTTACCGTTCTCGTCCACGCCAAATTTTGGAGCTGTTGCCAAATGCTCTTTGGACAGGTGCTTGTCAAACATGTCTGGGGGTTCGGTGATATGGTCATCTACGCTGATGATCACAAGATCATTCATTTCCATACTATCTTCCTCATTCGGCGGTATGTCAGGTACCAGATTATTCTGGCTTGTGAGTGATAATTCAACTATCGAGTTGATTTGTTTTCATTATCATTTGCGATAACCAAAGCAGCGAGAGGTTCTAAATTTTCTACGCTGAAATCGATTATTTCGCCAATTCTTACAGCAGTTACAGCACGTTCAGGTTGAAAGGTATAACAGTTCGGCGGCATGGCTGTAGCATCCGACTGATCAGCCATTGGAATAGTTCTGCCGTGCGCGATCATGAACGCCCAGCGCAACAATTTAGCGGGCTCTTTTAGCTCGCTTTCCAGACTTTCAATCCACGGCGTCAACCGATCCAAACGGCCCTTCATTGCCTCTTCGGGTAGCTCAACAACAAAGCTTCGCACATGCCAACGTAACAAAAGTTCACCATCACGGTGAACTTCCCCAAGACTCAACCCCGTTTCATCTGGGTCAGAGATTAGGATATCGTAAATAAATGAACTAGCCGCTATGTAATGGTTGCCGGCCAACAAAGCCAAATCGTACAAATGCGTGCAGTTCTGCTTCTTACTACCCAGACGATCAAAATCCGTAAGGCTCTGCCCGATAAATGTTTCAGTCGCTTTCTGCTGCGCACCTGGGCAGGTAGTCCATGGAGCTCTGATTATTTCAGCCGTTACCGTTTGCGCAACGCCATCTTTATGTTCAATGAACAATTTCATGCAGTGAAAATCATCTTCCACTGCCACACGAATCGACAATTCATCAGGCTCTATGGAAAAACGCCGGCGAAATCCGGATACCGAAGCTACCGGCGTCTCCAATGAAAAAGGCATTAATCGCGGGCTAACAACAACGCAGTGGCCAGAGGACCGCCGCCGGAGGTTGCGATAGCCACCTTCGGGTCACCCTTAATTTGCCGGGCACCCCCCAAGCCTCGCAACTGCACAACAGCTTCATGGGCAAAACCAAAGCCGTGCAACCGCCCAGCGCCAATTTGGCCACCAAAGGTATTCAAGGGCAGTTCGCCATCCAAGGCGATACGCTTGCCACCTTCAATAAATTTACCGCCCTCGCCAATTTCACAAAAGCCCAACGCTTCCAGCCAGGTGAGTGCCAGGAAACTGAAGCCATCGTAAAACTGAACAGTGTCGACATCCTTTGGCTGGTAGTCGGTCTGTTTCCATAGATCCGGGCCAGTGGCATAGGAAGCCATCCACTCGGCTTGATCCCAGCTGTGGCGATGCACACTACCCGCCATTGCGGCCAAACGCACAGGAGTGCACTTAATTTCATCCAAAGCCTCACCCGCCGAAACAATGATAACGGTGGAGGCATCGGTGTATCGGTCGCAGTCAAATAGGCAGAGCGGCGAAGAAATCATGCGCGCCGACATGTACTCATCTAAAGTTAACGGCTCACGCACCAACGCTTTAGGGTTAAGTGCGGCGTTAGCGCGATCGGTCAAGGAGATTTGTGCTAACTGCTCGCGAGTTAGGCCATATTTTTTTACGTGGCGCATCGCATACTGTGCGGTCCAGTTGGCTGCCGACATAGCACCAAAGGGCGCGAACCACTGCGAATAACTATCGACTCTATCGCGCTTAGGCATAGGGTATTCGTCAGGCTTGGTAAATGCCGCCGCCTCATACACCGTGCGATAGCAGATAACATGGCGAGCCAAACCGGCTTTAACAGCCGCTGCCGCAGCAACCACCGCACCCAGCTGAGAGGTGATCTCACCACCGCCGGCATACCAAGTCGCTTTTATACCCAGCGCATCAATTAAATCGTCTGCACCTACCGGAGAAAAGCCTAGCATGGCGGAGGCCCGCCCTGGGTAGGTGGAAACGCCATCAATTTGTGATATCGACAGCCCCGCATCCGCCAGAGCCTCTTTAACCGCATCTACCGTTAACAGCAACGGATGCCGTTCTAATCTGACACCAACTTCAGACTGACCAATACCAGTGATATAAGCTTCGTTCACAGCGATCTCTTATTTTATTTATTCAACTTTTTCAAATAACGGCACGTAGACATCATCGCGCTGCTCAAAAACAACACGCACACGATCACCCACATCAACCGTCTCCGGGTCACAGCCAATAATATTGGATGTGAGATAAACCCCCGGAACACCGTCGAGCTTAATTCGGGCGATGGCGTAAGGCACCTCCGCCTGTGGATGCCACTTTTGATAATTTACGGTAAAGGTCTCTACTACACCGGTACCTGCAACTGCCTCTGGCACTACGTTTTCAGATAGACAGTGGCGGCAGACTGGCCTCGGTGGGTGAACAAACCCCTGACAATCCTGGCAGCGATGAATAAAAAGTTTACCCTCAGCGCCGCCTGTCCAGAAGGCGCGATTCGAAGAGTCCAGCCGCGGAAGAGGTAAGATGGACATCAGTTACACATCCCACTTCAGATAAACTTCTTCCGGCCCCCAAACGTGGCCGCCATGGTAAACAAGCGGTTTATCAGGGTCCAAACGGAACTCCGGCAGACGAGCCATCAACTCTTCATAGAGGATATTAAGTTCGATACGAGCCAAGTGAGAACCCAAACAGCGGTGCGGGCCAGCACCAAAGGCAATGTGCGCTTTACCTTCACGATCGGCATCAAAATTTTCAGGGTTTGGATACTCACTGGCATCCAAGTCGGCCGCGGGTAAGAAAAGCAGAGCCATCTCACCTTTTTTCATTTTGGCACCCTGGAATTCGTAATCTTCAGCCAAGAAACGAGGTGGCAAGGTGAAGGTGTAACGACGCAGCATCTCTTCAGTGGTTGCGGAAATTTTTTCTGGATGGGCACGCAATTCAGCCTGCAATTCTGGGTGGGTCGCTAAATGAACAGCACCCAACGCCATACCATTAACCACGGTATCCAGCCCCGCCGTAAACAACATAACAGCGTAGTTCTCGATATCGTACATGGTGGCTTTTTCGCCGTTAAATTCTGATTGCCATAACATGGAAATCAAGTCATTTTTTGGGTTGTCTCGGCGTTCGACGATAGTATCGTGCATCACATCGGCGACCTTGCGTAAGCGCGCAGTAATAGCTGCGGAGTCGCGATCAAGACTGGAAAAATGTTCTTTCACCAGGTCCCGGTATTCGCGCTGGCGCTCAACCGGCAAACCGAACATTTCCAGGAAAACGGTTACCGGCAACGGCTCGGAAATCGCATCAACAAATGCACACTCGCCTTTATCTTTAACCGCATCAATTAACGAAGCCGCCAATTCGCGAATTTTGCCCTTCAACTCATTCATGGCTTTGGGAGAGAAGGCCTTCTGCAACGGGTTGCGATAAATTGCATGCTGGGGCGGATCAAACGTAATGGGCGCGGGAATAAATGGCTTTACAGCGCCCTCAGGCAAAGAGGCTAAAATCTTTTGCAGGTCATCGTAGGAGATAGGTGAGTTACTGAAGTGATCAGTATCACGTGAAGCTTCAAAAATAGCGCTGTGGCTGGCCAAAATCCAATGACCGCCTTGGCGCGGCGTCCAGAATACGCCAGGCGCATTTTTGGCAATATCCAAGGCTCGATTGTGAGCGTTTTGAGTCATCGCCTCGTCGGCAAAATAATCGAAATCATAAACCAGGGAATCGGCCACATGCTCAGGCTTAGGCACGGCGGGAGTTAAAGTCGGTTGAGTCATGGATTGCTCCTTCTTATATATCGGCCAGCGCAAGCGCTGGCCTTATTGTGCTCATTAAATTCTTTCACTCTATTCCGATGATTTAACAAGCAAGCTATTACGAAATAACTACTTCGCGTTTGCCATCATGGCCGTCAGATCTACCTGACCGGTGGCGACACCACCGATAAAGCCACCATCAACGGGCAGAGCAACACCATTGATGTAACTGGCTGCGTCACTGTTCAAAAAGACCAGCGCGGTAGCCTGCTCTTTCGGCGTGGAGGGACGACCAATTGGCTGCATCGCGGCATCGATAACTTTTTCGCCGGAAGCTTGCTTGAAGTGACTCATCATGGGGGTTTCGGTAGGCCCAGGCATGGTGCAGTTCATGCGGATGCCTTTTTTGATCAAATGCGCAGCATTGAGCATGGTCCAGACGATAATCACTTCTTTTGAGAAGGCGTAACCCTCTTTCACTTCATCCATGTGTGCTTCACACCATTGAATGGCTTCGTCGTACCCTTTCTGCTGAATTAATTCCATGATCACTGGCACTCGACGACTCCAGCCCATTCCACCATTGGAAGAGATACTAACGATAGAACTGCCTTCGGCCATTAACGGCAGTACCGCTTCGGTAACGTAACGGGTACCAGCAAAATTCACACGCATTACGTCCAGCGCTGGCGCTGTTTGCGGCAGGCCCGCACAGTTAAACAACGCATCGACCTTGCCACCAATCTTGGCAACAGCAGCATCGATGGTAGCGGGATCACGCAGATCCACCTGAGTAAAGGAAGCCAACTCCAGAGCGGTTTCTTTAAAATCCAGACCGTGCACTTCTGCACCCTGCTCTACCAGGATTCGAGCAGTGGCTTCACCCATACCGGAGAAACAACCACTAACAATAACGCGCTTACCCTTATAGCCTAGGAAGTCCATCTTTTATCCTCTGTTTGCTTACGCAATGTAATTTGTAATTGAGATACCTGCTTCGAAGAGCGCAGGCGTGCGATTTATTCTTCTATTATTTCAATAATTTTTTCGGGACAGGCTCTTGCACCGCGTCGGGCCAAAGCCTCCATGCCGGGAGGAACATCGATTTCGGTCACTGCGATGTAGCCGTCGTCGTCCAGCTCAAAGAGCGTTTCAGAGATTGCTGCACAACGGGCATTGCCAACACAGCGGTCCTTATCAATTCGGATTTTCATTATTTTCCTCCGATTTATTATTGAGTAGCACTAAGATCTGCGGGACGCTGGTCAACCGGGCAGATTTTGATTTATTATACATCAATGCTGTTCAATAGCAATAACAGGCCACGGCATGTATCATTATGAGAACACCGTTCTAACCCGCATGATTACTGGGGGTTAGCAGGTTTGCCCCATACCCTACCCACGCGTAAAAATAGAAAAATGCGGACTTAGGGCGACAGCCAATTATTTGGTTAAAACGGCCAATAAAAGGGGCTAACCTAGTCACACCGCCCTGCTTCAGACGGAGGAACAATAACAAGATGGCACTTTACACTACCCTACATTTGCACAATGTCAGCAGCGGCAGTGAAGCGGCTTATGGCGACTGGTTTGATGGGGCTCACCAGGCTGAGCTCGCCAAGCTGCGCGGGTTCGTCAAATCTGAGCGATTTGAAGTTACCCCCGAACAGATCATGCCGGATATTCCCCAACCATGGCGCTACATGACTGTCTACGACTTCGACACCAACACCCCAGAGATCGACCTCCCGGCGCTGGCACCACTGCTGGCCAATGTCCGCGACCAAGGGCTTATCGCCACCGACACCGCAGAGCGAATTTACACCTACAAGCTGTTAGGCGACTGGAAATACAGCCCCAACTATCAAGCAGAGCAACCCTTGTCTGGCATGAGCCTGATTTTGGGCAACTATGTTGCCGGCCGTTATGACGAATACCAGGATTGGTATGAAAACGTGCACAGTGTCGAGGTTATCAATGTTCCCGGCCATGTCGGCATGAAACGCGGCGAGCTGTGCGACATTCAACTAGAGCCGCGCCACTACTGCCCCGGCGACCAGCTAGTGCTGTGTGCCCAGCAGACCGATAACCTGATGTTCACCCTACGGGACTTCAGCGCCCGCGCCCGCGGTGTCAGCCCCAGCGGTATCGCTATGGAACCGCGCTCACAGTCCGGCTCATTCGCACGCACAGTGCACTACTTCAAAAAGTCCAGCGGCGACAAGTTCTGGCCCGGTGGCATTGCCTACGGTGGTGACCTCAGCGCCTACGACGAAAAAAAATAAGATCAAAACCGAACTAACAGCGCTTGCCAGTAACCACTGGCTCTGTTGCAAGCTGCCCCTAAGGGAGAACCAAATCCATGTCTAAGGTAATTGTCATCACCGGTGCAGGCGTTGGCCTGGGTCGAGCCATCGCCAAACTGTTTGCCGGCGGTGGCGACCAGGTCGTGTTACTGGGGCGAACCTTCTCCAAAGTTGAAAATGCCGCCGCCGAGATTGGTGATGCCGCCATGGCCCTGCAGTGCGATGTCGGCGACCCGGAAAGCGTCAACCAAGCCTTTGCCGCCATTGCTGAGCGCCACGGCAAGGTTGATGTACTGATCAATAACGCCGCTGTGTTCGAGCCGTTCCTACTGCAAAACGCCACCGACCAACAGATCTTCAGCGCCCTCAACACCAATGTCGCCGGCCCCATGTTCTGCATCCGTGCCGCCATTCCCCTTATGAGTGGCGGCGCCCACATCATCAATATCACCAGTGAATCCGTTGAGGTGGAACTGCCGCACCTGTCGGTATACCAGGCGACCAAAGCCGGTGTTGAACGGCTGACCAAAAGCTTGCATCTGGAGCTGGAAAGCAGCGGTATCCGCGCCACCTATGTGCGTGCCGGTGCCATGTATGAAGAGGGTAAAACTTGGGAAGCCAATCCCGAAGACCAAATGGCCTTCGGCAAGGCCGCCATGGAGCGGGGTTTCAACCTGCGCGAGCGCCCCATCACCCAGTTCGACTCTGTCACTCAGCTGATACAAACGCTGGTCAACCTGCCCGCAGACCTACACACCGTCGGTGTGCATCTGCACGCCCGCAGACCCGTTTAACGAGGCGCAAACCGCACTATGAGTGAAACTTACGATTTTATCGTGGTTGGCAGTGGCGCCGGTTCTCTGTGCGCCGCACTGCTGATGCGCGACGCGGGCAAAAGTGTACTGGTTCTGGAAAAGACCGACCTGGTGGGCGGCACCACGGCTGTCTCTGGCGGTGTTATGTGGATCCCCAATAACCGCTACATGAAAGCCGACGGCATTGCCGACAGCCCGGAACAGGCCATGGCCTACCTCAATGCCATCCACAGCGATGACGACGGCCCCGGTGCCACCCAGGAGCGCCGCCAGGCCTACGTTGAAGAGGCACCACAAATGCTGGAGTACCTCATTGGCAAAGGACTTACCTTTCGCCGGGTACCCACCTGGCCTGACTACTACCCAGCAGAAGGCGAGTCGGAAGCTGGTCGCACCGTGGTGTCGGAACTGTTCAACCTGAAAGAGTTAGGCGAATGGCAGGCAAAAACCCGTCCGGGCTTCCTGCCCCTACCCGCCTACCTGGAAGAGGCCATGGAGCTGCCCAACATGAAGCGCTCCTGGAAAAGCTTTAAAACCCTGCTCAAGATTATTGGCCGCACCCTGGGCACCCGGTTAACCGGCAAGCACTACGCCACCGCCGGCCAGGCACTGCAGGGGCAACTATTGTTAGCCGCCACCAAAGCCGGGGTAGAGATTCGTACCGGCGCCCCAGTCGAGCAGTTGGTGGTAGACCAAGGGCGTGTGGTTGGCGTGGTGTGTGATCAAACCGGAGCAAAGCAAACCCTTACCGCCAAACTTGGCGTGTTGTTAAATGCCGGCGGTTTCGCCAAGAATCAGCGCATGCTCGACCAGTATGTCACCGGTGCCAAAGCCGAGTGGTCCGGGGTTATCGAGAGCGACACCGGCGACATGATTATGGAGGGGATGCGCATCGGCGCCTCCGTGGCGCAAATGGAAGAGCGCATCGGCTACCCAGTCACCGTGCTGCCCAACAAACCCAATACCCCCACCTTTATGCAGGGCGACCTGGCCAAACCCCACGCCATACTGGTAGACCAATCCGCCCAGCGCTACATGAAGGAGGCGGCCTCCTACATGCAGCTCTCTAAAGGCCAACTGCAGCACGCCAAAGGTGCCGCCGCCATTCCCAGCTGGATGATTTTCGACAGCCAATACATCACCACCTACTGGCTGGCCGGCACCACACCCGGCACGAAAAAACCCAAAGAGTGGAGTGAGGCCGGCTTTTTGAAACAGGGCCAAACCCTGGCAGAACTAGCCGCCGCCTGTGGCCTCGATGCCAGCGCCCTCACTGCCACTGTCGAGCGCTTCAACGGTTTTGTGGCTCAGGGAAAAGATGAAGATTTCGGCCGTGGCGACCATATCTACGACAACTGGCTGGGCGACAACCTGGCCCAAGGGTCGCACACCTTGGGCGCCATTGAGCAAGCGCCCTTCTATGCCGTACCCATCTACCCAGGCGACGTCAGCACCTATGGCGGCCTGGTAACCGATGTGCGCGCTCGCGTGTTACGCGAAGATGGCTCCGTCATCGACGGCCTTTACGCCACGGGCGTGACCACTGCGTCGGTCATGGGTGGCAAAGCACCGGGCGCCGGGGCCAGTATCGGGCCATCAATCACCTGGGGTTACATCGCCGCGAAACACGCACTCACCACAGCTGCTGGCAACTAAGCAGTGACAAAACAGAATTCAAGATTAACCGCCTTCGCGTGCAGACAGCGCGATTACTAAGTAGGAGACAACTAATGTCCAATCTTTCCGACGCCTTGTTGTATATCAATGGTGAAATGCGCCCTGCCAGCGACAACAAGTATTTTGATAACACCAATCCCTGGACCGGGGAATCCTGTGGTAAAGCAGCAGATGCCACCGCCGCCGACGTCGAAGAGGCAATCGCCTGTGCCCGTAAAACCTTCGACGAAACCGACTGGGCAACCAGCCACGATGAGCGCTACGCCAAGGTCTGCAAGTTTGTTGAAGTAATGCTCGCCAATCGCGAAAAACTGGTAGAAATCTCCCGTCTGGAAGCCGGTGCCGCCATTGGCGCTGCCGCCCGCGCACAAATCGATGGCGCCCTCAATGGCGCCAAAGATCTGTTGGTGTGTTACAAAGAGGTTAAGTGGGAACTCGACCGCGGCGTTAAAAACGAGATGGGTTTCGACACCAAACGTATCGTTCAACACGAAGCCATGGGCGTGGTTGGTGCCATCACCCCCTGGAACGTACCTTTGTATGTAAACGTCGGTAAGGTTGTTGCCGCCCTGCTGGCCGGTTGTACCGTTATTCTGAAACCTGCGCCCGATACCCCATTGATGGGCTCCATCATGGGCGAACTGGCCATTGAGGCCGGCCTGCCTGCCGGTGTATTCAATGTGATCACCTCTTCCGATCCGGCCATGGCCGGTGAAATGCTCACCACAGATCCACGCGTGGATCTGATCTCCTTCACCGGTTCCACCGCCGTCGGCAAGTTGATCATGAAAAACGGCGCAGAATCCCTGAAGCGCGTATTCCTCGAGCTGGGTGGCAAATCTGCCTATATCGTACTCGACGACGCCCCCGAATTTGCGCGAGTGGTGATGAGCTCCATGGTGGTCTTCCACGCCGGCCAAGGTTGCGCCTACCCTACCCGCCTTCTGGTGCCCAAAAGCCGTTATGAAGAGTCCGTTAAAATGTTGGAGATGGCCTACGCCGGCTTCGCCGACAAGTGGGGCAACTTCGAAGAACCCACCTGCATCATGGGCCCGGTGATCTCCAAGAAGCAGATGGACCGCGTGCTCAGCTACATCGAAACTGGTAAGCAGGAAGGCGCCCGCCTACTGGCTGGTGGGAACGCCCGCCCCGACAAGGGCACAGGCTACTTCATTGAGCCCACCTGCTTTGTCGACGTCAGCAACGACATGCGTATCGCCCAGGAAGAGATCTTCGGCCCAGTGCTGGTGGTAATTCCTTACGAAGACGACGCCGATGCCGTGCGTATCGCCAACGACAGCATCTACGGTTTGGGTGGTGCGGTGTTCGGTTCCACCGAGCGCGCCCTGGCGGTCGCCAAACAGGTCCGCGCCGGCGCGCTGAGCGTTAACGGCGGCATGAGCATCACCGGTGACCTCCCCTTCGGTGGTTACAAACAGAGTGGTATGGGCCGTGAGTGGGGCGTTGAAGGTATCGAGGAGTTCCTCGAAGTCAAAGCCATTGGTATTCGCGTCTCCTAAACCCTAGCAACACCCAGCAACAGCCCCTCCGTTATGGTGGGGCTGTTACTGTTTGCCTGCCTTCAGGCACCCGAAGTACCCGCACCGTCGTGTGCACATAACTATAAATTAATAAAAAGTTGTCGCCTTCAGCGGCAGCCACTCTTCGCCACAATGCAAGTAGCAAATCCCCAAAACAACCTAAAAATAGGAGGGAGCGGGATATGGATGCCTACCGCGCATTGCTGAGTACCGCCCAGAACGAAACCGGCTTGTCAGATTTTGGTGACCAATCCTTTATGGAGGGGTTGCAGATCCTGGCCAGCGCCTTACAGAACGAGGCCAAGTTAAATGCCACCGGCGAGCACCTGCTCACCGGCCGCATCGTCAGCAGCCTGAAAACCCGCCTGCAGGTGGAGGATTGGTATAAGCGTCACCCGGAAATTGACCAGGAGATAATCAAAGCGCCATTGATTGGCATCAGCTTACCGAGAACCGGCTCCACGGCACTCTCCTTTTTGCTGGCCGAAGACCCCAACGCCCGCTCGCTGCGCTCGTGGGAGTCAGCGCAACCCTGCCCGCCGCCCAGCACCGTTAAAGGTGTCGACCCGCGCCTGGGCATCGAACACAGCCGTCCCAAAGGCGCCCAGGCCCATGTACCCTCCTCGGTAACCGGCCCGGCCGAGTGTCAGGAGCTGATGGCTCTGGATTTCAAAAGCCAGATCTATCTGGCCTTTGCCCAGATACCCAGCTACGCCGCCTGGCTGCAAAACGCCGACCTCACCTCCACCTATGAGTATGAGAAGCGGGTATTGAAACTGCTGCAGTGGGGTTATCCGACCATGCCCTGGCGGTTAAAAGCACCGTCCCATCTGCTCTATATGGAGCACCTGAATGCGGCCTTCCCCGATGCCAAGTTTGTGATGACCCACCGCGACCCTACCGACGTCATGCTGTCGGTGGTGCACCTCTACGCCGACTACAACAGCAAGCTGAGTGACGATATCGACCTGCACTACCCGGCCCGGCTCAATATCGAGACCTGGTCTGAGGGCATTCGCCGGGCCATGGCCTTCCGCGCTAACGGCAATGACCACCGCTTTTTCGATATCGACTTCCGCACCATGCAGCAGGACCCCATCGGCGAGGTGAAAGCCCTTTACCAATGGCTGGGGGAGCCGGTCAGCGAAGCCTTCGAAACCGGCATGCGGAACTGGTGGGCAAACAATGCCGAAAACCGCGAGGTGCTGGCCAAACCAGACCCAGCCACTTATGGCCTCGACTTAGAAGCGGTGCGGCCCCTGTTTGCCGAGTACACCCGCAAGGCCGCCGTTTGGACCAAACGCTAAGCCTCTAAGCAACACTTGGCCGTGACAGCCCCACGGTTCGGCCGGAACCCTGTGCAAAGGAACATCCAAATGATTGATAGCTCTCTCAGCCTAAGTGATCGAGTAGCCATTGTGACCGGTGGCGGTGCCGGTATTGGCCGGGCCATCGCCCTCGCCTTTGCCGCTGCTGGCGCCAAACTGGTGATCGCCGATATCGAACCGGTACGCTGCGATGAGGTGTGCGGCGCCATTAGCGCCAGTGGCGGTGAAGCCCTGGCAGTACCCACCGACGTCACCAACAGCGACCAGATTCGCGCCATGGTGGATAAGAGCGCCGCCCACTTTGGCCGCATCGATATACTGGTCAACAACGCCGGTGGCGTCAGCCTGAAGCCCTTTATGGACCAGTCCGAGCGCTCCTGGCACCGCCATATCGATATCAACTTCGTCAGCGTGCTGGCCGCCACCCAGGCGGTGGTACCCATCATGATTGCCGGCGGATGCGGTGGTGCCATCATCAACGTCACCAGTATCGAAGCCTCGCGGGCCGCCCCCTATGCCGCCGTCTACGCCGCCAGTAAGGCCGCCGTGGAGAACTTCACCCGCACCATGGCGCTGGAGCTGGCCGAGCACAATATTCGAATGAACTGCCTGGCGCCGGACTACACGGTTACCCCGGGTCTGCGCGGCAACATCAAAGGCCCGGTCGACCCAAGCCAGTGGTACACCCCTCCGGCCGAACAGGAGGATGCCTCGCGCCGGCGTATTCCCGCCGGGCGCACCGGTGAAGCCAGTGAGTGTGGCGATGCGGCACTGTTTCTGGCGTCTAATATGGCCAGTTATGTCTCCGGCACCGTGCTGCGGGTCGACGGTGGCAGCTGGGCCTCATCCGGCTGGGCGCGCAACAAAAAGGGCAAATGGACGCTTACCCCAGAGATCTGATTCAGCGAATCGACAACGAGATTAATCACTATGAAAGTCAACGCAATTCTGCCCTTCGACCACCTGCACGCGCCAGAGGAGTTCGTCACCCCGGAGGCGGTGGTCGAGATCGCCCAATTGGTTGAGCAGTTGGGCTACGACGGAGGCAACGTCACCGACCACCCCTGCCCCTCCGGCAAGTGGCTCGACAACGGTGGCCACTACGCCCAGGACCCGTTTGTTATGCTCTCCTTCGTGGCTGCGGCCACCACAACCCTGAAGCTGCAAACCGGCATTCTGGTGCTGCCCTACCGCAACCCGTTTATCACCGCACGCTCGGTGGCCACGCTGGATCACTTCTCTCGGGGCCGGGTGGTACTCGGTATGGGTGCCGGTTACATGAAAGGGGAATACTACGCGCTGGGGGTCGATTTCGAACGCCGCAACGAGCTCTTTGATGAATACCTGCAGGCCCTGAAAGCGGCCTTCACTGGCGAGGACTTCAGCTTTGAGGGGAGCGGCTACTCGGCCCGCAACTGCCGTATTCGCCCCACCACTGTACAGCGGCCACACCCCCCACTGCTGGTGGGTGGCAACGCGCCACGCGCCATCCGCCGGGCCGCCGAACTGGGCGATGGCTGGTACCCGTTTTTCACCCACCCGACCCTCTCCGCCACCGCCCGCACCTTCTCCATCGCCAGTATGGAAGAGCTGGCCAAGGGTATAGAGTACCTGCACAACCACTGCGAAAAGATCGGCCGGGAAACACCGCCTTTCGTTATGACCGGTAGTCTGAGCATTCCCGGTGAGAACCTGAGCAGTCAGGGTTATATCGACCGCCTGGGCGAGTTAAAAGAGCTGGGCGTGATCGGCTGTTGCTACGCCGTGAAAGGTGACACCCGAGCTGAATGGAGCGACGATGCCCGCCGCTTCGCTGAAGATGTTCTTGCCAAGATTTAGGAGCCAGTAGTATGAGTCAACATTTAAAAATTGGTTACAAGGCCTCCTCCGAGCAGTTCGCCCCTACTGAACTGCTCAACTACGGTGTTATGGCCGAACAGGTTGGGTTGGACTCGGTCTGGATCAGTGACCACTTCCAACCCTGGCGCCACACCGGTGGCCACGCCCCCTTCTCACTCTCCTGGATGGGTGCCCTCGGCGCCAAAACCGAGCGAGTGATATTGGGCACCAGCGTGCTCACCCCAAGCTTCCGTTACCATCCGTCGGTCATAGCCCAATCCTTCGCTACCATGGCCTGCCTCTTTCCCGGGCGCCTGGCCCTGGGGGTTGGCACCGGAGAATCACTCAACGAGGTACCCGCCAGCGGCTTGGAGTGGCCCGAACAACGGGAGCGCACCCTGCGCCTGAAAGAGGCCATCAAATTGATCAAGCAGCTCTGGGCCGAAGAGCGACTGGACTTCCAGGGTGACTACTTCCGCACCCAGTGCGCCACCATCTACGACCGGCCCGAGACGCCAGTACCCATTTATATTGCCGGTGCCGGCCCGGTAATGGCCAAATTTGCCGGTGAGATTGGCGAAGGGTTTATCTGTACCAGTGGCAAGGCGTGGGATCTATATCAAGACAAACTGTTGCCTAATGTCGCCGCCGGGGTGGAAAAATCCGGGCGTAACGCCGAAGATGTCGATCGCATGATTGAAATAAAGCTCTCCTTTGACAACGATCGCGACCAGGCCCTGCAAGACACCCGTTTCTGGGGGGCGCTGGCGCTCAAACCAGAAGAAAAAATGAACGTCGAAGACCCTCTGGAGATGGAAAAACTGGCCGATGCCCTGCCTATCGAACGGGCCGCTTCCCGCTGGATTGTCAGCAGCGATGCCGACGAGGTAGTGGAGCGTGTGCGCCCCTATGTGGAGATGGGCTTTAGCCACCTGGTATTCCACGCCCCCGGGCCCGATCAGGCGCGCTTCCTGAAGCTGTTTGGCGAGCAGGTGGTGCCTAAGCTGCGTACTGCCTTTGCGTGAGGATCACTTGGAAACCTGGGCCATAGTTCCACTGAAAACGGTCAGCCAGGCCAAAACCCGGCTGGCCGGCACGCTCACCGAGCGCGAACGCCAGGCGCTCTACCAGAGATTGGCCAGTCGGGTACTGCAAAGCCTGGCCAGCTGCCCGGCCGTCACTCGGCTGGTGGCGGTCACCCGCTGCCCGGTCATGGCCGAATTGGCCATCGCCCTGGGGGCGACCATCTGCCATGAGTCCACCGATCGCGGCACCGCGGCGGCTTGTGCCCACGGCCTGCGGCAACTGCCCGCCAGCGCCCAGCGGGCCCTGCTGATCGCCGCCGACCTGCCCTTCTGCGACGAACAGGCCATCAGCCAGCTGCTGGAGCGGCCAGAACCGCTGGTACTGGTACCCGACCACCACCGCTGCGGCACCAATGCCCTGCTCTGCTCCCCGCCCAGATTGATCGAACCCGCCTTTGGCCCCAACAGCCTGAACCTGCATCTGCAGCAGGCCGAGCATCTCAATCTGGAGTGTTACACCATGCACCCGTCCAAGCTCAGCTTTGACCTGGATACCCCCCAGGACCTGGCCAACCTGCCCCACAACTGGTCTGCCGAAGCCAATATTGAGGTCGCTTAATGTCCCGCTCTTGTCTTAGCCGTGCCGAGGCGTTTGCCCTGGAACAGATCACCGACTGGCGCGCTCTAGCCCCTCAAGCGCAAGTCGTTCGCAACCAAACCTGGGGCAACCGGGTGAGCTATTCACGCAAGGTATTCATTCCACTCACCCAGCTCTGCCGGGATGTCTGCCACTACTGCACCTTTGCCCACACACCCAATGCGCTGGCCCGAGCCTACCTCACTCCCGAGGAAGTGCTCGATATTGCCCGCGCAGGCCAGGCGCAGGGCTGCAAAGAGGCACTCTTTACCCTGGGCGACCAGCCCGAGGCCCGCTACCGGGTGGCCCGCGAGGCGCTCGAGGAGATGGGCTTTGAAAACACTCTGGCCTATCTCGCCCACGTTGCCCAGTTGGTATTGGACGAAACCGGGCTGCTGCCCCATCTCAACCCGGGGTTGATGAGTGCGGAGGATTTCCAAAAGCTAAAGTCGGTCGCCCCCTCCATGGGTATCATGTTGGAATCCGGATCAGAGCGGCTCTGCCAGAAAGGCGGGCCACACTACGGCTCTCCCGATAAACTGCCCGAGCGTCGCTTACAGAGCCTGCGCCTGGCCGGAGAAGCCAAGGTACCCATGACCAGCGGCATATTGATCGGCATTGGCGAAACCCGCCGGGAGCGGCTGGAATCGCTCTGGCAGCTGCGCGAATTGGCCGAACAGTATGGCCACCTGCAGGAGGTGATCGTACAAAACTTCCGCGCCAAACCGGGCACCAAAATGGCCGCAGCCGCCGAGCCCGGCATGGACGATCTCTGCTGGACCATCGCCTGCGCGCGCTTGATTCTGCCGCCAGAGGTGAGCATCCAGGCACCACCCAACCTCTACCAGGGCGATCTTACCGAACTGATTGCCGCCGGCATTAACGACTGGGGTGGCGTTTCACCGGTCACCCCCGACCACGTCAACCCCGAAGCCCCCTGGCCCCACTTAGCCCACCTGGCAGAGGAGACCGAACGCGCCGGTGCGGTACTGGTGGAGCGGCTCACCGCCTACCCCCGCTTTGTCCAGAATCCCACCACCTGGCTGGCCGAATCGGTGCAACCGGCGGTACTGCGCCTGTCCGACGGCGGCGGCTGGGCCCGGGTCGGCCAGTGGTCACCGGGCAGCGAGCAGAGCGCCAATAGCGATGACCTAGCCGATATCTCGGGCCGGGCACCGGGCGGCACGGCCATCCCCCAGCTGCTGGCACGCCTGCAACAGGGCGAGGCACTCAGTGAGGCCGAAATCGCCGAGCTGTTCACTGCCCGCGGCGAGGATTTCACCCGTATCTGCCAGGCCGCCGATAACCTGCGCCAACAGAGCGTGGGCGCTAGCGTCAGCTTCGCCGTGGTGCGCAACATCAACTACACCAATATCTGCCAGTACCAGTGCCGCTTCTGTGCCTTCTCCAAGGGGCGCGCCCACGAAAACCTGCGCGGCGAACCCTACCGGGTGGAGTTGGATGAAATTGCCCGCCGGGTGCGCGAAGCCTGGGACCGGGGCGCCACCGAAGTCTGCATGCAGGGCGGCATCCACCCCGACTTCGACGGCAACACCTACCTGGAGATCTGTCGCGCCGCCAAGGCGGCGGTGCCCGAGATCCACGTGCACGCGTTCTCGCCGCTAGAGGTGGCCCACGGCGCGCAAACCCTGGGCTTAAGCGTGGGCGACT
Organism: Halioxenophilus sp. WMMB6; assembly: GCF_033283405.1. Taxonomy (NCBI): domain Bacteria; kingdom Pseudomonadati; phylum Pseudomonadota; class Gammaproteobacteria; order Alteromonadales; family Alteromonadaceae; genus Halioxenophilus; species Halioxenophilus sp. WMMB6. Next base: position 1,160,200 of record NZ_JAWMQR010000001.1, read on the forward strand.
ATCTGCGCGAACTGAAAGCGGCGGGCCTCGGCTCCCTGCCCGGCACCGCGGCCGAGATTCTCGACGACCAGGTCCGCAGCCTGCTGGCGCCGGATAAGATGCCCACCGACGAGTGGCTGGCGATCGTCCGCCAGGCGCACCAACTGGGGCTCTGCACCACCGCCACCATCATGTTTGGCCATATCGACGGCTACCAGCACTGGGCCAGGCATCTGCAGAAAATTCGCACCCTGCAGGCCGAAACCGGCGGCTTTACCGAGTTTGTCCCCCTACCCTTTGTGCACATGGAGGCGCCCATGTACCTGCGCGGCAGAGCCCGCCGCGGCCCCACCCTGCGCGAAACCCTATTAATGCACGCCATCGCCCGCCTGGTATTGCACCCTCTCATCACCAATATCCAGGTCTCCTGGGTGAAACTTGGCCCACAGTGGGCCCAGCGCTGTTTGCAGCTCGGCGTCAACGACCTGGGCGGCACGCTGATGAACGAGTCGATCAGCCGCGCCGCCGGCGCCAGTTACGGCCAGGAGCTCCCCCCCGCCGCCATGATCGAGCTGATCGACGCCCTGGGCCGCAGCCCCAGGCAGCGCAACACCCTCTACCAAACGGTGGCAGAGGCAGACCAGCAACGGGCGCTGCAGGCGGCGGAGCTCATCGCCACCAGCCACACCCCCTTGCGCAGACAGCGCCCCCACGCCGCAGCTGCTCAACCGGAATCGGAGTTACCCCTTTGAGTTTGAGTTTTCACCCCTTGCAGGGAATTCCCGAGGTCGTTAGCGGCGACGACCTGGCCGGCCACTGTCTGCAGGGCTTAGCGGCCAGCGGCTTGTCACTGCAGGCGGGCGACGTGCTGGTGCTGGCGCAGAAGATCGTCTCCAAGGCCGAGGGTCGCAGCGTCGCCCTGGCCGAGATCACCCCCACTCCCCAGGCCCTGGAGTACGCCGAAATCTGCCAGAAAGACGCCCGCCTGGTGGCGCTGATTTTGTCGGAGGCGAGTGAGGTGGTGCGCGCCGTACCGGGTGTGCTGATCGTCCGCCACCGGTTGGGCTTTGTGCTGGCCAACGCCGGAATCGATCAATCCAACGTGCCCGGCAGCGGCCAGGCACTGCTGCTGCCAAAAGAACCCGACCACTCCGCGACTCAGCTGCGCGAGCAGCTGCAGCGGCGCACCGACATAGACTGTGCGGTCATGATCGCCGACAGCTTTGGCCGCCCCTGGCGCATGGGCGTGTGTGGCACCTGCATTGGCGCCGCTGGTCTCTCGGCCCTGTTTGACCTGCGCGGCGCCTGCGACCGCGAAGGCCGGGAGATGGTGGTCACGCAACAAGCGGTGGCCGACCAGCTCTGCGCCACCGCCACCCTGGTGGGCGGTGAAGCCGACGAGGGCACGCCCATCGTTTTGATCCGTGGCCTCGATCCACGCTACCTGGCGGCAGATGGCCGGGCCACCGATCTGATTCGGCCAGTGGCACAGGATCTGTTCCGATGAGCGACAAACACTATCTGGCACTCTCCGGCGGTGTCGGCGGCGCCAAACTGGCCCATGGTCTCGCCCAAGTATTGGCCCCGGAGCAGCTCACCATCGCCGTGAATGTGGGCGATGACTTCGAGCACCTGGGGCTGCCTATCTGGCCCGACCTCGACACCGTCCTCTACACCCTGGCCGGTATCGCCAACCCTGATCAGGGTTGGGGCCGGGCCGATGAGAGCTGGCAGGTACTGGACGAGCTTAAACAGCTGGCCGGCCCCAGTTGGTTTTTACTGGGCGACAAAGATATCGCCCTGCACCTGGCGCGCCGCCATCTGCTCGACCAGGGGTTAGATGCCAGCACCGTCGCGCAAAGCCTGGCCAAGCGTCTGGGTATACACCAGCGGGTGTTGCCGGTCAGCAACGACCCCCTGCGCACCCTGGTCGAAACCGACGAGGGGTGGCTGGAGTTTCAGCGCTACTTTGTTGGTCGCCGGGCAGAGCCCACCCTGCAGAGCCTGCAGTTTAAAGGTGCCCAACAGGCCCAGCTGGCACCGGGTGTTCGCGAGGCGCTAACCCACCCCGGCCTTGCCGGCGTGATCCTCTGCCCCTCCAACCCCTACCTCAGTATTATGCCGATGCTGGCCGTGGCCGAGCTTAAAGAGCGGCTGCAGACGTTAACGGTACCGGTAGTTGCCGTCTCCCCCATCGTGGCCGGAATGGCTTTGAAGGGTCCGGCTGCAAAAATCATGGCCGAGCTGGGTGTCGAGCCCAAGGCCAACACCATCGCCGAGCTCTACCACGACTTTGTCGACCTCACTCTGGTGGATAACGCCGATGCCGAGCTGGTGGCCGGCGACCGGCGCTGCCTGGCGACCGCCACCGTCATGAAAACCGTTGACGATAGAAAAGCGCTGGCCCGGCAGTGCCTGGCCGAAATTGAGCGGCTGCAACAGTGCTGAGTTGACTGTGCAAGAGCCGGCTGACTTAGCAGGCGGCTCTCACTCACCCACAGGGTGTGGCAGTGGTGATGTGAAAATTAGAGGAAGCTATCCAGGCGGACGTTTAAGCGCAGAATCACCTCCCGCCCCGGTTCAACATTACAGCCCAACTCATCTATCCCCGCCGGACCACGGCTGTCACCGCCGGTAATCACGCCGCTGAACACCGCCGCATTGGCCAGGTTGGCGTTAACGCAGTTACCGCTGACCAGCTCGTCGGTGACGTTTTTGCCAATCAACGCCACCTCCCAGCTGTTGTCTCGGCCAGCCAGAATGGCACTGACATTAAGCTTGGTGTAAGCATCCTGAATCATGTCATCGCGCAGCAGCAGGTTGGTGTAGTAGTCGTCCGAGTAGGAGCCATTCACGCCCAGCGTCAGGGACAAACCGTTGTTAAATGCCAGCTCGTAATCGACACCGAGGTTGGCGGTCAGGTCCGGCGCCCGCACCAGATCGCCACCGGAGAGATCCTGGGCGGTGTAGAGGCCGGTATTGGCATCGAAGCCCCGGTTACACCCTTCGGAGATCATCTGGCCACCCCAGCAGTTGGCGTTATCAAACTTATCGTACTCCGCCTGGTTGTAGTTGAAGCCCCCGTAAACGCTCACCCCAGCCAGCGCCGCCGGCAGATAGTTGAAGTCGAAATCGATCCCGTAGATATCGGCCGAAGCGGCATTAAGGGTACGAATAACAATCTCGCCGTTGCGGTTCTCATTGGCCCCCACCTGCATATCTTGGTACTGGTTGTAGTAGGCGGCCAGATTGAGGCTTAAATGACGCTCCAGCAGCTGCGACTTCAGACCCAACTCGTAGCCGGTGACCTTTTCATCGTCAAAAGAGGGATCTTCACCGGCAGTGGGGATGGTCACCGTATCGAACGAGCCCGACTTATAGGCCTGTTTCACCGAGCCAAACAGGGTCAGATCGTCGCTGGCAAAATAGCTGACACTCAACTCCGGCGATACGTTATCCGAAGAGAGCTTCGGCCGGGCGACCGCCACCGGCGTCGGCGTGCCGGTGATGGTGTTGAGGATATCAATGCTGCGCTCCTCGTCGGTCCAGCGGGCACCAATCGCCACCTCGACGCTGGGCGAGACCGCCCAAATCAGCTGACCAAAGAGTGAGATGGATTCAATATCGATGGTCTGCTCCCCCCGGTTAAGCGCCGGCGGCAGGCCGTAAAAGGTGTTACCGATAACGTTGTTGCGATAGAACATCTCGCCGTCGTGGTAGAAAGCCCCCAACAGATAGTTGAGCGGCGCGCTGCTGTAGTCGGAGGTGAGACGAATCTCCTGAGTGAAATCGGTGCGGTCGAAGTCTGGGTCGGCCACCAGCGCCGGTGCCGCCGACGTGGTAGCAGTGCCGTTGATCATCGACTCCTGCTGCAGATCGTAGTAACCCGATACCGAGGTGAGCGTCAGCGCCTCGTGCAAATCGTAATTCAACTCCAGGGTGCCGAAGTTCTGCTGCTGATCAAAAAACTGCACGCCATTGTTGCGCACACCGATAAAGGCGTTAGGGCTGACATCGACAATGTGCACGGTGTCATCGATCCGGCAGTCGTCACCACCGCCGATAAACGGAATCGGCAAAGGCTGCGGTGCCGCCAAGCCATCCGGGCAGGAGGCCAACTGCAGCGCGCCGGCGTCGCCCTCGGTATGGGCCTCGGCGATGTTCACCTTTAACTGGGCGGAGAGCACTGCACTGGGCTGCCATTTGGCAGTACCGCGCACCAACCACTCCCGTTGGGGAGCGAAATCCCGCTCTTGAGGGTTCTGAGCCCCGGTATCAAAACCGGCAAAGGCCTCTGCCTCATTGCGGAAGTAGCCCTGACGCTCACTATAGGTGGTGGCCAGGCGCACGCCGAAGGTATCGGTAATTGGCCCGGAGACAATAAAATCGGTGACGTCCTGCTCGGCTTCAAACTCCCGCCCCTGGCGCAACAACAACTCGAACTCATCGCTGGGGCCGGCGGTGGTAATGGCGATAACACCGCCGGGGCTGGCCTTACCGTAGAAGAGTGCCTGGGGCCCTTTAAACACCTCCACCTGCGCCATGTCGAATAGACCGGCCTTGTAGGCCAGCCCCTGGGTCATCTGCATACCGTCGATGTTGAGTGATACCGACTGATCAATAGTGGCATTGAGGGTACTGGTGCCCACGCCACGCAGCGACAACTGCGAACCAAAGCTCAAGGTGGCTGAACCGGTTACCAGGCCCGGAACACGGTCGGAGATGGCTTGAATGTCGTTAGTGGCAAAACGGGATATTTGCTCCTGGCTGAGAACGGTAGCCACGACCGGAACTTTCATTATCGATTCGGCCCGCTTACGGGCGGTAACCACAATCTCTTCTAATTCATTGCCCTGTGCGTGTACGGGCAGAGTGGTGACGCTGGCAGCAGCGGCTAAAACCGCGACGGCCGATTTTACATAGCTGGTCATAGGTTGGGACTCTCAATGGCAACACAGAAAATTATTGTTATCGGAACTTTGCGTGCTTTTTCAGAGTGGCGTTTCTGTCGTTTTTTATCGTTTTTATTATGAAAAAACTGGCCGTTACCGAGCAGTAACGACCAGTGGCAAGCTCGTACCGGCGGAAGAAAGTCGGTTGACTAAACAACGCCGGTAACGAGCGACCCGCTCCGAAATTGAAGCGAGGCGATTAGGCAGGAGGACTTTATGAAGAAAGCGGCGGCAAGCCAATGGCGAGATTGCTCAAACGCCGCTAGAGGAAAGTTTAAGCACCGGTAAGGGCATGTTTTGCCGCCAGGTAGCCGAAGGTGTAGGCCGGGCCGATACTGGCACCAGCACCGGGGTAGACACGCCCCATTACCGAAGCGGTCGATACCCCGGAGGCGTACAGCCCTTCAATGACTGAGCCATCGCCACGCAACACCCGCGCGTGCTCATCGGTTACCACGCCACCGTAGGTACTCACATCCCCCGGCACCACCGGGATGGCGTAGAATGGCCCTTTTTCAATGGTGCCCAGGGTACCGTTGGGCTTGTGCAGAAAATCACCCAACCAGCGGTCATAGGCGCGCTGACCGCGCTGGAAGTCTTTATCGTCGTTGTTGTGTACAAAGCCGTTAAAACGTTCAACCGTCAACTGCAGGTTAGTGGCATCCACCTCCAGTAGTTGCGCCAACTGCTCAAGGCTTTCCGCCTTTTGCAAATAGCCACTGTCGTACCACTGCTGGGGTTTTTTCGAGCCGGGCATGGTGCCGGCCAACATATATTTTTTCATGTATTGGCTATCGAAAATCATCCAGCTCGGTACCGCCGGCACGCTTTTATTGCGCTCCAGCATGCCTTTGCAGAAGGCCATGTAGGAGCCACCCTCATTCATATAGCGCAGGCCCGACTGGTCCACCAAAATTGCGTGTGGCTTGGCCACTGAACTCTGTATGGAGACACGGATATCACCGTTACGGCTGCCGGGAGGTAGCGTGCACTGGTTGCCGACCATCTCATCCATCTGCGCGATAGCCGCCCCCTTTTGCACCATCTCCTGCAACATCTCACCGGTATCGGTGGGGGCGGCACTGGTCCATAACTCCTGGGTGCCTGGCAGATATTGGTCACGCATGGCCTGATTGTGCGCAAAACCGCCGGCATTAATCAGCACCCCTTTTTTGCCAGCGATACGCCAGGGTTGGCCATCTTTGGTGGTGACCACACCAACCACTTTCTGCTCTTCAATAATCAACTCGGTTACCGGGCTCTCGGTGCGAACATCGACCCCCGCCTTAAGGTTGGCTTGCAGCATGCGCGCCTGCAGCGCCGCGCCCGCACCGACATACTCCTTGCCCGTTAACTTTGCACCAATGGCCCGCGCCATTACCTTTAACAGCAAGCTGAACGACAGCCAGCAGCGTTTAAAGTTAGGTAGCAGTAACGCCTCATCCACTCTGGCCGGCAGATCGAGAAAACCGGGGCGCATCTTCGCTTTCCACTCACCCAGCTCATTAATATTAAACAGTTCCGCACCGACACTGCGGCCACACTCAAGCCCGCCGGGGCGCTCATCGTAGTAGTCCGGCCAATATTTATAGCGGTCAATCTTAATGCCCTGCTCGACCAGAAAATCGAGCATCTGGGGCGCCTCCTGGAGGTAGGTCTGTTTGCGGATTTCAGTGGAACCCGGGGTGTCGTAGTTTGCAGCCGTGAGATTATCGAGGTAGGTTTTGGCTTTATCGTAGCTCTCTTCGATGCCATCACGTTTCAGGAAGCGGTTATTGGGAATCCACATCACACCGCCAGAGCGGGCGGTTGACCCACCAATCAAATCCGACTTTTCCAACATAACCACTTGGCTATTGCGAGTGGCGGCAAACAGTGCCGCGCTCATGCCGCCAGCGCCACTGCCCACCACTACAAAGTCGAAAACCTCATCAAAATTGTTCATATTATTTTTATCCAAAGCCCGAAATAATTCGGCACCACTGACGTGGTGCCGTGTCGCTCCGATTGGAAAGTTTAATTAAAAATCGAACGCAATGGTAACACCATAACTGCGTGGCGCCGCTGGAATGGCGTTATCGGCAAATGGGCCAACGGTCAGTTTCTGTGTGTAATACTCCTCATCCAACAGGTTGCGCCCCCACAACTCCACCCGCCACTGCTCAGCCGCCCGATAGGTGATGGAGGAGTTCAACAGCTCAAAGGATGGCTGCTCCAGGCGATTATCCGGCTCAAAGAAATAACCATCGTTGTAGCTGTAGACCACTGTCAGATCGATGACGGAGCTGTCTCTCAACGGCAGGGAATAATTCACCCCCAGGTTACCGGCAAATTCCGGGGCCAGTGGTGTTTTATTGCCCGAGGCATCAGCCAAGGTTTCGCTGGCACCGAAAGGGAAGTTCGGGTTTAACGAGGTGATGGGGGCATAGGGGAAATCGGTAAATTCCGAATCCAACCAGGAGAGCGCACCAAACAACCGCAGGTTATTGGTGGGCACCGCTTCAAATTCCACCTCCAGGCCATCCAAATCCACCGCGGCTGCGTTGAGCAAAGTCGGCACCGGGTTATCACCGGCCGCCGAACGGACTTGATAATCACTGATCTCATAATGGAACAGAGAGGCGTTAAAACGCAGTCGCCGTTCAAACAGCTCCGACTTCACACCCACTTCGAAGGCATCGATGGTTTGTGGTTTTACCGGCGCCTGGGTTATGGCCGACATGGAAAAGGTACCCGCCTTATAGCCACGATTGTAAGAGGCGTAGACATTCACGTTGTCGTTAATAATCTGGCGCAGCGACAACCGATAAGTGGGCTCATTCTCTTTCACCGATTCATCTGCGGTGGCCAGGGTAAAGTCGTTGGCGATGAGTGCCTGGCGTCCTTCAAAATCCAACTTATCACGCGTGTAGCGCCCGCCCAGGGTGAGAATGGTTTTTTCGGTGATATCGTAAGAGGCTTCACCAAACAGTGCGTAAGAGGTGGTTTCCAGTTTGGAGTAGACGGCGTAATCGGCACCGCCCAAGGCCAAACCGGTGTGCGATTGCGGATCCAGATCAGCGTTTAAACGCAGCAGGAAAATACCGGTCTGCCAGTTCAAACGACCGCTACTGTTGGAGGCCAGACGAAACTCCTGCTGATAGGACTCTTCGGTATCTTCCACCCGAATATTAAATAGATCCAACGGCGTTAAATCGGTATCGAAATAGCTGTCGTTTTCGCCGTGACGATGGCCAGTGATGCTGGTTAACGTGGCCCAGTCGAGGTCAATGTCAGCGGTTAAATTTACGCCGTAACTCTGCAGATTAATGTACGGCCGCGATGTGGTGTTGATATCGTAGGGGTCGTCCAGTGGTTGCGTACCGAGCAGGCCAATGGAGTCCTGATCCAGGCGGAACCCAAGGGAGTAGGTATCCGACGATTTGGCATATTCACCGGCGAGCGTAAATTTGGCTTTATCGCTAGGCGTCCAGACCCATTTACTGCGCGCACCCCAATCCCAACCTCTGCCGATTTCGTCACCGGTGGCGAGATTCTCACCCCAGCCTTTCTCCTGGGAGCTGGAGGTCAGTGCAATATCGGCCGCCAAGGTATCGGTAAGTGGTCCCGCCAAATAGGCTTGGGCCAGGGAGGTGTCGTAGTTGTCGTAGCCGAGTTTAACGTTGCCGGTGAACTCCTGCCCCGGTTCGCGGGTAATGATGTTCACCAAACCGCCACTGGAGTTACGGCCAAACAGAGTACCCTGGGGCCCTTTCAGCACCTCGATGCGCTCAATATTGTTGAACTTCATCGCCACCTGTTTCAGTGATGGCATAAAGACACCATCCACATAAAAGGCGTTGGTGCCCTCTTCTCCGGTACCGGCGCTGGTATTACCGACCCCGCGCACAAAGAAAATCGCCGATGGCCCAGAGACCGCCATCTGAATACTGGGTACCACCGCCGATAACTCCCGAGTGGAACGGATACCGGCGTTATCCAATGCCGCTTGCGACATGGCCACCACCGAAATCGGCACCTCTTGCAAACTCTCTTCGCGGCGTTGCGCCGTAACCACAATCTCCTCCATAACAAATGCCTCCTCAGCCATGGCCGAGGGCAGTTGCGCTAAAGCGAAACCAGCCATTAAAGCGGCACTGGCGGCCGCCACCGGTGGACGTTGAATAGGGTCAACGAATTGTTTGTGTGACATCTGAAAACCTCAATTTTTATAGTTATGTAGTGTGAAAACCTCAAATGTCGGAGGCTTCGGTAATCATCGCCCGCCTACCGCTAAGTAAAGATCAGCAGGCGCTTCCTTACTTTTGAGAAAACGGAAAAAAGCAGGTAATAAATTTCAACTGGCACCGAGCACAGTGCCCAACTCTTCGGTAGGGGTTGAGGGTGTCGAGTAGCCGCTACTCAAGTCGTTAATTTGTGCGAAGTTATCGGCAATCTGCTCGGCGCTGGGCGGTGTTGAGCGCGACCCCTGCCAGCCGCTGGCCACACCGACAAACACCCGCGCCACCCGACCGGCACAGGAGGAGTAGACACTGTGGCTTACCTGGCATTGATTACTCGCCAGATAAGTCACCAAGCCGCTGACAAACTCCGGCTGCATGGCGTTCTCTGCGCGCTTTAAAAATTCCGCAGCCTTGGCCAATACTTTTTCATCAATGGCTTCACTGGCTTTGTCGGTCATCCGGCTGAAGGCCACCGGCATTACCGCATTACACAGGATGCCCAACTCGCGGCCTTCGTGGGCCAAGGTATTCATTAAACCGAAAACCCCGGCCTTGGCAGCGCCGTAACAGCCCTGGGTGGGATTGCCAAAAATACCGGCACTGGAGGCGGTAAAGACAATTCGGCCGTAACCCTGTTGCTGCATCACCTGCCAGGCCGCTTTGCTGGTGTGGTAACTGCCCAGCAGGTGCACATTCAGCAGCGCTTGCAGATCTTCCACTTTCGAATCGACCAACAAGCCCATGCGCATATTGCCGGCGTTATTGATCAGGGCATCTACCCGGCCGAAGGTGTTTAGTGCCGTGGCAATAATATTTTGGGCACCGCTCTCGGAGGCCACCGAGTCGTAACTGGCCACCGCTTTGCCGCCGGCGGCAATAATTTCCGCAACCACCTGATCGGCCATGGTCGAGCTACCACGACCACCTTCCACCGCGCCGCCCAAATCATTGACGACCACCTGGCCACCGCGGCGGGCTATCTCCAAGGCATAACCGCGCCCCAAACCGCCGCCGGCGCCGGTCACCACCACCACTTGATTATCAAAACGTATTTCAGACACGCGCTTAACCTCTGCTTATTAAAATTATCTGCGCAGCAATGTAGGTTGAATTAAATCTTGTCCCAGGCCAGCACCAGGCGATCCAGTCCCCAGGTACCACCGGTATGGAATTCAGGCTTTTCGCCCTCCGGCAAGCGGATATTTTTAAAGCGGGAGACCACCGCCTCGACCACGGTGCGCAATTCGCGCTTGGCCAAGTGCATACCCAAACAGTTGTGTGGCCCGGCGGCAAAGGCCATGTGCCGGGGCTTGCGATCGATATCCACCTGATGGGGATTGGCGTAGGCCTGGGGGTCGCGATGGGCGGCAAAGGTGGCCATTAACACATGGTCGCCTTTGCGCATCTGTACACCGTGGAATTCGAAATCCTGTTTCACCTTGCGATGCGGCATAGCCACCGGATAGGCGCGCAGAAATTCATCCACCGCCTGGGGGACCAGATCGAGATTATTGCGCAGCCGCTCCTGCAGCGCCTGGTCGCGCGCCAGGTGCTGAAATATCCAACCCAACGTGCTGTAGACGGTATCCAGGCCACCGATATAGAGCAGTGTGACCATACCCATAATTTCGCCTTTGTTGAGGCAGCGCTCGCCTTCGTACTGGGCGTTGACTATGCCCTTCATCACCTCCGAAGTGGGATCTTGCATCTGCTGATCGACAAAGCCATCCAGATAGGCAATCACACTCAGCAACGCGCCGGCCTTATGGCGTGGGTCTTGCGCGCGTAAAATCAGGCGCTCCCACTCCATAAATTGATTGAGCATTTCACGCGGCATGCCCATCAGATCCAGAAAAATATAGGAGGGAAATTTCTCGGCAAAATCAGCGATAAATTCACATTGACCACGCTCGGCAATGGCATCCAGCAGCTCGTTACAAACCTGGCTCACCGGCTCGCCCATCGCCATTACTGCCTTGGGGGTAAACATGGGGTTAAGCAGCCGGCGGTAGGTTTGGTGCACAGGTGGATCGTATTCCAGCGGATTTAATTTCCAGGTCACCCCCATGGCGGCCAAGTCGGCCCGTTCGCTGGAGAAGTGCTCAGGATCAGCGTAGGCCTCCGCCACCAGCTGGTGGCGGGTTAACACCCAACCCGGGTGGCCGTTACAAGCGGTGGTGGCCCAAAAAATATCCGGCCCATCCAACAGTCTGGCGCCGGCCAGATAAGGGTCATCCAATTCGTGGGTGTAGTCATCGATATTAAAATCTCTGAACAACTCCTCGGGCACGTGATCGGGAATAGGCTGCTCTGCCTGCTGGGATTGTGTCATTGACTGAAACCTCTTTGATGCTCAGATTAAGACCCGACTCGCTATCACTGTACGGTGGGCCTGTTTGTTATTATTTTTACTTTACATTGCAAAGCTAATTGCCAAAAAAAATCAACCCTCACGGGCTGATTCTAGGGAATGGAATCGGGCGTGACTTCGCGGGCAACAGACGCTGTGCGCAGCACCTCTTCCAACACATCCAGATAATCCAAAAACTGATTGCGACCCAGGGCGGTCAGGGTGCAGTGAGTCACCGGACGCTTGCCTTCGAATCCCTTCTGGATAGCAATAAACCCCGCCTCTTCCAACACTTGCAGGTGCCGGCTCAAATTGCCATCGGTTAAACCAACCAATGCTTTCAATTCGGAAAATGCCAGCCCCTTAGCCTGGGTAACCAGGGAACTGACAATGCCAAGTCGAGCTTTTTCATGAAAAACACGATCCAACCCATGATACGCAAATGGCGCATCCGCTTTCTCATTACTCACAACCACGCTCCCTTGCTTGAAAAAGAATATAGGCCACCGCCAACTGCCCTAAAGTAAAAGGGACACCCATCATCCAGGGTGAAAGGCTCTGCTGTTCAGCCGCGGCCACCAGGACAAAACTTCCCATCAAAAAAAACCAGGCCGCCACCACAATCATGGCCCGCGGCACGCTGGCCAACACGGCAAAGCCGGTCAACCCGATTAACAGCTGCCACATACCCGGCACCAACCATATCTGCTCCGGCAGGTAGTTGACGATTACCGTGGTAAACACCACCGCCGCCACCAGAAAGGGCAGAATTTTCAATAGCAGTGCCGCCAACATGGTGTTGCCCCAGCGACCGTGCAGGCGCTTGGCCCGGGTGAGTGCATCGACGGAGACTATGCCACCGGAGGCCAACAGCACGGTCGCCCAGAGGGTGATGATTCCCAGGTCGTCACCGGCGGAGAGGAACTGGTGTTGAGTCATGGCAATCACTGCGGCGAGGCCCGCCATGACCAGATTGAATTCGGGGGAGATTCCCAAAAAACGGGTATTGGCCGCCAACTGTGCTCGAATGTTGGCGATTTGTAGTAACGCTTGATCGACATCTTTCACGGCCGTTAGCCTCTTAAATTATTGTTATCGAACTCAGGCAGAGATTTCACTTTGCAATGCAGAGTACATCTCAGGCGGAGCCTGGTCAATTACCAGAGGAGTATTTAAGCAAACAGGAGTCTCCCGCCAACCACTGGCGCAACACCAGGTATCGGCCCTGCAAAGCGCCCCGCTGCCATTGCCCAAAACCCAACAGGGTGCCCTCTTCCCCCAGGCTCGCTGGCAGCCATTTGATCAGCTCCAACCCCTGGCGCACACCGGCCGGAGTGAGAGCCGGTGCCCTGGCCAGCCCCTCCATCACCAGGCGCCCCATATCGTAACCCTTGGCCGCCGCCAAGCTTTGCCGGGCCGGCAGATTCAGCCGTTGGCGATAAGCCACAAGCGTGCTGTTGTGTTCGCTGACCAGGTCGGCGTAGATCCACCCCTCCAGTGCCGCGCCGACGCCAGGCTGATAGCCGCGAATACCGGCACTGGTAGCCAGCGTCAAACCGCTGAACTGAGCCCCGGCCAAGGCCAGCGCCAGGGTCGGCAACACATGGCCGAGGCCCAGATAGACCACGGCATCAACCGGCGTGCTGGCGAGCGCCACAAAGGCATCCTCAGCCAGCGCCTCCGCTACCGGCGGCACCCCCAGTTGCAATCTTGGGGAGCACCCCAGACGATTCGCCTCGGCCAGAAAAAAGTGTCGATAACCATCACCAATCGGCGACTGGTCGTAAACCACTGCCACCGAGCGGGCCTGTTGTTGCTCGAGAAAGCGCGCCAACAGGATTGATTCATCTTCGTGGGAGCCAATCTGCAACTGGAACATCCACTCACTGCGGGCTCGCTCGGAACCGGCCCAGTTGATGGTCGGCACCTGCAATTCAGTTACCAGTGGCGTCACTGCCAGGGCGTTATCACCAATGGCCGGCCCCACTACCATCACCACCGGCTCTGCAACCAACTGCTGATAAGCCGCCAGTACGTTAGCGGCGGAGCCCTCGGGCAAGCCCAGCCCCCAACCATTGATAAACTGCACCGGTGCCGGCAGACGACCCGCAGCCCAATAGTCATCGGCCACTCGCTGTAGCCAGCTTTCCAGGTCGGATGGGCTGGGCGGAGTGCTGGCCAGGTCGTTCAGCAGGCCAACCTTTATCGAGTTGTTCATAGATTGTTGTGCTTAACCGCACTCAACGAGCGTAAACCGGACACCGCTATAGCTCACTTAAACCCGGGTCTGGGTTGGCGTTAATACCATCGATCACAAAAGCGATGATGGCGTTATCAATCTGCTCGGCAGTGGCTAAATTTTCCGGAAATATCCAATCCTTAAACAGCACACAAGCCAGCACTGCCGCAAACGAGACGCGTACCATCAGCTGGGCATTGACCGGGGTCTGCTCCCCCAAACGCGACTCCATCGCTTTGGCGCCGCGCTCGAAATAGAGGTGCAACCCCTGTAGGCCACTCACCCCCTGGGCCTTATCCGAGGCGTAGGCCTCCGCGACGATTAACGACAAAAACATTTTGGAGTGCTGCCGAATAAACGCGAGCAGATCCATGATGTAACTGCGCACCACACTACGAATGTTGTCCGTCGGTTTAATATGCACCGCGTAGCGCTCGGTAAAGGATTCCAGAAGCCTGCCCAGCGGGGCAAAGATGGCCGCCTGAAAGATATCCCCCTTGGAGTTAAAGTAACGAAACAGCTGCGCTTCGGTGACATCTGCCCTTCGGGCAATGGCTGCGGTGGTGGCACCGGCAAAACCAAATTGCATAAACTCTTCGCTCGCCGCCGACAGCAGCCGCTCCATAATCTCTTCCGGTGTGCGGCGTTTTCGTCGGCCTGTTGGTAGCGCTTCGCCGGCTGTCCGGGAAGTAGTGCCGCTACGGGTGGAATCCTTTGCCATCTCTATCTCTCCAACGGCTTCAATCACGTTGGTTGCATGATACCCAGCCACACCAACACAGGCTAACTTACCACCTCGGCAAGGTGTGACATCAACCCCGGGAGCTAGCAGCGTGTTCCCTATACAGAAGCTGGGGCGAAAAAAAACGCCAGCAAAATTGCTGGCGCACAAACGCCACAAAAAACTTTTTAATTACTCCTGACCATCGGATCAACCAATCAGCTAGCGCCCTAGCAGTTCACGTAGGAGGCCAACAATATATGGACTGACCAATATAGATAGCGCTCACTATCTTAAATCCCAAGCCAAAATGCAATAGAAATCAACGAACCCGTGCTCGAACGCTACCGCTGATCACAGCTAGCGATCGTTAGTCGCCGCTACCCCCCCATCACCACTCGCCTCCCCCAGAAGTTGCGACTCTAAAAAATCGTTTCTACTATCAATTAAGGGAATAATAATGACGCCACCAACGCGGTGCGCCGCAGCTCTGTAAGCACGACCATGACCAGCAGAATACGCCGGCCCGAACTGAACCTCACCAACGCCCAGGGACTACTGACCAACGACCACTTCCAAATCGCCTATGCCACCAACGATATCGAACGCGCGCTCGCTCAGTTTAAGGAACTGGGCATCCACCAGATTCGGCGACTGGAGGGCAAAATGGCGGCCGGTGGTTATATCCGGGTAGAGCTGGCCTGGATGGGCAACACCCTCTATGAACTGATCACGGCCGAGGGGCCGGGGTCGGACCTCTATATGAAAGCCCTGCCAGACGCCGACTTTGCTTTTCGCTTACACCATCTGGGCTTCCTGATTTACACCAAGGCACAATGGCTGACGTTGCAAACAACGGTTGCCAAGCAGGGTTGGCCGCTGCTGTCGGAGAACATAGATCACGGCTTTATGCGCCACTGCTTTGTCGATATCCCACCACTTGGCCACTACCTGGAGTTTATCTGGCCCGAGGCGGCGGGCCTGGCCTATTTTGCTAAGGTTCCAGCTAACTAGAGGCTTCGCCGTCGACGGTTGAGCGACTGCTGCCACTGTTTGATAGCAGCGAAGGCTGTGGCCACGGTTCGGATCGCTGATAACGAACTCCGGCACCGGCTACTAAACAACAAAAAGAAGAACCAAAGAAGAGCGGTACACCCCTATGCGAGCAGCTGTCTACCCAGGCCAAGGCCAGACGATCACCATACAAAACCTGCCAGACCCAACCCCCGGCGCCACCGACCTGATTATTCGAGTCCACCGTTGTGGTATCTGCGGCACCGACCTGCACCTCACCTCCGGCCACCACTTCGACTTTCCCGCCAACTCGGTGCTCGGCCACGAGTACGCCGGTGAAGTGGTGGCCGTGGGCAGTGCCGTCACCAACTTCAAAATTGGCGACCTGATAACCGCCCTCCCCTCCACCGGTTGTGGCCAGGTAAATTGCCCCGCCTGCCGCGAGGGTAACCTCACCCTCTGTCGAGCTGCACCTGGTGTGGTGGGTGGTTTTGCCGAACTGCTGCGAGTCCCGGCCGCGGTGGCCGTGAAACTGCCCAACACCCTCAGTCAGGCCGACGGTGCCCTGATCGAGCCCATGGCGGTCGGTTTATACGGCATTCAGCAGTCAGGCATGCAGGTGGGTGACCGGGTGGTGGTGTTAGGCGCTGGCACTGTCGCCTTGTGTGCCATCTACTGGGCCAAGCGGCTGGGTGCCGGGCGCATTGTCGCGGTTTCCCGCTCCCCCCGACGGGCAGAGCTGGTGGGCCAGATGGGCGGTGATGGCTTTGTCTGCAGCGGCGAGCATGAAGCCGAGCGTATTGCACAGGCACTGGGCGGGCCGGCGGATATCGTCCTGGAGTGTGTGGGGGCCGAGGGTTTTCTGGCCCATGGCTTGGCACTGGTGCGACCACTGGGCAAACTGGTCTCCCTGGGATTTTGCACCGCACCAGACAGTTTTATCCCGGCTATTGCTGGTATGAAAGGGGTCTCGCTGTTATTTCCCGTGGGCTATACCCTGCGCGATTTTGAGCATGTCGCCCGTACCATGGATAACGGCCATGTCGACCCAAAATTGTTGATCAGCAAGGTGGTCGGCCTGGATGACCTGCCTGCCACCTTTGCCCTACTGCGCCGCCCCCATCGGGAGACTAAGGTGCAGGTGGCACCCAATCCGGGCTAGTCAACTCATCGACCAGCCCCCACGCCAGCGCGGTTTTGGCATTCACCCGGCGACCACTCAGCGCCATCCAGGCGGTGCGTTGGCGGCCGATACGGCGGCTGATACTAACCGTTCCCCCTGCGCCCGGAATCAAGCCCAACTGCAATTCCGGCAGTTGGAAAAAGGTTTTGGGGTGGGCCACTACCCGCTTGGCAAAAGCCGGCAGCTCCAGCCCGGAGCCGATACAGGCACCGTGCAGCCAGCACTCCAGACGCTCACTGGCGCGCGCCAGCAAGCGGGCCGGGCTTTGCACCGTGCGCACCCAGTGGGCCGTAGCTGGGTCCAGCGCGGTGCCAAACTCCCGCAATTCACCACCCACGCTGAAGCAGTCGCCAAGGCCTGAGAGAATCATCTTGGTGAGGGAGTCATCCAGCAGGAGCAGCTCCAGCGCCTCCACCAGCGCTTCACGCATCTCCACCGTGATGGAGTTGCGCAGCTGCGGGCGATTTAGGCAGGCAAAGAGCTCATTGTTGCTGCGCGCCAGTAGCACCGCTGGCCCTTCACCGCGCACTTGGGCAGGCGCTTCGTTACGGCCAGCCAACCAGGCGGCAAACTCACCACCCCCTTGCAGCGTGGCGAAAGCCAAGGACTCCAGGTCCAACGCCAAGTTGGCCGATAGATGCTCACCGGCGCGCAACACCTGTACCAGCACCAGTGACGCCTGGGGCTGGGTGGCAATCTTCTCGGCCAGGCCAACAGCGGCCTGTTCATCGGCCACAATCACATCGGCATTAATGTGCGCTTGATCGCCATAGGCAACAACGGGTGTGGATTGCAGAGCCAACCACTCTGGCTCGGCCGGTAGATCTGCGACCGCTAGGATCTGAACATCAGAGGCTGTTGGCATGCTCGGCCCACGGATTGGTTAAGTTTAAAGCCGGTAATGGAGCTAATGGTTACCGTCGTTGATAGATAAATTCACCGGCGCTGAAGGTCAGCCGCACATGGCGGCGACTAAACTGGCGGCGCAGCTGACGCCAGGGCAGATCCAACAGCACCAGGTCGGCCATCTGGCCAACCGCCAGATCGCGCAAGCCGCTGCCCGGGGCAAGTGGAGAGCCTCCCACTAGATTGAGCGCCTGATGCGGCGTTAGCTGTTCACCCTCACCAATTACCTGGCCGCCCAGGGTGGTTCGCTCCACTGCGGCCTGCATCGCCGCCCAGGGGTCGATCTCGCCGTAGGGGGCATCACTGCCCAGCGCCAAGGGTACCCCCGCCTTCAGAAAGGATTGGCCGCGATAGAGCCAGGGTTGGTCGATGGGCTCGACCTCACGCAAGTAGTAATCGCCACGCTCGGCGATAAAGTTGGGCTGGGTGACCACGGTAATACCCAGACCAGCCAGTTTTTCGATAGCGGCGTCATCGGCCACCGAGGCGTGCTCAACACGGTCACCAGTAATACTTCCAGCCATCTCAAAAGCGGCCAGCGCAAAGTGCAACTCCACCAGCGTGGCGCAGTGAATCGCCACCGGGCGTTGCCGGGTATGGGAGTTGGCAATCTGGCCGCTAAAAGCCTCCAGTTCGGGTAGTGCGACCTCCCGCAGATAGAGTTTGAGCGGCCCGAGGCTCAACCGGGTACTGGCGGGTAAGCTGGCCTCGGCCAGGCTAGCCTGGCCCATGACCAGCACCGACTGGCGCAGCGCCCGTTGCGCAACCGCGGCGTGCAAGGCCTGCCACACCTGCTCGTCGTTATTGACACCGGTATCGGTGACATGGGTAATGCCGCAGGCCGCCAAATTGGCCGAAAGCTCGGTCAGATCAGGCCAGCGCGATGGCAGCCGCGCCGCCAACCACTGATCCAGATTGTAAAAGCGCCCCGTCAATCGGCCCTGTCGGTCCCGTTCCGCACCTTCGGGCTCCTGACCTGTGTGCGACAGCAATGCCAAACCGGCGCTATTGAAGACCCACAGCATGCCGGTTCGATGCTGAATGCGCACCGGTGTATTGGGGCATACCGAGTCGAGCCAGTGGCGATCGAGTTCCGGGTAAACCGAATCGTAAAAGCCGGTACCCCGGATCCAGCCACCAGCGCCGGGCGTGGCCGCAACCAGTGCCGCTGCCAACTCGCGGGCGTTGTTCACCTTGGGCGGGCCGCACTCAACAGAACTCTTCGCCGCCGCCGTGGCAAACAGGTGCATATGGTGTTCGTGCAGACTGGGCAGCAGCAGATTACCGCCGCCATCAAGCACACGGTCGGTATTCTCTTCCGCTAACACCGGGGCGATATCGGCAATCAACCCCGCGCGGATGCGCAGGTCAAAGACGCCCCGCTCCAGCAGTTCGACCCGCCGCAAAAGGGTAGCCTGTGATTGCACCACTGGTGCCGATTCTCCCTGATTCACGTCAATTCCCTTAAAACCTGTTCTGTATCAGCGCCCAGATCGGCTGCCGTTGTCGCTGTTGTTCTAGCCAAAGGAGTACTAACCAAAGGGGTTCCAGCCAAAGGGGTTCCAGCCGAAAGCGTTCTGGCCGATGGGGGGCTGACCGTAAGCGCTGCCAGCAGCTCGCTCGATTGCCGATTACCGGCCGTTATACAGTAGCCTACCACCTCACTTAAAGCGACATCCAACAGCACGCCGCCCCCGGCCTGCCAATAGGCCAAGGCCAGCAGCGCCGAATGGAGGCCGGTGAGCGGATCGGCAATGGCATCGCCACAAAAGACCGGGTCGCCGCTATCACCGCCGCACAGCCAGCTCAGCCCAGCGGCCACGCCGGCGTCATCGCCATAGGCTATCCAGTGCCCCTGAGGCTCGGGGCGGCCATAACCGGTAATACTGAGCCACACCTTACCCGGCTGCTCGGCGATCAGCTGTTCCGCGTCGATTCCCAATTGGCGCAGCGCTCTCGGCCGGGCCGCCTCAATAACGATATCCGCCGCCGATAACAACCGCCGCAACTGCGACCGTCCCTGCTCACTGCGGAAGTCCAGACATACGCTCTGTTTACCACTGTTGAGCAGGTCATAGAACGCCTTGGGCCCCCGCCGGGCTCCATCCGGGCGATGACTGCTCTCCACCTTAATGACGCGCGCACCCGTTTGAGCCAACAGACTGCCACAGAGAGGGCCGGCCCAGAGCGCGCTCAAGTCGATAACCAACGGTGGCCGCGTGGGTGTTGTGGAGGGCGTATGCAGGCGTTGACAGTTGAACCAGTGGTTGCGGGGCGTGGGCGGCACAACGGCTGCTACGGCCAGGCCCAGCAACCGGGCGCGCTCAACCAGGTAGTCGAGCGCAAGCTCTGCCACCCGCCCGCTAAGTGCAGGCAGATCATGGACATCACTCTCCAGCCAGGCGGGCAGCAACTCCCAGTCATCGCTGCGCGCCAGATTGACGGCCAGTACGCCATCGCGGCAGTCGAGTAAATGACAAGCACCGCCGGCAGAGACCCGCCCCTGGCGGGAGAGGCCGGCGATAGCTGCCCGCTCACCCAACAGTTGATGCGCCTGCTCACCACCACCCAAACGCCCGCCACTGAGAGCATCCAGGGCCTGCCAGGCACCGACGGCACAGGCGGCCAGCGGTAACGACCGTTGGCCGCACTCCTGTCCCGGATGGCCGGTTAACCACATAGCACCCGAGCCCGCCCAAAGTACCGCCGCTGACCGCTCATCCCGGCTAAGCAGCGGTGCCTGGCGCGGTAGACTTTTCATCAGCGAACTGGCGTATTGCCACGGCGTGACCATTGGCTGGCTGGAGGATGGCGGCTGGCTGGGGTGGTGGGCCATAAGTATACGCTTTGCCAAGGTCGCACTTCAGACAGGAGTGCCGATATGGGAAAAGTGCGGAAAAACCGGGGCGCAGAAGGGTAAAGCCCAGCGTCTGCCGGGCTTTGGGAGGAGATTTAGAACTGAGATTCCGGCAGACGGACGGTGATACCGTCCAGCTCGTCGCTCATGAAGATCTGACAACACAAGCGGCTGGTGGGCTGCGGATCAATCAGACCATCCAGCATTTCAGTTTCGGTCTCGCTGGGCTCACCGGCTTTCTCCATCCAACTTGGATCGACATAGACATGGCAAGTGGCACAGGCACAGGCGCCGCCGCAGTCACCCAAAATACTTGGTACATCATTGTCCAGTGCGGCTTGCATTAAACTCTCACCGTTCTCGACTTCTACCACGTACTCGTTGTCCTGGTGGTCGATATATACAACTTTTGGCATCTAGGTACTAACTCCCTTGAAAATTTAAACCCGACCCATGACTGGTATCAGAGCACCAGTGACAGGTTCGGAGGCTTTGCTAAGTAAGAATAGGATCACATCAGCCAGTGCTGCCGGGCTAACCCAGGTAGAGACATCCGCATCGGGCATGGAGTCCCGGTTGGGTTTGGTATCAATGATACTCGGCAGCAGAGCGTTGACCGTAATATTACGTGCTTTTAGTTCTTGTGCCAGTGCTTCGGTCAATTTAGCGACACCCGCTTTGGAAGCAGCGTAAGCACCCATACCCATATCGGCCTTGATAGAGCCGGCAGCACTGATATTAATAATGCGTCCTCCCGCTTCCGGGAAGAAGGGTATAGCACCTTTACAGGCGTTAACAGCGGTGCGTACGTTCATCTGGTACATGCTGTCCCAGGTATCGATGGCGCCATCGGTAACTGTCTCCCAGGCGAAACCGCCGGCGATGTTAACCAGGCCGTCAATTTTGCCATATTTTTCCGCGATCGCCGCCAACGCAGCTTTAGCAGCTTCGGCATTACCCAGATCAACCGCCGGGGTCGCAATAACGCCATCGGCAGGGGTGCCGTCAACAAAGTCAACACACACGGTGGTGGCTCCGGCGGCAACTGCGGCGGCGGTGGCTGCCCGGCCCAGGGTACCCAAACCGCCGGTTACTACAATGACCTTTCCATTCAAATCCATAAGATTACCTTGTTTTTTAAGCTTCTGGCGCGCCGAGGTATTTGTCCAACCATCGGTGCATGTTAAGAATCATCACCTCGTGGTGCTTCGCTAGCCAGATCTTCTTCAACCCTAATGAGTGTAGTCCGCGCTGGATTCTAGCAACATTGCCAAAATCCTGCCGCGGTATCAGCAAGAGCTGTTCCGGGTCGGTGGCATCGGTCACAATCATTGGCTCCGCCCGCGGCACGTCGGTAGCGGGTGAGTAGGTGGTGGTAGAGAAGATCTCGAAAATACATTTATTGGGGTCGTCGCCATTCGGGCGGATGCGATACATCATCACATTACCCAAATTTGGCAATATCAGTAGGTTGGGGAAGATAAACACTTCACCACCCCACATGGCGGCGGTCTCCGGCTTGGGCACCGGCATTGGCCGCTGCTCTCCTGCCGCATCGGCATAGATAGCTTTAATGAACTCGGCACCGTAGGAGGAGCCCTCCGCAACCGGTTTGCCACGCAAGCCGACCGCCACATCCACATCCCGCTGCAGCACCATGGCATCCATCTCGTCGACCAGGTGTTGCATGTGTTCGATCATGTATTCCAGCTGCTCCGGCTTGGCCGTGGTGTCGCTACTGGACATGGGCTTTTCGCCAGCGTAGAAGCGGCCGTGGCCCTGCTCCAACCCCTCGTACTGCACATGGGCGTGCTGCAGAGGTGCGCCGGGGTTGTGGAGATCTTCGTAGATCACCTTTTTGCCCAACGGGTCCAACTGGGGATGGGTGCAGGGTACGTGGTAGGTCTCGAAGAAGGCCTCCTGCGCAACTTTCCAGTTGCAGTCGCCCTCAATTCGGCGCCACCAGTAGTGGCGCATATCGCCAACGGCGAGGTCCTCAAGGAAGCCTTTTACCGGTGCGATAAACTCGTCGAAATCTTCCGGGGTTGGCGCAAAGCTGATGAAGACAAACCCGGCATAGACCCGGCTATGAACCTCTTTCAGGGGCACGTCCTCAGAGGTTAACTTACCGTCCTTGAACTCCTGGGGCTCCATGATGAAGAAGTTGTTGCCGTTAAGATCCCACTTCCAACCATGAAAAGGGCACATGATACGGTTCTGCTCAAAGGCGCCGCACCCTTCTGACAGAGCGGTGCCCCGGTGTGGGCAGGCATTGAAGTAGGCTTTGACGGTATTGTCATCGACCCGCACTACTGTGGCCGACTGGCGCCCGATGTCGTAGGTGGTGTAGTCACCGGCAGTGGGGATTTCGTCGAGGCGGCAGGCGACCTGCCATACCTGATTCCAGAGCTTATCGAACTCCAGCTGTGAAAAAGCCGGGTCGGTATAACGCCCAGTGGCCAAACCATGGGCATACACTTGCCAACTCTCTGGCCATTCCGTATCTGTATTGGACATATCTCCTGCTCCCGGCGAACGCATCTTTCAAGTTTTAATAGTTTTTAATCGTTATTGTTTGCAACCGGCCCGCACAGGTATTCGGGCCTGCTTAACCTTGTCCAGCTTGAGTAGCAGTGGGAATACCCCTTCCCGTCACCCGTCAATCACTTCTCTGGCGCTTAGCCATAGGCTCAGCTCGCCACTCGACCGCCCATTAAACAACGCCACTATTCGCTTTCGACTGTGCGATTCGTTTTCGGCAGCGCGTCATTTTCCGTGGCGTGTTACCCCGTAAATCGGTGGCGAATGATCCGTCGCCCGAGCGCTAGATGCCGAGCCCCAACACCCTTGAAGAGTGGCTAACGGGAGCGGGAAGTATACAACAGTGGTGTTAAACATCAACTCAACACCCCTGTTGGAAAGCTGACACCAATCTCCTCGTAAAATTTTAAAATATTCTTATATTTCAGATAGATATGATTTTGCCATCGAAAATCAGGCAGTTTGTGGTGTATTGCACGGAGGGGAAGCGGAAGAGTAACTTTGCAAAACAAAGCTATTTGTATAGAACAGAGGAACTGCTGAAAAAGGCGGTCTGACACCCAAAAAATAACTGGCCCATTTAGGGCCAGTTATTTGACTTACCTGAGTTTGGCGACAAGCTTAAACGATTTCGCCAATCTCGGTTCCCACTGGGTAGGTTTCACCGGCCGCCATCTTCTGCACCAGCTTACCCGAAGCAGGGGCTTCGATCTCTTGCACGGATTTATCGGTTTCCAAGGAGTAGATGGCCTGCCCCTCTTCAACAGTTGCACCGTCCTCTACCAGCCACTCAGCTAAGGTTCCTTCAGTGCTGGACATCTGAAGCTTTGGTATGGTTAATGATGTTGACATTAAGATCCCCTTACTTTCTTTTATTTAAACATTTCGCGAACGCGTGTAACGATGCTGGCAACGTTGGGCACTTGCGCGGTTTCAATGGTTTTTGAATACGCTATCGGAGCGTAAGCTGCACCAAATCTGGTAGCAGGCCCCTTCAACTTGGTAAACAGCTCCTCATTGATGGTGGTCGCAATCTCTGAGCCCAGGCCACAGAATTCCACAGCAGCATGTACAACCAAAGCTCTGCCGGTTTTCTCGACGGAGGAGAGAATACGATCATAATCCAACGGCAGCAAGGTACGCAGATCGAGCACCTCGGCGTTGATTCCCTCTTTGGCGAGCTCCTCCGCAGCCAGCAAACACTGCATGACCTGCCAACCATAGGTGACCAGGGTAATGTCGGTGCCTTCGCGTTTAACTTTAGCCACGCCTAACGGAATACGGTAGTCCCCTACCGGCACCTGCTCTTTCAATGCGTAGGTAAGCATCATCGATTCCAACTGAATACAGGGGTCGTCGTCGAAGATACAGCTCATCAACAAACCTTTGGCTTCGGTTGGGGTACTTGGGTAGACCACTTTCAAACCGGGTTGATGCAACAGCATCGCCTCGGTGGATTGTGAGTGCTGGGCACCAAAGCCGCCGATGCCACCACCGGCAATCATACGCACGGTCATGGGGACGTTGGTGGTCGCACCAGACATATAGCGCTGCTTGGCCGCGTGGTTGGTCAGCTGATCCATACAGACGCCAATAAAATCGGCAAACATAATTTCCGCAACCGGACGCATGCCCACCAGCGCCGAACCGGTGGCACAACCAATAATGGCCTGCTCGGCGATCGGCGTTGGGCGGATACGCTCACCCCACTTGGTCTGCATACCTTTAAAACATTTGAATACACCACCTGGGTCGTCGCCGATGTCTTCACCCAAACAGTAGACCTGATCGTCCAGCTGCATGGAGAGGTCCAGTGCATCCTGCACCGCTTCGAACATAGCCATCTCTTTGGTTTCACCGGTGAACGCTGGCTCCGCCTCACGCTTCACACGCTGACCTCGACGCGGCACAGTATCTGGGTCGCCGTAGACGTCAAGCAGCATTTCGTCTTCGCCGGTGACCTTGCTGTTCATGGCCCACTCAACGGCGTCGGACACTTCGGCTACGGCTTCTGAGTCGATGGCGGCCAGCTGCTCCTCGGTGCAGATACCCGCTTCCAACAACGCCTTACGGGTTGCCGGTACTGGCCAGGCCTCTTTCGCAGCCGCCAGCTCGTCGCCTTTCAGCAGGTGGCTCCAGCCGACACCGGCGTGGGGCCCAAGACGCAGAGTCATGGCCTCAACAAATACCGGGCCCTTACCGCTACGGACACTGTCGATAATCTCTTTCATGCCATTGTGGAAGGCAACTGGATCGTTGCCATCCAGGGTAACGCCGCGGAAGCCAAGCGCCTCTGCCCGGGCGGTGAAGCCCTCGCTGGCGGTGTAGTCAGGGATGGCAGTGTACTCACCAATCTGGTTGTTTTGGCAGAGGAAGATTACTGGCAGTTTCCAAACACCGGCCAGGTTCATGGCTTCGTGTACCGCACCGATACTGGTGGCACCATCACCAAAGTTAACAATGGTTACCGCGTCGGTGCCGCGCATCTTCTCGGCTAGCGCCAAACCGTTGGCAATAGGCGCGCCCGCGCCAACAATGGCGGTGGTAAGCATGGAGCCGGAACTTGGATCGGAGATATGCGGTGAACCACCCTTACCCTTGTTAACACCGCCTTCTCGGCCCAGCGCTTCAGCAAACAGACCTTTCAGCGGCACACCCTTGGCAACCTGGTCGTGGATACCACGATAAATAGTCACCATGTGGTCTTTGCTGGAGATCAGAGGAGCGATTGACGCGGGAATGGCTTCCTGGCCGGTCATGGGCCAATAGGTGAACATAAATTTACCACTGGACAGCCCCGCCTGGATGGCTTTATCCACCTCACGAATCCGCGACATCTGGCGGTAGATCTCCGTGAGCGTGCCTGGATCAATTGACTTGATGTCAGCTGCCATTATTTATCTCCTCTCTAATTAGAATTTCTTAACAGCATTTAATGTTGTTGTAGTTTTCAAACTCATAGGCCAGCGGTGCCCATATGACAAAAAGTGCCAAACCCCGCATTCTGACAGAATTGGCCTTTATTGCCAGCCATATTGCAGAAACTGCGTTTACTGGCCCTCTTCCTGCGTCATCTGTCGTCGGTGCAAACGGTCAGCAAACCGATTTAACTAGGAAACCATTTGGCAAAAGACACCGAATTTGTTGCCGTCCAAATCCCGGAAGTAAGCCGCATAAAGGGCGCCATCCATACGCTCCCCCGGCTCGCCATCACAACTCGCCCCTAACGCCATCGCTTTGCTGTAAACGGCTTTCACTTCCTCGGGATTGGCAGCCGCCAACGCCACCATAGTGCCATTACCAACAGTTGCGGGTTCACCATTAAAGGGTAGGTTGATCGCCAGCTTGGCGCCACTGCCATCACCGAGCAGGTAGAACAGTGTGCGCTCATTCTTAAACCCCAGTTGGCCACTATAGAGTTTGAGAAATTCGTTATAGAACGCCTCTGCCCGTGGCAGATCGTTGCTACCCAGATTGATATGAGAAATCATCACCTCACCCCACTTTCATTATTCGCATACGCGTATTTTTATTCACTAAAGCCGCACTGCAGCTGTTAAATTAAACTCACTCGGCCCCGTCGACCACGGCTTGAATACTCCGCGCCAGCCACTTCACCATATGCGAGTCGACCTGCCTGGGTTGGGTCGCATTCAATTGCGAGTGGTACAGAGCAAAGCCTGCACACAACGCCATAATCTCCCGCGCCCGGCTGATACTATTGGGCGCACCCAACCACTCAACCATGGGGCCAATGGCGTACTGCTCCAAAACCCGAATGGCAATTTCCCGCGACTCCTCATTGCCGGTGGCAAGCACCGTCATGGCGTGGGGGCAGTTCTCCAGGTAGGGGTCAGACAACAAGCTCGCAATGTGTTCGCCAAATTTTGTACGCTCCACCGGCGCCCTGGGTTTGACAATCGCATCAATCATGGCAGCCTCAAAAAGCGCTGCTTTAGTACCAAAATGGCGGAAGAGTATAGTGGGTGACAGCCCCACCAACTCAGCAATTCGGCGAATGCCTGCCTCGGAGTAACCCACCGTGGAGAAGACCTGTTGTGCCGCCGCCAATATCCTGCGCTTGGTGGGCGACATATCCTCGGTAACATCTAAAGTCGGTGCGGCTGCCTGCTCATCTGTTACCCGCTTAGCCTCCGCCAGCGGCAGACGCTGACGGCGGGAAAAACGCCACTGACCAGCGACATACTCAAATTCATCTTCATACACACCAGTAGCGAGCATATGTGGCGGCGCCGAGCCAGCCTGTTCTAGCAAGGTGTAACAACTCCGGCACTTGGCGGTTCGTGTTGTTTGATCAACCGCCACCACCG
The DNA here is from genome assembly GCF_033283405.1 of Halioxenophilus sp. WMMB6. Classification (NCBI taxonomy): domain Bacteria; kingdom Pseudomonadati; phylum Pseudomonadota; class Gammaproteobacteria; order Alteromonadales; family Alteromonadaceae; genus Halioxenophilus; species Halioxenophilus sp. WMMB6. The sequence goes on from NZ_JAWMQR010000001.1 coordinate 1,187,496, forward strand.
GATTGGTGATCAACCGCTGCCTACCGCCAGCTTGAGTTAGACCCGTCGCCTCGCTGCGCCAAAGTGCGATCAACTGACCGGCATCCAAAGGCTGACCACCAGCTGAAAGCGCCACCTGAGCGTTGGCGAAGAGCTCTGCCGCGGCCCCCCATTCACCCTGATCCTGGAGGCTGGCACAGCGATAGATCAAATTGGTTATGGCCTGTTCATCCATATTTTCTTTCAAATGTTGCGCGCTGATTACAGAGGTACCCGTTGGTCACCGAGAGGCCCCCGCTGGCCCAATGTGATCAACTGATCCAAATGTAACCGGATGATAACAGCAGTTAACAAATGATAACAAGCGGTGTATTCTAGCCCCCGAGTGATCTGCTTTCCATGGGCCGAGAGTTGGACGAAAGCAACAAAGAATGTCCGGACTAGCTGGAAGATAGACCAAGATATTTGGATAAGATTACGGTAATGTTGTCCAGTCTAAAGCACTTTATCCTAAAACGGCTATAGCCAGTGGGAATTTAACCCTTGCCAAAACCAAGTATCGACCACGGCAATTCGACCGAACCCTAGTTCGCCCCGACAATTTGCCTTCAGATACAAAAGCGCGAGCCCCGCTCGTTGGAAAAACAACGGTTATAGTGAAATAAAAACGATGAAAACACTGCAACAATTGTGCGCCGAAACCTTGCTGCGGGACGTCAACCGTCCTGTCGTTGAATTTGAAGGCAACTGGTTTACCTGGGGCGAGATGCGTAAGGTTAGCGAGCAACTGCTGGCACTGCTGACCGATAGTGGCGTGCCCGACGATGCCCCGGTCACCTTTGTGCCCCGCAACCGGCCATCGGCACTGGCGGCCCTGATGGCGTTAATGTCCAAAGGCCGCAATATCCATATGCTCTATGCCTTTCAATCACCGGCCAGCCTGGCACGGCAGATTGAAGAGCAAAAACCAGCAGTGGTGGTGGCGGGCACTAACGACTTTTCGCCAGAGGTCACCGAAACCCTACAGCGGCTGGGCATTGCCGGCATCGCCATTGACGAGATGCAGGCACAACCAGTGGACAAGTGTGAGCGCAGCACAATCACCAGCCACAGCAAGGGCGATGAGCCCTACATCCAGATCCTCACCAGCGGCACCACCGGAACCCCCAAACAGTTCCCCATCACCTACGCCCTGATTGGCAAATGGATGGTGGGTGAAAACCTGTTGTCGGGCCAGATTTTCGATAAAGCCGATGACACACCGACAATCCTGTTCTTTCCCATTGGCAATATCACCGGTATCTACACAACGGTACCGGCGCTGGTGAAAGATCAACGTATTGTCCTGCTCGACCGCTTCAACCTTGAGCGCTGGCACGACTATGTGGTGCGTTACCGCCCCAGTGCCGGCGGTATGGCGCCAGCCGCGTTGCAGATGCTGCTGGATGCAAAAATTCCCAAAGAGGATCTGGCCTCACTGAAAACCATGGGCGTGGGTGCCGCGCCACTGGACCCAACCGTGCAGCGCAACTTTGAGGAACGCTACCAGATTCCCATTCTGCTCTCTTACGGCGCCACCGAGTTTGCCGGCCCGGTGACCGCGATGACCGGGGCCCTGTACGAAGAGTTTGGCAAGAGCAAATTTGGCAGTGTCGGGCGAGTGCTGCCCGGCGGCTTTAAGATCCGCGTCGTGCACCCAGAGAGCTACGATGAACTGCCTATCGGCGAGGAGGGGTTGTTGGAGGTGGTCTCGCCGCGCATTGGCGAGCACTGGATTCGCACCTCGGATATTGGTCTGATCGACGCCGATGGCTTTCTGTTTATCTGCGGCCGGGCCGACGGCGCCATCATGCGCGGCGGCTTTAAGGTACTGCCCGAAACCATTGAGAAGGCGCTGCTGCAACACCCCGATATCGCTGCTGTCAGTGTCGTGGGCATACCCGACCAGCGTTTAACTGAGGTTCCCGGTGCGGCCATTCAGGTGCGTTCAGGCCACCAACAACCGAGTATAGAAGCGCTCGAAAAACATATTCGCGATCGATTACTTGCCACCCACGTGCCAGTGCATTGGCGCTTTGTCGATGCCCTGCCCAAAACCCCCTCTTTTAAAGTGCACCGTCCGGCGGTAAAAGCACTTTTCAGCTAATAAGTGGGGTTGCCAATCACTTTAATCGTCTACGTCAACGCCCCAAAACACGGGGCGCTTATTTGCTACTTACCCAGACACTACTGACGGTACTACAGCTGATCAGCGATCTGCTGTAGTGCCCCGGCGACAAATTCCGGCTCGGTGATCATCAGATCATGGCCGGTATCAATCTCCCAAAACCGTCCCTCACAGAGGCTGTTGAGAATTTCCCGATACTCCTCCTGCACATTGGCACTGCAGACGATGAACGACTGTGGCAGCTTGCGCATCGCCTCTTCGTTAGAGAGCGCCAGTTTTTGAGTAAAACAGGCCCAGGGGTGCGGTGTTAATTTGGGTTTCATCCAGGCTATCAATTCTGGATCGGTGACGCCGTAGTAGTCGCTTTCCGTCATGGGGAATTTACCCGGGAAGAGCACCAGCTCAACCCCATCCACCACCTCCGCGTCCCGATGAGCGGCGGTCATTAGCGGTTCCGCCACATCGGCCAGGGATTGATTGTTCATTGGATAAGCGGCATCCAGGTAAACCACATTGCCAATGCGGTCGGTAGCACGGTCGGCAACACCGGTAATCACCATGCCGCCATAGCTGTGGCCGACCAGAATAACTTGAGACAAATCCTCAAACTGCAGCAGCTTCACCACATCGGTGATATGCAAATCGAGATTCACCTGGTCACTCAGCAGATGTTCCCGCTCCGCCAGGCCAGTGAGAGTGGGACAGTAAACCTCATGGCCTCCGGCACGCAGAATTTTCGCCACCAGCTGATAACACCAACCACCATGCCCGCCGCCATGCACCAATACAAATGTAGCCATATTTTCTCCGCCTTTTATTATAAGTTATCACCTGGTAACTTATGCCTGGATTGCCCTTTTGTCAAACGCTGGTTAGTCTTGCCAAAAAATACAAACGCACGCGCCATGAGCCCAGAACCGAAACGACGTAACGCCGAGAAAACCAAGGCCAGCATTTTGCTGGCCGCACAACAACTGTTTGCCGAACAGGGTTTCAGCCAGACCGGTATTCGCGATATCGCCGCCCGGGCGGGCATCAGCTCACCGCTGCTTATGCGCTACTTTGGCTCCAAGGCCGGACTGTTTGAAGCCGCCCTGATTGATGCCGTACGCATTGAAACAGTATTAACCCCCACCAAAGCGGGCTTTGGCGAACGCCTGGCGATGCTCTTCACCGATTCCGAAATCAATATCACACCACCGGCGATCATTGCCCTCTCCGTGGGCCACCCGGATGCTCAGGAGATCGCCACACGCGTGGTCAGTGAGTATGTGATTCAACCGGTGGCCGAGTGGCTGGACGGTACGGATAAAGTCGCACGAGCCACCGAGATTTTTATGCTGGCCACCAGTTTTGTTATGTATTCCCGGCAGATACCGGTCATTGGCAAAAGTGAGCATAAAGGCAGGAGTGTAAACGAATGGTTAGCCGGTACCGTGCAGGCCATTGTCGACGCCAATTAAACGCGGAAGAAAATCGTTAGCGAAAACTCCCGAGATGCCGGGCATTGCGAATAGGTGCTGAGGCTAACAACCAGACATCATCGAGCAGTTCATCGGGGTAAATTTTTAGGTGCTCCAGTTCACTGCGGTGTACCCAACGCACCGTCTGAATAAGATGCTCATCGCCCCCCAAGCCCGCCAGGTTATCGGTACTGAGCTCCCCCTTCCAATTCTCTACCCAATAAAAAAGCTCGACGTGGTAGGTATCTTTAATGGGTTCATAAAATTCACGCACATAAACCAGCTCACCGATTTCCGCCTGCAGGTTGGTCTCCTCAAAAATTTCCCGGCGCACCGTCTCCCGGGTTGAGCCATCACCCGCTTCAAAACCACCACCCGGCGGAATCCAATATTCGCTATTGCCATCGATGTGGTGTACCAACAGGATAGTCTCACCGCGCACCAAAATACCCGCTGCCCGAATTCTATGTTGCATAACCAGGAACACCTTTAATTTTTTATGGACGCAAACCCACTGGGGTGCCAATAATGCTGCCGCAGCGCCAGACGGCCAACTCAGCCAGCCCGGCAAAAATTATAAAAGTAAGGACACCCATGCCGTTAGCCACAACCGCTCTCTATCTTTTAGTTGCCCTGATATGGGGCTCCACCTGGATTGTCATCACCTTACAACTTGGCACGGTAGACCCACTGGCTTCAGTGATTTACCGCTTTGCTTTGGCGAGCAGCTTGCTGTTTGCCTGGTGTTTTATCCGGGGCCAGCCCCTGAAATTAAGTTTAAAACAGCATGGCTTGATGATTGTGCAAGGCAGTTTTCTGTTTGGCCTCAACTACTGGATTTTGTATTTGGCAACCCAGCATCTCACCAGTGGCCTGATCGCCGCCACCTTCTCCACCATCGTCTTTTTTAATGCGCTTAACGGCCGTATTTTCTTAAAAATGGCGATACGAAGCCAGGTCATCGTCGGTGGCTGCCTGGGCTTGGTTGGCGTGCTGCTGCTGTTTGCCAAAGAGCTGCAAAATTTCACTTTTGCAGACACTACCACTACCGGCCTGGCGCTCGCCCTCTTCGCAACCCTGCTCGCCTCGCTGGGGAATATCACCGCTGCCCACAACACCAATACCGGGCTCTCTGTATTGGCTATCAACGCCTGGGCCATGTGCTACGGAACTGTAACTATGGCTGTTATCGCCCTGTTACTTGGCACTCAGTTGCAATTCGATACCAGTATCACCTACCTGGGTGCCCTCGCCTACCTGGTGCTGTTTGGCTCAATCATTACCTTCGCCGGTTACCTACGGCTGATCAAAACCCTGGGGCCGGATAAAGCCGCCTACATGAGTATGCTGATTCCCTTCATTGCACTGCAACTATCGGCGCTGTTTGAGGAGTATCAATGGACCTTAGCCGGCAGTTTTGGACTGCTATTAATTTTGGCGGGCAATTGGTGGGCCATGCGCAAATAAAGCTGAGGAGGGAGGAATATGCGCAAAAGAGGAATAATTGAGTGGATTATTTTACAGCCAATCATTTAACTGAAAGCCGATTCCCACACTTTCCGTTTGCACGTTGTAGTCGATCAGGCTCTCGCCGTAGCCGTTAAAATATTTGAAGTAGCCACCAAAGCGTTTGCCCATTGGAAAACTCCAGGTAAGCTCCACGGAGCCCCGGTTGGCACCGGTAACAAAATTGCGAATATTGAGGCCAACCGTATGCTTGTCGCGAGTGTAGGCCAACTGTAGGTCAGAGTAGCCCAGGTAGTCGTCGATATCGGGGTTGTCATCCCCTCTCGGATCACCCTCATACTCTTTTTCATCTTCACTCAGCCGATACCAGGCACGCAGACCAACCGCCAAATTGCCCTTCGACCACACAGAGCTGGCGATGACCCGGTTCCAGCTACGTGAAGCTTCGCCACCACGGCCATTGGATTGATGGTTAACGCCGAGGCTGTTGGTAATATTCTGCCAACCAAAGGCGTGCAGGGGCGAGCCAAAAGCGAGCCACATTTCAGGCTCGTGATTGGTCTCCCTAAACGGCCGGGACACATCGGCATTATAGGCCTGCCAATAGGAGCGATTGGTGTATGCGGCGTAGAGGGTACCGTGGTCGAACAGTACGCCCTTGGCCAGGGTCGCCTTAATGCTGAGCTGAAACTGCATCTCAAAACGATCCAGTTTATCGTCGTAATCATTGATAAACGGCTGATCGTTAACATCAGCCAAAAAGACCAGAGGTAAAAAATAGTTGGGCCGGTGAGGTTCCAGGGCAAACCGGTTTTGGTAAGCAGCCTCTTCCAGCAATCGACGACGGCCCGCCGCACTTAAAGCCTCATCCAAAGAGGCGTCGACCGGGCGATCCCCGACCAGAGTTTCATCGACAGTCGCCTCTTCCGAGGCGGCCGCCTTCTCGATTTTCTCTGGTAGCGATAACAGATGGCAGGCCTCACGCACCGAAGCGACACTGGCCTCATCGCTGGCCTGCTTGAGCGCTTCTAACAGACAGATATCCTCTGCCTTCAATGCGTCCGCCGTTAACTCTTCCGCCCCGACCTGGCCACAGATTCCAACACTCAAAATAAAGGGGTAAAACCAACCCCAATAATCTCTTCGGTCAGCCATAAAAACTGCTTTCAGGCACACTGAAAATTTTGCAGGCATAAGTCAGCTAATTTAGGCAGCAGTTGTGACGGAAAATCGTGCCCCATACCGGGAATAACCTCGAGTTTCGCCCCATCGATAGCGCGCGCCGTGCGCCGGCCACACTTAAGGGGCACCATTCGGTCGGCATCACCATGAATAATTTGGGTCGGCGCCTTTACCCGTAGCAGTTTGTGCTCAAAACTGCCCGTGGCAATGATGGCATGCAGTTGCCGCATCACCCCGCCCGGGCGATAGGAGCGCTCGAACGCCGTGCGGCACAATTCACGCAATTCAGAGTCAGGCGTCGGGTAAGCGGGGCTACCGATTAATTGATGAAACAGAAAAGAGCGCTCAACGATGGCCTCCGTCGAATGTTCCACAGACTTGGCAAACAGTGCTTTTAACACCTCGGGTTCGGCGGTAGGTAGCGACGGGTGGTTGGTAGACGACATCATTGATGTCAGGCTGGCCACCCGCCCAGGCACTTTCACCGCGCACAGTTGGGCAATCATTCCCCCCATTGAGGCGCCCACCAGATGTGCCCGGGAGACCTGCAAGCCATCGAGCAGTGCGATTACATCGTCCACCATGTGGTGCAGGGTATAGTCGGCACTGGCAGGCAGGCCAAAATGGCGCATAATGGCCGACTGCATAACATCGAACTTTACCCGGCCGGGAATTTTGGACGATAAGCCCGCATCGCGGTTATCAAAGCGGATAACCCGATACCCGGCATCGAGCAGTGGCTGGCAAAACTCTTCTGGCCAATGGATCAGTTGCCAGGAGAGACCGGTAATTAATAACACCACCGGGCCATCGGCTGGACCGCGCTCCTCATAAACAAGATCAACACCATTACCCGCAACGGTACCTTGCCGCCAGCCACTCACCACCGGTCGAGTGGTTGACATGGTGGCCTCGCTATCGACATCCATATGAACTCCCTAGCCCACTGCCTCTGTTTTTAACCGACCGAACTTATTGAGCAATAACCGCAGACAATGCCTTGAGGCAAAGATCGATATTCTCCTGCTTGGCGGAGTAACCCATTAAGCCAATGCGCCATACCTTACCAGCATAGGCACCCAAGCCGGCACCAATCTCCAGGTTAAATTCATTCAACAGACGCGTGCGCGCGACGGCGTCGTCCACGCCTTCCGGAATCCAAACGGCATTGAGCTGGGGTAGGCGGTACTCTTCGTCAACCACAAAGCGAATGCCCAACTCCGTGAGGCCGGCGTAGAGCTTCTCATGCATGACGCGATGCCGGGCGAAGGCGGCAGATAGCCCCTCCTCCTGCAACATCACCAGGGATTCATGCAACCCGTAGAGGGCGTTGATGGGCGCCGTGTGGTGGTAGGCGCGCTTAGCACCTTCACCCCAGTAGCCCATCACCAGGTTCATATCCAAAAACCAGCTCTGTACTGGAGTTTTGCGGTTGCGTATCACCTCGACTGCGCGCTCGCTGAAGGTGACCGGAGAGAGGCCCGGCGTACAGGAGAGGCACTTCTGTGAGCCTGAATAGACGGCATCGGCTCCCCACTCGTCCACCAGAACCGGTACTCCACCCAGGCCGGTGACGGTATCCATAATCACCAGACAATCGTGTTTACGCCCCAGTGCACAAAGGGTTGCGGCATCCGAGCAGACACCGGTGGAGGTTTCGGCGTGGACAAACGCCATAATTTTGGTATCCGGGTTGGCCTCAAGCGCCGCGGCTAGCTTGGCCGGGTCGACAGGTTTGCCCCACTCATCATCGACCCGGACAGCGACACCGCCGGTGCGGGTGACATTCTCCAGCATGCGAATACCGAAGACACCGTTCACACACACCACCACTTTATCGCCCGGCTCAATCAGATTGACGAAGCAGGCTTCCATACCGGCAGAGCCCGGTGCAGAGATAGGTAGCGTCAGTGGATTCTTGGTTTGGAAGGCGTACTGCAGCAGCTCCTTCACCTCATCCATCATCTGAATAAACGCCGGGTCCAGATGACCGATGGTTGGCCGCCCCAAGGCGGATAAAATGCGCGGGTGAACATCCGAGGGACCGGGCCCCATGAGAGTGCGAACGGGAGGATGAAAGCTGCTGATCATAAAGACTCCTCGGCGAGCTGAATGGATTACTGGTGAAGAGAGCAACACACAAAAAGGGGGAATGGTAATCTAATCGCCCCCTTAAGAAAGTGCTATTTTAGTCCAATTGTGTGGCAATTACAGGCATACCTTAGGCCGAGCTGATTGCCGCCGAATACCACCATCGCCGGCGCCTGGCACTGCCCATTAACCCACCTTCACCACTTTGGTATCGGCTATGTGATCGTGCAGGCATCGCTTTTCACGGCCAAATATCATCAGGGTGCCGATAACAGCGACCACGCCACCAATATAGGGCACCTGCGGCACTAACCAATACCAAGCATAGCGTTTGGCAATCGTTGGCATATCCATAGCATCGCCATTGAGCTTGATTGCTCTAATACCCAACAACTTTTTCCCCAACGTTTGGCCTCTTTTAACCAGCAGCCAGCCATTAACAATAAAGAAGTAAACAATTGATAACACCACATAGGCAACCTCGAACCACAACCTGTTCAGCCCACCGATTATTTCATCGGCGTAAGCCACAATCGCAAAATAGCAGGCAATCATCACGGGAAAGAGGAGTATGGTGTCGACCAGCGATGCAGCCAACCTGGCCCAACGACTGGCCCGTTCAGTCGACACCACCTCTTCGTTTGCCAGTGTTGCTTGTGGTGTAGCGTAGATATTTTCGTCCATTGCATTGCTCTCCCTAATTACGCCCAAAAACCTTTGACGTTATATTTTTAAAATGCACAACAGCTGATTGCTGAAACAATTTTTTTAATCACTGAAATAAGGGTCGTAACTGCTCTACCCACAGCTGATAACCCAGCGAGTTCATATGCAAACCATCATCAATAAACAACTCGATACGCGGTGAGCCATCGGCAGCCAACATAGGGGTAAACACATCCACATAAACCAGCCGCTCTTGAGTCTCTATAAACTCAGCAATCAACTGGTTAGCCAACGCCACTGCCGGCCGAACACCTGCGCGTGCCGGGCTTGGTTTTATGCTGATAAAGGCCAGTGTAGTGTTGGGCAACTCGGTTTGCACCTTCTGCACCAGCGCTTTGAAATCATCCAAAACCTGTTGCGGTGTTTTGCCATGGGCAATGTCGTTTTCACCGGCATAAAAGATAATTAAGCGGGGCTGGTAAGGGGCCACAATTTGCTCAAAGAAGAAGACACTATCGCTAATTTCCGAGCCACCAAAACCACGATTGATGACCACCGCATTGGGAAAGTCCAGCTGCAAGCTTGACCAGAGCCGAATACTGGAACTGCCTAAAAAGAGCACCGCATTGGTTGGCGGTGGATGCACACTATCCAGCTGTTCAAAGTACTCTATTTGCGCCAACCAGGGATTGACCATCAACGGCTGAGCATAGGCGAACAGAGACTGTGCCATCAGCAGCGACACCAGCCAGTAGAAGCCAGGGAGCCTTTTTATAAACATAACTAAAACGGTTCTTGCAGCTATACCAATTAACGTTAACAGGGACAGACACTGTACCGTTATTTAACGCTTAGTACAGCCGGTAATATTTAACGGCAGCCTAAACCGGCACGCGCTAGCCCACGCAATGGCTTCAAGCATAAGCCACAGTAGCGGAGACTCAGAATATGGGGCGGGTAATTAGGGGGAGGAGTGCTACCATCGGTGATAGCCTATGGCAGTCGCAAAAAGCTCTGAAGAATATAGCTGAGATATTTCCAGAGCTTGGGATGTGGTTATTAGAACTATAGAAAAAGCGAATCGGATTAAGCCTTGGCTCGACCTTTAAAGTCACCGGTACGGGTATCGATTTCAATCGCCTCTCCGGTCTCGATAAAGGCGGCTACCTGCAGTTCATAACCGTTGGCTAACTTAGCCAACTTCATCACCTTGCCAGAGGTATCACCACGGGCAGCGGGTTCGGTGTAATCAACAGTACGCACAATGGTGGTTGGCAGCTCTACCGATATGGCCTTGCCCTGATAAAATATCGCGGCACATACTTCGGGCATGCCATCCACTATAAAGTCGAGGGTGTTACCCAGGTTTTCTGCTTCAACTTCAATCTGGTTGTACTCTTCGTCCATAAAAACGTAGAGAGGGTCGGCAAAGTAGGAGTAGGTTACCTCTTTACGATCCAGAATAATGGGCTCCAATTTATCATCGGCCTTAAACACCGGCTCTTGGGAGGCACCGGTGATCAGGTTTTTTAACTTCATTTTACAGACAGCAGCATTACGGCCAGATTTGTTAAATTCACTTTTAAGAACAATCCAGGCTTGGCCATCCAGATTGATGACCTGGCCAGCGCGGAACTCTTGTGCGGTTTTCATAGTTTAGGTATCCAAAAAATGGAGGGAGATTTGAGCGCGCGGTACTATACCTGAAGGCCGCAAAAAAGCACGAGATTTGATGCGAGATCCCCTAAAGAGATCATCTTTTTTTGCCAGTTAAGAGAGTGCGATTGCCAAGTGCTCAGCAACGGTGATAAATCCGCCCGAAAAGCGTCACCTCCTGCGCCATTCCAGGTACCGTGTAACGCCTTTGCCGGCTCGACCAACGCCGTCGGGGCCCCTGCCAAATAGCGCTCCAGAAAAGCGTTAAGCTTTATATAGTGAGCCCCCTCCTCCTGAGGATAAATCTGCCAAAGAAATGGTTTACCCAGCATTTGCGTCCGCATAAATGACGCCTCACCACGGACAAAGTTAAAGTCACAGTAGGCGAGTAAACGGTCGTATTGATCCTGTGCTAAAAAGGGCAGCGCGGTCAGCTGCAAATTGCCACGACTGTAGGAGTTGCTGGCAACAAAACTCTGCCCCAACCAGTTACTGATGGGCTTGGAAACCTTTCCTTCGGGGACCAGCAGATGGCTGGCAAAGGGTGCCTTACTCAAACTATCGAGCAGTATAGGCAAGGCGACGTTGGCATAGGCAAACAGGCTTAGGGTAACGACATCGGCGACTTCGGGAATGCCCATCTGCTGGCGCCACTGCTTACGCACACTGGGCTCTCGGAACCGCTCAGACAGGGCTAGTAATTCCGGCTCCCAAAGCAGGCCACCCGAATGATTATCAAAACCGGGAAAGAAAAAAGTTTTATTAAGCCCATGCACAGGTGATCGCCCCAAATGAAAATCGGCCACCCAGGTTTCTGCACTTAAATATTCCAGGTTAAGCCAATGAGTCGTATGGCCAGCCATCGACTCGATATACAGCGCCGGCAGTTCACAGCCGTAGGCCTCAATGACGACATCACCGGGGGTTACCAAAGGCAAAGGATCACACCAGTGGCGAATGCTCACCCCCTCTAACGACTGTTGGGCATTAGCAGTATCCACCCCCGGCCACAGGGCGGCCAAACTGGGTAGATCATCCAACCAAAGCGTCACCGCTTTGCCGTGGTGGCTTACCAAAGTGCGGGCAAGCTGCCAGCAGGTACCGATATCGCCAAAGTTATCCACCACCCGACAAAACAGATGCCATTGCTCTGCCACGATAAAACCACCCCAAGGGTTACCCAAACAGCCGCCAGTATTAACGCCCAAAGCGTTGGCGTACAGCAATAAAAGCGCGTGCTGGTGCCAACTTAAGGGTACAATGCCGGGCCACACCCCTGAGAGGACTCCCGCTTGCCTGCTTTCTCCACCCTGCCCCTTGCCCCATCGCTGTTAGTCACCCTGGGAGAACTGGGTTACCAAACCATGACCCCCATACAAGCAGAGAGTCTTCCGGCCATACTCAATGGCCGCGATGTCATTGCCCAGGCAAAAACCGGCTCTGGCAAAACCGCAGCCTTTGGCTTGGGTCTGCTGCATCACCTGGAGGTAAAACGCTTTTGTGTGCAGTCGCTGGTGCTCTGCCCCACCCGGGAGCTGGCCGATCAGGTGGCCAACGAAATACGCAGGCTGGGCCGCGGCACGCACAATATCAAGGTGTTGACTCTGTGCGGCGGGCAACCCTTCGGCCCCCAGCTGGGTTCACTGCAGCATGGGGCCCATATTGTGGTGGGCACACCGGGTCGACTATTGGAGCATCTGCAGAAAGGCTCACTTGATCTTTCCGCCACAGACTATTTTGTACTGGACGAAGCCGACCGCATGCTGGACATGGGTTTCCAAAGCGCAATGGACGAGATAGTTGAGTACCTGCCAAGCAAACGCCAAACCGTGCTTTTTAGTGCAACCTACCCCAAGGAGATAGAACAAATTGCCGGCCGCGTGTTGCAGGATCCGGTTCGAATCGTGATCGCCAGTGAACCGGTGAACAATCTGATCCAACAACGCTTTTTTCTACTTGATGATGAGAGCCAACGGATAACCGCCACTGAATTACTGTTATTGGAGCAAGCCCCCGAATCCGCGATTGTTTTCGCCAACACCAAGCGTGAAACCCAGGCCGTTTGCGACCAACTAAACGCCGCTGGCTTTTATGCCGCCGCCCTGCACGGCGACATGGAACAGAAAGAGCGCGACGAAACGCTGGTCCGCTTTGCCAATAAAAGCTTAACGGTGCTGGTTGCCACAGATGTCGCGGCACGCGGTTTGGATATAGAAGCGGTCGACTTGGTGATCAACTACCACTTGGCCCGGGACAGCGAGGTGCACGTGCATCGGGTTGGGCGAACCGGGCGCGCCGGCAGTAGTGGCTTGGCCTGTAGCCTGGTCAATAAAAATGAGCAGTTTAAATTGGATCGCCTTGAGGATCAGCTCTCCGAGCAGCCTACCCTCAGCCCCCTCCCCCAACAGCAGCTGCTGAGCACCACCCCGCCCCGACCTAAATGGCAAACCTTGCAAATTGATGGCGGTAAAAAAGATAAACTAAGGCCGGGGGATATTGTTGGCGGCCTCACCGGCGAGCAGGGGATAGGTGGTGACCAGCTGGGTAAAATTCACATTACCCCCAACAAGGCGTTTGTGGCTGTTTACCGCGCGGTCGCCAAGCAGGCGCTTGCAAAAATTACCCAGGGAAAATTAAAAGGCCGGAATTTTCGAGCGCGATTACTGCGTTAAATAAAACCCGGTGCAACGGGGTGATTATCAGGCGTTGGTTGAGCGCTGTAGCGCTCGGCAAACAACAGGCGCCGGAAGTCAAGAGCACATTGATCAACCGGCACTAAAATGGGAGGGAGACTCCCAAAACCACGCCTGTGTTCTCTTCCTGCACCACGCCCCACAAACGGTAACGTTTCAAGCCGACGCCCAAAAGCCCCATAAAATCGCCATCATCGGTAATACCGACTCCGGTATCAAATGAGAACAAACCACCGCTGTCGAGCGCTATGCTGCGATACTTACCAGCCAGATCGTCGTAGCGGTCAGCCAAGGCGGAGTAGTCGACCGACAGTTGATCGTATTTAATCACCAGCTGATCATAACGATCAGTTAACGAGGTTGAATTGGCCAAGGTGCTGTTCAAATCGGAAGTGACCGTCTGGTATTGCTTTAAATTCTCTTCCAGTTCATTGGCGACCGTTTGATACTGCTTAAGTGACTGCTCCAATTTTTGGATATACGCAGCTTGATCATCAACCAAACGGGTATCCAAACAGTCGAGCTGATCGACATACTCTTTTTTTACGATATAGACCGTCATGCCCTCCACTGCACGCACTGCCATGGCTGCTTTATCGACTGGCACCAAACAGTCGGCCATAGCAACCTGCGTAGCCGTAAATAGTACGCAGGCCCCAAATAATTTGGCGTACATAACAACTCCTTACTCGATAGCGTATTTTTTGCCAAGCTCAGCCGCTTTATTTAAGGCTGCGGCATAGGCATCCCGACGGTTCTGCAACTGTTCACCCTCGCTTTGTAATTCACCGACCTTCTGATCCAGCTCCGCTTTTTTGGCAATGGTATCGGCACTGTTGACTGCCAGTTTATCGCTCTCGGCCTTTAAGCGAGCCTGCTCTGCCTCAATGGCGATTTTTTTCTGGCGCATAGCTTCTGATTCAGCCTGCAGCCCTGTTAAGCGCGAATTAAGCTCGGCATTAACCTTCCGTAATTGATCGCGCTCGGCATCGGCCTCCGCCAACCGTTTCCTGTTTGTCCACAACTGATACGCACGATAGAGCAGAACCGCAATACCGGCCGTGAGCACATATTTGCGTACGCTTCCCGGCAAGACCAGGCTGGCACCTATCAGCAGTATCGCCCCAAGAATGACGCCACCATAGGTGGTGAGAAAATGGATAAAATCAAAATCGGGCATATCTTTGTTCGCTCCTATTCAGAACGGGAGACCCGCGTCTGTTTGGCTTTTTCCATACTGGCTATGATTTTATGTAACGGGCCGGAACCCATCCCCATGGAGACACCCGTTAAGGTAATGGTCAACCAGGGGTAACTGCTGGCTGATTTTTCCACGCCGCTCATCAAGTTATCGATCAAGAGAAACATATCGATGTTGGCAACCCAAGCAACGACGATACCGATAATAATACCCAACACTTTAGCGGCATACTTCACGACAAACGTTCGCAACTGCGCCACGGAGATAGAGCTGCACTTCTCGTAGGCCACCTCTTTTATTTTTACCCGGTCCGCGCCCAACTGATTGGCCAGATTCAGTACCGTTGACTTTTCAATTAACGCTTCCAGATTTTCCTGCAAATTAGCCGCTTGACGATTCCAAAACTTATAGAAGTTGTATTTGGCTTCCAAAACGTCGTAACACGATTTAACAATTTCCAGAAATCGTTCAATGATCAGAGAGATAAAAATTGCGCCAGCCAATAGCAACAGCGCCGCATTGCTACCATCCATTGTTCAATCTCCTAAATATAGAGGTATGATTTTTGTCGGAATGCCCGCAGGGCCTCCTGCGCCATCGGCGACTCCTGCCAGGCGTGAAAGTAATCACTCACCTGTTGTTGCAATACTGCTTTGGGAAAGTTGGAGCCAGGACAGACGGTGTAACCGGGTTTGACTTCACCATGCCCTAAAATATGGGTATGGAAATCCAACGCGATGTCGTCATATAGATGCACCCATAAGGCGATCAAACGCGCACCGGCGTCAAGCTGCTCTTTGGTTGGAGTCTGAATACCATAACGGCCGGAAGCGTTGGAGTATTTATCAGTAGGGTCGAGATGAAAATTACCGTGGAAGGCGACCCCCAAACTACGGTCGTTAAAGTCCTTGGTGTGATTACCCACCCTATCCCAACGGCAAAAAGGTCGGATGGCACCATCGGGCATAATCACGCAGTGGTAACCCGTAGACCAACCTTTATTAATGAGAAACTCATCCACCACAGCCTGAAAGCCTAAATTACTCGACATTGCCGTATGGTGAAAAACAATTAAATTGGGGTTACCAGTGCGATGGTTGCGCTGCTCCAACTGCGCAGGATTAACGCCCCCTTTATAGGTGATGGGTTGCCAACGGTTTTTTACCATGGGCACATTGGCCACTACCGGCGCCTGTGGTGGAACTTCACTTGCGGGAGCAGACGCAGCCGGGGTAGCCATTGGTTCTTCGCAAGGCGCAGTGGTTAACAACGGCGACATAGGTGACGGCGGTTTACTCTCTTCAGCATCATCTTCCGGCACTGGCAACAGGTCGCCACTCACTTTGCGGGTAGTGATAAAACGCAGCAGAATGTGCACCGGCTGGCTGCCACCGGCGATCACCAGACCGGAGAATATCTCGTCAAAAAAGAGCTGAACGCTCTGCCCATCGGCAAGCAGCTCTGTTTTCATAAAGAGCTGGGAGAGCAGATGAATATCCATGCTACTGGCAAAAATAATACCCAAGCCCAGTGCAGTAAGGTGATAGAAGAGTTGCAGGTTTATCCAGCCTCTATCCTCATCGCCAACTGCCGCCATGGATTTAAAGGCGATGTGAGAGTGGTGCTCGAAGGTCCGCTCATCCATCTCCGAGTCATCCTGCTCGACACGGGCGGAAGGCGCTAGGTTATTGTTCATAGCCGATGCTTGGTCATCGGAACTCTGCGCATTATCCAACGCTGATTTCAGGGCCTCGGCAAATTGCAAGGTGTGGTCATTGGCAGACTCATCGACAGAATTCTCTGCACTTTTAAAGGCATCGAGCGTGGCTTTGGCAAGCTTGACACTCTCTTTAATCTGTTGCACCCGTTTAGCCGCCGTGGAACTTGCTCCAGCACCAACATTTTCGACAACGTGTTTTAATATCTCCAGAAAGCGCTCAATAAGCAGCGACCCTCCGGCAGCAACCGTTAAGCTAACCAACACCTGTGAGAAAAGGTCTTCCATTCCGATAAATCCCCTCTGTACTGGTTTTTATTATTGGCAGTAAAAAGCAGGTAACTATCTACGGCTTAGTGAGGATTGTGACTAGAGTTAAATCAACGCTCAAGCTGCGCACAAACACTGGCCAAAATAGCGATTGCGTTAATACAGTGCGCAGCACTTGAAATAAATCTCAACACTAAATTAGAAAAAGAAATAAGCGATCGGATACATACAATAAATGAAGGAAAACAACTAACCTACCTGTGCGTTTTACAGATTTAACAACCTATTAATCTATCGGCACATTTAATTATTTTGCACATACTAGGCGCTCCCATTCAGCTCTGCAACCAACGTAATCGATACCCCCAGTAACGGCATTGTGAACAGACCAACCAGTTAGGCTGTACCAACGGTATTTAGCTACCCGTTTCCGGATCGGGGACCAAGCCGAGAAATTGGATGGGAGAGTGTAGATGGCCGCCGCTCTCAGATAGCCAGCGCTAAAATGCCTGAGATAACTCGTATGGGTAAGGCAAGAGCAGATAATTACGTGATGAAATTGCAATAGGCTGCCGCGTAAAAGCGACTTTTAGGTTTGGGCCATTCGCTTCAGAAAGTAGGTTTCACCAGCCAACCGTTGGTGAACCCAGGTAGAGGTTACTGCACAGCGATTGTGATTGTGGAAAAGATTAAAAATCGATAACAATCTTGCCGAAGTGCTTACCGCTCTCCAAATAGCGCAGCGCTTCGGGCAGCTGTTCAAAAGAGAAATGGCGGTCGATCACCGGTTGCACCCCGTGGAACGCCATCGCCCGTAACAGATTTTGAAAATCATCCCGGCTGCCAACCCGCACCGGCGTGATATCAACACTGGCGGTAAATATCGAGGAGACAGTGTTGGGCCAACCGGTGACCAAGCCAACCGGCGCCAGCCGCCCTCCCATGGCCGTAGCGGCAATAGAACGGTCGATGGTCTCGGCACCGCCCAGGTCGATGGCCAGATCCACACCCCGGCCTCCGGTCAGATCACGCACGGCGGCTTGCCATTCGGGCACAGTTTTATAATTGATGGTTTCGTCAGCACCCAGTGCCCGCAAGCGCTGGCAGCGCTCATCACTGGAGGAGATCATAATGACGCGGGCTCCGAATAATTTAGCCAGCTGCAGGCCCAGAGTCGCCACACCCCCGGCCCCCTGTAATAGAACCACCATGCCAGGTAAGAGCGGTCGCTCGCCACAGAGCGCATGCCACGCCGTTACCCCAGCGCAGGGCAAACAGGCCCCTTCGGCAAAACTCAGCTGCTCAGGCAGCAGCACCAATTCGCTGTGCTGTACCACCATCTGCTCCTGCATCACCCCTTGCAGCGGGCAACAGCGGGTGGTCAAACAGGTTGGATCTGGTCGCCAGGGACCACCCAGCCAACCGGTATTGAAGGTCAGGGCTACCCGGTCGCCGACGGCGATATGGGTTACATCCGGGGCAACTTCCAGCACCTCGCCAGCGCCATCGGAGAGCGCTATCAGCCCCTCCTTTGGCCCGCGCAGTTGGCCCGCAAGCGCCATCAGATCCCGATAATTGAGTGAAGCCGCACGCATGCCAACGCGCACCTGGCCGGCGGCCAGCGCTCCGGGCGGCTCGGCGTGCTGCAAAATTAAGGAATCGATACCTCCATAGGTATCGGTACGAAAGGTTTTCATATGAGCGCCTTATTGTTTTTTAGGGGTATCATCCGGCCGCGCTACAGAGTTCCAATCCGTTTCCAGCTCGTCCAGTGCGTTGGCCAATACCTTCTGCAATGCCAGGCAGTAGCCGGCCATATCATTCAACCGGGTGGACGCAGTGGTGTTGGTGGCGACATTCTGGCGTTTGAGCAGTGTGCTGGCCAGGTAGCCGAGCATGGCCACCTTATCGTGCATCAGCGAGGTGTTGCCCTCACTCACACTGTAGAGTACGCGCTTGCTGCCGCGCACACTGTGGCGGGTCACCAGTTGGGTTCGCTCCAGCTCGCGAGCTGAGACGCTGGCCGTACTTTTTGCAATCTCGAGCTCTTCACACATCTCATCCAGGCTGACCGGCTGCTCCTGCAACAGCAGATAGCCGTACAGACGACCCACCCCGGTGGGCATCCCCCAAGGCAACAGTGCCGCCGACAGATCATCGATAAAGCGCAGCTGCTCGGTGGTGGTTTTTTGTTTTGATATATTCGACATAAACCGAATATAGTGAAATTAAAGGTAAGGGTCAATCACGAAACCGCCGTGACAACTCGCCCACATTATAAAGGCCAGTATCGGCGATACGATAAACCGGTTATAAATTATGCTACTCATCAGCTCAACAATAATGACAATCAGGAGCTAACAATGACCGCCGCTATCCCACCGGTAGCCAAGCCTGCCCACATACCCGATTCCGCTGTGGTGGAATTTGATATCTACCTCGACCAGGAACTGCTGCACGACCCCCACCAAAAAGTTGAGAAAATGTTGCGGGAGTACCCCCCAGTCTTCTGGACGCCTCACAATTTTGGGCATTGGGTGGTACTAAGCCACGACGCCGTTTTTAGCGCATCACAAAATACCCAGCGTTTCTCCAGCGAAATAATGACCAGCGAGATGATGTCGGTGCTGGAATCCATGCAACCGCCAGGCTCCGGGCGGCTGATTCAGACCATTCCCATCAATGTTGACCCACCCGCGCACACCAAACTGCGCAGCCCGTTGTTAAAGCCCTTTTCGCCCAAGGCTGTAGCCGAGCGCAAGTTGGAGATCACCCAGTTGGCCGAGCAGCTTATCGCGGCCGTGGTTGATAAGGGCCAGTGCGAGTTCATCTCCGCCATCGCCGAGCCACTGCCCGTCACCATCTTTATGAAGATGATGGGGTTACCATTGGAGCGCTTGAGTGAGTTTCGCGAAATCGTGCATAAATTCCTGGCTCCGGGCATGAATGACCCCATGGAAGTGTTTGCCCGCCAGCGAATGGTGGCCAACGCCATGGCGGAGGTAATCCAAGCGCGCCGGTTCAAGCCCGAGGATGACCTGATCAGCCTGTTATGGTCTGCAACCATTGACGGCCAACCGATGACCCTGGAGCTGATGGAGGACTACTGCACCCTACTCTTTATTGCCGGCCTGGATACCGTTATCAACGGCATCGGCTACGGCATCAAACACCTGGCCGGTAACCAGCCACTGCAATGCCAGTTGCGTGCCCAGCCAGAGTTGATTCCGGACGCTGTTGAAGAGTTGTTGCGTCGCTACACCTTCACCATTCCCATGCGCCGGGTAACCGAGGCGTGTGAGTTGGGCGGGCAACAATTGCAGGCGGGTGACCTGCTCTGCCTCTACCTGCCGGCGGCTGATCTCGATCCCAAAGCATTTAACAATCCCGCCGAGTTCCAATTGAAGCGCAAAGAGAGCGGCCATATCGCCTTTGGTGTTGGCCCCCATCGCTGTTTGGGGTCGCACCTGGCGCGCCTGGAATTAACCCTGGTCTACCAGGCGGTGCTGCAACAGCTGCCCAGTTTTGCATTAGACCCCAACCAACCGGTGACCTACCGCGGTGGCAATATCCTGGCGATTGAATCCCTGCCCCTCGTTTGGCAATCCCCATAAATAATCGCCGTAACCCATTTTGTGAGCATAGTTTTAGAGGTAGAAAAAATGATAGGTGAAGACCTGCTTGATCTTGATGGCCAAATCGCCTTCGTAACCGGTGCCGGACAGGGTGCCGGGCGGGCGATTGCCCTGGCCCTGGCCAAACACAACGCCGGCGGTGTTGCCGTAAACGATTTTGTTGCCGAGCGGGCCCAGGCCGTTGCCGATGAGATTAAGGCCCTGGGCATACCGGCAGTGGCCACACCCGCCGACGTCAGTGATATCAACTCGGTAACAGCCGCCATGGATAGCGCCGAAGCGGCACTGGGGCCAATCACCATTTTAGTCAATAACGCCGGTAACGCCGGTCCCAACGCCACCATGCAGTCATCGCCGCTATTTTGGGAGACCGCCCCCGATGAGTGGGAGCGCTACTTCCAAACCAACCTCTACGGCGTAATGAACTGCTGTCATCGGGCACTGCCCAGTATGGTCAAGGTCGGCCGCGGCCGGGTGGTGACCATCGTTTCCGATGCCGGCCGTATTGGTGAAGCCCGCCTCACCACCTACTCCGCGGCCAAAGCCGGCGCTAATGGTTTCATGCGCTCATTGGCGAAAGAGGCGGGCCGCTTCGGCATCACCTGTAACAGTATTTCACTGTCAACCTTGGAACCGCCCCTGCCGGAGCCACAAAAATCTGAATTCCTAGCCAGCGAACACGCCAAAATGCATGTCTCCCGTTATGTTATTCGCCGCTTTGGTAAACCCGACGACGTTGCCGGTATGACACTGTTTTTATGTTCAGAAGCCGCCAGTTGGATTACCGGGCAAACCTACCCGGTCAATGGCGGTTACACCTTTGCTGTTTAGGAGAGTATTCAATGCCAACCATTAGTGACATGAGTGGCAAGGTGGCGCTGGTCACCGGCGCCGCAGCCGGGCTCGGCCAAGCGACCGCGCTCTGCCTGGCCCGTGCCGGAGCCGATATCTGCCTGGTGGATATCAACCTGGCCGGCCTCCAGGCCACCGCCCGGGAGATAGAATCGCTCGGACGCCGAGCGTTAATACAGGCGGCAGACCTCGCTGAAACCAGCCAATGTGCAACACTCGTCAAAAACGCCATAACCGAGCTCGGCCGACTCGATGCGCTCTGCAATGTCGCGGCGGTTTTCATACCCAGCCACACCACAGAGATGAGCGACGCCGATTGGGAGAGAACCCTGGCCGTCAATTACACGGCTCCCTTTAAATTAATACGAGCCGCTATACCGGAGCTGATTCGCAACCAGGGGGCGGTGGTCAATGTCACCTCCTGCGCAGCGCATATGGGCCAGGCCTATCTGGCCGCCTACTCGTCCACCAAGGCCGCCTTGACGCACCTCACCAAGTCCCTGGCCATGGAGTATATGCATCAGCCGATTCGCTTTAATGCGGTGGCTCCCGGCGGCATGATGACTGCCTTAGCCGCCGGCTTGCGCAACCTGGAAAACCCAGACCCAAGCTTACTGAGCCGCATAGCGCCACTGCGCGGCTTGAACGAAATAGACGATATTGCCGAGATGGTCGCTTTCCTGGCCAGCGATGCTGCCCGGGGTTATCACGGAGCGGTTATCAATATCGACAACGGTATTACCGTTGGTTAGTTTCTTGAGGAGTTTTTTATGTCTGATCTGGAAAAAAATCTAGCGGAGTTAATCGACAAGGAGTCTATTCGGGAGTTGGCACTGCTCTATTGCCGTGGTGTCGACCGCAAAGATGGCGACCTGTTGCGCACCCTCTACACCGAAGAGGCCACCGACACCCACGGTGACACCTTCGATGGCGGCGCTGCTGCTTATGTCGACTTCCTGGAAAAAGCCTTCCCCTACATGACCTACAGCGGCCACCATATTTGTAACCATCTGATCGCCGTCAATGGCGATACAGCGGAAGGCGAAATATACGCCCTCGCCTACCATATTTTGCCGGACGGCAAGGGTGGGCAAATTGAAGATTTTATGTGTGTGCGCTACCTGGACAAATACCAGCGTTGCACCGATGGCCGCTGGCGCTTTGCCCAGCGGGTGGTGAATTACGATGTTCGGCAACAACAGCCCACTCAAGTTACCCTACCGGAAAATAGCGACCCAGGTGTGGGCTTCTTTAGCGAACGGCTGTTTGCCAAGGGCCCGCGCCAATAACCGAGCAAACAACCACTCGCAATAATCAGCCCAAATGCTCGGCAAAGAATTTAACTGTTCTTTGCAAAGCCAGCTCTGCGGCAGCGCGGTCGAATTGAGGGCGGTCGGAATTAAAACCGTGGTTGGCCTCATACCAGTACATGGTGACTTCGGGATTATTCTCGGCCACCTCTGCCACTCGCTCCGCTGGCGTGGTTGGGTCTTGCTGCCCCCAGTGGGCGATGGTCGGGCAGAGGGGTTTTACTGCGGGAAAATTTAAAATACCGGTGCCGTAGTAGCTGACGGCGCAACTGAGCGCCGGTACTTTAGCCGCCGCCAACCAGGCCACGGCACCCCCATAGCAGTAGCCGATAATGCCAATCTTTTTAATACCTCGCGCTTGCAGGTAGTCGATCGCACCCATGACATCACTGATCGGGTTATCGAAGCCGTTTTCGGTTAATGCCGTCACCGCACTGCTAACGTCATCGTAGGCGTAGATTAAATTACGCCCGATTCGATCGTATAAGGCGGGCGCCAACACCAGATAACCCTGCGCGGCGAACTGCTCCGCAAGGGCTAAAATGTGACTGTTTAATCCGAAGGCTTCCTGCGCAAGGATTATGGCAGCCTGGGCATTAGCACCTGGTTCGATCAGATAGGCATCGGTGTCGAATCCATCACTGGCCGTCAGCCTTATCCACTGTTTGGTAACCATCTCTGCCCCCGCTGTTCATTTATGCGGCCATCAATTTACCGCGTTGGAACCAAAGCACCCAGAAGCTAACCGCCAACAAGATATGGTGGGTATAGCCTGCTGCGGCCTGCAGCAGGGCACCGGAGATCAAACTGGCAATAATCACTGCACTGTGAAACGCAGCCAGCGCACCCAGGCCAACCGAAAGCGCGGCTTTGTCGGTTCGGTTTGGCCACAGAAAAATCACCACGGCCACCGATGCCAGGGCTAACATGCCCAAGGTGTTTAACTGCTGCAAAGCAAACTCACTGGCGGCGGCGTTAATCAGCTTGGGAGAGAACGCCAACAATCCTCCCATCAGCGTCTCCAATACTGCATGAATGATTAATACAACCACTAAAAAAATGCGCATAGCCTACCTCTGCTCTCATCCATTGCCGGTGTTCTATTTTGCTTCGCTTAAAAAGCTCACATCGGTCATCGCTTCCGATTTCTGCCATAGCTGCTTGGCCAGCTCACTATCTTTAGCCACTTTGTTGATCCTGGCTTTAGCCGGTTTGCCGCCAATCTCCAGAAAGCCACCAGGGCCGTAGTAATCACCACCAGCCACATCCACACCTTCAGCCGCCAATATAATCGGCCGCGCCGCATCCGCAGCCGTGGGAATCAACCGCTCCATTTTGCTGTGGAACCACTTGCTTAAACCCTTACGCTCTTTCGACAAAGAGGGGCTATTTTGATGAATATTGGTGTTGGCAAAACCCGGATGGGCACCCACGGCGATGATATTGCTACCCGCCGCCTGCAGCCGACGGTTCAACTCCAGGGTATGGCTCATCATGGCCACTTTACTATTGGCATAACCTTTCCACTCGTTGTACTCACTCTCTTCCCAATTGAGATTTTCAACCACCAATTTGCCAAAGCGGTGTGCCAGGCTGCACACGTTAACGATGCGACACTCTCCGTCACTGTTAAAGAGCGGCAGTAACTGGCCGGTTAAAGCAAATGCTCCCAGGTAGTTGGTAGCCACCTGTTGCTCGTGGCCGGCGGCATTGCGAGTCAGTGGAATTGCCACGATACCGGCGTTGTTAATTAATATATCCAATTGCCCAATTTCTGCTTTAAATGCCTCAACAAAAGAGCACACCGACTCCAAATCGGAAACATCCAGTTTCAGAATGGTAATGTTCCCTTCTGGCACTGCGGTTTTAATCTCCGCCAATGCCTTCTCTGCTTTATCCAAACTGCGGCAGGCCATAACCACACGCCAACCCAACTGTGCGAAATGTTGAGTGGCCTGATAACCGATTCCCGAGTTAGCCCCGGTAATAACAACTGTTTTTACTGACACGATGATCTCTCTTGTTTAATTTAAAAATGGGAACTTATTTTTATGGGCCAATGATCACTCAACCAGAAACTGATTAATTTCACTGGCAATTAATGGTGGGTTTTCCAGATGCAAAAGATGCCCCAACTCTGGAAAATCTTTGCGGGTAATTTTGCTTGCACAGGCGGTCATCAGCTCGGCCATTAACTGGAAATCGGCCATATCCTGGCCCCCGGTCAACAGCAAGGTAGGTACCTGCAAGGTGGGCAAACGATCTAAATCCGGCAGCGCGGGTAGTTGATAATCTTTAATCCACTCCCGCCCCGAGTAGCGCTCTATACCGGCGCGCACCTCGCGGGCAACCGGCAGGTTGCGAACCGAATCAAACAACGGGTGTTGCCACCACAGCGCTTTTGCGTCGGCCATGGCGCCGGCCTTGGCCTTGGCCGCCACGGCCCGCCATAGGTCGCGCCACTGACTGGACCAATCCCAGGCGGTGATCGCCGGGCTGAGCAGCACCAGTTTTTGAATGCGTTCGGGTGCATTCAGCGCCGCCCGCAAGGCAATGCCTCCACCCATCGACAAGCCCACCAACGCACAGCGATCAATGGCCAGCTCATCCAAAATAGCGAAGAGATCATCGACATGATTAAACGGTTGCGGATCAGAATATTCGCTGCGGCCAAAACCGCGCAGGTCGTAACGCACCGCAGCCAATTCAGGCTTAAGCAACGGCCAAATTGCATCCCAGGTGTGCAGATCTTCCCCGAAGCCATGCACAAACACCACCGCCTGCACTCCGGCCTTGGCCGCTATACAGAAGTCTGCGCCATTCCAGTGGACGCTGCGGTAGTGGTTGTCGCTGTTCATCCAGAACCCCTTGCGCTATGCCTGGCTAACCGCGCCAACCGCGCAGGCGGTTGCCGGCATCACAGTGGACAATTTCGCAATTGATAAAACGGCCGTCGTCCGAGGCTAAAAACAGCGCGAGTTTGGCAATATCATCGGCGTTGCCGTGCAGGTCGAGCAACTGCATGCCACGGATACGCTCATGCGTCTCTGCAGGCAGTGCCTCCCTATTGGCCGGGGTCTCCATCAAACCCGGCGCGATGGCATTGACACGAATGCCGGACTCGGCAAACACATTGGCCATACCGTAGGTGAGAGAATTGAGAGCAGCCTTGGTTACGCCATAAGGCGTGGCGGGCGCGTAGGAAGCCATTGACGATTGATTGATAATCACCCCCTTGGCTTCGGCCAAGGCGGGGCGCAACGCTTCTGCTAACAGTAGCGGCGCAATGGTGTTAACCGAAAAGTAGTGCAGCCACTTTTCCTTGCTGACTTTATTGACTGGCAAATTAATTTCGCCGTAGGCGATACCGGCATTATTGAACAGTACATCAATGGCCGGATGCACAACGCAAATCTCCTGGCCGAAACTGCGCACCGCGTATTCATCGGCAATATCGAAAGCGTGGGTTGAACACTCCGCGCCCATTTCGCGCACCATCGCCGCGGTCTCCGTCAAGCCGGCGGCGTTAATATCCAACAGAATCAATGTGGCACCTTCGCCGGCAAAACTCACAGCAGCGGTGCGACCCAGTCCACCCCCGGCCCCGGTAATCACCACTTTCCGATTCTCAAAGCGCTTTATCATCGTAAACCCTTATCTTTATCTTTTTAGTTATTAATTCTGCAGCCAAACTTAAGATTAATTCGCTGCGTACACCATTGCCAAACCCATTCGGCACCCTCCCAAAGTAGGAGCCAAGCAGCCGGTGATAAGCTCTATAATGGCCGCTGTTATGGGCTGTAGTCATGGCTAACTGCCGCTTGGGTCAAGCACAACGAGAGCCTTTCACGGCACAATTCAAACCGAACCTTAGCGGCTGTTTGCATCCTGCCCGCATCAACTCGCACCCTGTTGGCAGCCAGAGATTTTCCCATGAATGACCGCTAAAACAAAACCTGAGCGAGTAATATTTTCCTGACCAACGCCACGGCCGCAGTTAGCAACAACAATGGGAATCGCCATGACTTTCACCGCAAGAACATTCGGAAAACAGACTGTCTGCCCCATTGGTTTGGGCTGTATGTCACTCTCCTGGGCCTATGGCCATCAGCCATCAGAGGCGGAAGCGGCCGCGCTGCTGGAACAAGCCCTAGCGCTCGGCTACGATCACCTCGACACGGCCCGGCTCTATGGTGACGGTCTCAGCGAAACACGCATTGGCAAAACACTGAAGTCTCTCCGTAAGCGTTTCTATCTGGCATCCAAGGCCGGCATTATTGCCGATGGCAACAGTCGCCGGGTCGACTGCAGCCCCACCACGCTAAAACGCGCGTGTGAAGAGTCGCTGCGCTGCCTGCAGACCGATTTTATCGATCTCTACTATCTACACCGCCACGACTACAACACCCCCATCGAGCAGTCCATCGGCGCCCTGGCTGAGCTGATCAAAGAGGGCAAGATCGGTGGTATAGGGTTATCGGAGGTCTCGGCCACCACTCTGCGCCGGGCCGCCAAGGTTCACCCCATCACCGCCGTGCAAAATGAGTACTCCCTCTGGACGCGCAATCCTGAGCTGGGCGTGCTGGCCGCAGCCCGTGAGCTGGGTACCACCTTTGTCGCCTTTTCGCCTTTGGGCCGTGGTGTTCTCGCCGACGCGGTACCAGCGCCGGAGGCCCTACCGGCCGATGATTTTCGCAGCAACATGCCCCGCTTCCAGCCGGACAACTGGCCGCATAATCGCGGCTTAATAGACCAGTTTGTCGCCATTGCCCACAGCCAGGGGGTCACCCCGGCACAGCTGGCACTGGCCTGGGTGTTGGCCCAGGGCGAGCATGTCGTGGCCATTCCAGGCACCAGCAGCCCGGCACACCTGGCGGGTAATATCGAACGCTGGCAGTGGCAACCAGATGACACGGTTTTACAACAGCTGGACCAGCTGATTAACCAGCATACAGTACAGGGCCATCGTTACGCCGATATGATGCGCACCAATATTGATACAGAGGAGTTTCCGGAGAGCTAGGAGAAACCCACCCTCCTCAGTGAGAACTGAGTAGGGTGGTTGATAGTGCTGCGGGAGGCTTAAGCGCTCAAAGCAGGAGCCATACTGTGAATGGTGCCATCTTTCATTACCATCACCAGCTTGGCTTTGTCAGTCAGGATACCCAGATCCTGCAGTGGGTCGCCGTCCACCAGCACCATATCCGCCAACATGCCGGCCTGCAGAGTACCCAGGTCACCCTGGGCACGCATGGCCAAGCCGCCATTTTTGGTGGCACACACCAGCGCCTCGGCGGGGCTGTAATCGTAGTAATCAACAAAGTACTGCAGATCACGCGCCTGGGTACCTTGCATGTTCCAGGTAAAGCCGTAGTCGCCACCAATCACATGGCGCACACCGCGCTTGCGCAGTTCGGTATGAGTCTGCACCGAGGACTCAATCATTTGCGGAATCCCCATGGCCTCACTCACTACCCGCGGCAAGCCGTGCGGCTCGCCTTCGTGCAACATGGTGTGGAACAGGCCGATGGTGGGCCCGACAAAAATACGATCCTTGGCCTCTTCCAGCATATCGAGGGTTTTTTCGTCGGTGATCTCGGCGTGGTAGATCATATCGACACCGGCAATGACACAGTTCTGAATCGACTCAATGGAGCGGGCGTGCACGTTGACCATTTTGCCAAAGGCGTGGGCGGTTTTTACCGCCATCTGCATCTCTTCCAGGCTCATCGGTGTGGAGTGGGCCGGGGTGTTGGGATAGAAGGGGTCGCCCGAGGCATCCAGTTTGATGTTGTCGCAGCCTTCGCGGCAGCAGATGCGTACCCATTTGCGCATCTCTTCCGGGCCATCCACCACAATTGAAGGTGACTCCGCCGGGCGCGGGTTGTGTAACCGGCTCTCGTCACCCATACCGCCGGTCACAGTAATCTCCAGCGAGCCGGCGCGCACACGTGGCCCCGGCAGACGACCGGCGTTAATCTCATCGCGCACGGCAATGCCTAAGCGCAATTTCGCTTCCGAGGCGCCATAGGCACTGGTAAAGCCGTGGTCGAGCAGGTTTTTGGCAACGCGCGCGGTCAGGTAGGCGTGCGCTTCCGGTGACGGTGAAATCAGATCTTCGGTACAGGTGAAGGCATCGAAGGAGAGGTGGGCGTGGCCCTCGGTCATACCCGGCATCAGAAATTTACCGGCGGCATCAATAGTGATATCGGCCTTGGTGTCAGCCAACTGGCCAGCGGGGGTAATCGATTTGATGACGTTACCTTCGATCAGCAGATCGCCGGCAAAGGGCCCCTGCCCTGTGCCATCAAAGATATTGGCGTTTGTTATTAGTGTTGTATTCACGGTGAGTGTCCTTCGGTTAGAACCGGGATTATAGGTGTCCGGCCTCATCATAGAGGTGAGCTTTGGCCAGCAAAATGACTGCTGCTGCACTCACCATTGACCCTGCCGTCACGCGGATTTGCCGCTACTGACCAGCCGCCGGCAGAACATCAACGTGCAGTCGGGTCAACCGCTGGGACTTGAGTTTCCACTGGCCGTTAAACAACAGCCAGTGCTCGTGATAGTGTCCAAAACCGGAGATTGACAGCCGCTCCGGGCCCCACAGGACGCGATCCTGCATCGCCCAGATTACCCGCGCCGAGTCACCCTCAAAGGTGATCTCCGGGTTGTGCACCTGGTGGGCGGTCACTGCATGCTCAATGGAAGAACGCACCTGAGCGAGCGCCGCCTCGCGCCCCTCAATCACAGGCAGGTCGGACGCACCAGAGACATCCAGGGAGAAGTCTTCGGTCATCAGGTCTGCCAGCGCCTGCCAATCTTTGCTGTCGAGGTAACGGCAGTAGCGGGCTTTGGCGGTGCACAGGTCAAACCAGGCTTGGGTGGTGTCGAAACTCATAATTACATATCCTTTATTATTTTAATTGGGCGCTGTGGGCTAGTTGGCTAGGCTCAGGTAGCGATAGCCCGGCGGCAGAACTCCCACAGCTCCTCCGCAAGCTGCATACGAGGCACGCGATTGGGGCGGGTGATTTCTGCAGTTAATTCCGTGTGGACCGTGGTGGCCACCAGGTTGTAGACCATGTTGGCCATGCGCGTGGGGTCGGACGAGCGCACCAGGCCAACGGTTTGTGCCGCGCGTACCTGATCTTCCAGCAGTGACACCAGCGGCGATAACGCCGCCTTCAGCTCTTCCGGACGGGATTCAGCCAGGCGTATCTGCTCGCGGCTCATGGCCGCCCCCCGCCGACTTACGCTCTCCTGGTAGCCCGACTCGAGACTACCGCGCCCCAATACGATACTGACCACCAACCACTGCAAACGCTCGAGTGGATTATCGATTCCCTGCAGCTGCTTGCTATACAGCGTGGCAGCCAGTTGGATGGTGTATTCAAACACCGCCAACACCAGGTCATCCTTGCCGGCAAAGTGTTCGTAGAAAGCGCGCCTGGCCAGGCCGGTTTTGGTCAGTACCGCACGGATGGTGAGCCCTTCCAACCCCTTCTCTTCGAGCAGGTCATAGGCGGCGTGTACGATTGCCCGGCTCAGCGCCAGGAACTCATCCTTAACCTGGGGTTGGGTGCGCTTTATGGTGCGCAACTCCCAGCCAGATAGATCCCCTGGCTCAACAATCTCCGGCTTATTACTGGCAGTCACCGAGAGTACTCCATTCATGAAAAGACAGACCGAAAGTGCTTAATGGTATCAACTTGCTGCCCACTTGGCAGTGCCGTGCCTTAAGCCAATAGCAGTAATCGTTTCAGGTAACTGAAAAGCCACCATCGACCGTCAACACCTGATTGGTCACTCTGGCGGCAGCCGGAGAGGCAAAATAGAGCACCGCCGCAGCGATATCGCTCTCCTGGCAACGCCCCAAGGGTACAGTTCGCCGGGCCGGACCATCCGGCACCGGGCCTGTGGCGGCAATCGCTCCCGGCGTGGCAACGCCACCCGGCAACACGGTGTTGACAGTTATGCACTGCTCTGCCAGTTCGAAGGCCGTGGCCTGGGAGAGGCCAAGCAGTGCACTTTTGGAGCTGGTGTAGGCCACCAGGCCATGGACGATACTGCCGCGCAGCGCCGCCGAGGCGATATTGACGATGCGGCCGCCGTCGCCGGCGGCAACCATCGCCCGCGCCAATTCGCGCGTTAACAGATAGGGCCCGCGGGCATTGACCGAGATCATTCGGTCCCACTCCTCGCTGCTACTCTCCAAAAAGCTCTGGCGATCCTGAAGCCCGGCGTTATTCACCAAAATCCACGGCTTGCCGTGGTTGGCGATAACCGCTGCGCAAGCTGCAACGATAGACGCCTCTGAACTTAAATCCAGCGCCTGGCTTGCCACCGACAGACCGCTCTCCTTCAGCTCCGCCGTGCGCTCGGCCAGCAGCTCGGCGTTGATATCCAGCAATACGACGCGGGCACCTGCCTGCGCCAGAGCATCGGCTATGGCAAAGCCGATACCACTGGCAGCGCCAGTCACCAGGGCCAATCGGCCATTAAGATTAAAGAGGTTTGTGATATTCACGGAGGAATCAGTCTGAGGAGGCATGATGGTGTTCTATTTTTTATTGTTGTTAAGGGTGGAACAGCAAATTTGATTTCAGGGTACTGACTGTAATTTGAAATGCAAGCGGGAAATCGCCAACGCGAAAATTGTCGGTCAGCTTGTGTCGTTCAGACCAGGTAAAAAAAGACCGCCTGAAAAGGCGGTCTTTTGGAATAGCTGCAGGCAGCCGATTAGAGGCCTTCCGAAGCAACCTCGTAACGGCTTAGGTAACGCTCGAAAGCCGGTTTTACCGTCTCTACACTCAAGCCATACTGGGCCAGCTTGTATTCATGGCGGCCAAACTTATCTTGCGGGTTGTCATCCAGCCAGCTCTGCATGCCCGCTTCCGCTTCCGGCGTAAACTCATCGCCCAAGGCCGTATACAGTTTGCGCATCGCCTCAATGGGGTTGGTCATCAGGTCGGTATAGTGCACATCAATCACGCGATCCTCACCATGCTTGTCGCGGAAATCCATAATACGATCGGCATGCAGCTGTGCCTGATAGAGGCAATTCTTACCAATGTAGTCGCTGTCCACCTCACCCACGGAGCGGTGACCCAGGGAGATAATGCCGCAGAAAGAGCCGACCGCGGTCAGTGGGTCACGGTGGGTCCAGACCAGACGCGCATCCGGATAGACCTTCATCAGTGTTTCCAGCCACAGAGAGTGGGATGGCATTTTCAGATTCCAAACACCGGGCGCATGGTGTTGCAGCAGCTGCAGGTAGCGTTTGTGGTATTCGTAGGCGCTGGTCATGTCGGTTGAAAGCAACCAGTCACGGTAATTTGGACACTTGCCCGTAGACTCCCACATCAAGGTTTTGAAGTCGTGCGCCATGATGTAAACGTCTTCATTGGGGTAGATAGCAGAGCTGCGGTAGTACTTGCCCATCTCCGGCATCGCCGCCAACATTTTCTTTTCCATCTCCAGGCGAGCCAGGGCGCGAGGGTCGCTGAGCAGTGTGTCGCTGGTAGCCGGTGGTACAGGCTCATCAATTTCCCAAGTCAGCGGTGAACGACGTGCTGGGTCTTTGGCCAACAGGTTACTCAGCAGTGTGGTACCGGTACGGGGTACACCAAAGACAAACACTGGCTTCTCAATGGGGCGTTGCAGCAGCTCGGGATTCTTATTCAGGTAGTCGGTGCTTTTCAGACGATTGACCAGTGCCAACATCAATGAACGCTGCACCCGCTCACCGGCGGCGGCACCGCTGGCGTTGTAGTCGCCCAGCAGAATATCCAAGCCTTCACGAAAACTGTCACTGTCAAACTTCTCCAGGCCAGTCGCAGCCTGTGCTTTGGCGATTAACTCATCGGCATTGAGTGTTGTCATTCCCGAAACCTCTCTTCTTCTCGCTATTTATTACTGTAATGTTTGGCCACTGCGGAGGGCATGAGAATCCATTACCCACCTATCCGGTGGCAAAAGATGAATGATGGCGTGCATCAAAGACCACCCGCAACCGAAAAGGGTTACGAGTGGCAGACACAATGTCTGAAGGTAGACGCATTAAGAAGTGGGCTGCAGAGCCCCTGTATTACTTAATGCCCGGAGCGGTGCAGACGCTGACGGTAGATGCCCGGAGTCTCACCGGCAGCCCGACGGAAGGCATAGCAAAAACTGGAGGGTGATGAGAAACCCAGGGTATAGGCGATGGCCTTGATGCTGATGTCGGTGGCGAGCATCTGCCGGGCCTGATCGATACGATTATTGGCTACATAGTCACCAATGGAGCACTCCCGGCTGGCGCGGAAACCGCGGGTCAGTTGGCGTACCGAGAGACCACACAGATCCGCCAACTCGGCCAGGGTTGGTGCCTCGCGCACCTCACGCAGACGTTCATCAATGAGCCGCAAGCGCCAGGCTGCCAAACCGCCAGCGCGGGGACGCTCATTAACATTGATGCAGTAACGGCTTAACTCAATGGCCAACTGGCCAATCAACAGCTCTACTAATGCTTCCGAAGCGAAGCCGGGGTGGCGTAACTCTTCAGCCAAACGCAACAACAGACCGCGGACCGACGCCTCTGTGATATCAAGACTGGCCTCCAGACGCTGATCAGTCCAGGACAGTTCGCCATCGAACCACTGCTGCATCTTTTCCGGGTTGATAAGGCATAACAGAGAGGATTGGCTGGAACAGCCATCGCTGCGGGTGTGCAAGGCTTCGCCAGCCGGCAGAATAAATACGTTACCAAGTGGCTTGAAGCGATCTGGCCCCCAGTGATCACGGTACCTGGCGCGGGCATTGAGCGGGCGTGGGGTCAAACAAAAATCCAGCCAGTAGGAGTTTTGTACCTGCATAGTGCGGTCGATTGGAGCGGCCATATTGAAACGGGCGAGTCGCGCCGTTGCTATTGGCAAGTTAACTTCCGCATCGACACTCATGTCAGCATGAATACTCTGTCGCATTAAACCATGGCTCCTAATTATTATTTCAGCTTGGTTGGGACGGAAGGCAGTATACTCCCAAACCGCACCGGTCGAGAACCGTTATACCCACAGTTAGCGTGTCCAAGCCTAGGTATTGCGTCCCAACGTCGACACCGTTGTCGGTTGTTAGCCACAGCCCAGTAACCGACACTACGCTCCAAGTCACATAAGAATAAAGCCGCTATCGATCGGCGGCGATACAGGAGGACTCAATGACTTCATCTTTATTTGATCTATCTGGAAAAGTTGCCCTAATTACCGGTGGCAACAGCGGTATCGGCTTGGGCTTTGCCCGCGGCATCGCTAAACAGGGCGGCTCCATCGCCATCTGGGCTCGCAATGCTGAGAAGAACCTGGCTGCAAAAGCGGACCTGGAAGCCGCCGGCGCCGCGAAAGTGATTACCTATCAGGTAGACGTCTCATCAGAACAGGCGATAGTCGCCGGTTACGAACAGCTGATCGCCGATTTCGGCCGTGTTGATTGCGTGTTTGCCAACTCCGGTCGCGCCTCGCGTTCCCGCTCCGTGCTCACTCTGGATGCCGAAGAGTGGCACGATCTGCTCAACGTCAACCTGCACGGTGCCTTTTTCACCCTGCGTGAAGGGGCCAAGCAGATGGTCAAGCGCGCCGAAGCCGGTGAGCCAGGTGGCTCTCTGGTCTACTGCGGCAGCCTGTCGATGTTCCACGGTATTGCCGGCATCAACAACTACGCAGCCTCCAAAGGTGGCATGGGTGCAGTGGTGCGCGGTATGGCCGCCGAGCTTGGCAAGTACGAGATCCGCTGTAACAGCATCGCCCCAGGTTACATCAAAACCGGCATTGGCACCGATGGTGATATGCCGAAAGAGATGGCCGAACGCATTGCCCAGGTCGACGCCCATTTCGCCAACAAAACCCCGATTCACCGGGTTGGTAAACCAGAGGACTTCGAAGGCATTGGCGCCTACCTCTGCAGCGACGCCTCCTCCTTCCACACTGGCGACACCAT
The DNA here is from genome assembly GCF_033283405.1 of Halioxenophilus sp. WMMB6. NCBI lineage: Bacteria > Pseudomonadati > Pseudomonadota > Gammaproteobacteria > Alteromonadales > Alteromonadaceae > Halioxenophilus > Halioxenophilus sp. WMMB6. The sequence goes on from NZ_JAWMQR010000001.1 coordinate 1,221,818, forward strand.
CGTCATTGATGGCGGCAGTCTGGTCTACCCCTCTTACGCTTTTTAAGCCGGAGGAGACAGAATGCACCTACTTAAAATTCACGGCTCCGGCGACGCCCGCCTGGATGACTACCAGCGTCCCGAGGCCGGCCCCAACGATGTCATCGTAAAAATGAAGAACTGCGGCATCTGCGGCAGTGACCTCACCTACATTAAAATCGGCGGCATTCCCACCCCCGGCACCATTACCGCGCTCGGCCATGAAGGCTCTGGGGAAATAATGGAAGTCGGCAGTGCCGTCGACGGCATCAATGTCGGCGACCGGGTAATCGTCAACCCAATGCAGACCCCGAGCAATATCGGCAGTGGCGGCCCGGAAGGCGCCTTTACCGAAGAGCTGCTGGTGCGCGAAGCCAGACTGGGCATGTCGATTCTGCCGATCCCGGCAGGGATCCCCTATGAGATCGCCGCCATGTGCGAACCACTGGCCGTGGCCATGCACGGGGTTAACCGGGCCGAATTAAAAGCCGGTGACAAAGCAGTGGTTTTTGGCTGTGGCCCTATCGGATTGGGCATGGTGCTCTGGCTGGTGGATCGCGGCATTGATGTGGTCGCTCTCGACCTGGCCGCCGAGCGCCGGGAGCGAGCCCTGGCTCTGGGTGCCCAGGCGGCCCTGGATCCAACCCAAATCGACCTGCGCGCCGAGTTGGCGAAACTACATGGCGAGGTGCCATCCTATGGCCGCGTCGGCGTCGGTACCGATGCCTTTATTGATGCCGCTGGCGCCCCCAATATCCTCAGCGAGGTGGTAGCTATCGCCAAATACCACTCGCGCATGGTGATTACCGCCGCCCACATGAAGCCGATCGAGTTTCCTGCTGGGCGCATGCTGACCAGCGAGATGACCATCACCACCGCCATGGGCTACCCCACAGAGATGCCCGACGTCATCGCCGCCATGCCCCGCCTGCAGGATAAGATCGCCAGCATGATCAGCCACCGCCTGCCACTTTCCCAGGTTTTGGATGGCCTCAAGATCGCGGCCACGCCGGAGTCCTGCAAGGTTATGATCAATATCGACGAGGAGTAGCGGCGTGAGCGACGACAATAAAAAGCCGCATTTGGCCTCTCTGGTTCAGGCCGGAGAGGGTCAGACCGAAGCGGTAAAAATCACCGATTACATCCACATGACGAAGGACATCTCCAACGCCTACCTGGTCAACACCAGCGACGGTGACGTGTTGATCAACACCGGCTTTATGGCCAGTACCGAGCGCAACAAAAAACTGTTCGCGCCGGTACGCAGCGGGCCGCTGAAGTACATTCTGCTAACCCAGGCCCACGCCGACCACTACGGTGGCGTGCCCGCCCTGCGTGAAGCCGGCACCCAGGTGGTCGCCCAGCAGCGCTTTTTGGAGACTTACAAGTTCTTCGAACGGCTGATGCCCTTCCTGAAGGGCCGCTCTGCCAAGCTCTGGTCGGGCACAGTTAAAGGTCGGGATCTGCCCATTCCTGTGTTCGAGCCGGATATCACCTTCGATGATCACTACCAGTTTGAACTGGGTGGGCGCCGCTTTGAGGTGATCCACACGCCAGGTGGGGAATCACTGGATGCCGCAGTGGTTTGGCTGCCAAAGGAGCGGGTGGTGTTCACCGGCAACCTGTTTGGCCCGGTGTTTATGTCGATGCCCAACCTCTGCACCATGCGCGGCGATAAGCCCCGCTCTGCCAAATTATGGCTGGAGTGCTTGGACAAGGTGCGCAAGCTGGGTGCCGACCTGCTGATTACCGGTCACGGCGAGCCCATCTGCTGTACCAACGAGATTCGTCAGAGCCTCGACACCATGTACGACGCCGTCTCTTACATCTTTGAAGCCACGCTCGATGGCATGAATGCCGGCAAAGATGTCTACACATTGATGCGGGAGATCCAGCTGCCGGAGAACCTTAAACTGGGCGAGTTCCACGGCAAGGTATCCTGGGCGGTACGCACCATTTGGGAGGAGCACGCCGGTTGGTTCCATTTGGACTACACCTCTAGCATGTACGCCGTGCCACGCAGCAGTGTCGCCGCTGACCTGGTCGAACTGGCCGGTGGCTGCGAGCAATTGGCCGAGCGGGCTGCCAGCAAGCTGGCGGCGGGCAATGCCGTGGAGGCGATGCATCTGCTTGAGGTGGCGCTGGATGCCGAGCCCACTAATCCCCAGCTGCTCACCGTCAAGGCGCAGGTGTTGCAACAACTGCTGAAAGAGTCTGGCGGTAACAATCTGAGCGAAACCATGTGGCTGAAAACGGAGTTAACCAATACTCAAAGCACACTTGGCTAGCCAAAATTCGACCGTACAAGCATTAAAAAAGGGCCGGTATCGGCCCTTTTTTTGCGTCGGAAACCCGGAATTTCAGCTATTTCACCCGATTACAGTAATCCCGGAAAGAATAGAGATTTGCCTGCTGCTGAATAGAAAAAAGGTAATGGGGAGGTGAAATTCGGGGCTTGCCACCGATGAGTTATCGGCCCACCAGCGGCAAAGTTCTGAGGGTAATTTCTGCTCAACAATTAACGGGGCTGCATACGAATGGCGCCATCCAAGCGGATGATTTCACCATTCACATAACCATTGCGCACCAGCTCCAGGACCATGCTGCCAAACTCATCGGCATCGCCTAAGCGCGGTGGGAAGGGGACCATTTTACCCAGCGCAGCTTTCATCTCCGGGGTGGCCCGGGCCATGGCTGGGGTATCGAAAATACCCGGCTGAATGGTGTTACAGCGGATGCCTTCACGCGACAGGTCGCGGGCGATAGTCAGGGTCATACCATTGATGGCCGCCTTCGCAGCCGAATAGGCCGCCTGCCCCATCTGCCCCTCCACGGCAGCGGCCGAAGAGGTGTTAATCAACACACCGCGCTCACCATTGATGGGCTCAAGCCCCATCATGCCTTCGGCCGCACGGGTGATGCAGCGGAAGGTACCAACGGTATTGAGCTTGATAACCCACTCAAATTTATCCGCGGGAAAGGTTTTGATCTCGCCGGTTTCCTTATCGCGGCGGGCGGTGACAACTGCATTGCCACCCCCGGCACAACAGACCAGAACCCGCTCCTGGCCATTGGCAGCACGGGCCTTGGCGAAGGCCGCATCAACGCTCTCATCAGACAGCACATCCACCTGGCAAAAGATGGAACCTGTCTCGGCTGCGGCCTGCTCTCCGGTCTCCTCATTCAGGTCAAAAATGGCGACCTTCACACCCGCTGCCCGCAACGCTTTAACGGTGGCAAAACCCAAACCAGAGGCGCCCCCGGTGACAACGGCTGCCAGTGAGGAATCTATTTTCATGTGCTACTCTCCCGCGTACTTTTATTAAGCCGCATCTAATGCGTGGTTGTTTTGTGAACACCCAAGACATTGATTTTGCAGCTATTTTATCGGCTGGTTTTGGGTCCGAATTGAACCCTGTTTTGAATGGAAAAAACTTATACCGTAAAAGCAGGACATATACAACAATGCTGTTGAATAGTATAATGCCGCAGGTCGAGAATGTGAGGAGATAATAATGACGCAGGTAATGAAAGGCGTTCGAATCCTGGAAGTAGCGCAGTTTACTTTTGTTCCCGCTGCTGGGGCGGTATTGGCAGACTGGGGGGCTGACGTTATTAAAATTGAACACCCAGTGCGCGGTGATACCCAGCGCGGTTTTGTTAAATTGGGCGGCATTGATACCAACCCCAACCGCAGTCCCTTCGTCGAGCACCCCAACCGCGGAAAGCGCAGCGTCGGTGTCGACATCTCCAAACCTGAAGGTATGGAAGTCATCTACGAACTGGCCAAAACCGCCGATGTATTCCTCACCAACTACCTACCCAATCAGCGCCAGAAAATGGGCTTTGATATCGAGCATATCCGTAAGGTGAACCCCAACATCATCTACGCCCGCGGCAGCGCCTTTGGCGATAAAGGTCCTGAGCGCGATGTCGGAGGCTTTGACGGCACCGCCTTCTGGAACCGCAGTGGCATTGCCGACGCCATGTCACCGAAAGAGCTGGGCGGCCCCATCTCTCAGGGTATCCCCGCCTTTGGCGACTCCATTGGCGGCATGAACATCGCTGGTGGTATCGCCGCCGCCCTCTTCCACCGCGAGCGTACCGGCGAAGCTGTAGAGCTGGATGTCTCCCTGCTGAGCACCGCCTGGTGGGCAGCCGGTACCTCCATTGATATGGGTATTGAATCCGGTACGGTAATGGCCAACCGAATGCCTCAATCCGGTGCCAACCCCGGTAACCCACTGATGGGTAACTACTACGCCTCTGACGGCGGCGTTATCAACATGTGTACCCTCACCCCCGGGCCGCACATCAAGAATTTCTTCCAGCACATCGGCCGCCCTGAGTGTGGCGAGGACGAGCGTTTCTCCACACCCGAAGCACTCATGAAAAACTGGGAAGCCGCCAGCGAAATCATCGTACAGGCCTTTGCCGAGAAAGAGTTCAAATACTGGCGCGAGCACCTGAAAACCTACTCCGGCCAGTGGGCGCCGGTACAAAGCCTGCTGGATATCGCCTCTGACGAGCAGGCATTGGCCAACGACATGCTGTTTGAAGTGGAAGCCGCAGACGGCGGCGAGCCAATCAAACTGGTGCGAGGCCCAGTGCAGTTCAACCACGAACCCGTGGTTACCTCCCGCGCCCCGGTCGCCTCCGAACACACCGAACTGGTGTTGATGGAGCTCGGCATCGAGTGGGAAAAAATCGAAGAATTAAAAGGAAAAGGCGCCATCGCCTAATTGTTTTTTGTATTAATTGAAGGTGACGTGAATAACTATGAAACCAGGAATGAAACTTAAAAGCGCTGTTTGCAATACTGAAGTAATGGTTATCCGTGGTAGCGGCCTCGTAGTTGAGTGCGGCGGCGCACCAATGGCCGAAGCAGCACCGGCGGAAAAAGGTGCTGTCGACGCCAACTTTGCTGGTGGTACCAGCATGGGCAAACGCTACGTGGATGAAGCAGGCACCGTGGAACTTTTATGTGTAAAAGCCGGTGAAGGATCACTGTCTATTGACGGAACTCCGCTGCAACTCAAAGACGCTAAACCACTGCCCTCCTCTGACTAAGCGCCAGAAACCGCCCTATGAATATTATCCTGCTATTACAGATGGCGGCCGATGCCGGTCCTGACCGGGTCGGCTTGGTGTGCGATGGGCGCCGCTGGACCTACAGCGCGCTCTACAACGCCGCCAAAGGCGCCGCAGAACTCTTTGTGAAAAGCGGCTGTGCCCACGTTGCGCTCTTGGACGAGAGCAGCGAAGCGGCACCCATCGCTCTGTTTGGAGCGGCGATCGCCGGAATTCCTTACGTACCTCTCAACTATCGCTTGGCTGATGCCGATCTGGGCGCACTGCTCGACCGAGTCAAACCTGCCTATGTGATCGGTGACGTCGATCGGGTCAACCGCTTAAGCGAAGGCCACACCTGTGCCTCCCGCGATGCCTTTGTTGCCGCTGCGGAAGCGGCCGCTGAGGGCGCTTCCGATGAAGAGCGTGAAGGTGAAGGCATTGCCGCCCAAATCTTTACCAGTGGCACCACCGCTGCCCCCAAAGCCGCCCTGCTGCGTCACTCCAACCTGCTCGGCTACATTCTGGGCACAGTGGAGTTTATGGCTGCCGCCGAGGAAGATGCACAGCTGGTGTGTGTACCGCCCTACCACATTGCTGGTATTTCAGCGCTCTTGAGCTCCATCTATGCCATGCGTCGCATCGTTATGCTGCCCGCCTTTGACCCGGACAGCTGGCTGAAACTGGCGGAAGAGGAGCAAGTTACCAACGCCTTCCTGGTGCCAACCATGCTGGCGCGCATCATCGCCCGCATGGCCGAAACCGGTAACTCAACCCTGCCCAGCGTGCAGGCCATCGCCTATGGTGGCGGTCGCATGCCACCAGAGTTGATTGCCCAGGCGCTGGATCTCTTCCCGAACTGTAACTTCACCAACGCTTACGGTTTAACCGAGACCAGCTCCACCATCGCGCTGTTGACCCCGGAAGATCACCGTACCGCCCATCAATCCGATGATCCCAAAGTCCGCGCCCGCCTGGGTTCTGTGGGTAAACCACTGCCCACCGTGGAGTTGGAAATTCGCGACGACGAGGGCAATGTACTGCCTGCTGGCGAGCGTGGCGAAATCTACGTTCGCGGCGAGCAGGTTTCCGGTGAATACCGCGAGAAGAGCGCACTCGATGCCGACGGTTGGTTCCCCACCCGCGATGCCGGCTACCTGGATGACGAAGGTTATCTGTTCCTGGCCGGCCGTGCCGACGATGTCATTGTCCGCGGTGGCGAGAATATCTCTCCCGGTGAGATTGAGGACGTACTGGCGACTCACCCCGCCATTGCCGATTCGGTCGCCGTTGGCGCACCCTCAGTCGAGTGGGGCGAAGCGGTAGCCATTGCCGTGGTCGTTAAGCCCGACCAACCCGCTCCGAGCGAAGATGAGCTTAAGATCATGATCAAGGATCGCCTGCGCTCCTCCCGGGTACCGGAGAAGATACGCATTGTTGACGAACTGCCCTACAACGAAATGGGCAAGTTGCTACGACGTGTAGTACGGGAGTGGTTTACCGCCTAAAGGCCGGACTGAAAAACGTCGTTACAAATGGCCCAGTGCCAACAAAAAAGGCCGCAATGGAAATTGCGGCCTTTTTTGTTGTTCAGAAGTTACCAAACTTGAGGTTGTTGGCCCACAACAACCTCAAACAGACGCTACTACTCCATCAGTGTTTGCACCGCCTGCTTCATCATAAACATCAAACTGATATTGATTTTCACGGTGATCTTATCGATCTCGCCGTTAAATTCCCCGCCATTGCTGTAATCGGTCGATACCGGTACGTTGGTGTCTCGGCCGGTGTCCAGGGTTTCACCGTTGCCGGCAATAATATACGGGCGCTTGGCAACGGCACCTACGGCCACCGCTTCACCATCGACCAGAATGGTAACTTCACCACCCTCGTCACCCTCATGAGTAAATTGGTATTGCAGCGTGTGTTCGCCCGGCGTTAGCGGCTGTGTAGCCGCCACCTTGGAGTGGTTACCCGGCTGATCAAGGGGCGAAACAGAGGCATAGGCTACCGGGCGCCCCTCTTCCAAATAGAAACTCCAACCGCTGAAATAGCTGCCCACAGCCACAATCACGCCACTTCCCCCCTCCTCCGGGACTACAATATCGGCGGTAAGGGTAAACGGCATAGCGTAGATGGGTGGCGCCGACATCATCTGCAGAGAGATATCCGGCCCCCACAGCTCATACTCGGTGCGATGATTACCCGCTGCGCGAATCATCCGTTGGGCACGGGCCTGGCCGCCGCTATCCTGAATGGGATAGACCTGATGCTTGCGCGCCTCCTGATCAAACATTTGCTGCATCTCGGCCAGCTTCTCAGGGTACTCCGCTGCTACATCGCGGCTTTGGCTGAAATCGGCATTCAAATTATAGAGTTCCCAAGGGTAGGTGGTCACATCACTGCCGCCGCGCTCCTTGGCGATATTCCAGGGCATGTTGCGTGGCGTGGTGTTGGCCAACCAACCGTCGTGGTAGATCGCCCGATTGCCAAGCACCTCGTAGTACTGGGTAGCTCGGTTCGAGGCGCCATCGGCATCAGCAAAGGTGTAGAGCATACTGGTACCATCGACCGGCTTCTGTTTTACACCATCCACCGTCTTCGGCTCGGGTACACCCGCGGCCTCCAACAGCGTCGGCATGATATCGATCACATGGTGGTATTGCGGGCGCACACCACCAGTCTCCTGCAGGTGGGTCGGCCAGGAGATCACCAAACCATTGCGCACACCACCCAGGTGGGATGCGTGGGTTTTAAACCAGGGGAACGGGGTATTGGTGGCGTAGGTCCAGCCCACCGGGTACCCCTCATAGGTGTTTGGCCCGCCCAGCAGGTCGAGGTGCTCCGCTATCCAATCGACATCCTCATGTAGCTCTCTCGGCGACGAGAGGTGAGCCATCTCGTTGAGTGAGCCCTCCGGGCCGCCTTCACCACTGGAGCCATTGTCACCCTCAATAAATACCACCAGGGTGTTCTCTTTCAGCCCCATACGCTCCAGCTCTGCCATAATGCGGCCGAACTGGTCATCCTGGTAGGCAAGCATGGCGGCATAGACCTCCATAAAGCGAGCATAGACCTTCTTTTCGGTATCTGAGAGGCTACTCCAGGCGGGTATCACATCGGGTCGCTGAGAGAGCTCGGTATCGGCCGGTACAATGCCCAGTGCCTTCTGCCTAGCCAGAATCTTCTCCCGCTCCTTATCCCAGCCATCATCAAAGCGGCCTTTAAACTTGGCAATCCACTCCTTGGGAGCCTGGTGCGGCGCGTGGGCAGAGCCGGTGGCCAGGTAGGCAAAGAAAGGTTTGTCCGGGGCACTGGCCTTCTGGTTGTGCACCCAGCGAATCAGGTGGTCAGCCAGATCCTCATCCAACAGGTAACCCGCTGGCCGATTGCTGCCATCCACCGCTGAGGTACCCTCATATAAAGCCGGCTGGAACTGATCGGTATCACCGTTAATAAAACCATAGAAGTACTCAAAACCTCTCCCGGTTGGCCACTGATCAAACGGGCCTGAGGGCGACCGCTCACCGGCGGGAACATTGTGATCCTTACCAAACATGGCGGTGTTGTAGCCGTTATCGCGCAGAATACGGGCCACTGTGGCTGCGCTGGCGGGGATATGACCGGTGTAACCGGGATAGGGTGAGGTCAGCTCCACCACCGCTGCGGTACCCACCTCATGATGGTTGCGACCGGTCAGCAGTGCCGCCCGGGTGGGCGAACAGATACCGGTGGTGTGGAATTGGTTGTAGCGCAGACCATTCTGAGCCAGACGATCCAGATTGGGTGTGGGTACCATACCGCCAAAGGTGCTGGAGGAGGCAAAACCAACATCGTCGGTCATCACCAACAGAATATTGGGCGCACCCGCAGGGGCGCCCACGGGGCTTGGATATTGGGCGGTGGAATCATCTTCGGTCACGGCCAGGGTGCCCTGGTACTGGGCCTCAGCCAGTGGCAGTACCGTACGATCAATTTCGGTCTCGGCGGCAAACAGCCTGGGGATATTTAAAAAGCAAACGCTGATAGCGGAAAGTGCCGCTGCACCTACAAGAATTCGTTTCAAGAGTGGCTCCAATAATTATTGTCTAACCGTTCTGTATAGAAGCGTAAAGGTAGGCACTATGCCTGAATCTGGCTATAATTTTTAATGCTTATTAAGTAGCCTAACCATGCGTACGACTTATGGATGTAGATCTCAAACGACTAAAACACCTGGTAACCGTCGCCAAGCTCGGTTCTATCTCGCATGCCGCCGAAGAGCTGCATATTACGCAGCCGGCTTTGAGTCGTAGCATCGCCTCACTGGAAGCGCAGTTTGGCGTGCGCCTGTTCGAACGGGGGCGCAACGGTGTCACTCTCACCCCACTGGGCAGTATGGCGGTGGCGGAAGCCGAAGCGGTACTCAAGCGGGCCGGCCGCTTCAGTCATAATCTGGGGCTCTATAGCCAGGGGCTGGCTGGCAATCTCGCTTTTGGCCTCGGCCCACTGCTCGCCAGCCTACTGCTACCGGAGCTCAGTATCCAATTTCTCAACAGCCACCCACAACTGAAGCTCTCGGCCTCGGTTAAGTCGGCCACCGCCTTACTGCAGGCACTGCAAGCTGATGAGGTGGAATTTTTCTACTGCGGTGAACAGCAGCTGCAGCTCAATGAGGATCAATCGGTAAGTACAGTCGGCAGCCTGTCGTTAGCCCGGGTGGTGAAAGCCGACCACCCGTTGCTGCAAGGGGGCAACTTTGAGACCCACCTGCTCAATCAATATCCGATTCTGAGCGGTGTCGAGCTCTCCCGTTTCTTCTCCCGCTACCCCAATGGCATGTTCGTGTGCGATAACTACGATATTCTACGTAACACTGTGCGCCACACCAACGCTATCTGGATCACCTCGCCGCAGTTGGTGGCCGCGGAGTTAAGCCACGGAGAGTTGGTCGCACTGCCCGGCACCACCGCCCCCGAACAAGTTAATATTCTGCGCATTACTCGCCAGGGCTACCAACTCTCTCCGGCCGCCAAACTGGTCACCGAATTTATTGATCACTACTTCCAAGCGCAGCCACGTTAACAGGAATACCGGAAAAGAGTGGCATAAAGTTGATCGGCTCCAGGGCATCGGTGAGTGAGGTGAGGTGGCCGGTAAAGCTGCCGCCCTCGGCAACAGGATCCCGACTGGCTGTGAGAGAGCCAAACATATGGCTCATGGAGATCACCCCGCTACGCAGCCGTTTCTCGCCTTTAACCACAGCTACTATTGCACCGTAGGCCGAGCGGATTTGCACCGAGTCGCCCTCTGCCAACCCTTCCCGTGCCATATCGCCGGGGTTCATGTAAGCCCAGTTCAGCGGGTAGCGCTTGCGTGTCAGTTCAGCCTCGCGATAGGCACTGTTCATCGCCTCTAATATTCGCCGGCAGGTGAGCTGATAACCAAAGCGGGTATCGGGTTGCTCCTGGGCAAGCTCGGCCAACTCCGTAGCTACATCGGGCGGGCAGAGCTGCAGGCGGGCACCGTTGTCACTCGCCGCCGGCTGCACCCTCTGGGGCTCCAGTTGTGGCCGCACGCCCGAGGGGTTGGCTTTTAGTTCATCGAACGAGACTCGGCTGCGCTGGCAGAGAAAGCGCAGCATCGCCTCCTCCTCCGGCCGGCTCTCCACCGGCAGTGACAAGCCATCGGCGATAGCCTCAAAGTCAGCGCCGTAGGTCCAATATTTGAGGGTGAGCGGCAGCCCCATCTTTGCCGCCACCGCCCAGAAGAACTCCCAATCGTGAATAACCCCGGCGGGCTTCAGCACCATCGGGGGCGTGTACTGTGCAAAGGCTTCCGGAAAGAGGCTGTCGCCAGGAATGGTGATGTCGTGACGCTCAAACGGCTGACTGGTGGCAACTACGTAATCGGCCAGCTTGCCGGTCTCATTCAAGCGTGCATCCAGGCAGACCAACAGATCCAGCTCTTGCAATGCCGGTATTGCCACCGCCGGGTCGCCCAGCCCCATGGCGGGATTGCCGCCAAAGCAGATCAGCGCCCGTATTTTATTGGCACCGGGGGTGGTGATCTCCTGGGGTAGCAACGCCGAAGGAAATTCACCAAACAACTTGCCTACCGGTTGCGAATGACAGAAATCCCCCCTCTCCCACGAGCGGGACGCCGGCACCACAGTTTCAAAGAAGCGGCGTGGATTGAGCGTACCTGGGTTGCGCACCCGGTCCCCAGCCTGGCGATAGCCCCCCACCAGAGCGTTCACCACCTCGATCATATGATCGTTGAGGTTGGAGCGGGCCGACATCGACGGGCCACTGCCACTGCCCACAAAGGGGCGTTGTGCCTCTGCCAGCCACTCGGCCAACCGTTCGATTTGCGCAACCGGGATATCGGCGCGGGCGGCCGCCAGCGCCGGCGTAAAGGGGGCGACGGCTTCGGTTAACGCCTCCAACTGCGTAACGAAGCGGTGGCAAAAGGCGTGGTTATAGCCACTGTTTTTCAATAGCAGGTGGGCTACAGCTGCAAAAATAACCGCATCCTGGCCGGGTTTCGGCTGAATAAACAGGTCGGCGTAGCGGGCGGTTTCCGTTGCCCGTGGGTCGATCACCACAATGCGGGTGCCGCGTTTTTTGGCTTCGGCAAAACTGCGCCCAGGGGCGCCACTCTCGCCCGGGCCAAACGGGTAGGTTTGGTGCGAGACGACGGGGTTATTCCCCACAATCACGGCCAGGTCGACATCGGCAAAGGCTGGCTTACCACTGGCCATAATCCCCATCCGGGCCGAGGTGACCCACTTGGCGGACTGATCAATGGTCATGGTGGAGAAGAGATTGGGGGAGCGCATCGCCGACAGAAACGACTTCTCCAGCTGTGCCCCCAGCACACTGCGGTAGGCGCCGGTACCGTGATAAACCGCAATACTGCGCGGCCCATATTGGGTTATCAACTGCTGCAACTGCGCGGCGATTTCGGTCAACGCCTGTTCGGCAACGATGGCGGTCAACGCCCCGGACCCATTGCGTTTCAAACTATGCTGCAAGCGCTCCTCCGCGCCGTTGTGAAAACGGATTGCCGACTGGCCTTTAATGCACATATAGCCGCCGTAGGGCGAGGCGGTGCCATCGGCGGCCACGGCAATGAGGCGCCCATCGTCGACGGTCACTTCCATGGAACAGAGGGCGCCGCAGTTGCGACAGAAGGTTTTCGCTTTGTTCAAAACAGCCTCGCGGCCCCCTGCAGGTAATTGCAGGGCCTACCCAGGATAGGCTAATGGGCATGAGAGTGGATTTCAGCGTGTGCTGGCAGCTGCCGTTATTATCGCGACGCACAACTGGAATCACCTACGCTATCGCGGTGACGGCTGCGCTACTTAAGGATCGGCAATCAGGGAATTTAACGAAAATTGGCCGGTTTGGCACCCCAGCCAATGGTCTCCACCGGAGCCAATACTGGCCCCGGCAGGTATAGGCTTACTTGAATTCGTAAGCGGCGAGGAAGTCGCCCATGGCTTTACAGAAGCGGGCGGCGTCAGCACCGTTGATAACACGGTGATCATAGCTGAGCGAGAGCGGCAGGAACAATTTGGCTACCGGCTGACCATCGGCATCGGGTACAAACAGGCTGCGTGCCTTAGTAATACCCAAAATACCCACCTCGGGTGCATTGATGATTGGCGAAAAGCTGGTGCCGCCAATGTGGCCCAGGGACGACAGGGTAAAGCAGCCACCCGACATCTCGGCCATCGACAGACCTTTGGTTTTGGCTTTCTCAGAGATGGCGACCAGCTCGGCGGCAAGCTCATCTTCGCTCTTCTGGTCACAATCTTTAAGCACAGGGACCAACAGGCCACTGGGTACATCCACCGCGATACCGACGTGGTAGTAACCCTTCTGGAAGTATTTGGAGCCGTCGGCGGAGAGGGAGATATTAAACTGCGGAAACTCTTGCAGCAGGGCTACAGTGCCCTTGATCAACGCCGGCAGCAGGGTTCGCTTTTTGTCTGGATTGGCGCTGTTCCACGCCTTGCGACGCTCTTCAAAGGCGGTGATATCCACCTCGTCATTATGGGTGACGTGGGGAATCATGCTCCAGTTGCGGTGCATTGCGCGACCGACAAAGGCCTGGATTTTGCCGAGTGGCTTGGCTTCTACGGGGCCGTAAACGGAAAAATCTTCCTCAGGCCAAGGCAACATAGGTATCGATTTATCGCTCATTTCACTTCCTTTAAATACTCGGAGGCTTCGTCTAGGTTAGAAAATTTCTCAGGGATCAAAGAGCCGTGCAGGCTTAGGCGCATCACCTCTTTAATAAAGCGTTGGGTCAACTGTTCCAGCTCTTTTTTATCGCTGGTCTTTGCCCGCGCCCAGACCGGCCACATCACCGTACCCACCAGCATAATCACAGCATAAACTTCGCGGTCTATATCTGGCTTGGCAAGTCCGGCACCAATATAGTACTCCAGATTTTTCAGGAAACGGCTCCAGAAGGGGTCTTTGCCCGGCTCCTTTGACGTCATGATTTCAAACAGCCATACCCGGGCGAAATCGGGGTATTCCATAGCAAACCTGGCCAGTTTTTCGGTGGCCTCATGAGGATCCAGCTTGATGGGATCTTCTGGCGAGCCAAAGATGCCCTTGGTGAGCTTGCCACTCACCCAGGACATAGTCTCTTGCACCAGCTGTTCACGGGTTTTGAAATGGTGATAAGCGGTGCCGCGATTGACTCCAGCCAACTGCGCCACTTTTGAGACACTGAGCCCCTCAGGCCCATCTTTTGCCATGAGCTTTCCCGCTACCAGCAGGATAGACTCTCGGGTCTGTTCAGGATTTCTTCTTCTTTTATTAGCTGAGCTGTGTTCAGAGACAGACTCTGTCATCAGGTTCTCCTAAACCATTTTTACAGGCGATGCTTACCACTTCGTCCACAGAAGCCCCCTCCGCCTCAAGAAACGAGGCGAAGATGGTTCTTACGGTTGATCGGAGGCTGATTACGCGAAATTATACTCGTTCGATAATTATCGCTGGGGCCATACCACCTGCGGCACACATCGTAATCAATCCACGTTTCAGGCCGCGGCGCTCTAATTCATCCAGTACTGTGCCGATCAACACAGCACCGGTAGCCCCAATGGGGTGCCCCAAGGCAATAGCGCCACCATTGACATTGATCTTATCGCGGTCGATATCCAAGTCGCGGATAAACTTCTCAACCACAACCGCGAAGGCTTCGTTCACCTCCCACAGATCAATGTCGTCTTTGGTCAACCCCGCTTTGGCCAGCACTTTTTGGGCCGCCGGTACTGGTGCATTGAGCATCAGGGTCGGACAGTCACCCATATTGGCCATGGCAATCACCTTGGCCCGGGGTTTCAGACCGTGGCGAGCCACATAGCCGCCAGACGCCAGCAGCAGTGCGGCGGCGCCATCCACCACACCAGAGGAGGTACCCGCATGGTGGTAGCACTGAATGTCGACGTCGGGGTAGACAAGATTGATCAGCTTACGGAAGGTGGTGCCATGCTTATCCAGGGGCATATCGGCCAATTTGAGAAAGCTAGGCGTCAATTTGGCCAGATCATCCAGGGTGGTGCCGGGGCGAGGATACTGCTCCTTATCGAGCAGTAACACCCCTTCTTGGTCGTAAACAGGGATTAGAGATTTGTTGAAGTAGCCATTTTCAATGGCTATCGCCGCTCGACGCTGGCTTTCCACGCCAAAGGCATCAAGATCTTCACGAGTGATGCCCTGCATGGTGGCGATGGTATCGGCGGCCAGACCCTGGTTGGATTGTGGGTACTTCTTCAATAGGCTGAGGTTACCGGTACCCAACAAACCATTACCGCCCAGGCCCGCTTCCCGCTCTTTCATGCCCACTTCGGTCACCACCGACATCATTTCGGTACCACCGGCGACAATCAGATCTTCCATACCCGACATCAACTGGCCGGCAGCGAAGTTGACGGCCGTTAAACCACTGCCGCAGAAGCGATCCAAGGTAACGCCACTGACCACCGGGTCGTAGCCGGCATCCAGTGCGGCCATACGGCCCATGTCGCCCGCCTGAGTGCCTTTCTGGGCACTGGTGCCCCAGATCACATCGTCTACATGCTTGGTGTCGAAGCCGTTACGCTCGTGCAGCGCCCGCATAACGGTAGCCGCCAAATGCTGTGGGTGCACGCCGATGTAGGCGCCTTTATCGGGTTTACTGGTTGCACGGGGAGTTCTTACTGCATCGATGATAAAGGCTTCGGCCATTTGACTCTCCTAAGATCGATAGGTGACACTGCTACGCGGCGTTGTTTATTGTTAAGATTGTTCGGTATTGTACGACAGTGTTGACTAAATGTATAGTTAGGTCACCCCCGCATCACCTTTGCGAGGGGCCGATGATAAACAGTTAACACGCTGAAATAATTAGCAAAATCGTGTACGAATAATCACTAAAACGAACAGTTAGGGGGAGACAATAATGCAAGGCATGGGTGATGGTAATTGTCCTTACCAATTTAATTTTGAACCAGAAACATTTAAAGTCGGCGACCTGATCAGTTACCGTGTTCCGTCACTGGGCGACTTTCCGTTTGTAGCCGAGATTATGGCCGTGCACGACGATTACATTGAAATCATGAGCCCGGACGACCCGGAAAAATGGATGCGCGCCACTCGCGAAGCCCGGCCGGTGGTCTCCGATGAAGAGGCCCTGGGTTAAACGCCCACTGGTGCTCCTGCCGAACGCTACCTGATCGACATCTCACTACAGAACCAACCACAAGTCGCAGCCCGTCAATTGGTGTCACACATAGGACGCCAATTGACGCGGTACCAAACTCGCCCGTAGAATCAGCCCATCACTTTATGAGACGGCGTGGATCATCCACACCGTCAATCACTCTGCACGCGCAGCGAACGGCTACGAGCCAGCGGCTCACCCAGCCCACAACATAAAATCAAGAAGGCTAACGATGTATTACCCAAGCGTTTCAGACCAAAAAGCTCGCTACCAAACACTGAGCATGCTCTGCCTGCTGCTCACCTCGGTAATCAGCCTACCGGCCAGTAGCACCGAGCAGTACCAGCGCGACATCAAATACTCATCACTCACCGATATTAATCGCGATAACGTCAGTAGCCTGCAGCCTGCCTGGGAGTTTCATACCGGCGAGGAGATCCCAACCAGCAGCAACAACACTCTGCTCTCCTTCCAGGATCAACCCGCCATGATCGACGGTAACCTGGTGGTCTGCTCAACCTCGCGCAAACTGTTCGCACTCGACCCAGCCACCGGCGAGCAGCGCTGGTTATTCGACCCGGAAGATAAAGCCACGCGCATCAAAAAATGCCGGGGTATCTCCCACTGGGTGGATGACCAAGCCCAGCCTGGCGATGTTTGCCAATCACGCATTTTCCTTGGTACCGCCGATTACCGCCTGTTTGCCATTGATGCCAAAACCGGAAAAGCCTGCGCCAGCTTCGGCGATAACGGCCAGGTGATAATGCCCACGTCAGAGCCGGTCCTTTTTCCAGAGGAGGTCTCCGCCCTCTCCCGCCCGGCAATCGTTAACGATGTGGTTGTGGTCGGCTCCTCGGTGGCCGATAACCAGCGGGTAGATGCCCCCAGCGGCCGGGTGCTGGCCTACGATGCCCGCACTGGCAAGCCACTCTGGCAATTCGACCCGCTGCCACGCGACCCGGCCGACCCGGCTGGCAAAACCTGGGAGAAAGGCACCGCCCAAGGCTTCGGCGGTGGTAACGTCTGGGCCTCCATGGCGGTGGATGAACAACTGGACCTGGTCTATCTGCCCACCACCAGCCCCTCCAGCGACTTTTACGGCGGTGATCGCGGCGGTGATAACCTCTACTCCTCATCCCTAGTCGCCTTAAAAGGTTCAACTGGCGAGGTGGCTTGGTACTTCCAATTCGTACACCACAATGTGTTCGACTACGACACCCCCTCGCAACCGATACTGATCGATTACCCGGTCAACGGTGAGATGGTGCCGGCGGTGGTCCAGAACACAAAAATGGGGTTGATCTATATCTTCAACCGGGCCACCGGTGAACCTCTGATCCCCATCGAGGAGGTGCCCGTACCTCAGGACGTTATCACCGAGGGTGAGCAACTCTCCACCACCCAGCCAATTCCAGTTGATATGCCGGTGCTCACACCCCAGAGCTTCTCCCCGGACGACGCTTGGGGGTTCACCTTTGTCGACAAGTGGCTCTGTAAACGTAAGATCGAATCACTTAACTACGGCCCCATCTACACCCCGCCTAGCGAAAAGGGGACTATATTCTTCCCCGCCATGGGCGGTGGCCCCAACTGGGGTGGCGGCGCCTACGACCCCAACAGCCATGTGATGGTTGTCGCCTCCAATCGGGTGCCCACAGTCACCACATTAATGCGCCGGGATAAGGTGGCCATGGCCAGTGAACAGGCCATCGAAACCGTGGGCGAGATGTCGTTTGATGTGCAGGGTGCCTATTTTCTGCCCAAGGTTGCGCCACTGCTCTCTCCCCTCGGCGCCCCCTGTTCTGAGCCACCCTGGGCAGCCCTCACCGCCGTTGATCTGGTGGCGAAAAAGATTATCTGGGAGGTACCTTTAGGCAGTATCGAGAAGATGGCACACGTACCCTTCTCCTGGTATCTGGGCACTCCTGGTGCCGGTGGCGCTCTGATAACAGCCGGCGGTGTAGCCTTTATCGGTTACACTCTGGACGACACCTTCCGCGCTTTTGATATGAGCAGCGGCGAGATCCTCTGGGAGGCCGACCTGCCCGCGGCTGGTACCGCAGTGCCGGTTACCTACGCGGTCAATGGTGAGCAGTACGTTGTCATTCCCGCCGGTGGTCACAGCATGTACGCCTCCACCTTGGGGGACTCCGTGGTGGCCTACAAGCTGCCCAAGTAGGGGCTTGGCCCTCTCGGAGGGACGGCTGGCGTATGACAACTCAGGCGATCAATGGCAATCGGTGGTATGATGCCGGGCAATGATCGCCCACTAACGAGAACATAATCCACCAGCATGACAGAGCCCTCCGACGATAAAAAACGCCGCAGTTACAACAGTCCCGTCCGCCGCAAACAAACCCTGGAGACCCAACAGCGAATCATCGACGCTGGCGTCGAGCTGGTGCGCGAGTTTCCCAGTTGGGATTGGCGCAACCTCACCTTTAAAGCCGTCGGCGAGCGGGCCGGCATCAGTGAGCGCACAGTCTATCGCTACTTCGCCAACGAAGGGCTGTTGCGCGATGCCGTCATCAACAAAACGATTCAGGAGTCCGGTGTCGACCTCGACAACATCAGCTTCGCCAACTTTGTCGATAACATCGCTAAGATGTTCGCCAGCCTCGCCTCCTTCTCGGCCCGTACCGGGGCGGTGGAGGACCCTAAATTTATCTCTATCGATCAACAGCGTCGCAACAGTCTGGAGCGCACCGTTCAAAGCGAGATACCGCAATGGAGCAAAGAGAATCAGGCCGCTGTCGCCGCCGTGCTCGACCTGCTCTGGAACCCGGCCACCTACGAACGTCTGGTGCAGGCTTGGGGCCTGGATAACAACAAGGCCACCAGTGCCATCGCCTGGCTGGCCAAACTGGTGGAGCAGGCGGTTGCTGACGATAACAAACCCCTGGGTGATGAACCCGCAGAAGAGTAAAGCTTTAGCTATCCGGCTATCACAAATACAAAAACAACAAACCCGCCAATGGCGGGTTTGTTGTTTTAGCAGGGCTCTGCACTACAGCTAGGCTTCGAAAGCCCCAGGTGCACCCAGATAGCGGTCCAGCCACTGGTGCATATTCTGGATAATCACCTCCTGATGACCCGCCAGCCAGACCTGCTTCAACCCTTTGGTGTGCAACCCCTTCTGGATACGGGGCACATTACCAAAGTCCTGACGCGGAATTAAGAGCAACTGCTCCGGGTCGTTGGCGTCGGTCACCAGCGTGCACTCGGCGCGGGCTGGCTCCTCATCGGCGGGTAGAGTCTTCACCGAGAAGATCTCAAAAATACACTGGTCCGGGCTGTCGCCCAGCGGCCGAATGCGGTAGATCATACTGTTGCCCATATTCGGCAGAATCAACAGGTTGGGGAAGACAAACACCTCTCCACCCCACTGAGCAGCGATATCCGGCGTCAGATCCGGCATCGGACGCCCTTGTGCCGTCGCCTGAGCATAAACCGCCTTAATAAACTCCGCGCCCCAGGAGGAGCCTTCAGCCACCTGCAGGCCACGCAAAGATTTGGCCACCTCAACATCTTCCGGCAACACCATGGTGTCGAGTTCGTCAATCAAATGCTCCATGTGTTCGATCATGCTCTCCAGTGTCTCGGCGGTAGGTTTGGATTTAGTGTCCGAAATCACCTTCGAAGCTGCAAAGAAACGTCCATGGCCGCCTTCCAAACCTTCGTAACTCACGTCCCAATGTTGGAAAGTAGTCTCCGGCATGTCTTCGTAAATGGTTTTACGACCGGGCTCATCCAGTTGCGGATGAGTGGTCGGTACGTGGAACGCCTCGAAAAAGGCCTCCTGGGCCACCTTCCAGTTACAGGGCCCCTCCACCCGGCGCCACCAACGGTGGTGCATATCACCAATGCGCAGGGCATCGATATGGCCGCGCACCGGTGCGATAAATTCGTTAAAGTCCTGGGGGTTGTCGGAGAAGCTGACAAACACAAAGCCAGCGTAGACCTGAGTGTGTACCTGGCGCAGATTAACGTCGCTCAGCTGCAGCTGACCTTTGTTGAACTCCTGGCGCTCCAGCACATAGTTACAGCTGCCGTCCAGATCCCACTTCCAACCGTGGAATGGGCACATGATGCGGTTGCGCTCGAAGCTGCCGGAACCATCGGAGAGCGTGGTGCCACGGTGCGGACAGGCGTTGTTAAAGGCTTGAATGGTATTCTCATCCACCCGCACAATCATTGCCGACTGTTCACCGATATCGTAGGTGGTGTAGTCGCCGACGTTCGGCACCTCATCCACCCGACAGGCAAATTGCCACACTTCGCCCCACAGCTTCTCGTACTCCAGGCGGGTAAAGTCCGGGTCGGTGTAGCGGCCGGTGCGCAAGCCACCGTCCAGCGTTTTCCACTCTTCACGCCATTCACTGTTTGCTTTGCCTGTCATTGCTCGTCTCCTTCAAAGGCCCGCTCTGTAATACCGGCAAGCCTGCCCCCCAGAGTTGCTTCAAGGGGTACAGAGGCTTGCGCACAGCTGGGGCAATAGGGTTTATGCTTATTGTGCGTGCGATAACTATGCAACAATGCTGTTCAACAACAGTTGATACGCGTCAAAGCCAATGGAGAATAGAAAAACGATGAGCAGTGGCGATTGGGTCGTGGGCGACCTGTTGGGTTTGGCACTACCCGCCCATGAACAGGCACTGTGCGCGGGCGGCCCGGAGTTTCTAACCCGAGCTTTTCAGGCCACCGGCGCCTTGGCTGCCGATAACCAAGTAGTTGCGGTAGAGGAGGTACGCCCCTGCCCCGGCGGCAGCACCGGGCAGAAGCTCTTTTTGACTGTGCGATACGCCAAGCCCGAGGCAAGCCTGCACAACCGGCTATTTGTGAAATTTTCCCGGGATTTCACCAACCCCATTCGTGACCGCTTGCGCGACCAGCTGGCTGCCGAGGTACGCCTGGGGCTGCTGTCACAGAACCCCAACTTTACTATCGCCACCCCCACCTGCTACTACGCCGACTACCACGCTGAGTCCGGCACCGGCATTTTAATCACGCAGCAGATGACATTTGGCAAGGAGGGCGTCGAGCCACTTTATGAGAAGTGCCTGGATTACCAAATCGACCAACCCCTGTCCCACTATCAGGCCATTATCAAAAGCCAGGCTCGCCTGGCCGGCAGCCAAAAATCGGGCAAGCTGGCGGCGGCGGTGGAGCGGTACTTCCCCTTGGACTGCTCCCGGCAGGCCATCAACCAGCCTATTCGCTACAACCGGGAACAACTGCAACGGCGGGTGGAGCGCCTGGCTTCCTTCCACCAGCGTTTCCCTAAGTTGTTCGCCGCCGAGCTGGTTGCGCCCGAATTTTTAGCCCAGCTGCAAACCGAGCTCGGCGTTTTCTTAACGGCCCAGCCAAATATTGTTGAGCACCTGCATCGCCACCGCGACTACATCGCCCTGCAGCACTGGAATGCCAATATCGATAACGCCTGGTTCTGGCCCGATACTACCGGCGAGCTGCAGTGCGGTTTGATGGATTGGGGTAATGTCAGCCAGATGAATATCGGCTCAGCCATTTGGGGGGCGTTAAGTGCCGCTGAAACCAGCCTCTGGCGAGCGCAGCTCACCAGCCTGCTCAACCTCTATATCGAAGAGCTGGCCGCTGCTGGCGGGCCTACGCTAGAGCTGGAAGTATTGAAGAGCGACTGCTTTTTTACCGTCGCCATTCTCGGCCTGGGCTGGCTGATGGACGCCCCGGCGCTGATTGAAAAAGTGGTACCCGAGCTGAACGCCGATTGCGACCGCTTCCACCCCGCCATTGCCGGCAACGAAACCGCCCGCACCCAGCTGCAGATGCTGAGCAACTTTCTCTACCTGTGGCAGAGCCAAGGCTTCCTAAGCCGCCTGCAGGCAATCGCAGTCTCCTAACCCCCCCTTACGGCTTGGCCTCCGCCTTATTGGAGGTGAGCAGCACCAGCGCCAGGGCAATAGGCCAGAAACAGAGCACGGCAATGTAGAACATCACCTCCCGCCCGGCCTCGGCAGTCACCTCGGCGTACTGCGCCAGAATCACCGCCGCCAGGGCATTACCCAGCAGACTGCCAAAGGCGCGAAAGCTGCTGAACAGCCCCATCGCCAGTGCCTGGGACTGGCTGGGCGCCACCAAAAAGGCACTGCGCTGAGCCAACAGATAGATAATCGCCAAGGCCAGCCCGTGAAAGACCATCGCCACCGCCAGTGAAAGGGTGTTGAGCGCCAGCAGTAAAATCAGTAATTCGGCCAGCATTACCGTCAGGGCGAGTAGCTTCACCCAACGGGCGTCGTGGTTATCCAGGTAGCGGCCGACAATCGGGCTGATCACCAACATGCACACCGACGAGATCATGAAATAGACCCCAAGCAGGCCGGTGCCGATACCCAGACTCACCAGAATCCAGGCAGGCATCGTAAAAATAATGCCGAACTGAACAATGGCGGTAAAAAAGGTGGCGATACAGCTCAGGTTAAACTGCCGGTTATTAATGGTTGCCAACTGTGCACGTGAGGAGTTGGAGCGCAGAAAGCTGTAGAGCCAAATGGCCACCGCCAAGAACAGCAGCACCAGGTAGGGAAGCGTCGATTCCCGGCGAATAATCGCCTGCAGCACAAAGGCCAAGGGCACCAGCGGCAGGCCAATAAAACTCAAACTGGTAAATTTGGCGGTGCCGCTCTTGTCTCCCGGCAGGTAGAAAATCCCCAGCAGCAGCGACGCCAGGCCAAAGGGGATGTTGATCCAAAACAGCATGTGCCAGTCAAAGGCGTGCAGGATCATGCCACCGGCGGGAAAGCCCAGGGCCGCCGCACCAGTCATGGCTGAGTTGAGCACCCCCAGGTAGGAGCCAGCCCTCTCCCGCGGCGCCACCAGCGCCACCAGCGCCACGCCATTGGCCAGAATCAACCCGGAAAAGACCGCCTGCGCCATGCGCCAGAAGACCAGCATCACAAAGCTGCCAGCCAGTCCGGCAAAGACACTGGCCACCATAAACCCCAATACCCCCAGTAGAAATACGTTCTTGCGCCCGAAAATATCGCCCAATCCACCGGAGAGCGGCTGCGCCGCCGCCGTGGCCGCCATAAACAGCATGATCATGGTCGACATGTGCGCATAGGGCACCTGGAAGTAGTCGGCCATGGTGGGATAGGCGGTTACGACCAGAGAACCGTTCACCGGGTTGAGCATATAGCCGATGGCGATGGCGAGGATGGCCAGCACCAGAGTCAGGTTGGCACCCGTGGCGGACTCACTTTTGGACGAACACATAACGAACCTTCAACCACTTAAACGGTTTTTCAAGTGGCTTTTTTAATCTGCAGGGAGCTTACGCGGGCAAGCGTTGGGCAATCCGGGCGGCCAGTGGTTTGCCAGGATTGGCGGCGGCACAGTGTACACGATTGTCCGCAAAACGGGGGCAAAGAGGCAAAAAGCGGCGCTAACAGCCGGGCCAAACCAGCGAGCCGACCGAGGTCAGCTCAAACT
Source organism: Halioxenophilus sp. WMMB6 (assembly GCF_033283405.1). NCBI lineage: Bacteria > Pseudomonadati > Pseudomonadota > Gammaproteobacteria > Alteromonadales > Alteromonadaceae > Halioxenophilus > Halioxenophilus sp. WMMB6. The sequence continues at coordinate 1,245,077 of NZ_JAWMQR010000001.1, forward strand.
GATCGTCCTTAAATTAGCTGCCCCATTACAGGCGGCCCCAAGAGGCAGGCCGGTAGGCGGGAGGAATTAAACGCTCACCTTCTCGCCCACACCCAAGCGCTCACAGGCGAGCTTGCGCACATCGCCGGCTTTCACCTTCTCGTTACCGGTGAGCGGGTACTCCTCCTCGGTAAAGAAGAGCACCTTGCGCGGCACCTTGTAGCTGGCCAGGCGCTCCTTCAGGTAACCGATGACCTCATCTTCCGACAGAGTCACCCCATCAATAGGCACAATGCAGGCGACCACCATCTCGCTCAGGGTGTCGTGCGGCACGCCCACGGTTTGGGTGCGCTTAACGCCATTAATCTTAGCGACGGCGGTATCCACCTCCTGAGGTGAGACGTTGGCGCCACCGGTTTTGATAATGTCGTTCAGCCGCCCCTCCCAAAAGAGATGGCCTTCGGCGTCGATGTAGCCACCATCACCGGTGCGGTAGAAGCCATCCTCGTCGAAACACTGCTCCGGCGTTTTACCCAGGTAACCCTGCATCAGGGTCGGCCCCTTGATGCACACCTCGCCGCGTTCCCCCATGGCCACCAGCTCGCCGGTCTGCGGGTCAATCACCTTGATGGTGTTACCCGGCAGTGTCTTGCCAAAGTTGGCCCGGTTACTGTTGGCCGGGTCACCCGCCACAAAGGAGGAGAGAATCGCCATGGTCTCGGTGGTGCCAAAGGCGTTGGGCATATCCCAGCTGGTATTGGTAGTGGGGTGTTCGAGAATAATCTCGCCCTTGGTGATCTGTTGCAGAGAGCTGAAGTCGGCCTCGGCCCAACTCGGCTCTGACTGCATACGCGCCCACTGGTGGGGCCGACCATTCATCAGGGTGACCCGCTCCTCTTTGATCAAACGCAGCGCCTCGGCGGAGTCGAACAGCGGCTGCATGATCAGCGCACCGCCGGTAGAAAACGCCGTGCCCACCAGAATAGTCACCGGGCCCGACCAGAAAAAGCCGTTGCCCGTCCAGCAGCGCGGCAGGCCGGTAAGCCCCCACAGCCGTGGCCAGCGCCAGAACTGAATGGCAAAGGCACGCTGGCGGTGCAGTATACCCTTGGGCAAGCTGGTGGTACCGGAGGAGAAAAAGAGCCCGCCGGTATCGGCCGGGCCCACCAGCTTGGCGCGCGCCTCGACCACCTCGGTGGGCACATCGCTGCCACAAGCGAGAAACGCCTGCCAATCCTCAATAGCGGGAACAGTGGCCGGGTCCAGCTCATGGGGTGCCACAGCGGTAACACCCGCCATGCTCACCAACCGAGTAAGGAAGGGAAACTTGGCCGATTCAATGGCACCGGCCGAGGCGCTTTTAATAGCAGGTTCTATGTTGGCGATGATCGATGTGAAATCTTTCTTCAACACCCGATCTTCGAAGATCAAAATCGACACCCCAGAGACACTCAGCAGATGCTCCATCTCCTCCGGCGTGGAGAAGGTGCTCAACGGTACAAACACACCGCCGGCCAGGGCGGTACCAAACATCACACTCAAAAATTCCGAGCGGTTGGTCATCAGCATGCCCACCCGGGTATCTTTGCCCACGCCACAGGCGATCAGCGCCTTGGCCACGGCCAGGGAGTGGTCGTAGAGATCCTGATAACTCCAGCGCTCAACGCTGTCGCCCTTGTGCATCACTACCGCTTCGTTGTTGCGGAAGCGTTCGGTGATCTCCAGCAGATAACCGGGGATGGTCAACGCCCCCATGCCGGGCTCTTCGGCCAGTGGCATAGCGTGTACCAAAGAGAGATTGTCGGTAGCAGATGTAGTTGTCGCCATGGTTTTTATACGGCTCCTATCGGATCGAATTACGCCTTCCAGGTGGTCCCGGATTGGCAATTTTTATCAATTGTTATGCAGTAACTTTTTCAGCCGGGGCAACAGCCACGCCGGCCGTTACCACAACTGTGGCAAGAGCGCGATCAGCTGTTAGGCCATCTGTGCGAAGCAACCAAGGGCGAAACTTGAGGCAGGACTCCGGTATCGAGATCGTTGGTGACTAACACCGGAGTTGTCTGACAACCGGTGCCAAGGTGGCACCGGCTGGAAGAGGCAATAACGCGCAGGCGTTATTTGTTTACATCGACAACAATACGACCGCGAATTTTGCCGGCCAACAAATCGGCTGCCGCTGGAATGGTTTCCGACAGACCGATTTCGGTACCGCCGATCACTTCCAACAGAGCTGGGTCCAGATCTTTCGCCAAACGCTGCCAAGCCGCCAGACGTGGCGCTTTGGGAGCCATAACACTGTCGACACCCAACAGCGCAACACCGCGCAGAATGAAGGGCATAACAGTGGCACTGAAATCAGCACCTTGAGCCAAACCACAGGCGGCAACCGCACCGCGGTATTTGGTTTGCGCACAGGCGTTCACCAGAGTGAAGCTACCCACGGAGTCAACCACAGCGGCCCAACGCTCTTTCTGCAGCGGCTTGCCTTTTTCGCTCAGCTCGTTGCGGTCGATAATGGCCGAGGCACCCAATTTCTTCAGGTACTCCTCCTCAGAAGCCTTACCGGTTGCAGCAACCACGGTAAAGCCGGCTTTAGCCAGCAGCGCTACGGCGACGGAACCCACACCACCAGTGGCACCGGTTACCAGTACTTCACCCTGGTCTGGAGTTACACCATGGTTTACCAGGGCATCGACACACAGTGCGGCGGTGTAACCGGCGGTGCCGATGGCCATTGCCTGGCGTGGAGTAAAGGCATCAACCAGCGGTACCAGGTAGTCACCGTTCAAGCGGGCTTTCTGGGCCAGGCCACCCCAATGGGTTTCGCCCACACCCCAACCGTTCAGTACCACGGTGTCACCCGCTTTCCAATCGGCATGGCTGCTCTCAAGCACGGTTCCAACCAGGTCGATACCGGGCACCATGGGGAATTTACGAACCACAGGTGAACTGCCGGTGATGGCCAGGCCATCTTTGTAGTTCATGGTGGAGTACGCGACTTGAATGGTGACATCACCCTCGGGGAGTTGCGCTTCGTCGACCTGTGCCACCTCTACGGTTTGGCCGGAATCGTCCTTGTTGATCAAGACTGCTGAGAACATAAGCACCTTCTTTTATTTGAGTTGGTTAAAGATGAACAGACCCGCAGTGAGTTACCTGTCCCGATGCTTACTACAGCGTCAACGCCTGGCTCTATAGTGCCAAAATAGTAATTCATCGGTTACGCGACAGTCTCCTCACTTGCTGCGACCCTTTATACAATCCGTGCATTCACCCTGCGCCTATTGCATAAAACTGCTGCGTTTAGACCCAGGCCATTGGAATGACGGCGGACTCATTGGCGGCCCTAATGAACCGCCCTACCTCACTGGCTCACTCGCCTCAACCGGCAAGATTCGCTAAAAACGTATCGGCAATTTCGGTTTGGTATTCGCCGCTACCCGTACCCAAATGGTCGCTCAGCATACTGCGTTTCAGGTAGAGGTGACACGGATACTCCGAAGCCATACCAATACCGCCGTGCAGTTGCAGGGAGTCCTCCACCACCATGGCGTAGGTGCTGGCGGCGAGATACTTCACCTTCTTGCCTCGATAAACCGCATCACGGCTGCCCAAATCGTCGGCTACGGCCGTGAGTGTATCGTTCAACAGCGCGGTAGCCGCGGCAATTTCGGTTTTAAGATCGGCGCAGCGGTGTTTCAAGGCCTGAAACAGCGCCAGCGGCCGGCCAAACTGCACCCGGGTTTGCAGGTGCTCGATGGTCAAAGCCAGAAGCGCCTCGGCACCACCTAGGGCATCGGCCGCCAGGCCAAAGTCACGGCCATTGGTAATACGTGCCACCAGCGCCTGAGCAGCTTCGCCCTCGGCCAGCACCGCTTCGGCGGTAGCACCCGTTAAGGTGACATCAAACAGCCGGCGGGTGGTGTCCCAGGTGCTGCGCGCAGTCGCCTCTACACCGTCGGCGGCCATCGCCACCAGAGCCACACACTGGCCATCGCTCGACCAGACCAGCAAGTGGCTGGCGTTATCGGCGGACTGTACCGCCGATAGAGATCCGTCGAAGCGCCAGCTGTCTCCAGCTTTGGTGGCCGTCAGATTTGGATCTACCAAAGAGGTGGTGGCCAGCTCACCCATGGTGAAACGGCCCACCCAGTCGGCTTTATCGGCCAACTGGCTGTAACAGAGGGCATCGATAGACAAGGTGGCGGGCAGGTAAGGCACCTCGGCCAGGTTGCGGCCGAGCTCTGAATGCAGCGTGCACAACCCCTCCAGCCCCAACCCCAGGCCATCCTGCTCTTCCGGCACCGCAGTTAGCAACCAGCCGAGCTCCACCACCAGTGGCCAGGTGCTCTCCTCTTTGGCTGGGGTGCCGGCGTCGGTCATCACCTGCCGGGCGCTGTCTTGCAGCTCTTTTAAAAATTCGTTCATGCTTGCTCCCTACCCCAGTTTCCAGCTCTTAGGCTCACGCGGCATCTGCAGCATGCGCTCAGAGATGATATTGCGCTGAATCTCGTTACTACCGCCAGCAATCGACCAGTTGTAAGAGTTCATGAAGTCGAGGGTCCACATGCCAGTTTCCTGGGTGGCGCCACGCATCACGGCCGGGTCAAACTGCCCCTCCAGGCCGGCAATGCGGCGGCCCAGACGGGTAAACTCGCGCAGCGCCTTGGCGTAGTAGAGCTTCACCAGCGAGGCATCGCCGACCACCTCTTCGTGGGTGATGCGCTTGAGCAGGTATTGGTCGGCCAGGGCACAGGCACCATCGACGCGGGCGATAACACCACCCAACTCCCGGCGTACCACCGGGTCGTCGGTGAGGCCGCGGGCCTGCATGGTTTGAGCCAGCATAGTGAGCGAGTAGCGCATGCGCTGGCTCAGTTCCACCAGGGTCAGGCCGCGCTCAGAGGCGAGTGTCGCCTGGGCCACAGCCCAGCCCTGCCCCTCTTCACCGATGCGGTCCTCAATGGAGACCTCAACATCATCGAAGAAGATCTCGGCAAACTCATCGTCGCCGGTGATCTGATCAATAGGTACCACCGACACACCCGGGGATTTCATATCCAGCAGCAGGTAGGTAAGACCAGCCTGAGGTGGGCCAGAGTTGTCAGTGCGGCAGAGCAACAGACAACGGTCGGCGTACTGGGCCATGGTCGACCAGGTTTTCTGGCCGTTGATGACGTACTTGTCGCCCTTTAACACCGCTTTGGTTTTGAGGGAGGCGAGGTCGGAACCGGCGTTGGGCTCGGAGAAACCCTGACACCAGATCTCGCCCTTAAGAATACCGGGCAGGTACTTGTCTTGCTGCGCCTGGGTGCCGCACTCCAACAGCGTACAGGCGGCGTGGTAGAGCGCGACGAAATAGAGAATCAGGCGCGGCGCATCGGCGCGGGCCACCTCTTCGTAAATTACCTTCTGTTCGGCCAGGGTACGGCCGCCGCCGGGCCAACCTTCCGGCCAGTGGGGGGTGGCAAAACCCGCCTCCGACAATTTTGTGAACCACTCGCGCTGAGCCGCAACGAACGAGTCCTGATCGACCCCGGTCATCGCCTCCCGCCATCCCGCTGGAACATTGGCTTCCAGCCAGGCGCGCACTTGGCTGCGCAGCGCCTCTGTATTTTCGATTGCAGTCATCAACCAACCTTCTACTTTGTTAGAACCACACCAGTAAATAACGAAACCCGCATTGTCCAGCCACGCACTGTGCAGCTACGCAGCACTACCCATTTGGGTTAATTCGGGTCGATTCACTCGGCCCGCGGGCTGGTGCTCACCTCAACCCAGTCATCCACCACCCGCACCTCGTAGGTCTCAATGGGGGATGTGGCCGGCAGGTCGAGAGGCTCGCCGGTCTCCAGATTAAAGCGTGCGCCGTGGGTTGGGCAGGTAATGGTGCAGTTGCGCACCTTACCGGCCAAAATCGGCTTGGCCTGGTGGGAGCACATACCCGAAACCGCAAACAGACGGGCATCTTTGGTGTGCACCACCAGTACGATCTTGCCCTCCACCTTGCCGGGTTTCTTGCCCCCCAGCGGCAGATCAGACAGTGCACAAAAACGTGTAAATTCACTTGCCAAGGTCGTTACCTCTTAATTCATTCAACGATAGCGTTACAACAGGCGTTGTAGGAGAAACCCGTCGCCATAGCCAAGGTTTTCGGTAACCACACGGCAGCCATCCCGTTTACGATCAGGGATTATATACGGCAACAGTGTTGATTACTAACCTATCCGACGGGTGACCAACGAAGAAACCCAGCGGCCAGCCATCATTAACCGGGCGCCGGGCCTGAAATGACAGGGGCCGGAGCCCCTGGAGTGGCTTATTTGCCGGCGACGTACTTGTCAACGGCGTACTCGAAGTGACGAATACGGATCTCCTGGTAGTTGCCCAGGGTGATGCCAGGTTTGGCGCTGGCTTCGAGCCCCTGTTGTTGCAACAGCAGGTTTTCGGTGTCCTGATCGAGAATATCGCCGAAGCCCGGGTCCATCCCTTCCGCCTCTTTGAACGACTGATGTGGCTCCAGGTGAATAGGCGAAGCCGGATCCGGACGCGGGCCGGTTTGTGGTACCGGGCGCAGGAAGAAGACCTCATACAGCGACTGACGGTGGTCGGTGGGGTGCGGCCGGAAGCGGTAGACCATCGGCAGCGAGATACCTGGGAACAGGAAGGTGTTCGGGAACAGGGTGTAGGAGAAGCAGTCCAGAATTTCGGAGTCGGAAACACCCGAGAGATCGGCATCCGCCGCCGCCGAGAACATGGAGCGCAGCATATCGGCCATGCGCTGACGAGCGGTTTCACCCTCGGCCAGCTTGCGGTCGGCACCGGCCAGAACCGAAGAGTCACCCACGGTGAACTGGTCGAGAATATCCTGCTCGGTGTACTGGCCGCGCAGGTGCGGGCTGATCACACCCAAAGTGGAGATGAAGCGGTTAACATGCTCGCCGTAGGTGTCGTACTGGGAGTTGGCATCGCCGTTGGAGACCGCCACCTGAGGATGGGTCTCAATCACGTGGTAGGCCTCCATAAAGGCCTCCATGTTGAGCTTCCAGTTGGCCGGAATCATCTTGGTGACATGCAGAGCGATGTAACGGTTCTCCAGGCCCCAGGAGTTGATGTGAGCCATGAATTCAGGGCCCATGTACTCTTCCAGACTGGGGGCGTTGGCGTCCATGTTGATGAACACAAACCCGGCCAGGGTCTCGACCCGTACCTGAGGCAGGCCAAACTTCTCTTTCTCAACGTGTGGGAAGTCCCACTCACAGATCACATCCTTGTTGGAGCCATCGATGTTCCAGCTCCAGCCGTGGAACGGGCACTTGAACTCTTCGGCGTAACCTTCCGAATTGGAGGGGCGCAGCTTGGTGCCGCGGTGCAGACAGGCGTTGTAGTAGGCCTGGATTTTATCGTCCGCGACACGGGTGACGATGAACGAGTAGCGGCCCAGGTCGTACACGTAGTAGTCGCCCACTTCCGGGATATGCTCTTCGCGACAGGCGAACTGCCAGGTGCGCGCCCAGAGATTGTCGTACTCTTTTTGGGCGTAGTCCGCGCGGATGTAACGGTCGCTGGAGATATCTTCATCGCCCATGAATTCATAGTTTTCGGAACAGACCCAACCGGGCGCCTTAACCTTGTCGTTGGCAATAATTTCTTGGGTGGTGGGTTCACCGGGGCAGCGGGCTTCACCGCCTTTTTGGGAAGTTTTTTCTAAAACCTGGTCACTCATGAGTTTCCTCCAAACGCTGTTGACAGCAGTGCACTTGTTATTCTTGGGCCCCGATCAACAAGCCAACCTGCGAGCCCCGGAACGCGCACTATTCACGCAATAATAACGGGGCCATTATGCCAGCGGCCCTGCGGCGTCAAAATGACTGCGTATGCACTGCAACTTGCCTAGCTGGGCCGGCCCCTTTAAGGGCGGGAAGGGCAACCTATAAACTAAGCAACATTGAAGCTCAGGCAGGCTGGCCTATGGCCTTACTGCAAGCTCCAAAGTGACTCAGACAGTTTTGCTTTTTCTATCAAAATCAACGGCCTGTAGCCGGGATTGGGCAAGCCCCAAGTTGATAGCAAGCGCTTGTCCTGAGCGACCGTGTGCCCACCCAATGGAGGATAATAATCATGATTAACGGCATACATCACATCGGTATTCATGTGAACGACATGGACCGGATGATTGAGTTTTACCGTGCCGCCTTCGGCTTTGAGCTGGTGGGCGAAGGCTTTAGCTGGGCCAACGACGAGTTTATCGACCGCATTGTGGCGGTGAAGGGCTCCGCCGCCCGCGGCTGCATGCTGCGCGCCGGCACCTGCTACATGGAGCTGTTTGAGTACACCGCGCCAGCACCGGAATCAACTGAGCCGAAAAACCCCTACGACAAGGGCTACACCCACTTCTGTGTCGATGTCACCAACATCGAGGAGGAGTTTGTCCGCCTGCAGGGCCTCGGCATGACCTTCCCGGAGCCCGAGCCCATTAACGTCGGCCATGTGAAATCCATCTACGGCCGCGACCCGGAAGGCAATGTCATCGAGATTCAGGAGACGATCAACTGCGACTTCCCCCTCGACGCACTGCCCCGCTACAGCAAGTAGCCCCACCCTTGTTCACCGGCCAGTAAGCTGCCACTCTGTGGCTTCTGGCCGGCATCCCGCCGGACCATTCAGAACCCTCGAAGCAGTATGACAGACGCCAAAGTTACCCTCGACGACAAGTACACCCAAACCAGCGGCCAGGTCTTTATGACCTCCAACCAGGCACTGGTGCGCCTGCCCCTGGATCAGGCCCGGCGCGATGCCGCCGATGGCCTAAAGACTGCCGGGTTTATCTCCGGCTATCGCGGCTCGCCGCTGGGCGTGTACGACTCCGCCCTGTGGGACGCCCAGGCCCTGCTCGACGAGCATCAGATCAAATTCCGCCCAGGCCTCAACGAGGAGCTGGCGGTCAGCTCTATTCGCGGCACCCAGGAGCTGAAGTGGTTCGGCCAGAGCAACCTCGACGGGGTGTTTGGCCTATGGTACGGCAAGGGCATTGGCGTCGACCGCGCCTGTGAATCGATCAAACTGGGTAACTTTGAAGGCGCCGCCGCCCACGGCGGCTTCCTGGTGGTGGCCGGTGACGACCACGGCGGTAAATCCTCCGACAGCGCCCACCAGTCGGAACACACCTTGATGGCGGCCATGACCCCCATCCTCTACCCCGCCACCATCGGTGAAATTATCGAATTTGGCCTGCTGGGCTGGCAGATGTCGCGCTTCTCCGGCTGCTATGTGGGGTTGAAGACCATCACCGACACCCTCGATCTCTCCGCCTGTGTCGAGCTTCCCGACCCCTTGCGCCCTTACACCATCCCCAGCGATGTGGTGATCCCCGCCGAGGGGCTCAACCTGCGCGAGAACCTGCCGCCACTGGTGGAGGAGGAGTGGCTGGTCAACTACCGCCTGCCTGCCGCCACCGCCTTTGCCCGCGCCAACGGCGTCGACCGGGTGGTGATTGACAGCGAACAGCGCACGCTCGGCATAGTCGCCGCCGGCAAGGTCTACTTGGATGTGCGCCAGGCCCTGGCCGACCTGGGGCTGGATGAAGCCAGCTGTGCCCGGCTTGGCATCCGTCTCTACAAGCCGGGACTGATCTGGCCCATGGACGACCAGGGGCTGAAGCGCTTCGCCGAAGGCTGTAGGGCACTCTTGGTAGTGGAGGAGAAGCGACCGGTGATGGAAGATCAGATCGCCCGTCACCTCTACGCCCTGGCCGAGGGCCAACGCCCCGCACTGGCCGGCAAGTTTGACCTCAACAATCAAGCGCTGCTGCCCGCCATTGGCGAGCTGAGTGTGCCGCGGGTACGCCACGCTATCTACAACCTGCTCAGCCAACTGGGTGTTAGCGACGAAACCGTGAGCGCCAACTTCCAGCGCTTTAGCGACTATGAAAACCACGCCCTGAAGGTGGGTGGCGATGTCATCCGGCCGGCCTTTTTCTGCTCCGGCTGCCCGCACAACACCAGCACCAATATTCCCGAAGGTAGTCGCGCCATGGGCGGCATCGGCTGCCACGGCCTGGTTGCGGTGGTAATGGACCGCAACACCATGCAGTTTCTGCCCATGGGCCACGAGGGCTCCGGCTGGGCCGGTGTCAGCCAGTTTGTCGAAACCCCGCACATGTTCCAGAACATGGGCGACGGCACCTACTCCCACTCCGGCGTGCTGGCTATTCGCGCTGCGGTGGCCGCCAAGGCCAACATCACCTACAAGGTGCTCTACAACGACGCCGTGGCCATGACCGGTGGCCAGCCGGTGGAGCAAGCCATTACGCCGGTGGATATGGTCAACCAGCTGCTCTCCGAGGGGGTGCGGCCGGTGAAACTGATCACCGACGACCTCAGCAAATACCGGCACATCAAACTGCCGGCCAACAGCAGCCTGCACCACCGCGATCAGCTCGACGAGATCCAGCGCCAGCTGCGCGAGATCCCGGGCGTGACTGGCATCGTCTACGAGCAGACCTGTGCCACCGAAAAACGGCGCCGGCGCAAGCGCGGCCTGATGAGCGACCCGGACCAGCGCCTGTTTATCAACCCCGAGGTGTGCGAAGGCTGTGGCGACTGCTCGGTACAGTCGAACTGCATCAGCATCCAGCCCCTGGAGACCGAATTTGGCCGCAAGCGCAAGATCGACCAGTCCACCTGCAACAAAGATTACAGCTGCCTGAAGGGCTTCTGTCCGTCGTTTGTCAGCGTCACCGGCGCCAAAATCGCCGTGCAATCGAGCGGCAACCCCGAGCGCCTCGACCACCTCATTGCCGCCCTGCCCGCTCCGGCCAAAGCGGCGATGAGCGACACCGGCTACAACATTCTGGTGGGCGGCATTGGCGGCACCGGTGTGCTCACCATCGGCGCACTGCTGGGCATGGCCGCCCACCTCGACGGCCTGGGCGCCACCATTCTGGATATGACCGGCATGGCCCAGAAAGGCGGGGCCGTCACCAGCCATATCCGCATCGGCCCCACGCCCAAGGGAATCTACACCTCGCGCCTGAGCGAGGGCATGAGCGACCTGATGCTCGCCTGCGACATGATCGTCGGCTCCGGTGCACCGGTGTTGAAAACCGTCAAACCGGGCCACACCGCCGCCGTGCTCAATACCGATGTCGCCCCCACCGGCGAGTTTCAGTCCAACAAGTTTTTCGACCTGGGCGAAGCGCGCCTGCGCAGCGCCATCCTCGAGGCCCTCGACGGCGGGCCGGTGTTTGAGCTGCACGCCAGCGGCCTGGCCACCGACCTCACCGGCGACAGCATCGGTACCAACGTACTGATGCTGGGTTACGCACTGCAGAAGGGGCTGCTGCCGATCTCGGTCAACGCCATAGAAGAGGCCATCCGCCTGAACGGCACCTTCGTGAAGAGCAATCTGCGCACCCTCGCCCTGGGTCGTCTGGCCGCCCACAACCCCAGTGCCCTGGCGGCAGAACTGGGCAATAAGGCGGTGGAGGCACCACTGGCAACCATCGACGATGTACTCGCCAGCCGCATCAAACAGCTCACCAGCTACCAAGACGAGGCGTACGCCAAAAGCTACCGCGACAGCATCAGCACCCTGCGCCAGCAGGTCGATGCCCTGGCTATTCCCGGCAGTGATAAGTATGTACGGCAGGTGGCATTGACCCTCGCCCGACTGATGGCCTACAAGGATGAATACGAGGTCGCCCGCCTCTATAGCGAGCCGAAATTTATTGAGCAGCTGCGCCAACAATTTGCCGGCGACTTCAAAATAGGCTTTAATCTCGCGCCAACCTGGCTCCCTGGACGCGACTCCCAAGGCCGCCCCAGGAAGCGCCAATACGGTGCCTGGATGCTAACCGGCTTTAAGTGGCTGGCCAGGCTGAAAGCATTGCGCGGTACACCCCTGGATATCTTCGGGTATACTGCCGAGCGGAAAATGGAACGGCGCCTGATCAGCGAATATCGGGCACTGATCGAATCCATTACCCCCAAATTGAACGCAGAGAACCTCAACGCTGCTATCGAAGTGGCTCACGCCGCACAAGAGATTGCAGGATACGGACCGGTAAAAGAAGCTGCCGTGCACCACTACCAAGAGCAGCTAAAAACGTTATTGGCCGCCTTCAACGGCGCCAATACCACAACAAAACCGGAGTTAGTAAAAGTACGGGAATTGTCATAAGCCCGCCAAACAGTCTGGCATGTACACCTCGCTTGTGACTGCTGGAGTCTCGTAACAGGAGCAGAGATACTCTATGAAACTTAAGACGCGTTTTTCTGAATTAGTCGGCATTGAATACCCCATCGTCCAAGGGGGCATGATGTGGGTTGGCCGCGCCGAACTGGCCGCCGCCGTCTCCAACGCCGGCGGCCTTGGTATTCTTACCGCCCTCACCCAACCGACTCCCGACGACCTGCGCAAAGAGATCGAGCGCTGTCGTACCATGACCGACAAGCCCTTTGGAGTGAACCTCACCATTCTGCCTTCGGTGAACCCACCGCCCTACGCCGAATACCGCAAAGCCATTATCGAGATGGGCATCAAAGTGGTGGAAACCGCCGGTCACAACCCCGGCGAACACGTTGAAGATTTCAAAAAACACGGCGTGACCGTCATTCACAAGTGTACCGCCGTGCGCCACGCCCTCTCGGCCGAGAAAATGGGCGCCGATGCTATCTCCATTGATGGCTTCGAGTGTGCCGGTCACCCCGGTGAAGACGATATCCCCGGCCTGATTCTGATCCCTGCCGCTGCCAACAAGGTAAAAATCCCAATGATCGCCTCCGGCGGTTTTGGCGATGGCCGTGGCCTGGTGGCCGCCCTGGCTCTGGGCGCCGAAGGTATCAACATGGGTACCCGCTTCTGCGCCACCGTCGAAGCCCCCATCCACGACAAGATCAAACAGCTGCTGGTTGAGCATGATGAGCGCGACACCAACCTCATCTTCCGCTCACTGCGCAACACCGGCCGCGTCGCCAAAACCCCGCGCTCCGATGAAGTGGTCAACATTCTGAAAAACCCGGACGCCACCTTTGCCGACGTCGCGCACCTGGTCAAAGGTGCCGATGGCCGTACCGCCCTGGAAACCGGTAACCCGGAAGCGGGCTTGGTATGGGCCGGCCAGGTACAGGGTTTGATCAACGACATTCCTACCTGTGATGAGCTGATCAAGCGCATTGTGCAAGAGGCCAGCGACATCATCAGTGGTCGTCTGCCGACTTTTGTTGCCGAGTAAACTCACACTCGAAGCAACGCACCCGCTAAGGGCAACTTCGATTGCCCTTAGCGGACCCCCTCCCCCCGCACCGAAACCGCCCGCCCAAGCTTGCGGCAGCAGGCGTTGAGCCAACTCATAACAACCAGAAACAGATCGCACTCGGAGCACGCTATGCACACACGCACCCTCGGCAATTCCGGCTTAAGAGTCTCCAGCATCGGCATGGGCTGCAACAACTTCGGCCTTACCATCGATGCCCAGCTGTCCCAGCAGCTGGTCGACTGCGCCCTCGACGCCGGCGTTACCCTATTTGATACCGCACCGGTCTACGGCACCGAGTTTGGCGCGTCAGAAAAGATTTTGGGGGCCGCATTGGGCAGCCGCCGCTCACAGGTGAGCATCGTCACCAAATTCGGCATGCAGCCCGACTACGGCCGCAACTGCTCGCGCAGCGCCATCTTAAACGATGTGGAGTCGAGCCTGAGCCGCCTGCAAACCGACTACATCGACGTCTACCTGCTGCACTGGCCGGATCTCTCCACCAGCATTGAAGAGACCCTGCGCGTACTGGACGACCTGATCAGCGCCGGCAAGGTGCGCTACATCGGTTGCTGCAACCTGCCCGCCTGGCAGGTGGTGGAGGCCAAACTCCTCGCCCGCCAGGCCGGCCTGCACGAATTTGTTGTCACCCAGGACGAATACTCCATGGTCAGCACCGCCGCGCAACACAAGCTGATCCCCCCTCTGGAAAAATACGGCATGGGGCTGATGCCCTACTCACCGCTGGCCAACGGCCTGCTTACCGGCAAATACACAAGCCAAAGTGATGCCCCCGCCGGCAGCCGGCTGGCCAACAACCTATGGAATACCGGCGACAAATACCTCACTCCGGAAAAACTCGCCTACGTACAAAAGCTGAGCGACTACGCCCAGGACCACAACCACACGTTGTTGGAACTGGCGGTTTCCTGGTTATTGGCTCAACCCGTGGTGTGCAGTGTTATTGCCGGATCCACTAAGCTCGAGCAACTGCAGCAAAATTTAAACGCTGGGGATTGGACGTTGAGTGCGGAGCAGATGCAAGAGATTGCATCGCTGTGAGAGGCGGGCACTGCGTAAACCCTGGCTATTTTTGGTGTTGCGTTGGTGATTGTTTGGGTTTTAGTTTCTTCAACTAACTTTTATCTTTGTGGTTTCCACGGGAGGTTGCACTGTCCCGCCCAACCACCATGTATGGCAATCAATAAAATGCCGCTTAAACATTCCACCAATTGCTGCAAGACCAGCCCTAACGAAACTGAAACCACGTCCAAATAGACAAGTAGCTTGCCGGGTTACACCTCTCTACATGAATAGCGGCCGATATAGTCAATTCCTCGGCGACACGCTAAAAAAGCAATACAGCCACAGCAAAAATATCCAAGACCTCAAAGCAACAATACCCCCTCTGCATACACCTACAGCACAGCTGTGCACATATTCTCTGCCTTGACCATCCAAACGTGAACATCGGCCATCAGGACCCCAGTTTGTCAAACAATCAACACTGCTAAGACGGTAATGGCAAGTAAATCATTAGGAACCCATTGAGCGTCGCGAAATTACGGGGTGACACCAAAGGGCAGCTCCGGTAAAAGTCCGTCAAGAGCGGTAGATAACACTCCCCCCAATTTAGCGACCTTGACTATTGCGCACACATAAACTGGAGAGTCACCTCAATCCGTTTCTCAAATTTCGTCGTTTCGCTGTGCGTCCTGGTAACGCCCTCCCTAGCCGGACCAAAAGTCTTTAATCCGGATACAGTTGCAGCCAATTACTGTTTAATTGCCTCCGTATCGTATACTAAATTATCCACGAATATACATTTCATAATAACGCTCTATACCGCCGAAGCCGGGCATGAAGACAGTGTCAATTGAAACCTGATGAGTGCGACTCTGCTTTTGAAGCTGTATAAGGGCAGCAGAGTACCTAAGGAGAACATATAACTTACCGTTACTGTTCACACTCGTGCATGGAAAGATATTCTGACGGATAAGGAACACGGGAATTCTAATCCTAATGCTACTCGGATTGCGGAGTTAGCACCAACTCGAACAAAAATCGAGTTTTATGACTAAAGGGCAGCCACGTAAGATCTTGCAAAAGAAGAGCCGTAAGCAGGCGTGACGATCGCATTTTTGGCCATGACAGAGTATGCATTATTGCAGAAAATTAAGTATTCGCTGAATCCACTCTGAGGCGTCCGACTCATCGATAAGAAACAACCAGACCCCATCAGTCACTCTACCAACAGGTAGCGACCAGCCCACCACACTCACACGCCACCACTTTTATTGCAGAGAGAACAATTTATTCAGACACCAAAATAACAGATTGAATTCTTTGAATCCGTTAAACCAATTAAAAATAAGCATAAACAATCAACCAAACAAAATGTTCACACAACAACCATAGATATGGATTTTAACGACCAAAAGAAAACGCAACCTAATACAAAAACACTAGATATTAACTATTTTTTATATTTGACACCTTATCCAACAACACACAATTCATTTACAAATATTTTTTAAACAAACTAAACTCTGCACACACAGGAGGAAAAACAACTAAATTGATCATCCCACAGATGAACACATAACAAGAAAAACTCCTTTTCTCGCGCCAGACGCTAGACGCTAGACGCTAGACGCCAGACGCTAGACGCTAGACGCTAGACGCTAGACGCTAGACGCTAGACGCTAGACGCTAGACAAAACATAATGCAAATGGAGGTTGAATAATGCTAATTAATTTTCCCAACAACATTAAAAAAAATATTAAATGCACATATATATGATTCTTAATATCTCCACTTATAATAGGCACCAACATCGCCAGAGCGACTATTGAAGAAGTTATTGTAGAAGCAAATAATAGCGATTACTGGGAGTCATACTGGAATCTTTTGGATCAAGCCACCAATTTAATAGATCAAGCCAGCCACATCACGATAGACCAAACAGATATCGACTACGCAGATGCTAAAGAAAGAGTTTGTGACCTAAAGGCTCAATCTGAATACCACACATGCAGAGCTGATGTATTATTAACCGCAGCACGAGATTCCAGCAATTGCACTAATATACCTCTGGATGCCCAGGTGGAAATTGGTATAACACTGGGCGTAGCAAACTTAACAATTCGGGCAGGCGGTAGTGGTCAGACCATTTTGGAAAGTTGCAGATTTGAAATCAGGCAATATACCCTGGTTAATTTAGAGATTTGCGAAGCTAATTTTTCAGAAGAGCTTTCACACTGTGTTCACTAACATTCATAGATCCTACGGCCCATCTCTTTAATACTGTAACTCGAATATTTTTGAAATAGCATTAAACTGAACAGGAGAAGTCATGAAGAGGAAGACACAGTATATCGCTTCATTTTCAATTGTAATCATCCTTGTATCATCCTACGTCATCATAGATCAAAGCCGAGTAGAGAAGATAACCGCCTCTAACCCTGCCTCAGTTACATCTTTTAATGAAGATATAACCCATCAGATAAACAACAAGAAAAGAGACAAACCAATAGCTTCATCCCTGGCAAGCAATCCTCTAGAGGAGCTAGAAGATTATAAAGCATCAATTCCAAAAGGGTTAGATTATGAAACAGATCACTGGTGTTTACTTTCACAACTTAACTCGGATAGCGCGAATCAAGGAATAATGGAAACTAGCGAGTGGGCCTTATCACGAGGATACGCTGACGACTCCATTAAAATTGCATATTCCAGTTACGACACCTCAACTTTGGATAAATTAGCTGAACAAGGAGACGTAATCGCGTATTCCATATTATTCAGCCGATTAGGTCCAGGAGACTTTATAAATCATAAAAAAGACTATGATTCCTTAGTAGATAGCTACTATAAAAGCGCATCAGCGTTGGGCAGCACTGCCGCCATAAACTGGAAAGCCATACACCACATCAATCGATCCAAGGTCGCGTTTGAAGCCGGAAACAATAATATCGCCACTGAAGAACTTATCAAGTTTCTAGCTTATTATGAAGTCGCCTTTCGCCGTGGGGATTATACAGCGTTTTCCATGATAGATTACTTTGTAAACAAAGTTGACATAGAGATAGACGACGACATTGTCCACCAAGTAGAAATAGAAGCTAGGGAAATATATAAGAAAATGAGCGATGAACGAAGAGCAATGGGCCTAGGTGAATTTGACAACACCCGGCCGCTGTCTCGCGAACGCATCGACCAGATGAGGATAGCTAGTGTAACTCGCGACTCAAAAAATCCATGGATAGAAAGATTTATCCCGAATGACGACTGCATGAAAATGTTTATCACAATGCAGTCAAAAATTAATGCCGCAGAAGAATATATCGCGTCGAACAATTAGAACTGCAATATATGATTGGTGTTCAGCTCTGTACTACAAGACTGTGCCGGTGGCTAAAAATAAGCTCGGGGCCGGCAGGTTGGAGCAACAAACTGAGGAGGAGCGGCGGTTTGGCAAAGAAGCCAACGCCATTATTTTTGCAAGACAGAGCCCAGCGAACCCAGAACACTCATGCCCTACCCTTGATTTATTCTTGACGAAATTACCAAGTAAACCCGTTACTACTCCAGCAACTCACCAGTGGGCTCCATCTGGCCACTGCCCCCCTCGCACAGGTGGTATTTCACTGCTCTATACCAACCAGGGATATTGCGCAGCAGGTGATAGAAGGCACCGGATATTAGCCAGCAGATCGCAATGGTCAATAGATCATGGGAGATAAAATGGGCACCGCGAAATTGCTGGGCGATACCAAACGATAGGCCAAGTAAGGCTCCTGGCAGTAGGGATAGATAAAACTTCCGGCTGCCCGGTGGAAATAGAAACGCCAAACAGAGCCAAGCATAACCGCTGGATGCGTGGCCGGCTGGGTAACATTTGCCAATGGGCAGATCCTGCTCAAACACCTGCCAAATATTGATCCAATGTCGAGTGCCGCCAAACTCAATCAGCGATTCCGGGCAGGGAATGGTGGTGTGATGTTTTAAGAAGCTGATAATCGATGTGGAAAAGAGCGTACTCAGCAGGATAAACAGAAATATCGACTTATACCTTGCCAACCTTTTAACAAAGAGGCTTAACAACAGGAGCAGAAGATTCAAAAAGAAGAGCTTCTTTACCAGCGATCGGCCTTTCTGGTGCATCACATCATAAAGCCAGAAGTTATCGCGCCAGGGGAAGTAGCTACCACCGCCCCCCTCCATTGTGTATATCTTCGCCTCTAACCACTCATCAAATCGCAATTGGTGAGACAAGGCACTTAACGCCAGAAGTAAAAGGAACAGAGTTACAATAGCCTTGATTGATATTGGCCGCTGATGGTACAAACGCAAATTCCTCTATAAGCCGCTTTATCAGCATTAGCGAATACTTAGCCCTCGGCATAAAGCATTTGGGCCATGGACTTTTCCAGATTATTACGCCGGAACAAGCACCGATAAAAATGAACATTCCAAAAACAAGAGTGCTCTTTGAAAAAGGCCAGCAGCACATAGATCGTTCCTGCACCACTTACATTACGCACAGCTACATTGTGCACGAGGCTAACCACCAATCATTAAGAGAGACTTAAGATTCACTTACGTCGCATCCGTAATTAACGGTTCAATCTGTTTTTGTGACCTGCACATAAGCGGTATCGTGTTGGTTACGTTAGTCTTACGTGAATAAAATAGGCCTTTACCCAGCCCCCAGCCCTGCTACCATCTCAAACCCATGCCTATATCAACTGCTTCACTAATCACTCTCCGTAAACTCTTATTGACCAGTTACTTGGCTCTAGTTGCCTGTACGGGAATGGCCGAGGAGAGTATCTGTTATGGCACCACGGCCGATGGTCGGCTGCAAAATGGTGCAAAACTTCCAGCCTCTGGCAACAATTTTGAGGGGTATAGCGGCGTCGCCCGGCTGGCTGGCCGCTCCTACGTGCATTCACAGGTCCGTGAGATTATTCTGGCGGCCTATAAAGAGTTGGAAACCAGCCATCCCTTAAAGGTGTACAAATACGCAGAGGCCGGCTTTAAAGATGGTGGGCAGTTCAAACCCCATAAAACCCATCGCAATGGTCTGTCGGTGGATTTTATGGTTCCGGTATTGGATAGCAATGGAAAATCGGTTCAACTGCCCACCAACCCATTTAACAAATTTGGCTATAACATTGAGTTCAACAACAGCGGCCATTATAAAAATTTCACCATAGACTTTGAGGCGATGGCTGCGCATATTGTCGTCCTGCATAAGGCGTCCAAGCAACGAGGTTATGATCTGTGGCGGGTAATCTTTGCCCCTGAGTTGCAACCCTATCTATTTAAAACCCAATACGGCGACTACCTACGCAACAATATTGTGTTTTCCAAAAAACGCAGCTGGGTCCGTCACGATGAGCATTACCATGTGGATTTTGAAATTCCGTGTGAATAGCAATTTCCGAAAGCTAACTCTGTTTAGGTACAAACTTGGATAAATAACCGCTTGGTTTTCAGCAAAAAAATTTATTATCTCAATTCACCATTAGACAAACCCATCCCAAGGCAGACATGGGATCAATACTTCCTATGAAGATCAACTCAAAGCTATTCCATAAAATCGTCAAGCACAATATTAGCGGCCAGCTAACCAACTTCGGTTACATAAAAACCAAGGGCGCAATGGCCGGAGGCTGCAAACCGATGAACGATAAGTTCTTTCTGTTCTGGTTTCAGTGTGACAAATGGGGCTGGGAGGATAACTGGGGCTCAAGCTTCACAATCGAGTTTCAACTTTCCAATTCGGATGAGATAGCCGGAGGCTCGCTCTTACAAAGAGGCCGACTACCCACTTATCTGTCCGATAGCGAATTGGAAGTAATGCGGCACAAAAATAATGAAGTCATTAAAACCACCATCGGTTTTAAGCAGCAACTGCAAGTGGTCACCGAGGCAGATGGCGAGCGGATTGTCGCGCTAGGCAAAGAACCCAGCGATAAGCCCTACAACAGCAACCTGGACCCATGGTTCCACTACTACTTAGAGGACGACATACACTTCTGGAGCACATTCTTTCTAGAAAGATTGCCCGGTATCGAACTTGCTATTATTGGCGCTGGGTAAATACGGGTGGCATAGTCCCTAACCACCACCGTCCCTGAAAACAACCGTACGAACATGCACGTCTTAAGCCGCTATGCCGCTGGCAGCTCCACAATAAACGCTAGCCAGACCCAGGGGCAGAGGCTTAGTATCTGCCATTAACGTTCACTTCGCTCAACGGTTAGGAGAATTAAGCTATGTTCGACAAAGATCGATTCATCCAAAACTGTATAGAAGCTGTAGCAGAGGGGAAGTTGGCGGTGCAGGCGGTGGTTGCAGAGGCCGTTTCGGATAGAGCAAGCCTCATCTCCGCCTTGGGTGAACCCGCCCATGCAGGGCTCTCCACGCTCTACCGGTCAGACGATTTAACCATTATCGATTTTGCCTGGGCCCCCTGCATGAGCCTGATGCCCCATAATCATCAGATGTTTTCCGTAGTCGGTATCTACTCCGGCCGGGAGGACAATCTCTTTTGGGGAAGAACGAAAACCAGTATCGAAGCCATTGGCGCCAAGTCCTTAGGGGCAGGAGAGGTAGTCGTGCTGGGTGAACCCATTATTCACTCGGTTCTCAACCCAATTGGGAAAATGACCAGGGCAATACACGTTTACGGCGGTGATTTTTTTCAACCGCATAGCCCCAGAAGCGAGTGGGAGCACGAAACGCTTACCGAACGTTCCTGGAATATGGAGCGGGTAAAGCAGCTCTTTGCAGAAGCGGAGTCACGCTTTAACGCAACCGCCAATGGCTGATTAAACCCGCTCCTGGCTTCGCCGCCTGGCCCTTAACTTTAAGATCGGCAAAGCATATTGGTAGCTCGGCACCCGGTAGAGGCCAAGCACCATGGATGAGCTAGGGCTTACAAAAAAAGGCTATGTAATAGCGCAAAAGGAATTTGACATTGATCGACGGCTATACAATCAGCAGCAGCCCAGAGGCGATGGATCTATCGCTAATCCACAGTTATATATCACGCTCCTATTGGGCCAAGGGCATTGGGCAAGAGACCCTGGCGGTGGCCATTGCCAACTCCCTCAGCTTTGGTGTATTCCTACATTCCGGTGAGCAGGTAGGCTTTGCCCGTATGATTACCGACCGGGCCACCTTTGCCTATATGGCCGATGTTTTTATTTTGGAGGAGCACCGCGGTAAAGGGTTAAGCAAATGGTTGCTGCAGGTGATTATGGCTCACCCACAACTGCAGGGGCTGCGCCGCCTGTTGCTGGCCACCCGGGATGCCCACGGCCTCTACGTTCAGTTTGGTTTTAAGGCACTGGCCAAACCTGAAACCTTTATGGAGGTTTTACACTCCGATATCTACAGTAAAAATCTGCTATAGCACCCTCTTCCACAACCCCAACTAGCCAGGCACCTGCTTCAAAAAAACAGGTGCCTGGCCTGTCCAATTGAACCTATACTGCAAAATGTCCGTGGCGCGATATATAGCCTAGATGAATAACCCGGCCTGCATCAATTCAGCAAATATCTTTGGCAACAGGCTTTGTTCAGCGGTACGGTAAGCCCTATCAATAATAACGTTTCACGGTGTTAGATTTGCAGCAACTATTGGCTGCAACTCTCCAGTTTGGGGTGAAGAATAATGAAATACTTAGTGCTCGCATTTCTGTTACTGCTCAACTGTGGTTGCACCTCCCTTAAGCCGGTTGAGTTAACCCCCGAACAACTGCAGGAGAAGATAGTCGCAGACGACCTCATCAAGCCAGGTGACAAAATCAAAGCGGTTACTGCCGATGGCGAGCGCCACACCTTTGTGGTCACCGCGATTGAGGATAACCAGGTGCTGGGCAAGGATGTGAGCATCCCCATTGATGAGATTATCGCTCTGGAGACGGTAAGTTTTAGCGGTGGTAAAACCTCCGCCCTGGTAGGTGGCACACTGTTGTGGCTCTACATTATCTTGCTATCGATACCGGCCATTGTGGCGGTGTAGCCATTACACGACCACCAATCCCGTCAACTCAGCTCCAGCTTAAAGCGTAATGCAGCGGCGATAATTGTGGGTAATCGCAACTCTTTGATTGCCCGCAATAATAAAGCGCCGCCATTTTTGTTAAGGTCCCAGTCCAGCTAAACGTTAACCTCAAGTAGCCCCATTACAACCACCCCCAGTCAGCACCACAAAGATGCTCAATCGATATGGATAACGAAATCTACTCCGCCCCCAAAGCTGATGTTGAGCTCGACGATAACTTCCAGGTACCCAACGAAGTACTTAAGAAGATTAAGAATGCCTGGGTTGCCGGTCTTATCTCTGCAGCAATAACCACCGTATTTACCCTGGTTGCCCTGGCGGGCACCGATATTATGGGACTGAATGCATTTGCCTTTGTCGATGTGGGGCTGATTGTGATTTTTGCCTTCGGCATCTATAAAAGGAGCCGCACCTGCGCGATTTTAATGCTGCTCTTTTTTGTGCTGAACAAAATAATCATGTGGGTCGAGTTGAGCACGGCCAGCGGCATACCTTTGAGTCTGGTGTTTGTCTGGTTCTATAGCATGGGTATAGTCGGTACCTTCCAGTACCACAAACTTAAAAGGCGGCACAAAGCTAACTGTGCTTAGCCAAACCGATAACCGTTAAACCCAGAGGTAAGCATGACACTCACCGGTGAATGTTTTTGTGGCAGTATCCAGTACCAGATCAACGGCCGTGCTTACGATGCCCGCTCCTGCCACTGTTCCCGCTGCCGCAAGGCGTTTAGTGCTCAGGCCTCCAGCTACGCATTGGTGAATAGCAGTGAATTCCAATGGCTGCGCGGCGAGGCGCTGCTCACCGTCTTTGAATCCCAGCCCGGTTTTGGCTGGCAATTCTGCAGCCGTTGCGGCTCTACCCTGTGCGGAACCCACAACGGCGAGGTGCACGGCATTACCCTCGGCTGCCTGAACAACGACCCGGAACTGGAAATAGGTTATCACCTCTACATCGGCTCCAAGGCCAGCTGGGAGAGGCTACCCAGCGGTGTAACCCTGTACGAAGCGGCGCCACCCGAGCAGCAGGCTTAGGCTGGCCAGCGTGGTTACACTACCCTAATCTGCACGCGAATAACCACCTTGTCAGCCACATCCCGCTGGCAATAATCAAGATATCACTGAGAAAGCCATGAACGAGAACAGACAAAAAATCGCCCTCTTTATCGACGCCGATAACGCACCGGCCAGCAAGTTTGAAGATGTACTCAGTGAGGTGGCGAAATACGGCGTGGTGACCATCCGCAAGGCCTATGGCAACTGGAAGTCGCCCACCCTGCGGCCGTGGGAGGAGCTGCTCCATGAATATGCCATCCAACCGGTGCAGCAGTACGACTTAACCAAAGGTAAGAACGCCTCGGATATCGCGTTGGT
This sequence comes from Halioxenophilus sp. WMMB6, assembly GCF_033283405.1. NCBI lineage: Bacteria > Pseudomonadati > Pseudomonadota > Gammaproteobacteria > Alteromonadales > Alteromonadaceae > Halioxenophilus > Halioxenophilus sp. WMMB6. The sequence goes on from NZ_JAWMQR010000001.1 coordinate 1,268,767, forward strand.
GATTGATGCCATGGATGTGATGTACACCAAGGATATCGATGTAATGTGTTTTGTCTCTTCCGATTGCGACTTCACCCCCATGGTTACCCGGGCCCTGGCCGAGGGTAAGGTAGTGCTGGGCTTTGGCGAGCGCAAAGCGCCCATGCCCTTCGTTAACGCCTGTTCCAAATTTCTGTTTCTGGATCAGGCCGATTCGGTAGAGGAGAAGAGCGTTAGCAAACCGAAAAATATCAAATCCGATACCAAGTTGATCGCCCTGCTACGCCAAGCCATTGAGGCCACCGAAGACGACGACGGCTGGGCCGATCTCGGTGCAGTGGGCTCCAACATCTCCAACCGCACCTCCTTCGACTGCCGCAACTACGGCTTTAAAAATCTGAGCAGCCTGTTTAAGGCCATCGACCTGTTTGAGCTGAAACGGGGCCAGGGAAAATCCTACCTGGTGAAAGATAGCCGCAAAGGCAAGGCCAACCCTAGCCGTTAACCTCTCCGGCCTTCACACTCTGCCCTCATCACCCTCTACCCTTCCCCCTGGCAATGAGCCCAGGGGGAAGCCAGCGCCCAGTACGCTTGGTATATATCTTGCCGAACCATACCGAAAACGGGCATTGGCTAACCTAGTGACAGAGAGCGAATATGCACAACAACCCACAGTTTGCGGAGAACGAACAGTGGCTGATCTGGAACCCCTCCCTGGGTGTTTTGGTACGCTCTACCCTGGGTGAAGTGGAAGAGGGCCCCAACGGCCGCCGCGCCTGGCTGGAGGAGCCCTACGATATGGTGGGCCCGTTCGACCTGGATGAGCTGATCAATAGTGGCCGTATCCACTTCGCCGACTGCATGGTGATGTCTGCCGAGCGTTGGCATAACGACCAGGTGGAGCTGCGTCGGGAATCCTACAAATTGCGTCGCGAAGCCCAGGAGCGGTTGAATGAGCGACAAGCCAAGTTCAACCAGCGGCGCGGGCAGCAGAGCACCAACTGGTCGCACAAGGCCAACGAGGGCCGCCACCGCAAGCTGCTTAATCTGCCCGCCGAAGGCGAGTTGAAAGCCAAGCAGATTAAAGCCGCCTTCCGTCGTCTGGCACAAAAGGCCCACCCGGACCAGGGCGGCGACCACGAACAGTTTGTACAAATCACCCAAGCCCGCGATGCGCTGTTGGCAATTGTTTAACAACCGTCAAGCTGGCTAACGGTTTATTCAGCCAACCACAATCAGTGGCGGCACATTATTTGGCTTTGGTGATAATTCAGTAACTTAGCACCCCTCTACCCATGGACGAGTCAACTAATGAGTCAGCGGTTCAACTGACTTTTTATTATCAATAAAATATTAAGCGCTACGGGCTACTAAGCCGCTGCAATAATCAAGTTGCCTTAACCCGTAAAAGTTTTACCGCCAATAAACACATAGCCCGAAATAAGGTCGCACACTTTCACTCCGCCACCAACCGCCCATAGCCATTACCCAACCACTATTTAGCCGCCCAAATCAAAACCGCTGACCATTTGCAGCAATTAACCATTCCATGCTAAAAACGCTCTACTTTCGGGTGTATAAAAGTTACAGGGCTATGGTTACCAGCAGGACGCTAAAACAATTTCTACTCTATGCCACCATCGCGGCCGCCATTTTCGAGCTGATTAAAATCACCCTGCTGCCGCAGGCAGGTTGGGCATTTGAAGGGGTATGGGGGTCGCTGGTGTTCTTAATAATCTGGCACTGGTTCTATCTCGATGCTCGCGACCGCCATTATCACCGGCCGCTTAACTTTGGCTTGGCGCCCTCCACCTTTTGGCCACTGTACGCACCCTACTACCTGTTCCACACCCGTGGCTGGCGAGGAGTTTGGATCACATTGGTATTGCTGATGATGATCGTACTGCCATCCTTTATGCGCGAAGTTGCCATTGCACTGCTGTAGTTTTTGCCAGAAATTTAATAAAACGATTTATAAAGTGGTTTATAACCGCACTCTAACATCCATCGCTCTGTAGAGAACGTTATGCAAACCTACACAGAGATCCTTGATTTCTGGTTTACCACACTCACCCCCAAACAGTGGTGGACCGTGGATCCAGAATTGGATAAACAACTGAGTGAACGTTTTGGGCCGCTGGTGCAACAGGCCAGCGCCGGGGAACTGTTTGGCTGGCGCGCCACTACCCGGGGCCGCCTGGCGGAGATCATTGTTCTGGACCAGTTCTCGCGCAATATTTTTCGCAACACGCCTGCTGCCTTCACCCAGGACAACTGCGCGCTGATACTCACCCAGGAGGCAGTCACAGCCGGTGCTTTAACAGAACTACAGGTCGATGAGCGTGCTTTTTTGTTAATGCCCTATATGCACAGCGAGTCGCGTTTCATTCACCAACAGGCAGAAATTCTATTTCGCGAACACACTCCCAAAAACAATTACGACTTTGAGTTGCGCCACAAAGCAATTATCGATCGTTTTGGCCGATACCCGCATCGCAATAGAATTCTGGGCCGGGAATCCACCGCCGAGGAGCTGGCCTTTCTGCAAGAGCCGGGCTCAGGTTTTTGAAAAGCAACAACTCCCGCACTAAAAACCCATCGGCCACTTTAAGAAGCGCTTGCCCCAAAGTACCGCTAGATTGGTTCACGTTCCTGGGCGCAACACACTTGAAGACTCGCAGATAATAATGCCCCATGAAGCCGCTAAACCTTACCCATTTCACAGCTGGAAAATTGTCTTTCTCGCCACCTGCAGCCAATGGGGTTCGGTTAGGTTTACCATCTACTTGATTGGTCTTTAACTGGAGTCGATTGCCAAGGCGATATTGGCCACACCGGGGCGGTTAGGTTGGTACTGGTCGATATTTTTGTTAATGGCGTCAGGCAGAGGGCCGAGGATTAACCATTGGGTAGTTATATTTATCAGGCACAAGGCAGCTATCAGCGGGTTTTTTCTCTGCTGGTAGTATTGCTGGTCGGTATTGTCGTTTCTCTGTTGTTGTACGGCCGAGGTGGCGGCCAGGCAAAACCGGAGTTGAGCCCAAGCGCCAGCGGTTGATCAAACGGACAACGCACAGGCCTCCTCAACCCGTCCGATTAGCCTACACACCACACCCCGCCGCCTATGGGTAGGAAGTTCGCCACCATTCGTGGTACCCTCATCGCCGCCCAACCATGCCCCATACCAGCCACGGAGGCATTCCAGTAGTAGAGAGTCAGGTTGTTTGCGAGATATGAGTGAAAGAAAATATACCAACGAAATGCTCGAATTAACGGCGGCCATTGTGAAAATTCGGGGAGTTCTACGTGAACTCTACGCCCCGGCCAGTACCTCCGTCGGACTAACCACAGTAGAAGCCACCGTACTAGGCGCGGTGGTGCACGGCCGCGAAGCCATGACCGTATCGCAAATCGGCCGCCTGTTGGGTCACCCCCGGCAAGCGGTGCAACGGGCCGCGCTCAATTTAAAAGAGCATGGCTACATTGACTTTATCCATAACCCCAACCACAAGCGTGCCGCGCTGATGGTAGTCACCGATACAGGCCGGGAGTTAAACCAGGCCAACCAGGCCGAAGCCAATGCCATCTCTGAGAAGCTGTTTGAAGCGGTGGATAAGAGCCGCTGCCAGAAAATCGCTGCCCAGTTGCGTGCCCTCACCGATGAGTTGGTCAACGCCAAAAACATCATCTGATCAAAGGCGCCAATAGCACAACCGGCACGTCTCACAACCACTTATTGGGAAGCTGTACGATGACCGACGCGGTAACGGCTGTAGTCACCCTGGCCGAACTACCTTTGGAGCCCTTTGCTGAGGGCGAGCGCTTCGCCTGTGCCGACGCCGGCCTTAGCGAGCGACTTGGCCTTAGCCAATTGGGCGCCGCCTACTGCGAGGTCCCACCCGGCAAATCGGCCTGCCCGTTTCACGTGCACCATGTGGAAGATGAACTGTTTATTATCTTATCGGGCAGCGGCCGCTATCGCTTTGGCGAGCAGAGTTTTGACGTTAAGGCCGGGGATGTTCTTGGCGCCCCGCACGGCGGTGCTGACTATGCCCATCAATTAATTAACACCGGCAGCGAACCCCTCAAATATATGGCCATCTCCAGCCGCTCCGAGACCGAAGTGTGCGAGTACCCCGATTCCGGTAAATTTCTGGTGGCCAGCCGCCGCTCGCTGGGGCGGCTCAACAGCTTTCGTTTTATAGGCCGGCAGGAGTCGAACTGTGATTACTGGGATGGCGAAACCACCCCAAAATAGCGGTTAACCCACATGGTTACAGAGTGCCCCAAGTGCCACTACCAACGGCAGGCGAGTGACCGCCACCTACACCCGGAAATTTGCCCAGGTTGTGGCATTGCCTATAACAAGTGGCAGGCGCGCGCACCCGCAGTCGACCAACCTCAACCCGGTGACAGCAATGTCACTCCTGAAGAAGCCGGCCACTCCTGGCGCTCTGCATTTTTCACAACGCCCGATAAAGTCGACCCGGCACGCTTCACTGGCCGGATTTTTCTGCTGGTGATCTTCACCATTTGGAGTGGCTTTTTCATTATGCACGGTATCAGTTGGACGGATATTGGCGGCTCGTTTATGCACAACATCAATCTGCCCTTTCATGAATTTGGCCATCTATTGTTTGCATTTTTTGGCCGTTTTATGGCTATTTTAGGTGGCAGCCTGTTTCAGGTGCTGCTGCCACTGGGGTTGATGTTTGCCTTTGTGGTGCAACGTCGGGATCCCTTTGCTGGCGCCATTATGCTGTGGTGGTGCGGCCAGAATTTTATCGATATCTCGCCCTACATTAACGACGCCCCCTACCGCGCCATTCCGCTGATTGGCGGTATGAGCGAGAGCGCCCACGACTGGGGTAACCTGTTAACCCTAACCAACCGCCTGGAAAGCGCTCACAGCCTGGCACGCTTCAGTTTTACGCTGGGCAGCCTGGTGATGATTTTGGCCATCGGTTGGGGGAGTTATCTGCTCTATCGTCAAAGCCAACGGCTGGCCCACTAAAAAAGCCCGGAAAAGATAGCCGGCTGCCACGAGACAACAGGTAACATCGGACATACCATGAGTGACCAGCAACCAATGAGCATCGCCCAGACGCCCACACCGCCCTACTACGCGGTAATTTTTACCTCGCTCACCCGCGATGACCTGACCGGCTACGCCGAAACAGCCGCCCGCATGGTTGAGCTGGCCCAGCAACAGGAGGGTTTTCTGGGCGTGGAGAGTGCCCGTGAGGGGCTGGGGATTACCGTCTCCTACTGGCGCGACCTGGGGTCGATTAGTGCCTGGCGCCAGCAGGCGGAACACCTGCAGGCACAAGCCCAGGGCAAAGCGCGCTGGTACTCGGCCTACACCACCCGCATCGCCAGGGTGGAGCGCGACTACCAACGGTAACAGGCATTAAAAACTTCTACCGCCCCTGAACTGTAGAGAGCAAACCCTTGTATATTCCCAGCCACTTTCACATCGGCGAACAAGAGACCATTGTCGATTTTATTGCCGCCAACGGTTTTGGCGAACTGATCAGCCAGGTGGATGGCCGTCCCTTTGCCACCCCCATGCCCTTTCTGTTGAGCGACGACCAACAGACCCTGCTTGGCCATCTGGCCATTCAAAACCCACAGGCCGAACAGTTGGCAGAGAGCGAGCAGGAGGTATTGGTTACCCTCTCCGGCCCCCACGCGTATATCTCGCCCACCTGGTACACGACACCCGGCGTACCCACCTGGAACTACCAAACCGTGCATATCTACGGCCGCTGCCAAACCTTTAACGATGCCGCTCGCCTGCAACGTGTGGTGGCTAAACTCAGCCAGCAATACGAGAGCGCACTACCCGAGCCCTGGCAGGCCGACTACAACCCGGCCATGTTGCGCGCCATCGTTGGTATTGAAATTAAAATCACCGAATGGCAGTGCAAATTTAAACTGAGCCAGAATCGTTCGCTGGCAGATAGGACCCTGGTGGCAGATAAGCTGTCAGAAGCCGGCAATACGGCGCTGGCGATGGCAATGCGCGAACAGGTCAAACCATAGACGCTGGAGGAAAAACTTGTCTCATAGAATCTCAGAAGTATCCGATTTTCTGTTTCAGCTCGATGCATTGAAGTCTGTCAATCGGCGAACTTACATCAATGGCGGCGAAAGGCTTGAAAACTCAGCCGAACACTCCTGGCATCTGGCCATGGCCTGCTGGGCTTTCGCAGAGTTGTTAGCGGACAGTTATGACGTTCAGAAACTCATTAAACTGGCACTGCTGCATGATCTGGGCGAAATCGGCGCAGGCGATACTTTTCTCTACAGCAGCGATAGAGACAAAGCCCACATTAAAGAGCGTGAGAGTGTCAAAGAGCTAGCCGCGCACCCCGGCAACCCGCTTAGTAGCATTGTCGAGCTCTGGGAAGAGCAGGAAGCCGGCAACAGCAAAGAGGCCAAGCTGTTAAAAGTGATCGACCGGCTACTGCCATTTATTCATAACATGAAAAGTGAAGGCCGTGCCTGGAAGGACCACAGCATACACAAGCAGCAGGTATTAACAATGCACCAATTTATTGAAAATGAGAGCCCGGAAATTTACGGTTGGTTTCTGGTAAATCTTGAGCATGCCGTTGAGCAGGGTTGGCTAATGGCCTGCTAATAACCACTAAGGTTAACGTCTGTAACCCAGCTGCTTGATTTCGGCGCTACTGGCTCCACTAAGGCCCAGACGGACGCTGGCAAGGCTGACGAATCAATCACAATAAATGAATCCCTGTGCGGAAACCGGCTACCAATATTGGTGACTAACGTGGGTTAGTCATTGCCGTAAGCAACAGGGGCTACACAGTTAAGTCGCTAGGCTTTAACCCAGAAATACCGGTAAACGCGACAACCACCCAAGGACGCAAACACCATGGCAGAAAAATTTGAGCAGTTATCAGAAGGCTTGATCAATTTTATTGGTAAGCAGCATCTCTTTTTTGTCGGCACCGCCGCCAAGGAGGGTTATGTGAATGTTTCACCCAAGGGGATGGACAGCCTGCGTGTGTTAAGCCCCACCCAGGTGGTGTGGTTAAACCTCACCGGCAGTGGCAACGAGACCGCCGCCCACCTGCTCGACACTAACCGCATGACCATTATGTTCTGTTCGTTCGATAAAAAACCGCTGATTCTGCGCCTCTATGGCCAGGCTCGGGCGGTGCACCCCCGCGACGCTGAGTGGCCAGCTCTGTTGGCAAATTTTGATAACAGCGCCGGTGCCCGCCAATTTTTTGTTATGGATATCGAACTGGTACTCACCTCCTGCGGTTATGCTGTGCCCTTTTATGAGTTCACCGGCGAGCGGCAAACCCTCAGTGACTGGGCCGAGAAAAAGGGCCAGGCGGGCATTGAGGAGTATTGGCAACAGAACAATGTCGAGAGCCTAAACGGCTTCGCCACCGGTATTTTTGAGGATTAGCCCCAAGCCAATCGGCACCGGTGGGCGGCAGTGATTACTGCCGCTCGCCGGTCAATTTGGCGGAGCCAAAAATCCCCATCTTCACTTTGCCGTGAATGCGGTCACCCTCAATAAACAGATTGTATTTGAGGGTGATCTTCATCGGCTTTTGCACCTTCAGATCAAACTTCAGATTATTGCCCTCCACCACGCCGGTGAACGCCATCTCCCCTTCCGGGCTCGACAGCGTACCGCTTAAGTCGCTGCCATTGGTGTCGAAATGGCCCACCATCCCCTGCGGGCCAACTGGGGTGGCCAACACCATTTTCCAGTTGCCGTCGATAGCCACCTCGCCCACCGGCGCCGGGGCGGCACTGGCTTCAGCGATACTCGGCTCTGCTGGAGGCTCTGGGGTAGCGATAGGTTCGGCCGCCATTGGCGGCGGAGTGCTCTTGGCGGAGAGATCCCGGCCTTCGATATGGCTCAACACTTTTACCGACGTCAGCGGCAGATCCACGGCAATCTCGCCAAAAGGCGAGAGCGCATCGGCAATGGCGTTTACCAGAGTAGGCGCACCAATAATGGCACCACCCTCGCCACAGCCGCGCATGCCGCCCACCGATTGTGAGGGGGTATTGGCGTGCACAAACTCAAATTGGGGAATATCACTGATGGCCGGCAGGTGGTAATCCTTGTAGGTGGCGGTGAGCGGATTGCCGCGCTCATCGAAGCTCACCTTCTCCAGCAGCACCATACCAATGGCCTGAGCCAAGCCACCGGCCACCTGGCCTTCAACAATGGCCGGGTTGATGGCGTTGCCGCAATCCTCGGCGGAGATCCAACGCAGAATCTTGACAAAGCCGGTGTCGGCATCCACCTCCACCACACAGGCGTTGGCGGCGCTGGCAAAGGTCATGGGTGGCGGTTGATAGCGGTATTGCGCCTCCAGGCCCGACTCCAACCCGGGTGGCAAGCGGTCCGGCTCGCCGTAGGCGATATTGGCGATCTCGGCCAGTGTTCGGCTTTTGTCGGGCTCGCCCTCAACAGTGATAATGCCCTGGTCGATACGCACCTTGTCCGGTTCGGCCTCCAGCAGGTGGCCGGCCACAAGCCGCACCTTGGCGGCCAGCAGGTCCGCCGCCTGCATGGCGGCACCACCGGCAATCACCCCCTGGCGGCTACCGGCGGCACCGGGAGAAAAGCCACCTCGGGAGCTGTCGCCTTCAAACACAGTCACCTGCTCGTAGGCTACCCCCAGGCGGTCGGCAAAGATCTGCGCCATGGTGGTGGCGGTGCCGTGGCCCTGTGAGTGGGTGCTCATGGTGGCCGTCACCTGGCCGGTGGGCTCGATGCGCACCTGGGCCAGCTCGCCGGTCATGGTGGCGATGGCGCCGGCGGAGCCGGTGGGTTCGATGTAGGTGGCGATTCCCAACCCCAGGTAACGGCCCTCAGCGCGAGCGGCCGCCTGCTGTTGGCGGAACTCAGCAACATCAAACTTGAGTAGCAGCTTCTCCAGGCACTCGGCTGGGGTGATGTCCTCCAGGGGAATCTGCATACAGGATTCGGTGGGCTGATCGGCCAGGCGCACCAGGTTTTTACGACGCACTTCGATGGGGTCGAGCCCGGCTTTGCGGGCGGCCACATCCAGAGCGGTTTCGCGCACCAGCGACTCCATGGCCCAAGGGCCGCGATAGGCGGCGTAACCGACCGTATTGCTGTACCAGCCGCGGGTTAAAAACCCGTACATGGGCATCTTGTAGGCCGCCCAAACAAACATATGAACGGCAATATTGCACTCGCTCAACTGGGGGAAGGCGCCGTTGTTGCAGCTGTAGTCACCGTGGGAGGCCAACAGCCTGCCCTCTTCGTCCATGGCCAGTTGCAGCACCATCTCCTGTTCCCGGGCCTGATTGGCACCAACCAGGTTCTCGTAGCGGTCCTCTATCCACTTCAGTGGCCGGCCAAATTTAAGCGCGGCCAGAATTACCGCCACCTCCTCCTTCCAGGGGTGGTTTTTCAGGCCAAAGCCACCGCCGACATCCTTGGCGATCACCCGTACGGCGGTCTCGGGCAGCTTAAAGGCCATAGAGACCCAGCGCGCTACCAGGTGGGGGCTCTGGCAGGTGATGTAAAGCGTCAGCTCGCCGGGGCCGGTGGCATTCACCACCACACCGCGGGTCTCCATGGGAGACTGGGAGATACGCTGGTGCACCACCTTGTGGCTGATGCAGTGGGGCGCGGCGGCCAACACCTCGGCCAGATCTTCGTCGATCTCCTCTTCGCCCATCTCAGCGGAGATGTTGCTGTCGACCTCCGGGTGTACCAGGGGTCCAACGCGGGCATCGGCAATGGTCACCACCGGTGTCTGTTCGTCGTAGCTGACCTCAATCAGCGAGGCGGCATCCTCGGCCACGGCACGACTGTTGGCGATTACCAGCGCCACCGGCTCACCGACATAGGCCACCCGGCCATCGGCCAGAGGGGTGGTTTTCACCGTTGGCGGCGCCAGGAAGAAGGAGATCATATCGACGCCGTAGTCGGCGATATCTGCCTGCGTATAGATGGCGTGTACACCGGGCACCTCGCGGGCGCTGTCGCAGTTGATGGCCAAAATATCGCCGCGAGCGATGGGGCTGCGGGCAAAAGCCACGTGCAGCATGCCGGGCACGGTGATGTCATCAACAAACTGGCCATGGCCGGTCAGCAGACGTGGATCCTCCTTGCGCGCCACCCGTTCGCCAATGTAACGGCCGGTGCCCGTTTGCGGAAACTTGCCGGGTGCATTCATGGCTGCTCTCCCTCGTGGTTTGGCTCCTGTTCACCGGCCAGTCGCTCGGCGGTACGGCGAATGCCCTGGTAGCCGGTACAGCGGCAGATATGGCCGGAGAGCGCGCCCACCAACTCAGCACAACTCCGCTGTTGCTCACCTTCGGTGAGCGAAGCCAGGGTCATCACCACCCCAGGGGTGCAGAAGCCACACTGCAGGGCGAACTCCTCGGCCATCACCTGCTGCACCGGGTGCAGAGTACCATCGGCGGCAGCCAGCCCCTCAGCGGTAACAATGGTGCTGCCATCGGCCTGCACCGCCAGCATCAGACAGCTGCGCACCGCGCGGCCATCCACGGTCACCGTACAGGCACCACAGACACCATGCTCGCAGCCCAAGTGCACGCCGGTGTAACCGGCATCGTCGCGCAGAAAATCGGAGAGAGAAGTGCGCGCCTCGACCTCGGCGCTGTAGTGGCGACCGTTGATGGTCACCTCAATTTTATGTGAGCTCATGCGACCTCCTCGCGGGCCAACGCCTCGGTTAGCGTGCGTTGCAATAATTTGGCACCCACCACCCGCCGATACTCGGCGCTGGTCTGTTGGTCATCGAAGGGGGCCGTTTCGGCAATGGCAGCCGCCACCACCGCCGCTACATCCACTTCGGTGGGCACTTTGCCCAGTAACATCGACTCGACGGTAGTGGCGCGCAGTGGTGTGGGCCCCATGGCAAACCAGGCAATACCGGCGCGGCTGATCACCCCGTTGTCCAGAGCCAAAGCACCGACAACACCGGCCAGGGCGAAATCACCCGGGCGCTGAGCCAACTCCTCAAACAGGGTGATATGGCCTGTGGGCCACTTGGGAAAGGCGATATCGATGACCAGTTCGTCGGGCTCAAGGGCATTCATGTAGGGCCCCAGGTAGAACTCCTGGGCGGTTAACCTGCGGCTGCCGCGCACCGACTGCACGGTGAGAGTGGCGCCCAGTGCCACGGCGGTGGCGGGTAGTTCAGCGGCTGGTTCACCCAGGGCGATGGAGCCACCAACGGTGCCGCGATTGCGGGTCTGGTGATGGCCCACATGGCGTACCGCCTGGGTAATCACCGGCAGTTCGGCCTGCAGCAACGGGCTCTCAATCACCTGATGCTGACGGGTGGCCGGACCAATGTGTATGGCATCGTCCTGCTGTTTGATACCGTGCAGGGCTTCGATGTGGTTGATATCGACCAGAATAAAAGGCTGGCTCATGCGCAGGTTCAACAGCGGCATTAAGGTCTGGCCGCCGGCCAGTAGCGTCGCCCCGCCACCGGCTTCCGCTAACAGTGCGCAGGCCTCGGCGACCGTGGTGGGCGCGTAGTAGTCAAAGGGTGCCGGCTTCATGGTTGATCCCCCGCCGAGTTGTGCTCCTCCAACAGCTCGCCAAGTTGCTGCAGCAGTTTGCCATCGAGGACCACGGTCGGTGCCGCCGTATGGCGACCATATTCAAAGGAGACCAGCGCCACCAGAAGCAATAACAGCCCCAGGGCGATACCCATCCAGACATTACCACCCGTGGCGGCCGGCCGGGCAACCGCTGGCGCGGCGGCAACCGGTGCACCGGGTATGGCGGCGGCCGCCGGGGCAACGCCGGTTACCACCTCGCCGAAACGGGCAAAGAACTTACCGGCCAACTGTTTGGCGGTGGCGTCAATCAATGGCCCGCCCAACTGGGCCATACGCCCACCCACCTGGGCATCGACCTCGTAAATGACTTTGGTGCCGCTGCCACTCTCCTCCAGGCGCACCTTGGCGGCACCCTTGGCGGAGCCGGCAATACCGCCGTTGCCCTCCAGGTTGAGAGTATAGCTGTGGGGCGGGTTGAGATCGGTAAGCGTGACCGTACCTTTGAAGCGGGCGCCGATGGGGCCCACCTTCACCTCGACGGTGGCGGTGAAGCGGTCGTCTGCCTCTTTCGCCAAGCTTTGGCAGCCGGGGATACTGGCTCGAAGGATTTCGGGATCGTTGAGCGCCTCCCAAACCCGTTGACAGGGGGCCGCGATCAACTGTTCGCCGGTCATTTGCATAAGCTCTGCTCCTTCTAGTGCAGCTCGTTATTGTTGGTGTTGGCGCGATGCCGAGTTAGCTCTGTGCTGGCTTAAGGATGGCAGCCTGCCCAATATTAGTGTCACATGATTGACACTAAATTAATCGGCGAAGATTAGCACTGCAGCCCCTCCCCCGCAACCAGAGGCAGGGTAAAGGAAGTGGGTAGTCAAATCACAGTGCCCGGTAAGCCAAAGCGGGCCGCATGGCGGAGCTGGACGGCCGGAATAAGACAATAACCACGCGGCAGGCCAGGCTGGGCGGAGCCCTGTCGGAAGCGGGATATGCAGTCGCAATTGGGCGCGCAAAGGTCGCCCCTGGAAGAACGGCCTAAACCGCGATCGGCAGCCGCCGTGGGCGGTTGGGGTTGTTGGGACTGTTGGGACTGTTAGGCTTGTCGTCGTCGCCCTGCTGGCTCAGGTAACGCAGAATGGCTTCGGTAATGGCCTTGCCACCACCGGGGATACCCTGGTTGCCAAACAGCCGGTTGAACTCCAGCAGGTAGGGGTGATCGCCCACCATGGCGACATCAAAGCCGGCGTGGTTAACCCCCAGGCGCTTGGCCAGCGAGAGCACAAACTCAATAGCCACCGCCGGCACTGCGTCGTAACTCACTTCGCCACCGCGGGAGACGTTGGTGTGGAAGCTGCGATCCGATTGCAGGCGCCAATAGGCGGCAATCACCTCTTCCCCCACCACCACAATGCGCAGATCCCGGTCGATGGGCAGATACTCCTGCACATAGAGGCGATCCACCTGCGTGAGGTAGTGCTGCCAATCCTGGCGGTTTTCGATCAGCCAGACACCCACCCCCTGGCTCGATTTAGCCTCCTTGGCAACAAACGGGGTATCCAGCAGCTGCCACAGGCGCTCCGCCTCTTCCGGGCTGTTTTTGGTAATCCAGGTGGTAGGTAGATTGTTGGGCACCAGCAGCTGGCAGGCGCGGGTGATTTCGATCTTGTCGTGGCCGATACGATAACTGGCGGGGCTTGGAAAGATACGGGCTGAAGAGCCGTACTCCAGGCCATTGAGCTGCCAATATTCGGGAAAAAGCAGCCAGTCGGCCTCATCAATTTGGCCCTGAAAGCGGTGCGGATGTTTTTGATACTCTTCCGGTTTGATATAGCTGACGTCGGGCAGGCCGAGTGTTCGAAACAGGTTGAAAGAGATGAACCGCATACAGTGCAATCAAGGACCCAGGGGCCGCAGATTCTGCCTTAACCGCATAAAAAATCAACAGAAATAATGGCCCTGGCCAAGCCGTCCACAATCCAGCTGGAGCCAACGCTCGCTTCTGCGCTGGTCGCTATCCCCGTGCACGGCTCCCTGAACCGCTTAGCCACTTCCCCACCCGTTCACAAAGTAATCACCCAGGGTTTCTCAATTGATAACCGGTTCTTATCACGGATAGTTGGGTAAGATGCGTAATTGCGCGCCATTTTGAATTAGGATTAAATATGTGACGGTGTTCACGGAAATGCCACCACTGCAAGACTCAGGGAGCGAACTCATGTTTTGGCGATCTCTTTCGTCCTTCGGGAGCACTGTGGCTCTCGTCGATGATGACCGCACGTTAACCTATGCCGAGCTGCACCAGCGCATCGCCGGCGTTGCCGAATCGATGGGTAGCACCAAATCGCTGGTGATGATCGCCGCCGACAACTCCCTGGAAACGGTTGTTGCCCTCTACGGCGCCCTCTACGGCGGCCACACCGCCATCCTATGCCCCCGTCACAACGGCGCACAGAGCAGCGCCATTCGCCAACAGTTTCAGCCCCAGTGGATTTGCGATCGCAGCGAGAGCCATGTTTGGCAGCTGAACGCCAACAAAGAGGCAGAGGTCGCATCGCTACACCCCGACCTGGCGCTGGTGGTTAACCAAGCTGGCGACAGTGACCGTTACGCCCGCTTCTCCTACCAACATCTAGCCGCCAATAGCGCGGCCATCGGCAAGCACCTGCAGATAGGCGGCGGCGACAAAACCCTGCTCACCCTGCCACTGCACAGTTGTTACGGTTTAACGGTGCTCAATAGTCATCTGGCGAGTGGCGCCACCGTTCACCTCGGTAGTGAGCCGCTGGCCGGTGATGCGGCTATCAAATTTATCCAGCAGGCGGGCATAACCTCACTGACCTGCGCCGCAGACGATATCGAACAGCTGGAAGCACACCAATTCCGCGAGCACCCCCTCCCCTCGCTGCGCTACCTTACCTTGGCTGGTGGCGGCCTTGAGCCGGAGGCAAGCAACCGTTATGCGCAGTGGGCAGGCAGGGCCAACAAGCGGTTTTTTGTCATGGCCGGGCAGAACGACCGGGGCTCACCCGGTCTGTGGGGCAGTACGGCAAACGGGGTGGCCGCCAACGACGCGCCAACGGCAGAGCAAAACGGGTCGCTGATCGTTGCCGGTGCCGAGTTGATGATGGGCTACGCGCGGTCACTCGCCGACCTGGCTGAGGGAACCCACCATGGGCAAGTGGCCGACAAAGAGGTTGGCAGCTTTGCCATTGTTGAGCGAACCGAGCCGGCCAGGCGAATGCCCGCCGCCTATGCCGCAAGCTTTAGCGACAGCCATGGCTTGGGGTCATTAAAGCGGAGGCTGCAACGCTCACTGGCCTGGATCAGCCCGCGAAGCAACCGCGCCCGGGAATAGCGCCAGAGCAGGTTGGATGCAGTTACTCTGCGTTAACTAACGCAACCGGCTGAGAAGGTGATAGCTGAAGTCGTCCGGCTGCAGATCGCCCCGCTTGACCTTGTCGCCCATGCCAAACGGGCCCGCCTGCCAATCGGCGCTGTCGGGCAACTCCCGAAACCAATCGACCATCACAAACCGTTTTAAGATACGCCATTCGTCGTTGCGCTTCTCGAAGGTATCGAGATAGCGGCCGGCGGCAAAGGCGTCGCGACGGTGGCCCTGCTCATCGGGTATGGAGTGGTAACCCTGGAAGTAGCTCTCCACATCGGCCTGGTCGCCCGCAATGCAGATCAGGCAATTAGCCAGCATGTGCATGGAGTAGCGCATGGCCTGCAGAATGGGTTTGGAGTAGGCGATGAACTGCTCGATATCGCCGGAGAACTCCAGATGATCATCGTGGCTATCCGGCCAGTAGGCGCTGCGCAACAGTGTTTCGTCGCAGCGGTCGGTGCCGCGGCAATAGCGCATTAAGGTGTCGCGTATCGCCTCCCGGTCCGCCATCTCTTCGGCTATTTCACTGACTCGTCTGGCCATTGCCACTCCTTATTATTTATTCGAGGTTTTTGAGGCTTAATCAGGGCGATGATTTTTGGGGCTGGCACTTTTTGGCGGTGAGCGTCAGCACTGGCTCGCCGCTGGCTTCATAGACTACGGCGTAGGCGTTTTCGGTATCGAGCGCATCGGAGACCACCAGGGTGCCCTGCTCCGCCGCCGTTACCAAACCGCCGAGGGTTTGGCGGATATCGTCGGACTCAATGTCGTAGATGGCCATAAAGCGGTAGGGGTTGGGCTCTTGGATTGGGTGTTGCAGGTGGAAGCGTTGGGCGGCGATAAAACCCGGCAACGCGACCACATCCTGCAGATGCTGGTGGCGGTACCACTCATCGCACTCCGCTTCCCGTCCGGGAAAGGGGTTGCTCAATACCACCATTTTGTAGTGTGGCATAGGCTGGCTCTCGGCCTTTAACTCTTATGTTTAGGTGTTGTCACCGGTTTGGTGACGGTTGTTGGCGGCGCTTCTGAATGAACCTGGCCGGTGTGCGCTACCGCCCGGGTAACGCACCACTGGCCAAGCAACTTTATCTATTTGGATTTATCGAGCATGGCTTGCACCGCGTTGCGGTGGTCGGCCTGACGCATACTCACCGCCTCGTAGGCCAAGCCGGTATCAAGCAGGCTGTGGGTGACGCGCTTGAGCTCCTGGTTAAGCAGGATTTTGGTCCAGCGTACGGCATTTCTGGAGCCCGCCAGCAGTCGCTCACAGAGGGCATCGACGGTGGTATCCAGTGCCTCGGGGGCGACACAGTGGTTGATCAGGCCAATCTCCGCCGCCTTACTGGCGGTGAGCAGTTCACCGGTCAGCAGATACTCTTTGGCGCGGCACAAGCCGATCAACTGCGGCCAGATGATAGCGCCGCCATCGCCCGCCACCAGCCCCACGGCCACGTGCGGGTCGCCAATTTTGGCCTTCTCTGAGGCGATGATAATGTCGCAAAAAAGTGCCAGGGTGGCGCCCAGGCCCACCGCGTGACCATTCAATCGGCACACCAACGGCTTGTCGAGATCGAGCATGGAGAAGACGATGCGCTTGGCCAGGCGCACCTCTTCATCGAACAGATCGGCGTTGTTGGCGTTGCGCTGGATATGCTCCAGATCCCCACCGGCGGAGAAGGCCCGGCCGGCACCGGTAAACACCACCACATCACACTCGACATCGGCGGCGGCAAAGGTGAACACCTCGGCCAGCTCCTCGTGCAACTTCAGGTTAACGGCATTGAGCAGCTCCGGCCGGTTCATGGTGATGGTCAGAACACGGCCGCTGCGAGTGAGTAACAGCGTTTCGTAGGTGGGGATAGTAGTGGTCATAATCTAGGCGGTTTCCATTGCTTCTTTGGTTTCTTCCGCCGGCAGTTTACCAGCTCGCGCCGCGATGTCGTTAGCCGCGACATAACCAAACACCATGGCCGGGCCAATGGTACCGCCGGCACCCGGGTAGAGGTTGCCGAACGGGCTGCCGGAGTTGTTGCCGGCGGCGTAGAGGTTGGCAATGGGTTCGCCCTTGGCGTCCAGCACGCGGCCCTTGGCATCGGCCTTCAAGCCACCCTTGGTGCCCAGGTCACCCATGTTGATCGGCACCGCGTAGTATGGGGCGCGATTAATGGGGCCCAAGCAGGGGTTGGGGGTCACACTGAAGTGGCCAAACATGCGGTCGTAGTCGTTGCTGCCCCGGCCGAACTCGGGGTCCTCACCGCTGCGGGCGTACTGGTTCATATTAGCCACCACCGACTTGAGCTTATCGGTCGGCACATGAATTTTGGCGGCCAACAGCTCAATGCTCTCCGCCTTAAAGACGTAGTGATCCCAGTAATCTTTCGGTACCGACCAGTCCGGCATCAGAATTTTGGGCAGGAAGCCACCGGCGGTAAATTTCTCCCGGAAGTTGGCATCGAACACCAGCCAGCAGGGGCAGTTGGCGCCGGTCTCGAGCTGGTTTTTGACCATCGCCTCGCCGAACTCGTCGTAGCTGCAGGCCTCATCCACGAAACGGTCGCCATTGCGGTTCACACAAACGCTGTGCGGCCGGCCAACGTCAAACGCCGCCTGGTGAATCTCATCAAAGTTGGAGGCCTTGGGCATGGGCCAGTGCATGGTGGGAATCCACCAGCAGGCCTCGGCATGCTCCACCTCGGCGCCGATATCGAGCCCTGCGATAATCGCCTCGCCGCGGTTGGCATCTTCCGGTGAGCTGCTGTAGCGGGTTAAGCCCGGCACCTTCAGATAGCGATCGCGCAGCTCCTGGTTCCATTCGAAACCACCGGCCGAGAGTACCACCCCGTGGCGGGCATGAATCTCATACTGGCGGCCGAAGTTGCTCACCTTGACCCCGGTCACCTCACCATCGGTGAGAATCAGCTCATCCAGTTTGGTCTCCAAACGCACCTCCACACCGCGATCAAACACCTGCTTGAAGAGGTGGCCCATCAGTGCGCCGCCCATGGTAAAGCGGCGATCGCGACCGCCCAACATACGGGTGCTGAAATCGGTCCAGTAGCGCCAGGCCATCTTCAGGAAGGTTTTGACATAACCCGGGGCGAAGGTGGAGAGCGAGAAGAACTCCATCACGTCCATGGCGTAGCGCTTAAAGGGTTTAAAGCGGGAGTACTGCTCGCGCATTAACAGGAATTGATCGCCCAGCTCGCGGCCATCGAAGGTATCAACAATCACCGAGCGGTCGGCACGGGAACCCGGAGTGCCGGCGAAGTAGTCCGGCCAGGCGGAGGGCATCACCGGAATGCCGACCTTTTTCATGTAGCCGGCCATGGCCGGGGCGGCATCGACAAAGGCATCCAGCCGATCTTTTTGGATCTCGCTGCGCAACAGGTGACTGAGGTACTCCATGGTCTGTTCCCGGCTGTCGTCACTGGGCACCAGCTGATGGTTGGGCAGCCACATCACACCGCCGGAGGTGGCGGAGGTACCACCGTATTTATGGGCCTTTTCAATGATCAACACCGAAAGACCAAGATCGGCCGCCCGCAGGGCTGCCATGCCACCCGCCGAGCCGGAGCCGACGACGACCAGGTCATAGATTTCTGTAGTACTCATGTGTTTTCTCCGCGTGTCGCTTCCTATCTGGCGTTGTCCAGGGCGTAGGGGTTAATTGCCCAAGCAGCCGCCGAATCATCGGTCTCAATAAATTGGCGGGCTTACTCTTCCGCCGGGGCCACGGTCACTTTCAGGCCATCCATCGCTTCGGTCAGAATAATCTGGCAGCCGAGACGACTGCTGGGCTGCATGGTCTCTGGCGCCACCCCTTCGATAGTCATCTCTTCGATTTCGTCCGCAGCACCCACGGCGGCCTGCCACTCGTCGGCGACATAAACATGACAGGTTCCGCAGGAACAGCTGCCACCGCAGTCACCAAGAATGCCCTCCACTTCGTTGTCGCGACCGATATTCATCAACGACTCACCTACGCTGCAATCGCTGAAGGTTTTCTCTTCGCCATTTTGTTGCACAAAAGTTACTGTCACTGTGCTCATTGATTAACCTCTTAATTCAGCCGATTCCGGCCCATGCTTTAAACAAAAAACCCTGCGACCGAAACGGCCGCAGGGCTACTACTTAAAACTGATAGGAGAGCTCCACACCGTAGGTACGTGGCTCGCCCACCGCGGCGGCGTTGTGGCCGAGAGAAGCACCGAGAGCCATGCCACCAACAAAATACTCCTCATCGGTTAGGTTTTTACCAAACAACGCACCGGAAAAATCACTGCCCATAATATGGCTCCAGTTGAAACGAGCATTGACCAGTTCATAACTGGGAAGCTCGGTATCCGGAGCAATAGAATCTGCGGTATTAGAGAAATACATATCATCTTGCGAATAGTATTCAGCAAAGAGATCCAACTCACCCATTTCGCTTGAGATAGGCAGCGACCATTTAGCCCATACTGACCAAGTCGTTTCGGGAGTATTTGCCACTGGGCTGTAACTGTAATCCACACCAAAGAGAGTGGTATCACCATCGGTAAATTCCGCATCGGTAATGGCAGCCATCAGACCCATCTCCAAAGACTCCGACAACAACATCGACATCTCCAGCTCAAAACCTTTGACTTCCATCTCAGGAACATTGGCGGTTACAGCAATTGAGGCTAAATCCAATCCGTTGGGGTAAGGATCCGGGTCGGGAAACTCAATGCGCTGCACATCGTCTACCGTCTGCTGATAAACCGCCAAACTCATACGCGTTGGCAGATCCAGCAACTCGCCCTCGTACTTCACACCAATCTCAAAATCTTGAACGGTTTCCTCATCAAATTTATTACCGCCACCGGTAGCGTTAGCATTAAACGGTGGTGCAGAACCGTTGAAGCCACCACTGCGGAAACTGGCACGAGCCTTTGCGTAGGCGAACAAGCTATCACTCACGTCATACTCAATACCAAGTTCCCAGGAATCACCGGTAAAGGTCTCATCCTGATTATTGGAAAAGCCGGGAAAATTATAAAAGTCGGCCCCGGGAAGCTGCTCAATAGAGACATCTTCCTCTGTGTAACGATAGCCAGCCGTTAATTTCACGCTATCGGTGAGACTATAAGTACCTTGCGAATAAAGCGCGGCGGTCTCGGTTGAGATACCAAAATGGCTGGTTGCCACCTGGAAAAAGGCAGTATCCAGGAAATAAGTTTGTGGCCACAGAGTTTCGCTATCACTATCCTGGTAATAAAAGCCAACGATGTAATTTAATTTACCCTCCGCCGCTTCGCCACTTAGTTGCAACTCATTAGAGAAAGACTCCAGCTCAAATTCGTTACCCACCTTACCAGTAACAACATTGCGTGTAGCAAAGGAGACCCATGGTGCACCAAGCGCTGGTTGCTCTGAGTCGGTATCACCTTTGGTGTAACCCAAAATATTTTTGAGCTGCAGATTTTCACTGATATCAACCGTGGTGGTATTGGTAAATACCTGATCTTCGCCTACGTGCTCGGCCCCAAAGGGATGAGATGTTTTATAGAGCCCTAACGATTTCTGCTCATCAGCATAAGCGACTAAATCGGGAAATAAAAACGAGGAGAACCCATTCAAATTGAAACCGTTATTGGTATCACCAAAACTGTATACGCTATACACATAGGTAGCGCCGGTATTAGTGCCTTCAATGCGGGAGTAGGCGTAAACCGAGGTATTTTCAAAGCTATCACTTGGGCGCACAGTTAACGACATGCGCACACTGTCACGGCTAACATCCCCGTGGGTGGCACCGGTGGTAATGTTATCAATGTAGCCATCTTTCTCTAGGCTGTTAAAGGCCAAGCGAAACAGCACCGTATCATCGACAATCGGTGTATTAATAACACCTTGCACTTCGGTCATATCAAAATTGCCACCGCGAATAGTGAGCTCGCCTTCTAATTCGTTAGTTGGCTTAGCCGAGGTGTACAACACCGCGCCCCCGGTGGTATTGCGACCAAACAGCGTTCCCTGTGGTCCTTTTAAAACCTGAACAGATTCCAAATCGTAAAAAGTCGATGCGCCACTAACGGTTAACGGCACTTCGTTCATGTAAGCTACAACCGCTGAGGGGGAACCACTGAAAGTATCGGCAGATTGACCGCGGATAGAATAGGTTAATGAATTATTGCCCTGCGTTTGTCGAATGGTTAAACCTGGAACGGCAAACTGAAGATCGGAGTCAGTTAATACTTGCCGAGCATCCAAGGCCTCATCGTTCATTGCTGTAACTGCAATGGGGACTTTTGATAAACTCTCATCACGGCGGCGAGCGGTGACAACCACCTCCTCCATAACGCTTGCCCGTTCGTTGTCACTGCTTTGCGCGTAGCCCGCGGTAGTGAAACCCGCCGCAGCTACTGCCAACACCAAAGGTCTGACAACCATTGTTATTTTTTTCTGTGTAGTCTCAGCCATGTTTACCTCCTAAAGGGCCACACCACAGGCGTGTAGCGTGGCCAATTGTTATTGTTTTTTATTGTTTGCACGGCTTAGGCCGGCGCTAGGTAATGCTCGCTCTCCTTACAAATCTCTCCTTCAGCTCTCTCCTTTAAACCCTCGTCTTAAACCCCTTTGCTTAAATTTCGCTCGTTAAATTTGACTCACACGCGGTTAGGAAAATTCGGCCAGCGCCTGTGCCCGGGCATCCCAAATTTCGCGCAGGTGATTGACCGGGTCGCCGGCGGTAATACCACCATCTATCGGCATTGTGATACCGGTAATTTGAGCGGCGCGGTCACTGCATAAAAAGAGCGCAGCCTGGGCCACATCGCGCGGCGCACCGTGACGTTTTAGCGGTTGGTTGGAGTCCCACACCGGCGCCAATGCATCACGCACTTTTTGGCTCTGCGCTTCGCTCATACCGGGTTCGGTGTAGGCATTGAGCGGTGTGCGTATATGGCCGGGGATCAGGCAGTTCACCCGAATGCCGTATTCGGCCAGGTCGATGGCCATCGATTTACTGGCCAAAATAACAGCTGCCTTGGTCGAGCGATAAGTCATCAAGGCGTGGCCCGGCAAGACACCGGCGATAGAGGCATTATTGAGAATGACACCGCCACCATTTTTGGCCATATGGCGGCCGGCAAACTGGCTGCCTTTAATCACTCCCAACCAGTTAATACCCACCACCTTGTCAAAGTCGTCGAAGGGATCATCCAGAAAGCGATCGTACTGAGCACCGGAAATACCGGCGTTGTTAAACATAATATGCAGGCCACCAAACGTGGTGATGGCACAATCGACCAACGCCTGCAGCTCTTCCGGTTTGGACACATCGGTGTGTTTATAAATGGCGTTGCCGCCGAGTGTAGCCTCCAGCGACTTACCCGCATCGTCGTTAACATCGGCGAATACTACTTTGGCTCCCTCTTCCACAAAGAGCTCAACGGTCGCCCGGCCGATACCACTGGCGCCACCGGTTATTACTGCCACTTTTCCAGATAGCTCTTGGCTCACCATTTCCTCCTACTTAAATTAAAACAAGCCCAGGGAAAATTGCGCTGGGCTGTGATGCTGTATTCAAATTCTATTGCAAAGTGCTGGCGCCATTACCGGCAAACAGTTTTGGATGCTGGTCGGTGATGGTCTCCAGGCACTCGGCACGATATTCCCGCGGCCCTTTGTTGTAGACCCGTTTAAACATGCGGCTGAAATGGGCCGGGCTTTTAAAGCCCACACGAAATGCCACCTCGGCAATGGATATCTCATTGGGCTTGGTGGAGGCCAGCCAACGACTGGCAATTTTCAGGCGTTGATCCCAAATGTGTTCCGAGAAGGAGGTGCCCTTCTGCTTTAACAGCGAGGAGAGATAACGCGGTGAAATGCCACAGGCATCGGCCACCATCGCGGTACTCAATTTGGTATCGGAGAGGTGAATCTCGATATAGCGCAGCACCTCTTCCAAACGCTGATCGGCGATGCTCTGCCGCTCGCGGGTGAGGTTTTCACTGCCTTTAAGAGCATCCGATAAAACCGCTAATGCGCTGTTGAGCAGTACCTGCTGGGCGTTGCTGGAGAGCTCGCCACCATCCACCAATATTTCGCCGAGCAGCTGCTCAACAATGGTAAACAGTTTGCCACTGGCCTGCGCCGTAAACCCGGATACCACATCGTTGGGAATGTAGGTGCGGAACAGGTGCGCCGGCACCAGCACATGCAGCACCTCATGGGCAGGCTCCTCGTTGGGCAGACACTCAATTGAAAAGGGTGTCATGGAGCGGGTAATGGCGAAATCGCCGGCGTCGGCAACACTGGCGCCGTTGGCGTGGGTAATGCGCAGGCTGCCACGTTTAACAAACCAGAGCACAATCACATCGGTGGCATCCTGGCGAATGTGATACCAGGAGCGCTTAAAGTTCAGGCGCGTTCTCGAGTATAGGTTGATGACCGAACAGGCACCCACCGATTTTTTGTCCGCGCGCACATCAATTACCGAACCCGCTTCAATGGAGTAGTCACCTAAGTAATACTCCTGATTGTTATCGCCGCGATAACGCTCTTGGCAGGTCTGATAATTATTTTTATCAAAAGCAAATAATGTCTCAGCCACTTCTTACCTCCGATTTACAGCTACCAGTTTGTTATTGTTGTTACCAGCTATCTGCATACAAGGCACAGCGTTTTGCTGTGCATAAGTTTCGGTGCTTCCCCACTACCACCACGGTTTATCGGATAACACCATCGGCCACCAGTTGCGCTTGTTCCGCCTCTGATAACCCCAGGATTTCACCCAATACATATTGATTGTGCTGCCCCAGTGCTGGCGCATCGTCCACCACCGCCGCCGGGCGAGTCATTTTCCAGGCCGGGCCAAGAATAGAGCGGGCATTACCCTCGGCATCCTCAACCTCCTGATAAAACCCCCGACCCCACAGATTGGCATCGGCAATCAAATCCAATGAACTCAAACTTTTGTGTACGCCAATACCGGCCGCCATCAGGCAGCCGACTATCTCTTCGGCGCTTTGGCTCTGTGACCAGTCGGCGATGGCACTGTTGAGTGCCTCTTCCTGGGCTTTGCGCCCGGCCAGGGTGGCCAGTTCAGCGTTGTTGGCCAGGGCGGTTAAGCCGGTAGCGGCCACAAACGCCTGCCATTTTTCATCGCTGGCCACGGCAATACTGACCCACTCGTCATCGCGACAGGGGTAGACCCCATGCGGTGCCATGCCCGGGTGTTTATTGCCATCACAAACGCCCACCCGTTGGTTGAGGGTGTAGTCCATTACCGTATCGCCAATCATGCTGGTCATGGCCTCTACCGCGGAGACGTCGATAAATTGGCCTTGGCCTGTGCGCCGACGATGCAGCAGCGCCACACTGGCGGCAAAGGCGGCGGCGGTACCGAAGGTGGAGTCGGCGTAGCGAATATTCATACCCGTGGGCGCCTCCCCTTCGTAGCCAACCATGGCGCTCAAACCGCTGAGTGCGGCAAAACAGGGGGCGTAACCGGTCTGATAGGCCAGTGGTCCTTCGGCGCCGTACATACCCATGGAGACATAGATAATATTGGGATTGATGGCTTTGATCTGTTCGTAGCCAATGCCCATACGGTCAACCGCACCGGGGCGTAAATTCTCGATAAAAATATCGGCCGCTTTAATCAGGTCGATCAACAGCTCTACACCGCGTTCGGTTTTGGAGTCGATTTGCACGCTCATTTTTTGCGGGTTTACCGCGCGAAAACCGGGTGCCTTGTTGATGTCGTCGACACCGTAAAAACGGGTGACATCCAGAGAACCCAAGCTCTCAACGCGCATCACCTCAGCGCCGAGAAAGGCCAGCTGCTTACCGGTGTAGGGGCCGGCCCACACCTTGGTTAATTCGACCACACGCACACCGGCCAAGGGTCCACCGCGCATTTTCATGCTCATGCCTCTGCCTCCACTTGTGCCAGATAGCGTGAATTATCCTGGCCCAGCGCCGGTGCCGGCGTGTTCAACGCCGCCGGGGTAAGGCTCATTTTATAGGGCACAGTGGGGTAGCTCACGGCACCCAAGTGTGGGTGGTCGACCGTTTTAAAATATTCCCTGAATTGATACTGAGGGCAGTGCAGCAGATCGCCGGTGTTGTTCACCGGCACCACTATCAAACCCAGCTTTTGCGCGGTCTCCGCCACGGACTCTTTCTTCTGGCTCAGCAACCATTCACCAATATGCTGTCGGCAGACAGCCACCCGCTCGGGCGTACATTCACGCTCCAGCCAATTCTCAGGGAAATCGGCCATCCAGGCCGGCGCACCGAGCATGGTGGCCAATGCCTGCCAGTGTGTGGGGGCGGACATCCAGATATAGATAAAACCATCGGCACAGGGGTAGATATCGGCCGGACCGGCCAGGTCGTAGGCGCGGCGATCATTACTAACATTCATATCGCCGGCGATCATCTGCCCCAGAACATAGTCGGTGCGCGAAGCCATCACCGCCTGTTTGGAGATATCGATAAAACGCCCCAAGCCGCTCGCTTCCCGTTCGAACAGCGCCGCCGTAATACAGAGCGCGGCATCCAGGCCGGATTCGTAACTGACCAGATGCGGCCCCGGCCCTTTCAAGGGTGGTTTGGCAGGGTCGGCGGCACTGGGCGTGTGGTAACCCCAACCGCTGGCGTGCAACACATTGAGATCCTCCAACTGGGCATACTCATTGGACTGCTCAAAGCCCATGGGGGTAATCACACACACCGAGAGTTTGGGGTTGGCGGCCAGCATCTGCTCGGGCGTTAACGCCAAAGCCTCAAACCAGGCGGCCGCTTGATCGCACACCAGCACATCCACCTTGGCCAGCAGTGATACTAAAATTGCGCGGCCGGCATCTGCATCGAGCGCCACACCGATCGAATGTTTGTTGGTATTCAGATAGGCAAACAGGCCGCTTTCGCCCGCGGCAAACGGTGGCAGTGACCGGGTGGGGCTGCCACCGTCGGGCGCTTCGCATTTAATGACTTCCGCACCGAAATCCGCCAACAGCTTGCCGCAGTATTCGGCACTGACGGTGGTGGCGATCTCCAGTACTTTGATATTGGTTAGTGCAGACACCCGTCGGGCTCCTGTGTTAACGCGGTTTTGCTGTGTGGTTATGGTTTTTTACGGTTGGAACGCTGCAGGCGCCACTCCGGTGGGTACTGCATATCGATATCCTTAACCACATTGTTCAAGCCCTTATTGAAGGTCTCTTCACCAAACGCCACATCAGAAGCACGATCGTTTTTCATCATCGGCAACATGCCTTCGACAAAACCGGTGAGCAGGCTGCCCATGTACTCGCCGTTGTACTGCTTGTACATCTCCATAAAGGTTTTCTGTACCTGTACCACATCCATGGGCCGGGTGCGGGCGCAGGCCTCGGCGTACTTTTTGGTCTCCTGCTCCAGCTGCTCGCGCTCAACCACACTGTTGATGAAATTGCACTTATCCATCTCTTCAGCGGTGAAGGGGCGACCAGTGAATAACATTTCCGAAAACTTGCGCAGGCCGATGGTCTCTATCCAGGTCCACAGGCGTGGGCCCCAACCCACGTAGCGAAATGAGGGGTGGCCAAACAGGGCATCGTCGGCACTGACCAGAAGATCGGCATCGGCACATTGATAAAAATGCCAGCCGTAGCAGTAGCCCTTGGCCTCCACAATGCTGATCTTTTTAAACTCCTGCAGGGGCCGGTTACCGGCCGCCGCTTTGGCGTAGTGATCGGTCATGCCGTGCAGGAAGCGGAAGGAGTCGCGGGGTGGGTATTTTACATCTGGGTCGTTGATGCCAAATTCGTGCAGCAGGGAGATATCTTCGCCGTCGCCCTTGTAGAAATCGGCCTGTTCCGGCAGATCGCCACCGGTGCCGAAGTTGTCACCCTCGCCGCGAATCACCAACACTTTAACGTCGTCATCGATATTGGCCTTGTGCACCAGTTCAGCGTAGAGCTGGCGCATGCCGGTGGTGGCGGCGTTGTGCGCCTCCGGCCGGGTAAAGGTTATGGTGGCGATGCGCGTTGCTTTATCTTTCTCGTAACGGATCCACTGTTTCGCTTCTTCTTTTAATTCTTGAAAATCTCTCATTACGGATACCACCTTTACAGTCACTCTTAACAGTCGCTACACTATTATTCAACACTACTGTTCAATAGTATAAAAGACCACTCGCTAAAACAATCTTGCCAGCCGGCGCGCGCTCCACTCACAATGATTCTTCGCATGCCCACTGCCAGCCCATAAGAGAGATAACAGAATGAGTAGCGCCGCTTCGTTTTTCAGCCTGGACGGCCCCCTGGACTCTATGCCTGCCGAAGGCCAGATGCGCAGTGCCAACCTCAGTGGCTTCAACACCTTAATCCAGCGCATTGGCGGCGAACCCAGAGCCATTCTCGAGAAGTTCGATATCGACCCCTGGTTGGCCCGGGACCCGGACCACTTTATTCCTGTTAAGTCTCTCGTCGACCTACTCGAGTACTGCAGCAAGGCATTCGACGAACCCCTGTTTGGTGCCCGCCTTGCCCGGCTGCAGGAACCGGATGTATTTGGTTGCGTTACCGCCCTCTGCCGCTCCGCCACCAATCTGCATGAATCACTCAACCGATTTATCGATTTTATTCCGGTTGTGCACTCGCCCAGCGCCGAGTTACGCCTGGCAATCGGCTCGGAAATCACCGAGCTGCATTGGTATGTACCACAGACCCTGGGCCGTAATGACCAGGCCAACTTCCAGGCCGTGGTACTCAAACTCAAACTGCTGCAACAAATCGGTGGCCCCGATTTCCGGCCGCTCTATGTCTCGCTCTCCAACGAGGTGCGCGAGCGCGATATCGCCGAACTCGAGCGCTATCTCGGCTGCCCGCTGCGCCAGGATATCGAAGGCGACGCTATCGCCTTTGACACCGATTTCCTCAGCCATCCAGTCGCCAGCGCCAACCGGCTTATCTACAAACTGCTGGGCGGTTACCTGGATAAGGTAAAAGCCGCCGCCCGCAAAACCACTGTCGAACGCGTGCAGGACTACGTGCGCGGCGCCCTCGCTTCACGCAGCTGCACCATCGAGCGCTGCGCCGATAAGCTCGGTATGTCGGTACGCACGCTGCAGTCCCACCTAAGCGACGCCGACCAGAAATTCTCCGACATTCTGGAGCACCAGCGCACCGAACTCGCCAAGGACTACCTGCAACAGGAGCAGCTCTCCCTGGACGATGTTGCCGCCAACCTGGGCTATGCCGAGCAGTCCAGCTTTGGCCGCGCCTTTAAACGCTGGACCGGGCAGACCCCAAAACAGTTTCGCCGTGTGGTACTGGGCGCCAGTGCCGACTCCGTCAGCGACTAATACCGGTCAATCTATTCACGCATTTCTTACTAACCACTATTCAGCGCAGCCTCCCTGCCGCGCTGGTTAAGCCGGTTACGGCTCAATTCACCTGATACACCCGGCGCAGCTCGTAGTCGCCGGCGTCATCGACCAACGCCTTCCAGTGTGGGTAGACGACAATGGTGGTGAAAGTCTCTTCGATAATGGCCGGGCCCATCACCTCGCTGCCGGGTGGCAGATCGCTACCGCGGTAGATATTGGTCTCTTTAAAGCCCTCACCCAGATTGGCACGACGGGTGCGATAGGGGCTGGCCGCGACGCTCTTGGCGTTAAAGCCCTCGCCCACCACCGGTGATGGCGTGTTCACACTGCTCACCAGGCGCACACCGATAATCTCCGGCAGCTCGGCATCGCGAATATGGCCAAACTCCTGCAGGTGGCGCTCGTTAAAGGCCGCCAGTGCCTTGTCGCCCAGCCCCTCGTACACGAAGGAGAGATCCCCCGCGCCGGTGGCGGAGAACATATCGAAGCTGATCGCCCAGTTCTGGCCGCGATAGCGCATATTGAGCTGGTAGTGAGCGGTGATCTGATCGCGGCTGAACTTGGCGTCCTGGAAGTATTTCACCGCCCGGAGTTCGAGCTCCTGCCAGAGCGCTTTCAGTTTCTCCAGGTCCGGCGCTTCCACACCACAGATACAGGAGCGCTCTTCGTCGATGGTGGGCTTGGCCACCAGGGTACCCAGAGCCGAGAAGGTGGGTGACGCTTTCGGCACCAATACCCGGTCGATACCCAAGGCATCGGCGTGTACCGCGGCGAAGGCCGGGCCGTTACCGCCGTAGGCAAGCATGGCCATATCCTGCGGGTCGACCCCTTTGCCGGCAGTGGTGCGGCGTACCCCTTGAATCATATTGGCGTTAACCACCCGCCAGCTGTCGAAGGCGGCCTCTTCGGCGCTGTATCCCATCTCATCGCCGATGGCCTGGAATGCCTCTTCCACCCCAGCGCGACTCAGTGAAAAGCTGCCGCCGGCAAAGTCGGTCTCATCGGAGAGAATCCCCAGCATCAGCAGAGCGTCGGTCACAGTCGGCTGGGTACCGCCACGGCCGTAACAGATGGGGCCGGGCTCGGAGCCGGCAGAAGCCGGGCCGACCTGAATCTCGCCACCTTTAACGTGGCAAATGGAGCCACCACCGGCACCCAGAGTCTCGACCTGCACCATGGGCACACCGACCAGGTTGCGGTGGTGAATGTTCCAGCCGGCCACCGCTGGCGCCTGGCCGTTAACCACCATCGACATATCGTAGGAGGTACCGCCCATATCGACGCACAACAGGTTGCGCGCCCCCTTGGCGGTACCGGCGTGGGCCGAGCCGATCACCCCGCCGGCGGGGCCGGAGGCCAGTACGCGGATGGGCGAGCCATCGATATACTCTTTGGTCATCACCCCGCCGCTGGCCTGCATCACCATCAGCTGGTTTTGGTAACCGCCCTCTTGCAGGCGGGAGACCAGCTTCTCCAGGTAGGAGGTGACCCGCGGCGCCACGTAGGCGTTCACCACGGTGGTGCTGGTGCGGTCAAACTCCGGGCTGCGCGGCAGCACCATGTGCGATACCGAAATATTCACCTCGGGCATCTCCTCGCGCACAATGGCCGCCACCCGCTGTTCATGCTCGGCATTCACAAACGAGAACAGCAGCGAAATAGCCACCGACTCGACATTCTGTTTTGTCAGCCGGCGACAAGCATCGCGGACAGCGTTCTCATCGAGCTCTTTGTAAATGCTGCCGTCGGCCAGGATGCGCTCGGGCACCGTCAGGCGACGACGGCGGGGAGTAATCTGTTGCGGCGGCGTCAGGCGCACATCCCAAATGTCCTCTTTAAAACCACGTCGGTACTCCACCTCATCGCGAAAACCCTCGGTGGTGATCAGGCCGGTCACTGCGCCGTTCATCTCAATCAGAGTGTTGTCGGCGATGGTGGTGCCGTGCACGATGGCATCGCATTGGCCGAGGAAATCCGAGAGCGTCAGCCCCTCTTTTTTGGCCAATACTTCCAGGCCGTGCATCACCCCCAAAGAGCGATCTTCCGGAGTACTTAAATTTTTGTGCAGTATCACTTCGTCGCCCTTGAGCATGGCGAAGTCAGTAAACGTACCGCCGATATCGATACCTACGCGATAACTCATGATCTTGCTCCTTGGGCGGCGCTCATCTCTTGGCGCAATGCGGCGGTGGCATCGACATCCACCTCCAGGTCGTACTCCTCAAGGCTACCGGTGAGCACCACGCCATATTTTTCACGGGCGGCTTGCAGGCTGACGTACTCGTCGAGCACATCCTCCTTTACCGACTCTGGGTCACGTTTGAGAGCCGCACCGAAGCCGGCGCCGCCGCCGTGTTGATAAGCGATGACCGCACCCTTGGGCAGCATGGCCTGGGCGGTCAGCTCAATTTTGTATTCATTCTCGGTGCCCACCTCAAAGTGGTTGCTGTAGGGGATGGCGTCGTCGCCACCACACATACCGCGCAACGGGTGCTTGGCAGAGACCATCCAGGCCATGGCCGAGGTTGGCTCCAACACCTTTTTCACATTGAGGCTGCCCGGGGCACCGCGCCACTGGCCGGCGCCACCGCCGTCGGTGACCATCTCCCGGCTCATATTAATCACCGGGAAGCGCACCTCGGCGTCTTCCGCCTCTGACAGCAGCAGGTTACCCAGTGCCGACGGGCAGGAACCCCAGCCATCGATGCCCTGCACGGCGGAGGAGTCCATCGAGCGGGTGTCCACCCCCTGGTCCATCCACATCATGCCGTTGTCGTAAAAACCGATCACCGCGTTGGGCATACCAATCTTGTAGACCTGGGGCTGGGCGCGACCGGGCACCACCTCCGACAGCGCCACACACACCGCCTCGGTGATCTCACAAGCGGGGTGGAAGGAGCCCAGGGCAGCAGGTTTGTTCGGTGGCGGGTGGGCGATACAACCTTCCGGGATGATCATCTCCACGGCGTTGAACAGCCCTTCGTTTTTGGGAATGGTGGGGTCTACCATCGCCACCAGCTGGGTCATGATGTAGCCACGGCTGTTGCCGAAGGTGTTCCACACACCGACCAGCTCCTGGCGGTCGTCGGTACCGGTGAGGTCAACGCTGAGCTTGTCACCATCGACCTTACAGGCGACGTGTACTTTTACATCCGGTGTGCCCTGGGTATCGGCATCCACCCACACATCGGCCTCGTAGGTGCCGTCCGGCCAAGCACTCACCTCTTCCCGGAAACGGGCTTCGGAGTGGTCGATCATGTAGTTGACCGCCGACTTCACCTTGTCGGCGCCCCACTTGCGAATCAGATCTTCATAGGCTTTTACCGCCTTCTGCACACCACTGATCATGGCCGCCAGGTCGCCG
The DNA here is from genome assembly GCF_033283405.1 of Halioxenophilus sp. WMMB6. Taxonomy (NCBI): domain Bacteria; kingdom Pseudomonadati; phylum Pseudomonadota; class Gammaproteobacteria; order Alteromonadales; family Alteromonadaceae; genus Halioxenophilus; species Halioxenophilus sp. WMMB6. Next base: position 1,300,417 of record NZ_JAWMQR010000001.1, read on the forward strand.
GCAAAGGTGGCGAAGCGGTTGTTGCGCTCCACCAGCTTGATCACATCGCGCCGTTTTTCACCGCGGTGAACCAGCTTCAAACAGGGAATAGCCAAACCTTCGGTGAAGATATCGGTCGCCTCCAGGGTAAAACCACCTGGGTCTTTACCACCGGTGTCGCCTTGGTGCGCCTGCAGCGCCTGCACCAGAATCAGCTCGCCGTTGTCATCGAAGACGGGGGCGTAGACGTTGTAATCCGGCAGGTGACCGCCGCCGTGGTCCGGGTCGTTACCCAGGAAGACATCACCCGGGCCCCAGTCGTACTCTTCAAAGTTCATCAGTCCGTAGCGCACGGTGAGCTGGGTCACGAAGGTAAGGTGCGGCGTACCAATGGAGCCCACCGCCAGGCGGCCATGGGCATCAATCACGCTACAGTTGCGTTCGTTGGATTGGTTGATGATGGGGGATGAAGCCGCCCGGCCCAGGTGGGTGGCCGCCTCAAAGCAGATGGTTTCAAGTGCCCCGCGAATAATGCTGGCGGTGACGGTGTCGACGCTGGCGGAGGTTGGCAGTGGCGCGCGCGGGGCGGCCAGTTTTCTATTGAGCTCAAAAGACATGTATCTGATCCTCTTCTGCCCAGCACACACTTGTTGTTGTAATTGGCTGTGGCTGGTGGACGGCGCCTAATCTGTGTGCGCATGTTAAAGCCCCGCAAGAGGATATTTCCCGACTGAACACGTAAGCTTATCGACAGTTTACGCAGCACTGCAGGAAATGCCGATTAGCCCTTCCCTAGGCTAATCAGCAGCAGCTTTTTAATACAGCTGTGGAATAAGCGACTCCATAATACGCTCCGCATTGGCGGCAATGGTGAGCGAGGGATTGGCGGCGGCGGTTGAGCCCGGCATCAGGCTGCCATCCACCACAAACAGATTGCTCTGGCCATAGACCTCGCCCAGCTCGCTGGTGGCCGCCCCCATCACCGCGCCACCCAGTGGGTGCCAAATGGCAGAGGAGGAACCAATCGCCGAGCCCGGAATAACACCGTTATCGAGATGCTGCATTTTTGCCAAACTGATGTAGTGCGCCTGGCGGTCCAGCTGATTGGCAGCTTCCGGATAGGAGACAAACGCCGCGTTGGTGGCCGGGTTGTAACTGACACTGCCCAAAGCGTCGGGCACACTCATCGCCATGTGCAGCTGCAGGCGCACCCCGTCAGGTAGCCCCTGGGCGCCACCTGACGAAGGCGAATGCATAAAGCCCACGGTTTTGATTGGGTTATTAGTATCGTGCGCCGCCACACACGGGGGCCCACCCTGAATGGGGTTAACCGCCGGGTTGTAGATCAGCCGGCCCATCAGCTCATCGCCATTGCCACCCCAATTTTGACCAACCTGATCATTAAGGCCGGTCAGATCACCCAACGCCTTGGCTTTCAAAAGCAGCTTGGGAGTATTGACCGCGCCCGCCGCCATAAACAGGTATTGGCAGTAGATCACATGGCGATAGAGCAGATCGCCCAATTCATTGAGCACCTCACAGTGCACTTCGTAACTGTCACCCCAGGTCTGTTTAACCGTGGTCACATTGTGCAGGGTGAAAATCGATACTTTGCCGGTGGCGGCGGCCTGGTTGATGTAGTTTTTATCGAGGGTGTTTTTGGCATTGCTGTTACAGCCGTAAACGTATTCACCCACCGAGGCAAACGGGTTGATCTCACCGGTCACCTCTTTGCGAATCACATTCCAGTTAAAACCGACGTGCGAACGGGTCACCGTCAAACCAGCGGCGGTGGCGTTATCGATAAAGGTTTTAATGGCGCTGTATTGGTTGGTGTTGAGGATATCTTCCGGAATGGTACCGCCACTCACCAACGACAACACCCGTGGGTAGTACTGGCTGTCCATCTGGTCGTAGTTGATAAACGGGAACACCTGCTCAAACAGATCCCGGCGCGGTTGCAGCAGGACACCACCATAAACCAGGGAGCCACCGCCCAAACCGGCACCCACCACCGAATGAGTGGTGTCGCCGTTAATGCGCTCCAGCAAACCGGTATAACGAGAAACCGGGTAGTTGCCCGTGGCGCCATCAACATCGCCCAGCCAGGTGGTGCGGCCATCGCCGTTGAGCGCGGCATCGGCCACCACGGGAAAGGTATCTTCGCCCTGGTACTGCCAATACTTTCCACGCTCAATTAGCGCCGTGCTCTTACCGGCCAGCCCCAAACGCAGAGCCGCCACCGAACCACCAAAACCGGAGCCAATTACGGCGCATTTGCGGTAACTAAAGTAGGTGGGCACCAGCGAACCCATGGTGGCATTGGCGGCAACACTGCCGGCCGCGGCCGAAGCCGCCCCCAAATAAGCACTTCCCTTGATAAAATTACGACGATTTATATTTTTCATGTAGTACCTTTCGTTTTTAAATTTTTTGTTTAGTTAAGGTATTTACACAAACAGCGGCAATAGCAGAAAAATAAAGCTGACCAATTCCTGCTGTAACCCGGCAACAAAAACATTAAACCCCACAACTACCACCGGGTATTTTTCTGCAGGAGTGCCAACCAATTGCATTTCCAATGAGTGGCGCAAACGAAAAAATAGTCGGTCAATCCAATGCAGAAAATTACCGCTCCGTGCAACTGCGTGAGACGCCGAAAACATGACCGACCAAAGACTTTTGCCATCGCCCGATAGCGCTTAAAAAATGCAAATCCGGGTTTTAAATAAAGCCACAATAGCGAAAAGAGACAGTCAACAGACGCCTGATTTTCGAAGGTCTTCTCCTATCAACCATCGAACCAGGCCCAAAAGCCGACGCAAAATTACTCATGAATAGCAGGAGTAATAAACTGTCAGACTTTCCAGGCCAACAGGCTGGCAAATTAATCACTTCGAAGCTAGTGGCGGGTTGCCGGCCAACCACCTCCGCACCACCGCGCGCAATCTACAACAGATCAATCTAATAAAACTGTGAACTTCGCCCTCACCGGGAAGGTGCCTGCCGGGCGTGTGAGGCATCCCCAAAAAAGAGCCGCTAAATGCACATCAGCCGTCGCCAAAATTGTCTGAATCGGATCAGCGAAATACCTGTACCAGCAGTCGCTCCTCTTCGCCCTCGCCGGCGGCCCGATTCAAATTTGGATAAGGTGTATGATCACGCCATTAGTGAGTCGGCTTGGCTACCTGGCCAGCGGCTGTGGCCAGATTCACTCCCGGCCACGTGTGCCGCAGATAAATAAATGAACAATAAACTTAGCGGCGGCTCTCCTGCCGGCGACTGCCGCCCACCTGCGTGGATGAGAGGAAACAATGACAGGCTCTTCAGAAAAACCCGTTGTAATTATCACTGGTGCCAGCTCCGGTATTGGCGAAACCACCGCCCGTCGCTTTGCCGAGGGCGGCTTTAATATTGTCGCCGTTGCCCGCCGCAAAGAGCGCCTGCAAGAGCTGGCCGCGCAGCTGGCTGAGAAAGCCCAGGTGGTGGTGGTGGCGGGTGACGTGCGTGAAGCCGATATTCCCAAACGCGCCGTGGAGGCCGCCATCAACAATTTTGGCCGCCTCGACTGCCTGGTGAATAACGCCGGTGCCGGCAAGTGGGCGCCCGTGAAAGATACCGACGACGACACCCTCAATGAAGTGATCGACATCAGCCTCAAGGCCCCCTTCCGCTTCGCCCGCGAAGCCCTCAACGTGATGGGTAAAGGTGCGGCCATTATTAATATCGGCTCGGTGTTTGGTATCACCAGCGGCATGGCCGGCGGCGCCTACTCCACGGTCAAAGCCGGCCTGGTGGGCATGACCCGCAGCCTCGCCTGCGACTACGGCCCGCAAGGTATTCGCACCAACCTGGTGGCGCCGGGTGTGATTAAAACCGAAATGACCGACGCCTATTGGGAGAGCGACTACTTCCAACGCACCAACCACGAGATCACCCCCTTTGATCGCGAAGGTACCGCCGACGACGTGGCCAACCTGATCTACTTCCTCGCCTCACCGGAGGGGAGTTACATCAACGGCCAAACCATCGCGCTTGATGGCGGCTGGTCGTCAACCAAATTTGTCTGCGCCGAAGCCTTGGGCCGTTAATTAGCCAGCGTAGTATCAGCGCCGGCCGAACCCCATCGGCCGGCGCCTAAACCACCCACCCAGCCAAACCACACGCTGCGCTTTAAACCCTATTGGGCAATAATGGCCCACCACCAAGCCGCCCATCCAGCACGTATCACGAGGGATTCCCATGGCCCCAGCACTTAATCACTATCGGCTACTTGGCCGCTCCGGACTGCGCGTCTCGCCGCTGTCGCTTGGCACCATGACCTTTGGCATGCCCGGCTGGGGCACCGACTTCAGCGAAGCAGAAAAGATGTTCAGCCACTACACCGAGCTCGGTGGCAACTTTATCGACACCGCCAATTTCTACGCCCAGGGGGAGTCGGAACGGATGGTCGGCCGCCTGGTGCAGGGGGTGCGCGAGGAGATGGTGGTGGCTACCAAATACAGCCTGACCATGAACCCGGGCAAGGCCAACGCCTCGGGCAATCACCGCAAAAATATGGTGCAGGCGGTGGAGGCGAGCCTGAAGCGATTAAACAGTGACTATATCGACCTGCTCTACCTGCACCTGTGGGACAACCTCACCCCGGTAGAGGAGATACTGCGCGCCTTCGATGACCTGGTGCGCGCCGGCAAAATTTTGTACGTCGGTATTTCCGATACTCCCGCCTGGCAGGTGTCGCGCCTGCAGGCCATGGCCGAACTGCGCGGCTGGGCACCACTGATTGCCCTGCAGGTACCCTACAACCTCACCGAGCGCACGGTGGAGCGGGAGTTTATGCCCATGGCGCAGGCGATGGGCCTGGGTGTACTGCCCTGGTCGCCGTTGGCCGGCGGTGTGCTCTCCGGCAAATACAGCCGAGATGATCTTATTCCCCAGGCCAAGCCCAATATGGGCGACCGTAAAACCATTAACCTGGCCACCGGCCGGCTTACCGAAAAGAGCCTGGCCATTGCCGAGGTGGTGGTCGCTATCGCGCAACAGTTAGGCGCGACTCCGGCTCAGGTGGCACTCGCCTGGACCTTACAAAACCCGGCGGTCACCTCCCCCATTATCGGTGCCCGCACCTTCGCCCAACTGCAGGACAACCTGGGCGCACTGGCCATCGAATTCAGCAGCGAGCAACTCAAGCAACTGGCCGAGGTGAGCACCATTGAGCGCTGCTTCCCGCACAATATGATCGACCAGCCCACCGGCGATATGATGTTGGGTAACGTTGCCATCGACAAAGGCTAACCCTAATCCAGCCCAGGTTAAGGCAAAAAAAACCACCGCTTAGCGGTGGTTTTTTATTTCGGGAAGCGTCAACAACGGTTTACTCCACCTTAAAAAATTTAATACTGAGCGGATAGGGCCAGAGCTCACCCTCGTTGGCCTTCACCGCGGCCAGAATGACAAAGATCAGATCCAGAATCATCAGCGCCAACAGCGCCAGGAAACCGACAAAGATAATAATTAAAATACAGGAGACGATGGAGTAGATAGTCAGGCTGATCATCCAGTTCAAAATATTTTTGCCGTGGCGATCCACTTCCGGTGACTGATCCTTATTGGTGGCCCACATCACAATCGGCAGCACCAAACCGGCACCCGGCACCACAAAGCCGGCCAGCTGGCTTAAATGCATCAGCATTAAAAAGGTGTTTGTCACCATACCCCAAGGTTTGTAATCGTCCACGTTTTCATCCTCGTGTTTATCAATTAAATTTTTAGACAGCCTCGCAATCAAATCGGTTGACATCACCTTTGCGCCACTGTCGAGTTTGCGCCGGTCGCATTAATAATAGCCAATCGGCCGAGCGACTCAACTGTGGCCACCAAAGCCGCCATGCCTGGGCAATAACTGTTCGCTTTATTGCCACAAACCACAGCCACTGCCAGTCTGAAAAATTGACTGGCAGGCGCAGAATTTTTCCGCCTATAATTGCCGCCGCCCGGTTCAAGCTACCGGGCATAGACGACGCCACTCTTGTGCTATCGCCCGTTTGCAAACTGGCTATTTTGTAGGGATACAATCAATAAATGCGTGCGATATTTCTGATCGGACTGGCCCTGGTCGTAAGCGCCTGTGGCAGCGACAAACCCGACTCATCTTCCGATAATCCGGTTGTACAACCACCAGCTCAAGCCAATATTCTGTTTATCGTCACCGACGATCAATCCTGGCAGCACACCTCCCTCGACTACCCCTACATTAACACCCCCAATATCGAACAGCTGGCCGAAGCGGGAACCTACTTTAGCAAAGCCTATGTCAGCGCCCCCTCCTGCACCCCATCGCGGGCCGCCATTCTGCTCGGTAAACATGTATGGCAGACAGAATCCGCAGCGCTCTTGGAAGGTGCATGGCCGGCAGGGTTTAACTCCTATCAGGATAATCTGGCCGCAGCGGGTTATTACGTCGGTTTCACCGGTAAAGGGTGGGGCCCGGGCGCCTACAAACCGGCACGCAACAATAACCCCGCGGGCAGAGAATTCAATCAGCTGCAATATAGCTCGGTACCCGAGGGGATAGACGCCCGTGATCTGGCCGCCAATTTCAGACAGTTTCTCGACAGCCGCCCGGCCAACCAACCCTTCTCCTTTTGGGTCGGCTCCACAGAGCCCCACCGCCCCTATGGACCTGGCGACAGCAGCCGGTTTGCGGGTATCGCACCACAGGATTTTCTACCACCAACACTGCCCGACACACCAGCCGTGCGCCGGGAATTCTCCGCCTACCTGCAGGAGATTGAGTGGTTCGATAACGACCTGGGCAAAATCCTGCAGTTGTTAAAAGATTACGGGCTGGAGAGCAACACTCTGGTGGTGTTCACCTCGGATAACGGCATGCCGTTCAGTGGTGCCAAGCCACAAAATTATGAGTACGGTGTCCACGTGCCGCTGATCATCCGTCTGCCAGCAGACTACTCAAGCCAGCAGCAGCGCATCGACGAGGTGGTCAGCCTGGTCGACATCACCGCCACCCTCTACGCAGCGGCCCAAGTCACACCACCAGAGGGGCTGGTGGGCAGTAGTCTGCTGGCACTGCTAACTGCACCCAGCCAAGCCGAACCCGATGCCAATCGTGTCGCCTACTCGGCTTACGAGCGCCACGGCCCCAGTGCCCGCGCGAACAACGCCACCTACCCGCGGCGGGCGGTACACAGTGAGCGGTATCTCTATGTGCGCAACTACTTTATTGACCGCTGGCCCAACGGCGACCCACCCAATTTTACCGAGGCCTACCCCTGGTTGTTGCGCGATCAAAATGGCCAGCCCATTGAGCCCTACTTTTCCCTGAATACCGAAAAGCGACCCGCCGAAGAGCTGTACGATATCGTCGAGGACCCAGCCAATCTTAATAACCTGATTGATGATCCAGACTACGCCGAGGTGCGCCAGCAGCTGGCGGAAAAACTGTTAGAGATGCAGACTAGCACCGAAGACCCGGTGCTGGAGGAAAGTGACTATTTCAGTCAGTTTTAAACCGATTGATGTGGCCAGCGACAACCTGACCACTCCATCCAAAACAGCCGGGGCAAGCGGTGGCTAAAGGCGGGCAGTCTTGCCTCCGTCAGCGACTAATTCCCCACGACCGGCGATTAATTCCCCACGACCGGCAACTAATTCCCCGCGACCGGCAATTAATTCCCCACGACCGGTATTGGCCGCCGGCCATGCACAGCGTAGTAGACCCCTATCGTTAAAAACGTAAGCGCGGCAATCGCCAGATAGAGGCCGGCGTAGCCCGTCCAGGGGATCACAAAACCCAACAGATAGGGGCCAAAGCCAAGGCCGGCATCCATCAGAATAAAAAAGGTGGCGGTGGCCAACCCCATCTGGTTGGGCGCCACCATTTTCAAGGCCTGCGCCTGGATACAGGATTGAATATTACCAAAGCCAAGGCCAATCAGGGCGCCGGCCACAAGCAGTGCCCAGCCCACCTGAGCCTTGGCCAACACCAGGAAGCCGAGCGCCATTAACACGAGAGCCGGATACATAATTAAGTTGGCACCACGGGCATCGAGCAGGCGCCCGGTAATCGGCCGGGAAAGCAAAATGGTTACCGCGTAGACAATAAAAAAGAAACTGGCCGCCTGCACCAGTTGTCGCTCCACGGCAAAGGCGTTGAGGTAGGAGAGCACGCCGGAGTAGCAGGCGCCGAGTACAAACATCAGGCTGCACAGGGGCACCACCGTCGGGTGCAGCAGCCGTTTAATACTGAACTGACGCGGCGCCGCCTCCGGCAGCTCCTCCGCCTCTGGCACCCGCAGCAGCCAGCCCACCACCAAACTCGTCACACTCACCAGAGCACACAAGGCCAGCACCGGTTTAAAACCCACCTGCTGGGTCATCATTAATCCAATAAAGGGGCCAATGGCCGTGGATAGCGAGGTGCTCATGCTGTAGAAGCCGATACCCTCGCCCTTGCGTGAGATTGGAATAATATGGGCCACCGCCGTGCTGGCGGCGGTGGCGGCAAAGCCCACCGCCAAGCCGTGGATAAAGCGGTTGATAATGAGGAACAGAATACCGCCCTCAATAAAGTAACCGAGGCAGCCAATGATCGAGAAGAAGAGCCCCAGCAGCATACTGCGCTTGCGGCCGATGCGATCGATGTATTGGCCAACAATCAGGCGCCCGGCCAATATTCCCACCACAAACATACCCACCGCCAAGCCGGCTTGACTGGGCGTGGCGTGCAGGACTTGCGTGGCATAGAGCCCCATCACCACCACCAGCAGATAAAACACCAACACCAATAAAAAATTGAGCAGGGAGACAATAATAAAATCGCGTGTCCAGAGAGGCGCTTTAGTCATACAACACTCATTAATCCGCAGCGACAAAGGAGGCGCAGTCTACCACCTTTTGGCGGCTATTATCTTTGCCATTGACCATCTTCACACCTGGGTCGAGATAGTCACTGCTCTCTTCATAGTAGTGGTCTGCGCAAAAAATCATCCCCCGGCCCGGTGATAATCTCGCAACATTTTTGTTACTCGAACGTTAGCAACACGTTAACGCCCTGTGAGGTCTTGGCCATTTTCTTCGGGTTACTGTCAGGGCTCCCATTAACCCGGAGAAAAACCATGTCACACGTTTCCAAAGGGGTGCTCGCCTGCGCATTGTTCTGCCTGGGCGCCAGCACCATTGTCATCGCCGATGATGATATCCAGCCGGCGCCGGCTTCCATCGGCACCGACATTCCCGTTACCTATTTTGGCCCGCCGCCCTCCACCGTGGCGCCGGAACTGATTGGCGACCTGCAGCTGTTAACCGCCGGCCAGTTGGATGACGAGGCCGGCACCATTACCCTGCCACTCTACCGCGGCGAACTCTTTGAAACCGGCGAGGCGGTCTGGTACATAGTCACCGACACCACCGACCCGGAAGCGGCCAAAGCGCTGGGTTTGAATCACGCCAGTAAACTCTCCTACGCCGATAACGACCGCGCCGTGCGCAGCGCCGTCACCGAACAGGATGGCACCCTGCGCTTTATGGCGGGTTCGGTCGACTTCTCCCCCGAGCGGGTGGTGGTGGCCGGCAATGCCGATAACCCCTCGGCCGCCCCCTTTCCGCCGGCGGAATTTCAGCCGGGTTCGGTGGGCGATGAGCTCTACTCGCCGCTGGTAAAAATCCTCGACGCCGGTGGCCATATCTACAACGCCCCTATCGTCGCCTTTGGCGTGGAGGCAGACGCACTCGACTTTTGTGAGGGCGATGTCGACTACAGCCTGGTGCACGACAAGGTGGTCAGCATCTGTCCCGCCGAGGGTACCGTCACCCTGTCGTTAACCTCAGGCTTCAGCTTTGCCCGGCCGGTGCTCTACCTCTCCACCGACGCCAACGACCCACTGCCGGCCGCCCTGGAGGGTGCCACCTTTGCGCCTGGCCTGCGCGACATCAATGTTGGCAACGACGACTCTCTGTTCAGCGCCGTCGAGCGGCTGTTCACTTTTGTTAATGGCCCGAGCAATGTCGCCGCCGACCAGGTCAACCCCCAGCGCCAGGGTTTAGGCAGCGCGGTGCTGGGCGAAGGCTCACCACTCAATGTGCTGGGCGGCATTCCCACCATCGCCACCGACTACAGCCCCCTATGGGATCTGAACGTGGGCGAGTGGACGCAACTGGCCATTGACCGGAACTACCGTTCGCGCCTCACCGAAGAGTTCCAGATTCTGGGGCTGGTGCAACGCGGCTTTATTACCGCCCCCGGCGGCGGCACCTACGGCTCCAGTGGCTTTATCGTCAACTGCCCGATCGTGCACCGCTTCCTCTAACGCCGGCATTTACTGAATTAAGGAAACCACTATGAAAATCATAACCACAAAAACCGTGAGCATGGCCCTGCTTGGGGTGCTGGTCACCGCCTGTGACGGTAAAGATGGCCGCGATGGCGTCGACGGCGCGGATGGCATGGATGCACCGGTCATGATGGACACCGGCTCCGGCTACGATGGCAGCGCCGCCGAAGCGGCGGGCCTCGCCCCCTTGGCCGGTGGCCGCACCGCCGAGGATATCGCTGTCGCCACCCTGGCCAACAGCAACGCCCTCACTGGTGTGGCCAGTGGCACACCGTTGAACATACCCACCGCCGGCAGCGACTTTGCCACCGCGCCACCCTCGGTGGGTGCCGATGTGCCGGTCACCTACTTTGGTCCGGCGCCGTCGTCGGTCAATCCCAATCTGATCGGCCCCTATCAGCTGTTAAAGGCAGGCAACCTGGATCTGGCAGCCAGCCCCAACACCACCATCACCCTGCCGTTGTATGAAGGCCGCCTGGAAAGCGGTGGCACTAACGATGGCGCCAGCCTCTGGTACGTGGTGACCGATACCTCCGACAAGGAGAACGCCGCCGCCCTGGGCCTGAACTTCAGCGCCAAGCTGCGCTTTACCGATCTGCCCGATGGCATGCTCTCGCAGACGGTGCGCCGTGGTTACTACGACGCCGATGGCCTGCTGGTGTTTGCCAGTGGCGCCGTGGACTTTACTCCCGAGCGGGTGGTATCGCCCGGCTCCAGCGACAGCAGCGGCACCAACAATCTGCTGGCCAGCCTCACCTTCGCCCCGGGCGCAGTCGGCTCCGCCGGCGATAGTGACGATGGCCTCTACTCGCCCCTGGTGCAGATCAGCAACGCCGGTGGCCACATCTACAACGCGCCCATGGTCTCGTTCAACACCAGCGCCGAGCAGCTGGCGCCCTACTGCGACGGTATCTCCGCCGAGGAGGAGGCCAGCGCCCGCGCGCTGTTGCACGACAAGGTGGTTGCCATCTGTCCGGGGGCGGCGGGGGAACCTGGCAGCGTAACCCTGGCACTCACCAACGGCTTCAGCTTTGGCCGGCCGGTGTTGTATATCTCCACCGATGCCTCCGCCGAAATTGCCGCCAGCCTGGAGGGGGCCATCTACACCCCGGCGCTGGCTGCGATTCCGGTGGGCCGGGATGACTCGCTGTTCAGCGGGGTCGAGCGCATTTTTGGTTTTACCAACGGCCCCACCAACGACTTCGACGAGGTCAACCCCCAGCGCCAGGGCTTTAACAGCGCCATTCGCGGCGAGGGTGGCCCGCTCAATGTGCTGGGCGGCATTCCCACCATCGCCACCGACTACAGCCCGCTCTGGGATTTGAACCTGGGTGAATGGACGCAAGCGGCGGTCGATTTGGGTTACCGCTCACGCATGACCGAAGAGTTCGCCATTTTGGGGATGGCCGAGCGGGGCTTTATCACCGGCCCCGGCGGCAGTGCCTACGGCTCCACCGGCATAATTATCAACTGCCCGATCGTCCATCGCCTGTTGTAATCGGGCACTGGCAATCACGCTGCTGACGGCCGCCAATAATGGCGGCCTTTTTTGTGGTAACGCCTGCTACGGTTTAACCGGACAGGGGCAGATAAATAAGCACGGAGTTATTGGCCGAGGTCGATCTTGCCTGCCTCACTGAAATTAAGCGGCAGACGGAAGCTGGTCAGGTCGAGCTTGCCACCCAGCTCGTAGTCGATGGCCGACTGAGTCTGCATCAAGGCTTTTATAAACTTACCCACCGAGAAGAGATCCAGTGTGGCGGTCACCTGCACCGGTGTCTCGGAGTAGGCCTCCAGCACCGGAATCTGGTTACTCACCCCGGTCATCAGTTTTTCGCCGTTGAGGGTGAGGTGGTAGTTCATGCCGGTTACCGGCAACGCCACGCTGTTGGGGTTGGTGATAAGCAGCTCGATATCGAGGGTTTGGCTAAAGCCCTTGGGGGTACCCAAGGCGACCGAACTTAAATGGACTTTGGGTTGTTCCAAATTTTGTGGCAGGTTAGCGCAGCCGGTCAGAGCGGCCAGTGTGAATACCAGGCCCAACAGCGCCCAGCGGGAGATCGAAAAGAGAGTGGTCATCATCCAGCAACCTTAAAAGTAAACAGAGAGTAGTGAACAGATAAAAGTGAACGAACAGGGGTGAAAAATATTTAATAAGTGGCCGCCGTACTATCAGGCCCGGCGGCCGGTAACGGCTTACAGGGATCGGCCATCCACCGCCTGGCGGGGGATGGTGGTCAGGTCCACATCCTCCAGGCAACGGACATTGATGGCCGCCATCTCTTGGCCACCGTGGCTGCCAAAACCAAACGGGGCACAGCCGCAATTGGCACAGAAGTGGTGTTTGATCTCGTGTTTATTAAAGGTATAGGTCGACAGCACATCCCCCTCAATCCGTTCGTGTAGGGCCGAGCGCGGTACAAACCAGAGCAGATACCCCTTGCGACTGCAGTGGGAGCAGTTGCACTCCATAACCGATTCAAAATCGCCATCGACCTCAAAACTGATTTTGCCGCAGTGGCAGCTACCGATATGACTCATGGTGATCTCCTGTTGTGATTAACCCGAGTGAAACGCTTCACCCGGCTGATACCCAAGTGGACCCTGGCCGTGAACAGCGGCGCCATTATCCACCCATTAGATGGCCATTACCGTGCCGTGGACAACGCTTTGCCCGGCACCAATAAAACCCTGCCCGGATTGCTTGGTAAACAATTCCAAGCGTACCGCAACTATTACCGAACAGACGCCCTGGTTCGTCTTACCGTAAACTCTCCACCATCACTGACCGCAACCAGAGACCAGCCCATGCGCCCCGTTTTTGCTTTTCTGATCTGTTTTAGCCTGCTGCTGCCAGGCCTGGCCGCCGCCAAAGCGGTGGCCGGCCTCGATAAGATGCCCCACTACCCCGGCCTGTTCGACCTCTGGTGGGACGCCGACAAGGGCCGGGTACTGATGGAGGTAGACAACTTCGATAAGGATTTTCTCTACCTGGTGACCCTGCCCAACGGCATCGGCTCCAACGATATCGGCCTCGACCGCGGTCAGCTGGGCACCGAGCGGGTGGTCTACTTTCTGCGCGCCGGCCCCAAGGTGCTGATGATCGCCCGCAATCTGGAGTATCGCGCCAACACCCGCAACCCCGCCGAGCAGCGCGCCGTGGAGCAGGCCTTTGCCCAGAGTGTGCTGGCAAGCTTTACCGTTGAAGGCGAACGCAACCGCGGTGTGATCGTCGACATTACACCGCTGCTGGTGAGCGACGCCTACCAGATCAGTGCGCGCCTGCAGTCGGTGAACGAGGGCCGCTTCAGCCTGAACGCCAGCCTCTCCAGCCCCGACCCAACCACCCTGAAGAGCTTCGAGCGCAACAGCCTGGCCGAGGCCTGGCTCACCTACGTGGGCGAGCAGCCCGGCAGCGAGCTGGAGTCGGTGGTGCCCGACCCCACCCACGTCACCGTCAAAACCCGCCACCACTTTGTCGCCCTGCCGGAAGAACCCCTGGCCGCGCGCGCCTACCACCCCCAGGCGGGCTACTTCTCGGTGGCCTATCGCGACTACGCCGTGGCCCTAGACCAAGCCATCGAACAGCGGCTGCTGGTGCGCCATCGCCTGCAGAAAAAAGAGCCCAGCGCCGCCGTCAGTGAACCGGTGGCGCCCATCGTCTACTACGTCGATGCCGGCGCGCCGGAGCCGATTCGCAGCGCCCTGGTGGAAGGCGCCAGCTGGTGGAACCAGGCCTTCGCCGCCGCCGGCTATAAAAACGCCTTCCAGGTGAAGGTGCTGCCAGCGGATGCCGACCCCCTCGACCTGCGCTACAACACCATCCAGTGGGTGCACCGCTCCACCCGCGGCTGGAGCTACGGCAGCAGCATCGTCGACCCGCGCAGCGGCGAGATTCTTAAAGGCCACGTCAGCCTCGGCTCGTTGCGCGTACGCCAGGATATGCTCATCGCCGAGGCGCTCACCAGCCCCTTTGGCGCCGACGGCGACCAAGGCCAAGCGGTGCAGGCCATGGCCCTCGCCCGCCTGCGCCAACTCTCCGCCCACGAAGTGGGTCACACCCTGGGGCTTGCCCACAACTTCTTTGCCAGCGCCAACAACGACGCCTCGGTGATGGACTACCCGCACCCCAAGCTGAGCCTGGACAGCAGCGGCCAGGTAAGCCTGGCCAACGCCTACGCCACAGGTATCGGCGCCTGGGATAAGCTCGCCATCGCCTACGGCTACAGCGACTTTGCCAGCGGCACCGATGAAGCCGAGGCCCTGGCCGCCATCATCAATAAGGCCGACGCCCAAGGCCTGCGCTTTATCTCCGACCCGGACGTACGCGGCCCGGCCACCGCCCACGCCGGCGCCCACCTGTGGGACAACGGCCCGGATGTGCTGGCCGAGTTTGACAACCTGATGCAGGTGCGCCGCGCGGCGCTGGCACACTTCTCCGACAACGCCCTGCGCCCGGGCCAGGCCATGGGCGACCTGGAGCTGACCCTGGTGCCGCTCTACCTGTTGCACCGCTACCAGGCCGAAGCGGTGGCCAAGTTGATTGGCGGCGTCGACTACGACTACGCCCTGCACGACGCCGAGCAGACAGCGGTGCGCCAGGTGCCGGTGGCCCAGCAGAAGGCGGCGCTGGCGGCATTGATTGCGTCGCTTAGGCCAAGCGAACTGACCCTGCGCAGTGAGCTGCTGCCACTGCTGCACCCGCCCGCCTACGGCTACAGCCGCACCCGCGAGGCGTTCCAGCACCTCACCGCCAACGCCTTTGATAGCGCCGCCCCGGCCCGCGCCGCCGCGCAGCTGGTGGTGGGCATGCTGCTCGACAGCCGCCGGGCTGAACGGCTGCTGCAACAGACCCAGCTCAACAGCAACCAGCTGGGATTGTTCGAGGCCCTGCACGAGATCGGACTCGGCCTGGTGCTGCCGGCCAACGGCGCCGACAGCGGCAGCGATCAGATCACCCTGGCGGTGGCCTGGGTCACCCTGCGCGAACTGCAGCGCCTGGCCGTCGACCCCGCCGCCAGCGACAGCGCCAAAGCCGCCACCCTGGCCGAGCTGACCCGCCTGCAGAAGCAGCTCAAGCGAGGCGATCAGGCGCAGATGCTGGCCGCCGAGATCAAGCGGTTTTTGGCGGCGCCCAGCGCCGGGATGATTCCTGGGAAGGTGGTGGTACCGCCGGGGTCGCCGATCTAGATTCTTTTGTCGGTGGTTGGGGTGTGGGCTCTGCGCTGGTTTGCGGTTTACTGCGGTGGTGGTACTCCCGCGTGGGTTGGGTCGATTGCCATCGGGGGTGCGGGGTCCCACTCGCTTGGGATTAGTCGATTACCGGTTATACCTGCTGGCGCAGCTGGCTCACCCTTCGGGTGAGCAGGCAGGGCGAGCCAGAGCGAAGCGGAGACCATGCCCGAATGGGCAAACAGCTTGCTGGGTTACTCCCTGCAAATACCTCAATGGCAATCGACAAACAAAAGCTCAATTATTCCACCACCTGCAAGGCGAATCAGAGAGCAACATGCTGCTTTATTTTCCGCCCCTCATTGGCTATCAAACCAACCAAAGCCGTAGCATCACGCCACCGAGTTAAACGACAGCCGGCACCCCACAAAGCCAGGAGCAACAATCGGCACCAACATCCGCGCTCAACTGGACTAAACCCAACAGGCGAGAGTCCTTGCAAATAGGGAGAAACCTGGCCCAAATTGCGCCAAACTCGGAACAAACAGCAGAATGATTGGCGCTATAAGGGAGAATCTCCGAGCAAATAGCCCGCAACTCGGTGCATAGCAGGAGCCCATCGGTGTACAGAGTGAGGCCACCGGTGCATAACGGGAGGAGTTCTGTGCGGCGGGCGTCAACCTTGGCGCTCCGAGCTGCAGCAACCGAGCAAAAAGCTCCAAACTCGGCGCTCGGAGCAGGGCCACCGTAGAATTTCACGACAGGTGTTGGTGCTCGGAACTCCAACCTCCTCGCTCCGAACCCCAACCATGGGGATAATTGCCCGGCGCGGCTTGCAAAAAGCTCGGCCGCCGGGCATCTATGCACAGGTGCCGAGCTACTGTACACAGCCATTGGCGAAGCCAGCCCGGTTCAGCGAGCACCAAAGCCCATACCCCGCCATCCGCAGCGCTGGCAAACGGCCACAAACAGACTCGCCAAATCAGAAATTATCAGGCTCAATAGAGCGCCCAGCGAAGGCGCAACACAAGCACAAAGGACAAAGCGCTAAGGAGCAGCCACCATGAGCAGGGCCAACGAGCAACCACCCGCCCCGGAGCCGGCCGAGCCGCTTAGCGTCCGTACCGGTGATACCCTCGACAAAATCCTCGCCACGCTTATCTATGGCGTACTCGGTTTTATCGCCGGCCTGCTCGGGCGGCTCTTTGCCTACCCCCTCCATTTCGACTCCCTCGCCGCCCTGGCCTGGCAGACCCTGCCCTGGGCAATACTGGGCGCGGCGCTGTTTGGCTTACTCGCCTGCCGCTATTATCGCCTGGCGATGGCGCTGGTCTGTTTTATCCCCAGTTGCCAATTCAGCGGTTAACGAATAAACCCTGCCAAGTTTTTAAACGCCTATGACTCTGCAACTCACCGCCACCACCCGCGCCGATGCCAATGACCTGGCCGAGCTTAGGCTGCTGGCCATGCGCGACAGCCTGGAGGCCGTTGGCCGCTTCGAGCCCAGCCGGGCGCGGCAGCGCTTTCTGGCCAGTTTTAATCCGGCCAATACCCGCAAGCTGCTGATCGACCATCGCCTGGCCGCATTCCTGGTGGTGCTGGATAAGGGCGACCATTTCTATCTGGACCATCTTTATGTGCACCCGGATTTTCAAGCCCAACAACTGGGCAGCCGGCTGCTCGAATTCGTGAAAGCACAAGCGCGTAGCGCCGGCAAAGCCATCCGCCTGGGGGCGTTAACAGGCAGCCGCGCCAACCACTTTTATCTGGCCCACGGTTTTATTGAGACGCACCGGGAGGCGTTCGATAACTACTACCAGTGGCTGCCAAATTAAATTGGGCGAGCCGCCAAACCAAATAACGCAGCCTTGGCTGCGCTTTTTATCGGGCGGGAGCGCGGCCTACAACTTGGCCAGCGACAGGGCGCCGCCGGCACCCATCAACAGGCTGCCCGAGGCGCGATTAAACCAGCGCTGGTGCACCGGTGACGAGAGCCAGCGCATAATCTGTTTGCCGGCCAGGGCATAGATCGACATCCAGATAAAATCCAACACCAGAAAGATCAGGGTCATCAACGCAAACTGCGGCACCACCGGCTGCTCGACATTAATAAATTGGGGAAAGAGCGCGCCGAAAAAGATCAGCCCCTTAGGGTTGGTCACGGCAATTAAAAAGCCTTTTAACAGCAGATGGTGGCCGGGCAGGTCGCGGGCGACGGCCGCCTGCTGCTCGCCCACCGGGGCGATAAAGAGGCGCACCCCTAGGTAGATCAGATAACCGGCACCGAGCCATTTAATGGCGTTAAAGACCCAGGCCGCCTCGGCCACCAACAGCCCCAAGCCAATGGCCGAGAGCAGCATCAGCAGTAGGTTGCCGAGGCTGGCACCGGCCATGGTAAAGAGCGTGGCGCCGTAGCCAAAGCGGGCGCCATCGGCCATACAGCCGAGCATTAACGGGCCGGGGCTGGCCGATAAAAAGAGTGTTACCGTAAAGAAGAGCCAGAGTTGATCCACAGGGTTTCACCAATCGTTGAGCAGCGCAGAGTGCCACAAAAAACCGGCAGTGTAGCCGAGTCGGCGATGCCGTTCAGCAGAACTTTTATTATCAAAGCCTCATCATCAAAGCCTCATCATCAAAGTCCCTTGAACAAGGTCTCGCGCGCCACCTCTTGCTATCAAGGTCTCACCGGCGTGACAACCAAACCCGTCCTATATCACGACTATAACGACAAACCGCTGTTGTGATAAAAATTATCCAAAGCGACCCGGGCAGCTCTATCAGCTCACACCTTTTGCGCATAACATGCGCCAACGGCAATAAACTACGCCCCGGGCACGGACTGGCGTCGACCAAGATGAGTGTGAAAGCAGTTGTTGCGCAGTCACTCGACATCGATAAGCACAAGGATACCCATACCTTCCTCAACGGCTGAGCCGCCGCGTGTACGGCAAAAGCAGTAGCGAAAGGCGCTGTCGCTACACGGTGACCGACGGTCTGAGCCAATGGCTAATCGTCAAGCTTTTTAATGAACAGCGCGACGGCTGAAGCGAACACTTGGCAAAGGACAGTGAAACAACCATGAACGGCAACGGCGAGACGGCGGGCAGGCTTGGCACCTTTGCCGGGGTGTTTACCCCCAGTGTGCTGACCATTATCGGCCTGATTCTCTTTTTGCGGCTGGGTTTTGTGGTGGGCGAATCCGGCCTGCCGGTGGCGCTGCTGATCCTGCTGTTGGCCAACACCATCTCGGTGTTAACCTCCATCTCCCTCTCCGCCATCGCCACCAATCTAAAGGTCAAACGCGGCGGCGACTACTATCTGATTTCGCGCACCCTGGGGCCGGCCTGGGGCGGTGCCATTGGCATTGTCATGTTTCTGGCGCAGTCGGTCTCCATCGCCTTCTACTGCCTTGGCTTCGGCGAAGTGGCGGCCGGTTTTATCCCCCAGCATGCCTGGTTGGATCCGCAGGCAATCGCCGCCATCGCGCTGCTGGTGCTGTCTGTTTTTGCCTGGCTTGGCACCGATTGGGCCACCCGTTTCCAGTATGGGGTGATGGCCATACTCAGCCTCGCCCTGCTCGCCTTTTTTATCGGCAGCGTCAGCCACTGGCGGGCGGAGACTCTGGCCGAAAACTGGCGTCTGCCCGGCGAGGGGTTCAGCTTTTGGCTGATGTTTGCCCTCTTCTTCCCGGCGGTTACCGGCTTTACCCAGGGGGTGTCGATGTCTGGCGAGTTGAAGGATGCCCAGCGCAGCCTGCCATTGGGCACCTTTCTGGCGGTGGCGGTCTCGATTGTGATCTATTTTCTGGCCGCCCTCGCCTTTGCCGGTGCCGCCCCCAGCCGACTGCTGGCCAGCGACCACAACGCCATGCAGAGCATCGCCCTCTCTGGTGAGTTGATTGTCGCCGGGGTCTTTGCCGCCACCCTCTCCTCGGCCATGGCCTCGTTTCTGGGGGCGCCCAGAATTTTGCAATCCCTGGCCAGCGACCGACTGTTCCGCTTGCTGCAGCCCTTTGCCCGCACCACCCGCAAAAGTGGCAACCCGCGGGCGGGGGTGTTGTTGTCGGCGACCATCGCCCTGTTAACAATCGCCGCCGGCCAACTCGACCTGATCGCGCCGGTGGTCTCCATGTGTTTTCTGGTCTCCTACGGTCTGATCAACTTCGCCACCTACTTTGAATCGTCCGCCGGCAGCCCCTCCTTCCGGCCCGGCTTTCGCTACTTTAACCGCTGGCTGAGCCTGGCCGGTGGCCTCGCCTGCCTGGGGGCCATGCTCGCTATCGATTGGGTCGCCGGCGTCCTGGCCATCAGCCTGCTGCTGGCGGTGCACCAATATCTGAAGCACACCGCCCACCTTGCCCGCTGGGCCGACGGCCGCCGCTCCTACCACCTGCAGCAGCTGCGCGAGCACCTGTTTGCCGCCGAGGACTCGGAGCCCCACCCGCGCGACTGGCGCCCCAACCTGCTGATCTTCCCTTCCAGCACCCGGCCACCACCCTGGCTGTTGCAGTTTGCCGGCTGGATTATCGAAAACAGCGGCTTTGCCACCGCCATTCAGCTCACCCACAGCCGCAGCAGTTTTCACCCCAGCCTGCCCCACGAAGCGATCGAGGAGCCCTTTGTCGAGGCTTTGGCCTGCCAGGAGCAGGAGATCTTTCACCGGCTGGTGTTTACCCCGGAGGGGAGCAATAGCATCGCCTCGATTGTGCAGGCGTTTGGCATCGGGCCGCTGACCGCCAATACCCTGCTGCTCGACTGGCCACCGGTAACGCCGGCCGAGCCAGACCACCCCACCCTGACGGCGCTCGACCTGCATACCGCCATGCACCTCGGCTGCAACATAGTGCTGCTCAGCCAGAGCCCGGGCACAAGCAGACCCCCGGCCGCTAACGGCCGCGGCCAGACCATTGATGTCTGGTGGTGGGGGGATGACAGCAGCCGCCTGGAGCTGCTGCTCGCCTACCTGGTGACCCGGGTGGAGCGCTGGGAGCACGCCACCATTCGCCTGTTGGGCGTTGCCAGTGAGACGGAGCGCGAGCCGGTGGCGGCGCAGTTGGCGGCTCTGCTCGATGAAGCCCGCATTGCGGCCGAACCCATGGTGGTGACCGCCGCCAGCGAGCAACAGGTGGTGGCGCTTTCGCAAAGCGCAGCCCTGGTGTTCATGCCCTTTAAGATCCAAAAGCAGCGGCCGGTCTCGCCTTTTGCCGCCGATATCACCACGCTGGCCGGCCAGCTGCCACTCACCGCCTGGGTCTGTACCGCCGGCGAGTTTAAACTCTACGCCGACCCGGAAGAGGGGCGCGCCGGCGAGCTGGCCCTGCTGCTCGACACTTACGAAGATCACAAGCGCTTTGTCGATATGACCGCCCGGGAGCTGGCCGAAACCGAAGAGAAGCTGGCCGACCAGCGGGCGGCACTGGCCAGGCTGGCAATGCCTGCCGAGGACAAAGCAGAAGCTGACACAGACAACGAAGCCGAATGGGTGAGCGCAGAGCCGCCTCCGTCCAGCGAGCAGGAGAAACTGGCTAAAAGCATCGAGCGGCTCACCGAACTGCAACAGAAGCTGTTTCGCCGCCACGCCCGCGCCCAGGCCAAGTTAAAGTACGCAGAACAGGCGGCGCGGCAAGCGGGGCTGATCGAACCCGCCGCCGAGACTACCGAACACCCCAACACTGAGGAGTAACCGTTGAGTATCTACACACCACCGGAAGGGGCGCTGGACGACGCCAGCCCCGTCATCGAAAGAAGTTTCGCCACCCTCAACGTGACCAGCAAAATTTTGTTGGTAGCCTTGGCCGTTGTCGATCTCGCCTACTACCTGGCCTGGGGCATCATTTTTGCCGTCATCGTCGGTCCAGAGCTTGGTTTTATCCCACTGCTCATCAACCTGCTCTTTTGCGTAATATTCGGCCTGCTGCTCACCTTCGCCTTTCGCGCGACCGTAGAGGGTGACCCCTGGCAGCTAATGAGATTAACCCTGCTGCATCTGCTGCCCGGCCTTAACCCCATCGGTTTTCTGCTACTGGCGGTAGTGACTCTGTTGACCTGGCGGGAAGCGTGACCAACCTCTACTAACCGGCAGCCAGCGGCAGCGAAGAGAGTATTTGCGCCGCTATACTGCCTATAGTTACAGTTTGCATCCCAGGCGGATGCCATTTTTACTAACGGGCTGCGGCTGATTCGCCCCATGCGAACAGAGCGATAATTCTTATAAATAACAACAGTTCGATGCTATGAAGTCCTTTTTCGCGCTTGTGTTACTGCTGCTACCCGCCGTGGCCGCCTATGGCAGTTCGGCTCCAGAGCAGGAGAGCTGCGCCCAGACGCTCTCCTTTGCGGATCTGCCGCAACCCCAATTTGCCATACCGGATGTCTACCCCTGGGGCTACCTCTCGGCCGATGGCGAGATCGCCGGCCTGCTGCCCGGCCTGCTCAACCACCTGCGGGAGAAGACCGGCCTCACCTACAAAAGTGTGTTAATGCCCTACTCCCGCATTGTGCACAGCCTGCAAAATGGCTCCATCGACAGCGCCGTGCTGATGGACGACCAGAGCTACCACAACGTCGATGCCGTCGCCAAGTTGGTTAATTTAGAGATATTGATTGTCACCCGCGCCGATGCGCCACCGGTAACCTCACTCGACGACCTGGCTGGCAAACGGGTGGGCTTTCTGCGCGGCTGGGAGTCGGCTTTTACCTTCTACCGCGAACACAATATTGAGGGGGTGGAGGTCAATACCACCAATCAGGGGTTGGCGCTGATGATTCGCGATCGGCTCGATGCCATGACCGGCTCACCCTTCTCCGTGCCCCTGGCCATCCAATCCATGGGGCTCGACCCAGCCCGCTTTCGCGCCAGTTTCCGCCGGGGCATCGGCAGCATGAGCCTCTACCTGTCGCGCACCAGCCAGCAGGAGCAGAATCTGCAGGCCCTGCGCGAAGCCATGGACTGCATCCACCTGGACAGCTACGCCGAGGAGTATTTTCGCGCGCAGGAGATGGACTCGCTAACCAGCAACGACGCCGGCCCCGCTAAAACGCCCCTTCCACCAGCGGATAGTCAGTGGCACCGAGCAGTTCAGTAGAAAGGTGGTGAGCATCAGGGCGTAGAAGGCCTCGGTCGACATAATCTGCAACTGCACGTAAGCGATATCCATCACCACAAAGGCGAGCTCCGCCCGCCCCAACATGCCAAAGCCGATCATCCAGCTGGCCGGCCAATCAAAGTCGCCGGTGTAGCGCGCCGCCAGGGTGGCGGAGAGCACCTGGCCGATAAACAAGCCCACAAACAGCAGCAGCGCCGCCGGCACCACGGCGATAAAAATCGCTTTATCAAACACCAGCTCGGTACCCAGGGCAACAAAAAAGACCGGCCCAATCCAGGAGAAGGCGACGTTGTCGATAATCGCCCGCGACTGTTTGTAGAAGTCGATTTCACGATCCTTGTGGTAGTCGAAATACTCCTGCTTGATGATCAACCCCGCCATGTAGGCACCAATGGCCGGGTGGAAACCAAACTGGTGGGCAAGCAGCCCTACCAGTACCGCAATCAACAACAGCGCCAGCACCGTGTACTCCCCGCGCCCCATGGCGAGCAGCTGGCGCAGGCCAAAGTTGCCAATGATGGGAATGCGGGAGAGAAAGCCCACCCGCGCGGGAAACAGCCAGCCACCGATAATGGTCACCAGCACAAAAAAGAGCAGCGCCTTGCCGATTATCAGCAGTATCCCTAAGGGGCTGGCCACCGCTTCGCCGGCGGCGATGGGCACCAGTATCGCCACCAGCGCCAGGGAGCCGATATCATCCAGCACCGCCGAAGTCATAATGCCGGTGGCCGCGGGGGTGTGATTCAACCCCTCGGATTTGAGCGACACCATGGTCAGCGACACCGCTGTGGCGGTCATCGCCAGGCCACAGAGCAGCGCCATATTGTGCGAGTTCCAGAGCATCAGCGTGGTGACGTAAGCCACCAGAAACGGCGCCACCGCACCAAACAGGGCAATACCCCAGCTGCGTTTGATGCTGCCCAGGAAGTTATCGGCATCCTCCTCAAAGCCCAGAGCAAACATAATGATGATAATGCCGAGCTCCGAGAAATCCTCGATAAAAACCGGCATCTCCGTGGGCAGCACACCAATATTAACCAGCACCGCACCGCAGAAGAGATACCAGAGCACCGGTGTTAAACGGGTGCGGTGGGCGAGAAACGAAGCGGCAAAAACACTGGCCCAGATAATCGCCAAAATCGAGATATCGTGCATAGTCGTGGCTCGTTGCAGGCCGCCGGTGGCGCCAGGGGTGTGAGAATTAGCAGGGGCTCTAGTATGTGCAAGCTGACAGATTGGGGCTTGATGTTGATCAGGACAAACCCACGCCCATTGAGATGGCGGGGCTAAGCTTTTAAGCTGTCGGGCCTAACGCTTAATAACCCGCTAGCGACAACCATAATAATGAATAACAGGAGTGCAACAGCGATGAGCAGTGAGCCCACCGTGATTGGCGCCGGGCGCCTGACCGAAACCGTACAACAACTCACGCGCATCATGCAGGCGCTGGTCGAGCAGGGTAAAACCACCGGTGCGGTGACCCTGGCCGATTGGCAACCTCTGGCCGAACTCTGCGCCACTGACGGCTTCGAGCGCATCGGCCCCTTCCACGACCGCCTCGACTGGGCCGGTTACAGCGCCATGCTTACCGATTGGGTGAACCACTCCGAGGGCTGGCTACCGGTGGTGAAAAGCATTACCGAAGCGCCCGGGGTGGTCTATATGCAGTGCGAGGAGATGATCACCCAGGGCGACACAGTTTTCCCCTTCTATTCGCTCTCCCTGTACCGCTTCAACGAGCGCGGCCAGATCACCAGTATTGCCGTTTACATGCAGAACGAGGCCATGGCGCCGCCGGCCTGAGGCTGGGCCACCATCGCCTGGTTTATTGATCAAAAGCACCTGTGTGGGATTTATCGTGGCACAAAATGGTCTGTTAGTGGCCAAACCCCAGCAATAGCGGAGCGAAAATGGAAATTTCAATCGCATCGGAGATAAACGCACCATTGGCCGCGGTTTGGCAGGCATGGGTAACGCCGGAAGAGATCGTCAATTGGAATTTTGCCCTTGCTGAGTGGTGCTGCCCGAGAGCCGAGATAGATCTCCAGGTGGGGGGAAAATTCATTTACCGGATGGAAGCGAAGGATGGCTCCATGGGTTTCGATTTTGAAGGCACCTTTACTCACATTACGCCCAACCAATGCCTTCGCTTCGAACTGGCCGATAACCGAGTGGTGACGGTTGCGTTCACGGCAACAGCCAATGGCGTTAGGGTGGTCGAAACCTTTGACGCAGAGGATGAAAATTCTGCTCAGCAACAGAAACAAGGTTGGCAAAATATTCTTAATAATTTCAAGCAGCACGTCGACAGTAAGAACAGCTGATTAAGCGCGCTGGTCAGACAAATGTCTGCTGCGCGCGCAGTAGGTTACAGAGCCCGGCAAATGGCCACTTGAATCGACCCGGGCCAATAAAATTGACGCCACTGCCGTTGGGCATTGGTTAACTTTATGCCAAACGGCAAATCGAGGATGCATTGCCACTGGCAGAATCGCGGCGCAGCGCGTCGCTCACCGGTTGTCGCCTGCCTGTGCCTCAGGCGTGAGCAGGTGGCCAACAACACTCTGTTGAGGGTATTCCCATGAAAAAACTCCTTCCCCTATTGGTTATCTCCCCGTTCCTGGCGACCGTGGCCTTGGCCGGCAACGGCCCCAACACCATGCCCAACAAAGGCCCGGGGAACAATTCACAAGCCAGCGAACGAATGCCCATGCATGCGAAAGGCGGCGGCATGATGATGAACATGATGGACCACGAACAGATGAACGCAATGCACGAACAGATGCAGACCATGCGTACCACCATGAATCAGATTCAACAGGAGAAGGATCCTAAAAAACGACAACAGCTCATGCAGGAGCACCTGAACCAGATGCAGAAAGCGATGCAGATGATGCACATGGATGCCGGCAATGCTGAGGGCCCGGGTATGATGACCACCGAGCAGATGCAGGAGATGATGAATCAGCGTATGGGCATGATGCACGACAACATGGGCATGATGGACATGATGATGGAACAGATGCATCAGCATGACGCGCAAATGAAGCGCGATGATATGCCGATGAAAAAAGAGTAACAGCTTTAGCGGATTCTCACTCGCCAACACCGGCGGCTCCCAGCCGCCGGCGCTTCGCTAGGGCAGGTGCAGGTGCCACTCATAAGGCACCAGGGTATAAAATGGCGCGGCCAGTTGCGCCGTCACATCGCCCCCGCGCCAGCGCTCAGCCAGCACCGGTTGCAGACGTTCGGCCACCGCCACCGGGTCTGCATCCAAAAACAGCAGGCTGATGGTTTGACTGGTGGGCGCGGTGGAAAAAGCGGTAGCAACGGCGCCAGCCTGCCAGCTACCCGCCACCCCCGGCACCGCCAGCAGCGGCGCTAACTCTCCGGCCGCGTCCTCACGCCCCTCCTCCAATAGCAGATAAACCCCCAGCGTCGGCAGCCAGGGCAGCACATCGGCGCCCAACTTGGCCCGCGCCGCCGCCTGCCGTTTGCTCACCGCGTACACGCCCCGCTCCACCGGCGGCAGAATAAAGGGCGAGCGGCCGGCGTCGCGCAGCGCCTCGGACAGGCGGTTAAACTCATCGAGGCCATCGAGGTTGGCAAAAAAGTAGGTCATGACATGGTCGATGGCCTCATAAGCGGGGCTGCAGGCCGCCCGCACGGCCCGGCAGCGGGGGGTGGATACCACCCGCAGCGAGGCGCGAATGGAGGCCAGGCGCATCTGCTCGGGCCGGTGGTCGACACTGTGCCAATGCAGGTACTCGGCATCTTTGCCCTCCGGGTGGCGGGCGGCCATAGAGAGAAACAGATGGCTGATACCGGAATCGCCACAGGTGACTATCGCGTCGACGGCATCGGAGGGCTCGCCGCTTAACTGAAAGCGCTCACTCATCACACTTCATCCGTCAGTTTTAATTCCGGATGCAGCGCCTTCACCATGCGCCGCATCCCCTCCCGCCAGGGCACCTTGGTGTGGCCCAACACGGCATGCATGTGACTGGTATCCGGCCAGAGTGGCGTGTGCGCCTCTTCCGTGTAGTTGAAGATGGGCTGCTTGCCCACCAGCTGGCCCAGGTAGGTACAGTAGTCTTCAATGCTGACCGTCTCACTGCCCGACCAGTTCACCACCAATGGCGGCGTGCTGGCTGCGGCCATGGCGCGGATGCCGAGGTCGACATAGTCATCCTCGTAGATGGGGTTGTAGTTGTTGGGTTTATCGGGGTGCAGGCGAATGGGCTTGCCGGCCAGAATCGCCTCCAGCCGGTCGGCCGGGGCGCCGCCCAGGGGGCCATAGGTGGAGCAGACCCGAATAATGGTGACCGGCACCTGATACTGTTTGGAGATCCAGGTGAGCACCGACTCCGCCGCCACCTTGGAAAAGCTGTAGTTGGCGCGCAGGGGAATACCGGGCGGGTCCTGCTCGGTTAACGGCCGCTGGCCCTGGTAGGCGTAGATGGAGCCGGTGGAACAGAACAGAAAACCCTTGGCGTTGCGGCAGTGGTAGAGCAGCTCGCCCGAGTTGTGCGCGTTGGTACGCACGCAGCTACCCCAGTCGTCCAGGCCCGGATCAACCGCCGCATGAAAAACATAATTAAAATCACTGGCCACGGTGGCAAAATCGGGGTTGGCCAAATCGAATGGCAGTGGCTTGATACCGGCGGCCAGCAGCCGTTCACTGTCGGCCGGGTTGCGCAACCGGGCCGCGCCCCACACCTCATTATTTTTGGCCAGTTCGCGGGCGATGGGAAAAGCGATCTTGCCGGTAACACCGGTTACCAGAATTTTTTCGCCGTGCAACATCGGATACCTCACTTTTTATTTTTATTGGGTAATTACTTTTATTGTGCAAATACTTTTATCGCGCAAATGCCATTTGGGCACGCGTTGGTGCATGTAATTAATTAAATAATTAAAAATTAGTGGCGGCCAGTATAACGTCGGCACAAAGCCAGAAAGCAAGAAATTTCAGAAGTATTGCCAAACCATAATCCGCATATACGAATTTAAAACCATTAAATAAAATCGGAGAATTAACCTATTAACTTTACCGGCCATCAATGAATTGCCACGGCCGCCACCCTTGACCGAGCTATTGCCCATCTCTAGACTCAATCGCCATTAACAAAAATAACGAGGCCAACGTTGGCATTTACGCCGGCTTGCAGCAGAGCCAGCGGTCCATAAAACAGTGCTTGGCCATGGCTTGGAGACTCCATGAAAGTTCAACCCGCCGCCTTTCTGCGCACCACCCTGCCACTCGATTTTAGTAAGCTCGAAGAGTATGACAGCGGCCGCTACCACTCGGTGTGGCTGCCCGACCATATGGTGAGCTTCTGGCCGGATGCCATCTGGCAACCGGAATTTACCGATCTCGCCACCCTATCACCCTCGCCTCATCGCCACCTCGATGGTCTGGCGGTCGCCGCCGCTGCTGCAGTAAAAACCGGGCGGGTACCGCTGGCCATGTCGGTGGTCGATACCGTGCGTCGCCACCCGTCGCTGCTGGCCCAAACCGCGCTCACTATCAGCCACCTCGCCCAGGGGCGATTTATTTTGGGCCTGGGCAGTGGCGAGACCGAAAATACCGTGCCCTACGGCTTCGACTTTCACAAACCGGTAGGCCGCTTTGAGGAGTCGCTCAAGGTGATCAAACTGTTGTGGCAGAGCGAGGGGCCGGTGGATTTCGAGGGTGAGTTTTACCGCCTGCGACACGCCCGCCTCGATACCGAACTCTACAATGGCCAGTGCCCGCCTATCTGGATTGGCGCCAGCGGCCCGCGCATGTTGAAAATCACCGGCCGCTACGCCGACGGCTGGTGGCCGGCGGGAGCCTGGTCGCCGGAGGAGTACGCCGCCAAGCTGCAGGTGGTGCGCGACAGTGCCGAGGCCGCCGGCCGCGACCCCATGGCCATCACTCCGGCCTTTATCATGACCTGCCTGATCGGCGACGACGACGAGCTGGCCGAGATTCTCCAGGCGCCGCTGGTGAAGGCCTGGATACTGCAGATCGCCGCTGCCGACCTGAAAAAATATGGCTACGACCACCCCATGGGCCCGGATTGGCGGGGCTACCAGGATATCAACCCGGAACTGCTCACCCGCGAGGTGATCCTGAAAATGCTCGACAGGGTGGAGCCGGAGGCGATTCTGGCGGTGATTCCCCACGGCAGCCCCAAGCAGGTGGCGCGACAGATTAAGGGCTTTGTCGAGGCCGGGCTGCGGGTGCCGAAGATTCTCGACTACGGCGGCATGGCCGGCCTCAAGTACGGCGCCGCCTCCGCCGCCAAGGTGCACGCCACCGAAGATGAACTGCTGCAGCTGGTGGGGGATTACACATGAAGCTTGCCCTCAACGCCGGGCGCCTGCTGCAGGCCGCCGAAGCCTGCACCGGCTTGCACGACTGGGGCGACCCAAGCCTGCCGCAGCGCTTCCAACTGGCCATCGCCAAACTGCAGGCACTGAACCTGGATGAGGCCGGCCAGTCGGTGGCCGCCGAGGTGGCCCTGGGGCTGCTCACCAGCCGCCTGCAATTTTTTAATGACCACAACACCATTGCCGGCCTGGCCGACGAGGTGATCGAGCGGCCCCTGTTTGCCACCGGCGAACCCCGCTCCGGTACCACCCTGCTGCACGCGCTGCTGGCGGTAGACCCAAACGCCCGCGCCCTGCGCTTCTGGCAGGTGATGTACCCCTCACCACCGCCCGGCATGGCCAGCGACGACGACCCGCGCCGGGCCCAGGCCGATGCCGATTGGCAAGAGATCAACGCCATGGCCCCCGAGTGGCTGCGGATTCACCCCTACAACGATATGCTCGGTGACGGTCTGCCCGAATGTGAACGCACCTGGGCCATGGACTTCCGGGTAATGACCCCCACCGCCTGGTGGCGGGCTCCCATCGGCATGTGGGTGGGCGGCCTGCCGGTGGATGCCCGCGCCCAGTACCGCATCCACAAGATGATGTTGCAGGCCTGCCAGTTTGATCCCACCAAGCAACAGCCGAAAAAACACTGGGCGTTAAAAGGTTTCCACGGCCCCCGGCTGGCCGCCTTTTTTGAAGCCTACCCCGATGCCCGCCTGATCTGGACCCACCGCGACCCACTACAGGTGACCGCCTCCCGTATCGGCATGGCCATCGCCCTCAACCAAGCCTTTGGCACCGGCGAGGTGGATATGGCGCAGCAGGCCGCCATTCACCTGGCCGCCACCCGCGCCGGCATTCAGGATACCCTCAACAATCCGCTGGTCGACGACCCGCGTATCTACCACGTGCGCTACCAGGATTTTGTCGCCGACCCGGTGGCGACCATTCAAGGCTTTTACCAATTCAGCGATAAGGAGTTCGGCGAGGCCACCGAGCGCGCCATGCGCGACTACCTAGCCAATAACCGCGGCGACCGCTACGGCAAATTCCACTACACCACCGACTGGATCAAAGAGGATTTAAACCAGCTCAACGCCGAGTTTGCCCCCTATCGGGAGAAGTTCGGTCTCGATTTGGAAACACGGAAATAGAGCGCAAATTACTCGAATAGAGCGCAAACTTAGCAAGCGATAAAAATAATCTGTTGGCCGCCACTGTAGGATCAACGCCATGCACCCGAGAATCTCCGTCAACAGCGTTAATGTGATGAACGCCAGCCTGGATGAACAGGTTTACTACTGGCGCCGCCTGGCCGCCCACAGGGTGAGTTTGATCAGCCCGCAGTTGGATAATTACGGTGTTGCCAAAATGGCCGAATGCCTGGCGCAGAGCCACTGCAGTGTGGAGACCATCGTCCACAATTTTTTCACCGGCCCGCTCACGGCCGAGCCCACCGCCTGGCAGGCCGCCCAGGCCAAGCTGCGGGAGCGCATCGACCAGGCCCAAGCCCTCGGCGCGCAATCGATCTATATGATGACCGGCGGCCACGGCGATCTGACCTGGGAAGCCGCCGCCGAGATATTCTGCACAGCGATACAACCGTGCCTAGCCTATGCCCAGGCGGCCGGCGTGCGGTTGATGATTGAAAACGCCCCGGCCCAATACGCCGACCTGCACATTGCCCACACCTTAAAAGATACGGTGTGGCTGGCCGAGCGGGCCGATATCGGCGTTTGTATCGATCTCTTTTTCTGTTGGGCCGAGCCCGACCTGCAGGCCACCTTTGTGCGTGCCCTGCCCCGCTGTGGCCTGGTACAGGTGAGTGATTACGTATTGGGTGATCGCAACCTGCCGGCCCGGGCCGTACCCGGCGACGGCACCATTCCCCTGGCCCGTTTAATTGGCTGGTTAATTAGCGTCGGCTACCAGGGCAACTTCGACTTGGAATTGATCGGCCCACGCATCGATGACGAAGACCCGCAACCGGCCACCGAACGGGCCGCCAACGTGCTCGGTAAAATATTGGACTCCCACGCTTTGCATCAAATGTAAAACAACCGCGACTACCCGATAAAAAACAGAAGAGAGAGTTATGGCCTTTGGCGACAACCCCTGCGACCCACTCCTGCAAGATGCCTGGCGGGCGTTTTGTAGCCAACTGCAACAGGCGGGCGAACAGGTATTTAAGGAGAGCAACCCCAGTAATGCCCTGCAGCGGGCCGATGGCTTCCGCTTCTTAACCCAGAATCTGGGCCAGGCCTTTGACCTCGCCCTGGAGACCAAAAACAGCCGCTACCCGGCACTGCACCCCTTCTGCAGCCCGTCACGCAAATTGGGCGGCGACGCCGCCGACTTCACCTACCACCAGGCTTGGATAGATGGCCAGTCGGTCTACCGGGTGAGCGGCAATATCGGCTCGGCCCGCTTTATTAATTTCACCATTCAGGGGGCCCGGCCGGAGACGGTACCGGGCACAGAGATCCCCAGCCTGCACGACCCTTTTGGCGATATTCCCGAAGCCAATCTGTTTGGCCACCAGCTTGCCCATGACAGCGACGGCAATTTTGAGTTGTTTATTGGCGGGCCGGAGCGCGGCCTCAACTGGCTGCCCACCACTAGCAACAGCCGCAAACTCTTTTTGCGACAGGGCTTCGATGGCTGGCAGGAGCAGCCGGCAAGGCTCCATATCGAACGCATCGATATGCGTGAACCCAGGCCACTGCCGACACCCACCGAGATGGTCCATGCCATGCAATGGGCGGGGACATTTGTCAGCCAACTTATGCAACAATGGCCCGACCACCCCTACCAATACAGCCCGTTTGTCGACCCGGCTCAGGTTAATCAATTCCCGCCAGACCCAAACGCCAACACCACCGCCGACGATCAAAAGCGCGGCCGTGCCATCGCCCACCTCTGCTGGCAGCTGGCCCGCGACGAAGCATTAATTATTGAATTCGACGCCCACGACGGCTTTTGGATGCTGACCAATGCCGGCGCCTTTATGAACAGCATGGATTTTCTCTACCGCCCGGTAAGCTACACACCGGCGCGCACCCGGGTTGATCGCGATGGCAAAATTCGCATTGTGGTTTGCGAACAGGAGCCGGGCTTTTTTAACTGGCTGGATACCTGCGGTTTTGAGCAGGGCAATATCACCTATCGCAACCTGCTAAGCTTGCACAACACCCAATTCACCACCCAGGTAGTAAAGCGAGAGGCACTCGAAGCGGTGCTCGCCAACACCAGCAGCCGCGTTACCCGCGAGGAGCGCATCGCCGAGCTCTACCATCGCTCACGCTCGGTAGCGCAAAGGTACTTTTTTTAACTGCCCGGTTTTAACTGCCCGGTTTTTATCGATCGACTTCAATTGGCCGCTTTTAATCAGCCAGAATTTTTCGCCGCACAATTAACCGGTAAGCATATTGGCTAGCAAACTTGGTGAATTTTGCTAATTGGCACCACCGCCAAGTGGGAGTAACCTCCAGCGTTTACACAATAATAACGAGCGCTATCGCTGCCGCCCTATTTATCCCGATTGCACACGCCACTAATAGCTAAGCTCGCAGCCCCATACAGTTTGAGAGCCTACCACCGCCCGCTATCCGCAATCTGATACAAAACAATCAAGGAGAACAGCATGCAGCATGATCTGCAGGTGCGCATCATTAAAGCGTTGATGCAACAGTCGAAGGAGGGTAACACCCACGATGCCGGCCGGCAGTGCCTGCAACCGGCGGCCAGTTATGTCGACCCGGTACTGGCGGCCCAGGAGTGGTCGCAGTTCTTTGAAAATCAGCCACAGCTCATCGGCTTGAGCGGCGACCTGCCCGAGCCCAACAGCTTTCTCACCATTAACGATTTTGGCCTGCCGGTACTCGCCACCCGCGACCACAACGGCCGTCTGCGCGCCTTTGTTAATGCCTGCCGCCACCGGGGCGCGCTGGTTACCAATGACCGCCGCGGCACCCGCAAACACTTCAGCTGCCCCTACCACGCCTGGCGTTACGCCTCCGACGGCGCCCTGGCCGCCATTCCCAAAGAGGAGCAATTTGGCAGCATCGACAAAAGCGGTCATGGTCTGGTCGAACTGCCAGCCGTGGAAAAGTATGGCTTACTGTGGGTGCACCCACAGGTGGATGGCGCCATCGACCCGGAGCAACTGCTCGGTGGCTTTGCCGAAGAGATCGCCAGCAATGAACTGCAGCGCTACCTTTATCACGGTGAAAAGACCATCGATAAACGGCTCAACTGGAAACTGGCCAACGACACCTTTGGCGAAAACTACCACTTTAAAGTTCTGCACAGCCGAACCCTGTCGCAGCTCTACCAGGGCGATAATCTCCATTACGAAATCCGTGGCCAGAACCACCGCCTGGCCCTGGCCCGGCAAAGCATTGACGCGCTATCGAACGTACCAGAGACCGAGTGGATCATCTCCGATGGCGCCCTGGTGCTCTACTATCTCTTCCCCAACATCCAGCTCATACTCGGCCCGGGCCGGATATCACTGGTAAAAATCTACCCTGATGGCTGCAACCCAGGGCGCTCCATCTCCCGCATCCACACCTATTTCACCCAGGAGATGCTCGATCAACTGGACGCCGCCCGCCTGGCACACGAGGCCGAGCTGGTGACCGCCGATAACGTCTACCAATCGGGTAGTCAGCACAAACCGATGCTCTCCGCCGAAGCCATTATGGAGGTGTTCAACAGCACGGTGGAGAACGAGGACTATGTGATGGGCGAAAGCCAGCAGCAGTCTGCAGAGAGCGGCCGATTAAAGACGTTAATCTTTGGCCGCAATGAAGCCCCCCTGCAGCACTACCACAACACCTTTCGCGCCGCCCTGGGTTTGCCACCGCTCGAGACCCTCGACTAGCGGCCCAGGGCCTGGTACCTCACGCCAGTAGCGCTGTTCCCGCGTCGTTACCGCAGCAGTATCAGATCAACGGGCCTGCCAAGCTAGGGCCTGTTAACACTAATTTAGCACCTCTGTTGAGCTTGAAATGAGCTCGATCTAGGCGCGAGCCGCGTAGTTTGGTGGGCTTAAATCAGCGGTGAGCAACAACGAACGAGCTCATTTCAGGCTCAACCCTTCGGGCTGGGGCCAGTTTTTTGCCCAGCGTTGTTGCCAGCCGCTTATGTAGGCCCACTACATGGCACGTCTGGCGCCTAGCTAGACAAAAAACTGACCTCCAGCAATGGTGCTAAATTAGTGTTAACAGGCCCTAGGCGGGGCCCTATCCAAAACCTAAACTCCCCCTCTGTTGGCCCGTGCCTCAACTGTCGCCTTTTTACTAAAACCGGTGTTTATTCCCGCAATTAAACACTTTTTGCGAAGCTGTCCAATAACACTATCCAGTGCCCTACAACCGAGCTAAAGATCCTCACAATCATCCAATGTGCACCATAAAGCACCCGCTTTAACTTTCAAAAATTGAATTGATAGAAACGCCGCCGACAACAAAAGTTGCCCGAACGGCCAACTTTTATGAGGAAAGAGAAAAGTTCCATAAACTGCATAAAAAATTATCAAATTGGCACAGCCATTGCCTCGCAGGTTCCGTTGTTTACTTATATTAATTAAAGGATGTTGTTGTGACCTTGCTGCCAAAAAAAACCCTACCCGCATTAATTTCAGCGGCGTTACTGCCCGTTGTTGCCAGCCCGATGCTCGCCGTTGCTCAAGAGATTGAGACGGTCAACGTTACGGTTGTCAAAGATGAAAACTCCATCATGCCCTCCGGCGATGGCACCAGTTCGTTTGGTTTTGATAAACCGCTGGTAGAGACCCCACGCTCCATTTCAGAAGTGAGCGCCGACCTGGTGGAGGCCTATGGTCTTCGCAGTGTTGACGACCTGGTTCGCCTCACGCCCGGGGCCTTTACCAGCTCCTTTTTTGGTATCGCCGGCGCCATGGATATTCGTGGTGAATCGGCCGATAACTACTACCGTGGCTTCCGCCGTATTGCCAACCCCGGTGCTATAAAAACCAATATCCGCGGCGCTCAGAACCTGGAAATTATGCGCGGCCCGGTAACACCTTTATACGGTACCGGCAGCGTCGGTGGGCAGCTCAACTACATACCCAAATCCGCCAAAACCGATACCACCAAATACATTCGCGAAGCGACCGGTAAACTGAACGCCACCATCGGTACCTACGACCAGAAAATTATCGCCGCCGAAGGTGGCCTGCCGGTAACCATCGCCGGCAAACAGGGCGGTGTTTACGCCTTTGCCGAGTATGAAAATTCCGGCTCTTTTTACGATGGCTTCGACCATGAAGACTTCCTCACCCAGCTCACTTTCGACCTCGACCTGAGCGACAGCCTGGTGTTGGAAGCGGGTATGCAGTGGCAAAAATCGGATGCGGTACAGGTCTCTGGTTGGAACCGTGTCACCCAGGATTTAATTGATAACGGCACCTACATTACCGGTGCTGCCCCCGTGCGAAATTCCGATAACAGTCTCGGTGCCGACAGATTGTTGCCTCAGGAGTCAGGTTTTGTAACGGCGGCCGCGCCCTACTTTATCAACTCCTCTTTCTCGGGTGTGGGCACCTTCTGTAGCCCGGCCACGGTCACCGATGGTGTCAGCAACTCCAACTACAGTTACAACGGTAATGACATCTTCTGCCCCGGCGTGCCCAACGGCATTGAAAACCGCTACGCCTTGACCAACCCCGGTACCGCGCAGATCGACCACGAAACCATCTTTATCGACCCACTCGATTTTGCCGATACCACAGCCGTGACGGCCTATTTGGATCTCACCAAACATTTTGACAGCGGCGCCAGTTGGAAAAACCAGCTCTTCTACGACTACATGGACCACACCAAGTACCAGAGCTGGGGCTTCACCGCCGACTACCCGGGGGCCGAGGTTGCTGAGTTCCGCTCCACCTTCAAATTCGACAGCAACAGCGACAGCCTGCAGA
This sequence comes from Halioxenophilus sp. WMMB6, assembly GCF_033283405.1. Classification (NCBI taxonomy): domain Bacteria; kingdom Pseudomonadati; phylum Pseudomonadota; class Gammaproteobacteria; order Alteromonadales; family Alteromonadaceae; genus Halioxenophilus; species Halioxenophilus sp. WMMB6. Next base: position 1,336,334 of record NZ_JAWMQR010000001.1, read on the forward strand.
TGCAACACATCGCCGGCCTATCGGTGCGCTACGAGAACCTCTCGCTCAACCACGCCTTCTATGACGAGACCTTCGACTTCCGTGATATCACCGTTGGCGCTACCCCTAACGACCGTATCGACTCAGCCGTAGCAAACCCCTACGCCAACGCCACCATTTTGTACGATGCCAACGGCAACCCCACCGGTATCAGTGGCACTGTGCGCCGTAACTTCAACGAAGAGCAGGATTCCAAGTTGATGGATACCGGCCTCTTCTACCTGGCCGATATCAAATACGCGGGCTTCAATCTGTTGGCGGGTGCCCGTTACGACTATTACGATGTCGATGCCGAGAACAACGCCAAGAGCCTGCTGGGCATTCCCTTTGGTGGCGATGAGTCCGGCACCGACGACGCCATCAGCTGGAACCTGAGCCTCTCCTACCCGTTTGCATCTGGCGTGGTGCCCTACCTGACCCTGGCGGAAGCCACTTCGCTCTCCACCAACCAACTGGGCGGCATTATTGTCGGCACCATTAAAAATGGGCAGTTTTTGCAGGACTCTGAGCTGAGCGAATTCGGTATTAAATACTCAAGCGAAGACCAGCGCATATACGCCGCTCTGGCCTACTTCGACCAGGAGAAAACCTATCGCGATGGCCAAACCGGTGCCTTGATCGCGGTCTACAGCGATGGTGTGGAGTTTGAAGCCCGCGCCCTGATCACCGATAACTTCTCGCTCACCGCCACCGCCACCCACATCGAAACCACCGAAGTGAGTGACGGCGCCCTGGCCGTCATTAACGGTGCCGAGTTCGCCGCCCAAAACGGTTTAGAAGCCTGGCAGGTCTACGGTGGCCGTATCGCCGGTAACCGTTCCACCTTTATCGGCAGCAACGTCGAACTCGACCGTGGCGGCCTGCCGGACAACACCGTCAGCCTGTACGGCAACTTCACCTACCCCATGGGCAGCGGTAAGTTGACCTCCAGTGTCGGCTTCAGCTGGGCCGATGAAACCTACACCGACGCCTTCGAAACCGTGCTGTTGCCAGATTACATGGTATGGACCGCCTCGGTCGGTTTTGTTACCGACAGCTACGAACTGCTGCTGAGCGTGAACAACCTGTTCGACGAGGAGTACTACACCTCGGCCGACCTGTTCGACTCCGTTGTGGTTAAGCCCTCTGAAGGCCGCACCGCGTCACTTACGGCCAGTTATAAGTTCTAAGCTGGTTTGAACCTCCACTTTCTGTGGAGGTTATTTTTTGCTTTACCCAATAAGCCTCTGATCTATTCAGGGGCTTTTTTTTGGGGCGGTGGAAATAGTGTCAACAGGCCCTAAGGCAAGGCTTGACGGAAGGACTTTATGGCTGAGGATTCGAGGATGCAGTTTTGAGGATGCAGTTTTGAGGATGCAGTTTTAAGGATAGGGCCTGGTTGATAACCACAGGCAGGCAGACGCTGCCGCATAACCCAAAAGACTAGTCCGGCAGCGTTATAAACCGGCAGGCGCAATCAGAAGATCAGCACACTCTTACCACGAGTGTGCCCTTGCAGAATAGAATCGTACGCCTCTTGCGCATGGGCAAATGGAAATTGCGCACTCACCGGCCACTGGTAACGCCCTTCAGCCACGCCCTCTACCACCTTGGCGAGGTTGGCCGGATTGCGCTTCACCCAGATCGCCTGAACCCGTGGAGAAAGAACCGGACGGCCGGCAATGGTGCCGAGTTTGCCTGTCGGTTTTACCCGCGCCAGTGACGCTAATGTGGCCTCATCGTTACCGATCATATCGACTGAGGCATCGAATGGCTCCGGATGTATTTCCGCCAGGCGGTCTATCAGACCCGGGCCATAGGGCACCGGTATGGCACCGAGAGATTGCAGATAGGCTTGATTGCCTTCTGAGGCCGTCGCCACCACATCAATGCCAAGTTCTCTTGCGATCTGAACGGTAATAGAACCAACACCGCCCGATGCACCATGCACCAACAGAGAAGAGACGGGCCCAATCTCCTGCAGGATGGTCATGGCCGTCTGTGCTGCACCCGCCAAGGACCCCGCTACCGACCAGGCGATATTGGCCGGGCGGGCAATCAAATTGGCCACCGGCACATCAATAACCGTGGCGTGAGTAAAGCCGGCACCAGAACCCAACACCTCGTCGCCGATAGCCCAGCCGTCAGTACCAGGCGGCAGATCGACAATCACGCCGGCAAACTCGGTACCGAAGGTGAGTGGCAGCGGCGCATGGCGGAATTCGCCGGTCATGCGGCGGGCATCAATGGGGTTTATACCCGCCGCACGCACCTCAATACGAGCCATGCCCGCGCCCAAGCTTGGCAGTTCGCTCTCAGCAAACGCCAACACAGCAGACTGGCCATATTCCCGGGCGATTAATATTGTGCTTTTCATACTCTGAACTCTAGTCAAGCAATTGCGCTACCGGCGCTCAGGCAGTGACGGTGTTAGTCTCGTCGGCGATTGCGCTCGCACTATCGGCGGCGTCGGCCAGTTGCTGCATAAGGTTGCTGAGCTCGGTCGCTAAAGCTTCTTCTTTTACTACGCCGGTGGCAGCGTCAAAGTTGTCGTAAAAGCTCGGTACCGAAAGTGTTCCCACCACCTTGCCATTGAAGTAGACGGAGGAGTCGGCGGCACCTTTAAGAACACTGGCGGCACCGCCAGGGCCAGGGCTGGTAGCCAGCATCACCATGGGTTTGCCTTGGAAAACCTGCATGCTGATACGCGATGCCCAGTCGAAGATATTCTTGTAAGCAACCGTGTAGGAACCGTTATGCTCGGCAAACGAGATGACGATGGCATCACTGGCAGTGATCTTGTTGAAGAATGCGTGCGCCGCCTCGGGCACACCCACTTCGGCCTCTTTGTCCTCGCTGAACAGTGGCATTTCGAAATCGTTGAGATCGATGATCTCAATCTCGTGCGCTGCGGAGTTGATCAAGCTGGTTGCGTATTTGACCAATTGTTTGTTGATCGACTTGCTACTGCTGGTTGCTGCAAATGCCAGGACCTTCATAGTGCTATCCTCGTTTCTAGTCGGTTGAAGTGGGGCTTCTTTAGTTGAAACAGGATATATTGTTGCCAATTGTTGATAAATGCGTATTATGGAAAATCATTGTTTCCATATACGGCTCAATAGACCATCTTGAAGACCAAAATCATCAACGCCGAGCTATTGGATGGAGTCGCAGTCTTTGTTGCCGTGGTTAACAGCGGCTCGTTCAAGGTCGCAGCGGAATCCCTCAGGCACTCTACCTCGTACGTCAGTAAAGAGGTGACCCGGCTGGAAAAGCGCCTTGGCAGCCGTTTGCTGAACCGCACCACCCGCACCATCAGCCTGACGGATGCCGGCAAGGCCTACTACGAACGCTGCCAGCAGATCGTCATTGATGCCGAGAACGCCAGCCGCTCGGTCAGTAGCCTACAGGAAGAACCTCGCGGCCTGCTGCGAGTAAACGCCCCCATCAGTTTTGGCTCACGGTTTCTGCTTGACCACTTCTCAAAATTTCTGCATCGCTATCCCGAAGTTAATCTGGAAATCGAATTCAACGACCGCAAGATTGATGTCGTGGCTGAAGGTTATGATGTGGTGATACGGGTTGGTAACGTTAAAGATTCAAACCTGGTGGCACGGGCGTTTGCCCAATCAAAATCGGTGATTGTTGCCTCGCCAGACTATTTGCATCGGCACGGTACACCGATGACGGCATCAGCACTGGCGCAGCACCACTGTATCGCCTATTCACTGGCCCCCAACCCACTACTCTGGGAACTCAGAAAAGGCGATGAAAATCTGCAGGTAAAACTAGCAGCGCGCGCCCAGTGTAATAATGCGGAACTGATGGTGGCCCTGGCTTGCGATGGTATTGGTATTGCGAACATGCCCTTGTTCACCTGCGAAAAGGAGCTGGCAGAAGGCAAGTTAACCATTATTTTGGACGATTACGAACAACCGGAATACGGTGTGTTTGCAGTCTACCCACACCGGCAGTATCTAACCGCTAAAGTGCGGGTGTTTGTCGATTATCTTGTTGAGAGTTTTGGGGAGAGTGGTTTACCCCAGAAACAACCGACAAAATAACCCAGTTACCAACACCGTTATCCCTTCGAATATCGACGGTCCAACCTGGTTACCTGAAAAGAAATTGCTACTACTTTTTATTGTTTTTCCCTTACCAGTTTTAAAGCAGCTTGCAAAACCTTTAGCTCAGCGGTTGTGCGCCAATTGCCAATTGCCCACGCAAAAGAAAACACACCTAACATTGAATACAACGAATTGGGATCCTTTGCTCTAAACCAATGCCGATAAGGGAATGTATCAGGTTAAAGCGGTAACGAAATAAGCCAAGCACCAAGCAGTAAGGCAACCCACTTTGAGAACTGGTGTTTTCTATCCATTTTTGAGATCTGAATTTCTAACTCTTCCATATTCATCACTACCATATTTTCTTGGGTAACACTAAATTGTGGGGCGCTCGGAATAACGCCGCCAGCATTGCTGGCATGGTTATGAATGAATTACTTTGATAGTTGCGCATTTAAACTGAAAATAAATTACAAAACTAAACCATACTGAGAGCACCACCCAATAGACAATGCTTTCGTAGTTTCTTGCCACCAACATGCCAAGTACAGACGAAATAATGCAGATCAAAAATTGACATCCCAACCCCACACCGCGTCCGACCTGTAATTTAGTATTACAAACCGGACAGCATATCGATTTGTCCTTCGCCGGGATAAGTATCAGCTTCGTCGCTATTGAATTTTTACATTCCGGACAATTAATCACTGTGATTCTCTACATGTTCAAAGCCGCAATTTGCGGTGAGTGGACCGAACCCGAAACATTGCTTTGTTAGGCATGCTCAACCCGCAAACACATCACCATACCAAAACTCCGCAGTACCTATATTGTAAAATGAATCCATAACTGATTTTCTAAACTTAGGTTACCTAGACACCCATATTAACGCTTGCAACCAACCCCATAATACTGTACATATAATCAGTATCCCAATCCCCAGCTAAACGCAGACTGTTACCATGCCCAAAGCACGCAACGGTTACCTAGACACCCATCTTAACGCTTGCAACCAACCCCACAATACTGTACATATAATCAGTATCCCAATCCCCAGCTAAACGCAGACTGTTACCATGCCCAAAGCACGCTACCGTCAAATGTCTTTAGATGTCACGCCCTACTATCACTGCACCTCACGCTGCGTGCGGCGGGCGTTTTTGTGTGGGGTCGATGGCTTTACTGGTAAATCCTACGAGCACCGTCGCCAATGGGTGGAGGATCGCATTTTACTCCTGGCAGAAGCCTTTGCTATTGATGTCTGTGCATATGCCGTAATGAGCAATCACCTACACCTGGTATTGCACGTTAATAAGGCTTTGGCCGAGTCACTGACGCCACTTCAGGTGGTCGAACGCTGGCACCGATTATACAAAGGCACTTTGCTTACTCAACGGTTTTTATCCGGTGAAGGAATGTCTATGGCTGAGCAGGATGCTGTGGACATAAAAATTGCCCTGTGGCGCAAGCAGTTGATGGACATCAGTTGGTTCATGCGAGCACTAAATGAACCCATCGCCCGTCAGGCCAACGCCGAGGACCAGTGTACCGGCAAATTCTGGGAAGCTCGCTACACCTCTCAAGCTTTGCTGGATGAAACCGCACTGCTCGCCTGTATGGCGTATGTGGACTTGAATCCGATCCGTGCGATGCTTGCCGAAACTCCTGAAACCTCTGATCACACATCTATCAAATTGCGACTGGGTATTTTACAAGCCCATGGCCAACACCCCCCGCAACTAGCTCCATTTGTGGGTGGCCAACGTCAAGACCACAACACTGGACTTGCCTTTGAACTCAAAGATTATTTGGAGTTGGTTGACTGGACCGGGCGTGCCGTTCGTACTGATAAACGAGGGGCCATAAATCAATCCCTGCCGCCTATTCTGGAACGCTTACAAATACCAGCTCACAGATGGCTGAAGCTATCCACTTTATTCAAACGCCAAGGTAAATCCTTAGTCGGCCCGTCACTCAAAGTCCGTCTTGCGGCTGAATGTTTGGGTTACCAACGCGCTCCGGGATTGGGTTCTGCACTTTTGTATTTCCCGTAACTCTGATTTTTATCAGTACCATTGATAGCTAGCTACATCAGCCGGCCTCTTCTCGCCTACCGCCTGCGACATCATCGAAACAAGCCGGAAACGATAGCCTTTCGATCGATTTTACCGTGAAATACCTTCAATAATTTTCGATAATTCTCGCCATTTGTATCTGCTGTCGAAAAAAATCGTATTTCTATATTTTCCCTTCTAAAGTGGGTGTCTTATTAATTTTTTTTCCCAAGGCCAAGTATCGTTTTGCCTTTTTATAGAAACCATCATCATCGTTCTAAGTTTATTAGAATAATATAGTCGTCTTATATGTTCTTGTTTAAAATAGTGATCACTTGGACTTGCCATTATTTTCCTTTTTCATATAACGCCTTTGTCAGTGGACCAGTGTAGCGGAGGAAATTTTATGGTAAAAAGAGCGAAGCGATACCATAAAATTTACAGAGCGTAACTGGTTCCACTGCACCAACTTGTTATGCAAATAGTTCTCTCAAACCGTCGTAGTTTTTAGCCATCATAAGCACTAACGCATTACGTGCTTGCTCGTAACTAAATGCCATACAAGTTAACGTTACCGTTCCCCATGCTCTATAGAGACCAAAAAATCTTTCTACCTCGCCTGGAAATCGACACTGCGAAAAAAAATATATGTTATCTTCTTCTCTTCTTGCATACATAGTAATCATTTCTCTTTCACCAGCCACGTAAACTGAAATACTTGGAAATTTCTCTCTTCGATTCTGATGTATTTCAATTTCATGAAGCCAATTAAACGTATCAAAGATCTCAATCGCATTTTTCGCGTCGACGTCGTCTATAACTTCGAATTCGTCTTGTGGTGTACTTGCATAATTAAGAATCACGTACATATATCTAATTTCCTCTCTACTAAACTCCAAATCTAAACGCAGCATTGAGTTGCTGGAGAGCATAACGCCCACAACAGGGGCCAAACGTAGTGGAGCCAATTTGCGGTAAAGTGAGCAAAGCGAACCGCAAATTGGCGGAGTGTAGTTTGGTCCCTTGCTTGTGATTGTTAGGTGCACTAGTACACTGGGCGACTATATAAATTTGAATTTTCCACATTCACACTCAACCCATACCGAACCAACAATTGGCGAACCAAATCGCCAAACCAAGAAGGTGCTGACGGAGAAACATGTACTGATTGAATAAGTTTTTGTGGATCAATATCTATTTCAACATATTTTGCGTTAGCATCTATTTGCGCTTTATTTACATCTTCAAATGACCAAACCAAAGCTCTCATCTCATTCTCATGAGAGAAGCTAAGTCGTTTACACACGAATGGGAACAATAGGTTAGTGAAGGGTATTACCTGATGGTCGTAATCGATATAGTTAACCATGGTTGTGCGTATTCTAAAGCTAGATTTTTCCAATGGTTCGCACAGCAACTCGTAATTCGTTCGAATTGCAATACCTTCATTACTTTGTAGATATAATTTCCACATCGCAGCTGATTCATGCTCGGCTGCAAACCAACAACTAATATACATTTCTTTTTTTACGGTATCAGAATGTGAAATGAGTTGCTCAACTGCTTGTGTTGGGAGACCACCGTTTTTTTGTGGGTCTCTTAGCAAATTTACACCCGCTTTTGACCATGCCCCCTCATAAGCGTCTTCAAACTGGTCTGATCTTGGGAAAAAGAGCTTTTTATTTTCCAACAAACTTAGAAATTTTGTGAGATCCATATACCTCCATAAACTAATGTTCGATTTTGGAGGATTAATAGTTTCGTGATTATTGTCTAGCATATTCCTTATCACCTTAAATCTCGAAATCTTGCAATGGTAGCCTTTACACTCAATCTTTAATGTCGGACGGCACTACGAAGCTGCCAGCACCTAACGCCCAAAGCAGCGGAAAATAAAAGCGAAGCTTTTGGTTTTCCGACTGCCTTTGCTTGTTATAGGGCTTTTTCTCATTTGCGTGGCTCAGAGTTGAGAGCATTTCCCAATTTCTATGTGTGGAGTGCGACTCTCTGATTCTGAGATGCCATTTCCTGGAACAACATTAATATAGCCACGAGGAACCACCCTCATGAATCGCAGGCTTTTTTCATTAAATGTAAAGTGCTCGCCCATCACGATTCCTAGCATATCCAATGGGCCTCCACTATCACAATGCAAAAAGCCTCCAGAATTAATTCCCTGTTTGCACATTATTACAGGTACTTTATCTCCCACCCTCACTACCTGAAGTGGGAAGCGCTCAATATTTGAAGCCTGAATGATGTATTTATTGTCTGTTCTAAAATTTGCTACGTCCCAGCTTGATTTAGAAAATTGAAAACCACTGGCCTTGTCTGCCACACATAAATAAGAATCGGCATAACCAACCACAGGTAAAAGTAACAATAGGCATCCCAAAATCCGCATCTTCTTTTCTCCTAGTTAATTCTTAGCCTGATTCTAATCCAGTAAATTTGGGCTTCGGAGCATGCTAGCCCTATAACGCCCCGCTAAACGGCGAGCGTTAGCGAGTCCGGTGGAGGCCGCGCTTTTTGCGGCCGGAACGAATTTGAGCGGCTTGTTATAAGGCGACATTTTTACGCACGTAGCTCCACGCGGAAAGGGAACAAACAAGACCTAGCCCGCCATAAACACTAAGAAAGGTAATAGACTGAAAACTAAACTCTGTGCCCGAAACACCAAACATAACTACCGGAGTAAAAAAGCCACAAACAAAGCCTGAAAGGGTATAAACGACGAAGCTTACCCAGTTTGACCAAGAGTAAAATTGCCACAAGCGAATTAATGGATACGCCAGCAATAGACAAACAACAAGAGCTATAGGGAAAGCAATGAAACCAAAAATAGTTGCTGCCCCGCCATATGAAGGCAAGCTAACGATTATTAGAAGCAAAGCCCCTACGAAAGCTGATTGGATGCTAGATGCAATTACGTGCTTCCACATACTCAAGCCTTATAACGCCAACAACACGGGCCGTAACGCAGCGGTGATCCTATACCACTTTCGTTGACACTTTTTATGCACATAGACTTTCATATTCCATAGGTGATTGAAAGCCTAATGTGCTGTGTAACCTCTCTCGATTATAAAATTCAATGTACTCAATGATATAC